>NZ_AOLK01000027.1 GCF_000336755.1 Haloferax elongans ATCC BAA-1513 | reverse complement strand
CGGCGACGATCGTGACGGCAGTGCGCTCGAGGAGGACTGGTCACTGATGGCGTGGGATCCGATCGTCGAGGACTGGGTGTCGGCTGCGTCGGGAGACTTCCGGCGCGACGAGGATAGAGGACCGCCACCAGACTAGATCGGTCGGTCCCACCGCGAGGTGAGAGGTGCCGGGTGGGGTCCCCCTAGACACCGTTATAGGTCCCTGTGGTGGGTGGTGGGGTCGGTTCGATTTTCGGCGACCCTTGCGCCGTCCTGCGATTAGGGAGCGGAGGGGCGAGTGATTGTGGTGGGAGAATCGCAAGACGGCGGTAAGTTGTGGCGGTTCAGACAGGGGTATCCTTACGCCGTCCTGCGATTGTACGGATAGGGCCGGGATTCGACAGGGGGAAGAATCGCAAGACGGCGGTAAGTTGTGATGGGTGATACTCCGGGGCGATCGGCGACCCCTGCGCTGTCATGCGGTTTCGGGTTCTGTCTGGCTATGGTTAGAACTGCTAATAACAATATGTGGGCGTGTTGGTAGTATCGGGATAGGTAGATGTTCTGCCGGGGTGAAAGGTCAGTATTCTTTAAGGGGCTAGTCGTTCTCGTCGCAGTCAAAGCTACGCAACGTGAGTGAATGCCCGGAGAAGGCCCGGGCGACGGACGATTCCACCGGACGCGATTTGTGGCAGAATCGCCCGGTGGAAACCTCTTGGCCGGAGGGTTCGTCCTCGCTCTGTCCTCTCTCAGCCGAGTCAGTAAGTGTTTCGACGGTTCACGGAAACGCTCGGTCTGGACGACTAAGCGCCGATCCACCGCAAGGATCGGGCGATCTTGATTTGCCCGAGAGCCGGCGTACCCGGCTCGAGGGCCGCCCGATCCGCACGCCCCCGACCGGCGGGAGGGGGCTATCTTGTGCGGTGGCGGTGCGGCGGCGGTGCGGTCTTTACTCGACGCTAGTTAGAACAACTCAAGAGCCGCTATGCTTCGCCAATTCAGGCGTTCCACCGTGCGGTGCGGTAGAAGACGTGCCGGTGGCTATGGTGCGGTGCGGTGCCACCGGCTCGTCTTCGTCGCGGTCGTCGGATAGTGCCGCCCCAGCTGGGCCGGACGTGCTGTCGGGCCACTCGTGGAGCAGCTCGCGATCGCGTCGGTCGGGGTGGTCGGAGTGAGCGCGGATCCCGTCGACGGCGAGGTCGAGTTGGATGAGCAGTCACGGCTCGGTCGGGACTGGGATTGCGGGCCGGATCGGGAGCGGCCGGACTGCCGGAAGGACTTGGCGCACCTGAAGTACCAGACAGAATCGGGGGAACAGGCGTCGTACCGTTGCGGTTCGTGGGACTGCGAGTGTTGCGGCCACCGGCTGAGGATGGGACTGATCGAGGAGATAGAACGGATCACGGAGGAGCGCCCGGAGATGCGTCGGTTCCTGACGCTCACAGTGGACCGCAGAGCGCCCGCGTCGAAGGAGGAGAAGCACGAGTACATCACCGATCGGTGGAACGCGCTGAGGACGGAACTGAGGGACCGCTATCCAAACCTGTCGTATCTGTGGGTGCGGCACGAGGGAGACGAGCGGGACCGGCCGCACCTGCACCTGCTCGTGGATCGGTTCCTGCCGCAGCGGGAACTGTCGCAGTTGGCCGAGCGCGTCGGCCTCGGCCGGGTGGTGGACATCCGGCGGGTGGACGCACGGAACGCGGCGCACTACATCAGTGCGTACCTCGGTCGTGGCTCGCTGTCGTTCCTGCCGTCGGGGTCGCGGCGGTACGGATCTAGCGCCGACGTCGATCTCGATCCACGCGATCCGGGCGGCGACGATCGTGACGGCAGTGCGCTCGAGGAGGACTGGTCACTGATGGCGTGGGATCCGATCGTCGAGGACTGG
>NZ_AOLK01000026.1 GCF_000336755.1 Haloferax elongans ATCC BAA-1513 | reverse complement strand
CCCGACGTTACCAGCGGTCGCAGACACCTCCAGCGTACCACCGGTCTGCGTCGCTCGAACGTCGGTCAAGACGATTTTTCCGGGGTTCGTCGGGGACGTAAATCGCGGTTGGTACGTTCGCGAGATTTCGTGGTGAACCCCTCTGTCCACGTAGTGGAGAGTTAGATTCACCGGGTGCTGCCCGGTCTCAGAGACACGAGCGGGGAAGTCGAACGTGACCGCTTTCCCTGCTGCCAGTTTGGCCTTCACTCGCTCGTTGACAGTGAAGTTGACGTCAGCGGAGGACGAGACGACTTTCAGTTGGCGAATGTCTCTGTCGATACCGTTCGCAACCGTGACGTTGACAGACCGCGTCGCACCGGGGACTGCCTCTTCGACGGATAGCTCTACCTGCGGACGGGTCGGTTCACGGACATCGACTGTCAGTGGGTACCGAACTCGGACGTGTGAGCCATCTTTGAGCCGTCCAGCGAAAACGACTCGAAGGTCTTTTACACCCGATTTGTCGAACGTAACCGGCAACGGGACGGAAATGTTCTCACCGATAGGAATAGTCCCGACGTCCTCAACTCGGGCGATATCGTCTGAGTTCCCCGGTCGTCGAACGTAAATGTCCGTGATATCGACGACACTGGGACTTTGTTGTCCGTTTCGTATCGAGACGGAGAGTTCAGTTTGCTGACCCGGTGCTGGCTCGTCCGGTGAGACCTGTACGTCCGTGATTCCGATGTGTGCCCCGTTTGCTGCTGCCGGGGCCGCAAACAACGGAGCTGCGGCGGTGGAGAGCACGATGACTGCAGCGAGGAACCAAGGTGCGACCGGAGACCCACCTCCGTCCAGTAATTTCGGACTCATCGATGGACAACCTCCAAATACTGTCGCTTTTTTGCCATCATAAAGTCAAGAGCGTTTCTGATTCCATATAAATCTCTTGGTTCGGAGCTGTTTAGTTAAGCCAGTTTAAGCAACGAGGTCACGAGAGCTTTGCTCTCAGCCTACCAGAACGCTTCGCGTTCTGAGGACGCCCGTCAGAATGTTCACTACCCAGTTCCACACGACCAGATATTTGCTTAGGGAGACAGAATAAATTCTCCGTCTGCAACGCCTCCAACGTCCCTAACAAGCTGTTTGGAAGTAGTTACATCAACTATCCCATATTAATTACACCCCCGCCTGAGACGAAGCCGAAGGGGGGTTCCGGTCGATGTGGGCGATTGTTAACATTATCGGCAAGTAGTCTTGTCTATATGATACAATACAATCTAAAATAAATCTGATTCTTGACGTCGAATTATTTGAACGGCAAGAGACTAATCTGGCTGCTGCGTTTCTCCATCAATTCTCGGAGGATCACGGTCTCTCAGACGCTGTGTTTCTCGTTGATGTCTTCGGCTATCAGACTTCCATCTTACGGTTATAATTGAACAGTTGGTTTGACTACATCGAGCGAAACCTTGTCCAAAAGTGGTTCCATACCCTCAAAATTCGAATTAGTCACTTCGATAATTCATGGGTGGGAAGTCATGATAGCGTCCGCAGGTATTACACAGAATTTGTGCAATACTATAACATCCAACGACCCCATCAATCGCTCGACGGACGAACACCTGCTGAGGAGGTCACTAACCAGACAGTACCCGTTCAACAATACGGTAATTTTACATTCACAAATTTCAAATGAGTACCGTTCGGAATGTATGATAATGACGTACGAGAACCTCGACCCAAAGCTTGTGAATGCGCTTCTCGACGATGGTCGGACGAGTCTTCGGAATCTCGCAGAGGAGCTCGATGTCTCGGTGACAACAGTCTCGAATCACCTTCGAGACCTCGAAGAAGAGGGAGTCATCGAAGGGTACACGCCGCGTGTCAACTACGACGCGCTCGGCTACGACGTGACGGGGATTCTCCAATTGAAAGTCGAGGGTCGTTCACTTACCGAAGTGAGTGAGTTACTCGAATCCCAACGTCAGATTATCTCCGTTTACGAGACGACCGGCGACCACGACGTGACCGCCGTCGGGAAATTCCGAGATACCGACGACATGAACACGCAAATCAAGGCGCTGCTCCAAGACGTGGATATTCGAGAGTCGAACACGAGCGTCACGCTCAACGTGGTCACCGAAAACGAACAATTCGAACTCGACCTCAACGAGTAGTTTGTTTTTCGGCCGGACGAGACCGCTATTCTAGCGTCGAAATCCGACTGTCTCGAAGTAACACCCGCTTTACGATATCGGGGTCTTCGAGTAATCGGTGGGTCCCGTGTACGCCCTGTCCTCGCCCGCGACCTCGGACTTCCGATTGAATCACGTTCAGGAAGTCGAGTTCCTGAAGCAGTTCTTGGACGCGTCGCTCCGAGAGTTGGTCTAAGTCGAGTTCGTCAGCGACTTCGAGATACTGGCGATAGATTTTGTTCGTAGTGATTTCGGCCGTCTTTCGCCCGCCTGTCCGAAGGACGAGTGAGTACAGCACCGCCTTTGACTGCGTGGCTGTTCCCTCGATGAGTTCGCTGAACCGGTCTGCCTCACTCTTTTCTTTCGCAGCACGGACGTGTTCGTCGGTGACTTGTTCAGACCCTTCCTTTCGTGCGATTCGGCCCGCATTACGGAGGATATCGATGGCCTTGCGAGCATCGCCGTGTTCCTGTGCGGCGAGTGCGCTCGCGAGTGGAATCACGTCGTCCGTCAATACACCAGGTTTGAACGCATCGCGCCGGTTTTCGAGGATTTCACGGAGTTGGTTCGCGTCGTACGACGGAAAGACAAGTTCGTCGTGGGAGAAACTCGACTTGACGCGTTCTGTGAGTTCCTCGGGGTAGTCGATCTTGTTCGAGATACCGACAATGCCGAGACGGGAGTCCACAATCTTTTGATTCTCGCCCGCGCGCGAGAGTTTTCGAAGCACCTCGTCGTCACGTAACATGTCGATTTCGTCGAGAATGACGATTGTAACGTCCGAGCACGTGTCGAGGACTTGCCACAGACGGTTGTAGTAATCACCAGTTGAGAGACCACGCTCAGGAATCGTCATTCCACTCTTGTTGGGGTCGTTGATCTGTGAGGCAAGCGTTTTGATTACAGATGCCTCGGTGTTCTGCTCACCACAGTCGATGACTGCAGTGTTGACCTCGACCGATTCGCGAGCAGCCTCGTTCTGTAACCGCTCGCTTACGAGTCGGGCAGTGAGCGTCTTTCCCGAGCCAGTTTTTCCGAAAATAAAGAGATGTGTCGGTTCACGACCGAAGATTGCTGGGTTAAGTGCCTGAGCGACCTTTGCCATATGCTCGTCACGGCCAACAATTTTATCCGGTCCTGGAAGGTGCGATATCTTGAGAATATCTTCATTCGCGAAGACAGGTTGATCGTATCGGAAGAGGGGGTCTCGGTCACCGCCCTCAGCCTCGTCCGTAGTCATGTAGCTTCGATATTCAGACCCACCATAATAAACTTGAGGGGGTGGCTTCGCGTTTGTAAATTCACCTAATACAGCATCACGAAACGTTGTATTGCCCGATTCAATTGGGTCTACATTTTTAGTGGTTCCGCGCAAGTAAGTGTCAGACACCAGCCTCGCGTTTGTAACCGGGGAGGGTACCCTCGCGAGTGTAACGAATGATGTTGTGGGGGCGGACCACCATCGCGAATGTAAGTGTGACGTGAGGGACTACCCTCGCGAATGTAAATTCGTGAAGATTGGCGTCGTTCAGACACATCGTGAGGACGGTTCAGACACACCACCATCGCGAATGTAACGCGAAAAGGAGGGTTGGTGTCGAACGAAACGGTGTGAAGAAGGCAGATATCACCGTGAAATTACAAACGCGAGGGTGGTGTGTGTGCCGAAAATCTCTAGGGTCTCTCGTAGCTGTTACAAACGCGAGGGTGGTGTGTGTGCCAAACACCGACAATCTAGTTAACTAGGTAACAAATCGCGTCACAACAAGATATATAATATAATTTAAATTAATACAACGTTCTAGTTTAGAATATTTAGTGTGGTGTGTTAGCTAGTGTTCTGTTGCTTTCGATGGCTACCTAACTCACCGTGGTTCGAGAAGGTCGCCGACTAAATGAGTTCCTCCCGAACGAACTTGACTCCGAGTACGAGACTGGCTATCCCAAGCCCACCGGCAAAGAAGACAACGAACAACGTGATTGGGTCTCCAATCCCGCTTGCAGCCTGTTCTCGAACGAACGACCCTGCAAGAACTGACGTGATAGCGACGAGCACGAGTCCGGCACCATTGGCAATCCGGGAATTCTTCACCGGCACCACTTCCGACTTGTTCAGGAGATACAGAACGAGAACGAGCGCGAACGGCGTGCCGACGAGTCCGAACGCCAGCACGAGAATGAGAAGCGGGAAGAACGCGCCACCGATGAATGCACCACCCGCACTAAGCAGCGCAACGACGGCGAGCAGACCACGGTACCGTGAATCAGAGACGTCGGTCTCCCAGTCGAGTTTGTCGGCAACGAGGTAGGGCGGAACGACGGTATTTCCACCGAGTGTCGAGACGGCCGCACCCCAGAGCCCAACGAGGAACAGCCACTTCGCGTTCGTTCCGACGAGCGGTCCGAGAGCCTGTGCTGCGTCGATTGCGGTCAACCCACTCGCTTGGACGTCGGGGTTGTGCAGCACGCCGGCGGCAACGAGGAAGATTGCGAGACTGTAGACACCGAAGGCGACGAGCATCGACGCGCCGATGTCGAAGGTAGCGAGACCGTAGTTCTCTCGAGTCCACTCACGCGCCCGCATGGTGTAGAACTGCATCGTCACGAGCGTAACGTGAACAGCGCCACCGAGAATACCGGCAGCGACGAGTGCACCGTCGACGCCGCCTGGAATCGTCGGGACGAGTCCACTTGTGGCCGCACCAGAGTCAATGGGAACGACGAACGTCGACGCGAGGAACGCGACGACGACGCCACTCACGAGTACTTTTGCACCGAGTTCGACGACTCGGTATCCGCGTCCAGCGAGTCCAGCGGCGAGGATAACCGCCCACGTGACTCCCCAGATTCGAGCGTCGATTCCGGTGACAGTCTCTGAGACGCTCGCGACCGTTTTCATGATAACTAGCTGGGCCAGACCGGCAGCGAGGACGACGTCGGCGACGAGAATCCACGCCCACCGGTCGCCGAGTGTCTTTTCGACGATAGAGACGATTCCAGACTCGGTGAGGAGGCCGAGTCGCATCGAGAGGTACTGTGCTCCCGCACCGAGAACTGCAGAGAGGATGACGACCCAGAGAAGGTCGTAGCCGAACGTTGCACCCGCGGTGATGAGACTCGCCATTGTCGCGGGACCGGCGGCGATTGCGCCGGCAATCCACGATGGACCCATCCCAGAGAGGTATTCGCTTAGGTGGCCACGAGTCGCGGCCCAAACGGTGTACTGTGTTTCTTCGCTCATGCTCTCGGACTCTCCTCCACTCACGCAATAATGTTTCTACTTGGTGGTATCACTTGGTAATTATTTGTTGAATCACTTTCTCCGCTCGGTTATCCAGCCAACGAGCGCGGCGAATGTCACGAGTCAAATGCTGGGGTGTGGTTTGGTGGCTCACGCTGGACGAACCGCCTGGGTTCAGCACACAACTACTCCAACTCGTACGCGAGGTCGAAGAAGCTCACTTCGAGGTCGACGACCCGGCGGAAGTGACGCTCCACGAGCGACTGTCGGCGGTCACTCAACTCCGGTCCGTATCGGTCAAGTTCGCGTCGCATCCACTCGACGAACGCCTCGAACTCTGAGATTGCGTGGAGGTCTATCCACTCTCGATAGTAGAATGGGTCGGGGTTGGTGTCAGCCACGTTCTGTCCCCACGACAGATACACCCACTCTGCCGGGAGGAGTACCGAGAGCGCTTCTGCGTACCCTCCTTCGGTGGCGGCACGCGTCAGAAGGTCTTCGAACGCCATGGTCACAGGCTCACGCTGGGGGTTCTCGTACTCCTCTGTCGGAATCGACAGCGCCTCGAACGAGCGTTGGAAGTAATCGTTCTCGTCGGCCGTCAGCGTCCCCAGGAAATCGGCCAACTGACCTTTGGCGTGCATCGTTGGCGCGTGGCCGACGGTGTGGCCCACGAGTCCGGTCAGTGTCTCGACGAACGCGTAGTCTTGAACGAGGTACCTGCTGAAGGCATCCTCGTCGAGCGTCCCGGCACCGAGTTCTTCGACGAACTGGTGTTCGACTGCGTTCGTCCACTCGGGTTCTGCCCGCGCTCGTAACCACTCTGTGAATCGTGCGTCTGGATTCTCTGCTGCGTATGCGTCGAACGTCGGTGCCGTCATAGTGCCACCCGAACAGTCGCTATCTCTTCTTCACCCTTGGTCGTGCGTGGGTTCGTTCCTGTCATACGTACCGGTCTCCTCGATTCCCGAAAAACATTATGACTGGGTTGTACCACCAATTTTTACTGGCTGGTTCGCGCTCGGCCAAAATTATCAGTATTTCTACGTAAAACGGATTCAGGGAAACTACATGTGGTTACGAACCCACGTCCAAGTTGGGATTTACAATGACGAACTAC
Organism: Haloferax elongans ATCC BAA-1513; assembly: GCF_000336755.1. Taxonomy (GTDB): domain Archaea; phylum Halobacteriota; class Halobacteria; order Halobacteriales; family Haloferacaceae; genus Haloferax; species Haloferax elongans. Next base: position 59,511 of record NZ_AOLK01000026.1, on the reverse strand, counting down.
GAACTCGACCCGCTTCCGTACGAGTACGACGCGCTTGAACCACACATTTCCGAGCAGGTGCTGACGTGGCATCACGACACCCACCNTACGAACTCGACCCGCTTCCGTACGAGTACGACGCGCTTGAACCACACATTTCCGAGCAGGTGCTGACGTGGCATCACGACACCCACCACCAGGGCTACGTCAACGGCTGGAACGCCGCCGAAGAGACGCTCGAAGCGAACCGCGAGGCTGGCGAGTTCGGCTCGTCCGCCGGCGCACTCCGTAACGTCACCCACAACGGCTGTGGACACATTCTCCACGACCTCTTCTGGCAGAACATGTCCCCGGAGGGTGGCGACGAGCCTGAGGGCGCACTCGCCGACCGCATCGCGGAGGACTTCGGCTCCTACGAAGCCTGGAAGGGTGAATTCGAAGCCGCAGCCGGTGCCGCTGGCGGCTGGGCACTGCTGGTGTACGACTCGTTCTCGAACCAGCTTCGGAACGTCGTCGTCGACAAGCACGACCAGGGCGCACTCTGGGGCTCGCACNGCTGGCGGCTGGGCACTGCTGGTGTACGACTCGTTCTCGAACCAGCTTCGGAACGTCGTCGTCGACAAGCACGACCAGGGCGCACTCTGGGGCTCGCACGCGATTCTGGCGCTCGACGTCTGGGAACACTCCTACTACCACGACTACGGCCCGGCACGCGGCGACTTCGTCTCCGCGTTCTTCGAGGTCGTCGACTGGGACGAACCTGCCGCCCGCTACGAGCAGGCCGTCGAACTCTTCGAGTAACCCGATTCAACTCTTCCCGATTTTTTGCACCCTGGCGACTCGCGAGGAGTGTTGGCATTATCGCTGACTGAGCGTAGAGTCACCGCTGGGCGGCACCATACACTACTAGTGCACCCACCAACCCGAGGTGACTGACGACTACTAGACTCAGCATATTCTCGTCGGACCACTCGCCAAACGGAATTATAGCGAACGCCCCGATACCGACGACAGCCAATACGAGTGCCAAAAGACGGTCGTACTTCGGGTCGTACTCCCACTTCGCGAGGCGCTCTAACGCCTCGGACCGTGCTGGACGTCGTCGACGGACGATTCCGTCACTCGTTCGGACGGCATTGAACTGTCTTCGAACCCGAACGAGTAACCAACCGACGCCAGACGCACCTATAGCACCCGATGCCACGTCGAGTGTGGGGTCCGTGAGTGCGATACCCATCCCGACGAGAACGGGTATGGTGAATACGATGGCCATCTCGAAGATATCGATTAGTGGCGCGTCGGCTTCGTCGTCAACTACTTGCTGGTCACTCACTGTCCCTTGCTCGTTGACACTCTTAACTGACAATTTATAGTCATTCTTATCTTCCGACGGGGTAGGACTGATGTGTGGAACTCTTATATTTCGATGAATTGACTAGTCGATAGAGTCTGCTCATAGATGAACCGGTCCCGCGCTATTGCCCTCCTCGTGACAGTGTTTGCTCTCGCAGTCCTCGGTGTCGCCGCAGGGACGCTTGAGTCTGCACAGCCGACTGCACCGACTGATTCCGGCGACGCTCCAACGTCCCCGCGTCCAGGCAGTGACGAGGGGAGTCCAAAACCAGACGAACCTGACGGACAGCCTGTCGAACACGTCGCGTTCCCCGACGTAGACCTGACGAACGGACTCGACAGCGGTGGCAATTCCGAGAGTACACTCTCTCGGCTCGGTATAGGCGTCGTGCTGTTCGTCATCGGCTCGGCTCTCGTACTCTGGCGACTCACGAGCGACGATTCCCAAACTGAAATCGATGCCACTCGCACCGAGACACTGTCTGAAACCGCAGAGACGACGCACTCGCCGGAGACTCACGTCCGGGATGTATCACCGACAAACGGTGTCTATCACTCGTGGTACACCATGGTCTCGCTGCTCGATTCAGCACCCGACCCGCAACGGACGCCCACGGAACTCGAGCAGGACGCACTCGAATCCGGATTTCCAGAGTCAGCAGTCCACTCGATAACTGACCTGTTCTGTGCGGTTCGATACGGCGGTCAACCGCCGACAAGCGAGCGTGAACAGCGTGCACAGGACGCTCTTGAGTCGATTCAGCGTGGTCGAACAGCATCGACCGACTTGGAAGCACCTGTCTCAGAAGAATCTGTTTCAGAAGCACCTCACTTGTCTGAGCCATGAGCAGCACCAACCGCATCGTTCTGGTCGTCGGTCTCGTGTCGAGTCTGACTGGTCTCTGTCTCGTCGCCCTGCCATCGGTGGCGAGTCTCGTCTCCCTTTCTGGCGTCGCACGAACAGCACCGATTGCACTCGTCGGCATGCTCTCGTTGCTTCTTGCAGCACGCTATGTCGCTGGCGAGATTTCCTCTTCGAAGGCCCGTCACGACGAACAACAGACGCGCTCGACTGAATTCCCCACTCCGAAGCACCGGCCCGGGTACGAACATCCCGGCGTAGCGTTTGCTCGGCGCTTGGGGGGTATCGAATGGACGGACCGCCGCGAGGAAGACCCGAAAGAACGACTCGAACTCCGGGCTGAACTCCGGCAGGCAGCGAGGACTGTCCTCTCTCGAACGGAACAGTGGTCCCGAACAGATGTCGAGACACGGTTGGACGACGGAACGTGGACTGAAAACCCACAGGCGGCGGCGTTTTTCGCTGACGACGTTGTTCCGTCACTCTCGCCTTGGCACCGAGTGCGCTCTCTCTGTCGCAGCGAACCAGTGTTTGCTCGACGGGCACGGCATGCCGTCTCCGAGCTCGCGAGTCGATTCGATGGGAACGACGTTTCACCGGAAGTGTCTGCTGCAGCCCAAACGTCGCTTGACGACGACCTAACCGTGACGACACGTTCGTTCTGGGACGGCCGTGAAGGCGCAGAGGCCCGTGAAGTGAGTACAGGACGGACACGTGGCGTCGCGGCGGCAGCACTCGGTGCTGCTGGACTCGGTATTGTCACGCTGCGACCAGCGCTCTTCCTCCTGACGGTGTTTGGTATCACCGTTTATGGGTATGCTCGTGCCGTCTCACTTCCGACACAGACGGTCTCGGTCACACGAACTGTGAGCGAGGCAGCTCCTGACCCTGGGCAAGAAATCGAGATAACCGTCTCGGTTCTGAACACTGGTGACGAGACGCTCGCTGATATCCGTGTCGTCGACGGTGTCCCCACGGGACTCATCGTCTCTGAAGGCTCGCCTACCTTTACGACCGCACTTCGGCCAGGGAAGGAGGCGACGTTTTCGTACTCCGTCGAAGCTGTCGCCGGCGCCCACACGTACGACCCGGCGCTTGTCGTCACGCGTGATGTCGCTGGCGTCAGAAAGCGAGAACGCCTTCAACAGTCGTCAGAGACGACGATTACGTGCCAAATCCGGGAACACCCCGTGTCTGGCAATGGTCTCCAGCAGAAGACGACAGTTCTCCCAGGCCAAGCACAGTCGCGGACCAAAGGCGCTGGCGTCGAATTTCATTCGGTACGTGAGTACCGGCACGGTGACCCTCTCTCGCGAATTGATTGGAATCGGAAAGCAAAGACGGGCGAGTTTACGACGGTCGACTTCCGAGAGCCGCACCTCGAAACGACTCTCCTCGTCGTCGACGCCCGTGCGGAAGCGTACCTGGAATCGGCGACCGACTGCACTGAACCAGTCGTTCGTCAGAGTGTGACAGCTGCGTACTCCATTGCCTCTCAGTTACTGGCGGACAGTACGCCTGTTGGAATCACAGCACTGTCCCCGCAGCCTTGCTGGTTGTCCCCGGGCACCGGTGACGTCCATCGCCGTCAACTTCGGGAGCTGTTGCTCAGAGAGTCTGCGTTTTCGTGGGACACACCGGACGGTGAATTCGACGCCATCGCCGCGCTTCGTGAAATCAACCAGCGAGCGTCGCTGGAGACGCAGATACTCTTCATTTCGCCTCTTTGTGACGACGAGGCGAGGGAGGCTGTCCGACGCCTCGACGCCTACGGCTACACAGTATCGGTTCTCAGTCCTGACCCGACGGTTTCGACCGCTTCGACGCGGACGTGTGGGGTCGGATACGCATCTCTCAGGAGACAACTCCGTCTCAAAGAACTCCGAAATGCAGGCCTCAACGTTACGGACTGGGACCCATCAGAGCCGTTTTCTGGGGTGATTTCTCGTGAATAGTAATCTACCTACGCGTCCCGAGGAGATGCCACCACTTCTGAGTAGTTCCATCGCACTCGTGACAGCTATCGGAACGGCCATCGTCACTGCAGTGTCTGTCTACACTGTCGCGGCGGGCACACTCGGCGTTTTGATTCTCGGTGCTGGCCTCGTTCGCGGCTCTGTGAACGTGTATTCGACGGGGACCGTTCTGCTCGTCGGTGCAATCCTGTTCGCCGGTGCTGTTGGGATGGCACCGTCATTTCTCCTTGCCGCCTCCTTCTTGCTACTCCTCTCGTGGAACGTCGGCCAAAACGGATTCAGTATCGCCAGAGAAGTTGGCGGCGATACCTCGACACGCCGAATCGAATTGGTTCATACAATCAGTAGCAGTGTCGTGTTGGCGGCTGGATGCAGTGTCGGGTACGCTGTGTTTCTCTCTGTTACGGGAGGTGAGTCGGTAGTCGCACTCGGTGCGCTTCTGGTCGGTGTCCTCGCTCTCCTGAGTACGCTTCAGGGGGAAGGATTATTTGAAAATTGATGTGTATGTGCACGAACCTCTCGACAGAGCTGCGTTAGCCTATCTGAACTGCAAATACATTTGTGCGTTCAGGATACTGTAGAGAGACTTCTCCGCATCGTTCCACTCCTGTGTTTCCGTACACAGTGAGTTCGAAGTCGCGTCCTTGACTGATACTTCGACGTCGTAATCTCCTCCACTCGAAACCATCTTCGCGGAAATCTGTGAGGACAAGGGCCTCGAACTGGCCGAGTCCGAGGTCATGCCCGACTACGTACACCTGTTCATCGGGAGTCCACCCAAAAACGCCCCGTCACTCATCGTCAACTGGGTCAAGGGCATCTCGGCGCGGAAATACAACAACCGCTACGACGACCGCGTGAAGTGGACTCGTTCGTACTACGTCGGTACGGCGGGGAGTGCCTCAAAGGGCGCTGTCGAACGCTATATCGCGGAACAGGAAGGTGACGACACATGAAGCGCGTCAACACCTTCGAGATGGTTCCACAGACCGAGAACGACAAAGAGTGCCTCCTACGGCTACTCGACGCCTCCGCCTCCCTGTGGAACGAACTGACCTACGAACGCCGTCAGAACTACTTCGGTGACGGCGACGTGTGGGACACCTCCGAGTACCGAGGGCGCTACAACGGCGTCGTCGGAAGTGCGACAGTCCAACAGGTCACGCGCAAAAACTCGGAAGCGTGGCGGTCGTTCTTCGCCCTCAAAGAGAAAGATGAGTACGCCAACCCACCTCGTACTGGGGCAACGAGGAAGACGGACGCGAACTCCGTACCTACATCCGAAACAACTAGTACACGATTGAGTGGGGAAAGCGTAGCCGTCTCGAAATCCCTGTCGGGCAAGAACTGAAAGACGAATACGGACTCGGCTACCACGAACGACTCCGCCTCGAAGTCCGAGGCAACCCGAAGTGGGACGGCAAACAGGTCGTCTGGAACTTGAGTACGACGAGGTGAGCGACACATTCAGGGCTTTTCAACCAGTCACCATCCCGAGAACCGCAACGCGGTTCTCGTGGGCCAATCAGAAGCCTCTGGCTTCTGATGACGTACCTGCTTCTCGACTGGATTCACCACTGGCTTCGGAAGAAGCCGCCCTCGACGTTGGCGCGAACAACCTCGTCGCCTGTTCCACGACTACTGGGGACCAGTACCTCTACGACGGTCGGAAGTTGTTCGGACGGTTCCGCGAGACGACAGACGAAATCGCCCGTCTACAGTCGAAATTGCCCGAGAGACGCAGTCTCTCGGAATCACGGAAGACGGAGTCTTCCGGACGACTCCGAGAGGGACGCTACAGTTCCAAGCGAATTCGACGGCTGTACCGACAGCGAACGAAGCGCCGTGACCACGCACAGAACGCGCTGGTGCGCGACCTCGTTGAACGGCTGTACGACGAGGGCGTGGCGACGGTGTACGTGGGCGACCTGACCGACGTGCTGGAAACGCATTGGTCAGTCAGGGTGAACGAGAAGACGCACAACTTCTGGGCGTTCAAGAAGTTCATCCACCGTCTCGCGTGTGTCTGTGAGGAGTACGTCATTTCTCTTGAAGCCGAGTCGGAAGCGTGGACGAGTCAGACGTGTCCCGAATGTGGCGACCACGAGGAGACAGTTCGCCACGGGGATACGCTGACGTGCCCATGCGGTTTCGAAGGGCACGCCGACCTCACAGCGTCAGAGACATTCCTTCGAGAAAACAGCGATTGTGAAGTCAGGCCGATGGCACGGCCCGTGCGATTCGAGTGGGACGACCACGACTGGTCGGGGAAACCACACCCTCACGAAAGTCCCAAAGAAGTGCGCACGAACCCGCAAGTTGCCTCCGTGGGTCGGTAGCCGAACCCCCAACGGAGGGATCCTCGCGCTTTAGCGCGGGGAGGATGTCAAAATCGCGTCCTCACTATCGGCACCCGAATGTCTGGCCTCTATGATTCGATTATGTCGCGGGCTGCTGACAGTGAATACATCGATCCCGAACACGTCTGGCCGCTCGGAATCGGCTGCACCGTCGTCCTCATCGCTCTTGTCGATATTCGTGCTCTGAATCAGCTCCTGGCGTCCCTTGACGGGTTCACACAGCTACGACAGCTGCTGGTAATGGCGTTGAAAGGGATTGGCGCGGGGATGATCGCACATTTCGCTTACAGTACGAGCGAGATCTCGTTTCGAAGCCGCCAAACGCTCCAGAGCAAGGAACGCGCGCTTATGATCATCCTCGGAGTTGGTGTCGGCGCCGGCCTCTTGGTCGACGTCGTCATCCCTCGGCTAATCGAACCCTTTCCGTTCGTCGTGGTCCAGACCGCTGGACTCCTGCTCGTGGTCGGCATGTGGTATCTGCACTTGTTGATCGAGAATTGGAAGCTGTCGAATGAGTGGCCCCACGTGCTGAGTGGGCTCCTCATTGCCTTCGGTCCGTATGTTCCCTACTTGTTGTAGGATCTCTCTGGGGACCTTCTGAGGGGCGGTATCAGGATAGGTCTCAATCGCCCTGTGAGTTCAGTTCGTTGAGAAACTGGCCAGCGGTCGTCCCGATACGAACGCCGTCGATGTTGGACATTTCGAGGTTATAGGTGGCGGTCCGGAAAGGCGTACCGTCGACGAGAACACGATGAATGACGGTACGGACGGGGCTGGTCCCGTACCTGTCGACGGCACTCGCCATTAGCTCGTTGAGATGCCCGTCCTGGTGATCTGTCCGGGGATGCTGGGCGCGCTCGAACACAAGTTCCACCACGTCGTCTATTGACGCGTGTTCTGGATTCTCGGTACGTTCACGAACGTCGTAGAGAGTCTCGGAATCGGTCATCGGTACTCACTCTGGGGTATCCGCGTCAGTATCTGCCGTCGATGGCTCCAGTCGTCGCTGCCGACGAACCTCGGCTAGGGCGTCTTCGAGCGTGGCCAGACATTCGATCGCTGCGAGTTCGTCGGTGATCTCGTCGAGGAGTGCGGCTCGTTCGATAGCGGTCTCGTCTCCCTCGGTCGTCTCGATCGAGGCAACGCAAACCTGGCGCACCTCGTGCCACCCACAGTTCCAACAATTCCGTGAGACCTCGATACACTCGTCTTCATCCGCTGCAAGGAGGGCGTCGGTGAGTGACGCCGAAGGCGGGTGGTCCGCCCCGACTTCGAGTGTAACCGAGGACCCGCACGCGGGGCAGTCCATGATCTTCCCGAAGAGCGCCCGTCTGTTGAAGATAGTGGAGCGATTCGAGTGTCGCACAAATACGCCGTGAAGGGAGAAGATTTCTTTTTCCGAGTGGGAGCGGCATCTGTGCTCTCGGTCGCGCTATTGGCAGCAGGCAAGTCCCTTTAGGAGGAGATGTAGTTGATCAACTGGCTCGCCACATCATTGGTTCGTTCGTCGACGAGCGAGGTCAGGTAATGCTCGACGTCCGCAGCACTGTTGAGAGTCACGATCGACCACGGGAGGACGTGACTTCGTTTACCGAGTGGGTCGCCCTCGTAGTCGTCGTCTTGGAGTGTGAGTGACTCCTCGTGGTACGTCTTCGTGGAGATCAGGACAGTGATGAGTTGCACGCCGTGAGTCGGGAATCGAGGGGCCCCGATAATGAGCAGTGGGCGACCTTTCTCCGAGAGCGGGTCTGTTCCCCAGACGATGTCGCCGCGTTCCAGGTCCTCGAACGCAGTCACTGTACGTCTTCCATCTGGTCGGTCCGGAGATCCTCGAGACGCTCTTCGCCGTATTGTTCGGCTGCACTCTCGTGGTGTCGGTGGAGCCGGTAGGCTGACTGGAGTCGTTCCTCGTCGTCTGTGATCGCCCAGTACGGGCGCTTGTGCCGCACGAGACCGCGCTCCTTCAATCGCGACAGGATTGCACTAACAGCGTCCGTGTCCAACCCGAGTCGCTCGGCGATCGTCGCTGCCTTCCACGCACGGTCGTCGTGGTCGTCGAGGAACAGCACGATCCGCTCGGTGTCATTCCGGTCCTCGAATTCGTCGGCGTCGGCGTTTTCGAACTCGTCGATATCGATGGTTCCGCTCGACATAGACTAGTGTTGGGACTGTTGGAAGATAGTTGTTTGGTATGTTTGCTTCATTGGGTTGGAGTATCTCCATCTCAACGGAATCAGCTCTGCGTTGCAAAACACCGAAATGATTTATATATTGGTTCGCTAGTATGCAATAGTATGCTCACAGAAGGCGAGATTCGTGCCCTCACTGCCCTTCGCGGTGAGCAGACGGTCTCTGAACTCGCAACGAATCTCGAGCGGAGTCTCAGCTACACCTCAGAACTCGTCGAACGGCTCGAAACGGCTGGCCTCGTCGAGACACGCCGACAGGGGAAAACAAAGCAGATTCGACTGTCGGACGCGAAGGCACTCGAGTTACTCGCGAACCTCACACAGCAGTATGCACACATCGACTGGCCGGAGCTGTTGTCAGGGGCGGCCCTCCGTGTGTGCTACTATCTCGATACCCCACGGACCGCGACAGAGCTCGCACGCCACGCCGACGTCCACAGAAGTACCGCCCACCGTGCGCTTGCCCCGCTTCAACATCGCGGACTCGTCTACCAACCCGACGACGGGGCGTACGCACTGAATGACGGCTTCGAACAGCTGAGTATATTCGCTCGTGAGCTTGCCCATCACGTCCACCGCCAGACGGTCGAAGCACAGACCGCCACCTACACCATTCTGTGGGAATCGCTTGACGAGTTCCTTGTGCAGACGCCGACTGAAATCACCGACGAACACTTTATTCCGACAGGCCCCGACCAATTCCAGCGATATGGCCTCCCGCTGTTGGCACGTGACCGTCGGTACTACCTCTATTCGGAGACGACGAGTGAGCTCTCGCCGGAGACATTGTGCTGCCACATGCTCGTGATCGATTCGGGCGCACGAACGCAGTCATACTGTCTACTCTTGCTCAGTCACGTCGATATCAACCGCGACGAACTCCGATCCCAAGCCGTCACGTACGGCGTCGACGATGTCGTCGACGAGCTTTGGACATATCTCGACACCAGCGGTGCCCAGCGAACGTCGCGACTCCCCGAGTGGGAGGACTTTCAGGAACTGGCTGAGGAGTACGAGGTGACGCCATGAGGGCGCGATTTGATCGTTCATACATCCGGTCGGAACTCGAGCGCATTGGCTAGCAGCTGGACACCCCACTCACCGTCTTCTTGATTGGCGGGGGGTCGATGGCGTTTCGCGGACTCAAAGAGACGACCAAAGATATCGACCTCATCGTCTCCTCCGGGGACGACCTGGGTCAGCTCCAAGTGGTACTCCTCGAACTGGGATACGATAGCGTCCGGGAACCGGACGAAGCGTACGAAGAACTTGGTGCCCAGCGCATCCTCGAGAACGATGATGGATGTCGCATCGACGTTTTCAACCAGTAGGTGATTGGCAAACTGATTCTGTCTCCCGGCATTCGTGAGCGGAGTTGCCGCGAGTGAAACGAGCGGGAGTACGGAAGACGAGCGAAGCGAGTCTGCAGGAGCGAACGGTATCTCGATCCGGAGAATCTCGTGGTCGAGCTCGTGCGTCCAGAAGCCATCTTCCTGTTCAAAGCGGTCGCCGGTCGGGTGGACGACATCGAGGATCTGTTTTCGGTGCTGCAGACTGGCCTCAATTTTGACGCCGTCGAAGCAGAACTCGAGACGCAGGTCGAACTCTTGGAGCAAGAACTGTTCGTGACGTACGTCAACGACGCGTTGACCGATCTCACCGAGCAACACAACGTGACGACACCGTTGCACGATCCCGTTGCGGAGCTCACCGAGCGCGTCTACGAGGAGCTCGAAGTGCTGCACGCGCTTGACGACCCGAAGTCGGTGGCTGCCCTGCAACAGGAACTCGACTGGCCTGCAGCGGCCGTCCAGGAGATTGTGCGACGACTGGAAGAGAAAGACGCCGTCGCAGTCACCGATGGGCGTGTCGAACGTCGCGCAACGACGAATAGAGAGTAGCGGGTTCAAAGCGGAAACAGAAGACCATACTGTCACAGCAAAAATAACGAATAAAGATACTGGAGAGCAGTGGTCCGCCCTCAGATTGGGCTTCTCCTACACGGGGGAGACTACAGATAACCAAGGTCATGCCGCGATACTATATGCTCAGAAGCAGGACGATATAGTCTCTGTCCGTGGGATCACTCAGCATGAGGGAGAGCCGGTCACAGTTCACGAAATGACGGGTTCAGCACACGGAGGTTCAGCACGCGCTTTCGCGACTGCTGATGACGGAAATGCATCCACATATACAGTCCCAGTTGTTGGAGGGGACAAGTAACAATGGCTCTAAATTACGTTGGCAGGATTCCGATTGATAATCTTTGTGATGCCTTTGAGGATCCGGACCATCAGTTAAATGATTGGTTAGACGAACACGGGATAGACTATAATGCAGAGGTGCTCAGTTGCGCAGCTATCAGTATCGGGGCCGTTAAGGCCGATCCTCGACTTGGGGCCATTGTGGCAGGAGTTTGTGCCGGGCCCACTTTAGGATGCGCAGTTAACGACGCAATTCGAGAGAACACTCCCTGTGATGCACAATATGTCGGGGTATACGTGACTGATGCGCGTTTTGCAGATGTGAAGTATCCAGTAGGACTCAAAGTCATGTGTGAGAGTATTGATGTACCCGAGGAAGCAGAAGAAGCCGCAAAAGAGATGGCTAATGATCTTGAGGATGCTGCTAATGATGGCGCTGACTATGCTGTCGAAGTGGGACAAGATGTTATTAAGGAAATAGAAAAATAATTGATAATGGAATCGATGAGATAGGTGATATAATAAACATGGGACAGGACTACGTTATTCAATAATAAACCCAGTCAATCAAATTTCTTCATTTTAATACATAACCAGATAATGATTCCAAAAAACACCTTGTCATAAAATTGGGCTCTGGTGAATCGCCATGCGGCGGTTGATTTGGCTAGGTTGCGGCACGCTTGATGTTATGAACGACACATTTCAAGACGAGTTCACGAAATTCTCGGTACCACGTTCGCGCACGCACGGCGTCGCCGTGCGTGCGCTTGATCGACGAGAAGACGGTCTCACACATTGATCTTTGACGGTATCGAGGCCCATCGACCCGCGCGTTATGCGCGTGGTCGATGGGGCGGAAGATGCGATGTTTAATCAGCGGTCTCACGCTCGTCGATTCCGGAAGTCCAACATCCCACTCCGGTTCACGCCGCCGACGTCGTGCCACTTTGTAGTCAGATTGATGTATGTTGAATTAGAAAATTAATCTATGTCGTTTGATATCCCTGCTTTGGACCTGCTCCCGGACGTTCCGCTTTCTCCTGATGCGGTCGGTCAGTTCGAGTCTGAGGATGGCATCTGCAGAGCGCTCCCAGTAGCAATCAAATCCACTGATTCCACGGGGTTCGAGCCGCCACACGTCGATGATATAATTTTAGCAACCCAGAGCGAAGTTCTCTACGTCACACGCTCACCTGGGAATGGGTGGGAAATCGAGCATTCGGAAGAATACGAAGCCGAGAACCAACTCACAGACGCTATCGAGTCAGTCACCGAGTTTGCGGAACACCAACTCTCGTAGCAGAGTGTCGCATGTTGCTTCCACCTCCGCTAGTTTGAAACCCTACAACTAAGAAGAGAAGCTATGTTGCGGCAGTTCGCAGAGGATTTTTTCACCGTCGTAGCCACGATTGTGGTCATCTCACTCGTGGTGGGTCAACTCCTCGGCCAACCTGTCCTTCTGGGGTACGTCACCTCTGGGAGCATGTCGCCGACGCTGCACACGGGAGATGCCTTTGTCGCTATCCCTGAACCGTTCTCTGGTGAAATCGAACCGGGAGATGTCATCGTCTTCGACGCCATCGAACTGCAAGGGGGTGGGCTGACGACACACAGAGTCGTCGAAGAGACAGAGCGGGGCTATATCACGAAAGGTGACAACAACCCGTTTCGGGACCAAAGCAGCGACGAACCGGTGGTCACAGAAGACAGAATCGTCGCGACAGCCCTCCAGATAAACGGCAACGTAATTCGAATCCCGGGGCTGGGGACTGCCATCGCGACGGTTCGAAACACCGTGTCTGGTGCACAAACGGCGTTGACGACTGCACTCGGTGTCGATTCACCGTTCGGCTCACAGGGGCTCAGCGGCTTGTTCATCTCCGTCGGACTCGTCCTGTTCCTCTTCATATTTATCGACGATTTACGCGATGGACAACAGAAGAGCCGAGACCGAAAGCGGTCACGAACTGACAGCGACGCCATCGACGGTCGGTGGGTCGCGCTCGGGTTAGCATTCTTGGTGCTCGTCCCGGCGAACGCCGCAATGTTGGCACCGAGCGGGACGCATCAAGTTGCTGTCGATGGAGACGAACTGTCAGACGATATCCAGCCCGGTGACCAGGTCGAAAACGGGTTCACCGCGAAGAACGGCGGGCTCGTGACGATGCTTATCTTCCTCGAGACGACCCATCCAGACGCGGAGATGAGCCAAAACAGGCTCGTCGTTCCACGTGATAAATCGGCGACAGCGACGCTCTTCGTGACCGCACCACCGCCGCGCAAGCAAACCGTCGTCACGATTACCGAGCGTCGATACTTCTTGATACTCCCGCCGAGTATCATCGAACAATTGCACTCAATTCATCCGGTTGTGGCTATCGCTGCATTCAACGTACTCATACTCTTGAGTGTCTCTGCGATGGTCGGTGCAGTGTTCGGGTTCGGCTCGAAGCGTCTTCGAGATACGAGCCGCGATATTCCGCTCACGCGTCGGCTAAAGCGCTTGTTCAAATGAGCACATTGTAAATTGCGGGCTCGCTGTCTACGACGAGGTGGATGTCACCCGTCGATGTTTCCGTGACGGTAGAGATTCCGAACTTCTTCCGCGGTCAGTGCTCGACTGTAGATACGGGCGTCATCTAACAGCCCAGTAAAGCCATAGTCGAGGTTCCCTCCGTGGTCGAGACCGTTTCCGATACGGAGTGGTTGCCCAGATGGTTGTGCATCGGGGACACTCGGGACGTCGTAGCCAACTTCGTTGACGTACACGTGGTCTCCTTCGTCACTGTGTGTCCAAGTCAGAAGCTGCCAGTGGCCCTCCTGAACTGAAATGCCAGTGAGTTCGTATCGCTCTGTCGTCTCGATCACGATTTCGTGGTCTCTGTTACTAAACGGTCGCTCGGCGATGAAGAACTGGTAGCTTTCGTCGCCGACCGAATTCCACTTGCTAAACAACCTCGCCAGGTCGTGACTTGATCTCTCCCAGTATCGCACCCAAATAGAGAGTGTGAAGTCAGACGTCAGGTCTAACTCGTCGTCGTCTTGGACCGTCACGACATCGTGATTGCCGTTGAAGCGCAACGTCCTATCTTTGGGCAAGGCGTTTCTCGGCCACGTCTGCGGCCACGTAGAGCGACTTCGTTGCGCAGTGTGGGAACCCCATTCGTCGTCGAGGTACGTGGTATTCTTGGGCTCGCTGAACGTCCACCTGGCGACTTGGGGGTCGTCGCACACGATGGTGAAGTCTCGTGTAAGTTCGACTTCTTGATCGTTGCCACCTGCAGAGATAGTGAGTTCGACAGACGTCGTCTCTTGGGAACACGACAGCGTGGCTTCGATGTCGCCCTGTTCACCGGGCGCAAGTTGCCTCGGTGTCTCGACATCGCGTATCGGCGCGCCGAGTGGCACGTCGACGTGGAACCACGTGAGTGGCTCGTCGAATCGATTCGTCAGCGTGGTGAGTGTCACGCTGTTGCCGTCACTGCCCTCTACATGCGTGTCACCAACACCAAGGAGGGCGTTCGAATCAGCCTCTGTTCTAAGGGTGCTTGCTCGGTCGGCGTTAATCGTCGTGAACCCGGCGGTATCGACAGCGAGCATTCCCGCGCCGGAGGCGAGTAACGCGAGTGCGCCCCGCCGAGTCCACTTTTTCGTCATTCTTGGATTTCTGGGAGTGTATTCGTCATTCTATGGGCCTTGGGGAACTATTCGTCATTGCATAAGTTCTGGTGGTTTGTCGGTCTCTCCCAACTGCATACGCCGATTCTGGTAGACGTGATACGCCGCAGAGCCCATGAAGAGAAGCGAAATAACCGCGGCCCACACCAGTTGTGGAATCCAGGCGGGGAACACGCCAACCCAGACGGCAGCGACGAGGCTAATCGCTACTGCCGAGAGCCCAAGATAGTATTCGGCCCACGGAATCGAGTTGCCTGGTACGACATCCAGATAGACGTCCAAATCTGTCGCCTGTTCGGTCAGTGTGATGGTCCCGTTATCGTGAGTGATGACACCTGCACGTTCCAACGCCGGAAGGTGTGTCTGCTGCATCGAGGTGTACACGCGATGTCGTTCGGTAGACGTGACTTCGCGGACGGACTTTCCGTTTTCCCATGCTGCGACTTGTTCAGCGAGGTTCGAGAGTTCAGTTGGTCCATCTCCTTGTTTGATCGCGTGGAGGGCGTATCGACGGCGGTGGTTACTTAAGAGACCGTAGACCTCGTCGCGCGAGACAGGTCTCTCACCAGAGCCTCTCTGCTCCAACTGCACCATACGCGTATCTTCAGTATTGACAGTAATACGTGTTCTCGTTACGTTCTGCATTTTGATATTGTCAATGGCAACCAATCATCAATACCGATAGTATCTTCCAACGTGGCGAAGGAAAACGCCACCCAACTCTCCAACTGACCGTCAGCAGAGTCGCGAGACGAACGCCGACAGACAACCCAAGCGAATACCCATATCCGCCGTGAAGACCGATTAGGCTTCGTTGATCGTGATGGTCAGCGTTTCACTCTCGGTCCCGGTGTCGCCAGTTTCGAGTTTGGCACTCAGTTCGGACGTCGTATCGGCGGCGACGTCTTCGCTGTAGGGGTTGCTTCCGCCAATCTCGGTGAGGAACGTGTCGCCAGATTCGAGTTCGACAGAGAAGGCCTGTCCACTGCCATCGTCGTTGTTCACCAGCGTGAAGAAGCCAGTGGGGTAGGTGTACGTGCTGTTCGGCATCAGACGCTCGTCGGTACTCCCGTCTTCGTATCCGAAGACGACAGTCACGTCGTTGGCGATGAGACTCACGTAGTTCTCGTCGATGTCAGCGTTTCCGTTCGCATCGAGCGTATCGCTCGCCGTGGGGAACAGCGTCGTGGGGTCTGTGACGAGCGTTCCGTCAGCGCTGCGCAGCGCGACTTCGTCGGAAGACGCGTCAACCAACACGTCCGTGAACCGGTCTGCAATCTGCGAGCCGTCTTCGTTCCCGTCGTCGTCGACGCCGACCACGTTGACTTCGACTTCGCGTGTCGCCTCGACTGTGCTAAATGCGCCAGAGCCGAATGCCGCACCAGTTCCGATACCAATCGTCCCGATGAGTCCGAGGACACTTCTGCGGTTCATCTTCATACCCGTCCCTTCACAAAGTGACGACTTACTAATGACTGGCGTTAGCTGGGTTAAACCACTGATTAAGGGGGCTAATGCTGTTCAGTAATAAGCCCATGTACGAGAGAGTTCAAGTAAGATGAATCGCAGAAGTCTCTTACTCAGTATCGGTGCCGCAAGCGTTGGAACGGGTGCCGTCTTCGGCTCCGGTGCGTTCACTTCTATCGAGGCAGACCGCAACGTCGATCTCAATGTTTCCAGTGACAGCGGGTCGGCACAGGTAAGTTTCGACAAGGGAAGTGGCGTTGGTGCGGGGACGATTATCGGGACAGATACGAGCGAGTCCGTCGACGTGATCAAGTTCGAAGAGACGAACCTCAACGAGCGCGCGAAGACGACGTTCACTGACGCTCTCGAAATCGACAACAACGGCAGTAACACGGTTAATTTGTACGTCGATGGTAGCACTGATGGCGTCGGTGACGACCCGAGTAATGGCGACGTTCTCGACTTTCGTGTCGACGACGCGTCTATCGTCGGCGACGGGACGTCCGGGAACGCAATCGAACTTGGTCCCGACGGAAACAATGGGCAGAACGCTGACGTCGTCGAAGTCGACATTGTCGTCGACCTCCTGGACGACAACGTCGATGGAAGCAGCCTCGACGATATCGGATCGGTGACGTTCGTCGTGGAAGCGACGAACAACTGACGGACGAGCCACCTATAGGTCCCCGCAAGTATGAACCGTACCCTCGTCGCCCTCGTCGCTCTCGCCGCAGTTCTCAGCGGCACCGTCTTAGCGACAGGTGCCTTCACGGGTGGCGACGAGATTGCACCAGCGTCCGACTCTGGGGTGTATCTCACCGCGGCAGACACCGAGAACGGCAACCAGTACGTCGAGTACGACGACGCTGGACGCATCCGACTCCATCTCTCTCCGGTCCTTCCAAACAGTCACACGCAAGTGAACGACCTCTTTGTCGTCGGATTCGCTGGCTACGAGAACAGCAACGACAGTACGACCGTCCGACTCAGGACCGATAGCGAGCGGATAACGATTCATCGGATGGACACCGGCCAGCGCGTCGAGGGCGAACCCATACAGCTTCGTCCAGACGAGTCTGTGTTGTTCGGCGTCACTGTCATCCCCGAGGACCGCGATTTCACCGGCGAAATCACCGTCGAAGCCACCGTTCCTGAATCGGGGTCCAACTCTGGCGGAGGGTCCGGTGGCTCGGGTGGTAGCGGCGGCTCGGGCGGCGGTTCGGACGGTGGCGATGGCGGAGCTGGTGGTGGCGGCGATGGCGGAGCTGGTGGTGGCGGCGATGGCGGAGCTGGTGGTGGCGGCGATGGTGGAGATGGTGGCGGTGACGATGGAGGTTCTGCCGGAGGTGGCACGGGTGGTGCTGGCGGTAGCACCGGCGGAAGCGACAACGATGGTGCTGACGGTGTCGATAGCGGAACGATTGGTGACGATGCGACGAACGACTCAGGGACCCAGGGTACCCTTACGACTGCCACCACCACTCCCGAACAGTCAGGCGATGAGAACACGAGCGATGACACCGTCACCAGTGCTCCCGAGTCGGACGATGGCGATACCACCGACGACGGGCAGTCGTCGAGGCCGACAGACGGGACTGAACAGTCCACCGAACTGAGTGGGTTCATCCCTGGACTCAGTCCCGTCTTCGGTGTCTCGTGGGTATGGTGGTTCCCACTCGGTGGGTTCGCTGCCGTGCTGTCGAACTACCTCGTCCAGACGCGACTTCGGGACGTGCTGCCCGTCTTCAAGACACAACAGTCTGTGCGACGCCGCCGACTGAGAGACGTTCTTCTACGCGAGGCCGCAGTAGGGGCGGTTGTCGTCGTCCTCTCGGTACTGGTCTCGTTCGCCCTCGCGAGTGCTGGCATCACCGGTGTCCCACAACTCGTTGGCACACTCGGCTTTTCGGTCATCGCCGGCAGCACGTCGGGCTACAGACGCCTGCCGAACCTTCAGCTTACCAGTCACGGTGTGGATGGCGACCCACTCGAATCAGAGTAGTTAGGCCGAGCGACTCGTCGCGTCGGCTTGGCCGAGTTGCCCGTCAGGAGTTGTTTGGGCCGAAAGAGCCGTCAGGAGTCGACCGAGTCGTCGACCTGCGCTTCGTCGTTGTTGTTCCAAAGGAATTCCCCGTCGGTCTCTGGCTTCGGTGGCTTTTGATACCGGAACAGTCGGTCGCCGGTAAATACGACAAATTCGTCGCCCTCTCGCTGCTCGATGACGCGGTTGTCCGTGTCGATGGCGACGTCGACCAGCCCTTCGAGGGAATCGACTTCGACAGACCAGACAGTCTCTCCGACGGGTTTGATTTTTCCGACAGTAATCCAGTCGTCGAACTCCTCGCGGGCTGACTGATAGGCCATCCACTCTTCTTCGCGGTCACTGAGCGAGAGTCGACCGGTCGACCGCGCAACGACGAGGCCGCCCGCGGCGACCACGCCAAGCAAGAATAGCACTGGACTCCCGACCTGCCGGAGGAGGCCATAGTCGGGCGTGACCGTCACGTCTGCGGTTCTCTCGTCACCGTGGTTGATTCGTCCGGGGTCTTCGACGCGGTAGCTATTCTGTCTCGGAACGACCGGGAGGCGGTACGTTCGAGCCGTGTCCACTTCCTGTCCGTTCCGAGTCCCCGATAGCTCGACCCGTGTGACAACCATCACGTCGAGTTGTCCGGGCGTCCCACCGTGTTCACGGTCGATACGACGAACGGTTTCAGTCGCGTCGCTGACGTTCAGCGAGAAAGGAACCGAGAGGCGTTCGTCTGGCGTGAGTGTCTCGTCTCGTTCTTGGGCGAGTTCGCGCTCAACCTGCCAGTAGACGACTTCGTCGGACGAACCGGCCGACTCGACAGACCGGTACTGCACAACTACTGTCGTCTCTGCGGCGAGGTCGCTGTCGTTGCTGACTCCGTACGTATAGCTGAACGAACCGGTCAGTACGGGAGCGACGTGGGTCACGTACACTGACCGGTCTCGGAGGACAGTTCCCTCGGCGAATGCCGACGTTCCATTGCGGACTGTCGCGTTGTGCGTGTACGAGCCGCTGGACTGCCACGAGGAGAGTTGCCGAGTAACTGTCTCGGTTTCCGGGGCGACGTGGGTCGTGTACGTCATGTACCCGCCAAGCAGTCCGACGACCAGCAGACAAACGAGAATCAGACCGAAATTATCGACAATTGTCTTCGTGATATCACGTCGCCGACTGCTCATAAAATATGAAACGACGAGTGAGGTAGATAAGGTTTGATACAGATTGGCGGCGGGACGGGTTCAGCGATTTCGAAGCGCGAACCCGAGGCGGGTGACAAACAAGTACGTAGGACGGGTCACTCCCTGGAGTGTAACGAATAGGCGATGAGGAGGACGCCGAGGAACTGGAACGTCCGCGTGGCGAGTGTCAGCGGGCGCTGGTATTGCAGCCCAATGTAGCCCTCTCGAAGGAGGACCGAACCGACGAAGGCAACGCTGAACGCGACGGCTGTGAGGAAGAATAGCCCAAGCGACAAGGCCTGCATCGTCCGGCTATCGTGGCGGAGATAGCCGCGATAGGCTTGATAGCCAACGTAGCCACCGACGAGCGTCGAGCCGAAGGCGAGTGCAATGATAAGCCAGTCGAGTGTCGCAGTTAGTCCAACCATCTCAGAGGTT
This sequence comes from Haloferax elongans ATCC BAA-1513, assembly GCF_000336755.1. Taxonomy (GTDB): domain Archaea; phylum Halobacteriota; class Halobacteria; order Halobacteriales; family Haloferacaceae; genus Haloferax; species Haloferax elongans. The sequence continues at coordinate 39,792 of NZ_AOLK01000026.1, read as the reverse complement.
CTCCCACATTTTCTTGAATCGGTCGGCAGTGTCGTCTTCTTCTTGGCCTGGGAACGCCTCGGGAGACGTTCGGGTTACGGATGTTTCGAAGCTTCCGACGTCCAACTCGAGAGAGAACTCCGAGAGTGTAGCCGCATAGACCTTGTAATGGTTACCGCTCTTCTGGACTTTGGTTTGTTCTTCGATAAGACCGTATTCCTGTAATTGTTCGACCCGCCGGTAGACTGTCGGCTTGGACATCTCACATTGGGTGGCGAGTTGTTGGGCGGACATGGGTTTGATACTTGTTGCTGCGAGGATGTCTCGGGCGTACTCGTCGCTGAGGATGTCGAGAATCTCACTCAGCTCCGGCTCCTCAGTCACGCTTCGACTGTGGAACTGTAAGCCGAATAGAAAGCCTGACCGGTTTCGGGGTCAGCGATTCGGGGGAGACTGAGCCGACAATGGAGTGCAGGGGTCATCGTATTTCAGTGTGCGAGTACTTTGGAGGGGTGATGTCAGAGGGGACCACGATGGCTATCGTGGTATCGCGATGGGCAGGGGTGAAGTGACGGGTGCGGGCAACACCCTATCGACTCCGAGACATCCATCGCATTTCGACGAAGGGGCTGGGAGATAATATAAAAGTGGGAGTAGTTTCTGGGTCAGAAACAACCCCCGAATTACGAGTTCGAACAGCCGACTGATTGCCCGACAGCGACGAGTTCGTCTGTACTGACACCGGTGCCACGGACGGTGTACCGGTACTGGTCACAGTTCCACGACAACGATGTCGTCGGGCCACGGTCGAATGTCGCCGGACGGCCATCGATAGTCAGGTCCTGGTCTTCGGAGTCGATGGCGTAGGTCATGTTGTACTTGGCAATCGTTATCCGTCGTCCTTCTGTGGCGTACCGGAGGCCGACGCTCTGGATTCGACCGGTGGTTCGGGTTGCGTACGTCAACTCGAACTCGGCAGGGAGAGACGGGTTCGGAATCGAAACCGAACTCTGTGCTCTGAGTCTCTCGACGCTGTGGTACCATTCTGTTTTGGGGGTCTTCGGGCGTTCGACTGTCGTCTCTGCGGTGATTTCAGGACGGAACGTGTCCGCCGGTACCTGCGGATTGAAGCTCACGTTCGTATATGTCGTCGTCATCGACCGGGTGGTTCCGTCGATAGTCCACTCAGTCTGTTTTCGGAGTGGGTAGAACCGTTCCGTGTCGAGCCACAGGCGCTGTCGGAATTGGGTGTCGGTTTGGTTTGTCGCGGGCGTGACGCTGATGACGTACGCATTTCGCCCGCCGACAGAGGCTGTCTCGACGTACTCAGCAGTGTATCCGCCAGATGCGTTGGTGTCTGGAGCAACCCCGTGCCGTGGGACAACTGGGAGTGGTGCCACGTCCGGTGCCTGTGGTCGCCCAGACTCGTCTGTGAGTCCTGCGGCAGTGACGAGCCGCTGGAGACGGAGCGAAGTCACCGACTCGGCCGGGGGACCAGTCAAGTGGATGGCTGTGACGGTGCTCCGGTTTCGAGTGTGGAGCCACAGGGTTGAGCCGTTAGAAACCTGTAGTGTGTAGCGCCGCGACGAGTCGTCTTGGAACTGAACGCGCTTCTTGTCGGTTCCAGGGACGAGCGTCACGTCGGCGACGGTTCGAGTTGTCGTCGTTCCATTTTTTTCGTGGATGACTGTTCGAGTCGCGTCGAGTGTGTCTATCGAGTGGTAGCGTTCGCTCACGTTCGCGTCGACTGATGGACTGCTGTCGGTCGCGACGAGTCCCGACGACCAGATGATGGCGGGGAGCGCGACTCCGACGATGAGGAGGACGACGAGTGAGCGTCGGTCGGTTGGGAGGGGAATTTTAGCCATTTTAATGACACGATCGCCTGATGGGAACTATCCAGGTGCGTGAGGTCGAGACGTGAACAGGTCCACAACTTACGTGGACATGTCGCTCGAGGACCTTCTCAGCACGTGGTTTGCGGCGGTTCTAGAAGAAACTTGGGGACGTAACAAGACAGTGACGGTATCGAAGCAGACAGTGAAAATATAATTAAATCACAACACTTCCAACGAATTATAAATGATATAATTCATACCAGTCCTCCGAGGGCCAGTTTTGATAACTACTGCAAAAATATTATACCTATTCAGAGTACAATAATGTGTAAGAGCGTGCGCGCCGACACAGAAAACACGAGTCAGAAGTCGTTACGCCGGCTATTTGTTGAGCGCACGCACCTGGTAGACTTTGGGTTTATCTGCACGTTCCCCGCCATACTGCTTCTCGTGTACCAACTGCCATACGCGGTCCGTGAGTCTCTCGTATTCGATTACACCGACCCGACGGTCGTGACCGCGTTTACCTCGTCGTTCGTTCATCTGGAGACCGGACACCTGCTCACGAACGTCTTTTTGTACCTCGTCGTCGTCCCAACACTGTATCTTCTGGGTATCGCGAGTGGTAACCGGCAACGATTCTACATATTCGTGAGTACAGTTCTCGTTGCATTTCCTCCTGTGCTTTCATACTTGAACCTCGCCATCATTCGGTCCTCGGCCACGCTTGGCGCATCGGGTGTCGTTATGGGCCTCGTTGGATGTCTCCCGCTCACGTTGGCTGACTATTTGGAGAGTCGGTTCGCTATCGGCCCGGTACGGACGTTCGCACCGATGATGTTTCTCACGAGTTTGGGGCTCGTTTCGGTCTTGAGTGTCCAATCTGTCGTCCCGGAGAACTCGACGGTGTTGTTCGTGACTGCCGGACTGGTCCTCGCTGTCTTCCTCACTGTCTTGTTCTACGCAATCTCAGCCTACGAGCAAGTAGATAATATCCTCTCGAAACTTCGCTCCAGTGCCGACGCGACCGGCTACTTCGAATTGAGCGTCGCTGCCATCTTTCTGTTTGTTACGGTTCTGTTCGTCGCATTTCCGGTCGACCCGACGACTGAGAATGGTGTCGTAAATCTCTACGAACACTTCGTCGGCTACTCGTTGGGCTTTATCGCATCGTTCACGACGGTCGAAGTACTGAACCAATTCGGACGTTGAGGTCGTCTCCGCTGCTGTCTGCCGACCGAAAACACCCGACGAAACTCAGTTCGTCGAACGAAGCGACGACAGCACCACGTCGTACAACGCTTCTACTTCTTCGACAATCGAGTCACTCGCAAGGACAGCGAAGCCGACGAATATCGTCGCGAACCCCGTGATGGTCGACGCAGAGATGGATTCTCCAAGGAGGACCGACCCACCGAGCGTGGCGACGATTGGGACCGCGTAGAACACGAGGTTCCCGTGAATCGGTCCCACTTCGTCGAGAAGTCCGAAGTAAGCGATGTAGGCGACTGCACCGGCGAAGATGCCGACGTATCCGAGTGCGACGATTGCACTGGGGGTCCACGTAACCATCGACAGCGACTCCCCCGAAGCGACACTAAAGCCGTGGGTGAGAACAGCGCTCACCGGGAGCGCCCACGCTGTCCGAACGGTACTCGAAATAGATGTCTCGGCCCAGCGGATGACGACAGTCCCGAGTGTGCCGGTGACAGCGCCGAGGAACACGACGCCTTTCCACACAGCCGCTCCGCCAAGGAGATTCGACGGGTCGACGTTGACGACGAGCGCGACACCGACCAGTCCGATGAGCATCCCGACTGCGCCGCGGGACGAGAGGCGTTCGTCTGCCAGAACGACCATCGCGAACACGGGCGTCAAGATTGGGTTGAGACTGAAGATAATCGACCCGACACCGCTGGAGACGTACTGCTGGCCAACGAAGAGGAAGGCGTTCGACAGCCCGATTACGAACACGCCAGTTGCAAGGATACCGACGATGTCGTGAACTGACTGAGGACGTAGTTCGTCGCGTGGCGTCGTCACAGCGACATACGCAAGCAACACGACAGCAGCGATGTCGAACCTGAGTGCGACGAACAGAAGCGGTGGGAAGAACTCGAGTCCCGCCTTCGCTGCGACGAACGTCCCTCCAAAGAAGACACTCGCGAGCGTGAACAACACGAGGCTTCGGTGCGTGCCTCCTGTGCTCCCGTGGGCCTTCATTCCGAATACTCACCCCGGGCCGCTGAGAGAAACAAAGAGTGCGACAGTGAACTCATACCTCTGTGTAGGACGACCCACTACTTACATTGATTCAGAAATTAGTTCACAGTAAGAAACCCGCAGGAGCGTGTGGCAGGTATTCAAGGAGTGAAATTATTTCGCGACACGAAAACCGTATACCAGTGGGACACAGAGAGACGTGTATGGAATCGGCGTTAGAAGAAATCGAATTTCTCGCGCTCTCACCGAATCGGGTGGAGGCCTTAGCACATCTCACGGAGACGGCCCACACTCGGCGTGAACTCGTCGAACTCACTGGTGCATCCCAGCCCACGCTGGGGCGGATTCTCCACGATTTCGAAGACCGGGGATGGATTGAACGGGAAGACGGTGCGTACCGTGCGACTGTGACGGGGACACTCGTTTCTCGGGGGTTCAGCGAGTTGGTCGAGATTCTCGATACCGACCTCGAATTGCGTCCAATCGTTCGATGGCTCCCCGCGGAAGCCATCTCGTTCGACCTCGAACACCTGACGGAAGCGACGATTACGAAGCCGAGTCGCGTCCGTCCGAACGCGCCGGTAAAACGAGTGCTCGACCTCCTCGGAACCGCGACAGACGTGCGGGTCGTCTCCTACGCGTTCAACGAACAGAGCCTCGAACTCATCTCAGAGCGGACTGCCTCGGGAGACCAGCAGTTCGACGGGGTCTTCTCGTCGACGGCAATCGACGCTCTCGCCGACGATTCACAGTTACGAGACCAACTCCGAGACTTGCTCACGGCGGAGAACGCCACGATTCGAATCTCTGACGAGTCGATTCCAGTGGCCATGACGATTACGGACTCTGTCGTCCATCTCTTCTTGCGCGACGACAATGGCATTCTTCAGGCCTCGCTCGATGTCGACGAGCCCGAGGTGTTCTCGTGGGCAGAGGCACTTTTCGAGCAGTATTGGGACGACGCGACGCCGCTCACAATCGACCGGCTGTAAGCCGAGGTTCGAATAACACCTCGCGTTCGTTTGACCCCGGCACACAGCCGGTTCAGTCGAGCCAGAACAGCGCTTCGACCGAGCACTCGAACTCCGCAGCCAACTTCAAAGCGAGTTCGAGACTGGGGTTGTAACGTCCTCGTTCGATGGAGTTGATAGTCTGCCGCGTGACGCCTACGTGCGAGGCGAGTTCACCCTGCGTCAGATTCCTCTCTTCGCGATGCTCTCTGACTGCGTTGTTCATGCAACCTGTGTCGTCTCGTACAGCGTGCTCCCGAGATGTACGAACGACAGTGCGGCGACGAAGAACGCGATGGGTGTCAACCAGACGGGCCACGCGACGACGTCGAGTGCCCAGAGTGCAGTCACCGTCGGGAAGACGATTGCTGACGAGATACCGACGATAGCGACGGTTCGTTGACTCGCGGCTGCCTGTCTACTTCTGTCCCGTTCGTCGAATAGTGGCCCGTCGTACCGGCGAACGATAGCGATCGCGACTGTGGCGCTCACGACGAACGCGATGACGCCGATGATTGGGTATCCGAGCGTAATGAAAGCCGCAAGTGCAACTCCCGATAGCAGCCACAGGCCGGCGTAGAGACGACGATACGAACGTTCTCTGGATTGTGTGTTTGGATTTGACATGGTGTCTGTCTGGTCACTGTGTAAAGCGACCTTTACAGTAAAGCGTATTTTACATCCTATTAATTCTATCGCCGAATCAGGTCTCTCACGTGGTCTCGGATGTACACCACCGACGAAGAACTGCGTCTGGAACTGCTGAGATGGTGTCTCTCGACTCCGACTCGACTAGAAGAACTCACACCGACGTCAAGCGTTCCTCGTCAGGTGTACCACCACGCCCACGCAATCAAGACACCCTGCATCGGGAGTCGGAGCCACAACGCGACCGTCGAGGGTGCTTTGAGTGCTGGTGAAACGCCGGCGAGCACGACGTCGCTCGTCGCCATATAGACGTTCGCCGGGAAGACAGCCACCAAGAGCGCGATGAGTCCCCACGCGGCGAGACGCTGGGTGCGCTGAACCAGGACGCCCACGCCGAGTACGATTTCGGCGATACCGGATAGGTAGACGAGTGTGAGTGGCTGGGGAAAGAGTGGCGGGATGACGCCAGCGTACGCACTCGGCACGACGAAATGCATCACACCGGCCACGACGTAGAGAACACCCATCGCGTATCGAAGCGGGCGTTTGTATCGAGCGAGCCTCGAGAGACTGTCGACGTTCATTCCGGCTGACTGTTCGACCGAGTACCAAAGAACGTTGGCACCTGGCAACTGGTATAATAGAACGGTCTCCCGAGACAAGTCGTGCGAACGCGAGTAATTGTCGGCTGAAACGGTGCAGTTGTCTACTGGGCTTTCCACTCCAAAATCGAGAGGCATGCTGACTGGGAGGGAGTCAGGTACGTCCTTTCGGCTGAGTGATGGCTAATCGGTCCATTGGTCTGTCTCACCTAACTCGTCGTCTCCATCGAACGGTTCCGGGAGTTCGGTTTCATTCTCCGCATTCAGGAGGAGGTACCCAAGTGCAGTCGCAGTGTTGTAATCGATATACTCTGGATTTCGTTCGCCGACATATAGGGTGGCGTTTTGGTAAACTTCGAAGCTGTCGTCGCTATCTGTGTTGAAAACCCAGTACTCCCAGCGAACGCCCTCGTGATCACGCATTTTGACCACGATGTTAGCCTCTTCTCGACTGTCGACGAAGCGGAAGGAGACGTCTTTTTCGAGGTGGTCAGTGTCTTTGGTCCAGTATTGCCATCCCTCTCGAATCTCCTGTCGATACGTATCTTCTTCGACGCTGGAGACGGTCCCTGACGTATCGAAGTAAACTCGGAAGCTGGTCGTCTGCCACCCGTAAGATCGGTTTTCGAGATTCGTCTCCGGGATGAGTAGTGTACCAATTGTCTCGTTCATCACCGGAACCTCGTTACTATCTTCGTGAACGAGGCCACGTGTATGTCCTAACTCATGGATGATGATATCCTGAGTGCTCTCCATCGCATATCGGTCTTCCACTCTGACAGTCTGCGTGAGGGCGACATCGTCTTTTTCGAGCACCGGTGCACATCCAACGGTCGAATTGTCGTAGCCATCGCAGTAGGTGATTTTATCGACGAACTGAATCACAATCTGCGCTTCAGATGCGTTAGATACGTACGTGTAGTTTGCATCGTACGACCCTACCGATTGGTTATTCCAGAAGTCGATAGCGCCGACGACCGCCTGTTTGTACGAGCGATTCAAGGCATTTTCATCCACGGCGTATCCCACTCGAATCGGGTCGCTCTGGAAAGGATTATCTGGGCGGGCCTGTGTCTCCACTTCTGGTGTCGGCGTCGCAGTGGGTGATGCTGTTTGTGTCGTAGTGGTTGTCTGTGTCGACGAGGGAGTAGTAGGTGCCGGGTCGGTGGTGCCTGCGCACCCAGCCAACACGACGAGAAGACATAGTAGGAGTACGCGTCGAGACATACTAGAAAGAAATACAGTTCGAAATTATGTCTTTTGATTACTGGCTCTCCCGTGAAGATACGATATCATGGGTGTAAACCCGGATTCTAAATTCTAGTACTAAATTTGGAAACCAGAGTCACGTCCGTCTCCTACTCGACGCACATCGCGATGTTTTCGGCCGCTTTCATCTCGAAGACGGCGTACGAAGCGGGCACGGTATTGACGATTGTCTTCCACGTCGGGTGTTGTTCAGTTATACAAACACCTCAACGCGACCATTGATTTAGAGAAGGTCTGTGACGAGCTTGTTGTGGGATAGCGACTGAGGGTAATTCGGAGTCGATGGGTATTCCTACCAAATGAGACGATTTCACCGTTCTATAGTGCTGCACCCCCGGAACTGAAAGGATGGTTTTAACATGTAGTTCAAAAATCAATATTCAATGAACAAATCGGTCAGTGAGCGAGTTGAAACTGTTCTCGACACATACGTTGTGTCGATGCCAGCGACCGCTACTCTCGTTGGTCTGTTCTGGATAGTTCATCTCCTGAAAGTGGGTGTCTCGCAGTTCTATGGCTCTGAAATGGCGTTGACACTGTTTTACGTTCGGTTCGTTCATCTGGACTACGTGTGGACGTGGGTGACTGCCACAGTTGGGCACGTGAACCTCCTTCACCTCGTGGTCAACACCTACTTCGCATTTTTGATCGGTGGGTGGGCCGAATCGACCGTTAGGACACGTCGATATCTCGGTGTATTCCTCATCGGTGGGGCTCTCACAGCACTCCTTGGAACGATAGTCACTGCGGCGGCAAACGGCTATCTCATCGTCGAGTTTACACCTATCGCTGACGTCTCAACCTCGTCGGTTAATGTGATCGCTGCTGGGTCGAGCATGGGGTGGTTTGCTGTTCTTGGGATGCTGTTGGCACTGGACCTGAATGGACGGGTATATCTTTGGAAATTCAAGCCACGACGGTGGGTTTGGTTCGTCGCGCTTTTCGTTCTCAGCCTCGCTGGCACAGTTAGTGACGCGTGGCTGCTCGGAGTGACCATCGGCCACCCATATCACATGGTTGGCTTGGTTCTCGGTGGACTATACGGACTTTTCGTCGCTTCCGATTGACATCGTAGACCGTTCTGTTACTGGTCACCAGCGCGGTCGGTGATGAAACTCCACCGGACTCGTACGCGAGCGTATCCCGTCGGGGCAGTCGGTCATGGCAACCTCACCACTCCTATACACGTAACAGAATTCTCGACATTCCGAACCACAAGACTGTTAATCACGTTATCTGATTGAAAGAGACGAAAGACTATGCGCCGCCGTAAATTCCTCCACGCGTCCGGCCTCGCGGCACTCGGTGCCCTGGCTGGGTGCATCGGTTCGAAATCGCCGCCCCCGCGACGGTCGAGTGTCGTCTCCGACTTCGAAATGAACAATGGGAAACTGGTTATCGACCTCGCTGACGAGACGTGGGTCACCTCCCGCTACGAACCAAACCAGCAGTCTCTCTCAGGTGTAAGCCCTATCGGTGTCGCCAGCGCGAAAGGAAAAGGCGGTGGCGGTGGCCGAGGTGCAACCGGCCGTGGCTCGGGCGGCTATTCCACTGCTCCGAGGACAGTCCACGGGCACGCTTGGTACCACGGCGGCGATTACGCCGACGACTGGTACGAGGACAACCGAGGCAAGTTCGACCGGTACAAAGTCGGCATCGCCGCACTCGGTATCGCGTACCTCGGCGGGACGTCTCAGATGAGAGACGATACGCCGGATGCCGGTCCCGTTCCGTGGGACGAGACGATTCAGAACCCGGACGAAACTGTCACCTACGATATCACCGACCGAAGCGAGTTCCGACGCGACGGCTGGTACCGCGTGGGTGCCAACATCGTCGGGGACAACGTCAACCACGACTTCCGCTGGGAGTGTTTCGACCTCGAAGTCGACAAAGACACTCAAGGATTCGATATCGAAGAGCAGTGGAAGGTGTCCCCGCGTATCTGACCGACTGACGACTGTCTGTTGCCCTCTCCCCGCGGTCGCGACTCGCCCGACTCCTCTCCCTCCCACCGAACCCTTCCCTTCGAGATGACGACGACACGAACCGACACTGGCACGCTCCTGGCACTCACGTTCGTAGTGTCGTTCTGTAGCTTCGCCTACGAGTTCGTCTACTCGGAACTCCTCACTGTGATGTACGGTGGGACGGTGACCCAGTACGTCATCACAGTCGGGTTGTACTTCTTCAGTTTGGGTATCGGGGCTGCGCTCTCCGACGACCTCAACGCCACGGACCTCGGTGGGAACTTCTTCCGAACAGAGGTCCTGCTCGCGGCCGTGGCCCCTGCAGGGTTCCTGCTCATCGTCGGTCTCAACAGCGTTCGAATCCCACAGGCCGTCCCAGCAGAACTCACCTGGACGGTCGCGCGCCTCCCTGTCGTCGTCGTCGGGTTCCTCTCGGGCTTCGAACTCCCGCTTTTGACCCACATGGTCGACGAACTCGATGCTGAGGAGACCAGGACACCGACGTGGTTTCGAACTGTCGGCAACACCGTCCACAGTGCCGTCGTCTCCGTAATCGGACTCGTTTGGACCATCGAACGAACTGAGGGGCGACGAAGCGGGCTTTCGGTCGTCCTCGCGATGGATTACGTCGGTGGCCTCGTCGGAGCAGTCGTCTACGCGCGCGTTCTCTACCCTATACTCGGGCTCATCCCGACGATATTCGTCTTGGCCCTGCTGAACGGCATCGCCGCACTCGTCTTCGCTGCCCACTTCGGTTCGTGGTCGTGGTGGCCGTTCGGTAGTGGCAGCGCTTCCGCTCGCCCCGACGACCACGCGCTCTCGCTCGGCCGCGTCTCCAAGACGCTTCTCGTGGTCTGCCTGCTGTTGACGGCGTCGTACGCCGGGGTCGTTGCCAAGCACGACGTGGCCGACGAGCGCCTGTCGCAACTCTACTTGGAACAGCAAATCGAAAACGAGTATCCGCCGGGTGCGATGCGTGCGAGCGTGGTTTCACAGAAGACGACCACGTATCAGCACGTCATCCGGTACAATCGGACGTGGACCGGTGCTGGACCGAATCCACACTTCACTGGACAGACCGAGCAGTGTCTCCGTCTCGGTTCGGCCGTGCAACTCTGTGAAAGCTGGGCAGAAAGCTACCATCGGGGACTCGTCGACGTTCCCATGTCGCTCGTAGAGCCCGGACCGGAGACGAAGGTTCTCGTCGTCGGTGGCGGCGACTGGATTGCAATCGACCATCTCAGAGCGTACAACGTCACTGTCGACCACGTCGACCTCGACGCCGAGTTCATGCAGGAGGCGAAGACGGACCCCTACTTCCGCCAGTGGCACGACGACGCCTACAAATACGACCGGCTGAACACGACCACCGCAGACGGCTATCATTACCTCCAAGAGACGAACGAGACGTACGACCTCGTGCTTCTCGACGTTCCCGGCGCGACGGACGACGACCTCCTCACTCTCTACTCGGCGGAGTTCTACCGCTCAGTTCGCAACCACCTCTCTGACGACGGCGTCGTCGTGACGTGGGGGTACTCGCCGGACGGGTATCCCGAACACCACAAAGCCTTCGTCAACACGGTCGGCGCTGCTGGCTTCACACAGCAGCTTTCGTACTGGGTTCGTCAGGACATCGACGCCGACGATGAGACCGAACGCGTCGAGAAGTTCTACGTGTTCGCCCCCGGTGACCGCCGACCGCTCACTGGGGAGTCCGAGACCGAGTACGTCCGGCAACATCGTGACCACTACCAGCACGTCGAATGGCGTGCAGTCCCTCGATACCGCGGGGTTCGAGCGAACTCTATCTTCCACCCGAACTACGACATTCTCGTCGATACGTAACCATGCCCTCCGAATCATCTCACAACCCACCGACTGCACTGCACTTCGGGTACACGACCGAGGTCCCGGACCTGTCGTCTGTCGAAGTAAAGACCGTCCACCCAGAGTCGCTGCTGGGCGAACCGGCCGTGTTCACCGTTATCGGTGAGTCGCACTACGTCGGTCTTCCCACACTCGACTTCCACGAACTGTGTTCGTGTAAGCCGCTCTCCTCGGACACGACGCATGAGACGCCGCTTTCGGTCGGGGTCGCCCACGACTTCGACTTCGAGAGCGAGCACCTCCACGCCCAGACGGTCGTGGAAGGACGCTCCCTTGAGCACTTCCCCGGCGCGGACGATGCGACCGTCGCGTATCGGTTTGGTCCCGATGCGTGGACGACGATTCACGCGACAGACGCTGGCTACGAGACGTACCACACCTATCCTGAGTACGAACTCGCATTGTACACGGAAACTCGCCTGACGATGAACACGTCCGAAACTGCCGAATTCGAAGACTCGACCGCCCAACAGATGACGAACCCGAATCCACGACGATGACACGAAACACCACCTACGACGGCGACGTGACGCTGAATGGCTCCGAACAACCACCAGTCGAAGTCCGAGACCCGGCGGACGCCTTCGTCTCGGGAGCGAGTATCGACGGCAACCTCACTGTCCAGAACGCGGAGTACGTCTTCACGCACACGCCCGTGAGCGGCGACACGAGTGTCTCCGACTCCGAAACCCAGACGACGATTCGCGGAAACCTCGAAGACGGATACGTGCAATCGGTCGGTGGCGACGTCCTGCTCACCGATGCAGAGGACGTCTTTATCGCGGCCGACGCCGTCGAAGGGGCGGTCTCCGCACCCGGTGCCGAAAACGTCTACACGGACGAGTCGATTCCCGTGGATTCGGCCGACAACTATGACGTTTCGACGTTCGGATGGCAGCAGTCAGGCTCCGCGACTGACCCCGATTCAGGCGTCTACGCGGTGGGGATGGACCACGATATCGAACTGGAGAAGGTGCGTCAGGACGTGGACTTGTATCTCGTCGGCCACAGCCACGATGTCCGCGTCGATGGTCGTGGTGCGAGTGTGACTGTTCACTTCGTCGGCTACGACAACACCGTCCACGTCGGTCCGTATCTCTCGTCGACAGTCGAGACGGACACCGGCTTCGACAACGAAATCGACGCCGACCCGTACCCTGCAGAGGACCTCATCGAGATGTCGCGCCGAGAAGCGTACTCCAATGCCGGGTTCGGTCGCCGAAAGGTGACGTTCCAAGTCCCGAACGAAGACGACGACTGGTGCCCGAACTGCGGGCAGGCAGCCGAGGCGATTATCGAACGACACCAGAAGGAGGCGTTTTTCCTCTTCGGGTGGCCGCTGTGGACCTACGACCGAAGTACTAACCCCGCACGCGAGTGCGAAAACTGCTCGCCGAACGCGGTGCACACGGAACTCACAGCGGCAGAGCGACGCGAAATATTCGACTGAGAGCGTTGTGGTTGTGTTCCTCTCCTCTCCTCTCCTCTCCTCTCCTCTACCCGGGTCCGAAGGCCGCAATATCGGCACCCACTGTCGCGAGCGCGTCAGCGGGATTCGGGTCGCTGTCAGCCAGGTGCGTGTATCGGTGGTTCGGGACCACGGCGAGTGCTTCCTCGATGGCTGTGCGGTACGTCTCGCCGCCCAGTTCCGGTGGGTCGCCGCCGCCCCAGATGTCTCGGATGACCGTCATGGAGTCGATTCGAACTTCCAAGTGTTGGGGGTCGTAGCGGTCCAGTAGCCCGACCAGTCCGAGTTGGAGCGCGACGTATTCGGCGGTATTGTTCCCCGTGCGAGACCCCACTGGCCGACCCAGGCGAACGAGTTCAGTTTCTGAATCGTCCATGATGACGGCACCCGCACCCGCAGGGCCGGGGTTGCCGCGCGAACTGCCGTCGACGTAGAGGATAAAGGAATCGCTCGTCGGTGTCGAGGCCGGTGGTTTGGTGAGGCCCGACGCCAACAGGTCGTCGAGTGCTCGACGCAACTCGGTTGTGGTGGTTGCGGGGTCGAATAGGCCGCCGTACCCGGGCACGGCGTCGTCGATGGCGTCGGTGGCGGCTTCCATCTCGTAGCCGACGTGTGCGAGCACCTCGTCTACGAGCGCGGCAAGCGGTGAGAGGTATTCGGCTGGAAGAGTGTCTTCGGTCACGCTATCTGTCCCGGAATCTCGTCGTGGACGCCTGTCCCCCGTCTTTGGTTGGCTTCGTCGAGTGGTCGCACCGCTGCATACCGGTCGTCGGTGGTCGAACGGGAAAGGTTTTCAGGTGGCGTTATCCGTCGCTTAGCGAACAGCTGATAGCCGAGCGATGACTCTACTGGTGGCCGCCTCACCAAGAAATTAGTTAGATGAATAACAATTGTCTGTGTTGATGGGCTCCGCTCTCACTCGCCGTCAGGTTCTCGGCTCGGTTCTCTCCGTGCTGTGTGTCGGGGGTACAGGTTGCGCCTCGACGCCACCAACCTCGGGTCGTACAGCCCAGAATACGACTCTCCACCCCCCTTCAGTTGACTCGCCTTCGCTATCCACAACGATTCCCCCCGCGACGGTAACTTCGTATCGGGACTTGAGCCACGAGGGTCAGGTCCTGTTCGAGACGCTACTTGCACAGGGGACCATCGAACGCCCCGCAGACACCGTTCCATCGACGCTCGAAGACGCTGAGTACGTTCAGTTCGAGGGCTCGATATACGCTCTCACCGTGAAATTCATCGACCAGATGCTTGCGGAGTACACGTTGCGTACGACCCCGGTCTCTGCGTCTGAGGTTGATGATGACACAGAGCGGGTCGATTTCGACGCGTTGTCGACAGACGCGAAAGCTGCGTTCAAAGACGCACTCACTGACGGACAGCACACGGTTCGCGGAGAGACGCTTCCGCCACAACTCGTGGGACACCGATACGTGCGTTACGAGGGGACGACTCACCATCTCGAAATCGCGTTGTTCGAGATTCCCATCAGGAAATTGTCGGTTGAGAAGGTATCCACGTAGCGGCGTGTCATTTGGGGGCGCATTCGCCGAGCAGTAGGGCCAGTGGCGTGATTCCGAACGTTGTCTGCCTGCCCAACGATTAGTGCTTGTGTGGGTCGCGGATGCAGCGTTCTTTCGACCCCCCGGGGGTTTGGGGGTGATTGGGGGTCGACGGAAACACTTGAGTTCGAACGGTGCGTAGGAGGGCTGTGGTGGCCAAACCGGCCATGGTTACAGACGAACCCTAGTTGGGTTGAAGCGAACTGGTCCACAGTCGGACCCCGGTCACCGTCGTTACAGACGAACCCTAGTTGGGTTGAAGCTTGGCTGCGTCTGGTTTCTCCCGTATCATCCAGACGTTACAGACGAACCCTAGTTGGGTTGAAGCCATCGGGCAGGGTGACGGAGGTGGTTCCGAATCGTTACAGACGAACCCTAGTTGGGTTGAAGCAATCTCATTGACCGACTCGTTCCACGACTTGAGGAGGGTTACAGACGAACCCTAGTTGGGTTGAAGCAACGGTGTGTTTGGACTCGGTGAGTTCGACGCAGTTACAGACGAACCCTAGTTGGGTTGAAGCCGTATGACCGCGTCGAACTGCGCGGGCGCGAGCGTGGTTACAGACGAACCCTAGTTGGGTTGAAGCCTCAAACGTCTCCTGCGTCCTGTCGTGGCTTTCTAGTTACAGACGAACCCTAGTTGGGTTGAAGCGTCCACGGGGCGAGCGAGCGCGACCGGTATCAGTAGTTACAGACGAACCCTAGTTGGGTTGAAGCGCATGACTGCCGAGAGAGCGTATCCCGCAGCGACGTTACAGACGAACCCTAGTTGGGTTGAAGCAAGAGATTCGAGTCGGTCGATAACGTCGTCTGAGGTCGTTACAGACGAACCCTAGTTGGGTTGAAGCACGCTGCTCGCGACGGTCGGCTGCTTCGCCGTGTTACAGACGAACTCTTGTGGAGTAGTTGACCACCTCGATTGCGCAGCGTATGTGTCAAACCTTATTGGATGCGTACGAAACGTACAACCCAGATGGGTGGGGACACGCTTCGAATCACGGACTTGTCCGCATTGCGTCCGGAGAATTTCAAGCTCCGAAATACGAAATTCCTGATGGACGACAGTCTCCACTACGACGTGCAAACACACGAGTCACGACAGCAACTTCGGCACAGCATCTGGGTCGTGAGAAACGGGGATATCAGACGTGTCTTGAAAGACTTCCCTCGGAATGAGCCAGTACACGACCAGTGCGCATTTTGGATGCACGCAGTTGTCGGCAAGCACTTTTTCCCAGACGCGAATCACCGAACTGCAATTGCACTTCTTCGCCAACTCCTCGTCGAAAACGGCATCAATCCTGGCAAGTGGTCTCCCGAGCGGACGAGGCAGGCACGCGATGAGTCCCACCGAGTCAGAAGGGAAATTGACCCGATTCGACTAGATACACTCTACGTACATGATGAACTGTGGGATGTCTAGAAACGCTATTTTGAGGACGTATTCGAACCGGAACCCCTCGAAAAGAGCTAACTACTCTTCGTCGTCTTCCGGTTCGTCTGCGAGGGCAGCATATAGCTCGTGGTTTTCCTCCACATCGCGAGCCATCTGTTTTTCTGCTTCCCAATTAACGCTCATACTCCATCTAATGGTAATCGCTGTATTAGGATTTCCGGTGGTCCGATAGGAGTCGAATCTGGTGCCCACTACCCCCGGTGTGTTCGATATCTTGGGTTGGAGAGGTGTATTCTATCCCTCGGCTCTCTGGCTCATTTTGAATGTGGGGGCATCCGGGTTACAGACGAACTCTAATTGAAGAAGACTGCATGCCTACAGATGAATAAGCGAGTATCTTGGGACCGTATGGTATCCCGTGATTTCTGTGACGACGAGATGCTCTGCATCGTGAACCATCTGACTCCCAACGGTCCACTATCAATAAAAACGAGCGAGAGATGTATCTCGTTCGAATATCGTTCCCTCAGTCACCTCGAAATACCATCGAGATACTTCGGGCAGTATCAAAATCAATCCCGCACAGTCCGGTACTACGTCTGGAACCAACGCAAGAAGAACGAGATAGCAAACGAGGGACTCCCCCTACGTTTGGTTGTCCTTCGCGACTCTCGTGAGTCGCACAATCGTTTAAGTATGAGTATTTAAAATATAAGTATAATGTCTCACGAAGCACGCCTCGATTCGCTCGAGATTCAAAACGTGGTTGCATCGAGTGCCGTCGGTCAGGAATTGGATTTGGAATCGCTTTCGGATGACGTCGCCGGGGCGGAGTTCAACCCGGATAACTTCCCTGGACTCGTGTATCGGACCCAAGACCCCAGAGCAGCGAATCTCATCTTCCGGTCTGGCAAAATCGTGTGTACTGGTGCAAGTAGCGTCGACGAGGTCAATCGCGCATTAGAACAAGTCTTCGAAGAACTCGGGAGTCTTGGCATTCCAACCGATGGTCGCGAAGAGGCGACGGTCCAGAACATCGTCTCGAGTGCCGACCTCGGCACGACTCTCAATCTGAACGCGCTCGCGATTGGGCTCGGTCTCGAACATGTCGAATACGAACCAGAGCAGTTCCCCGGGCTTGTCTACCGAATCGACGATCCGAACGTGGTTGTCTTGTTGTTCGGGTCGGGCAAAATCGTCATTACGGGTGCGAAGAAGGTGGAATTTGCACGTGAGGCGATTAACGTCGTGAGTGACGAGATCGAATCGCTTGGGTTACTCGGCTGAGTGTCGGTTGGCGTTCTCAAAAACGGTGGAGTGTGTAGTTCGGATACCAACGACTCGGTTGCAGTGTGCACTCCTGGTCTATGATTCAATAGTGACGTTTAGATTCCATAACCTCCTCTAATTCATGTCAATAAATTGAATATGTGTGGTGAGAATAGAATCTGAATGAATGGTGACCAATCTAAAGCGAACGGTACGAGTGTATGGCTCACTTCTCGTTCTCGCGACTGGCTTTCTCTGCGGTGCTTTGACCGTCGCCTTGTTCATCTCCGCCTCTTGGGTGGTTGAAACGCTTGGCTTGGTCGGGTTTGGAATCTATGTCGTTACAACCTTCCTCTGTGCAATCCTTTCGTTCATGTTCGACCTCATTGGAAACGCCAAGGAGGCGTTCGCCTAGAGAATCTCCGATACTTACTTCTCGAGTTAGTTGATGAGCGACTGCGACGTATCGTAGCAGGATGGACCGAGAAGACGTCATTCACATCGTTACTGTTACCAAGAGTGAAGTAACAGCCTTGTCATCGTACAGGTTGTTCGATGGATTCCACGCTTTTCACAGGCCCCACCCATTCACTTTTGGAAGAGCAAGCGTTCCGGAAGGCCAACACCGTTTCTGGTGATTCACTTGGGAGTATTCTCTATATTACGCGAAACGACGCCCGACGGTCTCACGTCGAAGATGCGTGGGCAGACACGTATCGACCACTCCGTCTTCGAGCAGAGACGCTCGACTCAGTCGTCCGTGACTGGTACGAAGAACTCGACGGCCCAATCGAGAGGCTCTCTGGACAGGTAAATCGCCGTCTCACAGAATACGCTCTCGACCGTGCGACCGAGAGAGAAGTGAGCATTCTCGCAGGCGAACCAGCCTCTGCGGCACTCGCAGACGCGTTCAGTAGTCGCTTCTCGCTGTTCGATGATGCTGGTGTCTCTACGGCTGATGGACTTGCAACCGAATTCGCGAGGTCAGACCTCGACGAACAGATTTCGGCGGCTACTGTCGACGCCTATCGGTCCTATGGAGAGCTTCGTCGCGACTACGTCGATGAATGGACCGCAACACGCGGTGAGATTTTCGAATCCGTCGCGACTACCGACGCCGATTTATCTGACCTCTCGCCAGAACTTGACACCGTCATACTCTCTGGCTATCACGAGTTCCGACCTGTCGAACGGGCTGTGGTAGAGCGTGTCGTCGATGCGTTCGATACGATTGCGCTTCTTCCCCTCCACCAGAACGGTGAGGGTGGCGTCGACAGTGTCACTGCCGATGGTCTGGCGGTGTACGAGGAGTTGGGATTCGAGCGGACCGTGGTCGAACCACGGCAAGCTACCTCCGTCGACGTCGCCACAGTCACGAACGCGCTGTATCGCCACGAACCCGACGATGTCTCGACGCCGGAGATGCTCACGTGGCGGGAGTTACCGACACCGGAACGCGAGGTTCGATTCGTCGCTCGCGAACTCCGAACTGAACTCGCTGACGGCCGCCACCCGGACGACCTCGCGGTCGTAATCCCCGGAATCGAGGCGTATGCCGGGTACGTCGACGACGTCTTCGAGACGTATGGCATCCCTCACGTGACGACCGCTGCATCCCAACTCGACCGAACCTTTGCAGGGAGCGTCGTCCACGACCTTCTTCGTCTTGCCGAGCAGGAACCTCACGCGGAGGATTTAACCTCGCTGCTGGCAAACCCGCTCGTCGATTTCCTCCCACGAGAGCACGTTGACGCTATCACGTCGGCCGCTAGACGCCGTGACACTGTCACGCTTGGACCTCTTGACGACATCGGCGACGACGCGAGGACACACATTGAGGACCTCATCTCGTCGCTGGGAACGCTTCGTACTGGTGACCTCGAAACAGCGCTCGGCGTCCTCCGCCGAGTGCTGGATGACGAATTCGAGCTTGAATCTGCGGTTGAAAACTACGCTGGTGGGACGACACAGGCGACGGAGAAACAAGCATACGCTGTTGTCGACGAGGTTCTCAGTTCGTTTGAATCGATGAACGAGGTTCCCAGTCGTCTCTCTCCACTGGCGTTGCTTACTCGAGCGTTCGACGGCGTTCCAATTCGCGTTCCACAGGGGGCTGCCAGCGGTCACGTCGAGGTCTTAGGGATGCTCGACGCTCGGATGCGTTCATTCGAGAACGTCTACGTCGTCGGACTCACGACTGAACATTTCCCAATTTCACCAGAACGACCGGCATTTTTCGATGAGATGACCGATGCCCATCCCCGGTTCGACACGTGTGACGAGCGGCTTCGAGGCCGCTATCTCTTTGCGACGCTTCTCGCGAACGCCGACGAGGTCACCCTCACAACTCCAGAATCGGGCGTTGACGAATCAGCAGTCGTCCGCTCACCAGTACTCGACGAACTCCAACGAGTAACCGGTATCGAACCAGTTGAAGGTCTTGACGAGCGAATCGGCTCCCGTGAAGACCTCCAACGTCGCATCGCCGCTCACCCAAGTCGTCGAGTCGCCGTCGACCACGCTGGCGAGCAGGGTGACTTCACACCAGCACAGACGAAGCGAACTGACCGAGGGCTCAGTTGTGCCGAGAACCGAAGTGACCCGAACCTTACATCCCACGATGGACTTCTCGATGCAGACACCGTAGAAGCGGTGTATCCCTCGTCTGAGCGCGAGCCGTACAGTGCAAGTCGAATCGAACGGTACGTCGAATGCGGATTCAAATTCTACGCGGAGAACGCTCTTGACATCGAGGACCCGGATAATGTCGAACTGACACCGACATCGCTTCAGACTGGCAGTTACGTTCACGACGTTCTCGAACGCTTTTATGTGGATATTACGTCGGACCCGGCTGAAGACCTCGATATCAACTCATACGAGAGAGACGTATTGGAAGACCGCCTTCTCGATATCGCACTTGACGAACTGACGGACGCTGACTTCGAGTACGACGGCCTGTTCTACGAGCGGTGGCTCACTGAGTTGTTCGCCGGGTTAGGCGATTCGGAAAAGAACCCATACGCAGGCAGTTCGAAACCCCACGACGCACCCGAGAGGGGGTTGTTCGTGACGTTCATCGAAGAGGAACTCGCGCGCGGAGATGCCCGACCGCGCTGGCTCGAAGCCCCATTCGGTGACGGCTTACCTGATTCTGACACTGGACCGGTCGAGGTCGAGCGCTCCGACGGGTCTGCCGTTTCAATTCGCGGGTACATCGACCGTATCGACGCTGGTGGTACCGACGAGCGACCGGACGTAGCGCTGTACGACTACAAGACGGGACGCGCACCGTATATGACCAAAACGACAGGTGGAACGAAGTTCCAACTCCCAATCTATCTCCTCGCTGCGGAGGCCGTCTTGAGTGAGGACGATTTCGATGACGCTGCGCTGTCCGCAACGTACTATCAGGTTCGACCGCCGAACGACGTCAAAGTCCCACGCGGTATAGAATCTAAATTTGACTCACAGGCAGAGCTACGTCGGTTCCTAGACGAGGTCGTTTCCGAGTGGCTCGGCCAAATCGACGACGCCATCGCGGACGGACGGTTCCACACGACGCTGTTGTCGAGTCGCGGAGCGAAGTGCAGCTACTGTGACTATCGTCGCGCCTGCGACGTCCGTCACCATCGGAAGCGCGGGCGTATCGAACACGCACGAGAAGATGAGTCGGCGTATGTTCCGTTACGCGTGCAGGACGATACGGACCTTGAGGCGGTGATGGGCGATGACTGATCAAGACGATGCAATTCAGCTGACGACCGAACAGAAAGACGCGCTCGTTCAGGACCGAAACGTGGCCATCACTGCCGGTGCTGGAACCGGTAAAACGACGACGTTGGCCGAGCGATACGTCACAATTCTCGAAGAGAATCCAGCACTCACTCCCGAGAACATCGTTACGATAACGTTCACTCGAAAGGCCGCAGCAGAATTGACTGAACGCGTCCGAGCGGAAGTGTACGACCGGCTCACGGCGGAGAAATCGTCTGATGGATACCGTCGATGGCGAGACGTTCTCGACGAACTCGAAGACGGCTACGTCCACACGATACACGCATTCTGCGCCCGACTGTTACGAGAACGTGCCGTCGAAGCGCCAGTTCCTCTCGGGTTCGATGTCCTCGACGAGGACGGCGCCGCAACCCTCCAGCGAGAAGTCGTGACGGAGTTCCTTGAAGAGAACCAACGTGACGAGGACGTCGCACTCCTCGCCCAACTCTGGGGACGAAACCAACTCGTCGACGTGCTGACCGGCTTGCTCGACGAACGCCCACGGAGTGAGGCCATCCTCGACCGCTGGCAAGGTTCCAGCGTCGAGGAGTACATGGACGCCCTTTGGGAGACTGTCTGTGACCTCGACGCCGATGAGGCTCGTGAGGTGCTCTACACACAGAGCGTTCTGGAGACTCTGCGAGAGCTGGTTGGCCGACTTCCCGACAGAGCCGACGTTCAGGACGAGGATGGCTTGCGAGTCTATCGGACTTTCGAGGAAATCACCACTGTGCTTCCGGAGTCTCCATCAGAGAGTGGCCCTCGCCGATGCCAGCGCGCGATTCTCGACCTCTACGAGGTGTGTGAGAAGAAGAGCGGCGGCCTCTATAGCAGTTCAGGCTACGTCGTTGGGTCCCGGGAAGACTGGCACGACCACGGTGACATCTACGATGACTTGAAAGACGCTGTCGACGTAGTAATTGAGGCCGTCGAATCCCACGAGGACGCTGTCGACACGACGCCAGGCGAACTCGAGGAGAACAGTGCTCACTATGCGCTGGCGCTGATGCGTGTTTTCGAGAGCGTTCTGGAGCGATACGAGGCAAGGAAGGACCGGCGAGATGCGCTCGACTTCCCCGACGTAATCGAGACGACAATTTCGTTCCTCCGTCGGAATGACGAGGTCCGTCGCCGTCTTCAGGACAAGTTCGAGGCTGTGATGGTCGACGAGTTTCAAGACACGGACGACCGACAGTGGGAACTCGTGAAGCTCCTCACTGGCGTCGACGAGGGGACGGCGACGAACGTGTTCCTCGTCGGTGACGAGAAACAGAGCATCTACGCCTTCCGAGGCGCTGACGTCACCACGTTCGGCGCAGCACGGGACGAACTGCAGTCTGTGAACAGCAGCCTCGGGCTAGACGAGGTTCCCGAAAGCGAGGTCGAGAGCCCGACCGCCCTCGAACTCTCGGGGAATTTCCGGACGCTCGAGGGTCCCCTCACGTTCCTGAACGAACTCTTTGATCAGTTGTTCCAGCCCGAAGACGACGAACATGCGCCATTCGAAGCACTGCCGCAACCACTCACAGCGAGACGGAGCCGAGTCGAAGACGTCGACGGACTCGACGGCAGTATCGAATATCTCGTCGTCCCAGACGACGCAGAGACGGCAGCGACGCTCTTCGGTGACGAACATCCCGTCGCTGAAGGAGCATTGGACCATACAATCGAAGCAGAGGCACAGGCACTCGCGGCCCGACTGACGACCCTGTTTGACGACCCACCCCTCGTTCAGGACACGGATATTGGTGAGCACCGCTCAGCGACCCCTGACGACGTGGCAATCTTGCTCCGTCGGCGAACACACCTCGACCGGTATCAGCGAGCGCTCGAAGAGTACGACATCCCGTATACGGTCATCGGCGGTGTCGGGTTCTACGAGACACCCGAGGTGCAAGCACTCACGAACCTCCTCCGGGTTCTCGGTGACCCGACCGACGACGTCTCTCTGTACGGTGTCCTCCGGTCACCCTTGTTCGGATTCACCGACGACCGACTCGCGCCGGCGGTCGCAAGCGCCGACTCGATCTGGACGGCCTTGGAAACGTCCGATGATCCACAGCTTATCGACGCGTTCGAGCTGTTGTCGAATTGGCGTACGCTGAGTGGGTGTGCGGAGCCGGGAGAGGAGGGCGTCCTTTCGTGGAATCGCGTCCTCACGCGCGTCATCGACGATACAGGGTACCTGACGAGTGTCAGTGCCGATGAACGCAGCCAGCAGGCAGTCGCGAACGTCGAGAAGTTCCGCAATCAGGTCCGAGTCTGGAGCGAAAACGGTGTTCACACGGCTGCTGGGTTGTTGCATCGAATCGACCGGCAGGCAGAAATCGACCCACGTGAGGGCGAAGCGGACATTCCCGGGGATGCAGAAGGCGTTCGAATCATGACGATTCACTCCTCGAAGGGACTGGAGTTCCCGATCGTCGCGGTTCCGGATATCGGGAGCAGTTTGAACTTCGGGCGAAGCGTCGACGACTACGGCTACGTCCGACTCGTAGAGGGAACTGCTGACGCACCACCACTTCCGGCTGTTGGCGGTCCTCACCCGAGCGACGCTTTCTCGACCGAGAAGACTGCCGTCCACGAGTACGCAGATCGTCTCTCACTACCCCAGGAACGAGCGGAAGCGAAACGTCTCCTCTACGTCGCTTGCACACGGACTCGTGACCACCTCCTGTTGTGCGGAACGCACGACATTGACCGCAGTGAGTCCGGAGAACTAACGCTCGGCGAGCCAGCGGCGTTCGACGACGCTGACCGCTGGCGAGACTGGCTTCAACCTCTCCTCTTCGAAGACGGCGAGCTTCTGAGTGAGGCAGTCCGGAACGGCCATGCTCGAGGTCAGTTCGGTGAGGCTAGCTATATTATTCGAACACCGCCACGGGCGACAGACTGGGTATCTGACGAAGACGTCGACGAAACGATGCCGGAACTATCGATTCTATCGCCGACTGAACGCGATACCGGAGTTCGAGTGGCAGCGACGACGCTCGTGAACGAAGTCGCCGACCATTCCGGTGGCGGAAACGCCTACTCAGCGAGTGAAGAATCACCTGGCCTCAGCCCGACCACGTTTGGAACAGTGGTTCATCGACTGAACGAGCTTCGTCCACCGAGAGACGAGTGGGAGTCGTTCGTCGAGCGAGTGAGTCAGATGGCCGGTGAAGAACCGACTGTGGAAGATATTCGTACGGCAATCGACCACGCAGAAGACGCGATTCGATTCGTCGACGGCCTCGAGGATTCGGCTACTCTCGAAGCAGTCCACGATGAGTACTCGGTGATGGCACGTCTCGATGGGTCGAAAATCGTCGGCGACATTGACCGCCTACTCGTCACGCCAGACTGGTATCACATCATCGATTACAAGACGAACGACCTTTCGGCGACGTCTCCGGGTGATATGGCGGCGCACTACCGTCCACAGATGCTCTCGTACGCACTTGCCCTCTTCCAGCACGACCCGAGTCGGCGTGTTCGAGCCTCTCTTAGATTCACTGACGCTGGTGTCGAGGAACGCTTCGAGTGGGGGGTGGACGACTTAGAGGAGATTAAATCTGAACTACGTGAACTGGTCAACCTAGTAAAGTAGGGTAGTTCACACAGTAAAGAGGGATACTATATTCATGGATGCGGCCCGCTTCTTTGGAGTATGACAGCCCTCCAACCAAGCGAAGCGGCGACGAGGAAGTCGGTTTCAACTGGTCTCCTCACTGGTTTGATTCACGCCGTCCTTGCAGCCGTTTTATGGAGTACGTTTGGTTTTGAAGACTTAGTCGCTACATTTAGCGCTGAACCGCTGTATGTCACCTACGTAGTGGTTGGCATGTNCGTTTTATGGAGTACGTTTGGTTTTGAAGACTTAGTCGCTACATTTAGCGCTGAACCGCTGTATGTCACCTACGTAGTGGTTGGCATGTTCGTCGTTGGGTTCGTCCCTGGCCTCCTGTATGCTCAAAATCGGACGTTTTTGCCGATTGTTGCTACGGGAGGACTGTTGGGGGTAACCGCTTTCGCGACGTGGCAAGCTGTTCAGGCTGGAGAAACGCCGGTGGACCCGACCCCATTCGGGTGGTACATGCTACTCTGGATTGGGGTGCTGGTTCTCGATGTTGTCCTTGGTAGAGTTGAGTTCTGGATGCGGCGATCACCAAATAACTAAAATAGTAATTCCAAGGAGAGCCAACTTAACAGAGGTATTCGGTAGCACGTTCTTACGACTTCAGCCCACAGGTGTCCGATCACTTCCTGTCAGGACTCACGCCACTTGTGGCCGCACTCGACGCAGGTGAACAGCCGAACCTCGTAGGACCCGCCCGGCTTTGGCATCATCTCGTAATAGGCTCGGTCGCTGTCGCAGTCGTCTGCCGGACAGGGTTCCTGCATCGTCTCGGTGGAGTCCTGAGTCGCGTCAGCCACGGCGGGTGCCCCGTCGTTCTGCTGTCCATCCTGTGTCGTCATCGCCGCTTCTGCTTGCGAGTCCCGCGGCTCCTCGTTCTCACAGGAGCGACATACCCACGTGTCACCCTCTGTGTGCATTATCGAACCACACTCGTCACAGAATTGCATATGCCGCTGGAATACACGGTTGTCGGATATATGTGTTAATTTCCGATCCGCCGTGGTTCTCGGGCACTTGCCCATGCTGACTGTACTGAATTATCGGAGAGGCAATCGGTGGCGTTTGGTCTTGTTCGATATCTCTCGACTGGCCGTTGCGTGTAGTAGATGGGGCTCAGAACCTCGGGACGAACGTGGATGTCGCTGTCGAAGTCCCCGGAATCATCGCGAGCATACTCCTAAGCAGCCAATTACGGCGATACAGTTGTAATCGAGAGGTGCAAAACGGTCGCACCGCCACCTCTCGTGTCTGACGCCCCGTGACTGAACGAAATCGAGACAGTCTCTCAGGAATGGCCACGGGCCGACTCGACGAGGACAGCTATCTCACCCGTCGAGGCGCTCACTATTGGTTGCGATATGGAGAGAGTATCCAATCAGCGACAGCCCCGCCAGCTGTAGGACACGAGTCAGGAACCGGAGGACGTCCTGAAACGAAAGCGTAACAATGTGGAAGGCGATCAACCCTTGTCCAACGACAGCAAGTGCATAGGTAACACCGAACAGGAGAACCATGCCAGCAGAGAGATACCGCATAGCTGGTTCGTCATTGCGCCGAAGGCCACGGTACGCTTGGTAGCCAATATACATGCCAATAATGGCTGACCCAGTTGCCGCCACGCCCGCAAACAGGTTCAGCAGTGAGCCATCGAGTACTCTGTCGACTATCATCTCAGAACTTCCTCCATAGCCGTGTCAATTCATCTGCAACGTCCACGTCTGTACACTCGACTGTCCACGTCAACTCGCCGTCCCGGACAACGAGCTCGAACCGTTCGAGGGAGGCAACGTAGACCGTGTCGTGGTGGCCATCGCTCCGTGGCCGGGTTTGTTCTTCGAGGAGGCCAGCCTCGACGAGTCGATCAACACGCCGGTAGATAGCCGACGGTGAGACGCCACAGTGGTCGCTCAGCGCGCTGGCCGAGAGTGGATCGGCACTGGTTGCGGCGAGGATATCCCGAACGTGGTCGTCGTCGAGGAGGGAAACGATGTCTGCAAGCTCAGCGTCGTCGGCCACGGACGTATCAGTCATTCGTTGGGCGTTTAAAATGCCGGTCTCTGGCCAGTGTCTGGCTGTCGGACGGGTGTGGTGCGTCACGGCCCTGCGTGGGTGCTTGGGTCGGGACGAAACAGTCATGTCGTATCCTCTAGGTCGATTGCAAACAGCGGGCGGGTTGCACTCTCGGGAGAATATGCAAGCAAAAGTCGCGTCGCTGGTTGCGGTTCACTTGTGGCGTAGGGGTCGGCCGCATCCCAGTCGATGTCGTCGGCGTGGATGACCTCCACGTCTGGTATGGCTTGTCGGTCGATAGTCACTGAGTCACCCGGGCCAAGTTCATCGTGATCGGTTGGCAGTGGGCGTGTCTCCGAGAGTGACCGAAGCTCGCTAGTGTCCGCGATATCTGCTCTGAACTGGAGGTCGGCCGTCGCCACCGACTCACCTGCCTCATGGGTGAACGTCAGCGTCTGGTCGGTAGCATTCCGAGTGACACCCCATGTTATTTGTGGCGGCTGGGTCGTCGGCAGTGGATAGCCTTCTCCTAGCGGAATCCGTCCTTCGGCGACTGCGAGTTGGCCATCGACTCGGAAGTCGGTGGCATCCACCTCTCGTGTGAGAATCGTGCTGTCGATGCTTCGGTCGCGGAGGTCGGCTTCGGGGACTTCCATCTCCTCTGGATACAGGAAGGACATGATGTGGTAGGCAGTATCATCGCCGAAGCGGAACCCTTCGAGTTTCGTCCACTGGCGGTCGCCTTCTGGTGGAATGAACTCGACCATCCTACTTTCACCAATCACCTCGCTGAGTCGCCGGTAGGCGTCGTTTTCCTCGTGGTAGCGTGGGATACGGCCATCACGAGCATCAACTAGCGCCTCGACATTGGGGTGCTCGTGGACACGTTGGCTAGCCCAGACGATTGCTTCGTCGGTCACCAGTGCCTCGCGGTGGACGTCCGACCGGCTGAACCGTTCGTACTCTCTGTAGGTACCGTCGCGGCGGTAGCCGCTTTCGGTGAGAGTGTTCGTGATAGTCGTGGGGTCGAACCCACCAGCGAGGACGGTCCCGAATCTGGTTTCCAGCAAGCGGTTGTAGCCCGTGTACCCGACCCCGAAATAGTCGAGTTCGGTACGGAGGCGTATTTGAGGGACGACAAAACGGACAGGCGCGGGTGACGTGAGTGACTGTGGCCGCCGAAAGCAAAACGGGTACTGCGAGTCGTCGCCCGTATCCACAGCCGTGGGAGCGGGCAGCCACTGTCGATACGTGGGCGGGTCAGCATCGGGCACGTCAACGCGGCCGAAGTGCTGGCGTGACCCCAGTGGTGGTAACGCAGCGGTACAGCCGGCCGACAGCGTGGTGACCCCGGTTGCGAGGAGCCCCGCACAGCGACGGAGCACTGTCCGGCGCGTCTGGAGACCGTTGGAGGGCAGGTCGTCAGTGGGAACCATTGCACTTCCAACTGTGGACGATAGGACTATCAGGTTGTGTGATGCGTCACAGTGAGCCGCAACCCGTCGATGGATTTATATATTTGAGTGCCACCACCTGCGCTCAGGAGTGCATTGCTGCACGGTCATGCTCGTAATCCATACAGCAGTGGCGTAGCGCTCACAAACAGTGCCCCGCGAACGACTGCTGGTGGAGCGACTGCTCTGTACCCCAAGGTCGGCAGGCGACGGACATCAAGTCCAGACTCGTTCGGTGACGCGCTGGCTAGGCCGCCGTCCGGTGCAACGAACAGCACCCGATTCCCAGCGACCACTGGCGACAGGTCGATATTCCCGGATGCAACACCAGGCAGGTCCTCAGACTCCTCTGCCGTGGCTGTCGCTTGGATGGCGCCGGTGTTTGGACTAATTTGATACAGTGTTCCACGTATGTCGGTCGTGTAGAGTGTCTCGTCGAGGACTGTCGGTGAGAAACTCTGTGCCCCGTTGAGCTGTGTCCGCCACTGTTGTGCACCTGTCGTGCCGTCTACGGCAACGAAATCCCCACCTCCAGTCCCGGTGTAGACCGTTCCATTCCAGACAAGTGGGACATCACCAAGGTGCCCGCTCTCAAGCCTCGGATACGTCCATTGGACGGTCCACGAATCGATGTCGACTGCAAACAGTGTGTTTTTCGTTCGTACATAGAGCGTGTCAGGGCTCGCTGCGAGATGTCTCGGTGCTGCAGGCACACTGAGTGTCGTCGGTGCTGCTGCAGGGTGGTCGAATACGATAAGTTGGCTTCCGGTGTTTCGATGGACACCAACAATAATGGCGTCGTCAATGATGAGTGGCGAGGTTCGAATGGTAACCGATTCCGGGAATTGATGAATCGTCTCACGCGTCCCCGTTTCGAGGTCGATACGAGCCACCGCAGTCCGACTCACGGTGTATACCCAGCCATCAGCAAGCGATGGCGGTTTCACCAATTGCTCTCCGTCTGGTACTTCAACCTCCCACGCTTGCTCTCCCGTCAGTGCATCAAGTGCTGTCGTCGAGAACGGTCTCGCTTGGACCACCAACTGTCCGTCGACGAGCGGTTGCGACGGTGGTTGGATGACAGACCCACCGAGACGGGTCGACCACGCCATTTCGGGCTCGGACATCTGGGGACCTGTTCCAGACCGGGCACGGTCGCCGTGGTGTGTTGTCCACGAACTGCCGACGGTTTCGATTGTGCTCTGTTGGCTCCGGTCAGGAGTGTTGTCCGGGGTTGAGGACGACTCTGGTGACAGGCTACAGCCTGCGAGACTAGCGGCTACACTAACGAGGAGGGCTCGTCTATACATCCATTTGACATTTTAATGCCACAGAGTGATAAGGCACACGGAGGTCGTTATCTTGTCTCTGTTCCGCCTAGAGTTCGAATTTAGGTCACTTCGAGAATGTAGATTCGTCTGAATCACACATCTTGCATACTTGAGGTACTGAAATGTCGTCGGAAGGAGGGAGACAGTTTTCGACTGTCGAATACACCTGCGGGCGTCATCTTAGTACATGACGACTGCTTCTTCACGAATCGCTTCAGAGGTCGGCCTTCATGAACCGCACCCGCCCGAGGTAAAGCGCCGTTGCGCTCACAAGCACAACAATGCCGACACTGTAGAGGAGGACTCCGGGCGGAACGGAACTGCCACCGCCGCTCGGAAGGAGCGCATGCTCGATAGTGTCGAGAGCAACGAACGGGCTGAGGTGGTTAAGCACAAGCGGGAGAGAGAGGCTTGCAGAGCGTTCGGCAACG
The DNA here is from genome assembly GCF_000336755.1 of Haloferax elongans ATCC BAA-1513. GTDB lineage: Archaea > Halobacteriota > Halobacteria > Halobacteriales > Haloferacaceae > Haloferax > Haloferax elongans. The sequence continues at coordinate 10,040 of NZ_AOLK01000026.1, read as the reverse complement.
ATAGCCGCTGAGTCTCCCGCGATGGTAGCCTCAATCGCTGGGGTGACGAGTGACTTCCAAACTTGGCTGAATAGCACGAGTATTCCGAGTGTTCCAGCAATCGCGCGGTAGGTGGACCGCGTTATTGCGGACATGCTGAGAGTCAGACACGTGATCACGACGACACCGGCCACGGCGACCAGCGTCCACGCGGTGAACGCGACGAAACGCACTTCGCCAAGTCGGAAGACGAAGATAAGCTTCGCGAGTATCGAACACGCGAGCATCATCCCAACCCCGAGTACTATCCTGGAGCTGGCTTTCCCGAGCAGCAGCTCGTCTCTAGTGAGTGGCTTGCCGAGGAGGGTTCGGAGCTGCCCGGACTGTCGCTCTGCAGCGACCGCTCGGTGGCCGATAAGAGCACCAAACAGGAGCGCAGTGGTGGTGAGTCTGTCAGAGACAAACGTTACTTGTGCGACGACCGGGGTGATGCTGCTGGGTTCAGTTGTCGTCCACACCGTTGAAGCGGTAAACACGAACAGCACCAGGGTACCGGTGAGGACAGGCCCGTCTCCAATGGCGTGGCGAACGTCCCTCGACGCGACGAGGTAGATTCGTGACAGCGGTCCCTTCCCCGTTCGGTCGCCGTCAGAGATGTCGGCCAGGCTATGGAGGACACTGCCCCCGCCACCGGGGAGTCGGCGTCGGAGCCGCGTTGCAAGGGTAATCGCATCCGGGTCGACTGTCAGGTCTTTCCGGCAGAACCGAGTCAGCGAACGTCGCAGTGGAAGCGTTGCGAACCCGAGGAAGGAAGCAAGTGCGAACGCGAGCAGTGACACCGGAAGAAGCGATTGGCCGGTTGTCATGGCTGCGACCGACGACTGGAGGAGCCGCCAGCAGGCGGTGAGCGGGTTTAGCAGTGTGAGGAACTGATGCCACCATGGCGCCTGTGCGAGTGTGTCGTTCGATAGCGCCCCGGACGAACCGGCGAGTGCCTGGGAAGCGAACGGCTCGACGACCGATACCCAGACGCCGAACTTCGGACTCAAGAGGAGATAGACTCCGAAGAGTGCGACGAGAGCCGTGTACCGCGACGAGACACGGGCAGAGAGTGCAACTGCAACGGCCGTCCAACTCATCGCGTACGTGAGTATCCACCCACCCATCACCCAGAACGGGACGACGTGCAGTGTACCGTACACGTCGAACACGATGTACTGTGTTACGAGCAACACCGCCACAACGGGGACGGCAGTCAGGGATATCCTCGAGATTGCGTTCCCGAGAAAGACATCGCGGCGTGTCAGTGGGAGTCCGAACAGTGTTCGAAGCCTCCCTTGTATTCGGTCTCCGACGATTGCGTTGTATCCGATTGCGACTGAGACTGGAACTGTGTACGTCACCAAATCGTATGCGGCCCGACTGAGGAACGTCTCGATTGGTGGTGGTGCCCCGGACGGCGGTCTCACACTGGGCAGGTAGACAACAGCGAGCAGGAGTACGGCACCCCAGACGACCTTGTTCTGAACCATCTGACGGAGGTCGCGCCGCACGATGGCACGAATTGCGGTCGCACTCATCTCTCCGCTTCGGCCGTCCGGAGGAACGCCTGTTCGAGTGACGGCCCTCGGCTGTGGAGGTCGGCGATAGCCACGCCCGATTCATCGAGCTGGCGAACGACTGCCGACTTGTCCGCTGGTGATCTGCAGGTAAGGTGCAGCATGCCGTCGTCTACTGTCGCCTGTGCGACACGGTCCGAGTCGGAGACCTGTTCTGCGAGGCCTTTTGGTGGGTCTTCGACCGACAGTTTCATCTGCGGAACAGTATCCATTCGCCGCCGAAATTCGTGTACGTCGTCGGTGAGGAGGAGTCGGCCGCCGTGCATGATACCGACCCGGTCGCAAATCAACTCAACTTGGTCCATGATGTGACTGGAGAAGAACACTGTCGCTCCCCGGGCGCGCTCCTCGCGTATCGTCTTACGGAAGACGCGAGCACCTGCCGGATCCAGCCCACCGAGTGGCTCGTCGAGAATCAGTAATTCCGGCTGCCCGACCAGTGCAGTCGCGAGTCTGAGACGTTGTCGCATCCCCTTCGAGAAGCCTCCAATAGGTCGGTCTGCTGCGTCTGCGATTCCAACCCGGTCCAGCAGTTCGTCGATGTCATCGTCAGCACCATTCATTCGAACGGCAAATTGGAGATGGTCTCGTGGCGTATCTCGTGGATAGAGGCCACCAGCCTCGGGCAGTGCACCGACCCGTTTTCGGACTTCGAGCGGGTTCTCCTCGGGGTCGTATCCGAGTATCGAAAGCGACCCCGAGCTACGCCGAACCAGATCAAGGAAGATATTGATGGTCGTCGATTTCCCGGCTCCATTCGGTCCGAGAAACCCGAACGACTCGCCGCGCTCGACACGGAGGGTGAGACTGTCGAGTGCGGTGATGTCTCCGTACCGTTTCGTTACGGACTTTGCTTCAATAACGGGCACGAAAGGGCGTAGATAATGACAGTTGAAAAACATTCATCTCTGGGACTGATCGGTTCTCGTTTGGTTACAAAGAGAACCCGAATGGGGTGACTCACGCTACTTACTCCCGATAGTGAGACACATCTTAGGGGAAATCGCAGGCGGACATGCGCTTTAACTATCTCCCATCCCTCAGGATGCGAAGGACATCACGCCACAGCAATTTTCCCAAGCCGTCCAGTTAGATACCCCACTCCTCCAAAGAGCACAGCATAGAGAAGCGCAAAGAGAATTGTGAGTCCAACAGCCAGATTCGCGACTCGCTGTGCGAGTGGCAGGTAAGTGAGCCCAAGTTGCCACGCGGCGTGAAATCCAAAGGCGACGCCAAACGCAAGCAGGAGACTGGTGACGACGCCGTCGTTCGTATATGAATTCCAACACGCCACGATGAACGCACCAATCGCAACTGGGAGTGGGACAAACACAACTCCNCTGGTGACGACGCCGTCGTTCGTATATGAATTCCAACACGCCACGATGAACGCACCAATCGCAACTGGGAGTGGGACAAACACAACTCCGCCAAGTGTGTGCTCGAACCCTGTTGAATACGCGACCGCAGTGAGCCCAGAAAGCAGTGGAATGAGTCCAACACGGCGTTTTGCCGTGCAACGGCTTTGTCCGAGGAGAGACACCATCGATATGACTGATGTAATTATCAATCCATTAATATTTTTGCCCGGACAGAACCTAGAATTGCCGTGTCGTATCTCTGCCCGGTCGTGGAGCTACCGACTCACCGGTCACGCCATGTCCCTCTTTCACTGCTGGCACCCCGTCTCACTGGGTTACTCACCCCGTTCAGACGTCTAGGTGTTGTGATCGCCCCGGTTCGTCTGAATTACTGTGTACACGGGTCTATGCGGTTAACACGTTCGGGCCCCTTTGTGCACCCCCCGTCTCTGGGGGCTTCCCCGCTCTCGCTCGCCGACCGTGCTAGGCCGGGTCGGAATGGTACAGCTGGCCTTTCGGTTGGTTGCAGCAGGCCTCAGGTGTGGCGGTCGCAAAGTGTTCTGGGTGATAGCTGATTTCTTGTGGGGTGACGCCACGAGCACCGTCCACTTATGAGCGACCACGGGCTGTGTCTATTCGCATCCCGGACATCCCGTCACGCTCGAATGATACTGCGGCTTTTGAGTCCACAATCCGCTCTGCGAGGTTGGGGTGTCTCCAGAAACCAAGACGCCGTTTGCTCACGCTCCGAATACTTCACTGCGATGTGACCCGCCCCGGCTGTACGTTCGGGTCGTGGTTCGGGAGTACCGCGACACAGTCCGAGCGGTCCGCCACGGAACGGACCCACTCAAGGGAGGTTCGTGCTGCTTCTCGGTCGGTTGTCAGACCCGGAATGCTCCCGTCTTGGAGTGACTGCCTTCCGTAGATGACGTCACTTGTCAGGAGAACCCAGCCCTCGACTGTCCGTGCCAGAATCGCAATCTGTCCCTCGTCGTGGCCCGGTGTCCAGACCAACTGCACTGCCCCGTCACCGAAAAGGTCGTGTGAGCGGCCGAACGGACCGAGACCACTCTCCTCGAACCCAAATGGTGAAAACTCGATTCCATCCCACATGTTGCCGGCGAGGAACCGATTCTGCGAAAACCGGCCCGTTGCATCAGCTAATGCTCGCTCGCTCACGAGAATTTCCGGCGCATCTCGAACCAGGTCGAGTCCGCTGACGTGGTCTGAGTGCATGTGTGTGATGACGACAGACGCGAGGTCTGCCGGTGTGAGTCCCCTGTCGGCCAACTGTTCGGTCACTGCTGCGCCGTCGGGAAGGCGGGCGTCGAACATCGACGAGAGGACCCGGCCGAGATGACCGCGTTCGTCCGTTCGAACATCGGTATGCCAGCCAGTGTCGACCAGTACTGGCCCTTCCGGGTGCGAAATCAAGTACGCCGACACCGGCACCCAGACTCGATTCGAGTCCGACCGAAACCAGCCGGTTTCCGGGGCCGGATGCCAGGTCTGTTCCTCGTATGCGAGTGCGCGGTCGATGGCTACTGCTCCAGTGTGCAGGACGTCGACAGTCACGGTCGTCTGTTCGGGTTCAATGCTGGGAACTGCTGCCGCCTCTGTGGTCATCTCCATACGCTTTCATACGAGCCGACGTGTCATAAAATAGTCAGTACAGATACATGTAGCCACTACAGATACCAGTAGCGTAAGCACAATTATACGGTTCGAACACGTAAAAGTGTCATGGCACACGAACATCCGAAGTACGATCCGGCGGAGCGTGTCGCCCAGGATGCCGAGTTGGCCGAGTTGTTCGATATACTCGGTCGGCCACACACGACAGCGATCGTTCGTCGCTTTGCCTGTGAAGCTGGCCCGTGGCGCTACTCAGAGCTACAGGAGACACTCGACATCTCTCCGACGACGCTCTCGAAACGGCTGGCTGCACTCACTGAGGCCGGCATCATCGAACGTGAGTCGTACGACGAGATACCACCGCGGGTTGAGTACTCGACTACGGAAAAGGGCGAAGCGCTTGGCCCGGCGTTCGATGAACTGTTGGTCTGGGTCGACAGCTACGACTGAACGGCAGTCGAGCCAGCGGCTCTTCGTACTTTCACAGCAACGGTGAGACAGACATCAGTGACGGACAAACTATGATTAGTAGCGTATCGTCAATGGCTCTGTGGGGTAAAGCTCGAGCGTCTCTCCTTGTATTTCCTCATCGAACACGAGAGTCATGTGATGATTCTCTGCGTTTTCGAAACGGATTCGCCGGTCTATGGTTCGGAGCGCGTCAGAGGGTGGATTACTTGCTGGAGTATGGACGATCACTTCGGTCAGTTTTCGGATTCCAGCATCGTGGCTGGGGGGGTTGTCCGGTGGTTGTCCCCACGGCAGAAAGAACAGAAACGGTTCCCTGAGATTCGCGGCGTTGTCAGCGACTTTGATGTCGAGGTCAGCCGGTAGGTACGGTGGTTCGTAGTCCCACGTCGTGAAGGGTGGTGTCCCGCTGGTCTGTGGTGTTGGCCGGAAGCAAAGTCCGAACGGTGAGCCACCAGTATCACGTCGACGCCATCGCTCAAGTAAGTACGTTGGTTGGACCAGGTCACTCCCAGCCTCGTCGATATCGTGGACCCAGAGGAATTCGAACATAGCGTTCTCGAAGAAGAACCGACGGTTTGTCGTCCCTTGGCCAGGATGAACACGGGAGGCTCCTTCAGAGATCCCTTCGTCCACGAACTTGTCAGCCACAGGAGCGCCCGGAGCGGTCATGATGAAGATGTGGTCGATTTCGACTGACATGGCTATGAGCTCTCAGATGGTGCGGTGGTGTACTGAACCTCGCTTGGAACATAAACGTCTCGACGCGCTGCACTGACTTCTTCCTCTGTCTGTGCCACGCACTTATTGTCAGAGAATAAGAATTTCAACAGATCCCTATCTCCAGTCGAAGTGGTGACGTTTCCCGTCAGTGGGAATACGTTTGTCACTGTCGACCGAAAGGCGCGTGACTCAAACTACTCGCTCACACTATCCACGCTCAGCAACTCGTCGATGGCGATAACGTCACGGTCGGTGTCGACGGTAGCCGAGACGCGATTCCCCGGCGCCACCTGCCCGAGTTGCTCGAGCGTGGTCCGGTAGCCGTAGCTGTTCCCCTTTGGAACCTCGTTGTGTGAGTCGTCGTTGTACAGGGTCAGGACGATCACACCGTACGGGTCGTCGTACCCATCCCGAATACGTTCGGTGGTCTCGGAGTCGAGTCCCATCCTCCCGTCACCGGAGAGGTCGACGACGGCCGTGTCGTAGGCTACTGTACGTAGCCCCAGCTCGGTCGGGGCGGAGTCGACGACGGACGAGTTGGTGGGAGTGGTTTCGGCCACCTTCCGGTTCGTGCCGTCACGGATGCCGCGGATGAGTGTTGACTCTACTCCGCCGACGATTTGATAGGGCGTGTCACGAGCCACGAGTTCCGAACAGCCGGCGACCGACACGGTACCGAGAGCGGCCAGAACGCCACGCCGCGTGGCGGATAGGTGGGAGTTGTTCGTCACAGAGAGACAGAACGTCATACTCGATACCACTGTCCAGGGGTGAGTACAAAGTGATGGCGGAGGCACAAAGACCGGTTTGTCCGTCCAGCACCATTTTGTGGCTCTAGTGGGAATCTGCTTGTATGAGTGATACGGAGTCCGCTGTCGCTGTCTCCAGCGTTGCCGACGACCCCTACGTCGCCGGTGCGCTGTTCGGGGTAGTTCTCGGCATACTCGAGCGATTCTTCGTTCACTTCGAACTGATGACGCTCGCTGTCGGTCTCCTCGTCGTCGGTGTCGTTCTCGCGGGGTTCGGTGATCGCTCGTCAGTCGATGTCGGCCGGGCACTGACCGCCGTCGGTGCAGCGAGTTTTGTCACTCTCCAAGCACTCAGCCTGGTCTTCGAGTGATTGTCGTTGGGGTACCGTCGGACGGCGAGACGTCGAATACACATTCTTCTCACGGTCTGGCTTCACTGATGGGCTCGTGAGTAGTGCAGCAGCATGTGATACATCTCTTCAACCTACCGGACGTTATGGCGCTATTCGAACATGGATCGTAATCGGTTGCTGTTCGTTTTGTGGGTCTCCCCGTTGGGAGAACCATATTTCAACCAGACAAAAATATTCCAAACTAGTTTCACTCTGTCGCATGAAGCGGAAGACCCTCCTAAACGCATCAATAGGCACACTCATACTGGTCACTACACCGAGCTTCCCCAGTGTTTCTCTGTTGGCAGGAGGGATGGCCGGGTACTTAGAGTCAAAGACACCTCGAGTAGGAGCTCGTATTGGAACGATTGCAGGCGCAGTAGCACTAGCCGTGGTACTAATCTCCTCGATGCTTCGTGAAATTCTTGCGGCGTTTGACCACGGGATCGCGCATTATCTCTGGGTCGGTCTCGGTAGTCCAGCCACCAATGGCATATTGTCCTTCATTGTCTGGCCGTTATTGGGCGGTGCGATTGGGGCTTACATTCGGTCAGAGACCGCCTCTAATTAGGTGGGCTGTAGCGTAGGTTCGACCAATTTTCGTTGCTCAGTAGAACTCCTGTACTCAGCGGTACTTTTCAGTCTGTTTCAGCAATAGTGCCGTGACCGACTCGCGCTCTGTATGCAGTACGACCGTAGAAACCGCATCAAGTGCTGTCAGGGGCGGCCTGACACACAGGATGCAGTCAGCAGGTGGCTACTGTTGATTTCAAATTAATTGGTACGGCCGGAAAGACGAACCAACAGCAATACAGCCAGACCTCAAGTACGCCTGGAGACATGTCTGAAATCCAGGTGACGGTTCTTGGAATTGTTCGTCGTGGAGACGAGTATCTCGTCCAGCATCTTACGGATCCATCGGCAGAAACATTCTACCGGCCGATTGGCGGTGGCGTACAGTTTAACGAGCCGAGTGACAAAACGCTCGAACGAGAATTCGACGAAGAACTCGGGATTTCGATTCGTGCCGGCCCAGTAGTCGGGACGATTGAGAACCGGTTCACCTGGAACGACGAGTTGGCTCACGAGATTGTCATCTTTCGAGAGGCATCGTTCGTTGACGACGCTCTCTACGAGCGCTCCACTTTCGACGGCATTGACGCGGGTGGTACAATCGAGTACGAGGCCACCTGGGAGACGATCGAAGATCTCGTGGCAGGTCCCAAACCGCTCTATCCCCAGGGTCTACCTCGTCTGTTACGCATCGGTGACGGCGAGGGACACGGTCACCTCGACAGTCCTACGCAGAAGTCCGCACGTGGTCTGCCATTGTGACCTCTGCAACCCCAACATCGCCACGGCGACACGCACGGGCTTCAGGTCCGGTCTTGCATTTAGAGCGAGCATCCCAGAGTGCTAGCGAGGTGGTAGGCGTGGTGCAAAACACGCGCGCTATCTGCAGCACGACCACAGGAACCGCACCACGTGCTGTCAGAAGTAGGTAACACAGACTGCGGGGGCATGTCGCAAGCACGTACGAGAAGTCAACTCGCCTTCTCGGGCCGCTCTTGACGGACGCAAGATCGTTGGAATAAAACCTCCATTGGGGTAATTTCGGATGATGCCCTCCAACTCAGATGCAGTACTTCGATCCATTCGACGCTGGCTACTGGTCGCCGTATTCCTGCTCGGAATCGGCATAATCGTGCTCGCCGACATTGCATACACTGTCTCGGGATACGGCGATGGACCCATCTCGGCAGCTGTCGGAGTCACAGGTGGCTTGATCGCACTCATTGCAGGCGCGAACGCTCTCAGGACACTTTCAGCCGAGTAGTGACATACTCGCGCGCTGTCTGCAGCACGGCCACAGGAACCGCACCGAACGCTGTCGAGAAAGGCGTGCAACAGACAGCGGGTGACTCTGCCATGCAACTCGAGGGCCGAGTTGCATTTCTCGCTCTTCTATCGTGGGTCAAACGCATAGTAGCCAAGCGTCGATATGCTGTGCATCGCACGCAGTGTGGCGGAACACGGCGAGTTCCGACCAGAGGACGTCGTCGACAGGTTCGTTGAGTGGTACGACAGCGGGCCGTTCGATATTGGACGCATGACGGTCCGCGCCCTAAGCCGACTCACACACGGTGCTGCTTGGGACGATGCTGGCCACCACGTATGAGATCACAGCCCAGAGGGGCAGAATGCAGGGAACGGAAGTGTGATGCGATGTGCACCGCTCGCGATTCTGTACGCGACGGATTGGGACACGCTCGTTGACGTAAGCCAGCGGTCCTCACAGATTACGCACGCTGACCCGCGTGCACGTGGGTGTGATGTATTGAACCTCACAATCGCCGGGGTGCTCGACGATGTCGACACACCACTGGCAGACGCACTGGACTACGCCGCCGGTGACTGTTTCACTCACTACAAACGGCGCTTCACGACGCGCTTACCGCGACAACGCTGGACGATACCTAGACGCAGTGACAGCGGCCCGACTCGACATTCGGTGGTTCACGACTGGGATTTCTCAGTTCACTACGTCGAAGAACATGAGGACGGTGGACGCTGGGAGTGTCGCTGGGATCGGCACCCGAACACACACAACACGGGTGCATTTCCATGAGCCACCGTCTGCCATCGAAATCACTGACCTCGAACTTCCGCCGCTCCATCCACTCGACGTATACGCCACCTCTCAGGGCGATCGAACACCGCATCGAGACACTGTGGTCGTCACAGTGACCTCACGACGAGGAGGGACATGAGTTCATGGACGAACGTCGGTTGTGGAGGTCACTCACTTGCTCTGGATTGAGCAGTTGCCTTGATTGCGTACTCTGGAATGCTATTCCATCCCTATGCTCCGACGATACGACGGTGTTAAATGTTCCAAGGTATTTCGAAAGAATGCACAAGACAACAACGCGATTCCAGGGCGTTTCAACACGTCCTGACTCACGGGCTGAGTCCGAATCGAGTTCAAAGAGTTTATACTCTCGAACCGTTTCGACTCAAGTCCGAAGGAAATGAGGATTCCGCCCCTGCGGTACGCCGCAAGACGGTATCTGATGTTAGCCCTAGTAGTTCGGTGACATCCGAACGGAT
>NZ_AOLK01000025.1 GCF_000336755.1 Haloferax elongans ATCC BAA-1513 | reverse complement strand
GAATCTGGGCTTCGCAAGGGGGCTTAAGTCGTAACAAGGTAGCCGTAGGGGAATCTGCGGCTGGATCACCTCCTAACGACCGAGACCACCCCGACGGGGTGGCTCACTTTCGATCTCCCGAGTTCGACGACGTCCGTTCGGACACCTTAGAACTACTAGGGCTAACACGGGCCCATAGCTCAGTGGTAGAGTGCCTCCTTTGCAAGGAGGATGCCCAGGGTTCGAATCCCTGTGGGTCCATGGTAAGCAGTAC
>NZ_AOLK01000024.1 GCF_000336755.1 Haloferax elongans ATCC BAA-1513 | reverse complement strand
TTCATTTACAGACGCGAGCGTGTGCACCAGCACACGCGCAGTGAGTCCGTGAGCGGCAGCACTCTCACGAGCGTCCCTGCCCTGGCTACCACGAACGGCAGCAACGTGTGAACTGGCGCAGCACGTCTGGCAGCAGTGAGGGGTCTCACAAGATACCTGAGCGAGATACCACGGGAGAGCACGTCTTCCCGTACATCGTCAGGCTTAAGCACGAGACAGCGCTACGAAGAGGTGCGCCAAGGTGGCAGAGTCCGGCCGAACGCAGCGGCCTGCAGAGCCGCCCATCGCCGGTTCAAATCCGGCCCTTGGCTTTTCTGACGACCCACTAGACAGAGTGACAACACTGGTGGCCGTGCTGCTCTCGAGTGAGACCCGGCCAGAGTGTGGTTACAGTCGTAAATTCTATCAGTTCGACCACTAACGGCGACATAACAATAGTTAACATCTGACATGGTGAAGAGTAACCCGGTACTCGTCACTGGGAGGGGTGGAAGATTCCGCAGTGACGTGTACTGTGGAGGAACAGGATGTCTTCAGCAACATCCCCGTCACCAACAGACGAGGCAAACGCACTCGTCGCCCGACGCTTCCCGGAGGAAGTAGCGACAGAGGGCAATATCGGAGTAATCGACGAAATCTGTGCGGAGGATGTCGTCGACCACAGCCCACTGGGGGACCGGCGGGGTCGCGAAGAACTGAAAGAACAGCTTAGAAAATTCAACGAGGCGTTCGGTGACTTCTCGGCGACGGTCGAGGATATCGTCACGGAGGGAGACACGGTCGCGATGCGCGTCACCCTGCGCGGCACCCACGAAGGTGAATTCATGGGTCTTGAACCGACGGGCAAATCCTTCGAGACAGGGAACATGGTGTTCACCAGAATCGAAGACGGACTCATCGCCGAGCGGTGGGTCGAGCCAGATCTGCTCGGAATGTTCACGCAACTCGGTATCGTCGACGTCGACATGTCAGAGATGTAGGTTCACCGAACAGACTTATTTTTTGGTCGCCGAATTAATTTGGAAGTTCCACTGACTCCACTTCGTCTTCGAGGTGTGCTTCGGTTTCGTCGTCGTCGAGTGACTGGGCGAGTTTGACCCCGCAGAGAGATCTTCCGTGTTCGAATCCCGGTCCGACAGCGAAGAAGCATGTACAGCCAGCACCAGCTGATCGAGGGAAGATCGTTGTCACGCTCTGACTGAAACTGCCAACTAAGTACGAATAGACACCGTGTGAGATCTGTTCTTTTTTAAAGTCGTATTAATTAGGTGACGTGGTATCAACCCAACGCTGCGTTCTCTATTAGCTCCAGACTGGTTTCTCGCTGATGAGTCCGGCTCTCAGAGTGTCCTCACCCAAGTCACGAACCAACTGTTTTATAATTCGACGCTCTTCTGTAGGAGATTGTTGATAGAGTTCAGCTGCTGCTCTGAAATCGAAGAGGGCAAAGGCACCGCGCTAGCGGTGTCCGACACGAATGATTCCGCTGGATGTGTTTGGCTCGGAATCGCTCGCAGCGGACCTGCTGGAACAGGTTCGCTGGCGTGACGGCGTTGAATGCCCCCGCTGCCGTTCTGACCGAACGGTCAAGAACGGCAGCTATGGGCCGTTTCAACGCTATCTGTGTAAGAATTGCGACCGCACGTTCAATGATAAGACAGGCACAATTTTCGCTCACTCGAAGGTTGCGCTCCGCAAGTGGTTGTTCTCGATCTACGCGTTCTTGCGGTTCAACACGAGTCTTCGCCAACTTCACCGAGAGATTGGTGTTACCTACAAGACGATGCACCGGCGCGTCGAGCGCTTTACCAGAGCGCTCGACGTGCCTCAACTCAACCTCGTTGGACCGGTCGAAATCGACGAAGTGTACGTCTCTGCGGGGTTGAAAGGTCGCGAGCGCGACCAAGAGTCGCGCTCGCGTGGCCTCTCCACGCGTGGGCGTGGTTCGTATGAGGGAGACAAACCACCCGTCTTCACTATCGTTGACCGTGGAACGGGACAGCGGTACGTCGTCCCAGCGAAATCCGCTGACGAATCGACAGTACGACTCCTCCTCGCTGACCACGAGGAGGAGTCGCTGACCGTCTATACTGACGGATTTCGGGCATACGACCCACTTGAGGATGACGAGGAATTCCACCGCGAATACGTCGTCCACGGTGACGGTGAGTACGTGGATGGAGACGTTCACGTCAACACCTGCGAGAGCCACGCGTCGCTGGCACGACGGTGGCTCTCGCCGCACCGAGGCGTCTCGAAGGACAAGTTGACACAGTATCTTCGCGCCTTTCAGCTACGCAGCGAACTCTTCAGAAAACCCGGTCGAGAAGCACTCAAACACGCTATCGAAGCGACTCTCTGAAATCAACAATGTGCTACACATGAGCGTCTTTTTCACTTCGAATCGGTGTGTGAACCTATCGAGCCACTCCTCCGAAACCTCGTCTGTGGGTAGATGGTCGGCCGAATAGTCGACCAATGCAGCGAGTGTCGAGATCGTATCTATCGTGTCGGCAGTTGACGGGTCCGGAACCGGGCTCTCGTGAGTGTCTTCGTCGAGTAAATCAGAGACGAACGCACGCTCGAGTTCGGACATGTGCGGTCGCACCGCCGAGGTGTCTGCCCAGTCGAGCGACTCAAACAACTCTCCCCAGGGGCTCTCTACTTCGGTCGAATCTCCCGACTCTTGCCGTTCTAATCGTCGGTCGATTTCTTCCAGCGCTTCTGAACGGTCTGACCGGTACGCACCAATGAATGGAGCACCGTCACCGTGCTGTATTCGTAGCGTTCTAGCTCACCGAGTAGACCGCGGTTCGTGTACTCGTGAGGTAGTCTGACGTCAATTCGAGAGTTTCTCGTCCGGGAGCTCGTTGAGAATCTGTTCGGCGAGAACGTCTGGGTCCGTCGGCGGGTCGTCGTTTTTCAGGATAAGGTCTGGGTCCTGGGGTTCTTCGAATGGGATATCCACACCAACGACGTTCTCTACGTCCCCCGACTCAGCTCTTGCATACAGGTCCTTGGCGTCACGCTGCTTGAGTGTCTCCATCGGGACGTCGACATACACCTCGAAGTACGACGAGAGGTTCTCACGGTTCCACTGTCGGTGTTCTTCGAAGAGAGAAAGGATACAAAAAACTGCGTGAATGTTCTGTTCGTCGAATAGCGCCCCAAGCCGGCAGTACCGCCAGCAATTTTGATATCGTTCCTCGCTCGTGTGCCCAAGGTCGTCTCCCCAGACTTGCCTGATGTGGTCACCATCGAGGAAGAGAACGTCGTTTCGTTCTGCCTTTATCTTCTCGTACAGGGCACGGCCAACAGTCGTCTTCCCGGCGGATGAGAGTCCAATGAGCCAGATTATCATTCTTTGGTACCGTTGCCTGCTTCTTTTCGGTCAATCTTAAGAGTACTGCCGGTGTCTGGATGGCACACAGACTCCGCGATTTCGAGATCTCGGGGGGTGTCGATTTCGACCCATCCTGCGTTGATTTGTTCTGCGTGGACCGGGACACCGTTGTCAATTATTCCCTGAAGAAGATCTGTCATGTGTATGTTTTCGAAGCTCCGCTGACTTCCAAATGGGTTCTGGTCTGTACTCGTACTATTTACGGCCTTCTGGTACGCTTCCCGTAAGGACTTGACACCACGCGCAGAGAGCTTAACCAGTCCAATGTACTGGGCTTCAGGGGCAGAAATTGAGTCTACATCTTGACCGATCGATGCAATACGGTCGTCTGCCTCAAGACGGAGACTTTCGGCGTCTTCTATTGGATTTTCGTGTCGTCTTTCCCAATACGATTGCCATTGGTTGTCCACCGCAACCGCGATGTCGTGAGGGCTTTTGACAACCGACTGCAGGACTTCTGGGGTATAGAGAATGTCACTGTAGGACAGAACAACTGGTCCCTCAAGCACATCTCGTGCACACCAGAGAGACCGAACCATATCAGTACTTGCGTACTCGGGGTTGTGGTACGTCGCAACGTCGCTTTCGACGTGCTTCTCGATGACCTCGTTTTTGTACCCCGTCACAACCGCAAGATTGTCGATTCCCACTGACCTGGCCGTTCCCGTGAGCCAATCAAGCAGTGGCCGGCCAGCGACAGGCACCATCGCCTTCGGCCTGTCGTCTGTGATTGGACGGAGCCGAGTTCCTTGACCTGCTGCAAGGCAGACCCACGTCATGTCTTCACTCACCATGGGTGCTCTCCTTGCAAGAACCCCGCGACTAGATCATCCACAGCTTCGCGATCAGGGAGATCTCGCTCGGGGTGCCACTGCATTGAGAGGATGGGCTGTTTGGGGTGGTATAGCCCTTCGACTATCGACCCGCTGTCAGAAGTCGCGAACGGTTTGAGCACCGATGCGGTGTCGCTTGTCGAAACCGCCATTTCGTGGTACGAATTAACTGAGAGAGTGTCTGGTAGTTCTATGGGGCTGTCCTGTATTTGCACGTCGTGATTTGTCGCCACGTGAGTTGTTGGGTCGTTCATGTGTTCGTTTAGGTTGGTGAGGTCGCCGCCGTAGTAGGTGTTAATAAATTGGTGCCCACGACAGACTCCCAAGATGGGAATCGAAGCCTCTATGGCCGCGTTGAGTAGTGCTTGCTCTGTTTGGTCTCTTGGTGGATGGCTTCCAACGTCTTCACCGTTAGTCAATAGGAGCGCATCTGGCGAAACGTGCTCAAACAATGCCACTGGGTCCGAAAGTCCGTTGAGTATGGGGATGACGTCGAAGCCCAGTTTGTCTAAGTACTCTGTCCAGTCACGGCTCAGTGAGTCTCGAAGCTCGTTCGTCGCTGGCTCGCGTATCGACCGCATAGTAACTGCCACATCCGTCACGTTACTGCACCTCCCGAAGCCGTCCATTAGTGGAGTCGAGCTCAACGATATCTGCTTGCGCGATTTCTTCGTAAAGAACCTCTCCACAGCCGATTGCAGCTGGGATACCGAACTCTGCCGCTCGAATTGCCATATGTGATGCGACACCACCGTACTTCGTGACGAGACCTTCGATGTCGGAGCCAAATATCCAATCGTACCCAGGATCAGCAGATGGTATCAGAACGATATGGCCATCAAGCTCTTCGCGCTCAATGTCGTCACGAGATTCGATACGCGTGATTGGTGCGGTAGTACTTTCGCTCGTCACAAAATTCGGACGTTCGGATGGGAGCGTGAATGACCGGACGTCTTCGGCACCCCGTAGGAGTGGTGGCAATTGGACCCACCCCTGAATCTGATCCCGTTTGTCGTTGTGATTGACTGTCCGCTTGAACTCGCGTCGAATTACCGGTGAAGGATTTTCCGTCGTCGGTTTCAGCAAATCGTTGAGAGTGAGCGATGCAACTTCGCTGGTCTCTAAACCGAGGTCTGACTCAGCACCACGCCGAAGTAGTGTCAACCCTGCAGAGAGGTTTCGAGTAAATTCGAACTTTGCGAGTTCACGCAACGGAATGGCCCGTGTGATAAACGAGAATAGCTCGTCGGCCGTGAACGAGAACCCTCCTTGGTCAATGAGACGTTGAACTTCCTCACGAGACTCATCGAAAACCTCCCGTGCCTCTTCGGACACTGTCGGAGTCCAATGCTCGACTTCTGGTGGTCGACTGGCGTCAAGTTCGAGCGGATCGAAGTTGGCGTCGACGTCGAAGTACTCGGATGGTTCTTCGTCGTAGCGTGGCGAACAGATGTCGTAGGTCCCCGGACGTAGGTGCCCATATCTCTTGAAGAACGTCTCAGGATCAAGCTCTCCATCACGTAACTGTTGCATACTTGTCGCCAACTCTTGCGCGATAGTTGGCATCCCCGCAGATATCGTCTCACGTTCTGCTTCGGTTAGGATGCCTCGCTCGACGAGTGACTGCAGGAACGATGTTGCAATAAAGGCGTACCGAGCTAAAACCGAGAATGGGAGTGTTCCGTACTCACGGGTGTCGTCTAGGAGCTGTTTGACAGTGCGCGCCGTCTCCGACCAACTCGATGGCTCAGCCCTGAGGAACTTCTGTCGCCGATTCCCCAGTTTGGTGAGGCGCTGTCTTTGTTCTTCGATTGTCGCAATTTCCCCACCTACAATCGAGTCGGTGAGCGTCCGGAGATGCTCACGGAGAGTTTGTATCTCTTCGTTGTCAAAGCCCGCGGATTCGAGTTGGTCGACCCGTTCGTCGAAAGCAAAGTCGAGGCACGTGAATGCAACTTCGAATTCGACTTTGTCTTGGAGCTCTGGGTTCTCTCCGAGTCGATCGACGTAGTGGTTGACAAGCCGTCGGCCTAGCTCATCAGGAAGTGTTGCTGGGAGAAAACTGTTGAAATCAGCGAGTGTGTCAATGTATGGACAGCCAGCTAAGGTTATCATTAGGGGCGTCGGTCTGACATCTCTGTACCCCGACTCAGCTCGGGCACGTGCCCACACATCGTCCGTAATCAAGTATTTATACAACGAAACCGCGAGCGGGCTTGGATCCGTCCCAATCATCTCTGCGGGATTCCAATCGGGCATCACCCCGAGAACGGTTCCGTCCCCGAGGAGCAGAGGACGGTTCCGTTGTAGTTCTTCGATTGATTGGACCGTACTTTCAATCTCATCGTTAACGTCGCGTGAATCGTAGCGGTCTTCGCCCGTGTGAATAGTCAGTGGCCGCACCTGTAGAATGACGACTGTCCCATCGGACCTGACCGCAAACTCAATGTCAAGTGGCGGGTCGTCAAGTAGTTCCCGTAATTCGTCGACAGCCTGTTTAACAGCAACTATGTGCTTATCCGAGTCGAACTGTCCCACTCCCTCAACTTGGTGGTGGAAGTAGACGGTTTCTTGATGTACACCTTGACCTGCAGTCACCGTGTCTGTCCGACCAGACGTGTCGTCGTAGTTGATAATTGTGTACGGGCCCCCTGACTTGAGCTCTCGGGTGAATGCTACCCCGCTCATCGCAACGTCTTCGACTTGCGGTTGGACTAAGACCTGGTCTCGGTGAACAACTCCTGACCCCTCGCGCAGACTTGCGACGACCTGATTGATTGTGTCTCGTAACGCTGATTCGTCTGTAGGAGAGACGTTGAGTTCCGTATGGAAGGCCCCCGCGTTCGACTCAAACCAGCCGTCTTCTGCGACTGCACTGCTACGAATGGCGATGGGTCCCCCAGCGAATGAGGACGTAATCTGACAAATAATCTCTTGTGGCGATTCGTCCCAAGTTTTAACGTCGAATACTTCTTGGTCGAGAATCGTCCCTTTTTCGAGGAGTCCACTGAGACGTTCTAATGTGTCGGCTTTCGTTCCGAGAAGAAACCGAGCAAGTGCATGCGTTTCGTCATATTTCTGTGCAGAGTCACCGACCTCAATTGCGGTGACGCCGTCTTCTTGCTGCGCAACCGTTGTCAACACCTCGTGAAATGAGAGGGGTTCTCCCTCCCGTGCGGAATCAATCGCCGACTGAAGTCGAGCGACACCTTCTGAAGTAAAGAGACACAATCCGAGGAGGCGAGCGTCCGGGAGCGTATCGCCGTCGAGGTTTACCTTGATACGTCCGTCATCGACCCCGACAAGCTCAGCGTCACTAAGCGTCCGCTTTGCATTTCGTGCGACCTCTTGCGAGGAAAAGTTCGTCACAGCGACAGCGATCTCGGAGTCTGTTCTTCGAAGCCGCTCAATTGCCTCGTTTTCGAAGAGCGTCTCGCCAGTGGTGAGTATTACGTCTCCATCCAAGACGCCGGGATATTGGGCGAGCTTGGTAAGGTGGCTGCCGTCTTGCCAATCCGAGTCGTAGTAGTAGTTTATTTCTGGATGTACATCAACGAGTTTCTCGATATGGTAGCCAGCTAAACAGGCGATGTTGTCCACCCCGCTCTCTCGGAATGACTCGATTTGCTTGTCGAGAATCGCCTGCCCTTGTTGTGTCTCTACCAGAGGAGTCGGTTTGCTTTCTTCGGTGTCTAGGCGTCTAATACCGCGACCTGCCGCGAGGATAACTGCGTTATCGATGTTGGTCATTGTGTGTTCTTCCACAGATTTCCTGAAGAGGGACCTGAGTTTGGGGGAATTCCCGCATCTCCCGCCAGTGATTGGCGAATCTGATGTGCGCGTTTGCGAACATTCTCAATAAGTGTATCGAACCCTTCGGGAAGATCACTCGTATCGAGGGGAGACAATTCCTGGGGGTCTTCTTTGAGATCCGACGCATACTCCACGCTGAATCTTTCGTTTCCGTTCACCGGTGCTGAACAAACGACTTTCCGGTCATCTGTTCGTAGACAAATGTTTGCTGGCTTCGACGGGTCGCATGGTCCCCTCCCCAGGTCCTCTGCGATTACATAGCTGCGTCCACCATCGGGATATTGGCTCACTGGAACTCCATCGAATGACTCGGGGATGTCGATTCCGAGCAGATTGAGCAACGTTGGAGCGATGTCCAAAGACGAACAGAGCCCGTCGAACGAACCACTCTCCAGATCCGGATGGACGAATGCGACGGGAACGTGCAAGAGGCTGTCGTAAAATTGGTTAACGTGGTCACCGCTCCGTGTTGGACGCTGCTTTCCGTGGTCGGCAGTAATAACTATCAACGGTGGGTTGTTCGACCCTTCTACAACTCGGTTGACGAATTGTTCAAGGACGGTATCGACATAGCGAGAACTCAGTGTTCGTGAGATATTGGTCGATTCGGGCAGCGATTTCCCACCCCAACCCCGGAGGAACTTTCGGTGGCCCGCTAATTCTGTTCCGAACCACTGCTCCTCGTCGAAGTCCAACGTGAACATACTCTCGCTGTGGATGTCGTGGAGGTGCGTCCACGCGAAATACGGGTCTTCACTCCCTTCGATCCACGTGGCAAGATTCTCGGTGACATACCTCGCCGACGAAATCTTCCCTCTCCTCACCATGTCAACCCAATTTTCGATATCTTCCATTGGTTGTTCGAACATTCGGCTTGGGCTGGGACCGTACGGAGATGCCCACGAAGCCACGAGTGGGAGGCTCCGAAGCCATTTACTCTTAGACTCCGCTCTTTCCGACAGTTGGGTGGCGAGTAGTTCGTCGAACCAACTACCTTCACGCTGGAAAAGTCGACTGGACTCTTCCTGTTTAGTCTCCTGAAGTAGTGTGGCGACGAATGTTGTGGGGTCTTTGTCGAATGATTCTTGTGCTTTCTTTGCAACATCGGCTGCGCGCTCGAAGTCCCACGCGTGAAGTCGTGACGAGAGGTAGTGGGGGTGCAACCTCTCTTGGTTAACTTCCGCTCGTCGCTCATTACAGTAATCGACAAGATGATCTAGGAACTCACCGACGAGTGGACATAGCAGCTCGACGGCTTCTTCGGTTGACTTGTCTCCTGACTCGATAAGTTGCTTCGCGTACTTAAGGTAGACTCCCTTCAGATTCTTCGTCCAGAATTCTAAATTGAACAATGGGCAGAATGTTTTGATACCTCGGTCGTAGCCGTACAGCCGGCCGAGCCAAAACGCCGTCACAAACGCTGCCGTGCTGTATCCAGCGTTTTGGAACGATTCTGAAAGAGCTGTTGGCCGGGTCCGAATACCATACTCATACCCGCCGTAGTCGAGCGGAAGCGTAGACGTCATGAGCCCGGGCAGCGCGAACTGTGTCGGATACCCAGTGCTGTAACACGACGTCAGTTCGAATCCATCGTTGAAGAGACTATCTAGAAATGGTGTCGGGCTCGGGGAAGAGCCGCGGAGCATATCTGGCCGGAGGGAATCGATTGTGATGAAAATAACATCAGTGTCACTAGACAATTGATTTGTTGTCATGTCCACGGAATATATGCCCAATTCAGGCCTGGTTCACATCAATCTACCGGGTGCGTTCTGTCTGATATCTGTGTATAACACAGCGACTGGCTGGGGCATCTCTGTCTGCCTGGCTCGTGCAAGCGCTTACTCGACGCATTTTCGAAGGTCTTGCATTTTCTGGCGCACCTCTTTGACCCGTTCCTGCGCCCCGATGGCGTCAAGTCGATCGATAGATTGTTCAAACTGATACAGCGCATCGGCATCGCGTCCGGCCGACTGAAGTGCATCAGCAAGGTGCACACGTACCCGGCCTTCCAAGGCTGCCGTCGGAGCGGTTTCGACCCCGGTTTCGAGATAGTCGATGCCACGGTCCATGTCTCCTTCAGCAACCAGGACAAGTCCGAATGCAGCGTTCGCACGGGTGCTTGGCTCTTTGTCGTCGTGCGATGCTGCACGGTCGAGTGCATCGGTGGCAAGCGCTCGTGCGTCGGCGACGTCGCCTCGGCCGAGATGTGCACGGGCTTGGATAGCCAAGAGTTCTGTCAACTGCGATTCGTTGCCTTCGAGGAGGTCGGCTGCTTCGGCGGCGTGTTCGAGTGCGTCGTCGTACGCTTCGAACTCGAGATGCACTTGAGAGAGACCGTGATGAGCGTTTCCACGAATCCACCCCAACTCGCCGTCATCGAGCGATTCGAATACGTTAGTGAACCGGTCACGGGCAGCCTCTAGGTTGCCGCGGTCGAGTTCGATTTTACCGTAATTCGTTGACGAGGATGCGGCACCCATCTCGTCACCGATGTCCCGTCGTATCTCGAGTGCAAGTCGGGTATACCGTGCTGCCTCGTCGAGCGTCCCGTCGACGAGGTCGATAAGACCGAGAATCGAGAGCGTCAGCGCTTCCCCCCACCGGTAGCCCTGCTCTCGCCGAAGTTGGAGACTCTCTTGGGCGTGCTCACGTGCGTCGTCGTAGTCTCCGAGCACCTGTTCTGCCCGAGCGAGATTCGAGAGCGTGCTGGCGACTCGAACAGTATCGCCGACGGCACGCCGAAGCTCTAGTGCGCGGTCGTAGTGTGTTCTGGCCGCCTCGAACTCCCCTGATTGGCTGGCAATCGACCCGAGCGCGTTCAGTACGTCGCTTCGCCCGGCGTCGTCGTCGATTCGTTCGAAGCGGTCGAGCGCCGCCAACGCCATCTCGCGTGCACGGTCAAAATTACTATTGTGCCGCTCGACTTCCGAAATCCCGGCGTATCCGTCCGCTCGGGCTTTGATACGCGTCTCTTCGTCGAAACGCTCGTCGTCGTAATTGCTGAGGGATTCGAACTCGCGCAGTGCGCGGTCGAGTTCACCACCGTTGACGAACATCCGAGCGCGCCACCGGCGAACGTCGATACGAAGGTCGTCGTTACACGCGTCGGGAACGTGGACGCGCGAGTAGTCAGTCTCGGCGTAGAGCGGGGAGAGGCGTGGGTTGTTGACGCCGAGTTCGAAGACGTTTCGAACGAGGCGGTTGCCCCACGACTCAGTGTTGTCGGCAATCGTCCGAACGATGTCTGCGGTCCCGCCGAAGACTGATTGGACGGCTCTGCGGGCCTCGGCGTCGTCGGCAAGTGAGAAGAGGGCGTCGAGACACCGCTCGAACCGACGGCGAGCACGTCGCTCTGATTCGACTTCGAGGAGACGTTGGAGAAACTGTGTCGACCACGTCTCGTGGACCGTTCTGACTCGCTCGGACTCAGTGTCGCCGAACGCCGAGTAGAGGACGGACCGTTCGAGCGCATCGAGCGCCGTTTCGACCTGTTGTTCTTCAGCGCTGGTCGACGCGAGGGCGTACGCAAGCGGCGTGTCGACGCCGATACCCGACGCGTTCAGAAGGTTGACGAGGACGCCAACGTCGACACCGACTTCCTCGTCTACCGCTCGAAGGTCGTCGTAGACGTTGTCGATGTCGTCGGCGAGACTCGTCGGCCCACCGGTGTCGCGCATCGCGGGTTCGACGTAGCGTGCGAGGCGGTGGAAAAAGAGGTACATCTCGCCGGGTGCGAGTTCGTCGTCGTCACCGGGGCGCAGTTCCTCGGGGTCGATATCGACCGCTTGGTCGACCGTCGCTTCGAAGTGGCCGACGATTCGCTCGCGCTCGCGCTCATCAATTGGAGGCACAGTGACCTCCTCGATGGCGTGGACGCGGTGGGA
This sequence comes from Haloferax elongans ATCC BAA-1513, assembly GCF_000336755.1. Lineage (GTDB taxonomy): Archaea > Halobacteriota > Halobacteria > Halobacteriales > Haloferacaceae > Haloferax > Haloferax elongans. The sequence goes on along the minus strand of NZ_AOLK01000024.1, from coordinate 191,079 downwards.
TTCGAGGCGGGCTGACCCCTGGAGTTGGCCGTCGCGCCACTCGTTTTCGCGGCTGTCGAGGAGGAACGTCACGGTGCTGTCGTCTGCGAACTCCCGGACGAGTTCGAACACGGCGTTGGCCTCGCTTCGCGTCGCGTCTTCGACGACGACGAGTGCGTGACCGGGTGCATCCGCGAGGTACGACCCGAGGTGCGCCGTCGCGGCCAGCGGGTCTCGCTCGCCACTCTTTCGGTAGAGGACAGGGCCGAGCTCGCGTTCGTACCAACGACAGGCGACGGACATACAGACGGTGCTCTTCCCGGACCCGGGTGGGCCGACAACGACGCGGTCCCGCCCATCGCGGAGCGCACCGAATAGCTCCTCGGTGACGTTCTCACGCCCGCTCGACGTTGGGCGTTCTCGGTCGAGCGCGTAGCCGACGCGGACCTCTCCGAGGTCGAACCCTGCGCGCCAGCAGGCCAGCGGCGGCGAGATTCCGACACGGTCGAAATAGTCGGCAGACAACCGAACGAGGCCTTGGGATTCGAGCGTCGTGGGAAGCGACTCGCCGTGAACTGACACCGCATTCGAAACTTCGGTGGTGTCGGTGGGGGTGTCAGTGTCAGTGTCAGTGCCGGTATGGGTCTCGGTGTCGGTGTTGGTGCCGTTAGCAGCGTCGCCGACGTCGTCCGAGAAGTCGGTATCAGCATCGTGGTGAGTGTCGCTGCCGCCACTGTCGATAGCGTCGCGTTCGCGGGTGCCGTTCCCGTTGGAACGTTCGTTCCCGAGTCGCCCTTCGAGGTCGAACGGAGTCGCATCTTCCCACACCGATTGCGTGTGTTGGCGAGCCCACGTCACTGCCGCAGTCGAGGTGTTACGGAGGACGCCACGAATCTGACCGCTGTCGTCGTAGATGACGACCGTCGCCCGCGGGTCCCCGTCGGCGACGGTATGGCCGAACGCGTATGGCGGGACGTCGCCGACGCGGAGGTCGACGTCCGGCGTCGTCTGAATTGCTTCGAGGAGCTCCGGGAAGACCCGCCAGAGCGCGGTCACGACTGCTTCGGGAACGACCAGTCGACACGCAGCACCGCCGTTGATACACTCCGTCAGCCGTTCGACGAAGATTCGGTTCGGAAGTTGCGGAAACACCATGGTTCCGTACGCGGTCGCCGAAATCTCTTCGGCGAGGAGTTCGACCGGGCGGTGGGGTGTGGCGCTGGCTGAGAGTTCGATGTCAGCGCCGAGAAGCGGCGTCGCCGGGAGCGGATACTCGGCGGGGAGGTCGGACAGCACTGTGTCGAGTTCGAGCACGTCACCGACGTCGTTGCGGTACGACTCGAAGCGTTCCGTCAGGTACTGTCCCGTGAGAGACGTTGAGAACTCGGCGTTTGACTCCGTGACGAGTCCCGCGGCGACGAGGTCGCGAATCGCTCTATCGACGGTCGACCGCGAGTACGGGAGCGTCTCTGTCAGTTCACGCTTGTCGAGGGACGAAGCGTCGAGCACCCGAAGGAAGTCGAAGCGGTCGGAGACGAGTTCGATGTGCTCGGTCACGCGGTCTCTGTCGGGTGTCACTGTGCTCCTCCATCGTATCGCCAGTGGACACACAGACCGGCAGTCATGGTATCGGTGTTTGAGGAGGGTCGCCAAAACCCTTCCCTGTCTCGGTATTCGGACCCTCAGTATTCGGGTGGATAAAATGAATTTCGGCCGTCGGGTTTCTGGATTCCCTCCGCGGAAAAGTAATCGTTATACGCCGTGTGGCCCATGCCGAAACCATGCAACGACGCGCCGCGGCTATCTCCGTCGTGTTCTTCCTGGTCATCGGTGCGGGTGCATACTCGCTCATCGCGACTGCATCGACACCGACGATCGGGTTCGAGAACCCAGAGTACTCGCTGGCACAGGGCGACGAGTTCACTGTAGCAGGCAGTGAGCAGACGTACACCGTGTCGGCTATCACCGAAGAAGAGGAGTCTGGCGGACACGGAGGCGGCACGACGCTCGTCCGGTCCGGCGAGATCACGTACGTGAACGACTCTGCCCGCTTCACCGAGACGTGGGACAACGGAAGCACCGTCACACTCGATGGTACGGACTGGCGTGTCGAGGTTCCCAACGCCTCCGACCCGTCCGAAGCGACGCTCGTCGAGCTTCGCAACAACACGGCCATCCTGATGAACGACCCGAACGCGGACAACGAGACCATCACCCGTGACGGCCAGAAGTACGTCGTCATCAACGGCTCGGAACTCGTGCCCGCCGCGGAGTACTTCCCGGCCAACGAGACGCGCACCGTCGCCGAAGGTGACTCGCTCACCTACGACGAGACGCAGATGACTGTTGCCACGGTCGAGTCTTCGGGCGTCACGCTCGAATGGTTCGACTCCGAAGAAAACACCATCTCGGTCGGCGACGAGGCGAACGTCACCATCGGCGGCGAGAAGTTCCTCGCGCTCTTCCCCGACAAAAGCACGCTCGTGCTCACGCAGAACTACGAGAGCTACGACCGCCAGACCAAAGAGATCGACAAGTTCCACGAGACCGAAAACGGTCTGTGGGGCGTCGCCATCGCGTCGTTCTCGATGGTCATCCTCCTCATCGGTATGGCGTTCCTCCCGTCGCGGTACTAACTCACACCGCCCGCTGTCACCGTTTTTCAGAAACGCTCGTCACGCCCAGCCACGCGATTGCCGCGCCGATACCGACAGTCACGAGCGCCGCGAGTATCTGCATCGCCGCTGTGGCCGCGCCACCGCCAGCGTAGCGCCATGGCATCCCCACGAGTGTTCCGAGGCCGACGAGCGCGACGAACACACCGACGGCAATCCACAGTCCATGTTGATTCCACTGATCGGCCAAGCGTGTCATGATACCTGAGTATTCTCCTTCTAAAGAGAAAAACGAGACGGCGAAATACGCTGTGGAGGTTGCGCCTGCGGTGCAGGTGTAGTGGTCGCGTCCCCGACGCGAAAAAACACTCGCGCGTGGAGGTGTTGTTCGAGGTGAAACGGAGGGGTTCAGCAGGGTGGAACGCCAGAAAACGCGTCCGGCGTTACCGCCGGAGGAAGTCCAGTAGGTGGTAGTCGTGGTCCGGCGTGTAGGTGCGGAACAGGAGACTGTTCGTGAGCACCGACACTGACGAGAACGCCATCGCGGCGGCGGCGAAGACGGGCTGGAGCAGCCCCAGCGACGCCAACGGAATCATCGCCGTGTTGTAGCCGAGCGCCCAAAACAGATTCTGCTTGATTTTCGCGAGCGTCCCCTCGGAGATGCGGATGGCCTTCACCACGTCACGCGGGTCGTCGCGCATGAGCGTCACGTCGGCCGCCTCGATTGCGACGTCGGTGCCGGACCCCAGCGCCGTACCGACGAACGCGGCGGCGAGCGCGGGCGCGTCGTTGACGCCGTCGCCGACCATCATCACCCGCGTCCCGTCGGACTGGAGTGATTCGACGGCGTCGGCTTTGTCCTCGGGGAGGACGCTTGCACTGACGTGTTCAGGGTCGATGCCGACCTCGCGAGCGACTGCGCGAGCGGTTCGCTCGTTGTCACCGGTAATCATGTGAACCGTGGCACCGCGCTCGCGGAGGGCGGCGACGGCGTCGGCGGCGGATTCCTTGACCTCGTCGGCGTCGGCGACGACACCGGCGAGCGAGCCATCGACGGCGACGAGCATGGCGGTCTTCCCATCGTCTTCGAGGTCTGCGAGGGCGTCTTCGGCTGGTGTGGGATCGATACCCTCGTCCGAGAGTAATTTTCGATTGCCGACGAGGACGGTCCGCCCCTCGACCGTGGCGCGAACCCCGTGTCCGGGGACGTTCTCGAAATCCTCGGGGTCGGCGAGTTCGATGCCGCGCTCTTCGGCACCCTCGACGATGGCGCGGGCGAGGGGGTGTTCGCTGTTGCGCTCAGCCGAGGCGGCGTATCGGAGGACTGCGGTTTCGTCGAGCGTTTCGTCTTCGCCAGTCGTGACGACGCCGGACCCGTCGGCGGCGGGGCCGAAGGCGACAACGTCGGTGAGCGTCATCTCGCCTTTCGTGAGCGTGCCGGTCTTGTCGAAGACGACCGTCTCCACGTCTTTGACGCGTTCGAGGATGTCGCCACCTTTGAACACGATACCGTTCTTCGCGCCGATAGCCGTGCCGACCATCGTCGCCGCGGGCGTCGCGAGACCGAGCGCGCACGGACAGGCGATGAGGACTGCCGAAGCGAAGACGACGACGGCGAACTCGAACGTCGAGACGGCACCGCCCGCGACGACTGGGCCGCCAGCGACCAGCCCCCAGACGGGCAGCGACTGAATGATTCCCGCGAGCGTCTCGGGGAAGAGATACCAGACCGAGCCCCACAGGAGGGCGTTGGCGATGACCGCGGGGACGAAGTACGCCGAGATACGGTCGGCAAGGTTCTGAATCTCCGGCTGACGGCCCTGTGCTTCCTTCACCAGCGAGACGATTTGCTGGATAGCCGTCTCGGAGCCAACTTTCGTCGCTTCGACGACGAGGACACCGTTTTGGTTCACTGTCGAGCCAACCACCTCGTCACCGGGCTCTTTCGAGACGGGCACCGATTCACCCGTGACCATCGACTCGTCTACGGCAGAGTCGCCGTCCACGACGACGCCGTCGGTCGGAATCTTCTCGCCCGGGCGGACTTTCATCCGGTCGCCGACTTCCACGGCGTCGAGTTCGACTTCGCGTTCGGTCCCGTCGTCGTCGACGAGGGTCGCGGTGTCGGCTTCGAGTTCGAGGAGTGACTGAAGTGCTTCGGAGGCCTGCCCCTTCGAGCGCGCTTCGAGGTAGTTTCCGAGCGTGATGAACACCAAGATGAGCGCGGCGGTGTCGAAGTAGAGACTCCCGGCGAGCAGGTCTGAGAGGACGGCCACGGAGTAGAGATACGCTGTCGACGACCCCATCGCGATGAGCACGTCCATGTTGGCGGTGCGGTTCTTCACGACCGCGTTGTAGGAGTTGACGTAGAAATCGCGGCCGAGGACGACCTGCACGGGTGTCGCGAGCACGAACGCGACCCACCCGATTGGGAAGCCGGTTCCCGGAATCGTCTCTGGGAGGCCCGCAGCGGTGAACAACTCGACGGCGAGCATGGCGAGAAGCGGTGCCGAAAGCGCTGCCCCGAAGAGCGTCAGTCGCTTCTGACGCCGAATCTCCTCGGTTCGGGCCACGTCGCGGGCGCTTTCACCGTCGGAACTCTCGCCGCCGTCGCCATTCTCGTCCTCTCGAATCGGCGTGTAGCCCGCGTCTTCGATTGCCTGATACAGGTCGTCGAGCGTCGCGTCGACGGGGTTGTACGTCACGCGCGCCTCGTCGGTGGCGTAGTTGACCTCGGCATCGACGACGCCCGGTATCGACTCCAGTGTCGTCCGGTTGGCGTCGGCGCAATTCGCACAGCTCATGCCACTGATGCCGATGGCTCGCGTCTCGGAGACGGCTTCGTAGCCGGACTCCGCGATGCGGTCATACACCTCGGCGAGTGACACTCGCTCGGGGTCGTACTCGACTGTCCCCTCGTCGGTGGCGAAGTTGACGGTCGCGTCGGTGACGCCGTCGAGTGATTCGAGAGACTCCGCGACTGTGCGCGAGCAGTTCGCGCAACTCATGCCGCGGATGTCCAGATGTGCCCTGCGGCTACTCATGATACTATACAGTACGTGCCCCTCTCTTACCTCGATTGTGCCTTCAGAAGTGAAGGTCAAACCAGGTGGGAAGCTTCGATTCGAAAGCGGACCGAGAAATTCAGTTATCCGACCGTGCACCCGCCTCCATTCGGTCGTACCGTGTCTGGAAGCGGCCAAGACAGGACGAACAACAGAAGTGATAGAGCGTGCCGCCGATGCGAGCGCGTTCGCCCTCGCTCGTGACGGTGTTGCCGCACTCCGCACACTCCAATGCGAATCCCGTTCCGTTGACTGTGGGCGTCCACTCGGCCGATTCGACGAGGCTGACATCGTACTCGCGCACCGTCGAGAGGTCGACCAAGTCGTCGAGTTCGACGCGAATCGACCCGCCGTCGAGCCGCGCGTGGAACGTCACGTCGCCGTCTACGGTCACGAAGAGGTGCTCGACTGGGTCTGCCTCTCGAAGCGCGTCGCGGACGTCACTGACGAACTCCGGCCGAACCGACAGACGGACGAGCACGGGCGTCCCGCCCGAGAGCGTCGAACGGTCTACATCGACCGTAAAACGCCGGATGACACCTTCCTCGCGGAGCCGGTCGATTCGGTCGGAGACGGCCGGAGCCGAGAGTCCGACTTCGTCGGAGATGTCGCTGAACGGCCGCCGAGCATCGTCGGCGAGGAGTTCGAGGATTCGAAGGTCGGTCTCGTCGAGGCTACGCATGAGTGGTCGTTAGGACCGTGAGATGATAAGGTGTTCTCCAGATTTTGCTTTAGATTCCAAAGTGGAACGCCTCATGTGCCGAACTGTCGAAAGGAAAATCGACTAAGGGAAGAAGCCCGTCTCTTCGAACGATGAGCACGACTCTCACCGTTACGGGTATGACCTGCGAGCACTGCGAGGGGCGCGTCGTCGACGCGCTCGAATCTGTCTCCGGCGTCGCGTCGGCGACCGCCGACCGCGAGACGGACGCTGCGACTGTGGAAGGCGACGCCGACGTGGAGTCGCTCGTCGCGGCTGTCGAAGACGCCGGATACGACGCGAGCAACTGACTGCTTCGAGTCGATGGTCCACTCAGACGGCACGCGGTAGCGAGAGAACGACTGCTTCGCCGGCGACTACCGTCTCGTCCGTCTTGGCTGTCGTCTCGACGCGAACTTTGTCGTCACCGAGGTCCTCGACCACTGTCGCGGTGGCAGTAACCGTCTCACCGGGGCGAATCGGCTCTCGAAAGTCGAGGTTCTGTGAGAGGTAGACCACCTCACCGGGGAGGTTGGCGAGCGCAGCACTGACGACACCGGCGGCGAGCATTCCGTGTGCGATACGCCCGCCGAACATGGACGACTCTGCGTAGTCGTCGTCGAGGTGAAGTGGGTTCGTGTCGCCGCTTACCTCGGCAAACGCGTCGATTCTGTCTGTCGTTACGTCGAGTGTCGAGTCGGCGGTGTCGCCGACGGACGCGACTGGCATAGAGAGAAAATGCGTAGTCAACGGCTTCTACGCACAGGTTGATATATCGACGTCGGGTGACGACTGCCGCGACAGTCGGCTCGAAGGACAGGAGAGGAATCCGGGACTGGGGGCCCGGATTCGGCACGGATATCGGAACGAGGAACCCACTGGCAGGCAAATGCGACGGTATCACCGGGTCGCCACGTCCCACTAGAATACTGGCTTACGGAGTCATTCAATCACCGGGTTGATACGTGAACGTCAGTCACGCGCGCTCGTCGATGTCGGTCATCGCGTCGAGTACTTGGCCCATGAGTTTCCCCTGTCCACGACGGAGGTTCTTCGAGACAGCGGTCTTCGAAATTCCGAATTCGTCGGCGAGCGTTCCAAGCGTCGCGTCGCGCGGGGTGGAAAAGTAGCCGTTTTTGTGCGCCGTTTCGAGCGTCTCGCGCTCGACAGACGAAAGCGAGCGACACGCGTCGAGGAGCGTCTTCGCGGGGCCGACGTGCTCGACGAGGTCGAAGTAGTCCTCGAAGGTGATGGTCGCTTGCGACTCCACCGTGAAGTCGTTCTCGCGGTCGAGTTCCGAGAGCGCGTCGCTCACCATGTCGCTTCGGTCGAACCCGATGTGCCACCGCTCGCTCCCGTCACTCGCTTCGAACGCACCTGTGAGATAGCCGTTGTTGTTTCGAATCGCCCGCATCGCACTCGTCTGTCCGACCGCGTTTTTGATAATCGCCCGGTCGCCACGTCGCGAAAGGAGCCGGTAGTCGGTCATGTTGTGGTGGTCCCGAAGTGCGTTGAGCCCACTGTCGAGTTCTTCGACGCACTCGGCTTTCACCAACACACGCGATTCGAGTTGCTGTCGTGCAGTATTGAAATCCCAGTGCAGACCAGTGAACGAGACATCGTGGTCCACTGTGGTGTCGATGTACGGGCAATCGTATTGCACCATATCGACCATTAATGATTCCATGTTAGATGGTATCATTAATCACTACAAATAAACTCTTCCATCGAATTTTCCGTCATAGTGCGGTGCTGTCTCCCGATTTTGTCTAAGGTTTATCGATAAACCCAGACCACTTTCCGGTTGTTCAGTGTCAATTGTTACCTAAGGTCGCGTGGTTTCGAAACCGACACCGCGACTCTGACAGTGCACACCAATGTCAACACCACACACTTCACTCGACAGACGTACGATGCTCAAAGCAATCGGTGGGACCGCACTTGCGGCCTCTCTCGCGGGCTGTACTGCGCTGCTGGGTGACGACGAGTCGTCGCAGTCCGAAGGCGCCGTGGATGTCCCCGACGAGCCGGTTCAGGCGGGCCTCCAGACGTTCACGGAGGGCGCGGCAGCCGTTCTCGGCCTCCAGACACAGTACGGCGCTGAACTGGCGGTGCAACGAATCAACGACGCGGGCGGCGTCGCCGGCCGAGAGATACAACTCGACGTCGTCCACGAGGCCGACGCACACGTCGAGAACTACAAACAGTTCGTCGACGAGGGAAAGGACGTGACGTTCGGCCCCACGTCGAGTGGGGGACACGCGGCACTCGCTCCCGAAGTCGAGAATCAGGGTGTCGTCAACGTCGGAACCGACGGGACGGTGACGACGCTGTACGAGGAGACGGTTCCCGACCCGACCTACTCGTTCCGATTCCAGAACCACGACGTCATGGAGTGTGTCGCCGCTGCCCGCGCCGCAGTAGACCGACTGGGCGCGGACAACATCGACACCGTCGCGGGTATCAACCCGAACTACGCGTTCGGGAAAGACGAGTTCAGCGTGTTCAAGTCGGCTATCCAGAAGCTCACTGGGGCTGAGGTCGTCTACGAGGGCTATCCAGACCTCTTGGCCGAGGACATGTCTACCCACATCACCGAGGTCAACGACAAACAACCCGACGTGACCTTCTCGTCGAACTGGGGCGGCGACGTCACGACGCTCCTGAATCAGGCGGCGGCGAACAACATGTTCGAAAACACCCAGCTCGTCGGGTCGGTGCTCTACAGCGCCGTCAACGACCTCAGTAAGGACGTCGTCGAGCAGGCAAACGCCGTCTCCGGGTCGCGGAACTTCTACTGGGGTGAACCCACGCCGTCGCGGTGGGAGCCCGGCAAACAAGTCCTGCAGGACGCCCGCGACCAATGGGATATCGTCCCCAGCGCCCACTTCATGAGTGGGTACGGTGCGGTTGCTGCGTGGGCGACTGCCGTAGAGAAGACGGTCAACCTCGTCGGCGGCTGGCCGTCACAGGAACAGATTGCGACGGCGCTCGAAGGCCACGGCTTCTACACCCCTGCGGGCTATCACGTGATGGGACAGGGCCATCAGGGCCTGTCGAACGCCTACTACGGCGATATGGTCTGGGACGACGACCTCGGCGCACCCGCCTTGGAGAACATCTCGATGCACAGTCCGCCGGAACTCGCACCGCCGCCGGGAACCACCGCGTCGGAATGGATTTCGAGTTGGTGATGCAGGACACGCATGACTGGACTCGAAACTTTCGTCACACACACGCTCCACGGGATTCAGTACGGGTTCGTCCTGTTTCTCATCGCGTCGGGGCTGACCATCGTCTTGGGTATCCTCGACGTGTTGAATCTCGCCCACGGGGAGTTGTTCGCTCTCGGTGCGTACGTCGGCTTTACCATCATCGGGTACCTCACCGGTCTGGTCGCCCCGCCGACGACGCTCTCGACACAACTCGTATTCCTCGGCGTCGTCCTCCTCGGTGCCGCCCTCACCGCGGCGATCCTCGTTCCGGTCGGGGTCTTTCTGGAGACGACGTTCTTCAAGCCGATTTACGGCCGCGACGAGGTGTACCAAATCGTCCTCACGTTCGCGCTCTTGCTCATCATCAAGGACGTGAACAAGCTCATCTGGGGGCCCTCGCCGCTCCGTCTCCAGGACGCCTACGGAGGAATCAACTCGATTCCGGTGCTGTCGCGTGTCGGCCTCACCTACCCGACCTACAACGTGGTCATCATCGTCATCGGGCTGGTGACCGTCGCGGGGCTGTTCTGGTTCTTCAATCGGACCAAGACCGGCCGCATCATCCGTGCGACGGCCATCAACCGCGAGATGGCCACTGCAATCGGCGTCAACACGGGTCGCACGTTCACGCTCGTATTCGCACTCGGCGCGTTCTTCGCCGGGTTCGCGGGGGCGCTCGCGCTGCCGCCGCGCTTCGCCAGTCTCGACATGGGGGCGAACCCGCTCGTGTTGTCGTTCGTCGTCATCGTCATCGGCGGGCTCGGAAGTCTCCGCGGCGCGTTCGTCGCCGCACTCCTCGTCGGCGTGTTGAGTCGATGGGCCATCTGGCAGTACCCACCGGCGGAACTCGCCGCACCGTTCGCAATTATGGCTATCGTCCTTCTGGTTCGCCCGGAGGGTCTCTTCGGCACGTGGGGTGAGATGGGATGAGCAATCGTTCGCTCCCCGGACTCGTCTCGCGCGACGGCGAGACACGCGTCCGCGTGACCAAGGGACTCGAACTCACCAAGCGGCAGTCGATGCTCGCACTCGTCGGCCTCCTCGTAGTGTTCGCGATTCCCGACATCGCGACGGTAACGCCGAGCCTGCAACTGACTGTCGTCCATCAGGGGTTACTGTTCGGCCTCGCCGCGGTCGGACTGAACCTCTTGCTTCGACACACGCGTCTCGTCTCGTTCGGCCACGCGGCCTTCTTCGGAACCGGCGCGTACACCGCAGCGGTGCTCGCGGCCAAGTTCGACGTGGCGTCGTTCAGCCTGTTGCTCATCGCCGCGATGGTCGTCGCGACGCTCGTCGCCGCAATCGTCGGATACCTCTCGCTTCGACACACGGGGCTGTACTTCTCGCTTCTGACGCTCGCGTTCGGGCAACTCCTGTACGCGCTCGTTCAGGGCCAGTCCTTCTTCGGGTCGAGCGACGGGCTTCCGGTTCGACCCGGCGCAGCGCGTCAACCGCTCATCTTCGGTCTCGCGCTCGATTCAGAGGCGTATGCGGTCATCCTCTATTACCTGACCGTCATCATCCTCGTGGTGTCGCTCGTGGTCATGTGGCGGCTGGTGAACTCGCCGTTCGGCAACGCCCTCGACGCCATCGGGCAGGACCGAACCCGCGCGCAGTTCATCGGCATCCCCGTCCAACGGTACGTCTGGATTGCGTTCGTCATCTCGGGCGTCTACGGCGGCGTCGCTGGTGCGCTCTACGCGATGGTCCAACAGCACGTCCGCCCCGGTCCGGTGTTGTACTTCCTCCGCTCCGGTGACATCCTGTTCATGGCCATCCTCGGTGGCTTCCAGACGCTCCTCGGACCGCTCGTGGGCGGCGTCTTGCTGGTGTTCCTGCAGGACGTCGGCCGCGACGTGACTGCCTACTTCGACGCGCTGACCGGAGTGGCGCTTCTCATCATCGTCTTCGGGCTACCGCGTGGCCTCGTCGGGTCGCTCCGTGCGGGCGGGCTTCTCGCCGCGGCGACCCGCGACTTCCGCGAGAACCCGGCTGTCGTCGGCGAGTGGATTTCGGCGGCGGTCACGGGAATCGTGGAGGCCACCCGAAACTGGCTTCGAGACGTTCAGTCCATCCTGGGGGTGCGGTGAGATGCTCCGTGCAGACTCCCTTCGGAAGTCCTTCGGAAACGTTCGCGCCACCGACGACGTGAGCGTCGAATTCGGCAAGGAGACGGGTGAGATGGTCTTTATCGTCGGCCCGAACGGGGCCGGAAAGACGACGCTCGTGAACCTCCTGACGGGACACCTCACTCCCGACAGCGGTCGCGTGCTCCTCGACGACGAGGACGTGACGGGGCTGTCTCCCGACGAGCGCGTCCACGCCGGACTCGTCCGAAGTTTCCAGGTTGTGAAGCTCTTCGAGGAGATGACGGTTCGCGAAAACGTCCGCACCGCCGTCCTCTCGCAACACCGACTCACGCGAAGCATGTTCACGCTGCGAGACGGCCACCAGGAAGTCGAACAGACAGTCGCCGGACTCATCGACAAGTTCGGCCTCGCCGAACACGCCGACACGGTCGCCGAGGAACTGGCGCACGGGACGCGCAAACTGCTCGACGTGGCGATGTCGTTCGGGCTCGACCCGGACTACCTCCTTCTCGACGAACCGACCGCGGGTGTCTCGACGCGGGAGAAGGCCTACGTCATCGACACCATCGCGGAAGTGAGTCGCGAAGAGGGTGTCACGACCGTCACCATCGAACACGACATGGACATCGTCTCGGAGTACGCCGACCGCGTCGTCGCGCTCCATCAGGGCGGTGTCCACGGAGAGGGGCCACCCGATATCCTCGAAACTGATGACGAACTTCGCCGACTCCTCTTGGGGGTAGAACAGTGAGCCTCCTCGAACTGACCGCCGTAGACGCCGCTGTCGCCGGATTCGACGTGACGCACGACGTGTCGCTGTCGGTCGGCGAGGGCGAGGCCGTCGGGCTGGTCGGCCGCAACGGCGCTGGCAAGACGACGACGTTCCGGAGCATCATGGGCCTCGCCGACGTGACAGCGGGGTCGATTCGCTTCCGCGACGAGGAACTGACCGAGTTACCGGCCGACCGCATCCCTAGTCGCGGCCTCGGCTACCAGCCAGAAGACCGCAAACTGTTCACCGGGATGACCGTCGAGGAGAACCTCAGACTCCCCATCTGGTCGCTCGGTGACGAACGGGGCATCGACGACGAAGACGCCGTCGTGGACGACATCTACGACGTGTTCCCGGAACTCGAAGAGCGCTGCGAGGCGAACGTCGAGAACCTCAGCGGCGGACAGGCGAAGATGACCGCCGTCGGGCGCGCACTGTCGCTGCAACCCGACTTGCTCCTCCTCGACGAACCGCTGGAGGGGCTTGCTCCCGTCGTCGTCTCGAACCTCAAGCGCCACATCCGCGCCATCAACGACCGCGGAATCGCGGTGCTCGTCGCCGAATCGAACGTGACGCACGTGCCCGATATCGTCGACCGAATCTACGTCGTCGAGCGAGGGGAAATCGTCGCCAGCGGCGACCCAGAGGCGCTCGCTGAGGAACCGGAGATTCAGAAGTTGATGCAGGGAAGCGGGGTGTAGCGAGCGTCGGGTTGCCGTCCCGCATTCTCGTTCACATGTGAACCTGCCAACTTTCCCACTATTCTTGCCATGCTATACCCATGCACAGTGAGCTGCTTGCGACGGAGTTCCTCGACAGAGCGAGGACGTACTACGGTGAGATGGACGCCGTCGTCACGACCACGGGTGACCGGCTGACGTACGACGAACTCGGAGCCCGGGTAGACCGACTCTCGGCGGCGTTGCAGGCCCACGGCGTCGAGCAGGGCGACCGCGTCGCCGTCATCGACCCGAACACGCACTACCACCTCGAAACGGCGTACGCGTCGCTTCAAATCGGCGCGATACACACCCCGCTGAACTACCGGCTCACGCCGAGCGAACTGGACTACGTCGTCAACGACTGCGGGGCGAAAGCCATCATCGTCGACTACGAGTACGCCGAGAAAATCGAGGCGATTCGCGACGAGATACCGACCGAGGTGTTCATCACCAACGACCGCGACGCCCTCGAAGACGAGCCGACGGTCGACGCGGAAAACTGGGAGGACTTCGACGCGGCCATCGCCGAGACCGACCCCGACGCGTACGACCGCCCCGAGATGGAAGAAGACGACGTTGCTGCCATCAACTACACGTCGGGGACGACCGGGAATCCGAAAGGCGTCGTGATGACTCACCGCGCCGAGGTGATTCACACGTACCTCTCGGCGGCTCACCAGGAGATTTCGGACGAGGACGTGTATCTGTGGACGCTCCCGATGTTCCACGCGAACGGATGGGGTCACATCTTCTCTATCACCGGCATGGGTGCGACTCACGTCTGCACTCGCGGCATCGACACGGCGGACATCTTCGAGACAATCGTCGAGGAAGACGTCTCGTACATGTGCGCCGCCCCGACGGTGATGAACATGCTCATCGACCACTATCGGGACCACGAGCCGCAGACGCTCGGTGACAACCCGCTTCGAATCGCCTCGGGTGGCGCGGCCCCGCCGGAGGCGACCATGCGAACCCTCGAAGACGACTTCGGGTGGCACTTCAAGCAGATGTACGGCCTCACGGAGACGGGACCGCTCATCGTCTCGTCGGACTTCCGGCGGTTCTACGACGAAGACAGCGACTCGCGCTTCGCGGTCAAGAAGAAGACTGGAATCGGGTTCATGGGGACCGAAATCACGGTCGTCGACGAAGACGGCGAGGAAGTCCCTCACGACGGCCAGACCGTCGGCGAAGTCGTCGTCCGCGGCAACCAGATTCTCGAAGCATACTGGAACAAGCCCGAAGAGACCGAAAAGGCATTCAACGACCGAATCGAGGGCTGGTTCCACACTGGCGACTTGGCGACCGTCGACGAGAAGGGCTTTTTGACGATTCAGGACCGCAAGAAGGACATCATCATCTCCGGCGGGGAGAACATCTCTAGCCTCGAACTCGAAGACGTCCTGCACGACCACCCCGCTGTCTCGGAGGTCGCAATCGTTCCCACTCCCAGTGACAAGTGGGGTGAGTCGCCGAAGGCGTACGTCCTGCCGACGAGCGGTGATTCACAGAACCCCGGCGTCACGAAAGACGAACTAGAGTCGTTCATGCGAGAGTCGTTGGCGGGCTACAAGGTAGTCAAGGAGGTAGAGTTCGTCGAGAACTTACCGACGACGGCGACCGGGAAGGTACAGAAGTACGAACTGCGGCAGCGAGAGTGGGACACTGAAGACCGGATGGTCGGTGAGGGATAAGAGGCCAGGTGGTTGGCGAGAGATTGGAGGCCGGATGGTCAGCGAAGGACAGGAGGCCAGATGGTCGGCGAGAGATAGGTACACGCTTCGGCTGCGGGTTTACACGTAAACCTGCCTCTTCTTGAGCGAAAGGATGGTTGTGTTACATATGAGTTTGGTAGCACACGACGTACACGCCAGCGACGGGACTCGCCTCCGCATCTGGGAACGAACGCCGGACGAGGCCGAGGAGGCCGTCTTGTTCCTCCACGGCGGCATGACCTCGTCGGAGGCGCTTCTCGCGCCGCCCGTCCCCGACGACGACTCGTACTCGTGGCTGAGCCGCGCGGCCGAACACGGGCAGGCCGTTTTCGCGCTCGACGTTCGCGGCTACGGCGAGAGTGAGCGACCGCCGGAGATGCAGGCCCCGCCGGAAGCACACGACCCGCCAGTACGCGCCAGCGACGCGGTGATGGACATCGAAGCGGGGTTCGAGTTCGTACGCGAGCGATTCGACGCTGTCCACCTCGTCGGCATCTCGTGGGGGACGATGACCGGCGGAACGTTCGTGTCCGAGCACTCGCCGAACCTCGAATCGCTCGTCATGTGCGCGCCCGTCTATCTCCCGCCGTACGACTTCGAAGAGGGACTCGCCGGACTCGGACTCGACCCCGACCTCGACGCCTACTACAAAGAAGAAAAACAGACCGTCATGGCTCGACAGGGGATGGACGAACCGACGCCGCTTTTCGAAGCAATCTGGCAGACGCAGGTGAACTCGAACCAGGGCGTCGAGGGCGAAGACGCCTACGTCGCCCAGACGGGTGCGCTCGCCGACGTTCGAGATGGGTGCGAGGGGAACCCGGTGTACGACGCCGACGCAATCGACACCCCGACGCTCGTCGTCCGCGGAAGCGACGACCCCGTCGCCCAGCGCCCTGACGCCCTCGCGCTCTACGATGACCTCGGTGCCACCGAAAAACAGTACCACGAAATCGGTGGTGGAACACACTTCGCGATGCACGGACCGCATCGCCAGACCCTCTACGACACCGTCTACGACTTCCAGCAGCGCGCTTGAGCGGGTTGCCCTTGCAGGGTTTGTATATCAACCCATCGTTGTATTGACGTGTGTGAAGATTATCCACACATGGTTGGTAACATATCGCGTAGGAAGCTCCTTCGAACGGTTCCTGTCGCGGGGCTCGCAGGAATTGCGGGCTGTACTGGGGGTTCCGGTGACGGAGACACGGCGACCGAGACGTCGGCCGAGACCGACGGCAACACCGACACGGCTCAATCGGACAGTGGTAACGGCGGTGGCGGGTCGGCTGGCTCCGTGAAAATCGGCGTGATACAACCGCTCTCTGGTCCACTGACGTACTACGGACAACAGAGCCTCTGGGGGATGTTCTCTGGATTTGCGTACAAAGCGGGCACGGATCCGATTGCGACGGCGGAGTCGGGCACGCAGACGGTGACAGTCGGCGATGTCGACTACGAACTCGTGATTCGGGACACGGAGCTGAGCGCCGACAAGGCACAGAGCGTGGCGACCGACCTCGTACAGAACGAATCCGTAGACCTCCTGTTCGGCGCGACGTCGTCTGCGGCGGCCGACCGAGTCGTCAAGAACGTCGCGAAGCCGAGCGGGACACCGATGATGGTCGGCCCTGCGGCCTCGGCGAGCATCACCGCGTCGAGCGAGACGTGCACCGATTCGGTCTTTCGGGTGAACGAGAACACCGCGATGGACGCCCGAAGCGGCGGCAAGTACGTCGCCAGCGAGACCGACGTGAACGCGGTGTACCTCTTGGGTGCGGACTACTCGTTCGGCCACGCCGTGGTCTCGAACTACCGGTCGGTGCTCGAAGCGGAGGGCATCGAAATCGTCGGCGAGAAGTTCGTCCCGCAGGGCTACTCCGAGTTCGAGGGACTCCTCGACAACGCCGCCGAAGCCGGTGCGGAGGGCGTGGTCGGTGGTTTCACCGCACAGACGCTCCCTGCGCTGATTACGACGTTCATCAACGGCGGCTACGACATGCGACTGTTCGGCGGGTTCGCCACCGAGATTACGAACACCGTCATCGGCCAGACGCTCCAGAAGGCACTCGGAAAGCCGCTGACGAAGGAGAAAATCGCCCAACAGCAGTTCGGTCCGTTCACCACGCGGTACCACTGGAATCAGTACGACAACGACATCAACAGCGCCTACGTCGACATGCACACCTCGACGTACGGGAAGGTCCCCGACCTGCTGTCGGCAGGGCAGTTCACCGCCGCGTCGGCTCTCGTGCAGGCTGTCGAAGAAAGTGGGTCGACCGAGGGTGCGGACATCGCCGCCGCCCTCCGCGGAATGACGGTCGCGGACACCCCGAAGGGGAACGACGGCTACACGTTCCAGACGTACAACAACCAGGCTCGTTCGGAGATGACTATCGCGGACCCGGTGCCGACGACCGACGAGTGGACCGACCAGTGGGGCGCAGCAATCATGCCGAGCGCTCCGGTCGCCCGAATCGCCGCCGACGAAGTGACGATTCCGTCCGACTCGCCCGACATGAGCTGCCGTCTGTAACTCTTGGTTATGATTCTCCGAACTCACGGACTCACGCGCGAATTCGGCGGCCTCGTCGCGGTCGACGACGTGGACTTCTCCCTCGGTGACGGCGAACTCTGCTCGCTCATCGGCCCGAACGGCGCGGGGAAGACCACGTTCTTCAACCTGCTCACCGGGACGCTCGCACCGACTCGCGGAACGGTCGAACTCAACGTCGACGACGAGTGGGTCGACCTGACCGGCCGCCCGCCGCACGAAACCGCGACGATGGGTCTCCACCGCTCGTACCAGATTACGAACGTCTTCCCGACGAGTACGGTGCGCGAAAACGTTCGTATCGCCGCGCAGGCCCACGGAACCGACTCGCACAAACTGTGGCGCTCGGTCCAGTCGTTCGACCGGTACTACGAGGAGGCTGACGCCATCCTCGACCGCGTCGGTCTGTCGGGCGTCGCAGCCGAGACGGCACAGAGCCTCAGCCACGGCGAGAAACGGCAACTCGAAATCGCTATCGCGCTCGCCGGCGACCCGGACGTGCTCCTCCTCGACGAACCGAACGCCGGCGTCTCGTCGGCGAGTATCGACATCGTCGTCGACCTCATCGAAGACGTGGCACAGGACCACTCGGTCCTGCTCGTCGAACACAACATGGACATCGTGATGAACGTCTCCGACCGCATCGTCGTCTTGAATCAGGGTGGCGTCATCGCCGACGGCCCACCCGAGGAAATCCGCGACAACGAGCGGGTTCAGGAGGCGTATCTCGGCGGCTACGAGCGAGGTGAAGCGGCGTGACACTCCTCGAAGTCGACGACGTCCACACCTACTACGGACAGAGCCACATCCTCGAAGGCGTCTCGCTGACGGTCGAAGCGGGCGAAACCGTCGCGCTCATCGGTCGAAACGGGGTCGGAAAGACCACGACGCTGCGGACGATTCTCCAGCTAACCGCTCCGCGCCGCGGGTCGGTTCGGATTCGAGGCGAAGACGTGACGGGCCTCGGAACCCACGATGTCGCCCGGCGCGGCCTCGGGTGGATTCCCGAGGACCGACGGATGTTCAGCGAACTGAGCGTCGAAGAGAACCTCCGCATCGCGGTGAAAGACACCGACCGCGTCGGCGGCAAACTCGCCCACGCCTTCGAGGTGTTTCCCGACCTCGAACAGTTCCGAGACAAGAAGGCTGGCGCGCTCAGTGGGGGCCAACAGCAGATGGTCGCCATCGCCCGCGGCCTCGTCGGCGACAACGACCTGCTTTTGGTCGACGAACCGAGCGAGGGGCTCGCACC
Source organism: Haloferax elongans ATCC BAA-1513 (assembly GCF_000336755.1). GTDB lineage: Archaea > Halobacteriota > Halobacteria > Halobacteriales > Haloferacaceae > Haloferax > Haloferax elongans. The sequence continues at coordinate 172,397 of NZ_AOLK01000024.1, read as the reverse complement.
GCTCATCGTCGAGACGGTCGCCGAGTCGCTTCGGCGGGTGTCGTCCGACACGTCGCTCCTCTTGGTCGAACAGAACTTCCCGCTGGCGATGGACCTCGCGGACCGATTCTACCTGCTCGACAACGGGCAGGTGGTCGAACAGGGCTCGACTGACGACGTCTCGCGCGAGGACGAACAGATACGGAGGCATCTGTCGGCATGACGGGTGCTGCTCTCGCGGCGATGTCGGATGTCGCAGTTGCGACGCCGCTTTTCGTCGATTCCCTGCTCGACTTCCTCGACCCGGGGACGCTGGCGTCGGTGTTCGTCGACGGTCTCTCGAAAGCTGCCCTGTACGTGATGATTACGGCAGGGTTGACGCTCATCTTCGGGTTGATGGGCGTCCTCAACTTCGCCCACGGGTCGCTGACGATGATTGGCGCGTACGCCGGCGGGCTCGTGCTCGTGGTGCTCGTGAGCGATTCGACCGGCAGTGTCGCCCGAATTGGGGCGTTCTTCGCCGCTGTCGCGGTCGTCTTCGCCCTGCTCGCGGTTGCCGGTGCGGGAATCGAGATGAAACTCGTCCGGCCGCTGTACGACCGCAACCCCCTGTACCAGATTCTGCTCACGTTCGGGCTGACGCTCGTCCTCGACGAGTTGGTCGAGATTATCGTCCACTTCTACGGCATCCAGCCGACCCACGAGTGGCAAGCCGCGATGGCGACCAAACCCGCCTTCCTGACCGCGACGTACTCGCTTTTGGGACTGTCGGTCGTCGGGTTGGACCTGTTCGAAATCGCCTTCGGCGTGCTCACGGTCGTCGCGGTCTGGGCGTTCCTGACCCGGACGCGCTACGGGCTGTACATCCGCGCGGGAAGCGAGGACAGCGAGATGACCGAGGCGCTCGGCATCAACGTCCGTCGGGCGTTCACCGTCGTCTTCGGACTCGGTGTCGGCATCGCGGCCGTCGCTGGCGTGCTTCTCGCGTGGGACGTGACGTGGGGTGCCAGCGTCCCGCTCGCCGCGGAGACGCTGTTGCCGGCGTTCGTCGTCGTCATCGTCGGCGGACTCGGGACCTTCCGCGGAACCGTCGCCGCCGCGATTATCGTCGGCCTCGTCGACGCGACGATGACGTGGTGGTTCCAGAACGTCGTGGACTTCCCGGGACTCCCCGAGATGACTATCTTCCTCATCCTCGTGGTGATGCTCGTCGTCAGGCCGCAGGGACTCTTCGGCGTCGCGGAGGTGGGGGGCCATTAGCTCCGCTGTCCCTTCGATTCCCGGCGTGACGGCGCTTCGGTCCTACCTTCGACGCCGTGTCGTCCTCGTCGCGCTCGTGGCGTTTCTCGGTGCGTATCCGGGACTCCACAACCTCCTCGTTAGCTCGCCTGTCGGCACGGAACTCGCATTAGTGCTCCCGCGGGTCGAGACGATGGTCTCGGTGTTCTACTTCGGGCTCTTCGCGATGAGCTTCGACTTCGTCAGCGGCTACACCGGCTACCTCTCGTTCGGCCACGCGGCATTCTTCGGCACCGGCGCGTACACCGTTATCCTCGTCGCCAACGGGAAGATTCCGTTTCTGGCGTCGTCGACGCCGTTTATGCTGTCGCTCCTCTTGGGGGCCGTCTTGGCGGTGATGCTGGCCCTTCTCATCGGAGCGGTCTCGTTCCGACTCAGCGGCGTCTACTTCGCGATGATTACCCTCGGCTTCGCGCAGGTGTTGTACGTGTTCGTCCGCAACTGGGACTACCTCTCCAGTAATCCACGCGACGGAATGAGCGTCCTCGAACACCCGGCGGGGTTCGAAGTCGGCGTTCCCGGCATCGACGCGCTGAACCTGCAAATCGCCAGCGCCGACTTCGTCGGTGAAACCATCTCGATGGGTTGGATACAGCTCTCTGCGGCCGAGGTGTCGTACTACATGGTCGGTCTCGTCGTCCTCGCGTGCTATCTCGCCATGCGCCGCGCACTTCGCTCGCCCTTTGGCCGCACCATGGTTGCCATCCGCGAAAACGAAGAACGCGCGCGAGCCATCGGCTACGACACGTTCCGGTACAAACTCGGAGCGTTCACCGTGAGCGCCTTCTTCGCCGCTATCGCTGGCGGACTCTTCGCCGGTTACGCCCGGTCTGTCACGCCCGAGAACACGTTCTTCTTCCTCGTGAGCGGTGACGCGCTGCTGGCGGCTATCCTCGGCGGATTCGGGACGCTCGCGGGGCCACTTCTCGGCCGACTCTTCCACGAGTCGCTCAGCGAGTTCCTCTCGGACCAAGCTGGCGGCCCTCACATCGACGTGGGGCAGTTGGGACTGCTTCCGTACCTGCGACAGACGCTCGGCGAATCGACGCTGGCCACCGAACTCTACAACGGATTCACTGTCGGCGAGTTCGTCGAGGTATTCGTCAACGGTCACGAGAGTCTCTATCTCGGTGTTCTGTTCGTCCTCTTCGTGTTCTACGTCCCCAACGGCCTGCTGGGGTCGGTTCAGGACCGACTCGGTGGGACGGTCGGAAGCGAACTCCCCGCTGCGGTTCGTCGCCTCTGGGGCCGATACCGAACCGAACTCCCGACGACGATTCGCCGCCTGTGGGGTCGATAGGGTGCTGGTTTGGGGGAGATTCGACGGCGAGACTCGGCGGCTGTCCGAGGCGAGCACAGCGAGTTCCCAGCCCGTGTGGTGCAAGGTGCAGGTACAAGAGGCTCGGTCCCAAAGCCAGCGTATGTCTCCTCCGAGCGACGACTTCCAGACGCCGCCGCGCGACCCCGTCGACGACGTTCCGACTGTCACCTGTTCGCGCTGTAACCGCGAGTGGGACCTCACCTACGAGCTAGACGAGTTGAAACTCGGAAACCAGTCGGTCGAGCAGTTTGCGCTCGACCACCACCGTCACACCGGCCACTTCCCCGACGACGTGACTCCGTGGGTCGCGTCGTGTCGGCAGTGCCCGGATGGCGAGCAGTTCCTCTCTGAGTCTCCCGCTCGCCGATGGGCGCGGACGCACACTCGCCATACGACCCACGAAGTCAGCCTCGAACACGCTGGCGAGTCGACGGTTCTCGACGCTGAGTGAAGCAGGTGCAGCCGCCTCGTGTCGCGTGAGGGGCCGTGATTTCTCACTCCTAATTCACGAACTCACTCCCGACTCGCGTCGGCAGGTCCCCCAGCGGTCGGGATGTCCACGGCGTCGAACGAGAGTCGCATCTTCGTCTCCGAACTCTCCGAGGGAACCACTTCGAATCCGAGTCCGAGATAAACGTGTATCGCCCGGCGGTTCTCGGGTGCGACGTGGAGCACGAGCGCGTCGTGACCGTTCGATTCGGCGTCCGCGACGACGTGGCGACAGAGTTCGGTCCCGATACCCCGGTCGTGACTGTCGGGGTGGACGAACACGGCGAGTTCCGGTTCCGGGTCGTCACGCGGCGCGTAGGTCACGTGACCGACGACCTCGTCGCCGTCGACGGCGACGTAGTTGCGCCCACGTTCGACCAGCCCCTCCAGCCACTCGTCGATTCGGGTCGCGCCAGTCGGCGGCAGTCCTAACGACTGATGCTCCGTTCCGTAGCTGAGGTACATCTCGCGCAGTCGCTCCCAATCGTCCGAGACGTAGGTACGGACGACGAGTCCATCGCCGTGTTTGTCGACGAATCGAGGGCATCGAGGGGGGCAGTACGGCGTTCCAGCGCACTGGCTCGGGTCCCAGAGGGCGGTGTCCCCATCACCGCGTTCGACCGTCACGTCCATTACTGTGTGAATACGTGACGTACCACTGACGGTATGCACCCACGATTTCGCGGGGGTATATCAGTGCCTCGCGGAACGCAGTCGTCTCGATGATTACCTGTCTACACCTCTTCGACCAAGTGCTGCGCCGACAACTGACCCGACGGCCGAACGTAGGCCATCCCAGTCCACGCCTGCCGCGTCGAGTCGGATGTACTCCTCTCGGGCGACCATCTCGAACACCCGTGTGCGAACCGCTTCCGTCGTGACCGGGTTCCCAGCCGATTCGACTTCGCCGACCGCTCGTTCGATTCGGTCGCTGGTCACGAGCCTGTCGGCAACCGATGCAGGGTCGTCTCGAATCGGTCCCGGACTGTCCCGGTCGTCGAACGCCGGGTTTCGAAGGAGTGCGCGCCCGCCGCGTCTGTTTTCGACGATAACGCCTGCTGCGGGACCGTTACCCCACGCCGAGTCCGGAATCTCGTATCGACCCGGGTGGAAGTCCCTGACGTTCACTTCCTTTTCGACGGTGTTCACCGGGTCGAGACCGAGTCGTTCGAACACCTGTTCGGCCGTATCGACTGGAAGAAGCCGGTCCTGTTCGTCTGTCCACACAGCGTGTCCGAGAAATGGTGGGAGGCGTGCCCAATCGTAGTCGAGACCGAGGTTACACGGTGCGACGCCGAAGAAGACGAAGTCGGTGGGTTCGGAGACGGCGTCGCCGAAGGCGTCGCGGTCGAACCGGTCTCGGACATACCGGACGGCGTATCTGTAGGCGGGCGGGATGTCGTCGAAGCGGTGCTCGCGGTCCCCGAAGACCAGGAGTCCCGCCGAGGTCATCTGAAACCGTATCCGGGGGCCGGTCACGTCCTCCCGGAGCCACAGGTGACCACTCGCGAGCAACTCCTCGGGTGCGTCGGCGAGTCGTGGGAGCGGTGGATACGATTTCATCAGATTTCAAGGCGGATACCCCGAGGCTTGACCTCGGGGAGGAAGCCGACACTACCCCTCACAAACCACGCTCGATAGCAAGGCCGACTCCTCACCCCATTATGTGGTTTAAGTATTTCTCTCCATACTAATGAAGTATGGAGGTTGTTCGGAACATCCAAGTCAAACTCGACGTTTCCCCTGAGGACGTTGAAGTCCTCGATGAGACGTTCGAGCAGTTCCGACAAGCGGCCCAACACGTCGCAGACCATGGATGGGACGACAACCCCTACAACATCACGGACACCAAAAATACGCTCCACGACGAGACGTATTCTGATGTTCGTGATGAACTCTCCCTGCAATCCAGTCTCGTTCAATCCGCGAGAAACCTCGCGGCCACCGCACTCGGGAACTGCAAAGACAGAATCTTTGACGGCGAACGAGCAAGCAAACCTGAGTTCCGAGGGAGCGTCGTTGTGTACAATGGTCGAACCATCACGTACAACGACGACCACGTTTCCCTCGCTACCACAGACAAGCGCGTGACCGCAGAGTACGTCACGCCCGTCAACGAAGACGGAACGCCGTTCGCAGAGTACTGGACGGATGACTGGGAGAAAGCCGAAGCAACGCTCCACAAACGCGATGGCACGTACTACCTCCACGTCGCCGTGAAGAAAGACGTTGACACCTCTTGCGACGAAGAATCCGAGAACGGAGTGGTTCTCGGTGTAGACCTCAACGTGGACGGATACGTCGCCGTCACCAGCACAGGAGCGTTCCTCGGTAACGCAGACTACCTCAACCATCGACGCGATGAGTACGAACATCGGCGTGGAAACCTGCAACAAACAGGCACTCGGTCGGCCCACCTCACGATACAGTCGATTGGCGACCGATTCGCTCGGTGGAGTGCCGATTACCTTCACCGCATCTCCAAAGAAATCGTGCAAGAAGCCGTGGAGAACGATTGTACGGCAATCGCGTTCGAGAACCTGAAACACATCAGGAAGCGTATCTCGAACGCTTCAAAGTTCCAGCAGTGGGCGTTCAAGGAACTCCAACGGCACGTCGAATACAAAGCCGAAGAATACAGTATCGGCGTGGACGACGTGAACCCTGCGTACACTTCTCAACGATGCAGTCATGGTGAATGTGGATTCACCCACGAAGATAATCGAGATGGTGACGAGTTCGAGTGTCTGAAGTGCGGGAAAGAACTCCACGCCGACTATAACGCCGCTCGGAACGTCGGGTGGCGTCTTGTTCAGCACTGGCTCAAGTCTGGTGCTGAACGGGCCACAAGTCAACTGGCTCTCAAGTCAGGGACGTTGAACGCGAACGGCCGATTCCGACCTACCGAGTTACTTGGTTAGAGCGGGAATCCACTGACAAGCCTCGGGGCTTGACCCCGAGGCAGTTGACCAGGGTGTGCCTACGTTTCTACGCGAACGCTATATACTGTGGGTCGCTTCGGCGTAGCCATCTGCTACGTCCCCTTCCACGATTTAACGATTCTCTGCTTCGTTGTTTTCTCGGCCCGTTCTCAGGTTTTAGGAGCGCCTAAAATTCGAAAGTAGTTTATCGCCTTAGGTTAGCCTAAAACGTATGAACGGAGACGAGACGAATTCGAGTGGGCCGACACGTCGGTCGATTATTCACAGTGCGGGAGCCATCGCGGGTGCCGGACTGCTCGCCGGGTGTATGGGACAGACGAGTTCGGAAGCCGATGCGGAGACGAAAACGTCGACGCAGACGGACGCGCCGACCGAGACCGATACACAGCAGACGACGAACGCGCCAGACGATTCGTACACCGTCTCCATCGACCCCGTCGGTGACGTTCAGTTCGAGTCCGTCCCCGAGACGTGGGTTGCGAACAACGGCAGTTGGGCCGACATGGGCGTCGCCCTCGGTCTCGAAGCGCCGAAAGCCGTCTGGCTGACGAGACGGTACCACACCCAGTACTACGACGCGATTCCGGGGCTGTCGGTCGACAAGAGCGACATGGTCTCGCTGTATCAGGACGGCGTCAGCAAGGAGCTATTCTACGAACTCGACGCCGACGTGCACGTCATGGACCCGAACTTCCTGATGAACCGGTTTAAGGGCTGGACCCAAGAGGACGTGGACGAAGTCGTCTCCGAAGTCGCCCCGATGTTCGGGAACTGCATCTACGCCCAGCACTACCCGTGGCACGAGGACTACCGCTACTACTCTCTGTACGAAGGCTTCGAGAAACTCGCGCAGGTGTTCCAGCGCACCGACCGCTACGAGGCGTTCGTCGAACTCCACGACGAGTTCAAGACGAACCTCGAATCGGTCGTTCCGGCCAAGGGCGACCGCCCCGCCGGGGCAGTTCTCTGGGGCGTCGGCGACGAACCCGAGAAGTACTACCCGTACATCATCGGCGACGGAACCGGATTCAAGCACTTCCGTGACCTCGGCGTGAAGGACGCCCTCGCCGCCTCCGACGTGAAGGACTTCCACGGTACGCGCGCCGCTATCGACCTCGAAACGCTCCTCGAAGTCGACCCCGAAGTGCTCTTACTCCGCGGCTACGAGTCGAAGACCCGCGAAGCGTTCGAGTCCACGGTCGTCGACTTCCTGCAGAACCACGAGACTGCGAGCGCGCTCACCGCCGTCGAGAACGGGGACATCTACCGTGCAGGCAGTCTGTATCAGGGTCCGATTACGAACCTCGTGCTCACCCAGCGCACCGCCGAGTCGCTCTACGATATCGACGAACAACTCTACGACGCCCAGCGCGTCGCCGATATCGTCGCCGGGGAGTTCTGACGATGTCCACTTCCGAGCAACGCGAGACGAGTGATGTCGCCGACGTCGTGGTCGTCGGTGGCGGCCCAGCGGGCTGTGCAGCGGCGATATTCACCGCCCGCTACGGTCTCGACACCGTGGTCTTCGACCGCGGGAACGCCGCACTGCAGCGGTGTGCCTACGTCGAGAACTACCCCGGATTCCCCGGCGGCGTCGGCGTCGAGACGCTTCTCGACTTGCTGCACGCCCACGTCGACGACGCGGGTGGCGAACTCGTCTCCGACATGGTCGTCTCGGTCGACCGCGCAGACGACGACCACGAAGCCGAGACGCGATTCGTCGTCGAGACACAGGACGGACGACGCGTCGCCACCGACGCCGTCTTGGCTGCAGCGTGGTACGACGGGTCGTATCTCCGCGGCCTCGATGACGACGACACGATGTTCGAACGCCACGACCACCACGGCGAGGAGCACGAACACTTCGACCCATCGTACTCGGACGAAGACGGCAGAACGCCGGTCGATGGGCTGTACGTCGCCTCCCCGTCCGGCCAGCGAAACGCACAGGTCGCAATCTCCGCGGGACAGGGCGCACACGTCGCCCGGTGTCTGCTCGAAGACCACCGCCGCGAGCAGGGATATCCCGGCATGCTCGCCGACCACTACGACTGGCTTCGCCCGGAGACAGAGTTCTCGGGCGAGTGGGGAGACCGAGACCGCTGGCGCGAGTGGTTCGACGGTAAAGTGCCCGAGGACTGCGACGTGAGCGACGACCGACTCGCCGACCTCCGTGAGTCCTACATCGACCGCGCGTTCGAGACTCGTCGGAGCGACGAGGAAGTCGAGGCGATGGAGGACCGCGGTATTCGCCGACTTGTGGACGTACTCGGCACCGACCGCGTCCTCGACGCCCTCCCCGAAGACGAGATTCAGGCGTATCTCGACTCGACTGACGGCAACCGAGAGGCGAGCGATGACGACACAGCCGACAGCGAGGTGAATCAACTGTGAGCGACGCACACCGAACCGAGTCGCAGTCGGCGAACCCACTCGGATGGATAGACGGCTCGCTCGTGTCGCTCTGTCTCGCGTCGATTCTCGTCGTCTTCATCGGGGGACTCGTGCAGGTCAGCCTCGGCGCGTTCTCGATGAGTCTCGCCGAGGCGTGGCAGGCCGTCTTCGACCCGGCGGTCGTCTCCAACCCCAGCGTGTGGGTGTCGCTCCTCCTCGGTGGCGCGCTTCCCGACCTCGCGAAGCAGACACTCGTCGTCTGGACGATTCGCGTCCCGCGCGTCTTCGTTGCGATACTCGTCGGGGCGAACCTCGCCGTCTCCGGGGCCATCTTCCAGGCGATTACGCGCAACGAGCTTGCGAGTCCGTTCATCCTCGGCGTCTCCTCCGGGGCTGGACTCGCAATCTTGCTCACGCTCGTGGTCTTCTCCGGGCTGTCGGCGTTCCTCCCGATTCTCGCCGCACTCGGCGGGGCGACCGCGTTCGCCATCGTCTACGCCATCGCGTGGAAGAACGGCACGTCCCCGGTTCGACTGGTGTTGGCCGGTGTCGTCGTCGGCACCGTCTTCCAGAGCCTCCAGACGGGGCTGTTCTTCTTCGCCGACGACCTCGGCGTCGTCCAGTCCGCCCTCGCGTGGACCACTGGGTCGCTCACGGGGACCGACTGGGAACAGGTCAGAACCGCCCTGCCGTGGTCGATATTAGCAATCTTCCTCGCGCTCGCGGGGTCGAGACAGCTGAACGTCCTCCTCTTGGGCGAACAGACCGCGCGCTCGCTGGGGATGTCTATCGAGAAAGTTCGGTTCGCCCTCGCCGGTGTCGCCGTTCTCGCGGCCGCAGCGAGCATCGCCGTCGCCGGTATCGTCGGCTTCGTGGGCTTGGTCGTGCCCCACCTCGTTCGCAACATCGTCGGCAGCGACTACAAACGGCTCATCCTCGGGTGTGTCTTCGCGGGACCCGCGTTGATGGTCGTCGCCGACGTCGGCGCGCGACTCCTCTTGAGCCCCTCGCAGCTTCCGGTCGGGGTCGTCACTGGGCTCGTCGGTGGCCCGTACTTCCTCTACCTGATGCGAAAACAACAACAGCTGGGGGAGGTATGATGTCAGGGATGGAATCGGAACGAGACGCGGCCGCCGATGGCCAGACGGACGAGGCCCGCACTGGCACCTCCGAAGAGGTCGCGATGGCGGCTCCCGACGCTGCAGCGTCCGAGTCTGACGTCACCCGAGCGTCGAGCGAAACCGAGAGCGCGCTCGTCGGCGACAAACTCGCGCTTTCGTATCCGACGAGCGATGGCCCGGTCGTCGAATGCGACCGAATCGACATCCCGCGCGGTGAGGTGACGGCGCTCGTCGGCCCGAACGGGTCCGGCAAGAGTACGCTCTTGAAGTCACTCGCCAAGCAACTGTCGCCCGACGAGGGACACGTCTACCTCGACGGCCAGAAACTCTCCGAGTACGACGACGGAGCCTTCGCTCGGGAACTCGGCTTGCTCTCACAGGAACACGACTCCCCCGGTTCGATTACCGTCGAGAAGCTCGTCTCACACGGTCGGTACCCACACCGTGGGTTCTTCGAGCAACTCGGCGAGGACGACCGGCAGGCTATCGACCGCGCTATCGACCTTGCGGGGGTCGAACACCTCCGCGACAGACAGGTGTCGAGCCTGAGTGGCGGACAGCGCCAACTCGTGTGGATTGCGATGGTGCTCGCACAGGACACCGACGTGCTGCTGTTGGACGAGCCGACGACCTACCTCGACTTGCACCACCAGTTGCGCGTGTTGGAGACGGTTCGCCAACTCAACGAGGAACGCGGCGTCACGGTCGCAGTCGTCCTCCACGACATCGCACAGGCCGCTCGCTTCGCCGACTACCTCATCGCCATGCAGGACGGTTCGGTCTACGACTGGGGACCGCCGACCGACGTCGTCACGGAAGAACTCCTCGCGGACGTCTTCCGTGTGGACGCGACGGTCACGTACACGCCGGACCCGAGCATCCTCCCGAACCGGTCGCTGTAATCCATTCCTGCCGTACCCGACCGTCGTAGTCGTCTCCCGGGCGACTACGGCGGAGCGTCGTCCGCAGTCTCGATTTCTTCGGCCCACGGCGGTGGAGTCAGCGTCGTCTCGTCGAGTCGGCCGTAGGTCCATTCGAATTGGACGCGAACCGGGCCGTCGCTGGTGAGGTGGACGTACGTCACCATTGCGTCGGCGACGAACCCCTGTTTGTCCACGTACGCCACGAACCGATAGTCTCGAACGAGGCCGTCGCTGCCGATGGTCGGTCGCGTCTCGCCTTCGATACGGTAGTACGTGTTCGTGCCACTGCGGACCTTCCCCGTGACGTTCGTCTTCAGCGTGGCGAGATACTGGCCGACAAGCGACTCGTTCCGTTTCCCCGGGTCGAATTCCATCGACGGCGCAGACGTGTTGCCGCCGATTCGACGAACGCGCTCGGTTCCGTTCTCGCGCTCGGCGACGTACCAGTCGGTCCCGTCGTAGTAGACCGCTCGCAAGCGGACCTGCGTGCGACCCGCTTCGACGTTCTCGGCGACGAAATACCGGTCTCCGTCGACCGTAACGTCGGTATCGTACTGGACGCGCGTCTCGTTCGGGTCGTCGTCTCGGGGTCGGTACTCGTCTATCCACAGCGTGTACGACCGATTTTCGAGGCTTGTCTGGTGGGCTGCACTGAGTGCCGTCAGGTTGGTAATTCCCGTCGGGCCGACGCCCGGGACGCCCGCGAGCTCACCGGCTTCCACTGGTTCGAGTGGCGGTTGCTCTCGTTCCTCGGGGAACATCGGTGGCGACACCAGCGTATCACCGAATCGCCCCGTCCCGTCTGGCGGTATTGCGGTCGCCTGGTTCGCTGCGCTATCGCCAGATTGGGCTGTCGTTTGGGCCACGTTGCTCCCGGAGTGGCCGTCTTCGTCGAATGGGTTGTCGACGAGACCGAGTGCGACTGCCGCGCCACTTACGAGAAGGGCGACGACGAGAAGTGTTGCAACCCCTCGGCTCGTCTGAGGGGTGTCGGGTACCAGATTCCGACCGACGCGGAACCCACGGGCGACAGGACTGGTGACGCGACGCCCGACACGAGAGACGCGCTGTCGAACGTATTCGATGCGGTACTGCGTGCGCGTCGAAAGTGGCGGCAGAAGACCATCGAGCGGTGCACCGAAGTGGCGCTCGCAGAGTGCGTCGGCCACGTTGTGGTCGAGCGCGTACAGGAGCATCTCGGAGAGCGCAGTCGCGTCGAGGTGTCGAGCGTCGTGCTCGTCTGCGAGTCGCGCCCCGCGATTGTTGGTTCCGAAGGAAGCGACCACGTCGATTTCCACCCCGGAAACGCTGGGGTTCGACGAACGGAATCTATCGCGACGCTGGCCGGAGACGGGGAGAATCGTCGTGCGTCGCCCGCCGCGAGTCGCCCGAATGACCGCGCCATCGACCTGCGTCTCGAACCCACGGGCTGCCCAGAGGTCGGCGACGAACGCGCGGCAGGCCTGCCTATCGAGGCGTCTGAGGTTGCTGGTGAGAAGCGAGAGCCGGGTCTGTTCGGGCACGGATTGGTCGCCGCGTTCCCCCTGTCGGGGTTCCATCGTCTCTCCCGTGAGAGACGGGTCGAAGCGTCAAAGGCGCTATTACGGACAACCGACAGGACGACGACTCGATAGAAAATCAGCCAGTAAACGGGCTGAGAACTGCATCGAAGACCATCTCGACCGCCCCGGCGACGCCGAGCACGTCGAAGACGACGAGGAGATAGTAGACGCTGACGACGAGCATGACCGCGCCGGTGACGCGGTTGATTGCGGTGGTGTGGCGGGCGAACCAGCGAGTCACCTGCCGACTGTAGCGCTCGGAGACGAGTGCGAACGCGAGCAGCGGCGCGCCGATACCGAGGCCGAACGCGAGAAAGCCGAGCAGGCTCTCGGCAGCCGTATCGAACAGGACTGGCACGCGAGCGAAGAACAGCGCGATGAACCCGGGATTACACGGGAGGATGATGGCTCCGAAGAAGAATCCGTAGGAGAACGCCGACAGCGCCGGGTGTCTGGTCTCCGGCGGTTCGATAGTCGGAATGCGAGTGAATATCTTCGCGTCCGCGAGGAGTGCGAGGCTCACGACGAACAGGATACCGAACGCGACCGGGGAGACGACACTGACGACGGCCGTGAGTGAAACCTCCAAGAGGAGCGAAAACAGGACGCCGACGCCGAGCATGAACGTCACTGCACCGAGCGTCACGAGCACGCCGAGGACGGCGATTGGGAGGCCGGTAGGTGCAGAGGTAGCTCCGGCCCCGGCGTCGTCGCCTCCCTGTCGGCTCTGTCGGGCGAGATACGCGAGAAATCCGGGGTACAGCGGGAGCGCACACGCCGCGGTCAGTGGCGTGCCGACGCCGATGACGAACAGTTCGAGGAGTTTCGTACCGAGCCCCATCAGCACTCAGAGACTTTCTCGCGGAGGAACTCGGTGGTCTTGTGCCCGTTCTTGAGACGGGTTGCCGTCCCGTCAGGGCAGATACGAAGCATCGGGACGGTCGGCGCGCTCGCCATCGACGAGCCGAATTCGTCGGTGAGACTTTTCGTCACCGGCTCGGGCGAGACGGCGTATCGCCAGTCGAAGCCGTGGCGCTCGGCGTGCTCGCGGACCTTCTCGGCGTCCTCGTTCGGGTCGATGTCGAGGGCGACGGTCACCACGTCGTCGCCGACCGCCTCGTGGAACGAAATCATCTCTTTTTGCTGTCGCAGACAGTTCGAACACCAGACTGCGAACGTTTCGAGGAGGACCGGGCGGTCGAGAAGCCCCTCGACGGTGAACGTCTCGCCCGTGAGCACGTCGGTGAGTTCGGTGGTACGCCACGCGCCGTCACCGGCCGTGTTCTCATCGCCACCACCACCGCCATTTTCACTGTCTCCGCCACTTCCGTCTCCGCCGCCTCCGTCTGCCGACCCCGACCCACCGCCGAGACAGCCAGCGAGACCGATTGTCCCTGCGCCTGCGAGTTGGAGGAATCGTCTGCGGGTTCCCGTTCGCGTCGGACTACTTGTCATTGGTGTGTAGGAAGGGCGTCAGCGGGTAATTCTGCTCCGGGTGGGCGATTAATGCGCACAACCGTACTGGGTGGCGTCATCGCTCCGGGGAGTGTGTCGCTGCCGGAGGGTTGGCGGGTTCGAAGCGGTCTCGGTAGTCTTCGACGTAGTCTCGGACAGTTCGTGGTGGACGACCGAGCAGCCGTCCCACGTCGCCGGTCACGCGACCAGCGAAGCCGAATCGCGCCGTACTGTAAATGCCGACCATCAGGAGGACGTACGACAGCGGGAGGTCTCTGGAGAGCATTCGACGGATGAACGCCGGAATCGACGGCTCGGCGTAGGTGATTCGGCGGTTGAGAGCGTCGCTGAACACCGCTGCAACCTCGTCGTATCGGAGTGCCTCGGGACCGGTGAGGTCGTAGGCTTGTTTGTCGTGACGGTCGTCCGTGAGCACGACAGCGGCGACGGCGGCGACGTCACGAGCGTCGACGAAACTCGTCTCACCCGTGCCTGCGGGGACGAAAATCTCGTGGTGTTCGACGACGTCCTGTCCGTGGACTTCGTGGAGGTTCTGGCTGAAGAACGACGCGCGGAGGAACGTCGGGCGGACCGCCGACTGCTGGATGTGGGATTCGATACGATGGTGCGGAATGAGGACGTTCTTGTCCGCGCCGAGTGTCGAGAGATAGACCACGTGCTCGACCCCGACGCGACTCGCCGCGTCGACGAACGCCGTGACCTGTCCTTGTTCGACACCGGGCGGCCTGACGAGGAAGATGGCGTCCACCCCGTCGAGCGCAGCCCCCCACGTTTCGGGTCGAACGAAGTCGAACTCGACGACGCACTCGTCGCTGTCGTTGGCCTCCCGAACTGACTGTGGCCGTCTCGTTCCGACGCGTACCTCGATGTCGTCATCGCGTAACTCTCGGACGACGTGCTGTCCGACGGTCCCCGTTCCTGCTGTGACCAACACGCGCTGTGCCGTCATGCTGGTCCCACCTTTGGCAGGTCGTGGACGTACAGATCGTCTCCGACGCAGTCGAGGAGGAACGTCGCCACGTCCCCGCGGGCGATGGACTCGAATCCGAGGTCGATGTCGCCGTGGCGGTACTCGCCGGTCGCCTCGTCGTCGGTGAGTCGCGGTGCGCGAACGGCGGTCCATTCGAGGTCCCTCGCTCGGACCCGCCGAACGTGTTCTGTCGCGTCGTCGAGAACCTCGCCAGCGAGTACTTTCAGCAACGTTCCCATCACCTTCCCCGAGAGGGAGACGGATTCGCCGTCTTTGCGGACGCCCGCGCCGACGAGCGTGACGTACCGGCTGACGCCTTCGTCACGCATCGCCGCGACGACGGTGTCGCCCGCGACGGTGAGTAGGTCGTCTGGCCCCGACTTCGTCTGGCCGAGGACTGAGACGACGGCGTCGGCGTCGCGGACGGCGTCTCGGACACCAGTTCCCTCGTAGGCGTCACCTTCGACGACCGTCACCGACTCGTCTGTCACCGGGAAGCGGTCGGCGTTTCTGACGAACGCGACCACGTCGTGTCCACGGGCGACTGCCTGTCGAACGAAGGGGACGCCGGTCCGACCGGAGGCCCCGAACACTGTGATTCGCATACCAACAATACGGATGTTGAAGTGAAATACTTGCAACTTCGAATCTTCGAAGTATCGAAGGTCTCGAAACTCAAATCGCGGTTTAACAGCACGCTGGTGCGAGTGCTCATTACGGATGGCGGTGTAGAAGGAGGCATGGCTGAGACGCCGCCCACAGACGAGGACGAACTTACGTCCGAGACGCCGCCTACACCCGACACTGGGGAAGCACCCACGCCCGAAATCGGCGAAAAACTCTCCCGCGAGGAAGCGACCGCGTTGCGAGCGTCGTTCGACCCCGACGAGCGAGCGCGAATCGAGGAGACGGTCGCGTCGTTGCTTTCGGTGCTCGGGAAAGTCCACGCGATGTCGATTCTCAGCGCCTTCGCGTTCGCAGATGGGCCACTGCGATTCAGTGACCTCGAATCTGACCTCGACGTCCCGCCGAACACGCTCTCGACACGGTTGCACGAACTCACGCAGGCGGGATTGCTGACTCGGCGTGCCTACGACGAGATGCCGCCGCGAGTCGAGTACGAACCGACAGAGAAAGGCAAAGCGCTGTTTCCTGTGTTCGCCCACCTTCACCACTGGGCTATCGAATACGATGTGTGAGTGTGCCTGCGGGGACTTACTCGCCGACGCGTTGGCTTCCGACGCCTTCGTTCCCGCCGAAGTCGACTGCCACGTCGGCCGGTTCCTGCTGACAGATAGCGGTTTGTAACCCTCGCTCGGCGATGTTTCCGGCGTGGGCGGCCGTCCGGCGAATGCTGTCGAGCGCGTGGGTGTACTGGTACTCGGCGTCGGCTGCGTCGAACAACTCGCGTTCGAGGGCGTCGACGCGCTCGAACACGTCGTCCCGAGCTTCGAACACCGACTGGGCGTCCTCGATGCTCCCATCGTCGAAGACAGCATCGACAGCCGACTCGACGGCATCGCGGGCGCGCTCGGCGACTGCTGACACGTCCTCTGCGAGTGGGTCAGCGAGCGACTTGTCGACTGCGGTCGCGACGTCCGCGATTCGTTCTGCGTGGTCGGCGATGCGCTCTAACTCGCGTGCGGTCTCGTGGAGCCGAAACAACTCCCGGCGGGTCTCGCCGAGCGCGTCGACTTCGTCGAGGCGTTCGAGGCTCCGGGTGAAGTGCCGTTCGACCATCGCGTACAGTCTGTCGGCGCGGTCGTCTTGGTCGGCACCGCCCACCGCGGGCGCGTCGCTCGTCAGTGCAGTGGTCGCCTCGCGGTGCATTGACAGCGCGACGAACTGCAGTTGGCGGATAGACTGCCGAACCGACACCTCCGTCGAGTCGAGGACGTTTCGCACGACGACGTGTGACACCGACTCCTCGACGATGGTGACGCCGACGAGGTTGCGAACGACGCTGCGGATGACTTGTTTCTGGCTGCCGGTGAACTCGCTACTTCCGGTAAGGACGACTTCACTCGGTCCGGCGGCGTAGGCCGCACGGAGGGTCTGTTCGAGGTGGGCCGTGTCACCGCACTCGGTTTGTATTTCGACTGCGGCGACCGTGTCCAGTTCGCTCTCCGGTGGCTGAATCACGAGTAGGCCGTCGATGTGCGTGTGGAGGTCGACGACCGCCCCGGCGGAGATACCGACCGAATCCGCCCAGTCTCTCGGCAGTGAGACCGTGAACGTCCCGTTGCTGACTTGTTGTATCTTACGTGTCTCCATGGTTCTCCGTGCGCGTGTCCACGACAGTGTCGGGGGACCAGTGGCTCACTGCCGCGGGCGGCCGACCGTTCGGGGGTCGGCTCGGTGCCACTTTCCTCACCCGAACTTGCCGCTGATGTAGTCTTCGACGCGTTGGCTCTCTGGGTCTTCGAACACCTGCTCGGTATCGCCGTACTCGACGAGTTCGCCGCCCGTCAGGAACACGGCGGTCTGGTCGGAGATACGCGCCGCCTGCTGCATGTTGTGGGTGACGATGACGACGGTGTAGTGCTCCGAGAGTTCGTGGACGAGGTCCTCGATTTTTGAGGTGGCAATCGGGTCGAGTGCGGACGCGGGCTCGTCCATCAAGAGCACGTCTGGCTCGGTCGCCAGCGCGCGGGCGATGCAGAGTCGCTGTTGCTGCCCACCGGACAGTCCGAGTGCGTTGTCGTCGAGGCGGTCTTTGACCTCGTCCCAGAGAGCGGCCTGCGTGAGCGAGCGCTCGACCAGTTCCTCGACTTCCTCGTCGTCGCTCCGGCCGAGGAGGTTCGCGAGAAAGCCCGTTTCGAGGTCGCCGTGCTTTCGCGGGCCGTAGGAGATGTTGTCCCGAATCGACTTCGGGAACGGATTCGGCGACTGGAACACCATGCCCACGCGCTTGCGGAGTTCGACGAGGTTGATGCCGTCCTGATAGATGCCTTCGCCGTCGAGTTCGACGGTGCCGTCCACACTGGCCGCCTTGATGCGGTCGTTCATCCGGTTGAGACACCGGAGGAACGTGGACTTCCCACAGCCCGAGGGGCCGATGAGCGCGGTCACGCTGTTTTCGGGAATATCCATCGAGACGCCCTTCAGCGCGTGGTCGTCGCCGTAGTACACGTCGAGGTCTTCGACGGCGAACTTCGCGTCGCCTTCGAACTCGTAGTCGGTCCACTCGTCGCGAGTCTTCTCTCGCGTCTCGCCAGCCGTGACTTCGAGTGGCTGACCCGAGCCCTGCATCTCGATATCGCTCGTCTGCGCCGATTCTGCCGCCTGATCCGTATCTGTCGATTGTGTCGTTTCAGTCATTGGTCACTCGTGCTGTAGTTTCCGCCGGAAGTAGTACCGGGTCGCAATACCCACCGCATAGAAGCCTAAGACCACCACGAGCAGGATGAGCGCCGTCGCCCACCGGAACTGTTCGATGTTCGCGATGCTCGACGACTGCCCGACGCCCGCAGTGATAAGCGAGTACAGTTGGTACGGAAGTGCAGATGTCGCCTGCAGAAGTTCGGGATTCTCCACGAACGGCGGCGACGAGATAAATCGGAAGCCGCCGATAACGTCCACCGTCTGACTGCCCGGCGGCGCGACGCTGCCGGCCATGGTTAGGAGAATCGGTGCGGTCTCGCCCGCGATGCGGCCGACGCCGAGGATGATTCCCGTGACGATACCGGGAAGTGCCGCGGGCAGGACGATGCTGCGAATCGTCTGCCACTTGGTGACGCCGAGGGCCGCGCTCGCGTCGCGGTACTCGTCGGGAACCGCCAGCATCGCCTCGCGACTGGTGATGACGACAAGCGGGAGGAGCATGAATCCGAGCGTGAGCATCCCGGCCAAGAGCGACTTCCCGTTTCCGAGACGCGGAACGAGGAAGGCGAGGCCGAACAGCCCGAAGACGATACTCGGGGTACTCCAGAGGCCGTTCGTCGCGATTTCGACAACCTGCGTGAACCGGCCGTGTTCGGCGTACTCGGTGATGAACACCGCCGCACCAACGCCGAGCGGGACGGCGAACAGTACGGCCCCGATGACGAGCCAGATGGTTCCAGCGATAGCCGGAAGAACGCCGTTGACGTCGTTGAGAAGCGCGACACCGTTCATCACGAACGGCCACGAGAGCGGCCACGCGAACGTGAACCCGAAGAGGGTCGTCTCGGGTCCTACTCCGAGGCCGAACGAGATACTGTTGAACAGCCCCGGAAGGCCTTTGAACACGGTGAACGCGACGAGGAGGAACAGCACGGCGATGATAGAGAGAGCGTTCAGATAGACGAGGAGATACGCGCCCACGTGTCGGCCGCGAGCACCGAATCCGCCGTAGGATTTGGCGGCTCCCCACGAAACGAGGAGCGAACAGAACGCCGTAATCACCGGGATGGTGAACTCAGCATTGAACGACGCAGACTGCTCCCACCCGAGGTCCCACACCCACCCTGGGCCAATGAGACCGGTGACGAAGACAGCGCCGGCAAACACTGCAAGCAGACCTGCCGGAAGCGTCGAGCCGATGTCTTCGCGGGGGAGCGCGGTGACGGCGAACGCCAGCCCACCGGTGACGAACGCGACGCCGCCCCAGCCGATAGTTCCGAGTCCGAGCGTTTGGGAGGCGACGAGGCCACCGACGACGAACCAGATACCCGAGAAGGCGACTGCCGCGACCAAGCCCGCAGACGGTCGCGGGTTGGTGGCGACGTAGCCGAGTCGCGACCCGACGCCGAAGCCGACGACGCCGAGACCGAGCAGAATCAACAGTGCGCCGAGAAGTGCGACCATCGGGATGCCCGCGACGGTGTCAGTAATCGTGACGAGTTCGAACAGCGCGGCGAGCGAGAGCGCGAACAGGATTGCGGCGACGCCCACCGCGGCCGCCGCGACGGCTTCCGTCTCGGAGGTGTCTTCGCTGACGAGTTCGGATTCGACTGCGCCAGCCATTATTCGGCACCTCCGAGCTTCTTCCGCATGCGCGCCTCGATGTACTGCGACCCGATGCTGAGGAACAGCACCGTGATGAACAGGATGACACCGGCGACGAACAGCGCCGAGAGTTGCAGGCCGTCGGCATCACCGTAGTTTGCCGCGATGAGCGAGGTCAGGGTATCGTTTCCGTAGAAGACGTTGTACAGTGGCTTCGTGAGGCCCGGACTCCCGCGGAGCATCACGGTCGCGGCCATCGTCTCGCCGATGGCGCGGCCGACACCGAGGAGTACCGCCGCCGACACGCCCGAGAAGGCCGCCGGAAGCGTAATCGAGGTCATCGTCTGCCAGTCGGTCGTGCCGAGCGCGAGCGACCCGCTTTTCATGGATTCGGGGACGCTGTTGAGGGCGTCTTCGGCGACCGAGACGACGGTCGGAAGCGCCATCAGACCGACGACGACGCCGACGAACAGGTACGTTCCCTGTCCGACGATGGAAAACTGGTCCGACGCCCACGGGCTGAGGATGGTGAACCCGATGAATCCGTAGACGATAGACGGGATTCCGGCGAGAATCTCGACGCCCGGTTTGACGACTTCGCGGACCGCTCGGGGTGCGATTTCGCTCAGGAAGAGCGCGGCCGCGACGCCCAGTGGTGCGGCGACGGCCGTCGCGATAATGGTGACGAGGACGGTCCCGTGAATCATCGGCACCAACGAGTAGCGAATTGGCGGCGAGACCGGACTCCAGCGGGTGTCGATGAAGAGTCGAAGCCCGGGGATGGGGAGTCCGAACACCGTCACAGTCGCGTACTCGACGGTCGGCCACGCCTCGACGAAGATGAACACGAGGATGAGCCCGAGTATCAGAATCGTCGAGACGGTCGTCGTCAGCGTGAGGACGCGCGCGGTCAGTTCTTGATGTCTGAACCAGCCGTACCCGGACGCGATGAGGAACACCACGAACGGGATGGCTGTGAGCGACGACACGGCGAGAAAGCCAACGAACGCGGCGAGAAGTGCCACCGAGGCGACTGTCACCGTGACGAGCGCCTCCGGGTCGGCTTCGTCGACGAAGTCACGCCCCCGCTGGACCTCACGCCGTGCTGCGGCTCGCAGGTCGCCGGCGTCTTTGTCTGGCAGTATGGTCATGATTGAAATTGAAATGAATGGTGAAGAACGAGTCCAGGCCTGTGCTGCGTGCGGACCGGGGAGTTACGCCTGGTCGGGCAGCTTCGCCTTCTCGGCTTCGAGGTCCTTCGTCGGAAGCGGGATGTAGTTGTTCGCCTCGACGAACAGCTCCTGGCCGAACGTCGTCAGGAACATGTTGATGAACGCCGCTTCGCGCTTGTCGGTGCCGTTGGGCGTCCCGTCCGTGATGGTCGTGTACTGGTGCAGGTCACGGTTGAGCGGGTAGGCACTGTCGAAGATGGTGTTCTCGGCGTCCTTGTCAGGCTCGAAGAGCGTGCCCTCGAACTCGATACCGATGGGCTTGACCTGCGGGCCGGTGAACGCGAGTGCCATGTACGCGATGGCACCTTCGTTCTGCTGGACGACCGTCTTGACCTGCTGGTTCTGACCCTTCCGGGTGTCGACGCCTTCCATCGACGCATCGGCGTCACCGAGCATGTTGAGGCGGAACGAGGTGTCCGTACCGGACCCTTCCGCACGGCCGACGACGTAGATTTCCTTGTCCGGGCCGCCGACGTCCTTCCAGTTCGTGATTTCGTCCTGGTAGATTTTCTTGACTTCTTCACCGGTGAGTTCCGTGACACCGGCGTCGAAGATGTCCTTCGAGACGACGACGGGCTGACCGTCGCGGCCGACGACGTGGTCGACGTACTTCTCGTCGCGCTCTGCTTCGCTGATTCCGAGTTCGGCCGTGATGGGACCGGAGGAGTTACCGATGTCGACGAGGCCGTCACGGACGGACTTACAACCGGTACCCGAGTGGCTCAGACCGATGCTGGTCGCGAACGGCGGGTTCGCCTGCGTTTCGGTCGGCTCGAAGCCGTAGAGGCTCGCGAAGTAGTCTGCGAGACGCATGTCTGGCTCGCCGAGTTCGGACCAGCCGGGGACGGTGCCTTCGGAGCTCGAACCCCAGTACTCACCGTCGCTCGGCGGTGCGTTAGAGTTCCAGTAGGAGCTGCCTTTGTTCGCGATGGGGTAGACCGTCGAGGAACCCTCGGCGGTGAGCATCTCTGGCTCGTTGTCTTCCGGCTTCGCGGTCTCTTCTTCGGTTTCGGGGGCGTCAGTCTCCGCTTCAGTTTCGGGAGCATCGGTCGCTGCGTCCGTCTCCGAACCCGAGGAACCGCTACATCCTGCCAGACCAGCGAGGCCGGCGGCACCGGATGCGACGAGGAATTTCCGACGTGATACGCTCTCTGTGAGCTGCTTGGAGTCGCGCGCCATCACCAGCACCGACCCGTGATATAATAAAATGCGTTTATAATACTACTTTAGTCCAATAGTATTCGACTGTAGTAATAATGAGCGGTATGACGCCGCTAATACAGTACGTGACTGCTACAACCACATATGATGGGGACTGAGTGCTACGTTCTGCTATATATTCTCTGACCGATAGAATGTAGAATGCGGCGGTCAGACGACTTCAAATATGGACGACGGAGACAGCGACGCCCCGAAGTGCATCGTCGGGCTGTCGAAGGACGACGCCGTGGACGTACTCCTCGCTGAAGACGAGACGCGCGACCCCGAGTACGTGCGCGCCGTCCTCGACCACGTTACTGACGACGACGGTGTCGTTACCCAGTCGGCCGTGGACAGCGCCGTGACGGACACGTCGATGATGCTTTCCACGGCCGAGACGCGCGTCGAACTGGCTGAAATCGCGCTCTCAGAGGCCGAAGAAGAAGCCAGCGACGTCACCGACGTGGACGCTGTCCGAACCCGCCTCGACTCGTTCGAAGAGACTGTTACCGCGGCTGAAAAGCGAGTCTCTGGACTTGGGTCCGAACTGCAGTCGCTCTCACATTGGCAACGCGACGACCGCCCCGTCTTCGACCTCGTGACCGGACTGCGGGACATCGCTTCGGACGCCCAAACGGTCCAGATGGCGGCCGACGACACGCAACTCGAACTCGAAGACTTCGAACGCTGGTTGGCCGACCACGACCTGCGGCGGCGCGACCTCGACACCGACGTGGACGCACTGGAGCAGTCGCTCGACGACATCGCGCGCACGCGAGAAAACGTATCAAGTTCCGTGAGTGACGGCAACGACGTGGCCCACGCGTGGTACGAGGCGGCGCTCCGGTGTCGCGTCGTCCCGCTCCTCGTCGCCGACGTGCGGGCAGAACTCGACGATCTGCGGGAGTTGGCGAGTCGAGACGACGTCGACGAGACCGGGGGACTGGACGACATCGGCGACCGACTCGACGACATCGACGCCCGAGCCGGACGGCTCGCCGAACAACTCGATTCGCTCGCACAGTCGGCGTGGACAGACCGCTACGGCGACGACCTCGACGCGTTCCAGTCGGCTATCGACGAGTTCGAACCCCCGGTCTCGTGGGGTGCGGTACAGGAGACACTCGACCAGTATCGGCAGGAATCGTCCACATAGGGTCGATTCAGGCGACAGCCTGTCTCTGATCGAGCAGAACAGACGTCTATTTCGGGTGGAACTGACGCGACCACTGCTTCGCGTCGAATATCTGCTTCAGGTCGAACGCACGGGCCACCCATTTCAGGTCGAACCCAGCCACACTATTCGAGGTCGAACGAGAGGTCGCCGCGAACACGAAACATCTCGAATTCGAGGCCAAGCGGGACTTCGACCGACTGCGGTCTCTCTGGCGACACCGTCACGGTCGCCGACCCCTCGCGTTCGTTTCCACCCGACGACCCGACCACGTTGAGCGTTCGCGTCTGTGCTTCCGTGCTCGCATTACGCATCTCGACGACGACGAGCGTCTTCCCGTCGTCGCCTTCCATGAAGTCGAAGTCGGTGATTTGAATGGGTTCTGTCGTCGCCATAGCTGGCTTACGACCCGATAGTGTAAAAACAATGACTTAATTTCCGGCAGTGATCCGTCCATCGGAAAGACTGTCGTCGCGCGGTTCAACTCTCACCGTCGGGACGTGAACGCTCTCAGACGACAATTTTGGTGGTCATATCGTCGCTGTCACAATCATCGTAAGAAAGCGACTGTCGAAAAAGACGGTCGGAACGTGGATTCTCACCAACATCCGATGTTGACTCGTCGTGCCAGTGGGGTCTCTCTGACAAGACCCTGAGGGCGGCCGAGCGAGGCTCAGCCACCGAGGAAGCGCTGGCGCACTTCGTCGTCTCCGAGGAGTTCGGTCCCCGGGCCGTCGTAGGCGTTCTCGCCGTTGACCAGTACGTACCCGCGGTCACAGCGTCGAAGCGCCTCTTTTGCGTTCTGTTCGACCATCAGGATGGCCGTCCCTGCTTCGTTGATTTCGTCGATTTTGTCGAACATCTCGTCGACGAGGTCGGGTGCGAGCCCCGCCGAGGGTTCATCGAGGAGGAGCAAGTCGGGGTCGAGCATCAGCGCGCTACCCATCGCGAGCATCTGGCGCTGGCCACCGGACATGGTTCCGGCGCGCTGGCGCTGGCGCTCTTCGAGGATGGGGAAGCGGTCGAACACCGCTTGGAGCGCTTCGTCGGCCGACTCTTCGTCGATGTACGACCCCATTTCGAGGTTCTCGCGGACGGTCATCGTCGGGAAGATGTTGTCCGTCTGGGGAACGAAGCCGATGCCGCGACGGATGATTTCGGGCGTGTCGATACCCGCTATCCGCTCGTCGCGGAAGGTGATGGTGCCGTCCATGTGGGTGGTCAGTCCGAAGACAGATTTCATCGCGGTCGATTTGCCGGCTCCGTTCGGGCCGACGATGGTGACGTACTCGCCGTCGTCGACGTGCATGTCCACGTCGGTGAGAATCTGGAGGTCGCCGTATCCAGCGTCGAGTCCGGTGATTTCGAGCATTTAGACCTCCTCCCCGAGGTAGGCCTCGATGACGCGGTCGTCGCTCTTTACGTCCGCCGGTTCGCCCGACGTGAGGACTTGCCCTTGGTGCATGACGACGACGCGCTCGCACGTCTCCATGATGACGTCGATGTCGTGTTCGATAAAGAGGAAGCTGTACCCCTGCGATTCGAGGTCGTGGATGCGGTCGAGAATCTTCTGTTCCAGCGTGGGGTTGACACCCGCGAGCGGTTCGTCGAGCAGAATCATGTCTGGTTCGGTGAGGAGGACACGGGCGAGTTCGAGCAACTTGCGCTGGCCGCCCGAGAGCGTCCCCGCTTTCGCGTCGAGGACGTGGTCGATTTCGAGGAACTCGGCCATCTCGGCTGCTTTCTCGCGGACGCGTCGTTCGTCGTCGGCGAACTCGTCGCCGCGGAGCCACGCCTGCGCCAGACGCTCGCCGCTCTGTCCGCGCGGTGCCAGTTGGAGGTTCTCGCGGACGGTCATCTCCGGGAGTTCCCGTGGAATCTGGAACGTCCGAACGAGTCCCTCCTGTGCGACTGCCGAGGGGCGCTTGCCGGTGATGTCACCGTCGGCGAAGGCGACGCGACCCGCGTCGGGAGTGAGCGCGCCGGTGACGCAGTTGAAGAACGTCGTCTTCCCCGCGCCGTTCGGTCCGATGAGGCCGGTGATACCCTCGCCGACGCGCATATCGAGGCCGCCGATGGCGGTGATACCGCCGAAGTGCTTTTCGAGGCCCTGTACGTCGAGAATCGGGTTTTGAATCTCAGTCATCGCTCACACCTCCCCGGCCGAGGTCGATGTCGTAGTCCTGCTCGCCGAGCATCCCCTCCGGCCGGTAGTAGAGGATGACGATGAGCAGCGCCCCGATGAGGATGAGCCGCAGCGCCGCGAGTTGCTGGGCGTACTCGCTCGGGAAGAAGTCGTCGAGGAAGCGCGTCCCCGAGTTGATGACCCAGAAGACCGCGGTTCCGAGGATGACGCCTCGGTTGTTCGCGGTGCCGCCGATGATGACCGCCGTGTAGGCGAAGAACGTCACCGTCGAGGCGAACTGCGTCGGGTCGATAAAGCCGATGTTGGCGGCCCAGAGACCGCCCGCAGCGCCCGCAAGCGCGGACCCGAACATCAGGCTCTGAATCTTGTAGCGGAACGTCGGCTTCCCGAGTGCTTCGGGCACCGACTCGTCTTCGCGCACTGCGCGCAGGACGCGCCCGTAGGGGCTGTTGACCGTGCGCTCGACCCAGAGGTACGCGCCCACGAGGAACGCGAGCGTGAACAGGAAGAAGAACCGGTCGTAGTCCAGTCCGCCTGCCGAGCCTGCGGTGGCGTCGTAGAGCCAAAACAGGTTGAGAAGCAGGTCTGCGGTCTCACCTTCGGTCACGAACGCGACGAGCGGCTGGCCGAGGTACCACAGCGTAAAGAGGAGCGCCGACGCGAGCGCGAGCAGCGCGCCGATGTGGTCGGTCTCCGTGAGCGCCGCCCGGCCCGCGACGACCGACCCGACCAGCAGCACGAACGCGATGGTGTTGTCCACGTTGAGGACGAACACGCCGAGGTCGACGACGAGCCCCGTCATCGTCGTGATGACGAAGACGACGCTCCCGGCGAGCGCGAGAGTCGCGCCAGTCCCAAGCAGTGCCGGACGGACACTGAGCGGGCGGACGACCTTGGCTGTGCGGTAGGCCGCGTAACCGAGAATGGCCACCGACGGCAGGCCGAAGAGCAGGAGGTTCAGCTGGAAGCTCCCCGTTCCGATGGGGAACGCGCCCGAGAGGGGTTCGTGAACCTCGCGGATGCCGAACGCGCCGTTGAACAGCCAGCGCTCGTTGTGGAAGATCGCGTTCAGGATGGTGGCGATACCGAGCGCCGTGATGGCGAGGTAGTCCTCGCGGAGGCGTATCGTCGGAATGCCGACCAACACCGAGACGAGCGCCGCGGCGGCCATCCCGATGACGAGCGCGACGAGCCAGCCGAGCAGGTCGCCGCCGGGGACTCCCGCGAAGGCCGTGGCGAGACCAAGTCCCGTCAGGCCCTCGTAGGTCTCTGAGAGACCCGCTGGCATGGCGACGAAGACGGTGACGTACGCGCCAATCATGAAGTACGCCACGTGGCCGAAGTCGATGAGGCCGGTGAAGCCGAACTTCACGTTGAGTCCCAGCCCGAAGAGGCTGTAGATGGTGACGAACGTGAGCAGGCTGATGAAGAAGTCAGCAAGCGCCATCAGACGTCACCCCACAGTCCCTCGGGCTTGACGAGCAAGACGCCGATGAGGATGACGAAGGCGATTGCGGTCCGGTACGTCGCGAACTCCGCGGGCAGGAGGAAGACGCCCACGTCCATCGAGACGCCGATGATGAGACTGGCGAGCACCGCCCCGTAGGGGGAGGTGATGCCACCCATGATGACGGCGGCGAAGATGGGAAGCAGGAGTGAAAAGCCCATATTTGGATTCAGGTTGCTCGCGAACCAGCCCGTCAGGACGCCCGCGAGCGCGGTCAAAAGCGCGGCGAGAACCCAGACGACGAGCTGGACGCGGTCGATGTTGACCCCGCGAATCTCTGCGAGCGCCATGTTGTCGGCGGTGGCGCGCATCGCGCGACCCGTCTTCGTCCCCTTGAGCAGGAGATTCATGGCGAGCATCGTCACCAGCGTGAGGCCGATGATGACGCCGTATTTGATGCTGACGCCGACGCTCGTCGACCAGACTGCGGCGTCGATGGTGTGCGGTGCGCCCTGCAAGACGGTTGCGAGGGCGGCGAGGGCGGTGATGCCCGAAGCGATGCCGAAGATGCGCGGCGAGACGAGGTGGACCGTCTCGAAGGAGGCGTCGTCGCTCCGCCAGCGGTAGACGCCGATGCCGACCGCGGCGGCGAGAGCGACGATAGCAAGCAGCGAGAGCCAGCCGTAGCCCCACTCGCCGAGCGTGACGAGGTCACCGGCCTGTCGCTGGACGGTCTGGACGCTCAGCCCGTTTCCGGTCAGGTAGAGTTCGACGTTGGTGTTGGTGACGCGCTCGGTGTCGTAGTTGATGTTCCCCGAGCCGACGAGGAACAACACGACGTTTCTGAGCACGAGCGCGAGGCCGAGCGAGACGATGACCATCGTGATGAGGTCGGCTCCTTTCGAGCGGAACCGCCGGAAAATGGCGACCTCGTAGATTGCCCCGGTACTACCGGCGACGGCGACGCCGAGGATGCCCGCCGCGATGAGCGGGAGGCCGCCGAATTCGGGAACGAAGGGAATCGCCCCGGGTTTGTTCAAAGCGAGTGCGAGGTACGCACCGATGGTTATCATATCGCCGTGGGCGAAGTTCGGAACCTCCGCGATGGAGTAGATAAGCGAGAGGCCGAGCGCGCCCGCTGCGATAATCATCCCCGTGATGAGTCCTTGTAACAGCGCGTCGAGGAGGCCCGCCGATGCCATCAGCGACCCTCCTCCACGGCTGGCGATACGTCCGTTTGTCTGTGTCTGTGAGTCATGTCTGGTGAGTCTGTGAGAACCGGTTCGTTCCGAGAAGCGTGGCCGCGCCGACGGCGACCACGTTGAGTCCGGCGAGCAGGGCGAACCCGCTCGCGTAGGTGCCCGTGGCGTCGCGCAGCATGCCGGTGACCGCCGGAAGCACGAGCGCCGCGACGTTGCCCGCCGCGACGACGACCGCGATTGCGGCACCTTCGTGGACGGCGGCGTCGGCAGCGACCGAGAACACTGCCCCGAAGGGAACCGAGACGGCGAGCATCGCCGCCACGGGCAACACCAAGGTGAGTGGTGAGGTGCCCAGTCCGGCGAGTCCCGCGAAGCAGGCCGCCGCGAGCGCGGTCGCTCCGGCGATGAACCACGGGTCGCCTATCGAGAACTGGAAGACCGCCGCGCCGCCGGTCGCCCGCCCGAGCGTGGCCGTCAGCAAGACGGCCACGTTGAGTGGCCCGGTCACGTCGATGTCTGCGGCGTAGGCCGTGATGAACGTCGAGAGCGTGATGTACGAGGCGATGATGGCCACGTAGCACAGTGATGCCAGCGCCACCGCGAGGGTGAGCGTGGACGAGAAGGTGCCGGGTGAGGTCCCCGACTTTGGGACTGTGAGCGTGTCGTGGCGCTCCCGCGCGAGGACGACGAGTGCTGGAGTCGCCAGCACCGCGCCGGGGCTGTGGAGTAGCCCACTGCCGAATCCGTGGAGCAGCCCTTCCTCGACGAGCGCGGGTGCGACAGCGAAGCCGACCGCGCCGCCGAGCGTCAGCATCCCGCCGTAGAGGCCCTGTTGCCGCGTCGCGGCCTGCCCCGAGTAGAGGCGGGCGATGTGGGTCGCGCCGACCGAGAGGACGAAGCCTCCAGCCAGCCCCCAGAGCGCGCGGAGCGCGAGCAGTGCGGCGAATCCCGACACCACGTCGAGCAACACCGCGAGTAGGGCGTGGGCGGCCGTCCCGTAGAGGAGCAGCCGCGTCGTCGCCGTTTTCGAGGTGAGGCGGCCCGTTGGAGCCTGCACGAGGACGAACGCGGCGAGTGCCGCGCTCATCAGCAAGCCGATTTCGGTGAACCCGACCCCGTAAGCGGCCATCAGCGCGTCGGGAACCGCGGCGTAAGCAAACACCACGTAGCCGACGCTGGCAACCGCGAGATGCGGCGTGAGCCGAAGTGACCGAGTGGGTCGGGTCGTCATGCGTTAGTCCTCGTAGTCGTAGTGCTCGCGGGCGAATTCGGGCGATACCTTGCCGAGCCGAAGGTCCCGAGCGATAGCCTCGGGGTCGCGGTCGTCGGGGTCGCCGTAGCCACCCGCGCCGGGCGTCCGAACGCTCACGATTTGGTCGGGTTCGAGCACGTGCGTCGATTTCTCGGGCAGTTTCTCCTCGTCGCCGTCGATGAGGTAGGCCGCGCCGTTGCCGCCGGATTCGCCGCCTGCGAGTCCGTACGGGGTGCTGCGGTGGCGCTCGGCGAGCAAGCTAAAGGTCGCGTGGTGGTCACGGACCTGGATGTCCCGCCGGAGGCCGAGGCCGCCGCGGAACTCGCCCGCACCGCCCGAGTCCTGCCGGAGTTCGTAGCGCGTCACCCGAAGCGGGTAGGCCGTCTCCAGCACCTCGATGGGCGTGTTCATCGTGTTCGACATGTGGACGTGGACGCCGTCCATGCCGTCTTTCCCGGTGCGACCGCCGAAGCCGCCGCCCTGCGTCTCGTAGAAGGCATACGGCGAGTCGTCGCGCGGGTCGGTGCCGCCGAAGGTGATGTTGTTCATCGTGCCCTGCCCGGCCGCGACGACCCGCTCTGGCACTTCGTTCCCGAAGGCTCCAAGCACCACGTCCGTGACGCGCTGGGAGGTTTCGAGGTTCCCGCCGACGACGGCCGCGGGGAGCGTCGGGTTGACGATGGTCCCCTCGGGTGCGTGGATGTCGATGGGTCGATAACAGCCGTGGTTCGGCGGGATATCCGGGTCGGTCACGCAGCGAACCGCGTAATAGGTCGCGCTCGCGGTCACCGCGAAGACGGCGTTTATCGGGCCGTCTGTCTGCGGTGCGGTGCCTTCGAAATCCACGTGGACCGAGTCGCCGTCGACCTCCAACTCCACCACGACGGGCAGGTTCTCGTTGCCCGCGCCGTCGTCGTCGAGCACGTCTTCGAACGAGTAGGTCCCGTCCGGAAGCGACTCGATTTCCGAGCGCATCCGGCGCTCGGAGTAGTCTTTAATCTCCGCGAGTGCCTCCGTGAGCGTCTCGACGCCGTACTTCTCGACGAGTTCGGTAAAGCGCCGTTTGCCGGTCTGGTTGGCGGCCTCCTGCGCTCGGAGGTCGCCGCGGCGTTCGTCCGGCGTCCGGACGTTCGACAGAATCATCTCCATGACCGGCTCGTTCACCTCGCCACCGGCGAACAGCTTCACCGGCGGGATGCGAAGGCCCTCTTGGTAGATTTCGGTCGAGTCGGCGGCGACACTGCCAGCCCGCGCCCCGCCGATGTCGGCGTGGTGGGCGCGGTTCGCCGCGTAGGCGACGATGTCGCCGTCGACGAAGATTGGCGTGACGAGCGTGAGGTCCGGGAGGTGCGCGCCCCCGCGGAAGGGGTCGTTGAGGATTATCGCGTCGCCTTCTTCCAGTGTCTCGGGTGGATAGCGGTCGATGGCCGCAGCCACCGAGAACGGCATCGCGCCGAGGTGGACGGGCATGTTCTCCGCCTGGCTGATGAGTTCGGCGTCGGCGTCGAACATCGCACACGAGCAGTCGCGTCGTTCCTTGATGTTCGGCGAGTAGCCGGTGCGAATCAGGTTCGCGTTCATCTCCTCGGCGATGGCGATACAGGCGTTTCTGATGACTTCGAGCGTGACTGAATCGATGCTCATTGGTTCACCTCCACGTGGAGACTGCCGAAGTCGTCGACCGACACCCGCTGGCCGGGGTGGATGACGACTGTGCTCTCGACCCCGCTGACGACCGCGGGACCCTCGAACGAGGAGCCGATTGGCAGCGCGTCGCGGTCGTAAATCGGCGTCTCCGTGGGTTCGCCGTC
This sequence comes from Haloferax elongans ATCC BAA-1513, assembly GCF_000336755.1. GTDB lineage: Archaea > Halobacteriota > Halobacteria > Halobacteriales > Haloferacaceae > Haloferax > Haloferax elongans. The sequence goes on along the minus strand of NZ_AOLK01000024.1, from coordinate 141,528 downwards.
GTAGACAACCTCGCGGGTGTCGGTGACGGCAGCCTCGACCGAGCCACCCGTCTCTGCGGGGCGGAGGTCAGGCGTCTCAACCACGCCACGCGCCCGGAGTCGGATGGTGACGAGTTCGACCGGTTCTTCGGGGTAGGCGTGTCCGTAGCGCTGCCGGTGGCGCTCGTGGAAGCGCTCGGCAATCGTCTCCATCGCGTCTGCGTCGAGGTCGCCTTCGGGAACGGAGACGGAGAGTTCGAACGCCTGTCCCGCATAGCGCAGGTCCACGGTGCGCTCGAACTGCATCGCGTCCGCGTCGAGGTCCTCGGAGTCGAGGCGCTCGCGCCCCTCGGCGGCGAACTCGTCGAACTGAGCGTGCAGGTCTGCAGGCGACACGTCCGCCCACGGACGCACTCGTGAGGTGCTGTAGTCGTAGAGGATGTCGCTGATGAGCAACCCGAGCGCTGAGAGGACCCCCGCCGTCCGGGGGACGATGACTTTCGGAATGTCGAGTTCCTCGGCGAGTTTGCAGGCGTGCAGCGGGCCAGCGCCGCCGAAGGCGACGAGACCGAACTCGCGGGGGTCGTAGCCGCGTTCGACAGAGACGACCCGGAGCGCCCGCGCCATGTTCGCGTTGGCGACATCGAGGATTCCCTGTGCGGCTTCCGTCACCGACATATCGAGCGGGTCGGCGATTTCCTCCTCGACGGTTCGGCGCACGTCTTCGAGTTCCACGTCGAGTTCCCCAGAGAGGAACGCGCCGGGGTCGATACGGCCGAGAAGCAGGTTCGCGTCCGTGATGGTCGGTTGCTCGCCGCCGCGACCGTAACAGATTGGACCGGGGTCTGCGCCCGCGGATTTCGGGCCGACGCGCAGCGCGCCACCGGCGTCAATCCACGCGATAGAGCCGCCGCCCGCGCCCACGGTGTGGATGTCGATGGTCGGAACCGACACCGGGTAGTCGCCGACTTCGGTGTCGGTCGAGACCAGCGGCGTGCCGTCTTCGACGAGCGACACGTCGCAGGACGTGCCGCCCATGTCCATCGTGATGAGGTTGGATTCGTCGGAGAGACCGGAGACGTAGGTCGCGCCCTGTACGCCACCGGCGGGGCCGGAAAGCAGGGTGTTGACCGGGCGCTCGCGGGCAATATCGGCGGTGATGATGCCGCCGTTGGACTGCATAATCTTCAGCTCCGCGCCGACGCCCTCGGCTTCGACCTTCGATTCGAGGTTGCCGATGTAGCGGTCCATCACCGGTTTGAGCGACCCGTTTAGCGCCGTGGTGAGGGTGCGCTCGTACTCGCGAATCTCGGGGAGGACTCCACTCGAAAGCGAGTAGGTCGCGTCGAGGCCCTCTTCGGCGAGGATGTCCCGAACGCGCTGTTCGTGGCTGTCGTCCTCGAAGGCGTACAGCAGGCTGATGGCGACGCTGTCCACGTCGGCCTCGACGAGGTCGGCCGCGAGGTCGCGCACGTCCGATTCGTCGAGTTCGGTGAGGACGTTCCCGCGCTCGTCGAGGCGTTCGCGCACCTCGTAACGGCGGTCTCGCTCGACGACTGGCGTCGGTTTTTCGACCTGAAAGTCGTAGATGTCGGGCCGTGCTTGGCGGCCGATTTCGAGTACGTCGCGGAAGCCCTCGGTGGTGACGAGGGCGGTATCGGCCCACTCGCCTTCGAGGACGGCGTTGGTAGCGACGGTCGTCCCGTGGGCGAGAAAGCCGATTTCCGAGAGGTCGAAGTCGTCGCGGTCGCTGACCTTGGTGAGGCCGTTGATGACGCCTTCGTCCGGGTTCGAGGGGGTCGATGGCGTCTTCGAGACGTTCACCGTTCCGTCGTGGATGGTGACGATGTCGGTGAACGTCCCGCCGATGTCGACGCCGACCCGGCGCTCCTCACTCATAGGACCTCCGTACCGGTCGTGAGCGGGGGTCTCGCGACGGTCGGCGGCGCGACCTTCGCGACAGTCGTGACTGGGCTGTGTTGCGTACGTCGGAAAGATGGAACATGTGTGTTAGACGAGTTCGTCTGCCGGAATCGTGTCCTTGTTCGCGAACGTCCCGTCTTCGACCTGGACGATGACCATGTCACTCGCCACGTCCCCGTTGTCGTCGTAGTTGACGTTGCCGCTGGGGCCGCTGTAGTCGATGTCCGTGCCAGCACCGATTTTATCCGCGCCAGCACCGAACTCGGTGTAGCCGACGGCCTCTCCGGGCGAGTTCGAGACCTCGCGCATCGCTTTCTTGACCTCGGCGGCGTCGGTGGTTCCGGCCTTCTCGACGGCGAGCGCGTACGAGACGAGTGCGTCGTAGGAGTTCCACGAGTAGGGGTCGAACACCTGCGCGTCGGGGTAGGCCTCCTGGTAGTCGGAGACGAACGACTCGGTCGCGCCGCCGCTCGGTGGCTTGGTTCGGACGCCGTACATGTCGTTCATAACTTCCGCGCCGACGTTCGAGATAACGTCCTCTGAGAGCAGACTGGTGTGCAGCACCCAGTTGCCGCCGTAGCCCTCTTCGGCCCACTGGCTGAGCATGGTCGTCCCGCTTTCGGGGTAGCCCGCGAACGCGACGAATCCGGGGTCGTCCTCGAACGCCTTCGCGAGGACCTGCTGGTAGGACGACTGGCCGGATTCGTATCCGACCGTGGTCGTGGTCGTCCCCGAGAACGACGATTCGAACGTATCGGCGAGCGCCTCGCCGAAGTCGTTGTTGATGAAGACGACCGACGCCTTCTCGACGCCCTGGTCTTCGATGATTCTCGCCATCACCTTGGCGACGAAGCGGTCGTTCGTCCGCGTTCGGAACACGAGGTCGTCGTCGTCGAGCGTGCTGATACTCGGCGACGAGGACGCCGAGGTGATGTGCAGGACCTCGTTCGGGATTGTGACCGACTTCGCGATGGAAATCGTGACGCCCGACGAGACGGCGCCGATGACCGCGCTCACGCCGTTGGTGTCGACGAGCTTGTTCGCCGCGTTGACGCCCTGCGTCGAGTCGGTACCCGAGTCCTCGTCGTGAAGCTTGAGTTCCCGACCGAGGGGGCCGCCAGCCGCGTTGATGTCCTTTTGAGCCATCCGCAGCGCGTTCATCATCGGACCGCCGAAGTCCGAGAGGTCGCCGCTGAACGGGATGACCACGCCCACGTCGACGGGTTCTCCGCTGGATTCGTCGCCACCACCGCCGCTTTCGGTGGTGTCGCCGCCGGAGTCGCCACCGTTTCCACTGTCACCGCTTCCGCCGGTGTTTCCGCCTTCTTGGACGTCTTCTTGTCCGATACATCCCGCCAGCCCAGCGACGCCCGCCATTCCAGCGAGCCGCATGAACCGCCGCCGTCTGAGCGCGTCTTGGAATCTGTCACCCTCTGACATGCTAATGCCTCTGTATGGCGGGCCTATATAGTCTCTTGTTATCGTGTCTCATGGCGTGTGTGCGCCGTATGAGGTGGTGTCGACCGCGTATGAATAGTTATGAACGAGTATGAAGAATGAATAAATAGGTCGCAGTCACTTGGGTGTCTCGGTCATCAGCACCTTCGTAAGCCCCTCTTCGATATCGACGGTGAAAGGGAGATTGACGACGCTCCGTTCGATAAATCGGGTCATGAACCACCGAAGTTGCTCGGACGGGTAGACGACGTGGTAGGTGTTCTCTTCGCTCCGCCGAACCGTGAGAAAGCCACAGAGCGAGAGCCACTCCAGTAGCTCACCGAGTGAGTCAAACTCGCCGTCGTATTCGTGGGCGTGGTAGTCCGATACTTGGTCGGCACCTTCGAGGAACTTCGGGTCGGGTTTGCCGTCTTCACCCTCGACGAAGTCGAGAAAGCAGTGCAGGAAGTCGATGTCGAGGAGGACGTGTTCGCCCCCCGAGAGCATCTCGTGGTAATCTTGCAGGTTCGCGCTGGTATCGGTGGTTGCCGCCTGAAAGTTCGCGGCGTAGAACGCGAGCGCCCGGCGAACCATCTCGCTTTGCCCGACGCCGGTGCGGCTCGTCAGGTCTTCGAGCGCCGCCCGAGCGTCGGCGTCGAGTGAGACCGTCACCCTGTCGTGTGACATACGGTATCAGTGGGGACTCTGGTTGGTATAGTTCACGCAATCACTCTCCGAGTTGAAATTTTTGCCACCGAGGTGGATTGGGGGGCTGACACCGCCTGACTGTCACTCGCCGTATGGTCCGTCTGGAACGACCAGTCCGGCCTCGGTGGCGGCGTCTTGAACTGCCGGTGGGAAGAATTCGGGTGGGTATCCGCCTTCGTCTCCGTGCGGAACTCGGTTGCCGCAGATGTCGATTCGGGTGCAGCGGGCACGCTCGTCGCTATCCGTGCAGAGCCAGTACTGAAACAGCCGCCCCGAGTCGTCGCGTCCGACGAGTTGGACGCCTGCTGTGTCGTCTTCGGCATCGACCGGTTGCGTGTTCACGATTCGGAGGTCGCCTGCGGGTGAGACAAGTCGCGAACCGCAACGTGGGCAGCGTCCGTCGTGTGGTCCGTCGCCGACGTACCAGTACGAGTGCCCGCAGTCGTAACACGAAAGCGGCGCGTCGGTGAGGGTGGCCCATCGGTCGCTCATCCGATTCGTTCTTCGTTCGCAAGGCCCCTCAGTCCTCGCTTGGAGTATTCCGAGACCTGTCGCTGCGCGAGCACTCTGCAGCAAGCCAGTTGGAATATTCCAACCAAGGCTATAGGCATGGAGCCGAATACACCAGCAACATGCGCGAGTTCGTCTTTACTATCGAATACGAGGAGGGCGTCGACGAGTTGATGGACCTCTTCATCGAGAATCCGGGGTTGCACTCGAAGACGATGGCCATCCACGCGACAAGCGAGTCGATGTGGCGTCTCGACCGGCTTACGGGGCCGACCGAGGTTCTCGAACAGTTCGACGACATCACCGAATACGTCACCCACTGCGACGGCGTCAAGGGAATGTGTGGCGCGCCGGTCGTCGAGTGGGATTTCGAAGTTCTCTCTCGCACCCCCGACAAGCGAATCGTCTACTCCTTCCGCGAGGAGGGCGACGGCGTCCACTCGATTCCGCACATCGCGGCGAAACACATCGGCGACGGCCTCCTGATGCAAGCCGAGCGTCGGGGCAACCAGTATCAGTGGCGACTCCTCATCGACGACGACGACACGGTCGGCGAGATTTACGAAGAGGTCCACGATGCGCTGAGCGACGACCTCTCGCTCAGCGTCCAGCGCATCAGCGAACCCGAGTGCTGGCTCGAAGCGGGCGTCGGTCCGGACGGCCTCCCGCCGGAGCAACAGGCCGCCCTCGAAGCAGCGGTCGAATACGGGTACTACGAGACGCCGCGACGCAACACCGTCCAAGAGATTTCGAACGAACTCGACGTGCCGAACTCGACGCTCCAGTACCGCCTGACGCGCGCCGAGGCGTGGTTAGCCCAGCAGTTCGTCTCCGACACGCTTGGCACCGAAGTCGAAGACCGCATCGACCCTGCCGAACTCGAACTCAGCGCCTAATCAGGGTTCTCCCTCGGATTGGTACATTCCAAACGAGTCGTCATTGGCTCTCCCTTCCTACTCAGGAGTGTGGCAAAGGACACATTCAGCGACATCACCGGCTTGCCAGACGACCTCGGAATCGAAGACGACCTCGCCCGGTCGAACCAGCGTGCCTCGATTCGCGTCGACACCCGCCGGTACGGAAAGCCCGTCACTATCGTCGCCGGACTCGACCTCCCGGCGGACGAACTCGCGTCGCTCGCGTCGACGCTGAAAAGCCAACTCGCGGTCGGTGGAACGGTTTCAGACGACGGCGCTATCGAACTCCAAGGAGAACACGGAGCGCGTCTCGAAGCTGCCCTCCGCGACGAAGGGTTCGACGTCGAACTCTAAGCACTCGCCCGTAGCTTAGTCGGGAAGCGGCGGCCACGTCGGTGCGACTGTCTCTTCGACGAGTTGCGTTTGCGCTCGCCTGAGCCGCTCGGACGCCGACGAGGGAGAGATACCGAGTTCTGTCGCGATTTCTTCGAGCGACGTTCGGCGCGGGATTTCGAAGTAGCCGCGTTCGTAGGCGATTCGGAGCGCCTCCTGTTGACAGTCGGTCAAGCCGCTCCCGGACGATTCGGACTCGCCGTCATGGGTAAGACGACACAGTCGAAATCCGGCGTGGTGCTGCCAGAACGACGAGAACGCGCCGAACTCCTCGCGGTCAGCGAACCACCCGGTCTGTCTCCACCCGTCTTTCTGGACTTCGATTCGTTCGATAATGGCGTCGGCCCGAGCGAGGGCTTCGAGTTCGCCAAGGTCGTCGATAGCGTCGCCGAGTTGTGCTTCGAAACTCAGGGCTGGCCGTGCCTGATAGCGTCGCGTCGCTCCGGCCGTTCCGACGAGCGACCACTCCGCGACATCGTAGGCGTCGTCGAACGCCTGTTCGACGGCCTGTTTTGGCCCGTCGGTCACGGTGACGAGAAACATCGGCCGGGGACCGTGGTTGAACTGGAGTTGGAGGACGACCGTCGCTTCGGGTACCGCCGCGGCGACCCCAGTGAGCGGGAGTGCATCGCAATCAATCTCGAACTCGGCGACGAGTCCCATGGACTCCGGTCCCTCTCGAAAGTGATGGACGTGTCGAAGCGGCATCGAGACGCAGCCCCCGTGATTCCCGCCACCACTTAAACGGCCGAACCACTGAGAGAACGGCTTAGCCGGGGCACGGCCCAACACGGAGTGCAATGCAGTCATCACACTCGGTCGACGAAATCGAGGTTGCGTACGAACGACACGGCGACGGACAACCGATGCTGTTGCTCCACGGGGGAATGGCCCCCAAAGAGTACTGGCATCCGGTCCTTCCCCACCTGGACGACTACGCCGCAGTCGTCCCCCAGCGACCGGGGTTCGGCACCTGTCTCGACGACCCCGAGGAGACAAGCGCTGCCGACGTACTGGCGCGAGAAGTCGACTACGTCCGGGCACTCGCCGACGCCGTCGATGGCGACCCAATCCTGTTTGGGCACTCTTTCGGCGCACTCACGGCTATCGAGGCAGCCAGCGAGGTAGATGTCGAGGCAGTGGTCGCCTACGAACCGGCGATTCTCCCAGACGACTTCCGCCGCGAGGCCGACCTCGCCGACCGAATGGCAGATTTGGTCGAGGTCGGTCGCCCCGGCGAGGCTATCAAACGCTACATCGAGATGGTGCTCCACCCGGATGGTCTCGCCGACCTCGACGCGTGGCTCGACGACTGGCCGGTGTGGCCCCAGTGTGTCGACCTCGTCGAGGAAGTCATTCGAATGAACCGCGCTGTCGAACAGTACCGACTCCCCGACCAACTCGACGTAGATGCTCCGGTTCTCGTCCTCTCAGGGACCGCTGGCCCGGACTTCCTCCGCGAGAGCGCCCGCAGTGTTCACGAAACACTGCCCCGAAGTCGGTTCGTCGAATTCGACGGCGTCAGCCACAGCGGCCCCAGTGAGACCCCGGAACGCGTCGTCGCGGCAGTCGATTCCTTCCTCGCGAAGTAGCCCGATAGACTGTCCAGTTGGAATGTCCCAAACGAGATTCCATTAGCCAGACGCCGGAACGAAGAGGTACCTCAATGTCCGAGACGAAGCGAATCAGTTGGCGTTCCGCAGGGAGTCGTGTCGAGTCGTCCGCAAACAGCGAGTCACGCGACGTCGTGCGAACGCGAGCCGAGTCGGCGATGGACGACGACGACCTCGTCTACGACGAACAGCATGGTGAGTGGGTCGACCCCGAGACGGGCGAAGTCGTCCGCGAGGACGCTGTCGACCGCGGTCCCGAGTGGCGGGCGTTCGACGCCGCAGAGCGCGACCAGAAATCCCGCGTCGGGTCGCCGACGACGAACCTGATGCACGACAACGGGCTGTCGACCAACATCGGCTGGCAGGACCGTGACGCTTACGGAAACTCCCTGTCGTCGCGGCAGCGCCAGAAGATGCAGCGACTCCGCACGTGGAACGAGCGCTATCGCACCCGCGACTCGAAAGAGCGGAATCTCAAACAAGCGCTCGGCGAAGTCGAGCGCATGGGTTCGGCGCTCGGTCTCCCAGACACCGTCCGCGAGACTGCGTCGGTCATCTACCGCCGCGCACTCGACGACGGCCTGCTTCCGGGTCGCTCTATCGAGGGCGTCGCCACGGCGGCTATCTATGCCGCCGCGCGACAGGTCGGCGTTCCGCGGTCGCTCGACGAAGTCCAGCACGTCTCCCGCGTCGACAAATTGGAACTCACGCGAACCTACCGCTACATCTCCCGTGAACTGGGACTCGACATTCGGCCCGCGGACCCGGCGCAGTACCTCCCGCGGTTCGTCTCCGAACTCGGTGTCGACGACGCAGTCGAGCGATACGCTCGGACGCTCCTCCAGACGGCGAAACGAGAGAGTATCCACAGCGGAAAGAGCCCGGTCGGACTTGCCGCCGCGGCCATCTACGCCGGTGCGCTCATCGCGGACGAAGAACTGACCCAAAGCGAAGTCAGCGAGGCGACCGACATCAGCGAGGTGACGATTCGGAAGCGCTACCGCGAACTGCTCGACGCGACTGGCGAAGACGGCTTACACAGCATGCGAGCGGGCGCAACGGCGTAACGTCTCTTCTCTCGGACCCGAATCAGCGGTCGCGCTCGATTTCTCGGACTCGACTGGGAGTTACGAGTCACACTGGCAGCGAGACCGCCGGAGACCGACTCTACAGCCCACTACCTTTCGAACACACGCCGCGGTCTCGCCTCCTCGATACCCGAAGTAGAGCGCCACTGCGAAGAGAATCGCTGCATACATCCCGCCGAATCCGACGGCAATCTGGGCTGGATGGTCGGCAGGGACCACCAGCCATCCCAGTACGACCAGTCCCCAGAGCGCGAGTCCTTGCCGAGCGGCCTGCCGCCACTGCTGCCTCTGGGACGATATCGGTTCTGCGTCGGCTCGGGCGTGGGACTCACCCGTTCGAGCGTGTTCGGATGCCACTGTCTGTGTGCAAAAACGAGTGAAACCCCCTTTCAAATTCGGTTGGTATGTCCCAAACTCAACTGTCACAGCGCGCGTCCCTCGTCGTCCCCAGCGACGGCGTCAGTCCTTCCCTACCCTTCCCTTACTTTCCTTCTCCGAACAGACCCGAACCGAACTACCCGGTCATCTTCGAGTGAATCGGAACGCTCGCCAGACCGACTCCCTTCGATTCGGCCGACACTGCCAGCCTTCCGTGCCATTCGTCGCCCTCGCGAGTGACGTGCAGCGAAACCGGCTTCGACGCCCCGCGCCGCCGGTAGAGGTCAAGTATGACCGGCAGGACCGGCAGCCGACCCTCCCGTTCCGAGAGCGCGTACTCGCCGAAGGTGATTTCGACCGACTTCGTGCCGTCTTCTGGGTTCGGCGACCACTGAGAGCAGGTGTACGAGCCGATGAGCCCGAGTCGCTGCATCTCGTCTAACGTCGCTTCGACCGAGCCATCTGCGCCGGGTCGCGAGGGGAGACGCTCCGAGGCGCGAGCGAGCACCGCAGCCTGTTCGGACGACTCCAGCCGGTAGTGCAACTCTGTTGCCATGCTTTCGAGCAGTCGCAGGCAGAGTTCGTCAGGACTCGATGTCGTCTCCGCGAGTTCGAAGTACGCGTCCATGACCGCCGTCTCGACGGCCCGGTGCCCGGTATCGCTGAGCGCTTCGAACACCGAGGAGGCGACGCGATGACAGAACTCGATGCGCTCGGTCTGCTGTCCCCCGTCTCCCTCGATTTCGAAGACCGGGGGCCCACGTTCCTGTTCGGTCTTGGTGTCCCACGTCCCGTTGGGTCGGGCCGACACCATGCGTACGTCGTCGCTTTGCGATACAATCAGGTCGTAGTACGGCACGCGGGGGTCGTATCGCCGAAGTGCGGACCGGTACTGCGTCGCGGCCCGAACGGCGTTCTCGGCGGTCGTTCGGTCCTCGAAAGTGAGTCCGGTAGTCGGAACGGGCTGTTCACCTGTCCGCCCGCAGACGATGACGTAGCTGCCGTCGTCCGTGGCGAGTTCTTCGATGTGGTTCCGAATTTCGACGAGTGTTGTTCCAAACATTGGATGGGGGACAGTAGGGTGTTCAGTGTACGTTGCTGGGTGTTCGGTTCGCGTTACAGGTCTCCGTTGACGATGTCTGCGACGCGCTGGCGGTCGAACAACTGTTCTGCTTCGGGAATCTCCGGGTACGGCTCTCCGGGCGAGTAGCCTGGCCACTCGCCGAACTGCTCGGGATAGAGCTGTTTCGCGGTCAGTTCGAGTTGGAACAGGTTCGTGAGTGGGCCTTGGAAGCGGACGCCACCGGCGAAGAAGCGGTCGTTCTGAATCGCAGAGAGTTGGCTGCCGACCGGGTCGTTTGCGACCTCCTCCCGGATGTCGTCGATATAGTAGCCCGGCGACATCCCCCAGAGGTGCAGGATGACGTCGGGGTCGGTTTCGAGCATGGTCTCGTAGTCGAACATGCCCCACGTCCCCTCCCACTCGACGTCGGCGAAGGCGTCGGTCGCACCGAGCGGCCGCGTGTCGGCGTGCCAGAATCCCGGCGCGTTCAGCTTGTACGCGTAGAACGTGCCGTTGATGAGCGTGACGCGAGCCGCCGTCGGACGCTCCGATTCGGGGGGGAGCGACGACTCGATGTCGCGCACCATGTCGTCGTAGACTGCCCGCAGCGCCTCGTAGCGCTCCTGTTCTTGATACACTGCTGCGACCTTCTCGAACAGTTCCCAGAGAGAGTAGTACTGGTAGTCGTCGGCGTAGGCCGAGACGGGCTTGTCGTGGAGTCCGCTGTGGTAGTTCCCGAACCACGGCCCCACGTTCTCGGCGATTTCCGCGACGTCGTCGGTGTTCCACTTGTCTTGGTTTTTGACGACGTACGACGGGTCGATGAAGTGAACGTCGCTGTCGAGTTCGTACAGCATCTCCTTGTCGACGCCGTTCGAAAGCGGGTCCGGCAGGCCGTCCCACTCCAGCGAAACGCCGTCGAGTCGGCTGTAGAATGCGTCCAGCGCCGGGCCTGCGAAGCTGGGTGCGTAGAGCGAATTGACGGTGTCTGCCTTGCCCAGTGCGACGGCCATGTCTGCGTAGTGGGAGAATATGACCATCGCATCCTCGGGCGGTGACTCGAACTCGACGTCACCCACAGGAGACATCGACACCGAGTACCCCGACTCCGGTTCGGCGGTTTTCGTCTCCGTCTCGGGCTGGCTTGTCGTCACGGCCGTTTCGGTCGTCTCTGTCTCGGTCGAATCGCCGTCGCCGCTCGCTGTGCAGCCAGCGAGCAGTCCGCTCCCAACGACACCTGCGTACGCCAGATACTCGCGGCGCGTCGGGCCGCTCTCACCTGCATTTTCTCTCTGCATACTGTTTAGGCTAACCTAAAACAATTTACCTTCTTCGATTTTTAGGCGGGCCAAAAGTGTGTGGTTGCGCGATTATGTCTCGAATGGATGTGTCTGCCTGATGTGCTGTGGATTAATTCACACCCGTCTCGTGGGTGTCGTTTACCCGTCGAGGTCTGTCTCTTCGGTCGTTTCGAGCAGGTCTGTATCCAGTTCGACCGTGTCTCGGTCTTCACCGAACTGGACAGCGAATATCGTCCGCAGGACGACCACGAGGTTGTTCTTGGTCCCGCGGCCCCAGATTGCGACCTCGACAGTCTCCGTGTCGTCGACCGGGCGCTCGACGCTCACGAGCGTGACTTCGTCGTTGACGAGCAGCAAGCGAGAGATGTGTGACCCAGACCACGCCCAAAGCGCCTCGACGACACTGGAATCTGGCTGCACGGTCTCGGTGTCTGTCGTCTCCTCTGTGACGCCGACCAGGTGAACGCCAACGTCCCGTTTTTCCGCTGCGGTGAGCGATTCGACGATGTCAGTCGACAACAGCGAGGCGTCGGTCATGAACACGATTTCGGCCTTCGCGTCGTTGACGAACTCGACGATACGCCGATTGATGTTCTCTGTTCCGGTGACCGTCCAGACGCCAATCTGTTCGGTCATCGCCCCTGTGGGATTCAGCCGCTCCAACGTCGTCGAAAGCTCCTCGGTCAGGTCTTCGTACTTCACCTCGAACTTCCGGACCGTCGTCTCGCGGGAGACGGGAATGAACTGCTTCGGCGTCCCGTAGCGGATGTCCACCAGCCCCATCTCGTGGAGCGACTCCACCGCGTCGTACACCCGCGAGCGGGGAACTTCGACGGTGTCGCTCACTTCTTTCGCGCTCCCTCGCCCGAGCCGAAGTAAGCCAACGAACGTGCGGGCCTCATACTCGGTCAGAGAGAGTTCTGTCATAAGCTCGATTGCCCTATCTTCCGTTCGCTCTCGGTCGAAGGAGACCATGCGGATAGTAGGAGTCATCGGATATTCAAAACGTCTGGACTAAATTGAACGAAAGTTGTTCAACTAGTATATATTAGTGAAAATATGGAGGCAGAGACGGAATTTTTGTGTTGTTTCGATCTGAGTTCTAGTGTCTCTTTATCTACTCGACGTTCGTTGAGACGTGTATGAGTACGATCGGGTCAACCGAGCGCTCTCCCGCATCTACCGACGAGCTATTCGACATCCTCAGCGACCACCGCCGCCGGGAAATTATCGTCGAGCTGGGTTCCCAAACCAGTCCCGTTACGCTCTTCGGCCTCGCAGGAACGCTTTCGCAACGCGACCCATCGCACCGCGGCCTCGTCGACGAGGAACTCATCGTCATGCTACACCACATCCACCTCCCGAAACTCGACCGGGCGGGGCTCGTCGAATACGACTCTGCGCTTCAACTCGTGACGTTCGGGGCCTGCATCTCGGACGTCAGCGAGTCGGTTTCGGACGTCGAGTCCGAACTCGACGCGGTGTGTGACACGCTGACGTAGTTCGGAGAACGCTTCCGGGAAGATTCCGAGAAGCTGTCTCGAGGAGCGACTACAGACGCTCGACGAACGTATCGAACGCCCCGCTCTCTGCGTGGACGTGGCAGTAGGTGCCGAGCGTCTGATACTCGAAGAGGCCGTCTGAACTATCCTGAATCCCACTTCCTCTGACCACGTCGAAGGCAAAGCGTGCGTCCGAATCGACGTCTGCACTGGAGTAGTGGAACTCGTGACCGCGGAGGTGACCGTCCTGCCCTGCGGTGAGCGTGTCTGTCTTCGCCTGCAGTTCCACGTGGTCGAGCGCCTGATAGCGGTCGCACATCGTCACGGACGCCGGGAGCACGCCGGCCATCTCGTACGTGCCGTCGTCAGTCGTCAGCGACTCGGTGAGCGCCATCAGCCCGCCGCACTCTCCAAACACCGGGAGGCCGTCAGCGGCGCGGTCGGCGATGTCGTCGAGTGCTGGACTCTGTTCCAGTTCGGGGCCGTGGAGTTCAGGGTAGCCGCCGGGGAGGTAGACGCCATCGCACTCTGGAAGTTCGTCGCCAGCGACGGGGGAGAACGTCACCACGTCGGCTCGCTCTCGGAGGCGTTCGACACTTGCAGGATAGGCAAAGCAGAACGCTTCGTCGCGGGCGAGTGCGACTCGTGCGCCGGTCTTCTCGGGCGGCTCTTCGGAGGCTGGCCGAGGCGGTTCCCGCGCGGCATCGACCAATTGCTCGGGGCGCAAGGATTCGGCAGCCTCCGACAGCGCATCCTCGTCCAGTGGCGACTCATCGCCCATGTGGAGTCCCAGATGCCGGTCCGGGATTTCGAGATTCGACCGCGGCGGAATGCGACCGAAGTAGTCGATACCCGGCGGAAGGGCGTCTTTGATGCCGTTTTCGTGGCGGCCGCCGTGGGCGCGCTGGGCAACGATTCCGGCAACGTCGATGTCGCGTCCAGCATGTGCGGCGTATTCGCGGAATCCATGCGCAGTAGCCGCGACGCTCTCCATCCCGGCTTTGGCATCGACGACCAACACGACCGGAATATCGAGCGCTTCGGCGACCATCGCGGTACTCGAACCGTCGCCATCGTACAGTCCCATCACGCCCTCGACGACGCAGATGCCGCCCTCACCGCGGTAGTAGTTCCGGCGGACGCCGTCGTCGCCTTCGAGCCACAGGTCGAGTGTCCGTGATGGCCGTCCGGCGACCTGCTCGTGGTGGCTCGGGTCGATGAAATCGGGTCCGGCCTTCGCGGGCTGGACGCTGTATCCTGCGTCTTGGAGTGCCTTCACGATAGCCAGCGTCGCGACTGTCTTTCCGACGCCGGAACTCGTGCCGCCGAGGACGAACCCTTTCATGCTCGTTCTTCCTCCCCAATAGGCGCGCGAACCGCAAGTACGGACAGGTCCGAGTACGGCGTCGATTCGGGACCACTCCCACCGGCAGACTCGCTCAGTTCGCCGAGCGTCGTTCGCGTGATGTGTTCGTCGTCGTGGGTCAGTCGTTCGAGAACGAGCGCGTCCAGCGACTCGTCAGCGCCGGAGTCGAGCAGGAAGTCGGCGATATCGCCGGGCATCAAATCGAACGGGCGCGGCAACACGAGGAGGTGTCGCTCGCCGACGACTTCGGCGAGCCGGTCGAGGTCGGAGTCCAGCGACCCGCTCTTGTGGAGCGTGACGAATCGGGTGTCCTCCATCGGCGTTCGCGCGCGGCTCGCGGCGATTTGCAGCGAGGAGATGCCCGGAATCGCCTTGACCGGCCGCTTGGACACTCGCCGAACCGCCCGCTGAACTTTCCCGAGGAACTGGTAGCCCGAGTGGTTCGGGTCGCCCATCAGGACTGCCGTCCCGCGCTCACCGGCCGCGACGCGCTCGGCGAACTCGTTTAGCGCCTCGGCTTCGTCGGCGTACCCACAGGTGAGCAGGTCCGCGTCGGTCTCGTCGGCGACGAAATCGACGACCGTCTGGAAGCCGACGACCACGTCGGCTTCCTGAATGGCTCGCAGGCCGCGCGGCGTCAGATACTCCAGATTCCCGGGGCCGACGCCGACGCCGTAGACTGGGTTGTCGGCCTCCTCGATGTTCGGCTCGGGTTCGGTGGCCGCGAACGTCGCCGGGTCCGGCCCCGAATCGAGGTCGTACGGGTCGTCCTCACTCATGAGCGGTCAGGTCCACCTCGCCGTCGCGGGCGTCGCTCGCGACGTGAATCAGTTCGTTCGTGAGCGCCGCCGCGAGGCCGCTTCCGCCTCGCTTTCCGACGTTCGTCACGGCGGGGATGTCGTACTCGTCGGCAACCTCGCGGATGCGTTTTCGACTCTCCTCGGCTTTGACGAAGCCGACGGGGGTGGCGACGATTGCTGCCGGGCGAGTTCCGTCTTCGATGCAGTCGGCAAGCGCGAGCGCGCCGGTCGGGGCGTTGCCGACGACCGCGATTGCACCCTCGTAGACGCCTTGCTTGTCGAGTTCGAGCACCGAGGCCGCGGTGCGTGTCATTCCGGTTTCGGCGGCGAGTTCGGCACCGTTGCCGATTGCCTTCTGGACCGGGCAGTCGTGGCCGCGGCCGGTGATTCCGGCTTTCGCCATCGTGATATCCGTCACGATTGGCTGTTCGTCGAGGACGGCCCGCGCACCGGCGACGACCGGGTTGTTCTGACAGCGAATGAGGTGCTGGAACTCGATGTCGCCGGTCGAGTGGACCGCCTTCTGCCGCAGCCGGTCGTTCAGCGTCTCGTCGGGGACGAACGTCCGGACGATGTCCATGCTCGTCTCCGCGATATCCATCGCTTCCTGCGTCGTTGCACCGAGGTCCGCGTAGGCTTCTTTTTCAGTCATTGGTCTGCGTCACCGCGTTGGTCGTGTTCGCTTCGAGGTCTCCCTCGACGGAGAGGTTGATGTCCTGTAGCTGTTCTTTCACGTCGGCGTCGGCGTCCCAGAGACCGCGGTCGATGGCCTCGATGAACGTCTCGGTGATGCTTTCGAGCGCCCACGGGTTCACGTCGCGCATCCACTCCTGTCGGTCCTCGTCGAAGGCGTAGGCTTCGGCGAGACTCTCCCAGAGGGTGTCGCTGACGACGCCGGTCGTCGCGTCCCAGCCGAGCGCGACATCGACCGTCGTCGAGAGGTCGCCAGCACCCTTGTATCCGTGTTCTTCCATGCTATCGAGCCAATCGGGGTTGAGGACGCGCGCCCGCATCGTCTTGCGAACCTTCTCCTCGTTGGTGTAGATCTGTGGGTTGTCCGGGTCGCTGGAGTCGCCGACATAGGACGCCGGGTCGCTGCCGGAAATCTCGCCGACTGCGGAGATGAACCCACCGTGGAAGGCGTACCAGTCCGACGAGTCGAACTCGTCTTGCTCGGCGGTGTCTTCGATTTTCACTGTCGCTTCGACTCCGCTCAGGCGTCGTTCGAACGCGTCGTGGGCTTCGGTCACTCGGCCGCGACTCCCGAGAGCGTAGCCGCCCCACTGGACGTACACGTCCGCGAGGTCGCTTCTGTCGTCCCAGTTGCCTTCGTCGACTGCCTTGTTCGTCCCCGCGCCGTACCCGCCGGGCGTGGTCGTGAAGACGCGGTGCTTGGCCAGTTTCTCGGCCTCGCTGGCGTCGAAGCCGTCGGCTTCCAACTCCTCGGCTTCCTCCTCGACGTGCTTCTTGACGTAGTTCATCTCGTGCGGTTCGTCGAGTTCGACGACCACGTCCACGGCGTCGTTGATAACGCTCGCGGCTTGCGGGAACGCGTCGCGGAAGAGTCCCGAGACGCGGGTGGTCACGTCGATTCGCGGGCGGTCGAGTTCGTCGAGCGGAATCGGCTCTACGTCGTCGATGCGGCCCGCGTCGGTCCAGACCGGTTCGACGCCCATGAACGCGAGCACCTGCGCGATGGTTTCGCCGCGGGTTCGAACCGTCGGCGTCCCCCACGCGACGACACCGAACTCCTCTGGGTACTCGTCGTGGTCGTCGTGGTGGCGTTCGAGCACGCCTTCAGCGACGCGCTTGCCCACGTCCCACGCCGGTTTGGCGGGAACCTTCCGGGGGTCGAGCGTGTAGAAGTTCCGGCCCGTCGGGAGCAGGTCTACGCCGCCGCGAGTCGGTGCGCCGGAGCCACCCGGTTGGACGTATTCACCTGCGAGTGCGTTCGCGGTCTGCGGGATCTCGTCTTCCGCGGCGGCGATTCGCGGGGCGGCCTCGTCGCAGATGAACGCCAGCACCTCTCGGAGGTCGTCGTGCGCGCCGCGCTTCGCTCGCGCGTCGCCGAGTTGGTCGATATCGACGACGAGCAGGTTCATGTTCACCTCGTCGTCGGGGTCGGCTTCGACCTCCGATTCGGGCACGTCGAAGTCGTGTTCCGCGAGGGTTTCGACCAGTTCGACACACTGGTCGTAGACGTGGTCGGCCGCCTCCGAGAGGTACATCCCGAGGTCCTCGTCGTAGGTTCCGGGTTCGTCTCGCATCTGGTCGTAATCGACGCCCATGACGCCCGCGACGCTCGCTCGGAGGCTCGGCGTGTCGGCGTTCGGCAGTCGCGTGAGAGCGACGAGGTACTCCACGAGGCGGTCGTTCTCTGGGGGTTCGCTCATCGTGTGCAGCCCCAGTCGAATCTGCGTCGTCTTCACGTCGGTCAGGTACTCGTGGATGCGCTCGACGAGATTGTCGAAATCGACGTTTCCGGGGTCGAACGAGTCGATATCGTCGGCGTCCTCGAAGCCGAGTTCGACCGCGAGGTCCAGTTCTTCGACCGCCTCTAAGACGAGTTCGCGGAGGTGGTCGCCGCGGTCGGGTCGCGCCTCGTCCATCCCCGCCTCGCGGTACTCGCGGGCGAGTTCTTCGAGGTCGGCGAGGTCGTCGTAGGTTCCGGCGGTTCGCATGACGGGCGTCAGGTAATCGACGATGGCTGCGTACGAGCGGCGCTTGGCCTGCGTTCCCTCGCCGGGGTTGTTGATGATGTACGGGTAGACGTTCGGGAGGTCGCCGACCAACTGGTCCGGCGCGCTCTCGCCGTTCAGCCCGACCGTCTTGCCGGGCAGCCATTCGAGACTCCCGTGGGTGCCGAGGTGGACCACGGCGTCGGCCTCGAACTCGTTTCGAAGCCAGCCGTAGAACGCGAGGTAGTCGTGGGGTGGCTGCAGGTCCGAGTCGTGGTACACCTTCGAGGGGTCCATCCCGAAGCCGCGCGGCGGCTGGACCGTCACGAGGACGTTTTCGAACTCGACGCCCGGAATCGCGAAGGGGCGCTCCGGCGGTTCGCCCCACTCGTCGATGAGATTTTCTTGGAAGCGTTCGTCAGTCTCCTCGAACCACTCGCCGTACTGGTCGGGCGAGACCACGTCGACGCTCAGGTCCCGAACATCATCGGGTGCGACCCAGCGGTCGTCGAGAGTGAGTTGCGACGTGAGTTCCTCGATGAGCGCCTGCCCGTCGGTCGGCACGTCGCCCACGGAATAGCCACGCTCCCGCAGTTCGGACAGGAGGTTGACTGTACTCGCCGGGCTGTCCATCCCGAAGGCCGTGCCGATGCCGTCGTCGCTCGGTGGGTAGTTGTGGAGGACGACGGCGACGTTCTTCTCGTCGTTCGAGAGGTGTCGAAGGTTCGCCCAGTTGACTGCCAGTCGGGCGACGTGGTCCACGCGGTCCTCGATAGGGAAGTGCTGTTTCGGCGCGCTGCCGACGCCCGCCTCGTCTTCCATTCGCTCTTTCCCGCTAATCGGGTGGGTGATGACGTTACCGTCGAACTCCGGCAGGGCGACAGAGAGCGCGAGTTCGAAGCCCATCACGCCGGTGTCGCTTGCTTCGTACCGCGAGCGCGACCGCATCGTCGTCATCGCCTGCAACACGGGGACGCCGAGTTCCGTGAGGAACACGTCTTCTGCATCGTCGCCTTCGTCGGACGCGCTTCGGCCGCGCTCGCTCATCGACAGCGAGAACATGAACGAACTGACCACAGCATCGACGAGTGGGCCGTCGTCGTCGGAGAACCAGTTTTTCGCGACCCACTCGGCGTTCTCCTGCCCCTCCTCGTCGGTCGCGGGGTTACAGAACGCAGGCAGGACGTTCGCGCCGAGCGATTCCAGTCGTTCGACCATCGCATCGACGTACCGCGTGTTCGCGTGCGTCCAGTGGGATTCGTAGAACCACAGGCCAATCGTCGGCTTGTCGTCGTCGTGGGTGTCGAGTAGTTCCTCGTACTCGACGCCGGGGTAGTCCGGGTGGTAGACGCCCTCGGTCGGCAGTTCGACCGGGTCGTCGGGTGCCGCGTCGAAGTCGTCGTACTCGGTGGCGAGGAACCGACAGAGGTTCTCGATGTTCACCACACCGCCGCGTTCGAGGTATTCGTAGGCTCGGTCGCGGTCTTCCTCGGCGACGGTCGTATCCTGGAGGGCGAAAGCGTCGCCAGTTGATTTGACGACGAGCGGGACGCCCGCGTCGGCCAGTCGCTCGACGGCGTGGTCGTAGCCGGGCATGCTGTCTTCGGACCCGTGCAGCCAGAGCACGACTGCCGTCGCCGACTCGATTTCGTCGACGAACGCGTCCACGTCGGTCACGTCGTCAAGGTCGCTCGAAGACCGGACGACGAGGTCGAGTCCGTCCAGTCGCTGGGCGGCCTGTTGGACCGCACCCAACTCGTTTTCGGTTGCCGTGTACAAGCCGATTGTTGGCATTCTTAGTAAAGCATTATTGCCCTACTACAAGTAAGGTTTCATGACTTCATGAAGACGCAGTCGTTTCCGTTCCCGGCAATCGTCGGGCAGGCGGAGTTGAAGCGGGCGCTCTTGGCCGTCGGCGTGAACGACAAATTGGACGGCTTGCTCGTCCGCGGCGAGAAGGGGACGGCGAAATCGACCGCCGTCAGGGCGCTCTCTGAGTTGCTGCCGAAACAGACAGTCGTCGTGGACTGCCCCTACGGATGTCCGCCAGACGACCCGCCCCGACAGTGCGAGTCGTGCCGCGAGCGCGACGACCACGAGGTAGAATTGCGGTCGGTCCCGCTCGTCACGCTCCCGCTCGGCGCGACTCGGGACCGGGTCGTCGGGACGCTCTCGGTCTCAGATGCACTTGCCGGAGAGGCCACCTTCGACCCCGGCCTGCTCGCTCGCGCAAACCGCGGCATCCTCTACGTGGACGAGGTCAATCTCCTCGACGACCACCTCGTGGACCTCCTGTTGGACGCGGCCGCAAGTGCCGTCAACCGCGTCGAACGCGACGGTGTGAGCGTCGAACACCCCGCGGAGTTCACGCTCGTCGGGACGATGAACCCCGAAGAGGGCGACCTACGTCCGCAACTTCGGGACCGATTCGCGCTACAGGCGACTGTCGTCGGAAGCCGCGACATCGACGAGCGAGTCACGATTATCGACCGCGCGCTGAACCGCGGCCGCGACTCGTCGGCAGCAGGTTCCGAGTCGCCCCCGGCCTCCGACGCGTACCGCGACGAGACCGAAGCCTTGCAATCGCGGGTCCACGACGCGGCGGACCTGCTGGACGCCGTCTCGCTCCCAACTGACTTCAAGCGCGACATCGCCGAACTCTGTCTGGACGCGGGCGTCGAGGGCCACCGGGCCGACATCGCCATCGCCCGTACGGCTCGGACGCTGGCCGCCCTCGACGGCCGAACCAAGGTCATCGAGGGCGACGTTCGCGAGGCGGCCGCGCTCGCGCTCCCCCATCGCCTCCAGAGCCGACCGTTCGACGACGCCCCCGACACCGACGAGATTCTCGACGACCACTTCGACGACGAAGAACAGTCGGGTGAGGGTGACGCCGACAATGAGACAGACGCCGATGGCGAAACGAACGCCGAAGACGAGACGGACCCCGACAACGAAACGGGCGCCGACAGCGAGACAGAAACTGGCGACGAGGGAAACGGAGATTCGGAGCGTGACGGCGAAAGCGGCGGCGACTCTCCGACAGACGAGGACGGGTCTGAGTCCCGCGACATCGAGACGGCCCCAAACCACGAAGGCGACGGCAACGATAGCGACGACAACGAAGGCGACTCCGACCACGACCGCGACGACAACTCTCCGTCGGACTCGGATTCTGACGACGAAGACGACGCACCCGAAGCGACGCCCCTTCTTCCCGGACAGCAGCGGGCGTCAATCGGCGAGGTCGACCAACCACCAGTCGACGACACGGAGCTACGAGCAGAGACGCCCGGCGGCGGAACCCGGGCCACTGTCGGCGAATCGCGGCAGGGACGCGGGTCACGAGTTCGAACCGAATCGGCGACGGGATCCGACGACATCGACGTGGCCGCCTCGGTTCGGGCGGCGGCGACCGGCGGGCGAACCAGCGTCACCAAATCAGACCTCAAAACGTCGGTCAAACGCGGCTCGGCCCGCTCGCTCGTCGTCTTCGTCGTGGACGCGAGCGCGTCGATGCGGTCGGCGATGCGCCAGACGAAAGGGACGGTGATGGCTCTCCTCGAAGACGCCTACCAGCAACGAGACGAAGTCGCGTTCGTCGCGGTCGCTGGCGACTCGGCCGAAGTGCTCCTTCCGCCGACCAACAGCGTGACGCTCGCGGCCCGCCACCTGAAGGAACTCCCGACGGGCGATAGAACGCCGCTTCCGTCCGGATTGGACGCAGCACACCGACTTGTCACCCACGCGAAGGCCGACTCGTCGCTCGTCGTCGTCGTAACCGACGGCCGGGCCAACGTCGCCGACGGCAGTCCGACCGGGGAGACGCGCTCGGCGGCGCGGCAACTCGCAACCGCGGATGCCTCGGTCGTCGTCGTCGATGCCGGAGATGACGGCGTCGGCGTGACCGATATCCTCGTCTCCGAGACGGGCGGCCAGCGAATCCCGCTTTCAGAACTCTCGGCAGAACGAGTGGCGGACGCGGCGACGTCCGAACAGGAGCGCTGACCCCCCGAAAACAGCTATTCCAGCGTTCCTGAGTGGAGTCGATACGCTCCGTGCGTGACTTCTTCGTCGTGATATTCGACTGGCTCTTCGACCACTGCGAGCAGGCCGTCGCCGACTGCGAGCGCCGTCGGAATCCCCGACAGTGCGGTCGTCTCGCTGTGTCCGCCTTCCGCATCGAAGACGTGGACGCCGTGGGTGTCGGCGCTCCGCCGCCGGAAGTTCTGGGCCGAAGGGATGAGTGCGTGCTCACCGACTGACTCGACGCCGCGGGCGAACCCGCCGATATCGTGGGTCCACAGTATCTCGCCGTCTTCGACAGCGAACGCAGTGTGTTCCTGTGGATGTCTCGCGTCCGGGTCGCGGGTCGATTCAGCGAACGTGTTGCCCGTCACGAAGACCGCGACACTGTCGGCGACGCACACGTGGTTCGGATAGGCGTACACCGTCTCGTCGCCGATTGGTTCTTTCACCGCGAGGTCGACCGACCACCGCTCTTTCCCGTCGGAATCGAGCAGATAGCCGCGCTTGTCGCCGTGGCAGGAGACGGCGATGTCGTCGCCCGCGAACGCCACGTCGCCGACGCGGCGTTCTGCGTCGAGTTCGGGGTCCCACGTCGTGACCGAATCGCCCGTTTCGGCGTCCAGCACGACGAGTCCATCTTGCTCAGGTTCGGGACAGCGGTTGTACGCGACGGCGACGCGCTCGCCATCGGTATCCAGCGCGATTGGCGAGGCGGCGACCCAGGAGCGCCACTGGACCGCGCCGTCGTGGTCGAATCCGAGGACGACGCTCGACCAGACTCGCTTCTCACCGTCGCGTTCGTAGCGTCTGGCGGCGGCGACGACTCGCTCCTCTGTGACCGCGACATCGACGACGTAAGGGAGGAAAAACAGCGAGTCCTTCGTCGCAGTACCGATATCGTCGGTCGTCGCGTACGACCAGCGCTCTGTTCCCGTCTCCGGGTCGAAGGCGCTGATGGTGCCGTCGCCGCCGCGTTCGCCGACGACGAGACAGTCGTTGGTTGCGGCCATCGAGACGATTCGGTGGTCGCCGGTCGCGTCTTGCTGT
Organism: Haloferax elongans ATCC BAA-1513; assembly: GCF_000336755.1. Taxonomy (GTDB): domain Archaea; phylum Halobacteriota; class Halobacteria; order Halobacteriales; family Haloferacaceae; genus Haloferax; species Haloferax elongans. Next base: position 118,796 of record NZ_AOLK01000024.1, on the reverse strand, counting down.
TCCCCACCGTCTGCATCCCACTGCACACGGTCGAGAGCCGAATCGTACGCCACGATTCGACCGTCTGCTGTGCCGACGAACACACGGCTGTCGGCCGTCGCGACTGCCGACCGCGCCCAGTTGTGTCGGCTTCGGGCGGCGTCGAGGGGTCCCAGTTCGCGGTGGTTCGTGAAGTCGGCCATCGCGTTACTCCTCGACGGGGAACGTGTCGTGAAGGCCGTGGTGCGCCTCGCCGAGGTCGTCGAGGAGTGAGTCCGTCTGGGTGCGAAGTCGCCGAAGCGACCGCTCGGCGTCCCGGACAGCGATGACACGACCTCGGAGATAGCCGGATTTCGGGTCGTCGTTCGGCGTCTGCGTCGCCTTCTCTTCGAGGTCGACGAGGGCGGCGTCGAGGTGCCGCTGTGCCTCGTCGAGGGTGGTCGCGTTCGCGAGCGCCTGAATCGGGCCGGGTTCGTCGAGGTAGCCTTCGAGTTCGGCTTCGGCGTGTCGTTTGACGCTCTCGTCGGTCGTGCCGGTGATGTTCATCAGTGCGAGTCGGAGTGCTTCGAGTTCAGCGCATGCCATGGTTAGAGTGATTGGTGGACGAGGTCGGAGACGATGCGGTCCCGTTCGAGGTGGGACGAAACGATGCGTTCTGTGTCGTCGGGCGTCACGCCGCCGTACCAGATGCTATCAGGATAGACGGCGACGATTGGGCCGTCACCACACTGCCCCAGACAGGAACTGCGCGAGACGTGCACGTCGCAGTCGTCGGCGTCCCGCGACTCCTGTCTGAGGCGTTCGAGAACGGTGGCCGCGCCGCTCGCGGCGCAGGTCTGGTTCGTACAGACGGCGACGTGTTTCTCGGGCGCGTCGTGGACGTGCGGGTCGTCGTCGACGTCGCTCCGGTCGGCGTGTTCGGCCTGATGCACGAGCGAGCGGAGCATCGCACGAGCGCCGCCTTGGTCTTCTTCGTAGCCCGAGAGTTCGACTTTGTACTTGCAGGTGTCACAGGACATCTGCACGCTCCCGGTCCGCGCTTCCTGGCAGCGGTCGGCGAGTACATCCACGACTCGGCTGTCGGTGCCAAGCGGCCCAGATGCGCCAGCGCGAACGTAAGGATACTCCTCGTCGAACGTCTCCGTCTTGTCGACGATTCGCTGGGTCAGGACGCCGTCACCGAGCATGTACGGGAGGACGACGATTGCGTCCGGCCGGTCTTTCGCCACGATGTGAAGCGTCTCTTCGAGGCGGGGCGTCGTGACGCCGATGAAGGCCGACTCGACGCGGGTGAATTCGCGGCCCTCGTAGAGCAGCCGGGCCAGTTTGTGCACGTCGCCGTTCGAATCCGGGTCGCTCGACCCGCGGGCGCACAGGACGACCGCCACGTCGTCAGCCTCGCGGTCGACGCCGAGGTCGGTCTCGACGGCCCGAGCGCGGTCGTCGAGCAGGTCCACGATAGAGGGATGGATACCGAGGTGCGACCCGACGTGGAAGTTCAGGTCGTCGTACTGCGCCCGGGCGGTCTGGACCGCCAGCGGAACGTCGTTTTTGACGTGGCTGGCGGCGAACAGCGACAGCGGAACGACGGTCATCGACTGGCACGTCGGTGCCAGTGACTCGATGGCGTCTTCGATTGCGGGTTCGGCAAGCTCGATATACGCCGCGTCGACGGGGAGCGACAGGTGAGATTCGAGTTTGGAGGCGAGCGTCCGAACCTGCTCGTTGGATTTCTCTCGGCGCGACCCGTGGCCGACGAGGAGGACCGTCTCGTCGTCGAGTGAGGGATGGTCGAGACTCATTCGTGGTCGGATTCGGTGGGTGTCATGCTCGTTCGGGCTTGGCGGCTGTCATGCTCGTTCAGAACCGGGGTGGTTCATGCGTTTTCGGCCTCTTCGAGGCTTCGCGTGAGCTTCTGTCGGCGCGTCGGCGCGAACAGGTTCGTCTCGCCGCTGCCGTCGTAGACCCACGTGCCGAAGTCTCCCGCGGCGTCGTCGTCGATGCCGAACCAGTAGCCACCCGAGGAGGTTTCACTGATGTCGCCAGTCGGCGCGTCTACTGGACAGGAGTCGAGCAGGCGGTCGATTCGCTCCAGCAGATTCCGGTCGTCGTGGACGAACGAGATGCCGACCGTGCCGCTGGAGGACTTGAAACAGACCGTCCCGCAGCTTTCGAGGAGGCCCCGGAGCAGTTGTTTCCGGGCGTCCTCGAACACGTCGAATCGGTAGCCGCCCGCGTCGTCGCCGACTGGGAGGCCGAACGCGCCGGTCGCGTTCGCGACGACTGCGCCTTCGATTGTGACGAGGTACTCGTCCTTCCGGCGGGTGACGGAGGTGTTGTGCGCGTAGGGGTGCGCTGTCTCCTGTTTGTCGATGTCGCCGCCCCCGGCGATTGCGGCGAGGCGATTCGCGCACGTCTCGTCGTTCGTGTGAATCGTCGCCGCCTCAGCTTCGATATCACCGCTCCCGGCGACGTGGCCCCAAAGGTAGGCCGTCTCGGGCGCGCTCTTCAGCAGGTCGTCGGCGGGGGCGACATCGATATCGGTGTCGGTCTCGGTCTCAGTGTCGATACCGGTATCGCTCATGTCTCTGCCTCCCGAATCACGATGGCATTTGGCGGGCACGCTTTCGCGGCGAGGTTCGCGTCGTCGATGTCGCCATCGACGGTCGCAACGACTCTGTCGCCATCCCGAGACACTGACACGACGCCCGCTGCGTTCGGGTCGACCGTGGCGAGTCCGTCGTCGTCTTCGATGAACCGCTCGTCGCGGGTGAGGCAGGCGAAGATGCCGTCGCAGGCGTCGCGGTCGATTTCGATTTCGAACATCTCAGTACTCGTATTTCTGTTCGTAGCCGCGGGGCGTCACCATCCGGTCGTCCCAGACGTAGGTCTCCTCGTTGCCGACGAGCAGCGTCGTCGTCATGTCCACGAGGTCGGTCTCGCCGAGTTCGGGGAGGTCTTGCAGTTCGACGATTTCGACTTCCTCGTCGTCGCGGCCCGCGCCGTGGACGATACCGACCGGCGTCTCGGGGGCGCGGTGTTCGAGCAGAATCTCACAGCACTTCTCGTAGTTCGACCGGCGCTTGCGACTCCACGGGTTGTAGATGACGATGGTGAAGCCCTCTTTCGCGGCCGAGTGCAGACGCGACTCGATGGTCGGCATCGACGTCAGGTGGTCAGAGAGGCTGATGGTGACGGTGTCGTTCACCAGTGGCGCACCCAGTCGGGCCGCACAGGACTGCGCAGCGGGCACACCGGCAACCACGTCGAAATCGACCATGCTCGCGGTCGCGCCCTTCGATTCGAGGATTTCGAGCGCGAGACCGGCCAGCGCGTAGACGTTCGGGTCGCCGCTGCCGACGATTGCCACGTCGTTTCCGGCGAGCGTCCGGTCGATTGCCTCTTCGGTTCGGGAGACTTCGCCGCACATCGGCGTCGAGTAGATGTCTTCTGCGCCTTCGACGATGTCGTCCGGGAGGAGTTCGATGTAGGTCGTGTAGCCGACGATGTGTTCTGCGTCGCGGAGCGTCTCTTTCGCCAGCGTCGTCATCTCGCTCGCTCGGCCGGGGCCGAGACCGACCGCGACGAGTTGGCCGGGTTCGCCGTCGAAGTCGTCGATTGTCGCTTCGACTTTCTCGTCGGTCTGTTCTTTCTTCGACCCGCCGCACTTGGAACTCGACGAGGAGTCCGACTTCTTCGACCCGCCGCATTTGGAGGCCGAGGAGTCGCTTGATTCGGTCGTCTTTCCGCCGCACTTCGATTCGGATGCTGTGTTGCTGTCGCTCATGGATTAGAAGTCGTCGACGTCGCGCCCGCCGCGGGGCGTGACGAGGTACGTTTCGTAGTCGTTGCTCCAGGGTTCGGTCTCGTGGGTGCCGATGAGAATCGACGTTCCCATCCCGCCGACGTCCTCGTCGTGGGATTTCGCGTCGCCGAGGGTCGTAATCGAGAACGTCTCGTCGTCCAGATTTCGACCGGCTTCGCCCCGGCCTGCGTCGTTGAAGATGCCGACCGGAACGTCGTCGTCGCGTTCCTCGCGGATGATGTCGATGGCGCGGGTGTAGTTCCGCCAGCAGTTGTACAGGACGATGACGAAGTTGCTGATGGCGGCCGCGCGCAGTTTCTCCTCGATTTCGTCCCACCCGCGCCACTTGTCGGACAACGAGATGGTACAGAAGTCGTTCGACAGCGGCGCACCCATCATCGCCGCGCCGCCGAGCGCGGCGGTCACGCCGGGGACGATTTCGATTGGCACGTCCGTCGCGTCGTCGGCGTCGGCCATCGTGAACACGAGGTCGGACTTGCCGTAGACGTTCGGGTCGCCGCCGGAGACGTGCGCTACGTCCTCTCCCGCGCGAACTCGCTCGAAGGCCTCGCGGGTCAGTTCGACCTGCTGGCCCATCGACGACCGGACGACTTCCGGGCCGTCGTCGCTGTCCTTGGGCGGGAGCGTGTCGTCGTCGCGGAGGAACTCCTGATACAGGTTCGACGCGACCACGCAGTCTGCGGTTTGGATGACTTCCTTAGCGCGCTGGGTCATGTGCGCCGGGAGGCCGGGGCCGATGCCGACCACGTAGAGTGTGCCGTAATCGTCGGGGACTTCCGAGTGGCTGTCTGTCGCCGTCGCCGCGCCGTCGTTCATCGTCTCCGCACCGTCGCTCATCGTCCCACCGCCACGGTCACTGCATCGTCGTAGCGCTGTTTCTCGACGACCAGTTCGTGGTCACGGCCGCCAGCAATCGCGCTCGCTTCAGCAATTCCCGGCCAGCCGATGAGTTCCTTCGACCGCGACGGGGTCGGTCCTTCGAACTCGGTCAGCGTCTCCTTCTCGAAGTAGACGACGCCCGCGCCGATTTCTTGGGCAGCGTCGAGCATGCCGGGTTCGTCGGCCTTTCGCGTCCCGGTCGCGACGAAGTCCACGTCGCCCCAGTCGCAGTCGGCGTCGTCGAGGGCGCGTTCCCACGCGGTCAGGAACTGCTCTTTCTTCGCGCCGGAGACGCTGCCAGTTCCGAGGACGACGCCGTCGTCGCCGTTTCGTTTGAGGACGGTCACGTCGTCGTCGACGAGGACGGCTTTCGGGCCGTCGAGTCGGGCGACTGGCCCGAGTTCGTCGTTGAGGACCGCGAGGTTCGTCGCAACGGTCGAATCGCCGTTGACGACGTGCGTGTCGAGTGCCTTCGCCTTGCTCTCGACGCCCTGCTTTCCGGCCGCCTCGGAGGCGGTCGTCATCGCCGGGACCGCGCCGAGTTTCGAAAGGTCGTAGGCGACTTGATTCGCGCCGTGGTGGCCACCCGTGAGCGGAATCGCCCACGTCAGTTCTTCGTCCACGACGACGACCGCGGGGTCGTCCCACTTGTCGTCGAGGAGGCCAGCGGTCTTTCGCATGGCGATGCCGCTGGCCATCAGGCCGACGAAACAGTCGTATTCGCCCCAGTGCTCGGCGAACACCTCGCCGTGGTAGGGCAGAATGTCGATGCGGTCGTAGTCGTCGGCGAGTTCGGCCTTGATTTCCTCGGCCGTCTCCATCTTTCGCTCGAAACTGACGATGCCAATCTCGCGTGCGACCTCTCCGTCGCTGTCTGGCGTTTGGCAGTGTCCGCTTCCGGAATCAGAATCACTCATTGTGCATCACGCTCCTGTGGTTCAGAATCGGGGTCGTCGTTCGGTGCGTCGCCGCCGCGGGCCCAGTCGCCGTAGAGGAACGACCGCTCGTAGTCCGAGCCAGTGACGGCGTCGCCAATCATGACGAGTGCCGAAGCGCGATAGCCCGCGTCTTCGACCTTCTCGCCGATGGTCTCGATGGTGCCTTCGATAACGTCCTCGTCCGGCCACGAGGCGTGGTAGACGACCGCGACGGGGGTGTCCGGGTCGTGGCCCTCGTCGAGGAGGCGGTCCATCGTCTCCGCGACGGCGTGGGTGCCGAGGTAGATACAGACCGTGGTGTCGCCGAAGCCGACGAAATCGCTGATATGGTCTTCTTCGGCAGTGAGTGTTCGGCCCTGCGGTCGGGTGAAGACGACGTGGTTGGCGACCTCATTCAGGGTCAACTGCGTGCGGAGGGTCGCGCTCGCGGCGAACGCCGAGGTGACGCCCGGAACGAGGTAGGTCGGAACGCCCGCTTCCGCCAGCGCGTCCATCTGCTCCAGTGCGGCTCCGTATATCGCCGGGTCGCCGCTGTGGAGTCGGACGACCGTCTCGCCGGATTCGTAGGCGTCGGCCATCAGCGGAATCAGCTCTTCGAGGTCCTTGCCGACGCTGTTGACCTGTTCGGCGTGGTCGCAGTACTCGTCCAAGAGTTCACTGTTGACGAGCGACCCGGCGTGAACGACGAGGTCAGCTTCCTCGACGAGTCGCCGTCCGGCGACCGTGAGCAGTTCGGGGTCGCCCGGACCGGCACCGATGAAGGGGATGCCCTCGTTGTCGGTGAACCCGGTGTCTGCGTCGCCGTCGACGGTGTCGCTCATTTCGACACCTCCGGCTCGACCGCGTCGGCGTCCGCCGACTCGGCCTCGAATTCCGCGGTCGCAACGTCGCGTTCGATACCCTCTCGCTCGGCGTAGGCCAGCGTGTAGTAGTCGCGCTCTTCGAGTTCCCCGGGGTCGGAGGTGACGAGCGTCTCGCCCTGTTCCATGAAGAGCCGACGGCCGAATTTCACGTCGTATCCGGCTTCAGTCAGCCCCTCGTAGGTCGCGGGAGCGTCCGTGACCTTGAACAGAATCATCCTGTCGGGACCGGTCGGGGCTGCTCCCTTGGCGGCCTCGCGAAGTGCGAGCCCGGTTCCCGACTCGATTTCGACGCCGAGCGCGGTTGCGAACGCGGTCATCGCGCTCACACCGGGGACGACTTCGAGTTCGATTTCGGGGTGGAACGCGTCGAGCGTTCGGCGGAGGTGACCGAAGGTTGAGTAGACGTTCGGGTCGCCGAGCGTCACGAACGCGACATCGTCGGATTTGGCTCTCGCTGCGACTTCCGCGGCGGCCTCCTTCCACGCGCGCCGGAGTTCGTCCGGGTCGCGCGTCATCGGGAAGTCGAGGTCGCCGATTCGCTCTTCGGGAACGTGGTTCAGCGCGACTGTCCGGGAGAGTCGCCCCGGCGAGTAGACGACATCGACCGATTCGAGGATTCGCTTTCCTTTGACGGTCACGAGGTCGGCGTCGCCGGGACCGAGACCGATTCCGTAGACGGTCATCAGTCCAGCCCTCCGGCGTCGCGTCGGCCGACGATGATGTAGACGGGGTTGTTCGACCGGAAACTCGTCGCTCCGGCGAGTTCGTACCCGTGGTTCACCTGCATCTGGACGACTTCGTCGAGCAGGTCGCGCTCGCGGAACGCCTCGATGGCCGCACCCGTCGGTTCGACCCGCGAGACGTTCATCACGATGCGGTCCACGTCGGTCTCGACGGCGTGGTCGAGCACCGCCTCGAAGTTCCGGCTTCCGCCGATGAACATCGCGTCGGCGTCTTCGGGGAGGCCTTCGGGGGCTTCCGCCTCGCGAAGCGTCACGTCGGCGTCGTACTCGTTCGCGGCGAGATTTTTCTTCGTGACGTCCAGTCGGTTCGGTTTTCGCTCGACTGCCGTCACTCGTCGAACTCGCCGTGCCGCCTCGATGGTGACAGAGCCGGTACACGACCCAACGTCGACGAAGTGGTCTGTCGGGCGCAAGCCGAGTTTGTCGAGTGTCACCGCTCTCACCTCGGGTTTCGTGGGACCCGCCTTGGCGTCGTGCGGGAGTTGTAGGCGTGACATTTGCGCTAACAATCTGAGCGCCGTTTGAAAACAATTGTGCTTGTACTACAGAAACTACAGTTTCATAAAATACGACTCTGAGTTATTAAAATAAAATTGCGTTAGAACAACCTATGTTGACTTCTCTCGAAACTTTTACAATCTAGTTTGCGGTTACTCAATCTGAATTTAGAATGGCATCCACTGCCAACACCGTTCACGGGCGAGTCGAACAGGCGCGGGTCGAACTGACACCGATTCAGATGGCTGCGGGGCTGCTCTTCGTCGCCGCACTCGGCTATACACTGCTGTTCATGCAGGACCCGCTCGTGCACGATTCGATGCACAACTTCCGTCACGCGGCCGGTATCGCCTGCCACTGACCATGCTCGCGGAGTATCTGACGCGAGGCGTGAAAGCGGGGCTCGTCGCCGGAATCGTCTTCGGCCTGTTCATGGCCGTCGTCGCCAACCCGCTTGTCGTCTACGCCGACGAGATGAACCACGCTGCAGCGGAAGTCGATGGCGGGCACGAGCACGAATCTGAGGCTGCTCACGCCCACGGAGACGAAGGCGACCACGGTCACGAGGAAGGTAGTGGGCACGACCACGAAGAAGCAGGACACAGTCACGAAGCAGGAGGCCACACCGACGAGGGTGAGGGTACGGGCCACGCCGACGGAGGCGAGGGCCACCACGACACCGCCGTCTCGATGGCAGTCAACAAGGCGGTGAGCGTCATTTCCGGCGGTCTCTGGGCCATCTTGCTCGGTGGCGCGTTCTTCGGTATCGCATTCTACTTCCTCGAACCCGCGATTCCGGGGACTGGCGCGGCCAAGAGCTACGCGATGGGACTTGCCGGATTCGTCACCGTCTCGGGTGCTCCGTGGCTGGTGTTGCCGCCAGCGTCACCCGGTGCGCAGCAGTCGCTTCCAGTCTCGACTCGCATCCCGCTCTACGCTGGGATGATGGTCGCCGGGGCGCTCACCTGTCTGTTGGCAGGGTACGTGTACAACCGACTGCGGGCGTCGAACGGCCGTGGTGCCGCCATCGTCGGCGGGATTCTCCCCTTCGGCCTCCTCGCGATTCCAGCCGTGTTGGCCCCGACGAACACGATTCAGGGTGCGCTCTCGCCCGAACTTCGAACCGGGATGACTGGACTGTTCGTATTCGGGCAGGTCCTCGTGTGGCTGCTCCTCGCGACGACGCACGCACAGCTTCGGTCGTCGAATTCCTCCCAGACTGACCCCTCGGCTGCGAGCCGTGGGGCAACGCTCTCAGCCGACTGATGAAGGACCGAACCGACGAGGTCAGAGAACACGGCTTCACGGACCACGTGCTGGTCTGTACGAACAGTCGAGACTCCGAGTACGCGGCCTGCGCAGAGGCTCACGGCCCGGCCGTGTACGACGCGGTGAAATCGTGGCTCCGTGACCGCGGCGTGTTCTGGTCGCACGTCTACGTCGCCGAGACGAGTTGCCTCGGGCTGTGCAGCGCCGACGGTGCCGCGATTGCGATTCACCCGCGAAATCGCTGGTATTCCGACGTTCGACCGGAGGACGTTCCAGAGTTGCTGCGCAACGAGTTCGGAGACGAGGCCGACGCGCTCGGTCAGTCTGTCGATGCTGGCGCGGTCGACCAGCATGGCGAGGCCGACGTGGCCGACCAGTCTGGCGATGCCAACGATCAGGGCTGACACGAGACTACGAACTCGGCCCCTGCAAACGACGCATCGAGATGTACGAACTCGACTGTCTCACATCTCGGAGCTAGGCTTTTCACGCGGCCCGTCGAACCTCTGGTTATGTCAATACAGTTCGAACTCGACACGCAGGAGGCGACGTTCCACAGTCCGCTCGAGGAGTTCGAGCAGACGACAGTCGAAACCGAGATTCGGGTCGACCCGCTGACCGGGCGTACCACGCGAGTCGTCGCCGACAACTTCCTGCTCCCCAAGGACCCCGAAATCGACGACTCAGTCCTCGACAGCGAGGGCTGTTTCTTCTGTCCGGGCACGGTCGAGGAAGCGACGCCCACGTACCCCGAGTGGGTCGGCACCGACCGCGGGAAAAGCGGCGAGGCGACCTCGTTCCCGAATCTGAATCCGTACGGGTCGTATTCGAACGTCATCGCGCTCACCGAGGAGCACTTCGTCCCGATAGACGAGTTCACGACGGAGCAGTTCGCTGACGGACTCTGTGCGGCGTTCCAGTACGTCCGGGACGTCTTCGACCACGACGACGACGCCCGGTTCGCATCGGTGAACATGAACTTCCTTCGCCCCGCCGGGTCGAGTCTCATCCACCCGCACATGCAGACGCTCGTCGACGACCGCGGGACGAACGAACAGCGCCGCATCGCCGATGCTGCTCGCGAGTTCTACGAGGAACACGACGAGTCGTACTGGTCGGAACTCGCAATGCAAGTGCGCGGTGGTGACCGGTACGTGGCCGAGACGGGCGGCGTCCATTGGCTTGCTCCCTTCGCGCCGAAGCACCACCGCCACCTCGTCGGCGTCGCGGCACAGATTCACACGGGCGTTCCCGCCCCCCGCGGCGATGTCGCACACGACTTCGCAGAAGGCCTGGTGAACGTGCTCTCGTACTACGCCTCGGTCGGCCTGAATAGCTTCAACGTCGCCATGTTCATCGAGCGCGACGACCCCGCGCTGCCGCCGGTGATGAACATCACTGCACGGTCGGTGTTCGACGAGTACTACTGGAGCGACGCGACCTACTTCACCTCGTTACACGACGAGAGCGTCGTCGACGTCGACCCCGAAACCTACGGCTACGAGGCGCACAAGTTCTTCTGAACGGCGAGGGCGACACCGGCACCCTCGCTTGTGTCACTGCGTCCAGACCGTCTTGCGGTTGACGAACTCTTTGATGCCCGCTTCGGAGAGTTCGCGGCCGTAGCCGGCGTCTTTGATACCGCCGAAGGGGACCCTCGGGTCGGATTTCACCATCTCGTTGATGTAGATACATCCGGCTTCGATGTCGCGCGCGAGACGCTGGCCTCGCTTTCTGTCTTCGGTCCAGAGACTCGCGCCGAGTCCGAACCGAGTGTCGTTCGCTTTCTCGATGGCCTGCGCTTCGTCGGCGACTTTGTACACGGCTGCGACGGGACCGAACGTCTCCTCGTTGTCGGCGGGGCACCCGGCGGGAACGTCAGTCAGGACAGTCGGCGGGTAGTACGCGCCCTCGTGGTCGAGTGGTTCGCCACCCGTCAGCACTGTCGCCCCGGCGTCGACGCTCTGCTGGACTTGGTCGTGGAGTTCGGCCATCAGCTCGGGGTCGGCCTGTGGGCCGATATCTGTCGCCTCGTCCATCGGGTCGCCGATAGTGAGAGCTTCGAACGCCTCGACCAGCCGCTCGACGTACTCGTCGTAGACTGCCTCGTGGACGATGAAGCGCTTCGCGGCGATACAGGACTGGCCGCCGTTTTGGGTTCGGGCTTGGACGCCCGTCTCGACTGCCGCGTCGAGGTCGGCGTCGTCGAGGACGATGAACGGGTCCGACCCGCCGAGTTCCAAGACAGTCTTTTTCAGGTGCTTCCCGGCTGTTTCGGCGACTGCCCGGCCGGCTGGTCCGCTTCCGGTGAGCGTCGCTGCGCGCACGCGGTCGTCAGAAAGCACGTCGTCGACCTTGCCCGACCCGATAAGCAGGGTCTGGAAGACGCCGTCTGGATAGCCGGCCTCTCGGAACACCTCTTCGAGTGCGAGTGCGCACCCCGGCACGTTCGAGGCGTGTTTGAGCAGGCCGACGTTCCCGGCGGTCAGATACGGCGCGGCGAAGCGGATGACCTGCCAGAATGGGAAGTTCCACGGCATCACGGCCAGTACCGGACCGAGCGGGTCGTGGACGGTCGCGACTTCGGTTCCCGGTGGGCTGGGGTGGTGCTCGCCCCCGAGATAGGCGCTCGCGTACTCGGCGTAATGGTCGCACGCCCACGCGCACTTCTCGACTTCGCCGATGGCTTGCGAGATTGGCTTTCCCATCTCCTTCGTCATCAACTCAGCGTACCGGCGCTTGTTCTCTCGCAGGACGCCCGCAGCGTTCGCGAGGAGTTCCTCGCGTTCGCGAATCGGTCGCTCGCGCCACTCCTCGAACGCGTCCATGGAGCGGGAGAGCGCCGCTTCGACGTCCTCGTCGGTGTCCTTCTCGTAGGTGCCGATTTGTTCGTTCGTCGCGGGGTTTCTCGATTCCATATCGGTACTGCTCACTGAATACACATGACTGTTGATTATGTTTATAATATGATGGTGGTGCTCTGAAGAGCGTCTTTGACGCTGGGAATCCAAAGAGGCTGGCTCATCGCGCGGTCGCTGTTCTGGTCGGGGACGAGAACGTCACGCTTCGTTTCGTCCGTTCGTTGTTGGCTCCCCAGCCTGATTGTTTCCTGTCGGAGAATATCGTCGTCGTTCCTTTATAGTATTGCTATATATAAGCAACACTAGTTAATAGAAGAAGACAACATATGTATGGCGTAGCTACGATCTACTAGTAAAAATTTTTGTTCAAGGTTGGGGTTCTCTAATAACAATTTATGTAGGGGTTATTATTCAAACTTTTACTATCTATTGCTCGAAAGGCTACTGTTTGGCTCATAGAGTCCTATCACACGACAAAAACAACGTATTCTGTCTGTTATGAGGTTGTCTCAATATTGTATAAAATACACAAGATTACTGGTCTCTTGAGCTGTGTTGGTGACTGGGGAATGAACGTCTCTCTATCCTTTCCGACGACTTGCGTGAGGTTTCTTAGATTGATAGCTAATTGGTACCAATTAGTTCTCTCCCGTTCGCTAATGCAAAACGCTCCGATACCGAGGGAGGGGATTGCTATATACAAAGTATTTTACCATTTAGAATGAGGTACAAACAGGGTTATATGTGCATATGGTCAGAGAATTCAGATATTATGCTGTTTCAACGTACGCAATATGAACATTCTTTTCCGGCATAACATTACAACAGTACGTTTGTAATTGTAGGGTCCTATCGAAATACTACTCTCACCCACATCTGTTCGGCATTAGGAAACGAACTATCCTGATTCTACACGTGGTCACGTCGTCGAGCGAGCGTCTCTGTTCACTTTTCATCCGATATCGGTCGGTAAGACGCCCAGTGCGACGGTCAGCGGCAGAGTAGCAACGGGCTGAACAGTCTATCTCCGAAATCCGCCGTTCGGTATCTCTGCTCATCCCACACTTCGTGTGACTCCCTCCGTCACGGCGCTTTCCTCCCGATTTCAGCGGTCAGCTTTCGCTGCTACTGTGCAGTGTATCGCGTCTCGGAATCTGCTACTCCATCGCGGTCACGTCGCCATGTTTTCCAAATTGCCTGGCGGACCCCCTTACACAAGGAGTGGGACGACAGTTGGGGGTTCAGCGTTCGGTATCGTTCAGCTCGTACTGGCGTTTCCGCGGGTCTAAAATACTCGCCCGGACACCCACGAGGTCCGCTTCTCGAAGCTGGTGGAGCGCGTTTCGAACCGTTCGAGAGGCCAGCGGCGTTCGACTGGCAATTTCGGTACTCGAAAGCGGGCTGTCCGTCTGTTCGAGAACACCGTAGACGCGGTTTGCACTCGGTGGCATCTCGTCGAGGGGCTGCAGGTCGCCTCCTCCCGAACTGGATGGTGGCGAGTTGTGGTGTTCTTCGTGTCGGGGCATCATCTCGTCGTGTCGGTCGTGTTGTTCTGTCGTGTCTGTCTCTCCTGTCTGTCTACCCTGCCGTGCTCACTGGTCCGACTGACTGCGATGCGAATTCTGTGTGTCACCGGTCTGCGCCGGTCGGTAGCTCACGCTCCAACCGCGACATCTCCCGCGCGTGCCAGTCGTCGAACACCGGACAGGGCTTTTCTGCTGCTGCTAACTCGAAGACGAGCGACTGTCTGAGGTCGTGGCTACATGCGGCCGAGAAACGCTGTCGGTGCGGACAGTAGCCACAGCACTCGGGGAAATTAATGCGTCCGTCTGGCATGGTAATTTGTCGCACTCACTCGTGCATAAACATTTTGCTACCCGACACCAGGCCGACGCGTCGAACCCGGTGTCAGGTCGCTTTTCGGGTCGTCCGGTGCGGTCTAAAACGAGCTACTCTTCTTCCGGGACGGCGACGACGGGGACGTCCGTGTGCAACATCACCGATTGGGTCGTGCTTCCGAGCAGCGCCTTTCCGACTGGAGTCCGCTTCCGCGACCCGATTACGATGTAGGTCGGATTCCGTTCTTCGATCGTATCCAGAATGGCCGACGCGGGGGTTCCGATTCGACCCAATAGCCTGACACCGTCGGTGTTGCCGAGGGTCTCTTTGACAATCCGCTGTGCCACCTGTTTCGCGTCGTGGACCGCATCGTCACGGAAGTAGTCGTCCGTCGATTCCGCCCGTTGCTCGAAGGACTCCTCGGAAATCGCGTGGAGTACGAGTAACTCCTCACCGTGGGCTTTGGCGAGGTTGTTTGCAACGGTGACGACGTCGTCTGGTGACTTATTACCGCTCACTGCAGCGAGTACAGCCATATCTGTATTAGTGCGGACATCCGAGATAAATGTTAACGTCGGTCGAATAGCGGATGTTAGGGAGTGCGTTCCCAGTTCGTTCCAGTCGCGTCACGTCCACATCGTCAGCACCGCCACTCCGGCGACGATGGTCACTGTCCCGACGAGGACGCGCTTGCTAAATAGCTCGCCGTCTCGGACGAACAGCCCCGTCAACAAGAGGACGAAGAGCGGCGAGGCGTTGAATATCGGCGTGACGACGGTCACCTTCCCGAGACTGAGCGCGGCGTACAGCGACGCCAAGCCGAGGCTGGAGACGACGCCGGCGGCGACGAAGGTGAGCGCGTCGCGGCGCGGAACAACGAGTGTCTCCAGTCGCCCCGTGGCGACGATACCGCCCGCAACGAGAACGAACGACGTGGTCAAGTTCACTGCCGCGCCGATTGTCGGTTCGGCGACGAGGTCGGTCCCGATTTTTCGGAATATCTGAACCGTCCCGTACGTGAGCGCACCGAACAGCGGAAACAGGAGGTCAGTTCTGCGAACGCGATTGATTCCGTCGCCGCGAACTGACGCGAGGACGACGCCGCCTGCGACGGCGAGCACCACTCCCACGTATCCGGGAATCGGCAGGCGTTCGCCGAGTAACACAATCGCCAGTCCGACCGACACGAGCGGGTTCATGTTGGTAATCGGGGAGACGAGGTTCGCGCCGACGCGCTGGATTCCGATGTAGTTGGCGAGCCGACCCAGTGCCGGCGCGAAGATGCCCGCGAGGATGAACCAGCGCCACGACCACAGGTCGACGGACACGTCGTACCAGACGAGACTCAGCCCCCACAGAACAGCCACGTTCACGGCCATCGTGACGACGAGCGCGGCAAGCGGGCTCGATTCTCTCACACCCACCCGGACGAGAACCGTCGAGACGGCGAAGGCGAACGCCGTCACGAGCGCGAACAGGACGGGGAGTACCGCCTCCATCTGTGTCTAGGTTCCAACCCGGACCGTCGCACCCATGGTCCGAAGCTTCTCGATGGCCGAGACGGCAGCGAGATAGCTCGTCTTCGGATTCGTCGGTGACGGGACGTTGCGCACCGTCGTCTCGATAGACCCCATTCCGCCCGTCGCCTCGATGTGGTGGACGTTGTTCGACTCATCGGGGTCGGCAACGATTCGAACCGTCGTCCCACCCGGCCCGATACCCGCGAGGCTCAGTGCCATCGCGACGTTGATGTTCGACGGGAATGCGAGCGCCGCTTCCGTCGCGGAGCCCTCGAACACGGTCGTCGCCGAGTCGAGCGCCGACAGGTCGATGTCGTTCTCGACGAGGTACGGTGCCCCTTCGAGGCCGGCGGGGTTCTTCGTCGTCGTCAACGAGACTGTCTCCAAATCGCCGGTCAGGGCTGCGGCTTTCACCGCGTCGAGGCCTGCGATAGCTCCTGAGGGGACGTGAACGACCTGTCCTTCCCGCTCGGCGGTTCGAACGACCTGCTGGCGGAGTTCGGAAGCGGCGAGCGCACCGGCACTCAAGAGCAGGACGTCGCATCCGGATTCGAGGCTCGGAACGGTCACCTCGTCGACAGCGGACTGCCCGGCGGCTTCGACCACGAGGTCCACGCCGTCGAACAGGTCTGTGAAATCGTCGACTGGCTCCGGGGCGTCGCCCGCTCGAAATTCGTCGACGACGGACTGGCGCTTCTCCGCGTTTCGGTCGTAGATACGCACGAGGTCGGCGTTGATTGTCCCGTCGGCGAACGCACGGGCGACTTCTGTACCGATGGTTCCGCAACCGAAGAGGCTCACTCTAAGCGGCATAGTACGTTCGTTGTAATACGGTAGCAAAAGTCATTCGGGAACGGCGGACTCTGCGGCCACCGGGCTCTCAGTAATCAGTGCTAGCTGGCACCAGTCTCCCAGTAATCAGCGTCCGCTGTCGTCGCCGACAGTCAGAGCCCGTCTGTGACGAACTCGGCTGCACGGCCGGCGACGGACGTGATTCCCCGGACCGAGCGACCGAGGTCGGCGCGGATAATCGTCCCCGTCATGGGCCGCGAGTTCTCCCGGGACGCCAACAGCACGTAGGGACCGGTGTAGTCCTCGGGTGTCGGGACGATATCGAGCGGGTGGTTGGAAGCGTCGAACTCCTCGGCCGTCACGATTGCTCGGTCCCCGCCGAGCGTGTCGGTCGCGCTAAGCTCCGTCGGGACGTATCCCGGAGCGACCGCATTGACTCGGACGGTGGGTGCGAGCTCGAACGCGAGTTGTCGAACGATGCCCGCGATTGCGTGTTTCGAGGGGACGTACAGGATACCCCCGCCGTCGGAGTTGAAACTCGCCTGCGAGGCGGTGAATACGATTCGGCCTTCGGTCTCGACAAGTTCGGGGAGTGCGGCGCGGGCACCCAGTAGATAGCCGAGCACGTTGATTTCGAACAGTTCGGCGAAACTCGTGCCGATGTCGTCGGCGTCGAGTTCCGGAAGCGAGACGTTGTCGTCGAAGACGCCAGCGTTGCCGACGAACACGTCGAGTCGGCCGAACTGGTCGACTGTCTCCGAGACTGCCCGCTCGTTGTCGTCGAACGAAGTCACGTCGCCGTGGATGGTGAGAACGTCGTCAGACTCGTGTTCGAGTGCGTCGAGTCGGTCGCGGTCGACGTCGAGGACGGCCACTTTGGCTCCTTCGTCGAGGAAGCGTTCGACCACTGCGCGACCGAGGCCTGAGGCACCACCCGTAATCAATGCTACTTGGTTGTCGAGCCACGTCATTACACCGACGAAGGGAGACCAGAACCATAAGTGTGTGCAGGGGACGAACGTTCGCCGGAGAATCCGCACGCGGCGTGTGCCGCGCTCGGTGTCCGTCGTGCCAGTGTGCGCTTCAAAGGCTGCCCGAAAATGGTTGTTGTCGGTTTAGGGGAGGTAGTCGAGGTTGTAGAGGTTGTCAATATCCACCGGCTCTTCGATCCACCCCATGTCGGCGACGAGTTGGTTGATTTTCTTCAGACTCTCGGTGAGCGGCTGAACGCTGTGGGTGTAGTTGGGGAGCGACACGTAGGTCTCTTTCGGCGTCTGGACGTACCCAGCATCGTGAATCGCCCGCTTCGATTCCTTGGTGTTTTGGTTGTAGTAGTCGACGGCGGTCGAGTAGTCCTGGAGGAACTTCTCGACGACATCTGGGTTCTGTTCGATGAACTGGGTCGAGAACCACAGCTCCATCAGGTCGTGTTCCCAGCCGACCGTGTCGATGACGCTGAAGATGGGTTCTAGGCCGTGTTTCTGCTTCCCCAGCATCTCGAACACCGGCGGGAATATCGCGGTGTCGACCTGTCCTTTACTCACCGCTTCTCCCATCGACGGGAACGGGACCTTCACCAGTTCGACGTCTTCGTCCGGTACGAGGCCGACCTCTCGAATCGCCGACTGCGCCCACAGGTCACACCAGGACTTGAACGCACAGATGCCGATTTTCTTCCCTTCGAGCGATTCCTTGTTCAGCCCGTTCATGCCCGAGTCCGGTCGGGCGAGGAACTTCTCGTGGAACGTGTCTTCCCGCTCCTGTGTGATGTTCGCGACGACAGTGAGCGGGAGGCCCTTGTTCGTCGAGAAGATGGCGGTGACGGCCGCCGAAGTCCCCGCCTGTAATTCGCCCGCTTGGAACGCTTGCAAGCGTTGGTTGTTTGCGGGGAACGCCTTGAATTCCGCTTCGTACGCGCTCCCCCAGTGGTCGAGGATATCGGGCATCGCATCCATCAGCCACAGGGGTTCTTCCGATGCGATTCCGTGTCCGAGCGTGATCGAGACTGTCGACGACCCACCGCCGGTGACACTGCCCAGACAGCCGGCGAGGCTGCCTGCGGCGACTGCGGTGCCGGTCGCTTTCAAAACGTCTCGCCTGTTTGCATGAGTGTCTCTCACAGGCATCGTAAAATCAAAAACGACAACCGAATATAATTCTGCCGGAAAATATCTCCGGCTACATTCGTGGATTTATCCCGTTATATCGGGGCTATTTATACTGGATTTGGTCAGAACCCTCTCGTGAGACGCCACTGGGTTCACTCGGCTGGCGGTTCCATCAGTTCCACGTAGTTGCCGTCGGGGTCGCGCATGTAGGTTATCTGCGCCCCGTTTCCGACCGTTTTCGGTTCGTGGATGAATTCGGCGTCGTCGCGTAACTCCTCGTAGAGCGCCCACACGTCGTCGACTTCGAGACAGAGGTGAGCGACACCGACATCGTGGCCCGATGCCGTCTCGTGGACGTTCTCGTTCGGCGGCTCGTCGTAGGCGATGAGTTCGATGAAGAACCCGCCCGCGTCGAGGAACGTGATGTCTCCTTCGACGCCGTCGACGCCGACGATGTCGCTTTGCACCTCGCTGACCGGAAACTGTCTGTCGACGTCGAGTCCGAGCAGGTCGCTGTAGAACGCGAGCGCGTCGTCCATGTCCGAGACGTTCAGTCCGTAGTGTGTGGCAGTACCTACCATTGTCCACCTGAATACACAGATTTCTCAACGATAACTGTTTGGACGCAGTCAATACGGCGAAATTACGGACGGCACGGAGTGCGAGGTGTTTGATAAGGGCAAAATTTATGCTGGCTCGAAGCGGTCTTTGACACGCGATGTCACACGGTATTGACGAATCACAGTCTACTAGCCAGACGGAGTTCGGTCGAGTGAAGGCGCTTCTCGAACGAATGGGCGAGACCCTCGAAGACGGCGAGGTACCGATGCAGATACTGAACGACGACGCCGTCCACCAACTTGAGCTCGAACGAATTTTCGGACAGACGTGGGTGTACGTCGGCCACGAGTCCGAGGTCCCAGAGCCGGGGGACTACCGACAGCGGACCATCGGCGAGGACCCGTTCATTTTCGTCCGCGGCGAGGACGGCGATTTCCGCGTCCTGTTCAACAGTTGCCGACACCGAGGGGCGAACGTCTGCCGGGCGGAGAAGGGCAACACCTCGCACTTCCGGTGTCCCTACCACGGGTGGACGTACAAGAACACGGGCGACCTCGTGGGCGTTCCGCAGAAGGCCGCCGGGTTCGACCATCTCGACGCCGAGGAACGAGGCCTCCACGAGGCCCCACACGTCGAGGAGTACAACGGTCTCGTATTCGCCTGTGTCGCGCCGGAAGTTGAGCCACTGGAGGAGTTCCTCGGCGGTGCGACGTGGTTCCTCGACATGTACTTCGACCTCATCGACATGGAAGTCATCGGCGACCCCCACCGCTGGGAGGTCGAAAACGACTGGAAGACGCCGACAGAGAACTTCTACGGAGACAACTACCACATCCCGATGGGCCACAAGTCTGCCATCGACGCGGGCGTGGGCAGCGACACGGCGACGGGTGAAAAAGAGAGTAACCTGTACGGTATCGCCGACTGCGACGGCCACGGGTTCAGCTTCTACCAAATCGAGTCCGAAGAAGACAGCTACTGGGGCCACCCGCCGGAGGTCGTCGAGACGTTCAATCACGACGCGCTCGACGACGACCAACACGAAGTTGCGCGGAAGTCCGGCGTGACGCTGGGAACGATTTTCCCGAACCTCTCGTTTATCTTCCTCGGCGGCCGCGACGACCCCGAGAAAGACTCTGTCGGCACCTTCCTGCTCCGAAAGTGGGAGCCGCGGGGAGCCGGAAAGATGGAGGTCGTAAACTGGATACTCGCCCCGAAGGACGCCTCCGACGAGTACAAAGAGCGCGTCTACGAGGTTGGGATGTCGAACTTCAGCCCCTCGGGGAACTTCGAGGTCGACGACGTCGGCATCTGGTACGGTATCGACGAGGCCGCCGGCAGCGTCTTCGCCCGCCAGAACGACGACGTGAACACGCTGTTTACGATGGGTCGCGGCGAGAACCCGGCGGCGACCGTCTACGACGAGTGGGTCGGCCCCGGAACCGCGTACCTCGAAGGCGGCATGACCGACGAGAACCAACTCGACTTCTATCGGACTTGGCACGAGGCGATGACCTCTGACGGGGGGATGTAGATGAGCGAATCCGTTTCGAACCCGACGCTCCGGGCCGAATGCGAGGAGTTCCTCTATCACGCGGCCGAACTACTCGACGACCGCAAGCTCACCGAGTGGCACGACCTCGTGACCGAGGACATCGACTACCGCGTCCCCATCCGCACGACCCGCGAACGGTCCAACACCACGGAGTTCAGCGACACTTCGTTCCACATGAAGGAAGACTGGGGGACGTTAGAGGTGCGGACCGAGCGGATGCAAAGCGACTTCGCGTGGTCGGAAGACCCGCCGTCGCGAACGCGTCGTCACGTGAGCAACGTCCGCATCGTCGACGACGACGGCGAGGAGGTCACGCTCAAGAACAACCTCCTCATCTTCCGACAGCAGGGCGACGAGACCGACCCCGACATCCTCTCGATGGAGCGCCACGACACGCTCCGGCGAACAGACGAGGGATTCAAAATCGCCGAGCGGCGCGTCCTGCTCGACCACACGATAATCCCGACGAACACGCTCTCGATAATCCTATGACCGACACGACCGACAACCCGACCGTAACGCTCCGGGGCGACGACCGAACGGTTTCGCTCACCCGGGAACTGACCCCCGCGGGAGAGCGGCTCCGCCTCGAGACGGACGACGACTCGATACGCCTCGACGCACTCGCACTGGAGAGCCTCACGTGGCAGGAAGACGAGTTCTTCACCGAACTGACTGGCGTCGAATACGCCCCGGGAGAGAACCCGGTTTCGACCGACGAAACCCTACAGATTGGAAACGAGTACACCGTCGTCCAACTCACCGTGTTCGACACCGACGACGGGCCGCGACTCGAAATCGATTCGCCAAAGCTCGGCTACTCGTGCCGGCTGGGCGTCGCGGAACTGGTTGCACTGAGTCGAAAAGACATGTCGCTGTTTTCAGACCTTCTCCACACGCCGATGGGTCCCGTCGATGACCACGACGACGACCCGTTGTTCCACTAGCTTCGACGCACGTTTTCGCTGCAGATTCGACGCAGGCGCTTACCCCTACTCGCGAGCGCGTTCGATGAACGACGCGGTGAGGTCTGCGACCTGTCGTTCGCTTCCGGTAAAGAAGTGGTCGGCCGCGATTGGCTCGACTTCCACGAGCCGACTTGCGGTCGCCGTCTCGGCGATTTCCTCCGCCTCGGCCGGGGTGACGTTTCGGTCCGACGAGTGCGGGAGGAGGAGTATCGGAACCTCGATGTCGGGCGTCCAGTCGATGGTCGCACACTTGCTCTCCGGCGACCGGTACGAGAGAAACGACTCAGCAGTCATCGGGATGTATTCGATGTCGCCGCCGACCGGCCGGGGCAGCGCGACGATTTCGTTTCCGCGACCGGCATCGACGAGGTCGCGGGCGTTGCTGACGAAGTTCTCGTACGCCGCGTCGGCGTCGTCCGAGACCGCTTCGAAGTAGCCCCTCGTCGACCGTTCTCGGATGTCGGCGAAGGGTGCCGCGAGGACGACCGCGTCCACGTCCGGGTCGTTTCGCTTCCCTTGGAAGTACGCCGCCTCGGTCGCGCCGAGACTCCGGCCCCAGATGACGACTTCCGTCGCGCCGTTGTCCGTCGCCCAGTCGACTGCACCCGCGATGTCGCGGTCGAGCTCGGCGAAGTCTGACGTCTCGTAGCCCTTCCCGCTGTTTCGCTTGTTGATGGAGACACACCGAATCCCCTCCCGAGCGAGTGGGTAGGCGACCGGAGAGATGCCCGCACCGAGTGCGAATCCGCGGAGTCCGTGCAGGAAAATGACGCAGGTGTGTTCACCGTGAAACGTCTCGGATTCGCTCGTAATCTCGAATCCGTCGAGTTCCATTCCGTCGTCGGCCTCGTAGTTCATCGCGCGGAGGTCGATATCCTCCGGCGTTGGCTCCATTACTGGCATGGTAACACATGGTTCGATTGTGGGCGGACACCATGATTCTTGTGCAACCCACGCCGTTTTCTACCAGACCTTCCGGGAGACGTACTCGGCCGTCGGGTCGATGTGTACGTCGAGGACGACGTGTTCGTCCGCTTCGAGCGCCGATTCGAGCGCCGGACGAACCTCGTCTGGGTGCTCGACGGCGACGCCCCGCACGCCGAACGACTCCGCCATCGCCGCGATGTCGGTCGGTGGGATATCGGTCGCAATCTCGGCGTGCCCGTCGGAGCGCTGGTAGTTCCAAATCATCCCGTATTTTGCGTCGTTCATCACGACGGTGACGGCGTCGGTCTCGGTTGCGACGGCCGTCGCCAGCTCCATGTTGCACATCAGGAACCCACCGTCGCCGATGAGGTTGACCACCTGTCGGTCGGGGTCGACGAGCTTTGCGGCGTTCCCGGCCGGAACGGGGAACCCCATGGAATCGTACAGCCGGGAGTGCTGGAAGGAGTTCGTCGCCCGGTATTCGAAGGCGTCGTTCGGCCACGCGCCGCCGGCCGCCCCCGCGTCCCCCGTGATAATCACGTCGTCGTCGGCCACGTCACGAAGCTCGGCCATGATGACGAGCGGGTGAATCGGCGTCTGGTCACGGACTGCTTCGAGGTACGCGTCCACCTCCTCGGTAACGCGCTCGACCTCTGCGCGGACAGTGGCTCGGTAGTCGGGGTCGGTCGTCCCTGCGGTCTCGGACAGCACGTCTGCCGCCGCACCGAGCACTGTCGAGAGGTCGCCGTTGACGAATGCCGCCGCGTCCGACTGCGGGAACTCGACCGCACCGGAGTCGAAGTAGACGATGTCCACGCCGTCGGGCGTGCGGTCGTCGAGCACGGCGGCCTCGTGGGAACTCGGCCGAACGCCGACGGAGAGAACCGCCTCAGCCTCGGACAGGGCGGCAACCGCGGCCGGATGGTCGGACATCCCGACCGTCCCCGCAAACGCCTCGTGGTCGTTCGGGAACGAGTCGGGATAGTGCCGCGGACAGACGACCGGACAGTCGAGCGCGTCGGCGACTGCGACGAGTTCGTCGGTCGCGAACGCCCGGAGAACGCCTTTTCCGGGGTAGAGCACTCGCTTCTCGGCACGTTCGATAGGTTCGAGCGCGTCGACGACTGCCTCGGCCGACGGCGGCGTCTCGGTGATGTGTGTCCACTCGAACGCCGATTCGGGGATGTCCACCGTCTCCATGAGGATTTCTTCGTCGATGCCGACGAACACCGGTCCGGGGCGACCGGTCGTCGCCACGTCGAACGCCCGGTTGAGTGCGGCGGGAACACGCTCGGGGTCGTGGACCTGCGTGCTCCACTTGGTCGCTGGCTCGAACGCCTTCTGGACGAAGTAGGGGTCGTCGACGCCGTGCAGCGACTCGGTTGGCGCGTCTTCCGGCAACACTGCGCTCACGAGCACCATCGGTGACGCAGCGGTGTACGCCTGTGCGACACCCGTCAGCGCGTTCGTCGCACCGGGTCCAGCAACAGTGATTGCGACACCGGGACTCCCGGTCAGCCGTCCGTAGGTGTCCGCCATAACGGCCGCGTTGTACTCGTGGCGTGCCGTGACCACGTCGATGTCGCGTTCGAAGAGTCCATCGGCGATGTCTACCGTCTGATTGCCGAGCAGTACGTAGGTCTCAGAAACGTCGTTCTCCGCGAGCACGCGTGCTACGGAGTCTCCTCCCTTTGTCATCGTTCACCATTCGAACAGGTGCCACGATAAAACTTGCTCCCAGTCGTTTGAATCAGTTGATACGAACCCTTCAGCTTCTGCCGGAACCGACAGATACACTTTTTGCACTTGTCGTCACTATTGATAGCACGCATGATGCATGGGTTCGAGCGAGCAGAACAGTGCGGTATCGTCGAGGGAGAGAGACTATGAAAACTGAATCGACAAACAGGAGCGAGTTCGGGTCCGTTCCAGAGGGTGTCAAAGCGGCTGTCGGGGTGCTCACTCGAAGCTCACCGGTCCTCGCTCTCTTGTTCCTCTGGCAAGCACTCGGATTCGTCGGGGCGCTGCCGGTGTACGTTCCCGCGCCGACGACTATCGTGAACCACCTGTTTGTGATGTTCGCGGAGGGGACGCTCATCAAGAACGCGTGGGCGACGCTTCAACTCGTCTACGTAGGGTTCTTTGGGGGCGCTGCACTCGGGATCGTCCTCGGCGTCCTCACGGGTCGAATTACCCTTTTCGGGCGATTGTTCGACCCACTCGTCTCGATGACCTATCCGATTCCCAAGATTGCGTTGTTCCCCATCTTCGTGATTTGGTTCGGTATCGGGTTCATGTCGAAGGCGATTGTCGTGTTCCTCGCCGCGTTCTACCCCGTGTACATTCACACGTTCGACGGGGTTCGAGGCGTCCCGGAGCTTCACGTTTGGTCGGCGCAGAACTTCGACGCGTCGCGGTTCCAGATTCTCACGGAGGTCGTCATCCCCGACAGCCTCCCGCAGATTCTCTCGGGGCTGCGCGTCGGGCTCGCGCTCGCGTTCATCGTCGTCTTCTCGGCCGAACTGATTCAGTCCGACCTCGGTCTCGGACAGCTTGCACTGCAGGCCAGACAGTTCAACAACTACGAACTCATGTTCAGCTCAATCTCCGTGATTGCGTTGTTCGGGGTCTTCCACGACCGCCTGCTGCTTTTGATTCGTCGCCGACTCCTCTACTACCAGGAGGGTGACGAGCGATGAGCGTCCAATCTCGCGGTGAAGCGTGGTTCAGTCGCCTGAACGACTGGGCGGAACAGACGACGTTCCCGATTGGATACCTCTCTATCCTCGGGTTGCTCGTCCTCTGGGAACTCGGCGCGCTCCTCGTCACGTCGTCGTTCGGCCCGCCGCTCATCCCCCGCGTCGAGGTCGTCGCAGTCCAGCTATACACCATGCTCGTCACCGAGGGCACCGCGTACTCGGACATCTTTGCGACTCTCTTCCGGGTGTTCGTCGGCTTCACCGCCGCCATCGTCGTCGGGATTCCAATCGGGCTGTGGATGGGCTCTGACGACCGCGTAGAGTTCGTTCTCGACCCCCTCATCAGCACGCTCTACCCGATTCCACGCATCGCGTTTTACCCCTTGCTCCTCGCCATCCTCGGCCTCGGACACGCGCCGAAGCTGGTCATCATCTTCATCGAGTCGCTCATCCCCATCCTGCTCGGCTCGTACTACGGGGTCCAGAGCGTGAGCAAACTCCACATCTGGTCCGGCAAGAACTTCGGTGCCTCTCGCACCCAAATCTTCCGCGACATCGTCCTCCCCGCGAGTCTCCCCTACATCTTCTCGGGGATTCGGATGGCGATGCCTATCGCGCTCATCGTGACTGTCGTGACGGAACTCGTCGCGTCCAGCCAGGGAATCGGCTATCTCATCATCAGAGCACAGGGGTCGTTCGAGTACGAGACCGTGTTCGCGGGCGTCGTGCTCATCTCGATTCTCGGGATTGTCTTCGACCAAATCCTCGCACGCCTCCGCGGACGCCTGCTCTTCTGGGCGGGCGACGTCAGTATCGACATGTAACCTCGCTGCGCGGCCCTCTTTTTTCTCCGTTTTCCGTCTGTTTCGCGTGGACTCGCCTCTCCCTCCTGAGAGGCCGTACTGTCGGTTTCTCCGAGCAGCCGACCATTCCCTCGTCTCGTGTTCCAGCGCCCCAGTCGTGACCGTGTGGTGCTGTCTCAGCGTGTATGCGTTCACTTCGGGTCTGCCCCACACGAAGTGCGCGCACACTCAGCGCGGAGGACACGAACTGCGCGTACACTCAGTGCTGAGGCTACACGGCAACGGCACGTGCCAACCCGACCGGAAACAGCACGTGTCGAGGCTCAAACCCAACAGTACGGAATTCGTGGCTAAAGCCGCCGTCGGCGGTGAAAATAGTGTGTCGCGTCTTCAGACGAACCGGTGTTCGTGCTACCCGTGACTACTTCGTCGGCGGTGCGGCGCTGGCGGCTCTACGGTTGCGATTAGACGATGTCTTCGACGACGGTGCCATCTTCGACGACGGGCGTCCCGTCGAGGTAGACGGTACATCCCTTCTGTGCGATGTCGTAATGGCACGGCGCGTACCGGTCGATGTGCGTGTTCGGCCCCGTGCTCCAGAGCATGTTCCCGGACCAGACGCGACCCTCACTCGCGCTGACGCCCGTCTCGTCGGGCTTCCGGTCGTGAAGTGCCATGTCGTAGAACTTCCCGTGGGGGTTCAGCCCCCAGCCGAAGTGACTCGTCGCGAAGACGTCGCGGTCGTCGTAGCTCTCCATGTGGCCGCGCATCAGTTCGGCGTCGCCGCCCTCGCCGTTGATTTCGACGATGTAGTTGTCTTCGATGACGCACTCGATAGCCGAGTTCACGTAGTCCGCGAACGGAACGACATTGTAGTCGCCGGGCGCGATGACGATGGTTCCCTCGACGTTCGTCGGGTAGTTCGACACCATGTTCTGCCCCCAGACGTCCCACTTGCCCGGCGTGTCGACGAAGCCGTAGGAGTCGAACGCGGTGTCCGACTCGACTTGCATCGTCACGTCCGTGCCGTGGTCGGACGTGATACGCATCTCGTCGGTCTCGGCGAGGAGTTGGCTGTGTTTTTGCACCTTCTCCTTGACCGCCTGTGCTTCGTCTTCGGTCCACGGCATGAGACGACGGAGGTAGAACGGTTCGCGAGCACCGACCCGGAGGATTCGGGTTCCGGAATCGCGAATCTCCGTCCGCTCCGGTACGTGGATGAATCCTTCGAGCGTGAAGTCGAACACCATATCCGCGTTCTTGCACGCCTCGACGGGACCTTCCGGCAGGCGGAGCGTGCCACCCTGTCCAGTCGAGATTTCCGGACCAACGGAGTTGCGTCCGTACTCGGGAACTTGTACCTCGAAAACGTCGGCGCCGAGGTCTTGAGCGGCCGCAAATCCCGCTCCGACGTACTCCCTGGGACTCTTCACGTCTGTGACCAATGCAACGGTCTCTGAGTCGTTTACCTGACAATGCTCCATCTGCCTCCGGAACAGAGGCACTAGTAGGCCTGCTTTCTCCATACGCACCGTTACAGACTGAGAGAACGATAAAAACTGTTGCGGATGTTACTTGATAACTTACATTTCGGCGTAGAGTTTCAGGCGAACGATGTCTGGTCGAAACGACTGTGGAGGCTCTGTCTACGCCGAGTATCTAGTCGGTGTCTCCCAGTTTGCCGAAAGGGTGGTGGCTTGGGTGGCAAGTGCTACAGGCGTCCTCTTGTCATGCTAGTGTGTCTCTGCCAGAACCGTAAGCTAGTTAGCAATGGGCGTAATCCTCAGATTCGTATGGTTGTCGAGAACATGGGCTTAGACCATATAGCCATCAAAGTACGCGACATCGACGAGTCCGTTGCGTTCTACCGAAACGTCCTCAACATGGAGGTTTCAGACCGCATCGGAGACAGCGTTGCATTCCTTCGCACGCCGAGCGTCGCAGCACAGGCACAGCACCACGAAATGAACATTACACAGATGTCCGACGCCGAACTCGACGTGCTCGAAGAGCGCGGCGAACTCGACATCGACCTGCACGACTTCGAGGAGGAACTCCCCGAGGACGGCCCGCCGATGCTGCCGACGACTGGGCCGATTTACCACATCGCGTTCGAGGTTCCCAACTTCAAGGCGCTCAAGGCCGCTGAAGAGGGGCTTCGCGAAATCGACCACCCGATTTATCGCGGTCCCGGTCGGCACGGTCCCGGTGACAACTTCTTCCTCTACTTCCCGGACCCCGACGGCTACCCAATCGAACTGACTGCGAACATGGAGGACGCACCCGAGGAAGGTGGCAAACCCGCTCGCCGGTGGCCGAAGAACGAACACACGTGGAACGTGTGGACTGGCTCTGAAGAGCTGAAAGAG
Organism: Haloferax elongans ATCC BAA-1513; assembly: GCF_000336755.1. Lineage (GTDB taxonomy): Archaea > Halobacteriota > Halobacteria > Halobacteriales > Haloferacaceae > Haloferax > Haloferax elongans. The sequence continues at coordinate 90,799 of NZ_AOLK01000024.1, read as the reverse complement.
GAATAGCGGCACAGCCACCGTCTCGTCGGAATCGACGGGTATCGACGTTTTTCTTCGCAGTACTCGACCGCTGCTGGCTCCTTTCACACAGTTACGCGTCTCGAATTCGAGCGTCTCTCACACGATGGCGCTTGCCGAAGTCTGACCGCTGTTCACACCGTCACTTCTTCTTGAATCATTCCCCAGAGCTGTTGCCGGAGTTCGGTGAACGTCTCCGTCTCTCGGATGTCGCTTTCCCGCGGACGTTCGAAGTGCTCGCTCACGTCGATGATTGACTCCACGCTGCTCGGTCGGGAACTCAGCACGACGATTTTGTCTGAGAGGTACAGCGCCTCGTCGATACTGTGGGTGACGAACATACAGGTCTGTCCGGTCTGACTCCAGATATCGAGCAGTTCGTGCTGCATCATCTCTCTCGTCTGCGCGTCGAGGGCACCGAACGGCTCGTCCATCAGGAGGACAGAGGGGTTGACGGCGAGGACACGCGCCATCGCGGCCCGCTGTTTCATGCCGCCGGACAGGGAGTTCGGATAGGCGTCTTCGAACCCCGACAGTCCAATCATCTCGATGTACTCTTCTGCCTCTCGTTCGCGCTCTTCTTCTCCGACGCCGAGCACCTTCATGCCCCACGTGATGTTCTCTTTGATGGTCATCCACGGGAACAGCACGCTCTCTTGGAACACCATCCCACGGGACGGGTCAGGGGACGTTACCTGTTCCCCGTTTACCGTAATCGTCCCGGATGTAGGTTCGATGAACCCGCCGAGCATGAACAGCAGTGTACTTTTCCCACAGCCAGATGGGCCGAGGACGCTCACGAAGTCTCCTTCTTCTATCGTGAGCGACACGTCGCCGACTGCAACGACGTCTTCGTTGTACACCTTTCGAACCGAGTCAATCTCTATCATGCCTCTGCTGCGGATGAGGTGGTACTAGTATTTAATCCTCATGGAGAATTCGGCGACTTTCGCACGCTGAGTCCGGTGTCTCACTGTTTTCCATAACGAAACCTTGCCTTGCACCTCCGGCGGCTTGCCGCCGACTGAAGCAACTCAGTATGGGGCGTCCATGGTCTATGTTATTGTGTACCATTCTTCGTTCGGCAATGCGAAACGGTGAAGTAGCACGGATTTGAATGTTAACTATGAGCACGCACGCGGATGTTCCGGTCAAGTCCATCGCGCGGATGGCGGAGTTACTTCGGACGCTTCAACTACTCGATGGGGCTGGTGTGTCCGAGCTAGCCCGGGAACTCGACGTTTCCAAGAGTACTGCGTACAACCACCTGAAATCACTCGAAGAGTACGGATACGTCGTTCAAGAAGACGACGTCTACTACGTCGGACTCGGCCTGCTCGACCACGGGGAGTACGCTCGACAGCGGCAGCCCGGATACCAGTTAATCCGACAGAAGGTCCGAGAAGTAGCCGACGAAACGGGTGAGCTATGCCAGTATCTCGTCGAGGAGCACGGGCTCGGCGTGTTCATCGTTCGGGAGTCGGGTGACCACGCGGTCGAGACGAGTACGCGAATCGGAAATCGCGTGTATCTCAACCACGTGACCGCTGGAAAGGCCCTCCTCGCGTACCTGCCCGAGGACCACGTTGCGGACGTTATCGACCAACACGGTCTGCCTGGAAAAACCGAGCACACCATCACCTCGGTCGAAAGCCTCCAAGCCGAACTCGAAGCGATTCGCGAGCGTCGGTACGCCATCGACCGGGACGAGCACCTGAGGGGGCTGTACGCTATCGGTGTCCCCGTTCGACTCGACGACGGACAGCCCATCGGTGCGATGAGTGTCGCTGGCCCCGCCAATCGAATCAACCACGAGCAGCGGGCCGAGGAGATTGCGCAAGTGCTCTTGGAGAAAGCGAACGAAATCGAACTCACGCTCAAGCACTCGTCAGTGTAGTCGTGGTCGGCCACTGTTTTCCGATACCGAACGCAGCCGGAACTCCGGACAAGTCTCCGGAGTAGGAAACATGACGATTCTACACGGAGGATCTGCTCTGGATACAAAATACATCTTGATGCATGACTAATACACCTAGATGACAAGTAATCGCATAGTTCGGGGTGTTCGGTATTGAAAAACACCACTGGAAGTTACACTTATCGCTGGTTTGTTTTGGACGTTACATTCGTACTCTTGTAATGTCTGTCGGGCTTTTTCATACACCTGCCAGGCGGGCGGCGACTTGATTCGAAATGGACATAATATATGGAATTTTACATAGAAAATATCTGCGGACACACTTATCCTGGCGGACTCTGCTCTTGCATGAAAATAACAATAGTATTTTGAAAAGTTGGGTGGTCTAGACACCCCGTCTGTGTATGTCTGCTCACAAACTAGCTCTAAAACACTATGGCAAATGTGTATCCTTGTCTTGAGTGGCCAGTACCCGAGAATATCGGACTATTTGTTTCACAACCTAATATTCGACAAGCCGATTTTTAGCATACATTGAAGCTGACACAGCATTATGGTGTTGCTTAGTTAGAACAATATTGAATAGAGGTTGAACAGATATTTAAGGTAATTTATTCATTTTATGATTTCTAAATAATGGTTTACTACGTCGTTTATGTGTTGGTTGCTACCAATAATCAACCCAGCGAGCTTCTCCACCACTAACCATCAACAAACCACCAGCACCACTGGAAGATTCTACTCTGCTTGCAGTGGTGGCTTGACACCGACGATGGCGAGCCGCCGGCTACATCGGGCTTCCGTATACGGATTCGACCGCGGTCAATCCTCCGGTATTGGACTCCTTAGTCGGGCTGGGACCGCCGAGTCATACGAATCCTTGTTGGCCGTACTCGCACGACCGATATTCACAAATACAAAAGATTGCTTGGGCTGTGACGAAGACTTCGTTTTCGAATTAGACAATCTTATCACCCAAAAGCAACAATCGTTCGTCTATGAATGGGTCTAACCAAGACTGGTGGCCGAATCAGTTGAACTTGGATATTCTCGACCAGAACGCCCGCGACGTCAGTCCGGTGGGCGACGACTTCGACTACGCCGAGGAGTTCGAGAAACTCGACCTCGAAGAAGTGAAGTCGGATATCGAGGAGGTGTTGACGACGTCCCAGGATTGGTGGCCGGCGGACTACGGGCACTACGGGCCGCTCATGATTCGGATGGCGTGGCACAGCGCCGGTACCTACCGCACCAGTGACGGTCGCGGCGGTGCATCCGGTGGGCGACAGCGCTTCGCCCCGCTCAACAGTTGGCCCGACAACGTCAACCTCGACAAGGCACGTCGCGTGCTCTGGCCGGTCAAGCAGAAGTACGGCCAGAAACTCTCGTGGGCTGACCTGCTGGTCCTGGCCGGAAACGTCTCCCTGGAGTCGATGGGATTCGAGACGTACGGCTTCGCCGGCGGACGCGAAGACGCCTTCGAGCCCGACAAGGGCGTCGACTGGGGTCCCGAAGAAGAGTGGCTCGGTGACGAGCGCCACGACGAAGCGGGCAACCTCGAAGGCGACCTCGCCGCGGACCACATGGGTCTCATCTACGTGAACCCGGAGGGCCCCGGCGGCGACCCTGACCCGGAGAAGGCGGCAGAATACATCCGGCAGTCGTTCAAGCGCATGGCGATGAACGACGAAGAGACCGTCGCGCTCATCGCCGGCGGCCACACCTTCGGGAAGGTCCACGGCGCTGCGCCCGACGACCACCTCGGTGAGGACCCGGAAGCGGCACCCATCGAACAGCAGGGCCTCGGCTGGGAGAGCGACTTCGTCTCCGGCAAAGGTCCCGACACGATTACGAGCGGCCTCGAAGGTCCGTGGACCGACGCGCCGACCGTGTGGGACAGCGGCTTCCTCGACAACCTGTTCGAGTACGAGTACGAACTCACCAAGAGCCCCGCCGGTGCGTGGCAGTGGACGCCGATTGACGAAGAGGCACAGAACACCGCGCCGGACGCGCACGACCCGTCGAAGAAGCAGACTCCGATGATGCTGACGACGGACCTCGCCCTCAAGGAGGACCCGGACTACCGGGAGATTGCCAAGCGCTTCCACGAGAACCCCGACGAGTTCCAGGAAGCCTTCGCGAAGGCGTGGTACAAACTGACCCACCGCGACATGGGCCCACCGGAGCGCTTCCACGGTCCAGAGGTCCCGGACGAGGAACTGATTTGGCAGGACCCTCTCCCCGATGCTGACTACGACCTGATTGGCGACGAAGAAATCGCCGAGCTCAAAGAGGAGGTTCTGGCCTCGGACCTCTCGGTCTCGGAACTCGTCAAGACCGCGTGGGCGTCGGCGTCGACGTACCGCGACAGCGACAAGCGCGGTGGCGCGAACGGGGCTCGTATCCGTCTCGAACCGCAGCGCAGTTGGGACGTGAACGAGCCGGAACAACTGGAGACAGTGCTTTCGACGCTCGAAGGCATTCAGGAAGACTTCAACGGCAGCCGGTCCGACGACGTTCGGGTCTCGCTCGCCGACCTCATCGTCCTCGGTGGGTGTGCGGCCGTCGAACAGGCGGCAGCGGACGCTGGCTACGATGTCGAAGTTCCGTTCGAACCCGGTCGCACCGACGCAACGCAGGCACAGACCGACGTCGAGTCCTTCGAGTGGCTCGAACCGGACGCCGACGGGTTCCGCAACTACCTCACCGACGGTGACGAGCAGGACCGCTCGGCGGAAGAACTGCTCGTCGACAAGGCTGACCTCCTGACGCTGTCGGCCGACGAGATGACCGTCTTGGTCGGCGGCATGCGCGTGCTGGACGCCAACTACCAGGACTCCGACCTCGGTGTCTTCACCGACCAGCCAGAGACGCTGACCAACGACTTCTTCGACGTCCTGCTCGACATGCGCTACGAGTGGGAACCCGCCTCGGAAGACGAGGAGGTCTTCGAGATTCGCGACCGCGAGACCGGCGACGTCGAGTACGAGGCGTCCCGTGTCGACCTCGTCTTCGGGTCGAACGCCCGACTTCGCGCTATCGCCGAGGTCTACGGCGCTGACGACGCAGAAGAGCAGTTCGTCCACGACTTCGTCGACGCGTGGCACAAGGTCATGACCCTCGACCGCTTCGACCTCGAATAAGCGTCGAGCACTCCGTTCGACGCCTTCGGCGCTGTCGCGGCGTTTTTGCTATTTTTTGTTGTCTCCGCTGTTTCGCGGTCTCTGTTGTTTCGCTATCTCCGCTGTTTTCGCTATTCCCGGTGTCGACTCTGTCTTCTCTCGTGTCTAGATTCTGGCTGATACGGGGTGTTAACCCGGTATGGACCCAATGACAAGCATGTCGAACCACGAGGCTGCTTTCGAAATCGAATCTCCGACGGACGCGACTGCGACTCGTCGTATCTTGGCGCACGCCTACGACACGATTCGAGAGGAATCGCGCACTGTCCGAGACGGGACGGAAGACGCAACTGAACTCCTCAATTCGTTCGAGGCACTCCGAGATGCGGTGCAGTCTCAATCTCCGGGTCGGTTGACTATCACCTACCGCAGTTTCGACGAGGAGTTCGATTCGTCGGAATCTCGCGACTGAATCCGCGTCGTCCCACCGGTTTTTTCTCTCAGTGCTGGATATACTGTTAGCTGTCTCACCACTCTGAACACTTATCGGCCGGAGACTCACGTTCTGAAAATAGCTGTTGCTCTCGAAGGTTTGGGTACAAGAGAAAACGTCGTTACACAGTGTCGCCCGTTAGGCGACGACGTGAAACGTGCTTACGTCCGAAGGACGTTCTTCGCGCGAGGGCCCTTAGGGGCCTGTTCGATATCGAATTCGATTTCCGTCCCTTCCGTAAGATCGTCGCCGCCAACGTCTTCCATGTGGAAGAACACGTCGTCGTCCGAATCGTCCGTCGAGATGAAACCGTAGCCGCCAGTGTCGTTGAAGAAATCAACTTTACCGTTTGCCATTACAACTATACACAAACCGAACACACGGTTAATACTTCCGCATTTGTTTTCTAAAATCTGAATTGGAAAAACGAAAACGAATAAAAGAGGTTAATATCTGGATATTTGTCTACCTCGGTGGTTCTAGGTGGCAGGTGCATCTGATTCAGCAGAATGAACCAGTGCTTCCGATGAATCGGTAGTTCGAACTGGACGAAGTTCGCCGTTCGTGACGTTCGGTCCACATCCAGGTGGTCGGCGTGGATACCAGCCCTTTTGGGTTGCAAGCATCACCAGTCTGTATGCCCTTTTCTTTACCATCTCTGGTGGGCCAGTTTTTGGTCTCTACGCCCCTGACTGTCGAGATGCTCGTCGTTTTCGCGCTCATCCTCCTCGCGCTCGTGCTCTTTGCGACCGAGTGGTTCCCAATCGACGTCACCGCTATCTTGCTGATGGTGCTCTTGATGGTTCTCGAACCGTGGACACAAATCTCTCCGCGGGAGGGAATCTCGGGGTTCGCCAACCCGGCGACGATTACCGTTCTCGCCATGCTCATCCTGAGTACTGGCGTCAACCGAACCGGTATCGTCCAACTCATCGGCCGCAAGATGGCGGCGTTCGCTGGCGCCGACCGACGCAAACAACTCGCTGCGACGGTCGGTATCACCGGCCCGGTCTCGGGTGTCATCAACAACACGCCGGTCGTCGCGATTCTCGTCCCCGTTATCAACGACCTCGCACACAACGGCAAGACCTCGCCGTCGAAGCTGCTGATGCCACTGTCGTTCGCGTCGATGCTCGGAGGGACACTCACGCTCATCGGCACGTCGACGAACATCCTCGCCAGCGATATCGCGGCGCAAATCGGTGCGGAATCGCCCGAACTCGGCTTGCATGCGTTCGGAATGTTCGAGTTCACCAAATTGGGTGTGCTCGTCTTCGCGGTGGGTTCCATCTATCTGATGACAGTCGGTGTTCGACTGCTCCCTGAACGAATCCCTGCCGACGAGGACCTCGTCGAAGAGTACGCCCTCCAAGAGTACCTCGCAGACGTCGTCGTTCCCGCGAACTCGCCGCTGATCGGACAGACAGTTGAGGAGGCGTTGGGAGACGACGAACTCGACATCGACGTGTTGCAACTCATCCGATACGGAGAGCGTTTTTCGGACCCGCTCGCTCGGAAAGAGATTCGCGAGAGCGACACACTCCGACTCAGAACGAATCGGGAGACGCTCGAACAAATCATGGACGCCGAGGGGCTCAGGCTCACTGGTGGCCCGCAGACAGAAGGCGACTTGCATCCCGGGGAAGAAGAACCGGTTCTCGTCGAGGTCGTCATCCCATCGGGGTCGTTTCTCGTCGGCGAAACGCTCGCGAGTTCGACGTTCCGGCAACGCTACGATGCGAACGTCCTCGCCTTTCGAACCCGAGGTGACGTCGTCCGCGACCGATTCGGAGACATCCGTATTCGTGTCGGTGACACGCTCTTGGTGCAGGCACCGCCGGATAGCCTCACCCGGCTCGTCGAAAACGAGGACTTCATCGTCGCCCACGAGTTCGACGAGGTGACCTATCGGAGCGAGAAGATTCCGTTTGCGGCCGCCATCATCGCTGGCGTCGTCGCGCTGCCCGCGTTGAACATCTTGCCAATCGTCGTCTCGGCGCTCGCGGGCGTCGTCGCGATGGTCTTTTCTGGCGTCCTCAAGCCGACGGAACTCTATTCGTCGGTCGAGTGGAACGTCATCTTCCTCCTCGCGGGTGTCATCCCGCTCGGGTCCGCACTTCAGCAGACGGGCGCGGCAGCACTCCTTGGAGACGCCGTCGCCTCGACGGCGACGTTCCTCCCAGCGATTGGTGTCCTCTGGGTGTTCTACATCGCGACTGGGCTGTTGACGAGCGTCATCAGCAACAATGCGAGCGTGGTGTTGATGATTCCCGTCGCTGCCAGCGCTGCCCAATCGATTGGCGCGAACGCGTTCGCGTTCGTCCTCGCCGTGACGTTCGCCGCCTCGACAGCGTTCATGACACCGGTCGGATACCAGACGAATCTCTTCGTTTACGGCCCCGGTGGCTACAAGTTCTCCGACTTCATCCGCGTCGGCGCGCCACTGCAGCTGTTGCTCTCGGTCGTTACCGTCCTCGGCATCGCGTTCTTCTGGGGGGTGCGCGTGTGAGTTTGTCGTGGTGCGTGAGGTTGGTGTGACCGGAGGCCCGCAACACGCTCACCGACTCCGGCCGAGTGAGAGAATCCACTCTTGGTATCGGTAGCCGAGCACCGAGAGCGCGACTAGCAGTACTAACAGTCCAACCATCGACTCGATTCTCGACTCGGCTAACTCTCCTCCTGCGACGTTCACAATCAAGAACGCGGGGAGCCGACCGACGAATGCGAGTACGACGAGTGTACGAATCCGGATGAGCGAGAGCCCAGCGATAAAACAAATTGCGTCGTCTGGAAGCCCCGGAATGAGAAAGAGAATAAACACTGCCACCACGCCGCGTTCGTCTATCATCGAATCGAATCGCTCGACGATACCCGGGTCGACGACTCGTTCGACGTAGGTACGACCGACTCGTCGCGCGATGACGAAGGCAACGAAGCTCCCGAGTGTAATCCCGATGATACTGTAGAGCGTTCCCCAATAGCCCCCGAAGATGTAGCCACTGGCGAAGCCCATGACCTGTCCCGGAATCGGCGCGACGACCACCTGTAGCGCCTGCAACGCGATGAACACTACGGGAGCAAACACGCCAAACGAGAGGATGAACGCTTTTAGCCGGGAGATATTCGTGAAGAGCCCAACCTGGTCGTGGATGGTGTAGAGTACGACCCCACCGACCGTCACGACTATCAGGAGGTGGACTGCGACGCGTGACTTACTCACATCGGGGTTGAGAAGTGGCATATTACGATGGTCTCTCGACTCGGGGTTTCACATCGCAAAAGCGACGCCTGCAGTACTGTACATGCCCTCTTCGAGGTACCTCATCTCATCTCCACCGCTTGATGAGTAACAGTGACCCGAAGACACCGAGTGCAGCGAGGGCGACGATGGGGCCGAATCCCGGTACTGGCGTACTACTGACATCCGCTTTCTCCTGGACCTCTGGGTCGTTCGGCGCGTAGTCTCGGCTATCGATAACGCCGTCGTTGTCACTGTCGCGAACTTGCGCCTCGGTGTTCACACTCTCGGTTGTAGGGGTAGGTGTTGCTGTGGGAGTAGGCGTCGCTGTGGGGGTTGGTGTCGGAGTGGGTGTTGCTGTTGGGGTCGGTGTTTCTGTCGGAGTGGGTGTTGCTGTGGGCGTGGCTGTGGATGTCGCTTGGTCCATAGACGGTGGCTCGTAGCTCACCTGGATGGTCTGTTCGTCTATTCTGTCACTGGCCCATGGGTCGTGGTCGGTAAAGACGACGCGAACCTCGAGTGACTGCGCATCGAAGCTCTGTACAGAACTATCGGGTATCTGGTAAACGTACGTGAACGGGTCTTCGTTGGGCAGTGTTTCGGTCGTATCCAACTTGACGTCGTTACCGTCCTCTCCGACGAGCGTGACGGTAAACCGGGGTTCGATGTCCGGGTCGTCGTCAGACTCATCATTGCAGCCAAAACACTTCGTGTCTGCGACAATTTCGATGTTAAACGACGACACTGCTCCATCGCCGTCGTTGTCGACTGTGTCGACCACGCTAACCGATTTGATAGATGCCTCGTCTGCGACTACGACCCCGACGGGGACGAGTAACGTGACCAATACGACGAGTACGGCGACTGTACGAGCGTTACCCATCAGCCTACGCTCCCCTCAGACAATTTGGTCAACGGCGGATGTGATGCCCCGTTAGTGTGGCTCCAGACCCGGTGGCTGTTCCCTTCGAAAACGGTTTGTGGGATGCGTGGACTCATTATCTCCGGTTATCCTCTGGGTGTTTCCGTAATTGGCTCGACATATATGAATTCGACATCATTTATCATTAAGATATTTGTTGTCGTCTATCACCCAATGACCGAAACAATGACATAAAATTCACACATAATATCAGAAATTAGTTTTTGAATTGATTTTGAGAAATGTATGTTTCATAGCATGCGTAGTCGACGACACAGCACTCAGCCCTTGGTTCTAAAACGTTCTAGAAGTACACGGACCCGACGGGACTCACGCGAGCGGAAGCGAGTGTGAGGACGTTGGGGGGTGAGCGAAGCGAACGGACCCGACGGAAATACGCCCTCGCGCGTGACGGAGTTGTTTTAATTGATGTATGGGCTGCCAATCTGGCCTAAGACTCTCTCAAATCTTCCATTTGAACGACGACTTCACCGGTATTGTGAATCGTGACTCTCCGGTCGGAAACCGAGAACGAGACAGTCGTCCGGTGTTCGGCTGTTCTCGGTTCCATTGGTTGAACGAGTGCGTCCAATGCATCCAAGTCGATAGCATAGTTCAGCGGCCCGAGTTTGGTCGGGTCGCTATCGGTTGCGATGGCGAGAACCTCAACGAGCGCCGCCGATGGGGTCTCGGTTTCCCAGTCGAACCATGCTCGGATTGTTCCGTCCTCACCGCACGAACCGGTAGAATTTGAAACCATTCACGCCTCAGTCGGCTAGTTTGCCGTCTTCCAGTCGCCACGTGAAGATTGCACGGAGGACAGCGACCAGACTGTTCGTCTCACCCGAGCCCCAGATTGCGGTCTCCGACCGGGGGTCCGACGGGGATGCGTCTTTTCCGTTGACGAGCACGCTCACGAGCGTTTCACTCTCGTCGGCCATCATGACTCTCCCCGCTGGGGTGTCTGACCACAGCCACAGGGTGTCGAACAGCTCCGCCTGTGGGATTCTGTCTCGAATCAAGTCCTGGACCTCCGGAGAGATGCCAGCGAGCCGAATCGAAACGCCTCGGTCTTCGGCGTCGGTTAGTTCGTCGATGATATCTTCTGTGAGAAGTTCCTCAACAGTCATGTAGACGACTTCTTCGTCTGCGGTGCGAATGAATTCCAGTACGCGGTCTGTGACCGCTGGTTGACCGTCTACCGTCCAGACGCCTCGCTGTTCTTGTTTTGGCTCCGCCGGACCAAGTTCTCGCAGTGCCGTCGTCAGGATGTCTGTCCGCCGTTGTACTTCCTGTTCGAACTTCCGACACGTGGTGTCTGCGGACACCACCCAGAACTGCTTGGGAGACGACTGTTGAATGTCGACGAGTCCCCGCTCGTGTAACTCATCGACTGCATCGTACACCCGAGTACGAGGAACGTCAGAGATGTTGCTGACGTCTTTGGCCGTGCCAATGCCAAGGCTGGTGAGCGCCACGAACGTCCGGGCAGCGTACGCGCTGAGCCCAAACTGTTCCAGTTGCTCGATTGCGACAGAACGGGGGTCATCGACCGGGTCAATACTCATTTTGGGGTGCCTCTTTTGTCCCGTAAATTCAGTCACAGTGTGTGACTGAAGCGGCACGTGACAGCTGTGGTTGGGACACAGATTTTCTCTGTGTGCCGCGACTCTACTAGGGTTCTCCTCGCTAATAGGTTTTTGTGATTAACTGAGTGAATTAGTGAGGATGGTGAAAAACATCATTCACACCTTGTGATTCGAGAATTCACTCTCTGTCACTATTAGAATCACAACAATATATTGTAGTATCTGCTATATATGCGTCCTGACAGTGCGGAAAGCGTGTTTTCAATTTTAGAGATACTATGTTTTCACCACTCTCAGTAACAACTGTTATCTGCCTTCCACTGCTAGTTCCTGAAAGACACCGAGACGACTCGGGGTGCGTATTGGGACACATGAGCACGGAGCATCCACAAGAAGACGCTATCGACGTACTTCAGCAACTCGGGTTAAAAGAATACGAGGCCAAGTGTTTTGTCGGCCTCGCGCGCGTTTCGACGGGGACCGCGAAGCAACTCAGTGAAATCACCGATGTACCGCGAACTCGTATCTACGATGCGATTCGCGTGTTGGAGGCACAAGGGCTCGTCGAGATTCAACACACCAGCCCACAGCAATTCCGCGCCGTCCCACTCGCAGAAGCGACTGAGACACTTCGCAGCCAGTACGAAAACCGTATCGAGCGACTCACGAACGCCCTGGAGCAAGCCGAGAAAATCGAGTCAGACGACAAGGGCTCGGTCCAAGAGGTCTGGGCGATGTCCGGAAAGAAGGCCATCGAAAATCGGACATTCAATCTTCTCGATGACGCAGATAGTGAAATCGTGCTCGTCCTCGGAGACGATTCCCTGTTGACCGACAAACTCGTCGCCAGGCTGAACGCTCGCACCGACGACGTTGACGTACTCATCGGAGCGGCAACGTCTCCGTTGCAAACAAAGATTCGAGAGTTAATCCCGGACGCAACGACGTTCGTCTCGGGTCTCGAATGGCTACGCGACGAGAGTGCGCCCTCGGATTCGCTCGCGATTGGCCGCCTCTTGCTCGTTGACCGCTCGACGATTCTCGTCAGTACCCTCATTCCCGAGAGTGGGGAAGAAAACGCAATCTTCGGTGGTGGGTTCCAGAACGGCCTCATCGTAATCTCGCGTCGATTACTCTCTCAGGGATTGTTAGCTAGCAAGGACCCGAATTAACCCACGCTTCGGGAATACTCCACTCAGGCTCCATTCTAGTGTGACTCACCAGCAACTCGATTCGTTCGTCGACGCTACAACACGTCGGTCGGCAACTCGTCTCGATAGGTGTCGATAATCCGGAGGAGCGGCACGATGTCGTCGAAGTGGGGTCCTCTGCTGACGTGGGATTGTTCTCCGCTCGATTCGATGATGCCCATCTGTCTCAGTTTTGGAAGGTGTACGTGGTGCATTCGCAGTTGTTGCTCGTCGGTACGTGGTGGTAACTGAGTGACGTCGAGTGGGGTCTCGTCGGTTGCCACCCCTTTGAGAAGAGCGAGAAGCAGTTGACGCCGCTCGATGTGGTGTATTGCGCTGAGTTGTAAGTCGAACGAAAGTCCACTAGCTACACTGTCCATCTTCGACGAATACTTCGTTGCCAGTCCACCTCAATCCCTCATTATTTCATCATGGTTCTTTTTTTGAGGAACTGGGTGAACGAACGGCACCTCGATATGTGGTCTACTCAACGGACAAGTGTGATATCTGGAAAACATTGACTAAGTCGTTGATGGCTCAGTTTGGAGCAGTGATAGGACCAAGAGTACGGACTGGGAGCAGTCCTACGACGTTGAGACGCCCGGTGAACTTCGAGCGAGTATCGCCGACCTCGGCGACGCCGACGAAGTTGAGACGCGGCGAGAAGTCGCCAGCGAGTGGGAGCACCTCGTTGACTGCGTCCCCGTCGTTCGAGCAGCGCTCAACGAGTACGATTGGGCGACTAGACGAGACCCTATCTCCGTTTGACTAGTTGTGCCTCTCGTGTGACGCTCATTTGCAGATACACTCGTGTCTGTTCGCCGACTGGCTGACGACGTGCTCGTGGGTCTCTGACGCGAGTTCGTCATACAGGCAGCTCAGGCCGACGTAGCCTGTCGATTAGAAGCGGGACGGACCCGACGGGACTCACGCGAGCGGAAGCGAGTGTGAGTACGCCGGGGGAGTGAGCGAAGCGAACGGACCCGGCGGGAATGCGTCATCTCGTGTGACAGAAATGGTTTAATCGGTGCGCTGTCTGGCGATTAGCGAAACAGAGAACTGAGTCTCAGAGCTACCTGAGGACGCTTTCGGCACGCTCGACGATTCTGTCTACAAATTCCGCTTTGACTCAACTCTTTCACGTGGCGAAGCTCTCGTTGTCGAATCTCTTCCTCTCTACTAGACGATAGAGACTCACGCAGCACACTTTGTTTATCCATTCAAATACATGTTTCACAAGCCCTAGTCCCAGTGAATACAATTTCAAATTCTACGGCTTGTTCTGTACATACTGCGTTTCACTCCTGCACTTGTTCAACCAGTATATGAGTAGTTATACATTATCTCCCCATGTACTGCTTAGAAATGCGGACGAAAAAGCTCCCAAAGGAGGCACCGGGGAAGTACGTCGAGTATCATCCACGTCCGTATTACTCACCAGATTCGCTTCCTCCGGATCCAAAAATAGAACTCTCCGACGAGACACACGACCTCGTCGCCGACGCAGCGTACCAGATTGGTCGCGTCGATGGTATCAGTTCGACAGTTGATTTCGCGGCTGTCCTCTACACGACGCTCATCCGAATCGAGGCGGTCGAGTCTGCTCGAATCGAGGGTGCAGTGGTCGATTATCAGGACGTCGCCGCGTTCCACACGAAACACGAAGATAGTGCCGAGGCCGAGCCGCAAAGCAAGGACTTGCGGGAGGCCCTGAACTATGAGGATGCTCTTCTGTATGGTATCGAGCACGTCGAAGGCGGTGGTAAAATCACGCTCGACTTGCTCAAACACCTCCACGAAATGCTCCTCGACGGCGTCCGTAACGAGGGCGACATCGTCGGAGAGTTCCGTGACCACATGGTTCGGCTCAACAGTCCGAATCCAGCCAAAGACCCGTTTATTCCCCCATCAGCGTCGTCGCTCGACCGTCTCATGTCGTCGCTCGTCGAGTACGTCGAGGCAGACGGCGAGTACCACCCACTCGTCGATGCCGCTATTATCCACTACTTCTTCGAGACGGTTCATCCGTTTTCGGACGGGAACGGCCGTCTTGGCCGACTCGTTATCATCCTCTATCTGGTCGATCAGGGCTACATCGAGAGCCCGTACATCTACCCGAGTGCCTACTTCAACCGGCACAAGGTCGAGTACGTCGAGAAGATGCGCGCCGTGAGCGAACAGGGCGAGTGGGTCGAGTGGATCGACTTCTTCCTCGAAGCGCTCCGCTCGCAGGCCGCAGAGTCGTACGACCGGACGTGGGCGCTCAAAGAACTGCAGTCGAAGTACGAGAGAGACTACGCTGGGAGCACGTCGACAGATAGGTTCGCCCGCAAATTACTCGAAGTTCCGTACTTCACGGCGAACGACATCGTCCGGGAACTCGATGTCTCCCGCGGGACAGCGTACAACGTCATCGAGAACCTCGAAGACACCGGCCTCATCGAAGAAGTGACTGGGGCTGAGTGGGGTCAAGAATACAAGGCGGTCGAAGTGTTTGACGTGTTCGAGTGAACGGCGAGATCCATATTTCACGTATCGAGCGAAATCTACGCGAGTTCGTCACACGGGCATCTCAAGTCGCCGTTGTCTGGCGATTAGAAGCGAACGGACCCGACGGGAATGCGCCATCGCGTGTGACAGAATCGTGTTAATCGGTTCGCTGTCGGCCGATTTGATTCAAGTCCTGTTCAAATCACTCGGACGTCGCCACCGTCGTCCATGATGTCGCTTCGACGCACCACGAGAATCGACTCATCGTATCCTTGCTGTTCAACTGCACCTTCTATGGCTGCCGCCGCAATCTTGTCGTCAGTGAGAACGACGACTCGTGGATGACCACTTCGTAGCAATTCGATTGCTAACCCGGCGAATACGGTATCTGCTTTCTCGACTTCGTGTTCGTTCTTGCCAGACCTTCGCGCAATCTCTCTTCGAACGTAGTCCATCGCGACGACTGCATCGGAATCAGTCGGTGACGGTGGATTAATCTTCGTAGCCCACCCTTCCTCGATGGCTGTCTCTACTCGGTCCGCGATGTGCATCGTGCTCAGTTCCTCGACAACACGCTGGGGCACTTGCAAGGTTATCTGATGCCGTGCAGCGAACTTCCGAAGTTTCTGGAACTTTGGATTTTCCGGGCCACCCACAGCGACGAAGAGGTTCGTATCCGCGAGGACGAAGTCGTCCGAGTGGAGGTCACTACTCCCCATCGAACTCCAGTTCGTCAGGGTCAGACGAGATGAGTTGTTCGAAGTATGGATCGTTCTCCCGACCAGCCTCAAGCACGGGTCGGACTGCATAGATGATGGCCATCCCTTCGACTGGTTTGACGTCCATCTCCTCGGCCGCCATTCGTTGGGTGAGTTTTCCAGCGTAGTACTCTGCTGCTGCTCGGACTGCTCTTACGAGTCGCCCGATGCCGTACCGATTGTGGAAGTACTCGGCGTCGTCGTCGAACTCTGTGAGAGCGACTGCGTGGATCAGCGTCGGGGTGATTGCAACTTCGCGGCCGTCGACGAACGCGAACGGTTCTGCGGTGAGTTGGTGGGGGCGTGTGCTCTCGTCGCGGTCGATGACGCCGAGTCGTTCGAGTTGTTCGACGTCGTCGTAGGCCGTTGCACGAGCGAGGTCCAGTTCGTCGATGAGGTCCTGGATGTTTGCTGGCCCGTAGTAACAGAGATAGACGTACTCACGGGCGAGACGTGGGTTCTGCAGCAACGTCGTGGCGGCCAACAGCCCGTCGAAATCGTCGAACGACTGGGGTGCGCCGTCGTCAATTGGGTGGGCATCACCACGGTCAGAGAGGGTGGGCATACTCTAAGTACGAAATCTATGTATTTTAGATTTGTGCTGGCGATACCAGCCCACCGGAATGCGAGTTCGTCACGCTGCGTGACGAAACCTCTCGGTGGAAAAATATGGGATTCGACGGGCACAGCACTCGCTCTTTGGTTCTACACCGTTCCAGAACTGTACGGACCCGACGGGAATGCGTCATCGCGTGTGACAGAATCGTGTTAATCGGGTCGTAGTCTGGCGATTATCGGGTAATCGGTACTACGCAAGATTGGAACAGTCCAGTCACCTACTGCGCGACTTCATTCGCAGATACACTCGTGTCTCTTCGTCGACTGGTTGACAACGTATTCGTGGGTCTCCGACGCGAGTTCGAACAGTTTCTCTGCACGCTCTCTCGCGGCGAGCCCGTCTTGATAGTACGTCTTGGCACGATGATTCCGCCACAGGTCCTGAAGGTTGTCGGCGATGTACCCCGACAGGATTCCACGCCTCGCCGCTTCCGTGTACACGCCGGGATGCGTTCCGGGTAGGTCCCGTGGTTCGACGCCGCCTTCGAGAAGTTTGAACTCGACGACGCGCTCGATAGCGACGAACGACGCCTCGATAACCAACGTATAGAATCCTCGCTCTAACAGCGTCTCTGCGCCCGCGAGTAGTCGGCACGACTTTCGGAGTTGGAGGACGTCCGCCTCGTTCGTCTCCAGGCCGTCCTCGATATCCTCGGGTCGATAGTCGAAGGCGACTTGCACCTCATCGACCAACGTCTCGATTCGGGAACTACTCACCACTCATCACCCCGGTCCGGATTCGTTGGAACTCGTCACCGCCGTAGACGGTGACTCCCTCCCGGAATATCTCTCGGAGCTTTTCGCCTGCTCGGAGCGCACTCTCCTCGCTCTCGACGAACGGTTCGAACGTGTACCGATCGCCGTCGAATCGTTCTTCGCCGAGTTCACTGGCCACGTTCGAGACCACGCGGCGGGCGGTCGTTCGGTCGCCGTCGACGAGGACGAACACGTCGACATCGCTCTTCCGGTCGGCCTCACCGCGAGCGACGCTCCCGAATACGAGAACACCGAGTAATTGTTCGACTCCGTCCGAGTTCTCGACCGCCGTCTCGACGTTCTCTACGAACGCACGAACTGGAGCGTGATACTCGGTCTGTTCGATACCGAGTACCGGGTCGTCTTTCTGGAGCCGCGCAGGGTCAATGGAGACGTACTTTCGCTGTGTCGTCTCTCGTACTTGGACGACGCCGAGTCCGTCGAGGAACTCGACCGCTCGCCAGACTGTCGACCGGCTCCGGTCGGTCATTTCGGAGAGATCTTTCAGTGTGAACTCCGACTGGTGGGCGTCGACGAGTAGTCGAAGCACGTCGTCGGCTGCGTGGAGCCTGAATATCTTCGAATCGTCACCAGGGATGACGGGAAGGCAGATATTTATATGTTGTTTCGCTTCGTCGGACACTGTCTGATTTTGTGCAACGAGGTATAATAAGCGTTAGCCCGTTTGCTGTACTCTCTGGTGACGTATACTTAGGTGAACGAAATCTACGCGAGTTCGTCATAGGGGTAACTCAAGTCGCTGCTGTCTATCGATTAGAAGAGGAACGGACCCGACGGGATTTGAACCCGCGACATCTTGGTCCGGAACCAAGCACTCTGTCCACTGAGCTACAGGCCCTCAGCGAAGAGTGGTACACGATACCAACGTAAAACGGTTGTGGAACCCACGCCGCCGGTCGATTACGCAGGAGTCGGGTCGGCGTCGACGACGCTTTCTTTCCACGTGCCGCGGGTGAACCACGCGGTCGCCGCAATCGCCCCGATAATCTGCCCGACAGCCATCCCCAGCCAGATACCGGTTTCGGCGAAGCCGAACTGGAACGACAGCAGATACACGGTGGGGATGCGGCCGAGCCAGAGCGCGAGCAGCGAGAACGTGAGCGCAGTCTTCGTGTTTCCGGCCCCGCGGTACGCACCGAGAACGACCTGCAGGACGCCGATAAAGCCGAACTCGAAGGCACGGATACGGACGTACTCGACGCCGAGGTTGATGGTCTGAGTCGCGGACTCGGTCCCGGTCGAGATGAAGAACGCGACCACTGGCTCCGCGAAGATGTACGCGAGAACGCCGGTGACGACCATGACGCTCGCGCCGACTTTCGCCGCCAGCCAGACAGCACTCTCTGCGCGTTCGGGTTTCTGCGCACCAAGGTTTTGGCCGACGATGGTGTTCGTCGCACGGCCAAGCCCGAGTGCGGGGAGGAACACGAGCGACGTGAGTCGGTTGCCGAGACCGAAGGCGGCGACGACTTCGGGGGCGAAGGTGACCACCATCGCGGTGAGGGTGATGAATCCGAGAGCGGTCGCCGACTGCTCGATAGCGCTCGGGACGCCGATATTGACGATTTTCTTGATGTACTTCAGTTGCGGGCGGAAGTCCGAGAGCTGGACGTCGGGACCGGCGGAGGTACCGAAGATGATGTAGATGCCGATGATGGTGGCGACAGCGCGGGAGAGGACGGTCGCGTAGGCCGCCCCGGCGACTTTGTAGCCCTCGAACTCGGTCGCCGCAAAGAGCGTCGATTCGAGACCTCGGAGGCCGAACATCCCGAACAGCGGGTTCGACTCGAAGCCGAAGATGAAGATGGGGTCGATGAGGACGTTGATGACGACGCTGATGAACATCACGACCATCGGGGCACGGGTGTTGCCGTAGCCGCGCATGAGCGCCGAGAAGACGAAAAAGCCGAAGAGGAACGGCAAGCCGAGGAAGAACACCCGCATGTAGTCGCCGGCGAGTGGGATGACCTGCCCGGCGGTGGCGGGCGAACTCGGGAGGATGCCGAGCATCGCGTCGGTGGCGAAAAAGCCGATGATGCCGACGGTGATTGCGATGACGGTGATAAACGAGAGCGTCTGTCCGGCGACGGTTCCGGCGGAGCCTTCGCTCTTTGCGCCGGTGTACTGCGCGACGAGCGTGCTTCCGGCGACAGTGAACCCGCCGCCGACAGAGATAAGAAGGAAGATAAGCGGGAACGCGAGACTGATAGCGGCGACGGCGTCAGTCGAGAGGCGGCCGAGCCACACCGTGTCGGCGAGGTTGTACGCCACCTGAAGGAGTTCGGTGACGATTATCGGCCACGCGAGGGCGAACATCGGACGTTTGAGGTCACCTTCGGTGAGGGAACCTCCTTCGGGGACAGACACAGATACTCTGAAACACGGGGTGTGCGTTTCAAAGCGTCGGTAGGTGGTACGGGCTGCCGGTTCGACGCGAACCCAGTGACGCGCCGGTGACCGGCGGCACACAGATGAGCGCGCAGACGCGAGTCACGGCTCGGCAGGAGGCAGCGAGAAAAGCGAGTGGTGGGTTCGAGACGTTACGGCGCTTCGCCGGTTTCGATGGAGAAGTCGGCCTTCGGGTAGGCGACGCAGGTCAGGGTGTACCCGTTGTCCATCTCGTCGCCAGAGAGCGTCTCCTGTTTGAAGTGGGTGACGTACTCGTCGGCCGGACCGTCGGTAATCTTCCCGGCGCAAGAGACACACTGACCCTGGCGACACGCGTACGGGAGGTCCATCCCGGCGTCTTCACCCTGGTCGAGCACTGTCTCGTTGCTCGCGAGTTCGATGGTTTCGCCCTGTTTGACGAACTCGACTTCGAAGTATTCGACTTCGTCTTCGGGCATGTCGGCGGGGCTCTGTTCTTCTTCGGCGGCCTCGTCGCCTTCGAGTTCGCCACCTTCCTCGCCACCAGCGACTGCGCCAGCGACTCCGCCGCCGCCGATAGACCGGTTCATCGGCTCGGGGAAGTCAGTCTCTGGAACGGTCGCCGCACGGCGCTCGAGGACCTCCTGTGTGATGTCGGCGGTCGGCTCCCAACCGGTCCCCTTCGAGAAGTGCAGGGCGACGGTGAGGAGTACCAGGACCAATCCGGCCCCGACACCCACCAGACTGATGACTGCCATGAGGGCGGATATGGAGTGAGGGGTTAAGGAAATTGTGATTATGTCGGCGGCCTCCAACGGGGATTTTTGCGACGCTGCGGGCGCTCTCCGGTAAATTCCCAAAATATAGTGGGCGAGTCCACGTGGCCGCCCGCGAGTGAACGCGTTACTCGTCTTTTCGGGCGACTTCGTGGCGACCGAACCCGTAGCGGAGACGGTTCGCGAGACGGCGCGAGAAGCGGTCGTCGGCGCGGGAGCCGAATCGCTCGGCCAGCGACTGGTAGATGAGCGGGACGGGAACTTCCTGTTCGAGCGCTTCCTGAACCGTCCACGTGCCCGTCGAACCACCGGCGATGTGGTCGTCCACGTCGCCGAGGTCGGTTCCTTCCTCGCGGAACGCCTCTTCGCAGAGTTCGAGGAGCCACGAGCGGATGACCGCGCCGTTGTTCCACGTGCGCGAGACGGATTCGAGGTCGAGGTCGTAGCGCCCCTCGGCGAGCAGTTCGAAGCCCTCGCCGTAGGCCTGCATGAGGACGTACTCGACGCCGTTGTGGACCATCTTCACGTAGTGGCCGGAGCCGGATTCGCCCATTCGGTCGTGGCCGTCAGGACCGGTCGCGACGGCGTCGAAGACGGGCGTCATCTCGTCGTAGGCCCACTGCGGGCCGCCAATCATGAGCGAGAAGCCGAGTTCGGCACCGGCGGGGCCGCCGGAGGTGCCGCAGTCGAGGTACGCCGCAGAGCAGGCTTCTGCGCGGCGGACCGACTTTTCGAAGTGGGAGTTGCCGCCGTCGACGACCACGTCGTCTTCGTCGAGGTGTGGGTCGAGGTCGTCGAGGGTCGCGTCCACCGCGTCGCCCGCGGGGACCATGAGCCAGATTCGTTTGTCGTCGCCGAGTCGGTCTGCGAGGTCGGCGACGCTGTCGGCGGGCTCTGCACCCGCGTCGGCGGCCGCCGCGACTGCCTCTTCGGAGAGGTCGAACGCGACGACGTCGTGCCCGGCATCGAGCACTCTGTCGACGACGATGCGCCCCATCCGGCCGAGGCCGATGACGCCTAGTTGCATGCGACGGACTCCGATTCGGGGGGAGGTAGTGGTTGTGGTTTCCCCGCCCGTGAAAGCGCGTCGTCAAACCCGTTCGAGAATCGTCTCGGCGAATCTATCGCCCGCCCCCGAGTCGACCCTGAAGAACAACTCCGGTTCGATGAGTTCGACTTCGAGAAGGTGGAAGTCGCCGTCGCGCTCGACGCCATCGACCCGCGCATACAGCGGCTCTTCGCCGACCTCTTCGGCGACCGCGTCAACCACGTCTCCGGCCTGTTCGAGCAGTCCCTCGTCGGGTGTCTCGACGTGGACGCTCCCACCGTGTTTCTCCTGCACCCGGTAATCACCGGCTTCGGGGCGCTTGACCACGGCGTGGCTGTACTCACCGCCGAAGAACACGAGCGACCACTCGCCATCGGTGATGTCGGGGGCGAACGCTTGGACGAGCACGTCTTTCCGCGCGACGAGTTCGTCCACCCACGACTGTTCGTCGTCGGCAGCGTCGCGGGGGATGCGCTTCGTCTCGAACGCTCCGGCGCTCACCGCGGGCTTGACGATGAGTTCGTCCCAACCGCGCTCGTCGAAGATGGTCCCGAGGTCCACGTCGCCACCGGATTCGACGTACTCGGTCGGCAGTGTCGAGACGCCTCGCCCTTCCAAATCGCGCAGGTAGAATTTGTGACTGTTCCACCGCAGCATGTCCGGGTGGTTCCACACGTCGCAGTCGGCGTCGGCAAGGGTGTCGACCCAGTCGTCGAACGCCGCTGGCTGCCTGTAGTAGTCCCAAATCGACCGAACGACGACGGCGTCGAAGTCGTTCCACTCGACCGAGTCGTCAGACCAGACGACCGGGTCGGCTGTCGCCCCTCGGTCGCAAAGCGCCGTGAGGAACGAGGCGTCGTCGTCGACGAGTGAAGGAAGGTCTGCACAGGTGGCGAGGGCGATAGTGGTCACGACAGTTGGTGACGTGTGACTAGCGATAAGCGTTCCGTCAGCAACGGCAGACGCCGAGGTTTTTACCGGCCCGCGCGAGGGGCCGGTATGGACGAACGCATCCACGAGCACGCCGCGGTGCTCGTCGATTGGAGCGCACGAATCGAGGCCGGCGACGACGTGGTCGTGTCGGTCGGCGAAGGTGCCCACGACCTTGCGGTCGCTGTCGCTGAAGCCCTCGGCGAGCGCGGCGCGAACGTCGTGACGACGTACTCGTCGGAAGAGGTTCAGCGGGCGTACCTCCGCGCGCACGACGGCGACTTCGAACTCCCTGAACACGAACTCGCCCTCTACGAGGCCGCCGACTCGGTACTCTTCCTCGGCGGCACGCGAAACACGGCAGCGACGGCAGACGTGCCGACAGCGACGCGACAGGAC
This sequence comes from Haloferax elongans ATCC BAA-1513, assembly GCF_000336755.1. Lineage (GTDB taxonomy): Archaea > Halobacteriota > Halobacteria > Halobacteriales > Haloferacaceae > Haloferax > Haloferax elongans. Next base: position 68,146 of record NZ_AOLK01000024.1, on the reverse strand, counting down.
TACAACCGCGCCGCCAGCGAGGTGCGCGAGGCGCGCATGGACACCGACTGGGTCTCGACGGTCCATCCGACCCGCGCGATGGCTCAGCAGGCCGGGATGTCCTACGAGGAGTACGCCGACTTCGTCTACGACGCGGTCCTCCGCGACTGGGAGGAACTCGCCGACGAGATGGCGAACATGAAGGAGATTCTCGACGACGGCTCCGAGGTCCGCATCGTCAAGGAAGACACCGACCTCACGATGTCTATCGAGGGCCGGACCGCGGTCAACTCCGCTGCCTCCGTCGCCTACGATTCGCACAACCTCCCGTCGGGCGAGGTATTCACCGCACCCGTCGAAGACGCCGTCGAGGGCGAGGTGTTCTTCGACGTGCCGATGACGCTCGAAGGCCAGCGCGTCGAGAACGTCCACCTCACGTTCGAAGGTGGCGAAGTCGTTGACTTCTCCGCGGGCGCGGGCGAAGAGGCGCTCGCCGGTATCCTCGACACCGACGAGGGCGCACGTCGCCTCGGCGAACTCGGTATCGGGATGAACCGCGGCATCGACCGCTTTACCGACAGTATCCTCTTCGACGAGAAGATGGGCGACACCATCCACCTCGCGGTGGGTCGCGCCTACGGGTCGTGTCTCCCCGAGGGCGAGGACGGAAACCAGTCTGCGGTCCACGTGGACATGATTACGGACATGAGCGAAGACTCGTTCATCGAAGTCGACGGCGAAGTCGTCCAGCGAAACGGCACGTTCCGCTGGGAAGACGGGTTCGACGGGTAGCCCAAACCACTCGCCGATACATCATCTGTCTCGTATTTCTCGGTTAGGATAGCGTTTGTGAGCTACGCCGAGTAAATGACATTTGGTAACACAGTCCCTACTAAAACCGATTCGGTGGCTAGTTCCACATATGTCACTTTCTGACGAAACGCGACGCCGATTTCTCCACCTCGCTGGCAGTGGCACTGTCGTGGGTCTCGCTGGCTGTCTCGGTGGCGATGGCGAGCAAGCGGAGACGACTACCACGGCGACGGAGACGACGACCGAAGCAGAAGAAGAGGGAGACGAGCACGAAGAGGAACTCCCGGAGGGCGTCTCCGAGGAGGAGTTCGTGAGTGGGCCGGTCCCAGAGGAGTACCGGACTGCGCTCTCGCAAGCGAACGAGAGGCGGAATCCCGACGAACTGTTCACCAAGGAGGCGACGCAGTTTCAGGAGGCGACCGACGCGGTCGAAGCGGGACTGGCCCAAGAGGGTCAAAACTGCGGGAACTGTGCGGAGTACATCCCGGACAAGAACGGCGACGGATTCGGTGCCTGCGCCCGCGTCGAGGGATACATCGACCCCGAGGACTGGTGCTCGCTCTGGGAGTCAATCGAGGAAGCGGAGGCCGAGCAGGAAGAAGGCGAAGATGGAGGCGGGGGTGGAGAAGCCGAGTACGTCCTGTAGTCACTCTTCGGCGACACCAATATGCGTTAGTCGCTCGCCGCAGTGCGGACACAACTGTTCGTGGACGCTGTGGCCCGAGCGGTAGCCACACGAGGGACACTCGTACCACGTTCGTTCGACGAGCGCAGTCGTCTCCGTCTTTGCGAGTTCCATCGGCGCTGCTTCGACGAGGTCTCGTGGACGGGCCTCGACGAGAGACCGCGGTTCGGCTTCGACGAGTTCACGCGAACGAGCCTCGACCAACGCTCTCGGCCGCTGTTCGACCAGTGCTCTCGTCTTCGCTTCGACCAAATCCGGTGACTCCTGGGTGTTGGTATCCTCCATCACGGTGGTGGATACAGTATGTTCAAAGTTAACTGTTACCACAGTATGGTTTCGGCCTCAATACCCCAAATTCGACCGCGACGAGCCGATTCACGGGTGAGGCGACCGAGACGCGCTTTCGACGTACTTTTTATCCGCGACCGTTTTCATCCGCGCATGGCAGAATTCATGGTCGTCGTCGCCGACCCCGATTCCGGCGAGACCTACCAGGTCGACGTCGAAGGACAGGACGCAAACCGATTCCTCGGCCGTGACCTCGGCGACGAGGTCGACGGCGATGCCGTCGGCCTCGACGGCTTCACGCTCGAACTGACCGGTGGCTCCGACAAGGCTGGCCGCCCGATGCACCCCGACGTCCCCGGCGGCAACCTCAAAGAGGTCCTCGCCGAGGACGGTATCGGCTTCAACCCGTCCCGCGAGGGCGAGCGCAAGCGCATCACGGTCCGCGGTCGCGAAATCAACGAAGAGACCGTCCAGATCAACGTGAAGGTCGTCTCCGGTGACGGCGACGTCGCCGCCGCCTTCGGCGAGGGCGACGACGAAGCAGACGAAGAGTAACGCAGTTTTTCCCTTCTGTCTCACGTGCCATCGCAACTACCCTCCGACCATCCGTCGGTCCAGACGTTCCGTTCGAATCTCGCGCGGAGCGGCGGCACTCGCCGCCCATGTCTCCGCGTTCCAGACGACGCCGCGGTCGAAGACGGCGACTTCGTCAGACTCCACCTCGACGGGACTTCGTACCACGCTCGCGTCTCGTCGGACGCCTCGGGGCTCGTGATTCGCGGCGCGTACGACAACAAGCGCCTCGCGCGCATGCCCGGCGATGGTGAAAACCGTCTCGTCGAGTGGTGCCGCGAGAACGACCGCGACCCCGGCGAGGCAGTCGAATTCGACGAACTCGACGCAGGCTATCAGTACGGTGTTCGGGTCCCCGGCGTGCGGACCGTCTATCGCGTCGTCGAGCGCCCCAACGACTCGCTTTCGAACATCGCCAAGAAGTTCGGCCGGTCGGACGAGTAGCGTTTGCGGTCGCCCAGCGAGGGCCACACCCAATCTGACGTCCGCTTCTCGCGTGGCGGTGGCGTGTCGGACGGTGAATCGTTCGTTGTTCCCTGTCCTGTATCTTGAAATATGTGACACTCGCTAACATACTTTTTACCAGATAATTATTCACAACACTTATCTCCGTCCTGTCGCTCACGTGAATTTATAGTAATGCCTGAATTTTAACCAACTCGTCGTACCCTTCTTTCGAGTACCGCAGCCACGATGACCTTCGGTCTCTCGGGGTGTATCACAGGTGACAAGCAGACCTCCAGTGGCGGTTCTGATGGTGAAGGTGGCGAATCTGACGGCGACAGCACACCGTCGAAGTCCTACGACTTCGACCCGTCGAACCCGGAGTTCCCACAGCCGATGGCGGCGCTGATTCAATCGGGCTTCGAGACTGGTTCGCTTTCGGACCTGAAAAACATGGAGACGCGCGAAGAGCCTCGCTACGGAGACTCCGTCAAAGAGACTCCGTCCTCTGAGAGCGAGCTTCTCGACCCCGACAAACTCGCGTTCGCGATGACGCCGACGGAGGACCCGGCGGCCTACCGGACGACCATGCAACCGCTGATGGACAACATCGCCAAGGAGACGGGCAAGGACGTCGAATACTTCCCACTCCAGTCGTACGCCTCGCAGGTCGAAGCGATGCGCTCCGAACGCCTCCACGTCGCCGGCTTCTCTACCGGTCCGACGCCCTTTGCGGTGAATCTCGCGGGCGCGGTTCCGTTCTCGCTGCAGGTCTCTGACGAAGGTGACTTCGGCTACCGTCTCTGGCTGGCGACACAAGCCGACAACGACGACATCGACGCACTCGAAGACCTTGAGGGCAAGCGCGTCGCCCACTCCGAGCCGTCGTCTAACTCCGGTAACCAGGCACCCCGCGCACTCTTCGCAAATCAGGGTGTCGTCCCCGGCGACGACTACGAAGTCGCGTACTCCGGCGGGCACGAGCAAAGTATCCTCGGCGTGGCGAACGGTGACTACGACGCCGCCCCCGTCTGCAGTACGTGTGTGACCCGCGTCGCGAACTCCGGCAACCTCGACCCTTCGAAAATCAAGGTCGTCTGGGCGAGCAACCCGTTCCCGACGACGAGCTTCACGTATCGGTACAACCTCACGCCGGAGATTCAGGAGGGTATCCGCGCTGCGTTCATCGACTACGACTACTCGGACACCAAGATTGCAGAGACGTTCGAGGGCCGCGGCAAGTTCACGGAAATCGACTACGCGACCGCCTACGACATCATCCTCCAGATTCAGGAGAACAACGGCGTCGAATACAAGACGGGCAACCTCGGCGAATAACGCCACTACACGATTTCCATGTTACATGTCAAAGACGTAGAGAAGGTGTACGACTCCGGTGACCGCGCACTGAAGGGGTTGTCGATGGATGTGAGTGGAAACGAAATCGTCTCCATCATCGGACCGAGCGGGGCCGGAAAGAGTACTCTCATCCGCTGTATCAACAGGCTCACCGAGCCGACAGCCGGTGAGATTTGGCTCGACGACACCGAGATAACCGGACTGTCGGGGTCGCAACTCCGCGAGACGCGCCGCGACATGGGGATGATTCACCAGGAGTTCAACCTCGTCGAGCGCCTGACGGTGATGGAGAACGTTCTCTCGGGGCGACTCGGCTACATGAGTACGTGGGATGCCTTCCGTCGCAACTTCGACAGCGAAGACATCGCGACCGCACGTGAGGTTCTTCGGCGTGTCGGCCTCGAAGGCGTCGAGAACGACCGCGCAGACGAGCTTTCTGGCGGACAGCGCCAGCGCGTCGGCATCGCCCGTGCGGTCATCCAGCGGCCGAAGATTCTCCTCGTGGACGAACCGACGAGTGCGCTCGACCCCGAGACGTCGGTCGAAGTGATGGACCTGCTCACCGAAATCGCTCGTGAGGACGACATCCCCGTCCTCATCAACATCCACGAGGTCGATTTGGCGACGGAGTACGCCGACCGTGTCGTCGGACTGAGCGACGGCGAACTCGTCTTCGAGGGTGCTGCGGACGAACTCGACGAGCGTGCACAGGATATCATCTACCGCGGCGGCGAATCGCGTGCCGAACGCGATGCGGCCAAAGCGGAGCGTACGCAACACGCGGGGGAGTAAGCGATGGCAACGCAACCCGGTTCGGTGGACGGCAATTGGGAGCGCCCGACTGCGTTCTACAACCGGACGACAAAGTACGTCGTCTACGCCCTCATCACGGGCTTTGTCCTCTATAGCTTCTGGAACATCCGGGTCTCTCCCGACCGATTCCTCCGGGGTCTCGGAGGCGGGGTGACGCTCGTCTCGAACATGCTCCCACCGGCGGCGACGCCGATGCAGTTCGACCTGATGGTGCAGGGAATCGTCGAGAGTATTCTCATGTCGATTATCGCCACGACGCTCGGAATCGTCGTCAGCGCGCCCGTGGCGTTCATGGCGGCTAACAACCTCGCACCTCGACCAATCTATCTCGTCGGACGGAGCATCATCGCCGTCACGCGGTCGTTCCACGAACTCATCGTCGCCATCGTCATGGTGAAGGCGGTCGGATTCGGCCCGCTCGCGGGCGTACTGGCACTGGCGTTCAAGACGGTAGGATTCTTCGCGAAGCTTCTTTCCGAAGAGATAGAAGACATCGACACCGGCCAGATGGACGCTATCGAGGCCGTCGGAGGGAGTCGCATGCAGGTGTACCTCTACAGCGTCCTCCCGCAGATTATCCCGCGAATCATCGGCTTGTCCATCTACCGACTGGACATCAACCTCCGCCACAGTACCGTCGTCGGTATCGTCGGCGCAGGCGGAATCGGGATTACGCTCCTCAACTCCTTCCAGAAGTACGACTACCAGTACAGTTCGCTGATTATCCTCGTCATCGTCGGCATCGTCATGATAGGCGAGGCCGCGAGCGCCTACGCCCGCCGGAGGGTCCAATAGATGGCGAGTAAATCCGAGTTCAGTGGGGCCGACAGTGGTGCCGAGTGGGAGCGATTCGACACGCGACAGCGACTGATTCGCTACTTCCTCACGCTGGGCGTCCTCGTGATTCTCGCCGCCGCGTGGCGGTCGATGGACATCAACTACGGCTACGTCGCGTCCGCGCCGAACGAGGTGATGGACCTCTTGACGCGGATGTACCCGCCGAACGTCATCTACACCAGCGAAATCGTGGGGCCGCTTCTCGAAACCATCAACATCTCGATTCTCGGGACGGCGCTCGCAATCGTGATGGCGCTTCCCGTGGCGTTCCTCAGCGCGAGCAACACGACACCGAACCGCTGGACGTACCTGTTCGGCAAGTTCATCGTCTCGTTTACCCGGTCTGTCAACGTCATCATCTGGGCGCTCATCTTCGTCGTACTGTTCGGTCCGGGTGCGCTCGCGGGCGTGTTGGCGATTGCCGTTCGCTCGGTGGGCTTCACCGCGAAACTCCTCGGCGAAGCAATCGAAGAAATCGACCGCGGCCCGGTCGAAGCAATCTCCGCAACCGGTGCCTCGACGTTCCAGATGTTCATCTACGGCATCATCCCGCAGATTAAGCCGGCGTTCATCAGTGTCGCAACTTTCCGTTGGGACATCAACGTTCGAGCGTCGACCATCATCGGGTTCGTCGGTGCGGGCGGCATCGGCGTCGCTCTCCAGACGAATATTAACTACTTCAAATGGGACGCGGTGCTCACCATCCTCATCGCGATTCTCGGCATCGTCCTCGTGAGCGAGGGCATCTCTGCGTATCTCCGCGGCAAGGTGAGCTAAGTCACACCGGGGACGAACGCCCCTCCGCGTTCTGTCTCGCCCGGAGACACGCCGCTTTTACCGCCTGACTCCCCACACCGGGTATGAGCAAGTTGGACGAGTTCCTCGCAGGCGAGCGTCTCGACGACGTGGCGCTCTATCTCACCCACGAGTATCTCGACAGCCAAGGCAAGATACCGAACATGGGCGAAGAAGTCGAAAACGGCTACGTCCTCGTCGTCCCCGGCGACAACGGCCGCCGCGCCTTCGCGGCCGGAACCGGCATGGACGCGATGGAATTTGCCCAGACCGCGATGGGCACTGATGGCGACATCGACGGCGACCTGAGCGGCGGCGTCTGCCCGGATACCGCCACAGACGAGAACCACGAACCGAAGTTCATCTTCTCGTTCGCCGAGGCGCAAAACGAGGAAGTCGGCGGCCTCTACGAGGAGGGCGACGTCATCCACGCCTACGCGAAATGCGAGTGCGGAACGGCCTACTCGGACCGCTGGGTCGTCGACGACGCGTAAGGGACCGGTCTTTCCGACTGATTCTACTCCGAAGTCTCGGCGTCGTCAGCGTCAGTTTCGGCGTCGGCATCGGCGTCGGCGCCAGCATCGGCGGTTTCTTCTGCTTTGTCCTCACCCTCGGCAGGTGTCTCGGCGACGCGCTCGAACGCGTTGAGGATGACGCGCTTCGTCGTCGCGCCCTGCGTCGTCCAGTGGTGGGCGTAGTCGAGCATGTCGTCGTAGATGTCTGGCTTACACCCGGCAGCCTTGGGGTGGCCACCGCCGTTGACGAGACCGGCGACCTCGTGAGCGCGTTCGAAGTCCTCAGACCCGCGAATACTCGCGCTGCCTGCGGGCTTGACGATGACGGCGGCGTCGGCACCCTCCTCACGGAGCGCGTCTGCGACTTCGTTCTGCGAACAGCGGCCGTAGGTGATGCCGACGGTCCAGTCGCCGACCGACTTGAACTCCGCCCGCGAGACGGCCGTTTCGATGAGGTTCTCCTTTTCGACCCGCCGGTGAGCGATGTACTCCTCGACGACTTCGGGGAGGTCTGCGCCGTACGCGCCGACGATGGCGACGTACTCCTCTTTGCCCGTCCAGTAGGCGTAGTCCGCGAGGTCCTGACTGCGCTCGTCTTCGTTCAGCCAGAGGTCGTGGTCGCGGGTGACCGCCGCCAGTTCGACGAATCGGTCGTCGAACTCGTAGTCGAGTTCGCGGAGCGCCACGTCGGTCGAACACTCCTCGTCGGATTCGCCGACGACGAGGTCTACACCCGCCGCACGGACCTGTTCGGCGACCTCGGGCTTCCACTGGTGGTGGTCGAACCAGCGAATCGACCCGGCGACCTCGGCGAGTGCTTCGAGTTCTTCTTCGACGTACTCGTAGCGGTCGGGACAGAGGTCACAGACGAACACGTCGATGCCCTCGGGCGCGTACTCGGCGACGCGAAGCAGGTCGTCTTCCAGCGAGTAAGGGCTCGACCCCATGAGTGCGACCGGCGATTCGGGGCGGTCTTCTTCCGCTTCCTCGTCTTCTTCGGCTTCGTCGACCTCGCCGCGCGCTTCCGCGAGGCGCTCTTCGATACGTTCCTCGAAGTCAGCCACGTCGAGCGCGGCGTCGTAGACTTCGCGGAGGAGTGCGACACAGCCGAGACCGTCAGCGTCGGTGTCGGTGACGACCGCCACTTCGGCGTCTTCGAGTTCTTCTTTCGCACGCTCTTCGGCCCGCTCTTCGTCGAGGTCGTCGGGGTAGAAGAATCCGGTTCCCGGGAGAACTGACTTCCGGGGGAGTGAGAGTCGAGAACTGTCGATAAGCTCTTCTTCCATATCTGCGCCTCGCCCCCGACGGGGAAAACTCCTGCCGATTCTCGTGGTGTCCCGTCAGGCCGCCTCGTCAACATCGACCGCTTCTTCGTCGCCGTCGAGCAGTGGGTCTGTCTTGTCGGTCTCCAGTTGGCGCACCGTGAGGACGGGAACCGGACAGCTTCGGACGACGCGCTCGGCGACGCTCCCGATGAGGAACCGGTTTTCACCGTGTCGCCCGCGCGTGCCCATCGCGACGGCGTCGGCGTCGACCTCGCGAGCGTAGTTCGAAATCTCGCCTGCTGGCCGTCCCTCACGAACCGCGACCGTCACGTCTCGCTCGGTCTCTGCTTTCACCTCGGCGAGTGCTTCTTCTCCCCGCTCGGTCAGCGCATCGCGCATCTCGTCTCGGAGGCGCTCCGGTGCCGTCTCCACGTCCCCCGCGTCGATGACGTACAGCGCGTGGACCGACGCGTCGAATCGCTCTGCGAGGTTGAGCGCGACCCGGACCGACCGCCGGACGCTCGCCGAGCCATCCGTCGCGATGACCATCGTGTCGAACATGCTCACGGGTTCTTCGTGGGGCGGCATAAAACCAGTCCGGGTGAGTGGGCACAGCTGTTCGGGTGAGGTGCACACAGTCGCACGTCCCGGCGCCGTCGTCCGGCACGGTGGGGTGGTTTTTTGTCATCCCCCGACGGACGTGCTCACATGCCATCGCGCCCGCTCTCTATCGACCTCGTCCTCGTTCCGGTCGACCAAAGCGAGGAGGCGACGCGCGCGGCCGAGTACGCCGTCGCAATCGCGGCCGAGTACGACGCCGCGGTCCACGCAGTCCACGTCCTCGGCGAAGATGTTGTCCGCGCTATCGAGCGCGGGGCCGTCGACGAGGACGCCGTTTTCGAAGAGAGCAGAGCCGTCACCGACACCGTCTCTGGAATCGCGGCCGACGCCGACGTCTCCGTCTCGACGTCAGTCGCCTACGGCTTCTCGACGACGAGCAAGCTCCTCCACCCCGGGAGCGTCGTCCTCGACACTGCCGAAGAACTCGATGCGGACTTCATCGTCGTCCCCCGCGAACCCGTCTCGGGAGACCCCGGTGAGGTGTTGGCGAAGGCCGCCGAATACGTCCTCTTGTACGCCAGCCAGCCTGTGCTTTCGGTCTGAAGGTCGCCAGCCTACTCGTCCGAGTCGTTGAGCCGAATCGTCATCTCCAACTCGAAGCTCTCGGCATCGCTCGTCTCGAAGCCGACCGTCTTGTACAGTCCCACCGCCGCGCGGTTCCAGCGCTCGACCGTGAGCCACACTTTTTCGACGCCAGACTCCCGGCCGTAGCCGAGCAGCGCCTTGATGAGTCGCGTGCCGATTCCGGCGCGCTGGTACGTCTGATGCACGAAGATTGCGAGTTCGTACGCGTCTCCGTCGGGGACGAGCGTCGCGTGCCCTGCAACTTCGTCGCCATGCCACGCGATGACGTTCAGACACTCGTCGTCGAGGATGTTGTCGAGCCAGTCGCGGATGCGGTCTTCCCGACCGGGCGGGATACCTTGCGCTCGGTCTGACGGGTCGAACGAGTCGTACATCTCGACGAGCGCTTCGAACTCCGCGTCGTCGCCCTCGTACGGTCGAACCTTGATAGTTCGCTCCTCGCGGTCGGTAAACGAGAGCGGCGGTGCCTCGTAGGGGTCTGCCACGGCGTCAGAGTAGGTTCGCGTGTTCATCGTACCAGCGTGACGGTTACGTGGGAGTTGAGGAGGACGAACTCCGCGATGCTCCCGACCTGTATCTTCCCCATCGGACTCGTCTGGCCGCCGCCGAGGACGAGCTGGTCGAAGCCTTCGTTTTCGGCCTTGTCGACCAGTGCGCTTCCGGGGTCGCCTTCGAGGTGCTGAATCGGCGCGTCGAGATTGAACTCGCCGAGGACTGTCGTGACTTTCTGTTCGATGTCCTCGCGCGAGTGCTCGACGGACGGGTTTTCGACGATAGCGACCGTCAGGTCGTCGCCGGTGTTGGCCGCCCGTTCCGCCGTCTTCTCCAGCGCTCGGATGGAGTCGTCGCTGCCACCGATACCGAGCAGTACTTTCATGCCTCCTACACTCGCGGCGGTGTTTGAAAACCCTTCCCCGCCGACGGGTCCTTCGACGCCGACAGCTCGACCGGCCGTCGCGGAACGCTTTTCGGCCATGACGCGGTAGCCCGCGGTATGACAGACGACGTCGCCGACGCTGACGGCGTGGACGCCGACGCCGACGCTGACTCCTTCGAGTCGCACGACGGGGAGACAGCGACCGCAGGACAGACTGACGGCGAAACGGACGCCCCGGCAGAGACAAGTTCGGGCGCAGACACGGAGGCGGGTTCGAGCACTGGCGCAGAGGCCGAGCCAGACATGGAGGCTGAGTCCGACAGGGAGACTGACCCAGACACGGAGGCTGAGTCCGGCGGGGAGACTGAGTCCGACGCGGAAACTGACTCAGACACCGAGACAGACCCTGACTTCGAACCAGACATCCCGAAGGACGTACAGAAGTACGCCCGGTTCAAGAAGGTCGACGGCGCGCAGTACGACCGCGTCAACGACTTCCTCCGCGAGCGAACCTACGTGACCGCCCGCGAGTGGGCTATCGCGCGTCTCTGTGCCGACTTCCGAACCGAGACCGGCGTCGAGATGACGAAAATCGGCGAGAACCTCCCCGAACTCGTCCCCTTCATGACCGACACGTACACGCCGCAGGCGGTCAACCAAGCCCGGTCGGCGTTCCGCGATAAGGTTCGAAAATCGGGTGCGACGTTCCTCTACGGCGCGATGTCCGGCTTCTTCACCGCCGAAGAACTCGACGAGATGATGTACGAAGTCACCGAGATTGCGAAGTTCCTCCTCGAAGTCGAGGGCGTCGACCTCTCGGTCGAAGAAGAACTCGAAGCCGAAGAGCGGATTTCGAGCGTGATGCGCGAAGTGCGCGAAGCGAGCACGGAACTGCGAAAAGACGAACTCTCCGACGACTGAGTCGTGGCGGAGTCGATTAGGTAAACAGCGCGTCCGGCTCGGACTGGACGAGTTCGACATGCGTGTCGGACTCGACGGGCCGGACGTACAGCCGGAGTTCGCCCTGTTCGGTCGCCCGTTCGGCCAATTCGGTCACCTTCTGGACGCCGTAGTACAGCGGGACGAAGACAGCTTTCTCCGCGTCGTCGTCCTGCACGACAGAGACGGCGAAGACGACACCGCCTTCGGCCGCACGATAGACCTCGTAGCGGTCGAACTTGGCGGACTTGACCCACTCGGAGAGTGATTCGAACTCGCTGCCGGGGACGAGCACGTCGAAGCCGACGCGGTCGGTCGACTCGGGGAGGTTCACCGGTGGGAGTGGCGTCACGTCACCCGGATGCAACACCAGCGTCTCCCAGCCGTCGTCTTCGTACTCCTCGGCGAAGACTTCGGCATCTTCGACGGTCTCCTCCCAGTTTTCGACGAGTCCGGTCAGTACGTGTTGCTCGCCCGCACCGGGTCCGGGCGTCCGCGGGGGCGTCTGCTCGTCGGTCATGTGTGTGTTTGTCTCGGTGGGTCGGGCGGGAAAAGGATTCGCTTGTCGAACCGGAAGCCAACGGAAAGCCTATGCACCGGCCTGCAGATGAAGTGACATATGCGACGGCCTCTCCGCGTCGCTCTCGGTTCGCTCCAACTCCCCATCGCTGGCATCGGTGCCGCCCTCGTCGCGTTCTCGCTGTGGAACGTCTACACGCTCCCGCCGCCACCGCCCGAGAGCGACGGCTTCGTGCAAGGGCTCGCCGGGTTCTTCTTCCTCATTATCACTCTGTCGGGGTTCGTCCTCGCTGCCGTGGGGTTGCTCGTCCCACCCGGTCCGGGATATGGAATCAACTTCACTCGGGGACCGCGGTTGCTGTTCGTCTACGCGCTGGTCGCTCCCGTCGCGGGTGGCATCGCGTTTCTCGCCCCCATCGTCGTCGGATTCGGCGCTGGCGGCGTTATCGAGTGGGCGTTCACCTTGTCGTTTCTCGTCATCGCGAGCGCACCGCTGGCGATACTCCTCGGCCTCGGGTGGAAAACCGTCACTGTCGCAGTGACGCGATACCGGGCGTGACGGGACTGCGTCGTCGGCCTACGCCCGAACGTTCTCGCCCGCCACGTCGCCGAACTCCTCACCGTCCCAGACTGTCTCGCCGCGGACCATGGTCCACTCGGGGAAGACGCCAGTGAAGCCTTCGAAGGGCGTCCAACCGCACTTCGAGTGGAGGTCGTCGCCGCGAATCTCGCGGGCAGCGTCGAGGTCGTAGAGTGCGAGGTCGGCGTCCGCACCTTCTTCGATGCGGCCCTTCTGCGGCAGGTCGAAGATGTCGGCCGGGTTGGCGGCGACGACGTCCCGAACGCGCTCCAGCGACAGGTCGCCCTCGACGGCGGCACCGAGGAGGAGCGGGACCATCGTTTCGACGCCGGGAACGCCACTCGGCGCGTCGAGCAGTGACTGGTCTTTCTCGTCGGTCGTGTGTGGTGCGTGGTCGGTCGCGACCACGTCGATGTGACCGTCGGCGAGGCGCTCGAACATGGCTTCGCGGCGTTCCTCGGAGCGAAGTGGCGGGTTCATCCGGCCGTAGGTTCCCAGTTCGTCGCAGTCGTCACGCGAGAGGAACAGATGGTGCGGCGTCACCTCGCAGGTCGCGCCACCCTCGCGGGCGGCGTCGACGCCTTCGGGCGTGCTCGTGTGAGCGATGTGAATCTGCGCGCCCGATTCGTTGCCGACGCGGACGGCGCGTTCGACGGCGGCGGCCTCTGCCTCAGCGCGGCGGTAGGCGCTCCACGCGTCGGAGTCGGCGTCTCGCCCCGCGCCGCCGAGGTCGCCCTCGATAGCCGATTCGTCGAACAGGGTCGCGTCTTCGGCGTGGACAGTCACCGGCACGCCGACCTCGGCAGCGCGCTCTGCCGCAGTCGAAAACAGGTCTGCGCCGATGCCCATGTCGCCGGTCGAGTCGGCGAGGAACACTTCACCGAGCGCGAAAAGCGGGCGGTCGAAGAGGCTGTCGGGGTCCCAACCGTCCGTGACGCCCCCGTTGATGCCGTAATCGATGCAGGCGCTTTCTGCGCGTTCAGCTTTTGCGTCGAAGCCCTCGCCGGTCGTCGTCGTCGGGTCGGTGTTTGGCTGGTCGGCGACGGTCGTCACGCCGCCCGCGGCGGCGCTTCGAGAGCCAGTCTCCCACGTCTCTTTGTGTTCGAAGCCGGGTTCGCGGAAGTGGACGTGAACGTCGATAGCGCCCGGAAGCAAGAGGTTCTCGTCGGCGTCGATGGTCCATTCGCCATCGACGGGGTCGAGGTCGCCCACGGCGACGATTTCGCCGTCTTCGACGCGCACGTCGACCACGCGCCCGTCGGCCAGAGTCGCGTTCGAGATTCGCATAGATGGGGCTGCCACGTGCGACGCCCTAAGTCCGGCGGTTCGGGCGACGATGCGGATGGATTCCTTTGCTTAGGTTCGGTCGCCAGCACCCTCGACGTCGAGGTCTTCGGCCGCTTCGATGTCTCGTTCGGCGTCACCGACGAAGGCGTCTTCGAGCGCCCGACACACCGCGTCTGGGTCTGCGGGGCCGCCAGCGTCGTCCACACTGCCGACTGAATCAGGGTCGAACGGGATGTCGAGAGCGTCGTAGATGGGGTCGAGCACGGCGGCGATTTCGTCGCGGTCGGTGACGACGACCACGCCGGAGACGAGGGCGGCCGACTTGCGGACGCGCTGTGCGATGCCGCTGAGTTTGCCACCAGCCTGTACCGAGTGCTCGCCCGGACAGTACGATTCGGGTGGCTCGCCGCGCCGGGCGTGGACGCCGAGCGACCGAAGTGCTCGGACCACCGCCGTCGTCGCCGCCTCGTATCGGTCGTCGAGGCCGGTGCGGGCGTCGTCGAGGGGAACTGCGTAGGCAAAGGCGACTGTCGCCCCGGTGTAGGCGACGGCGCGGCCGCCGACCGACCGCTCGATGGCGGGGAACCCGTGGGACTCGGCGGCCGCGACTGCCTCGTCGTAGCGGTCAGCGCGGGCGTCGCGACGGCCGAACGCAATCTGTCGGTGGGGCGTCCACGCGCGGAAGGCCGGTTCACCGGTCGCTCCCGTCTGGTCGAGCATGGCGGCGGTGACCGCCCGGTCGGTGTCGGGGGTCGTCCCCCGGCCGCGGATGACGCGCATACCTGTTCGAAACACCCCGACGTACCTAAGGACACCCGTCCCGTTCCGACGACCATGCTGCGCCTGCCGCGGTCGATGCTCACCCGCTACGAGCGATTTTCGCTGTACAACTCGCCGTATCCTGCCCACGACAGCGGTTGTGCCATCGACCTCTACGGCCCGGAGGCTGGGTCGGGAACCCCGTCACCAGTCGCAGGCGTCGTCCGCGAGACGCGAACCGTTCGCGCCCCCGACAAACCCTACGCGCACGACGAGGAGTACCTCATCCTCGTCGATGTCGACGCTGAAGCCACGGGACTCGGATGGGCTGGTTCGCCCGACGCCGACCCGCGAAACGACCTCGTTGCACGCATCCTCCACGTGGCTCCCGAGGTACAGGCGGGCGACGAACTCGCCGTCGGCGACTCACTCGGCCGACTCGTACGCTCTGGCTTCTTCGCCCCGTGGGTTTCGAACCACATCCACCTCGGCTTTCGACCGGGCGACGCGAATCCACATCGCGCACAGGGGTCGCTTCCGGTCGTCGCGGACGTGGACGTGTCGGCCCTCCCATGGGACGGACGCGGGACGGTCGTTGAGGTTGGCGAGACGTTCGTGAGACTGGACAAACCGGCCCGAAACGGCGAGCACGACGCGGGTGAATTCGTCTGTCTCGCCAGTGACGAAGGCGTGGTCCTCGACGGCGGTGTCGCCCACTACGGACTGGGCGGGACGCTCTCGCCGGTCGCCGACGAGACGCCGCTGTCGCTTCTCGGAACCGAAGTCGGCCGGACACGTGGACGCGACGTTCCGTGGGGTTCGTTCGACGTGCTCGCCAACGGCGACCGCGTCACGGGTCTGTCGCTTTTCGCCTCGCAAGTCGAGTTCGGCGCGAAGGTCGTCTGCCCCGCCCACGAGTTCGAACTCGGTGACGACGTGACCGTGACGATTCGGCCGAGTGAGAATCCGATTCGACTCGACTGAGAATCCAGTCGGCTCGACGAGAACCCGGCCAACTCGATTGCCAAACGTGCTAGTGGTTTCTTACCGGTAATGATATGGTATATTAGTCGCTAAAAACCGATATCAATGCGGTGGGAAGCGATACCTCTAGGGATGGCTGAACTCGAATCGGGGTCGGGTCGGTAATGGGTGCGGGCGCAGGAACCGGATACGAAGTGGAACTTGGGTTCTCTCTCGAAGAGACGCATCTCGGTTCGATACTCGCCGAGAGTGACGACCTCTTCATTCAGTTCGTCGGTGGAATCCCGACAGCGAGCGAGCCAGTGCCGTACTTCGTCGCGTTCGGAAACGACGCTCCACTCGTCGACGAGTGTCTCGATACGCACCCCGGTGTCGACCGGTTCGAGTTAATCACCGCCGGTTCAGACGAGCGTCTCTATCGCTGCTGGTGGCGGTCCCAAGAAGAAGGCATCATCTCGGCAATTCGAGATTTCGACGGCATCGTCCGTCGGATGGAGGGAACCAAAGACGGCTGGACGCTGTCTATCTTCTTTCCGACCAACCAGAGGACTGCCGAATTCCACGACGCGTGTCTCGAACGCGGCCTCGAAATCGACATCCGGCGGGTCGAACCGAGTCACGTCGATAGGCGCCGCTTACACCGACGGACGCTCTCGAAAAAGCAACTCGACGCGCTCAAACTGGCGTTCGAACAGGGGTACTTCGAGTCGCCGAAGGAGACATCACTCTCAGAGGTTGCTGCCGAACTCGGAATCTCTGAACAGGCACTCTCACAACGTCTGCGTCGTGCGACACGACACATCGTCGAGTCACTTCTCGCGACCGAGACGACCGAGGAGACTGAGTCGAACTAGCACAGTTACGTCCGAGTACTACCGGGATTCTTGAAGGAGAGGACAGCGGCCGTTGCGCGACCGCCATGCCGAGGACAGCCAATGTCGCCCGTGTGGTGGTGGTGGGTTGTGGGGAGAACGAGCGACGCGCCCGTTGGGTGCCTCCGACATGGTAACAATGAGGTATTAATCACTTACTTCTGCCTCTTGTCTGGTCAAGTACTATTTATAAACCATCGAATAGCTCGAGATACTCCGAAACGAACGACCGAATCTCGTCGTACGTCGGCGGCGTTCCGTTCCGAACGAAGTGGCCAGCGACGGCGTTTCCGACGACGAGCGTCGACGCTTTGCTCAGGCCGAGGACGTGCCCGAGGGCGAGTCCCGCGTTGAAGTGGTCACCGGAACTGGTCGTGAGCACCGGGTCGTCGGTTCGCGGCACCTGCACGGAGACGGCTTCTTTCTCGTCGACGAGGTGGGCAGCGTCGATTCCGTGGCCAACGAACCGAGAGACGCCGAGGTGGTCGAACGCGGCGCGGGCTTCCGTCTCGAAATCCGTTTCTTCGACTCCGGCGAGTTGCGCGAGATAGCGCGTCTCGTACCGGTTCGCGGAGACCACGACATCGACCGCGTCGTCGAGAGACGACACGCGGTCGATACCGGCGGCGACGACAGCCGGTTCTCGCTTTCGGAGGTCACCGGGGTCTAAAAGCAGCGTCTCCGGTGGGGACGAGAGTGTCGGCCACAGGTCTTCCCGTAGTCCGCGTACCACGTCGGGCAGTTCGGGCATCTCCGACCAGTACCCGATGCCGAGGAGTTCGGTCCCGTCGACCAGTTCGGCGAGTCTGTCGCGGCCGACCTTCGTTTCGATGTCTGCCCAGTCGAGTGTCATCGACCCTCCAATCTCGCTGAGCATCAGCTTCCCGTCATCGAACTCGACGGCGTCGGTGTATCCCGGGTCGCCGAGGGTCTCCAGCGGGAACTCGCCGAACTCGTCGACGAACGGGTCTTCCGGCGGGTCGCCGAGACAGCCGACGATGGCCGGGTCGTACCCGAACTCACCGAATGCGCGGGTGAGGTGGCTTGTGTGGCCGCCGGTTCTGACGCCGTCTTGTATCCACTCGAACGTGAGCGAACTCTCGGCTTCGACCGAGTCGTTCACGCGCTCGGCGAAGGCACTCAGGGTCGGTAGTCGTTCGTACGCTGTCGCCGACTGTCGCTCGGAGACGAACTCTCGAACGCGGTCGATATAGCCGTCGAATCCAAAGACGACGCGCCCGCCGTCGACCGTCTCCGGCAGTTCGTCTCGGCAGGAGTCGACCGCCTGCCTCGTCGCTTCGTCTGGTCGAGTCATACCACCGCCTTCGAAAGCGCGTAGATTAGGTGTTTACCTCGGCGGCAACGCTGGCGACGGCGCGGGCTTTCGACGCCGCCTTACCTGCCGTCTTCGGTGGTAATTTCGAACCGAGCGCCGCCCTCTTCGCTGTCGAAGAACCAGACGCTCCACCCGTGGGCGTTGACGATGCTCTGGACGATATTGAGGCCAAATCCGGTTCCGTCGGGGTTCGTGGTGTAGCCCGCTTCGAAGACGCGCGCCCGGTCTCCGTCCGGGATGCCGGGGCCGTCGTCTGCGACGTAAAAGCCCTCTCTGTCGTCGAGTTCGCCGATTCGAACCGTCACGTCGTCACCGCCATGTCGAATCGCGTTCGCGAGCAGGTTCTCGAACAGTTGGCGGAGACGACCTTCGTGTGCCCGCAGGTGCATGTCCGTCTCGAACTCGAGTGTCGCCTCCGGCGCGTCCGCCGCGGCGATATTCCACGCGTCGGACGCGACGCAGCGAAGCGAGAGGTGTTCGACCTCGTCGACCGTCTGGCCGTTTCGCGCCAGTGCCAGTACGTCCTGGACGATGTCCTCGATTCGGTCGAGTGCGTTCTCGACGCGGTCGAGTTCGTCGCCGTCGAAGTTCTCCTGTGCGAGTTCGAGGTAGCCGTTCGCGACGCTGAGCGGGTTCTGGAGGTCGTGGGAGACGACCGACGCGAACGACTCCAGGTGCTCGTTTTGCCGCGCGAGTTCACGCTCGCGCCGTCGCAAGAGTTGCTCGCGTTCGACTCGGTCGAGTGCCGCCCGCGCGTTCGCCGCCAACACCCGCGCTAATGGGATTCGTTGGTCTGACAATCGCCCTTCGTCGACTGCACCGACGAAGAGGACGCCGTGGTCCGGTATCGGAACGAGGAGTTCTTCGGTGATATCCGTATCCGGGTCGAACCGTTGTGGGTTCGAATCGACCTCCTCGTAGTACCGGAGTTCGTCCGACTCGAACACTTCCCACGAGAGGCCAGTTCCGCGCGGGAGCGGGGGTATCTCCCCGAAGAGTTCCTTCGCTGGTTCGGTGAACGCCACGGGGACGAGTGCGTCACTGTCCTCGTCGTACAGCATGACGCCGCTGACCTCGTAATCGAGGACTTCCCGTGCGGCGTCACACACGGCTTCGCCCACCGCTTCGCGGCTCGTCGCGCTCGTCAGTTGTCGCGTCGATGCGTGAAGCGCGTTGAGTCGCTCTTCGTATCGCTTGCGCGCGGTGATATCAGTCGAGATGCCCACTGCGCCCGTCACCGACCCGTCGCTGGCGGTAATCGGTGAGACAGCGAAGTCGACGACGTAGTTGTCCGTGGGCAGATTGAGCTGGAGCTCGAACCGCTCGATTGTGCTTTCTCCGCGGAGAATTGCGTCGAACGCGTCCGCCAGCAGTTCGTACTGGTCGTCGTCGAGCAACCCAACGTCGCAGGCGACAGAAAAGTGATTGCCGACGAGCGACCCGTTCGGCAGACCAGTTCGCGAGAGGGCGATGTCGTTGACGTACTGGAGCACGCCGTCTTCGTCGACGACGTAGGCTCCTTGCTGGATGCTCTCGATTATCGTCTCGTAGCGTTCGAGGCGCTGTTCGCGCTTTCGCTGGTCGTCGATATCGCGAGTCGTGACCACGAAGCCGTCGACGGACGTGTCGGTCTGGTTGCTCGCGACCGACTCCAACCATCGCCACGACCCGTCGGCGTCCTCGAACCGGTACCGAATCGGCTCTTTCGTGTCGTCGCCAGTGCGGAGTGACTCCGCGATTATCTCCTTGATTTCGTCTCTGTCGTCGGGGTGGACCTTGTCGACGACGCGTTCGCCGACCAGATCTTCTTGGCCGTACCCGAGAATGCGCTCGACGGCTGGGCTCTCGTAGCGAATGGTGCCGTCCGAGCTGATGACGGTGATGATGTCTCGAACGTGTTCGACGAGCGCCTGAAACCGTGCTTCCGTCTCGTGTTGTTCGCTCTCGTCGCGCACCGTGACGAGGACGCCGTACTCATCTCGGTATTCGATATCCTGCGCGTTAGCCGAGCACGCGTGTATCTGGCCGTCATCGTCGACGATGCGCACGTCGTAGTTGTTGGGGGCGTCTTCGCCCTGTCGGCGTTGTTCGTATATGTCGGCAATTCGGCTGCGGTCGTCGGGGTGGATGACATCCAGCAGGCTAGCGTCGGCGATTTCGGCGTCGTCGAGTCCGACCAGTTCTGTGAACCGTTGGTTCCAAAACTTGTAGCCATCGTCTTGGGCGATGAAGATCGCGTCGTGGCTCTGCTCGACGATGGTACGGTAGAGTGATTCGCGTTCGTCGGACTCGCCTGCCCACTGCGAGAACTCAGAGACGCGCTCGATGCGGGCCGCGAGCGCGTCGGCACCACCGTCTGTCACTGGGTCCTCGGTGACGAGCGCGCTACTCTGTGCCGTCACCGTGGCGGTACTGTCAGACTCACCGGCGAGAAAGAACACGGGAATATCTCCTGCGCGGTCACGAATCTCGGAGACGAAGTCGGTGTCGGGTTCCCCCCGGACGACGACACTAGCGACCGCGCCGTCGAGTGCATCGACCACCGACGACCGCTCCGAGAAGACGTCGACTGTGAGTCCGCGTCCTTCGATGGCGGGCGTGAGACGACACTCGCCGCCTTCGTCGACGAGCAGGACACGGGACTCGCTCATACCACCTAGCATTTTTTGGCGAGTGTATATATCTCACGTCACTCGCCGACACTCTCTTCAGACGGCCGGTGACTGTGCCGTCTCCCGGTTAGGCTGCCTCGACCGTCGGTTACATGGTAATCCCAAAGAGACGTTCATGACATGGACGACTTTCCCGCCGACGCCGCTGCGGTCGTCCAGCGGCACATCGAAGACGAACACGGCTATCTCTCGTGGCTCAACACCCGCGTCGACGCCATCGAGCGCGGCCGTCTCGTGATGACGATTCCGTACGACGAGAAGCTCACGAACACGGTGTCGCCGCCGACGATTCACGGCGGTATCGCGGCGACGCTCATCGATACTGCCGGTGGCATCGCCCTCCGAACCATGCTCGACGACCCACTCTCCGGCGGCGTCGCGACGATTAACCTCAACGTCAACTACCTCCGTCGCGCCTCGGGCGACCTGACTGCCGTCGCCGAAGTCGTCCGTGCCGGCGGGAGCGTCGGCGTCAGCACCATCACCGTCGTCAGCACGGACCCCAAAGAAGACGAAGACGTCGCGCGTCGGCAGTCACCATCGACCGAGTGGGACGACGCCGTCGCGACGGGACAGGGCGCGTATCGGCTGTTCCGGGAGTAGCCGCGACTCTGCGGTCGTCTGTCTTACTCGAACTGTATCTCCTCGATGGTCGTCGTCTCGCCGAACAGCCAGTCTGCGTGCTCGACGGCGTACTCCTTGTGGTCCGGGTCGAGGGAGCCCAGTGCGTCTGTGACGAGCATCGGTCGGTAGTCCCGAAGCCCGGCGCTGCCGGCAGTGTGGAGGACGCAGACGTTTGCGAGCGTCCCGCAGATAAGCAGGTCGTCGATGCCGTGTGACTCCAGCCAGCCTTCGAGTTCCGTCTGGTAGAACGCGTCGTAGGTGTGTTTCTCGACGACCAAGTCGTCGTCGCGAACGTCGAGTTCGTCGACCAATTCGGCGTCCCACGTCCCCTCGACGACGTGTTCGCCCCAGCGTTCGAACTCGTCGTAGTAGTGAGCGTCTTCGAACTGCTCCGGCGGGTGTACGTCGCGGGTGTAGACGACGCGAGCACCGGCCTCGCGGGCGCGCGAAACAACCGCATTCACGTGGTCGAGCGCGCTCTCGCTCGCCGGGGCGAACAGGCTCCCGTCAGGATGGCAAAAGCCGTTCTGCATGTCGACGACGATAACCGCGGTTCGTGTCGGGTCGAGTGGCATACGTGAGCCTAGTGGCGGCAGACGCAAAACGCTACGCTCCGGTGAGGTGCAAAACGGGAGACTTCGTCGGGGAACGAAAACTCCGATTTAGTTTCGCCGAGCGAATCGGACAAGGTACTTCCCTCCCGGGACTAAGTTGGGTGTATGCGAACCACCGGTCTCCGCGTCATCTTCGTCGCAGCCCTGTTGGTCCTCGCTGGCTGTGCCGCCCCGACGGCGACGCCAGGGGCCGACACCGGTGCGACCGACGATTCGTCGACTGCTGACACGCCCGCTCCCGACAGAGAGGGCTTTGCCGACCCGGACAGTGACGTCCTCGGGTGGGAAAACGGCTACTGGTTCGACGAACCCATCGACGTCGACCAGTCCGACGGCCTGAACGACTCCGAACTCGAAGCCTACGTCGCACGCGGGATGGCCCGCGTCGAACACATTCGAGAACTCGAATTCGACTCGACGGTTCCCGTGAGCGTCATCAGTCGCACGCAGTACCAACGTGACAACGCAGGCCGCTCGGGACCGGCCGACTCCGAGTTCAACCGCTGGAACGACCAGGTGTGGGAAGCGATGTTCGTCACCGGCGAATCAGAAGGCAGCGCCTCGGCGATTAGCAACACGACCGGAAGCTCCGTCCTCGGCTTCTACTCGCCTTCTGACGACGAAATCAAGATTGTCACCGACTCCACCGGTGCGCCGACAATCGACAACGCGACGCTGATTCACGAACTCCACCACGCGCTGCAAGACCAGCACTTCGACCTGACCGACGAGCGCTACCGCGGCCAGACCCAAGACGGTGACCTCGCTATCGACGGCGTCGTCGAGGGCGACGCGAAACTCGTCGAACTCATGTACGCCGACCGCTGTGAGGCTGGCACGTGGGACTGCGTAAAGACGCCCAAAGCAGGTGGCTCCGGCGGTGGCTCTGGTGGCTCCGGCCCCAACCTCGGCGTCCTCCTCACTATCTTCCAACCGTACTCCGACGGCCCGGTCTACGTGAATGAACTGTACGAATCGGGTGGGTGGGCGGCCGTCAACGACGCCATGCGTAACCCGCCTGCCTCCTCCGAGCAGGTCATCCACCGAACTGACGAGGAACCGCGGCCAATCGAGTTCGAAGACGCCGGGACGAACGGCTGGGCCACCTTCCCCGACCAAGGAGTCGATGGCTCCGACACGCTCGGTGAGGCGTCCATCTACGCGATGTTCTGGTATCAGGCCCGGACGGGCGGTGCCGACACCGTGAACGTGCGCTCGCTACTCGACACTCGCTCCGCGTACGACACGTACAATTACGACGCCAAACCCTCGGCTGGCTGGGCTAACGACCGACTGTTCCCGTACCGGAACGAAGCTGGCTCTGAGACTGAGTACGGCTACGTCTGGGTGACCGAGTGGGACACCGAGAAAGACGCCCGCGAGTTCGAGCGAGCGTACCTGAACATCCTCAAATCGCAGGGTGTCGTCCAGCAGAACGACGGCGTCTACGTCATCCAAGAGGGGCAGTTCGCTGACGCTTTCCGCGTCGTTCGGTCCGGCGACCGGGTCGTCATCGTCAACGGGCCGACCCCCGCCGACGTGGACGAAATCAGACCCGGATTGGCGGCGTAGCGCACGACACGGCTCCAACCGCGGGAAGATACTTACTTCCTCCCGAGTGAGAGACACAGTATGCCCCTTCTACGGTCCATTCTTCTCGTCGTGGTTGTCGCCCTCGCTGGCTGCGTTGGTGCTCCCGTTGCGGACGACGCCGACACGGCAGCGTCGCCGACGCTATCGACTACGACCCAGTCGCCGACGACATCGACTGCGACGCAGTCTCCGACGTACATGAACTGCAACTCGTCGCTGCACATCGAACCCACGACAGCGGTTCCAGAGAACGCGACCGTCGTCGCCTTCGAAGACCTCCCGCAGAACCGCCAATCCGAGTTTGAACAGGCCCGTGAGGGGTACGTGACGCTCCCAGGTGAGAGCGACGCGGCCGACTTCTGGTTCGGCACTCGCTACGTCAGGCAGGACGACGAGACGTTCTCTGCGATTGTCGCCGCCTGCTGACGCGCCGAGAAGCTTTTTCCTCCGCCGACCCTGTCCTCTCGCATGCATCGGTCCCAACTCGCCGCCCTCCTCTCTGTGTTTTTCCTCGTCGTCGCTGGGTGTTCCGCACCCGCCTCGACGCCGGGGTCGACGCCTGCGACAGCCGATTCCGACGCGACTACCACCGCTGATTCCGCAGCGTGGTCGTGGCCCGATGACCCGCCGACCGACCGACTCGGCTGGGAAGCTGGCTACTGGCACAACGAGAGCATCGACGTGAACCAATCTGACGGCCTGAACGCGACCGAACGCGAGGCATTCGTCGCGCGGACGATGGCGCGCGTCGAAGTCGTGCGCGATTTGGAGTTCACCGACCCGGTCCCGGTCGAAGTCATCTCGCGCGCCGAGTACCGCAATCAGTCCGACGACGAGTCTGACCCCGTCCACGCCGACTGGAACGACCAAGTCTGGGAGTCACTTCTCCTCGTCGGCGAGGACCGTACCATCGAACAGGTGTTCGACGAGATTTACGGGGGTGCCGTCCTCGGCTACTACTCGCCCTCGGAGGACCGAATCGTCATCGTCAGCGACAGCGACACGCCAGCTATCGACCGCCGGACGCTCGCACACGAACTCCATCACGCCTTGCAGGACCAGCACTTCGGCATCAACGGGTCGCCAGCAACGCAGGATGCCCAACTCGCCGAGAACGGTCTCGTCGAAGGCGACGCCCGGTACGTCGACCGCCTGTACGAAGACCGCTGTGATGCGGGCGAGTGGGAGTGTGTCCCCCGCCCCGAGCGGAGTTCGGGTGGCGGGTCGCTGGACTTCCCGGTCTTCTTGACCATCTACACGCCGTACAGCGAGGGGCCGACGTTCGTCACCGAACTCCACGAACGCGGCGGCTGGGCGGCCGTCAACGACGCCTACGAGAACCGGCCAGTCTCGACCGAACAGGTGCTCCACCCCGAGCGGTATCCCGACGAGCGCCCGGTCGAGGTGACAATCGAGGACCGGTCGTCAGCCGACTGGGTGCAGTACGACACCGACCCCGTTGGTGACACCGTTGGCGAGGCGTCCATCTTCGCCATGTTCTGGAAACACGGGGCTATCGACAAGACGGACCTCCAGCGCAACCCCGGTCCGTACTCGGCGTACAACTACACGAGCGGCCCGTCCGCAGGTTGGGGTGGCGACCTCGTCGTTCCGTACCGCCCCGTGTCGGACGAGGTGGCCGAGGCGAACCCGAACGACCGCGGCTACGTCTGGAAGACCGTCTGGGACACCGAGAAAGACGCCGAGCAGTTCGAGAAGGCGTACGTGACGACGACGCTCAAGCTCCGACTCGGCGCGAAGCGTGTCGCTCCGAACACCTACGTCATCGAGGAGGGACCCTTCGCCGACGCCTATCGGGTGACGCGACAAGGGGACACGATTACAGTCGTGAACGCGCCGACGGTCGAGAAACTGGACGAGATTCACGGACAACGATAGGGGAAAGCACTTGGCATTGAATTGACAAAAATTCCCCATGTCCCGCCGCGTCGGTTTGTTCGCTACCGTCTCCATCTCGCTTGTCTTCTTCGTCGCCGTCTTCCTCTTCGCTACCGGGGTGTTCGTCCCCTGGGCGAACAGTTGCGACCAGTCGCTGATGGTCACTTCAGCGGACAACGTCTCCGAGGACGCTGTTGTCGTCCCGTACGACTCGCTTTCTCCCGAGGAGCAAGCACTGTTCGACGATGCGCTTGCTAACTCACATGCAGCATACGACGGTCGCTCGTGGAGTGTCGGAAACGGATACGTCGAAAAAGACAATACGACCTATTCTACGGGCATGCTGGTTTGCTGACCGGCTCGTCGCCCATCGCGGCGCAGAATATCCCGCTTCGGCCGCTGTACCCGAGTATACACCTTTTTCATCGGCGGGGCGGAATCTCAGCTAATGAGTGACTTCGATATCGTCGGTCCCGAGGCCATCCGCGAGGGCGTCGCGACCGACGCCTACTTCCAGCGGACCGAGGCCGCGCTTCGACACGCGGGCAAGAATCCCCGCGTCGTCGCCGAGGTGACGGCGGACCAGTTCCCCGATGGGGAGTTCGAACTGCTCGCGGGCGTCAAAGACGCCGCCGCGCTTCTCGAAGGCTACGACGTCGACGTCGACGCCATGCACGAGGGCCGCCTGTTCGACGGCGGACCGGTGATGCGAATCGAGGGCAACTACCTCGAATTCGCCCGTCTCGAAACGTCGCTTCTCGGCTTCCTCTCGCACGCCTCTGGCTGTGCGACGGCCGCCCTCGAAACCCGCGTCGCTGCGCCCGATTCGACGGTGTTCTCGTTCGGTGCTCGGCACGTCCACCCCTCCATCGCCGCGATGGTCGAGCGAAGCGCGCTCGTCGCCGGACTCGATGGCTTCTCGCACGTCGCGGCGGGCGAGATTCTCGGCAAGGAGGCGTCGGGGACGATGCCCCACGCGCTCATGATTGCCTTCGGCCGCGGGAACCAAGCCGAGGCGTTCCGCGCCTTCGACGAGGCGGTTCCAGAGGACGTGCCGCGCGTGGCGCTCTGTGACACCTACGGCGACGAAACCGAGGAGGTTCTCCGCGCGGTCGACACGCTCGGCGACCGTCTCGAAAGCGTCCGCCTCGACACGACTTCGTCCCGACGCGGCGACTTCCGACACATCGTCCGCGAGGTTCGCTGGGAACTCGACGAACGCGGTCACGACGACGTCGGTATCTTCGTGAGCGGCGGTCTCGGCCCGGCCGAACTTCGGCACCTCCGCGACGAGGTCGAAGGCTTCGGCGTCGGCGGCTACATCTCCAACGCCAACCCGGTTGACTTCGCACTCGACATCGTCGAAGTCGACGGCGAACCCGCAGCCAAGCGCGGGAAACTCTCCGGGACGAAAGAAGTCTACCGCACTGCCGACGGCGGCCACCACGTCGGCCTCCGTGGTCGTCCCGGGCCGACCGACGGCGAATCGCTGCTCGAACCGCTCATCCGCGATGGCGAACTCGTCCGCGACTTCGACATCGACGGGGCAGCGCTCCGTGCGCGCGAAGACGCCGAGCGCGTCGGCTTCGGCGACGAATAAGCCCGTTCGCTCGTTGCGATTCGAGCAGTGTCTTCTCTCGGCGAGTAGAATCACACTCTCTCTTGACGCTCCGAACAGCGCGGCCGCTCGTCGGACTCACGTCTCTCAGGTGGCACCCACTGAAGAAACAGCGGTCGCTGTGCGAGGGGAAGTGAGTGAGACGGGTCGAGTCCCGCTTAGAGGGCTTCGACGCTGCCCCCGTCGTCACGCTCGCGGAAGACCTGCCCCTCGAAGAGCGTGACCATCGTATCGTCGTCCTGCCACGCGAGCGGCGACAGTCCCGCCTTTCGGCAGGCGTTGGTGAGGAACTCCTCTTTCGACCAACCGAGTTCGATGGGAAGCGTCGGGTACATCCATCCGTGGGTCCCGCCGGCGTCGATGGCGACGCCGTGTTTCCCGAGTTCCATGTCTGCGACTGGGTCGTTCGTCAGCGTGTAACTGTTGACGATGCAGACAGAGATGTTCAGATTCGGCAGTTCGGGTGATTCGATTTCGGTTTGACACGAGTCGCCGGAGGCCGCCTGAATCGCGGCATCGACGATGGCGTGACCCAGTTGGTCACTTCCGCGGTAGGCACCAGCACAACCGCGGAGTCGCCCACGTCCGCGTGTTGATTTGATGCGTACGAATGCCCCGGTTCGTGCGTAGAATGCATCCCGCATGCTGCCCGGTTGTTCCCGTTGCCCATGAAGAACGTACGATTCGACCGACTCCCGCGCCAATTCGACCGCCCGTGCCCCATCCTCGTAGGTGAGGTGCACGGTCTGCGCCTCGGACATAGTACCACTCAAGGGTTCCGGCGACTTCAACGCTTCCCTCGAGTGTTAACGTGCTGTTACGTCGGTTAATGGGGGCATAATGGCTCGTTATCACACGATATTGAACCCCCAATCGAACCGCTTATCCGAGGGACGAAACTAGAGTAGACCGGCAGAGAGAGCCCGGCTCCCGTGCCCGTTCGGGCATGAGGAAAGTCCCCCCACCGTCCGGATAGGTGACCGGGCGCAAGCCCGGAGTCGGAGACGGCTGGCTCTGGAACAGAAACGAGACCCCTCGACCTGACCGATGATGCGTGCGAACCGACCCGAGAGGGAAGGAAGATAACCCGCAGAGGGCCGACGGTCGAGAATGGATGGAACGGTGAATCCTCACTGGTGCAAGTCCGCGCCGCGAAGGTAGTCCGGACGGCACGCTCGGGTTCGCCCGACGTGCCCTCAGGCTTCGGCCTGGGGAGGACGCGGACGCTGAGCCGAATGCTGGGATGAACAGAAGGGGGCTTACTCCTCTCAGCCGCTTTCGACCGCAGAGCGACAGCGCCGTCTACGGCCGTCAAGAACTTTCTTGCCGACTCGCCGCGCCACTGTATGTATGCGCCGTCTTTCGCTCGTTGCTGTCTTCCTCGTCGTCCTCTCTGGGTGTACGGCACCTATACTCCCTGCAGACGACGTGACGACGCAACCAGCCAGCCCGACCGACACGACAACGGTCGAATCCTCGCCGCCGCAGGACGCGACGACGGAGGCCCCCGCTTCGACGACCACCGCAGCCGTCACACCTGCTGCCGGGTACGGACCGTGGGGGTCAGAACCGGTGGTCGTCGCCGTCGAGGGGCCGAACGACGACCGCGACTACGCCTCGTTCGTCCGAGAGGCAGCAGCGTACTGGGAGACGAACGACGCGAAGTACCTCGGCTACGAGGTCGACTTCGAGGTGGTCGCTGACGCGGAGACCCCCGATATCATCGTCCAGTTTTCGGGGACGATTCCCGACTGTGGTGGGCAGGCTGACGCCGTCGGGTGCGCGCCGTACATCACCGACAGTCAGCAGATAGACCGCCCGGAGACGATTTACGTCAAGACCGGGTTCAGCGACGACTCGACCGTCGAAATCGTCGCCCACGAGTTCGGTCACTCGCTCGGCCTCGTCCACGGCGACGAACCGCAGGAACTGATGAACGCCTCTGGTATCCTCTACACGCTCCCACTGACGAACGCCACTGAGAAGTCGTTCCCGTGGGACGACCCCGACTTCACGGTCCACATCGACGACTCCGAAGCGAAAGACCCCGAAAAAGCCCGCGAGCAGGTGCAACACGCCCTCGATTACTACGAGGCGGGCGCACCGGGAATGCCGAATGACATCTCGTTCACCTTCGTCGACGACCCCGAAGATGCCGAGATTCGCGTCTCGTTTTCGGACACCTCGCCCTGCGCCAAGGGTGCGGCGTCCTGTGCCGCAGTCAGTGGCTTCGACCCTGACGGCGACGGTGCCCTCGAAACGTACGACCACTTCCGCGTGGTCCTCGTCGACCTCGACACCGAGGCTGTCGGGTGGCACACCGGCTATTGGATGGCACACTACTTTGGTGCCGAAGACAACGCCGACAAGCCTGACCCGTTCCAGAACGCCTCCTACTACGACCGCCGGGACGAGTGGTGGGAGTAGGTTTGTGGTGGGATGGGTGATGAAGGAGAGTAGGCGCGTGGTGACGGAGTCTTAGAGGAGCGTCGGTCCGTGACTGCGGAGTGACGGTGAGTTGAAATACCACCGACACAAACCGACGACCGTGTCTCCTCCAGACGGACGTACACCGCCGCTGTCGGTCGTCTCGTGGTCCCGAGACGACACTGACCGCTGGGAGACGGTCTTCAACTATTCCTTCGCTGGATTCTTCGGTGGCCTTCTCCTCCTCGGGGTTCTGCTGTTGCTCGTCGTTACCCCCAGTGCCGTCTTGGACGGTGACATCGGTCACCTGCTGTTTCCGTTCCTCGCTCTCCTCTTCGGTGGGCCGTTCTCGCTCGTCACAATCAGCGTCGCCGCCTCGGAGGACTCGCTCGACGAACTATTCCCAGTTATCGACGCGTACCGCCTCAAACCGCTGCTCGTCGCCAGCGTCGTGGGGGCTGTCGCGTTCGTCCTCGCAGGCTTCTTCCCGCCGTTGTTTTACGGCTACCTCGTCGGTTTCGTCGGCCTCGCGGTTTTCATCTCGTTTCGCCAGACGGCAGGCACACTCGACGTCGCCGATGCGACTCTCAGCGTACCGAAAATGAAGGATAGCGAGCGCGTATACGACCTCGACGGACTTCAGTCAGTGACGACACACCGACTCGGTGAGCACGTCGTGTTCAGATTTCGGTTCGACGGGTCGCGGAGTCTGACGGGGCCGTCGTGGCTCGTGGTCCCGGCAGACCGCGCGGGCGAGGTGCACGCCGGGCTGACGCAACTCACCGGTCGTGAGACAGAGTCGTCGAACGTTTCGCCCGCTGCTGCGTCGGTTCTCGGCCTGTTCGGCGTCGGCACGCTCGCTCTCGCGGTAGGGCTGTTTGTCGTCTTTCAGACGGCTTCCGATTCCGGCCGCGTCGCGCTCGGCTATATGGTGGCCGTTCTCGCGTTCTTCGGCGTCCTGTTCCTCTTTGTCGCCGTCCGTTCGCAGCGATGACGGGCAGAGACGTGCTCCACAATTGAAACGGCCGGGGGCTTCATTGGCGCTGACAACGTAGTGTGGGTGTGACCCCCACTGACGGGTACGACGATACCCGTAGTACGTTCGACGAGAACGCGTTCCGCGACGCACTCGCCGAGTTCGGCGGCACAGACGCGGAGCGTCGAGTCGTCGCACGACAAGCCCGGGACCTCGTAGATTCGGGACAGGCCGCAGACGACCGTGGTGCTTCGCTCACCGTCGACGAAATCGTGCGCAATCTGCGCGACGCACCGAGAGGAACACCTGCGACCCGCTGGAACTGGTGGCTCGGCGCGCTCGAAGCCGCCTACGGTGGCTACCACGAGTTTCAGGTCCGGCGCATCCCGAAAGCCTGACACTCCGCTGTCGGCGTACTCGACCTGTCTGCCCTCCTCCATCACGGACGCTCCCCGCCCAGCGACCACGCCACTGACTGTGTAGCGACTGCGCTCCGTCATACCCACAGACTGTGTAGCGACCGCGTTCCGTCACGCCACTTTCCGGCAACGCTTCATCGACAAAATTCGTCCGCTGTTGTGAATTTTGTTGCCTCTGCAGGGTCACAGTCGGTGGAAGAGAGACGTTTCGCCTCCGTTCCAAACCAAAGCAGATTACACGCTTGTTTCTGAAAAGACGTGTAGCGCGACTAAACCAACCCTCCCGACAACGCCTACTCTACAATGACAGATATATACGACGTGATTATCGCTGGTGCGGGCCCCGCGGGTGGACAAGCGGCGCGAGACCTCGCATCTCGCGGATACGACGTTTGTGTACTCGAGACGGAGTCAGAAGACGAGTTCCCAAGCCGGAGTAACAAGTCGACCGCGGGGACGTTCCCATCGACGATGGCCTCGTTCAACATCCCTGACGAGGTCGTGATGAACTTCACCGACGACGTGGTCTTGGAGTCGCCGAACCACCACTTCCGGCGGCACCAACCCGGTGCAGTCCTCGAATTCGCCGACTTCAAGAACTGGCTCGTCGACGAGTCCAGAGCCGACGGAGCCGAGTACCGATTCGATGCTCGCGTCTCCAAACCGGTGATGGAAGGCGGCGAAATCGTCGGCGTCCAGTACAACGGCGGCGAGGAAGTCCGCGCCGAGATTATCATCGATGCGACCGGCCCGAGCGCGCCGCTCGCGAAGGAACTCGGCGTCTGCGAACTCAAGCGTGAGAAGCAGGCCATCGGCATCGAGTTCGAGTTCGAAGGGATGGACATGAATCCCGACGGCTACGCCGACCTCAGAGACACGATGATGCTTCGCCTCGACCACGACATCGCTCCCGGCGGCTACTCGTGGATTTTCCACACGGGCGAAGACACCGCCAAGGTCGGCGTCTGTTACCTCCAGAACGAAGGCCACCGCAAGAACGCCCAGACCGGATTCACCATCGACGACTACCTCCAGTACTGGACCGACACCGACCCGCGATTCGAGAACGCGAAACGAATCGAAGGCATCCAGCACCGTGGCTCTGCCCACATCCAGCTCCCAAGCCGCATGAGCACGGACAACTTCATGGCCATCGGCGACACGGTCCCGACCGTCGACCCGCTCTGGGGCGAAGGCATCGACAAGTGCATGCGCTCGGGCCGGATGGCAGCGGCGACCGCCGACCGAGTGCTGACCCATTCCGAGCGTGACACGTCCGCGTCAGAACTCGCCATCTATGACAAGCTGTGGCACGACCGTGTCGCACCGAAGGCGAAAAACCGGCTGTTCATGACGGAGATGCTCTACCGTGCGTCCAACGAGCGCTACGACGCCTTCATGGAGGACCTCCACAGCATCCCCGAGAAGCGCCTGAACGCCGCGAACAAGGGTAATCCGCTCGCCATGCTCGGACTGCTGAAATTCGAAGACATCTCTACGCTGCTTTCGACGGCGAAACACTGGTTCGCTAACTAACTGCTTCACTATCTGTCTCCGTTCTTCTCTCCTACGCTTCGTCGTCGAGCACCGCGAGCGCCTCGTCGAGGGCGTCGCGCGCGGCTGCAACGTGGTCGTCTGCCTCGTCATCTTCGGTCGTTTCGACGTTCGAGAGGAGGTGTTCGACGTGGCCGAGACGAGCTCGAACGACTTCGTCGTCCGGGAGAGGACCGCCTGCGAGGTCGCCAGCGACGGCCTCTGCTTCGCCCAACCATCTGCTCGCGTCTTCGCGAACTGGACGGGTTGCTGTCGCTGCGAGGTGGTCGTGGAGGTCAGAGACGAGACGGTCGAGAGTTGCATCGGTCATGCCACAAGGGTCGCGTCCGACGGAAAAAACGGCAGCGACGCGGCGGGTGGTGGACCGACGAACAAAAGCCCCTCCAGTCGATACGTCTCTCCAATGCAACTCCAGTTCCTCGGCGGGGCCGAGGAAGTCGGCCGGAGCGCGATTCTCGTCAACGACTCGCTGCTTCTCGACTACGGGATGCTGACCGGGAACCCCCCGCAGTTTCCCGTCGGCTCTGTCGACCCCGATGCGGTCGTCGTCTCTCACGGCCACCTCGACCACGTCGGGACGGTCCCCGCGCTCCTCTCCGGCGACGACTGGCCGGCAGTCCACTGGACGCCGCCGACCTACGAACTCGCCCTCACACTCGCACGCGACACGCTGAAATTACACGGCGGCACGTACGACTGCCCGTTCACCGAGACGCACATCCGCCGGATGACCCAGCAGTCGGAACCGCACGCCTACGGCGAGACGTTCGAGGCCGCGGACCACGAAGTCACGTTCTACAACGCCGGTCACATCCCCGGGAGCGCCCACGTTCTCGTCGACGACGGCGAGACGCGACTGCTCTACACGGCCGACTTCCACACCGACGACCAGCGGTTGGTCGCCGGGACGACCGACCGCCCCGACGCCGACGTAGTCATCTGCGAATCGACGTACTCCGACGTGGAACACGACGACCGGGCGACGGTCGAAGAGCGATTCGTCGAGTCGGTGCGGACGACCATCTGGGAAGGCGGCACCGTCGTCGTCCCGGCGTTCGCCATCGGGCGCACCCAGGAGATTCTCATGGTGCTCGACGCCCACGATATCGACTGCTACGTCGACGGCATGGGCACGCGCGTCCTGAAGATGCTCCGTAACTACCCCGACTACGTTCGGGACGCAGCGGCGCTCAAGCGGGCGAAGTCCAACGCGCGAATCGTCTCGGGTCGCGACGGCCAACGCCGCCGCATCGCTCGGCAGAACTCGGTTATCGTTACGACGAGCGGGATGCTCTCCGGCGGCCCAGCGATGACGTACATCCCCGAGATTCGGCAGGACCCGACGAACAAAATCTGTCTCACCGGCTATCAGGTCGAGGGGACGCCCGGACGCGAACTCGTCGAACGCGGCCGCTGCGAACTCAACGGTGGGGTCGTCCCGGTCGCCGCCCGCGCAGAGATGTACGACTTTTCGGCCCACGCGGACAAACATGGACTCCGCGCGTTCCTCACCGACTACGAGGATGCGCCGGTCTTCGTCAACCACGGCGACCGCTGTGCGGCGTTCGCGGACGAACTCCGCGCCGATGGGTACGACGCATCGGCTCCTGCGGTCG
Organism: Haloferax elongans ATCC BAA-1513; assembly: GCF_000336755.1. Lineage (GTDB taxonomy): Archaea > Halobacteriota > Halobacteria > Halobacteriales > Haloferacaceae > Haloferax > Haloferax elongans. The sequence goes on along the minus strand of NZ_AOLK01000024.1, from coordinate 34,409 downwards.
GTGCAGTCGTCGATGTCTGACCCGCGGGACGCAGCAGAAAATCGGTCGTGAGGGTAGTTTCGGGGTCAGCCGTTGCTTCTTGCTGTCGGGTTAAGCCTCGCTTACGCGTCGTCGTCTGAGATTTCTATCGACCGGCTTGCAGCGACACACGCCGAGACGCGAAGTCGGGTTCGTTTCGGACGGAGCCGTTTGAGTACCGAAAAGCGACTCTCGTTGGACGAGTCCGATGCCATGTTTTTAGGTTGGCCTAAAGAATGATAGGCGTTTCGGTCGGGTCCTGTGTTGGAGTGACGTGACGCTCGAACACTGGGTTCGACCACTTTTGAGCCGATTTCTGACCGGTCGTCGTGCCGAACTGTCACTACTAACACCTCGTCTAGGAGACTGCTAATCGTGTCATGCGTGTAATAACTAATGTCGAACGTGCTGTCTAGTGACATGGACCTCGAAGCCACGGTGGCGTGCCTCCCTCCGTTCTTCGGGGCCATCCCTCGAACTTCTTGATTTCCTCGTCTGAACGCTCTCGGCTCTCCCTCTCGCTGTGCCCCTCCCAGTCTAGCCTGCGCCAGCCACACTCGACACGCCCATCCACAGATGATACCCATTCGCCTCATCGTCGTCATCTCGCTCCTCGGTCTTCCAGTGACGGCCAGTGCTGGGTATTCGGTCTCGTCGGCGACGGTCGCCGACCCACTCGGTCCCGACGTCGACCGCCTCTTGTCGGTCTTCGGTTCGGCGTCTGTCCTCGAATCGTCGCCGAGAGAGGGCCTTCCTGAATCGCCTCGCTCTGCCGACGAAGACACCGATACTGCCGGAGCACCTGCAAACCCCTCGTGGTCCGATACTGACAGCGACGGACTCGACGACCGCTTGGAGTTGTCGCTCGGGACGAACGCGACCGACCCTGACACCGACGGCGATGGCCTCGACGACTGGGACGAGGTCGTTCGATACGAGACCGACCCGGCAATCGCGGATACAGACGGCGACCGCATCGCCGACGGAACGGAACGCCGACTTGGACTCGATCCGACCGACCCCGACCCCCTCGCTTCACCTGACGAAGACGGGCGTTCGTTCAGCGCTGATTCTGACGGCGACGGTCTGGCCGACGAACTCGAACGCCGAATCGGGACCGACCCGCTGGTCAAAGATACCGACGGCGATAGCTTCAGCGACGGCGTCGAGGTGTACGCCTCGCCCCGAATCCTCCCCGGGGCAGACCCACTTCGGAAGGACCTCTACTTCGAGGTCGATGCCTACCACACCGTCACCGTCAATCGAACAGCGCTTACTCGGACTGCCGAGTTCTTCGCGAGCGCTCCGGTCGAGAACCCTGATGGAACGACCGGGTTCGAGGTCCACTTCGTCGTCGACGAGACGAACCTCACGACGCTTTCGGCGGCGAACGTCCACAACCACGAGACCGTCATCGCCGACTTCGACCGCCAGAATCGCGGCTATCTGTACATCTTCCTCACAGAATCGGTCTCCATCGGTGAACGTCGCGTCCGCGCCTCTGCCAACTACGGTCGCATCGCCATGGACGGACGAGAACAGTCCGACCGCCTCTACGTCCACGAGATTGGACACTTGCTGGGCGTCCACGGCCACGACGGCCCGGGCGTAGACACCTACGAGACGTCTATCGAGGAGTACCCGAGTATCATGTCGTACACGTATCTCAATTCCAACCACACGGTACGGATGGCGACAGGCGACGAATCGCCGAAGTCGAACGACGACTGGGAGGACATCAGAAACCGGTTTACGCGATGGATAGACACCAGCGGTTTCGAGTCGCATTCGGGCGAAGTCGAGTCGCCTGTGTCCTCACGTGTGCGCGCTCCCGTCGGGTCCGTCCGCTTCGCTCACTCCTCGACGTCGTCACGCTCGCTGACGCTCGCGTGATTCCGCCGGGTCTGCCCAGACGGTAGGCGTTTGCGTCCACTTAGGACCGACGGTCACTCGCTTCGAGTCGCTCCCGGCGGCGGTCGAACTCCTCGTCGTCGATGTCGCCGCGGGCGTAGGCTCGACGGAGTTCGTTGAGGGCGTCGTCGCCGTCATCGTCGCTCTGGATGGCACGATAGACGAGTACGCCCCCGCCGACGAGGAGCGCGAGGACGAGTACCTGGCCGACGAGGCCCATGCCCCACATCCACCACGGAGTCGCCATGCTACCACTACCGTGCATCCACGTATCGTGCATCCACGCGCCGCCCCAACCCATCGGCCCTCGGCCGAACAGACCGGTTAGGCCGAGAAGCGCGGGGAGGACAAACAGCGCAGCGAGTGCGAGGGGGACGATACCGACGAGTCGTGTTGTGCTCGTTCGTGTTGTTGTCATGTGTAGCTCCTGCGCCGGTTTCGCGCCGACGTCTACTGCCTAATACGCTCTCTCACCTTACGTCGATTTTCGTTCAGTGTGTGCGGGTCGATACCGGGGTTGTATTTTGAATCCAAGGCTGGGGCCAACGGACAGTTTCGATGCCGAAGTATTCGGTGGCTAGCTATCGCCCGCTGTGTCTGCTCTCGCCGGTTTCACGGAGTGACAGACGCCGGTTCATACTTTAGCCTACACGTCGATATTCATGTATGACTGAACGACTGAACGTTCTCGTTGCGGATGAGGACGAGTCACTTCGCGAGCGTCTCGCGGAGGCACTACCCAGGGTGGTGGGGGACGAGGACGTTGCAGTCAACACCTCCGAAGCTGGCGACACCGAGTCGGTGTGGGATGCCCTCGAAACGTCGCGCGTCGACTGTGTCGTCGTCTCGACTCGGATGACGAACGGGAACGGTGACTCACTCTCGTCGGCGGTCCAAGTCGAGGGCGTTCCTGTCGTCTCGTACGAGCGGCGGGACCCGTCCGATAACGACATCGAAAACCTCGGTCGGGTCGTCTACGACGCCGCCCGAAACAGCGTCGGCTCACTGAACCATCGGGCGCTGTTCGAGGCCGTCAACGTTGGGCTTGCGGTTCGTGACCTCGAAACCCTCGAATTAGTCGATATCAACCAACAGTACGCCGACCTCCTCGGGGCCGACCCCGAATCGCTTCTCAACACGTTCCCGATAGACATCACCGCCGACATCCCCGACTACACGGCCGAGCGAGCGCGAGACGAGGTCAACCGAGCCATCCAGACGGGGAATAACGTCTTCCTGTGGCCTATCGAGAGTGCTGGCGGGGAAGTCACCTGGATTCGGGTGAGTCTCACTGTGGCGGAGCTTTCGGGGCGTCGCCGTCTCATCTCGACGGTCGAAGACGTGACCGAAGAACAACGGCGCGAGCGCGAACTCGAATCGCTCAAGCACGCGGTCGATTCGGTCGATGCCGGTGTCACGATTACCGAAGACAGCGTCCACAAATACGCCAACGAGGCCGCTGCGCGTATCTTTGGCTACCCAGATGCCGAGACGCTCGTCGGCCTTTCGTGGACAGAACTGTACGACGATTGGGAGGTGACTCGCATTCGTGAGTTGGTCCAGCCAGAACTCGACGAGACGGGGAAGTGGCAAGGTGAGGTGCAACTCAAACAGCTTCCGGGCGATACGATTCCAGTTCGGCTGTCCATCACAGCCCTCCCGGACGAACGCTACGTCGTCGTCTTCCAAGACCTGACCGAACAGAAAAAACGGGAGCGAGAACTCGAACGCAGTCGGGACTTCCTCGAACGAACACAGCGAATCTCGAAAGTCGGTGGGTGGGAACTCGACCTCGAAACGAACACGTTGGCGTGGACCGAGCAGACGAAACGCATCCACGAGGTGCCGCTCGACTACGACCCGTCGCTGGAATCCGCACTCGAATTCTACACCCCCGACGACAGAGAGCGCGTCCGAACCGCCGTCGAACAGTGCCGTGACGACGGCGTCCCGTGGGAAGAGGAGTTCCAGATGGTCACGGCCAAGGGGTCCGAGATATGGGTCCGAACGCGTGGCGAACCGGTAATCCGTAATGGTCGCGTCGCCGCCCTCCGTGGGACGATTCAGGACGTCACGACTCGACGGAATCGAGAACAGGAGTTAGAGCAGACGAACGCGGAGTTGGAGGCGTTGAACCGAATCGTCCGCCACGACATCCGAAACGACATGACCGTCATCGTGGGGTGGGCTGAGTTGCTCTCCGACCACGTCGACGAATCTGGAAACGACATTCTCCAGCGTATTCTCTCGACCGGTCGGCACACGATAGAAATCACCGAGGTTGCACGCGACCTCATCGAGACGATGAGCGGTGGCGTCGTGGAGACACACCCCGTGAGACTGGCCGAGACGCTCGACCGCGAACTCGCGTCGATTCGCCACGCGTTCCCGCAGGCGACCTTCGAAGTTGACGGAGAGATTCCCGAGGTCGCCGCTCGGGCGAACCCGCTTCTCGCATCGGCGTTCGGAAACGTCCTCAACAACGCCGTCCAGCACACGGGCGAAGAAACGATTGTCACGGTCTCAGCGACGGCCGACGACGACGTGGCAACCATCGAAATCGCCGATAACGGGCCGGGAATCCCGGATAACAGAAAGGATATCGTCTTCGGAAAGGGCGAGAAGGGACTGGACAGTTCGGGAACCGGACTGGGACTCTATCTCGTCTACAAACTGGTCGACTCGTACGGCGGGGAGATTCACATCGAGGACAACGACCCGACTGGAACCGTCGTCATCATCGAACTCCCGGTTGCGACTCCCGAGTGAGTCTCCCACGGGTCCCCGCACCTCGGTTTCGCCACGGGCCGGCAATCGAGACGGTGGTCGTCGCTGAACTGGACTTCAGTCTTCGATGCCCAACTCGTCGAGCAGCGTGTCGAGCGAGTAGCTCTGGAGCGCTCGGTGACTGTCGCGCATCGTCGCGATGACGAACGTCGAGTTCGTCTGTTCGACCTCTGGAATGGCCTCGAAGTCGCTGATGAGGCGTTCCACTCGGTCGGAGTTCGCGAGGTGGGCGACGACGATGAAGTCCGTCTCGCCCATCGTGAAGTACAGTTGTGTGACGCCTTCGATGTCCAGTAGTTGATTCCCCACTTCTTCGTACGGGCCCGTGTAGTCGGCCAACACTTCGATGACGACGGTGACGCCGAGGCCGAACGCTTCGAGATTGATGTCGTAGAGGTCGTTCTCGATGACGCCGTCGTCTTTCAGGTTGTTCAGTCGATAGTGGATGGTCGACACCGGGATGCCCGTCTCCTCGTGGAGTCGTTCCGGGCTTCCCGTTCCGAGGTCCGCGATGGCCTTGAGCAGGCGCACGTCGCGTTCGTCCATGCGTAAAAGCGTGTCGTGCGGCGATGTAAGTCCTTACGCTGTCCTCTCGATTCGCCTGAACTCTGATACAATTCGACCATGGGCTACATTCTCATATCTACAACGAACTCAGAAGATATTCTGAATGAAAAATACAATCTATAACGTTTTCTTTGTAGAAGAGTTTAACAAGAGTGGGGAAAATCATTGAGGCAGATTCGACTATGACGCGAACTACTTGGAGAAACATACCATCGACGCCCGTGCTGTTCGCCGCGCTCGCGGTGATGTGGGGGACGTCGTTCGTCGCTATCGAGGTTGGCCTCGATTACTTCCCGACGCTGACCTTCGCGGCCATCCGCTACGAACTGGCCGGACTCGTGATGCTGGCGTACGCCGTCTACTCGACCGACCGCTGGCGGCCGAAGACGCGGGACGAACTCCTCGCGACCGCCATCGGCGCGGTGTTCATCATCGCCGCGTATCACGGCCTGCTCTACCTCGGTGAACACTACATCCCGGGCGCAATCGCCGCGATTATCATCAGTCTCTCGCCGATTCTGACTGCGGTCTTCGCGAGCAGTATCCTCTCGACTGAGTCACTCGGAAAGACCGGAATGCTCGGTCTCGTCGCCGGATTCGTCGGTGTCGTCCTCGTCGCCGACCCCGGTGCAGGTGGCTTCGACTCCGCACAGAGCTACGGTATTCTCCTCGTCTTCCTCGGTGCAGTCGCCTTCTCTCTCGGGGCAGTGTTGACTCGGCCACTCCGTACCGACCTCCCGGTTCAGTCGATGCAGGCGTGGACGATGTTCGTCGGCGGCGTTATCCTCCACGTCGCCGGTCTCGTCCGCGGCGAGTCGCTCGCGGCAATCGAGTGGGCACCTGTCGGAATCGCCTCGTTCCTCTATCTGACACTGGTCTCCGGCGCGGTCGCGTTCCTCATCTACTTCGAACTCCTCGACCGCGTCGGCCCGACGGAACTCAACCTCATCGGCTACCTCGAACCCGTCGTCGCCGCGGTCATGAGTTGGGTGCTCCTCGGCCACGCTATCGACGCGACCGCACTCGTCGGCTTCGTCTCTATCTTCGCCGGCTTCGCACTGCTGAAAAAGCAGGTACTCCTCGGTGTCGTGGCGACGGTCCGGCGACGTGTCGTGGCCTGAAACTAGTTAGGGAAAAAACATTACGCGTTTCGCTACTATCTTACATTGTGACCGATTCGCGACTCGCTGCCGCGCTTGACGACGTACTCGAGCGATTTCTCGTCGTCTATCCTATCGTTGGTTTGATTCTCGCACTCTTTCTTGCCGGCGCGCTCGTGCAGCGACAGGTCCCTAACCTCGCGGCGGCGTTCGAGCCGTACCGCCTCTTCTTTCAGATAGCTATCGCCGGTCTCGCTGTCGCCTTCTTTCGAAACACTATCGGTGCGCGGTCGTACGGGTTGTTCGCCCCTGCGAGTATCGCGTTCGTCTTAGTTCTCGCGGGGCCGTCCTGGGGCGTGCTCGTCTTTCTGAACGTCTTTATCATCTCTCTGGCCACGGCGTTCGTCGTCTCTCCACTCCGCCTTGGCTCGGCACCCCGACTCGCGACCCAACTCGTCGTCATCGGCTTTTCGCTCGCGCTCTTTCGCGTCCTCAGTGCTCTTCCAGAGTTGAACCCCTACTTTTCGGCGACGTCGGTGTTCTTCCCCACGATAATTACCGTCTGGTTCGCAGACCGCTTCGCTCGCGACGTCGACGAACGGGGATGGCCTATCCCGTCACTGCGCCTCGCCTGGACGCTCGGTGCAATTTTCCTCGCGTATCTGGTGATGTCCTCGGAGGCTCTCGTCTCGTATCTGATGACGACGCCAACCGCGTGGAGCGTCCTCGTCGGGGTCAACATCCTCGTCGGGTACTACTCCCGGTTTCGACTCACGGAGTACGTCCGGTTCGGCGACCACTTCGGCGGCGCACTCGCGGGGCTGATTGCTCGGGGAACGACCCTCAAAGACCGGGTACTTGGAGATGAGCGCCCTGTCGAGTATCACGGCGTCGACGAGGTTCTCTCGATGAACGAGCGAAACCGATACATCGCGCGGTACAACCCGCCCGCCGTCGCTGGGCAGGTCGAAAAGGCGACGATAAAGCAACGACTCCACCGTCTCGGAATCCCTGCACCCGAGACCTACGCCGTCGCAGCGCGCGTGAGTGACCTCCAAGCACTCTCCGAGGAAATGGACGCACGCGACGAGTTCGTACTCAAACCGGGCGATGCATCGGGTGGGGAAGGAATCGTCGTCGTCTCGGGGCGGAACGACGACGGCACGTTCGATACCTCGATGGGGGCTCTGTCACAGTCTGACCTCAGCGCTCACGCCCACCGCATCGTGCAGGGGCAGTACACCGGGTTAGAGCTTCGTGACAGTGCGATTCTCGAAGAGCGAATCGTTCCTGCACCGTTCTTCGAGACGCTCTGCGGCGGCGGCGTTCCCGACGTTCGGGTAATCGTCTTCCGCGGCATCCCGGTCATGTCGATGACCCGATTGCCGACTCGTGAGTCCGACGGTGCTGCCAACCTACACAAAGGCGCTGTCGGTGTCGGCCTCTCGATAGCTGACGGGCGGAGCATCCACGCCTTCCAGCAGAGTCGAAACCGCGCGCTCGATGCACATCCCGATACGGGTGCTGACATCTCGGACGTGACGATTCCGAACTGGAACGCCGTTCTCGTCACCGCCGCCGAGGCCGCGACAGTGTCGAACCTCGGCTACTGCGGCGTCGATATCACGCTCGACGAGTCGGGTGAGCCCGTCGTCTTCGAGGTGAACGTCCGCCCCGGGCTTGGCATCCAAAACGCGACCCAGTCGGGGTTGAAGGGCCGCCTTCGCGCCCTCGAACAGCTTCCGTCGTCTTACGACTTCCTCGACGTGCGGCGGGCCGTCGCGCTCGCACGAACGTGGGACCGGGCGGGGTGGCCCGCCGACCTCGAATCTGTCGTGACGGTCGACGAGGTTGCGGGCGTCGCCCGTGAAGCGGAGGTGAACGTGGATGCGTAGGGTTACGACTGCGTTTGCTCTCCTGCTCGTGTTCGTTCCCGGCGTGTTGTTCTTCCTGTCGCTTCCGAACGTCGGCGGGTTCTCGGGACCACTGGTGTTGTTCGTCGGGATACCCGTCGTCTTCTGTTGTTTCCTCGGCTACCAAATCGTGCGATACTACGCGGGACAGGGGTGAGTCCCTACTCGGCGTCCACGACGGACCCCGTCTCCCAGCCGACGAGTCGCAACACCGACTCGCGCTGGACGACGAGGAAGCCGGTGAGAATCACGCCGAAGCCGAGTATCGTCGCTGCCGAGATGGTTTCACCGAGGAACGCCCATCCCGCGAGGGTCGCGACGACCGGGACCGCATAGGCGACGAGGTTGCCGCGGACCGGACCGGCTTCTGAAAGCAGCGCGAAATACACTGGATAGGCCGCGGCGGTCGCGGGCATCCCGACGTAGAGGATGGCCGCGACGATGGTCGGTGACCACGGAACCTGCGCGGGCGACTCGCCCAGTCCGAGGCTCACCGCGTGGATGCCGACTGCGGCGAGCGCCATCGCCCACGCAGTCAGCGGAATCGTCCCGATAGTCGGGCCGACACGTTTCATGAGGACCGTCCCGAGCGCGACCGAGACCGCCGCGCCGAAGACGAGCGCCTGTCCGATGCTTCCCGCCCCGCCACTGAGGACGCTTCCGGGGCCGACGATGACGACGACACCGAGCAGTCCGAGCACGATACCGGCGCTGTCGAACGCAGTTACGCGCTCGTCGTCGAGGAGTAAGACGGCGAACACCGGGGAGGCGACTGGGACGAAACTGTACATAACCGCGGCCGCGCCGGTCGTCGCGTGCTGCTGGCCGAGGAAGAGAAGCACGTTGTTCGCGCCGAGGACGAACGCGGCGCTGGCGACGATACCGAGCACGTCGGCGCGGTTCCGTGGTATCCAGTAGCCGCCACGGGCGGCGACGAGCGCGAGGAGAGATACGGCGGCGACATCGACGCGGAAGGCCGCGAAGAGCACCGGCGGCACCGGGCCGAGTGCAGCCTTGATACCGACGAACGAGGTGCCGAACAGCACCGCCGCGGCGACGAAGAGGACGAAGGTTCGACGACTGCTCACGCCACCACCCCCCGCGCTGTGACCGGCGTTCGATTTGCCGGGTGAGCGCGGGAGGTCGTGTGCGGTCGACGCGCGATGCGTGGACGGCGTTGAGGCGTCATCGCTAACACGTTCATTACTGTTCGCCTGTTACCCATATGTCTACCGATTACGTCTGTGGATGTACGAACAACTACTTCGTGGGCAGATTGGTGTAATATGGCGCGAAATCAGTCTACTGAGTACCATGGTTTTGTTTACCGTGGGCCGAGTTATCTCACCTTCTTCCCTCGCCGCCACCTCGTTGGGGTTCGCGCTCGCGTGGCAGACGCTCTCGGCTCGTGGCTCGCCTAGAGAAGCCTACGGCCGAAACCCGGCCGCCGCGGTCAGTCGTCTTGCGTCGCTTCGACGCGGTCGGCGTGTTTTTCGAGGTCGGCAGCGACTTTCCGGGCGTCTTCGGGAGAGAGCGTGACGCGGTCGGCGTGCGTGGGAAGCGACTCCAGTTGTGTTCCGTCGAGTTCGAGTTCGAGCGTGATTTCGTCGGGGTTCTTCCGCGGTGAGGTGACGTTGAGGACCGCGAACGCCGACTCTTCGAAGTCGTGGCCCTTCGCCGTCCCGTCGACGAGGTCGAGGGTCGTGTAGGCGTTGACCTTCAAGATTCGGTCTGGCATGGATGGAAGTTCGGTGTGGTCGTAGATAGCTGGCAGGGTACAGAAACGAGCGAAACGAACGCCCCGGAGCCGTCGTCAGTCGTCGCTCGTGATTGGCGTGCCGTCGGCGTGGGTCGGCGCAGGGCCGGCGTCGAGGCTGTCTTCTTCGGCGTACGGGTACCACGTGCGCTTCGTGTTGTGCATCATCGGGTCCTCGTAGCTGGTCTCTTCGGGTTCGACGAGGTCCGCGAGTTCGTCGTCGTCGTGACGCTGGATGAAGTCACGGAACGTCTCGTCGCCCTCGCGGAGTTCCTCGAAGGACGCGAGGAGGTTCTTGATTGCGCCGGGAACCTCGTCCACGGGGACGCGCTGGGTGACCCAGCGGGCGAACTGCGGTTCTTCGCCGAGGCCGCCGCCGAGACCGATGTCGAGCGCTTCGACCGGGTCCCCGTTTTTGCGGGTCTTCATACCGCGGAGACTGACATCCGCAATCTGGGGCTGGGCGCACGAGGCCGTGCAGCCCGAGAGGTGGATGTGGAACTGGTCGATACCCTCCGGGAGTTCGACGTTCTCCTTCAGCCAGCGCGCGAAGCGAACCTGGCGGTTCTTCGTCTCCACGATGGAGAGCGAACAGAACTCGGTGCCCGTACAGGCGACAGAGCCGCGCATGAACGGCGAGGGGTCCGGCGAGTAGTGGTCCAGCAGGTCCTCGGAGAGGAACTCGTCGAGCTCCTCGTCCGGCACGTCCGGGATGATGATGTTCTGACGCTGGGTTAGACGGGCCGCGCCGGAGCCGTACTTCTCGGCAAGGTCGGCGAGTTCGAGCACGTCGTCTGCGCCCATGCGGCCGACGAGGACGTTCAGGCCGACGAAGTTCTTCCCGTCTTTCTGCTTGTGGATGCCGACGAGGTCGTTGCGACCGTCGCCACCGGCGTTGTAGGTGTACTGGTCGCGCACGTCTTCGCCCGCGGTCTCCAGTTCGAAGTCCACGTAGTCCTCTTGGAGGACTTCGCGGACCTTCTCGGTTCCCCACTCGTCGACGAGGAACTTGATGCGGGCGTTGTACCGATTCTCGCGGTCGCCGTGGTCGCGGAAGAGCGCCGACAGACCGCCAGAGACCGCCGCGGCGTCTTCGGGTGCGACCCACACGTCGATGTCGCGGGCGTGTCGCGGCTCGTTGCGGGCGAGGCCGCCGCCGACGCGGACGTTGAAGCCGACCGTGCGCTCGCCATCGATTTCCTTGTACGCCGGTTCGAGAGCGAGGTCGTTGATGTCTCCCTGACCGGAGCCGTCGGCCGACCCCGCCACAGAGACCTTCCACTTCCGCGGGAGGTTCGAGTGGTCGTCGTCTCCTTTGAACGTCTCGTTGAGTTCCTTGATGACGGGCCACGCGTCGATTATCTCTTCGGCGTCGTTGCCAGCCATCGGGTTGCCGACGATGTTCCGCCAGGAGTCACCACACGCCTGCTGGGCGGTCAGCCCGTTCGCTTCGAGTTTCTCGAAGAGGTCCGGGACGTCTTCGAGTTTTATCCAGTGCAGCTGGATGGCCTGTCGGGTCGTGATGTCGGCGTAGGCGTCACCGAAGATGGGGTTCGTCCCCGGGCCGGTCGCGTACTCCTTTGCGACTTCGCCGACGACGCGGAGTTGGCCGGGGTCGAGACGGCCGTTCGGCGTCCCGATGCGGAGCATGAAGTACGACTCCTGACCGCTCCGCTGGTGGTACAGTCCCCACCATTTGAAGCGCTCGAACCACGCATCCCGTTCGTCTTCCGGGATGGAGTCCCAGCCTTCTTCTGCGAACTCGAACAGATGCTCTCGTATCTCGTTACCGTAAACCTCTGATTTCCAGCGCTCGACGTCCGTGGGCATTCGTACGAGTACCCATGTGTTCCCCCACGTAAGGCCCCGAGCGTACCGTCAACCCTTCCCGGTGCTGCCTAAAAGCGGCAACAATTGCAGCCTAGTTCTCGTGGCCGTCGTGAGCCGGGAGAACGACGTTCTCGCGGTCTAAATCGACGTATTCGCCGTTCTTGAGTCGGCCAACTGGAATCCAGCCGGGGACGCCGGTCTCGCCGCACTGGATGCACTGGCCGTAGACGTTGGCCGTGATGGTTCGGCCGTCGACGCCGACTGACTGGAAGTTCTCGACGACGAAGTCGGGAACCGTACACGAGCAGAACTCCGGGGCGTCGAGACGCCAGAGTTCGCTCACACTCACTTGCCGACTGTCGTTTACCGAGACCCACGCGCCATCGTCGAGCACGCGCAGAGAAACACTCATACACCAGCTTTGGGAACGCAGGTACCTATGCCAGACGACGGCCGCAATCCACGCTTCGGAACACGACGACGATAGCTGTCGGTTCTCCGTCGGTGTCGGGTGGTTTTGCCTGATTTCGGCCGTATGAGATAGTGGCAAGCGGTTCCGGTACCCGGGAGTACGGGTACACGTTACAGGTGCGGATTGGCTTATGGGTGTGCCCTCGTTACGGAGGGATGATGAGTGACCGCCCCAGCGCTGCCCGACAACACGCCTCCGCCGACGCGGCCCCCGAACTGTTCGAACCAACGGAGGACGACGAATGACAAACGCCGAATTAGAACCAGAAACAGACTCAGACGTCGACGCGGAACAGGAACTTCACGACGAAGACGAAGACATCGACCCGGCCGCCCACCTCAAAGACCTCGAAGACGGCGCTGGATGTACGGAAATCTGGTCGCATCTTTCGGAATCCAGAGACGAATAGCCGCTCTCGCGCGAATCTCGCCAGTCGGGGTGATGTTTTTATCCGAGAGCGCAAAACCTGTTTGTAGATGACGAACGACGAACGCCGCGGGACGCACCGAGTCCGGGCTGACCGTGCCGAACCGGTCGGTGCCCCCGTCGTCCGTGGCGACCCCGCCGTGACGGGCGAACGGGCCTCCGAGGCGGTTGGCTTCGACCCTGACGACCCCGAGAGCGTCGCAGAGGCCGCTCGAACGGTTCGGTCGTTTGCCGAGTCTTCGGCGGGCGACGACCACGTGTTGATGCTTCGCGGGGCGGCCGCCTGTGCCGCCCTCGTTCGCGGTGTCGGCTCGTACAAACGCGCCGCAGAACGCGCCGGTGGTGACGTTTCGGTCTCGTTCATCCGAAAGTGGGCGCGCGTCCACGACCTGCCGCAGTCGGTCCGTCGCCACGTCGCGCGCGGCCGGATTGCACCGACCGCCGCGAAGCACATCGCCCGCGTCTCGGGCGACGCGCGACTCCACCTCGCGTGGGCGACGCTCGACGCGGGATTGACCGTCCGAGAGGTCCGACGACTCGCCAGTGAAATCAACAACGGCCAGTCGGCGACGGAGGTGCTGGAGGCCCACGGTGTCGACCTCGGGACGCTCGAGGTATCGCTCCCGCCGGCGGTGTACCTCGAACTTCGCCGCCAAGCCTCACTGGACGACGTTGACCCCGGAACTATCGTCACCGACGCGCTCGACGACTACTTCGACTGAAGGAAGCGCCGCGCAGCGTCTCCAATCACGCCACGAGCAGTCTCGACTTCGTCCCACGCAATCGTCTCGTCCGGGAAGTGGGCCTGGTCGATATCGCCCGGCCCGAACAGCACCGTCGGAATTCCTGCGTGGACGTAGTGCCGTGAGTCCGCGCCATAGGTCGCGCCAGCCGGGTCGTCGTCGAGGTCGACCGCCCGAAGCGCGCTTTGGACCGCTTCGACGACGGGTTCGTCCGGACTCACTTCGGCGGCTTCGAACTGGATAGAAAACCGCTCGAACGTCGGCGGGTGTTCGGACAGCCACTCGTCGTCCGCGACGACCTCGGCCAATCGTTCTTCGAACAGTTGTTCGACTTCGGCGACGCTCTCGCCGGGTGCAACCCCCAGCCGCCACTCGGCGGTCAGCGTCCCGGCGACGGTCGATGCCCACGACCCGGCTTCGACGCGCCCGACGCAGACGGGCCACGGAATCGGATGGTCGTACAGCGGATGCGTCACCGTCTCACATCGCTCCGATTCGAGTTCGAAGAACGTCTGTCGAATCGCCTCGAACTTCGGCAGCACGTCCACACCGCGCCATCGCGACGCCGCGTGGGCGCTCCGGCCGGTGAGTCGCAGGCGCTTCATCACCGACCCCTCGGTGGCGAGAATGGGTTGCAGTCGCGTCGGCTCCGCGACGAGCGCCGCATCCCGCTCGAACGGATAGGGATTGTCCAGCGCGGCCGCCGCCGCGCCGATACCACCTTCTTCTTCGCCGACGACGCTTTCGACGACGAGTCGACCGTCGAGGTCGAGGTCGCCAGATTCGACTGCGTCGCGAACGTCGAGCGCCGCGAAGACACACGTGGCGAGACCGGACTTCATGTCGGCCGCCCCACGGGCGGTGACTGTCCCGGCGTCGTCGTCCCACCGGGGTAAGAAGGGGTCGTGCGTCCACAACTCGGCGTCCGCCGGGACGACGTCGACGTGGCCGTTCAGGACGAGTGTCGGTCCGGCCTCGGGGTCGCCGAATTCGAACACACCGGCGACGCTCGGGCGACCGCGCGTGGCGATATCGACCGGGTCGTCGGGAAACGACGGGTGCTCGGCGAGTTGCTGCGGGTCGGCAGTCCACTCGTAGGTGTCGAACCCGAATTCGCCGAGACGGTTTTTGACCCACGTCTGTGCAGGCTCCTCGGCTCGTTCGACGCTTTCGAACCGAAGGAGCGTGTCGACAAAGTCCCGAAGGTCCATGGTCGATACACGGCAACGGGGTACAAAGCAGATTGGGTACGAAAATAAACGCTTATCAGCATCCCCACTTAAGGAGCGTTCGAGGGCTGGTAGCTCAGTTAGGCAGAGCGTCTGGCTTTTAACCAGACGGTCGGGGGTTCAAGTCCCTCCCAGCCCGCTTCTACGACGAACAACGTGAGGAGTGAAACGGCTCTGAGGGACTTGAACCAGGGAGCGAGCGAAGCGAGCGAGTGAGGTTCAAGTCCCTCCCAGCCCGGGTTTCCACCCACGACTGACACCGAGCCACATCTAAAACGTAATACCGATGCCACCAATCTGGTAGTGTCCACGATGCCGACCAATCCCCCGAGTGGTGGTAGCTCCGAAAGCGACCTCCACGTCCGCCCGTTCGGCTACGTCGAACCACACCCCGTCGTCCGCCGCATCGGCGACGAAGCCCTCTTTCTCGGCAACAAACACGCCGCAGACCCCGAGGCACACGACCACGCTTTCGACTTCGTGGTGTCGGCCACGGAGAACTCGTATTCGGCGACGACGCACCACCGACCGCTCGTCGATGGGCCGGGTAACGACTGGCAGGACTTCGAGAGCGCCGTCGAGACTGTTCGTCGACTCCGACGCGAATCGGGGAGTGTGTTAGTTCACTGTACGGCGGGTATCTCGCGGAGCAGTACGCTCCTCGCGACGGCACTCGCGGCAGAATCAGACACTCGGTTCAGCGATGCACTCGCACGCGTGCAACAAGCACGTCCGCACGCGATTCCTCACCCGGCGCTACACGAACTCGCGGTGACGTACCTCGCGGCGAATCCGTGATGGCGAATTGACGTCGTCAGTGCTGGCGGATGCACACGTCGAGGGGCGGTTCGATGGTGACGAGTTCGTGGAACGTCCCATTCTTCTTGAACCCGAGGACCACCTCATCTACGTCTGTGTCTTCATCCAATAGCAACTGAAGGTCGTTCGGCTTGATTTCGGTGCTCATGGTCTCCCCCAACTGTCTACTGATAGAACGTTCTGATACACAAGCATTCTGGCTAGATGTGTGTATTTAGCACAATATTGCTGCCCTCAATATTTGGGATAGATGCGTTGTGAATCAAAAATGTCTGCCAATTGGCTCATTCTGTCGTGGGTGTCTTTGTTTGAATATGACACCACTCCCCACTTTCTGATAGTCCACTCGACGGTGTCGTCTGGGTAGCAACTTCGACACCTCCCGAACTCCGACAGTTCTGGTAGTGATGGTCTCTGTCGTTCTCGTCGCCGTCAGTTCACACGGTGGCTAGGCAGCACTCCCATTCTCGAAAGATAGGAACGGAAGTCGGCTATTACGGACCACTCGACGTACATCTCGACTGGAGGACAACAATGTACACTCGCATTCTCGTCCCAGTCGATGGCAGTTCAGTAGCGGCCCGTGCGGTGAGTCACGCACTCAGCCTCGCCAAGTTAGCCGACGCAGAGATTCACGCACTCTACGTCGAAAACACCGCTGAGAAAGCGGGCGACGAAGAGGATGTCGGCACTGACCGAGGGCGACACGCACTCGACGAGGCGCGCGAACGCGCCGACGAACACGGAATCCCGGTCGAGACGACCGTCGCGGAAGGTGACCCAGCCGAGACTATCGCTGAGTACACCGACACGCTGCGCGCTGACCTCGTCGTGATGGGCACACACGGTCGTGAAGGTGTCAACCGGCTTCTCAACGGAAGCGTCGCAGAGCGCGTCGGTCGGAAGGTGTCTGTCCCGGTGATGACGCTCCGACTCGGGCACGGCGAACAGTCGGTGAACTCACCGCTCGAAGCACAGCGAATCGCGCGGGAAAAACTCGAACTCACCGGCCACGACGGCGCAGTTGTCGACGCACCGTCTCAGCAGTCGACGACGTGGGTCGTCCCCGCGAGCGACGACGACGGCGAGTACAACGTCCACATCGACAGCGCATCTGGTCGTGCGAACGTCGTCCACCTCGGCTGAGAGGCGTTACTCGAAGTCCAGAAGCGTCGCCGCTTCGTCGAGGAACGACTCGTAGACGCCCATCGCGTCTTCGATGGGTTCGGGCGAGGTCATATCGACGCCGGCGGTCTGCAGCACGTCGATGGGGTACTCGCTGCCGCCGAGTGCGAGCGCGTCGCGGTAGTCGGCCGCGGCGGACTCTCCTTCTTCGCGGATTCGTTCGACGATTGCGGCGGCCGCAGAGATACCAGTCGCGTACTGGTAGACGTAGTAGTTGTAGTAGAAGTGCGGAATCCGCATCCACTCGCGGGCGATGTGGTCGTCCGTCTCGGCGTTGGCGTAGTACGTCGATTTGACCTCGCCGTAGAGTTCGTCGAATCGGTCGGGCGTGAGCGCGCCGTCTTCTTCAGCAATCTCGTGAATCTGAAGTTCGAAGTCCGCGAACATCGTCTGGCGGAACAGCGTCGAACGGAAGCGTTCGAGGTATTCGTCGAGGACGTGCATCCGAAGTTCGTCGTCGTCGACGTTCTCCAAGAGATACTCGGTCAGCAGCGTCTCGTTGACCGTGGAGGCGACTTCTGCGACGAAGATTTCGTAGTCGGCGTCGTGCCACGGCTGGGCCTCCTGTGCGAGTTCCGAGTGCATCGAGTGACCCAGTTCGTGCGCGAGCGTGAACATCGACGCCGCGTCGTCCTGGTAGTTCATCATGATGAACGGCTGGGTGTCGTAGGTGCCGGCGGAGAACGCCCCGGCGCGCTTACCGCGGTTTTCGTACACGTCGACCCAGCGGTCTTCGAGGCCTTCGGCCATCCGCGACTGATACTCCTCGCCGAGCGGTTCGACAGCCTCGATGATGTACTCTTTCGCCTGCTCGTACGGAATCTCGGGGCCGTGGTCGCCGGTCAACGAGACGTAGAGGTCCCACATCTGCAACTGGTCGGCACCGATGGCCTGCCGCTTTAGGTCGGCGTGGCGCTGCAGGTGGTCGAGGTTGTCGCGGACGGTTTCGAGGAGGTTGTCGTACACTTCGACCGGGACGTTGGGGCCGTCGAGTGCGGCCTCACGAGCGGTCTCGTAGTTGCGGATACGCGCCGTCTTCACGTCCTTCTTGACGCTGTTTTTGAGCGACGCCCCGACCGAATTTCGAACGTCCGCCCAGCGGTCGTAGAAATCCTCGTGGACGGTTTTGCGGAACTCGCGGTTCGGGTGCTTTTGGAGTTTCGTGAAGTTGCCCTGCGTGATTTCGACAGATTCGCCGTCCGGCTTTTCGACCGTCGGGAACTCCATGTCGGCGTTGGCGAGCATCGAGTAGATGTCGCTCGGCGAGCCGGTGACTTCCGAGAGGTCGGCGAGCACTTCCTCGACCTCGGCGGAGCGAGTGTGTTCTTTCGCCCGCAGCACGTCGTGGAAGTAGTGCTCGTAGGCTTCCAGCGCCGGTTCCTCGGCCATGAACGCCTCGATGTCGTCCCAGTCGAGTTCCTGCAGTTCGGGGTCGAGGTAGCTGACGGCGCTTCGCGCCTTCGACGCGAGTGCCTGCGCGCGGGCTGACTGCGCCTGATACTCCTGATTTCGGGTGTCCTCACTGCTGCGGAGGTTCGCGTAGGAGACGACCATCGACACCTCGCGGAGCACCGACTCCATCGTCTCGAGGAGGTCGAGTAGCGTCTCGGGGTCGTCGGTAACCTGTCCTTCGTACGCCGCCAATTCGGGAATGCGCTCGGCGACCTCCTCGTAGGCTGCTTCCCACTCCTCGTCGGTGGTGTAGATGCTGTCGAGGTCCCACTTGTACTCCTCGTCGATGTCGCTCCGCTCGGGAACCGAACTCATATCGGGTCGGTCGCACCCTCGGCTGGTAAGCCTTGTCAATCGGCCGGCGGCGGAGAGAAACCGGGAGCGGTATCGACCTCAGTGACGCGTCGCGCGCGCCTGTCGTACCTGTGCCCCGTCGCGTACCATATCCTCGCAGTGCGGGCAGACTCGTGGATTCTCCATGCCGGCGGGTGCGAACACCCGGACATAGCCTTCTGTCACAAAAGATTCGCAGTTTTGACACTTTGGCATGGCAATCGCCGATACCACGTCAAATTAGTTATTGGTTGTGGGCAACACTTTTATTGGAGTTTCAGACGCACCGGCGCAAGTCACTTGAGACGACGCCGAGTGGATGGTCCATGGACGATATCTCCCCTGCGGCCCGCGACGTGTTCGCTCGCACGTGGACCGACGACCGACCGTGGGAGTTTCTCTCGCGACTGACTGCGCTCGGCGACCGAATGGCCGGGACCGACGGCGACAGACGCGCTGGCGAACTCGTCGCCGAGGCGTTCGAAGACGCCGGTGTCCGCGACGTGGAGTACGACCCCTTCGAGATGGCGTGTTGGACGCGCGGGAAGACGACACTCACTGTGGCCGCCCCCGATTCCCGCTCGTTCGAGGCTGTTGCTCTCCCGTACGCGCCATCCGCAGACGTGTCGGGACCACTCGTGAACGTTGGCTACGGGACGCCGGACGAAATTGACGAGAAAGACGTCGATGGCGCACTCGCCGTGGCGAGCACGACGACGCCCGCAGGCGGCCGATTCGTCCACCGGATGGAGAAGTTCGGCTACGCGCTCGACGCCGGTGCCGTCGGCTTTCTCTTCGTCAACCACGTTCCCGGACAACTCCCGCCGACCGGCGCGCTCCGGTACGACGAGGAAGCACCAGCCCCTGCTGCGGGGGTGAGCAAGGAAACCGGTGACTGGCTGCGCGACTACGCTGAACGCGGCGGTGAAGCCCGCCTCACAATCGACGCGGAGACGACGCCCGGCGAGAGCCGAAACGTCGAGGGTCGCGTCGGCCCCGACACCGACCGCGAACTCGTCGTCTGCGCCCATTACGACGCCCACGATATCGCCGAGGGCGCGCTCGACAATGGCTGTGGCATCGCAACTGTCGTCACCGCCGCCAGAATCCTCGCGGCGATGGACCTCCCGCTCGGCGTTCGCGTCGTCGGCGTCGGCGCGGAGGAACTCGGATTGACCGGCGCAGAACACCTCGTCGACCGCCTCGACCTCGATAGCGTCGCTGCGGTCGTCAACGTCGACGGCGCGGGCCGATTCCGTGACCTTGTGGCGATGACTCACGCCTCCGAATCGACAGCAACCGTGGTGTCCCGCGTCGCCGACGAGTCGAATCACCCGATTCGCGTCGAGGAGGAACCACACCCGTTCAGCGACCAGTGGCCCTTCGTCCGGGCTGGCGTCCCATCGGTTCAACTCCACAGCGACAGCGGCGAACGCGGGCGGGGATGGGGCCACACCCACGCCGACACCCGCGACAAGGTCGATGAGAGAAACATCCGCGAGCACGCGATGCTCACCGCGCTGGTCGTCCGAGAACTCGCGTCCGACGCCGCCGCTGGCGCTGTCTCGCGTCTCGACGACGACGACCTCGCCGCAGCCTTCCGGCAAGCAGACTTCGAGGTCGGGATGAAAGCGGCGGGTATCTGGCCGACTGGCTGGGACTAATCCTCAGTGGGGCGTGACCAATCGTCGGCGGCGCTGGGCCCGCCACTGCCGGTATCTTGCTCCGACCCGGCAACGCCTGTCGGGGTTGCGTGTTCGAGCGCATTTGCCGTCGACGCTGCGATGACAATCCCGACACCGACGACGATTCGGTGAATACCGAAGACGAGCGCTGGCACCAATACGAAAAGGGCGAACACGACGCCATAGAGTCCTTCCCCAATGCTGAGAACGTACCCGATGACTCCTCCGAAACTGAGCAGAAAAATCCCGAACACGATGTGGAGAGTTGCGTTCCACGCTGTCGACTCGTCCATGAAAAAATGTCATTCCATTTGGGCTTGTCTCTTCCGGAATCACACCGTGTGACTTCCGGTCTACTCTTCGCTCTCGCTCTCGTTCTTGACGTTCAGCGCTCCTTCTTCGGCGGTCGTCGCCGCCCGCCACCACACGAGTTCGAACTCGATGCTCTGTTTGGCCTCGGTGTCGCCCTGCGACCAGTCCGATTCGCCTTCGAGCTTGAACGTAATCGGCTCGGCTGGTGACATCGTCACGCCTCGGCCGTCGAGTTCGAGCGACACGTCCCCGTCACCGTCGAGTTGGTCGGCGAACTCCCGAAGGTAGTTTGCAATCTCTGCGCGACTCATCAACTCCTCAGTCTCCAGTTCTCCCATGCGCGACGATACGACGGGAACACCCATAAAATGACACTCGAGTGCTACGTTTACACTACTCGGCGTTCGGTTGGAACCGCGGGGCGATTCGGGTCAACAGACCGCTGGCAACTCGTCCAGCGAGTCGAGTTCGTAGGTCGGGTCGGCGGCGAGTTTGTAGCCGTCACGGTGCGGGCGGCGGATGAACGCCGAGTCGATACCGGCGCGGGTGGCGGCGACAACGTCCACGTTGCTGTCGCCGACGTAGAGCGCGCTTTCGACGCCTAACTCGGCCATTGCGCGCTGGATGTAGTGGGGGTCTGGCTTCTTCACGCGTGCTCCTTCGACGGTCGGTTCACGGCCGAAGGCCACCTCGAATCGGTCTGTGAGGTCGAACACGTCGAGGATGTGTTCGATAGTCTCGTGTTGGTTGTTGCTCACGACCGCGAGTGGATGGTCGAGGTCGTCGAGCGCCTGCACGTCACTGTACAGTGGTTTCGTGCCGTTCTCCAGACAGTCGCGCTGCACCGCCGCGGCGTGGGCTTCGTGGCTGGTCCAAAACTCGTCGGTGGGAACGTCGTGGATGCGACAGATGCGGCGCAAGCGCGTGAGTCCGCCGTGGATGACGCCATCGACGGCTTCGGTCGTCGGGTCGACGTCGAACTCCGAGAACGCCCGTCGGACCGCTTCGCGCTCGACCTCCAGCAAGGTCGGGCGGGTCAGTACGCCGTCGTTGTCAAAGATGACAGCGTCGTAGCACATGTGGAGACACTCGCCCCGGAGTGAAGATAGCCTTGCTATGAGGTCCACGAACCACTCGGGAGTGCTATTGACCGGGCTACAAACTGCCTATTGCTCCGAAATTCCGTCACGAATTCGCGTTCCGACGCGCCACCCGATGCGGTCGGCAAGCGCCCGTTCGCCGAACGCCTGTACTGCGCTCTCGGCCGCGTCGGTGTCGACCGCGAACTCGACGCCGGGGTAGTCGACGGCCGTGAGGACGAGGGGTGTCGGCGGTGCTGGCGGGACGCCGTCTGGTCCCTGTAGGTGCTCGGAACTGAACACGCGGTCGAGCTTTTCTCTCGGTGCGGCACCCGTCGCGATGGCTCGAACGAGCGAGACGACGCGCCGGACGAGTTCGCGGGCGAACCCACCGGCTTCGATACGGAACAGGAGGAAGTCGCCGTCGCGCCACACCTCGCCGTCGAGTGTCCGCACGGTTCCAACCTCGTCGGGCGTGAGGTTGTGAAAGTCGTGCTCGCCGCAGAGTTCGTCGAACACGGTTGCTGCGAGGTCGTCGTCGACGGCTTCGCTCGGGGCGTGCAGGTCGTAGACGTACTCCCGGCGGGAGGGATGGTGTCTGGCGTGGAAGTCGTCGGGAACATCGGCCGACGCCCACGCCCGAATCGTTCCGGGGAGTTCGGCGTTCAGCGCCCGCGGCGTACACCACTCGGGGCACTCGAAGGCGACCGTCTGAGCCAGCGCCGAGACGCCCGCGTCGGTCCGGCCCGAGGCGGCGTAGCCGACTGGAACCTCGTCGGCATCGCAGATTCCGAGGGTGCGGCAGGCGTCGAGAAGAGTGTCTTCCACGGTTGGAACGTCAGGCTGTCGCTGGAACCCGTGATACGGGCGGCCATCGTATGCGACGCGGAAGGCACGCATATGGCTGGGTTCTTCGCCGGACTATTACTCTGCTTCGACCGGCGGCGACACTACTTCGACCGACGATTACTCCGATTCGACCGGCGAGTCCTCGGCGCGGACGGTGAACACCGGCGCGTCGGACAGGCGGAGCACGCGCTCTGTGACGCTCCCGATGAGATAGCGCTCCAGCCCGCGGCGACCGTGGGTTCCCATCACGATGAGGTCGACGCCGGATTCCTCGGCGTACGAGAGAATCGTTCGGTGTGGCGTTCCGTGTTGGACCTCAGTCACGACGTCGACGCCTGCTGCCTCCGCTTTCTCCACTGCTTTGGAGACGATTCGCTCGCCTTCGTCCTCGTAGGCTCGGATGAGTCCACCGGCGTCCAACTGCGTCGCGTGAAGGACGCGCTCGTCGACGACGTAAAGCGCGTGGACCGTCGCGTCCATCCGGTCTGCGAGGTCGATGGCTCGTTCCAGTGCCACGTCGCTCGGGGCGCTCCCGTCCATGGGGACCAATATCGTGTCGTACATCTCGAGCGTGTCTACGGGAGGGTGGCACAAAAGACCCTTCGCGGCTCCCGGTGGGCGAGAATTTGGGGCGTTCGAGCCGCAGCGACGGGGCCTACTCGTAGTCTTCGTAGGTCGGCGCGTCGCTCTCGCCGGGGAAGTCGTCGACGGGCGCGGTCGTCTGGTCGCCACTCTCCATGTCCTTGATAGTCACTTCGCCGTTTTCGAGGTCTCGCTCGCCGACGATAACGACGGACTCGGCGTTGATGGAGTCGGCGTAGGACATCTGTGCACCGAAACTCCGTCCGGCGACGTCCGTCTCGACGACGTTCCCCGACGCGCGGAGGTCGCGGGCGATACGCGATGCAACGTCGCGGGTGTCGCCGACGGTCAGGACGTAGTAATCCGTCGAGAGCGCTTCCTCGGGCCAGACACCGGCGCGCTGGCAGAGAAGCTGGAGGGTCGCGTCGCCGAGTGCGACACCGACCGCAGGCGTCGGTTGCCCGCCGAAGGACTCGATGAGGTCGTCGTAGCGTCCGCCACCGAAGGTGGCACGCGAGACCTCTCCTGTCGAGTCGAAGCACTCGAAGACGACGCCCGTGTAGTAATCGAGGCCGCGGGCGGTCGTCAGCGACACTTCGCAGTAGTCGCCAGCACCGAAGTCCTCGGCCGCCGCGAGGACATTTTGGAGGTTCTCGACCGCCGAAGCGACGTCGTCGCCGCCAAAGTCGGCGATTTCGTCGAGGTCGCCGCGGTCCAGCAGGTCGGCGAACTCGGCTGCCTGGTCGTACGAGAGGCCCGCATCGGACAGAAGCCCAAGGTACTCCTCGCGTTCGACCTTCTCGGATTTGTCGACGGCGCGGATGGCGTCTCGCACGTCCACGTCGGCGTCGAACGAGCGCAGCAGTCCACCGAGAATGTCGCGGTGAGAGACGCGGAACTCGAAGTCGTCGGCGGTGAGTCCGAGGTCGGTCAGCGCCTCCGCCGCGAAGGCCAGAATCTCGGCGTCGGCTTCGGGTTCGGTCGAGCCGAAGATGTCGGCGTTCGTCTGGTAGAACTCGCGGAAGCGTCCCTGTTGGACCTGCTCGTAGCGCCAGAACGGACGGGTCGAAACCCACTTGATGGGCTTCGACAGTGCCTGCTGCTTGGCGACGACCATTCGGGCGACGGTCGGCGTTAGCTCGGGCGTCAGCGAGATGTCGCGGCCGCCTTTGTCCTCGAAGGCGTATAGCTCCTCGACGATTTCCTCGCCGGACTTATCGACGTACATCTGGGTCCGTTCGAGGTGTGGTGTCCCAATCTCGCGGAAGCCATAGCGGGCGGCCGTCGTCTCGACGGTGTCTGTGACCTCGCGTCGAGCCGACATCTCTTCGGGGTAGAAATCACGAAAGCCCTTGAGTCGGTCGTACATGCCCATTCGTTGGCGAAGGCTCCGCTTGAAACCTGTTGTTCCGGGCAGTCGTGACCGGCGACGGCCAGAACGTCAGCCGAAGAGCGCGAGCAACCCGCTCACGTCACCAATCGCGATGAGCGAGACGCCCGCGACGGCGAGGAACGCGGCGGCGAGGCGCGTGCCGAACTGCGCTTCGCGGAGGAGGACGCCGCCGAGGATGACGGCAATGACCGCTTGCGTGTTGACGATGGGCGACGCGATGCTCGCGGGCACCA
Organism: Haloferax elongans ATCC BAA-1513; assembly: GCF_000336755.1. Taxonomy (GTDB): domain Archaea; phylum Halobacteriota; class Halobacteria; order Halobacteriales; family Haloferacaceae; genus Haloferax; species Haloferax elongans. The sequence goes on along the minus strand of NZ_AOLK01000024.1, from coordinate 9,735 downwards.
GTCCGAAGGCCGTCGAAGTGACGTGCTCGCCGAGGGCGACGAGTGCGCCCGCTGCAGCGAACTTCGGCAGGTCGCCCCGAACGCTGGTCCAGTTGCGGAGCGCGACGGGAAGCACTGCGAGACCGGCTCCGGCGAAGAGCACCGGGACGAACACGCTCGTCGGGATGGCGAGTTCCTGCAGGGCAACGCGTTTTCCCACGTCGCTGGCGGCGTAACAGGCCGCACTCGCCAGTGCGAGTTGTGCAGGCCGGGAGCGAACTGCTCGTCGGAGGGGGTCGAGGAGCGCCCCGCCTTCGTAGTTCGCCACGTAGACGGCCGCGGTCGCGACCGCGACGCCCGCGACCTGCAGGCCCGTGAGGAACTGATTCAAGAAGAGAATCTCGATCGGAAGGACGAACACCGGAACGAGCTTGTTTATCGGCGCGACGTAGGACACGTCCCCAGATTCGAGTGCGTCGACGAACAGAATGAACGCGACTCCAACGAGTGCCGCGGTTCCGGCCACGATGGCGATGCCCGACGCGCCGATTGTTGCGAGCGACGGCACAGTTGCGGGGTCGAGTGTCACCGCTGACACGGGCAGGTACCACGCGACGGCGAAGACGTTGACGACGACGGTAATGACCGCACCCGGGTACCCTGGGAAGTAGCGCTTCAGCACGAAGATGTAGACGCCCCAGACGAACGCCGCGAGAATGGAGTAGAAGATTCCCGGGTCCATGGTTCACCTCCAGAGAGACGCGGTGAAAAGCGACGCGATACGGGCCTCGACGCGACTTCCGGCAGCGGACGGAGTCGATTTGACCGTCTACCGTCGGCCGTGAACGTAGCTCTGGACGTGGTCCGGGAACACTTCTTCGACGGCTTCTTGGCCGTGTTCGGCGGCGATGAGCCGACGCAGTTCGCCCTCGTAGTCGGCTTTCGGAATCTGCTCTGAGGGGCCGGTTTCGACGTCGAGGTGCGTCTCGACGAGGCGGTCGACCGCGTTGCGGCCGAACCCCGAAAGCGGTGAGAGATAGTCGACGCCGTGTCGGTCTTCGAGACTCTGTGCCTGCGCCCGCGAGATAGACGGGACTCTGTCGTCACGGCGCGTCCCGTCGGCGACGGCGTCGAAGTCGAGGCCGCACACCGATTCCAGCGCGTGTTCGTGGACTTCTTGAATCCCGTTTCGGGGGTAGCCGTCGGCGACCATCTGCTCGGCTGCCGCGTCGGCGACATCCGAGTCGAGTTCCAGCGTCTCGAACTCGTAGCCGAGTTCGAGGGCCGCATCTTTAGCGTGTTTCCAGTCGTCGGTGACGCCGAAGTGCGCCGTCACGAGCGTGACGTCGTAGAACGAATCGAGGAGCAGCGCGGCGAGAGAAGAGTCTTTCCCGCCGCTGTAGAGGAGCGCGAGGTCCACGTCGTTATCGGCGTCGGATGTTGAAGCTCTTGGACTCGGGCTTGAGCTCCTTCAGCAGGGCCTTCATCTTGTCGTCGTCGATGCGGCCCTGAATTCGACCGCTCTGGGCGAGCGCGACGATTTGCCGTTCGACCTTCTCGGCGAAGTCCGGCTTGGACATCTGGACCGCGTTGAGTCGCTGGCGGGCTTCGTCGGTGAGATACTGCTTCAGGAGCGCCTGTTTCTGCTGCTCGGCGCGCTGTTGGGCCGCTTCTTCGGCCTGCTGTTGTTCGGCCGAGCCCTGCTGACCTGCCTGCTCTTGGAGCTCCTGCATCTTCTTTTTTCGAAGCTCCTCCAGTCGCTCATCGTCTGGGCTGCCACTCATACTCTAGGCCACGGTCTGACATCTGAAAACCATTACGGACCCGTGCACAGACGGCTCTCGGCGGTGATACGCAGCGAAGAAGAACACTCGGTGAAGGAATCGGCGTCGTCTACGCGTAGCGCTCGAGTTCCGGACGGTCGAGGTCCGTGAGAACGTCAGAAGCGGCGTTGTCGAGGAAGCTCGTCCCCTCGGCCGTGATACGGCGACCCTCGCCCTTGGCGGTCTCGATGAGGCCTTCCTCTTCGAGCTGCTGGAGGAGCGTGCGGATGATCTTCTTCCCGGAGGAGTCGCTGTGCGTGCCGGAGACGCGGTAGCGGTTGGAACCGCGCTTGCGGCCGCCGTACTCGGTCGAGAGACGGTCGACGCCGACTGGGCCGTTCATGGCGACCTTGCGGAGCAGACTCGCGCCGCGGATGAACCAGAAGTTGTCCTGCTGTGGGGGCAGTTCTCGGGTCTGGCCGGTCTTTGCGAAGGCCATCCAGTCGGGTTGCTCGATACGGTCCTCGAGTCGTCCGGCGACCTCTTCGATGAGGGCGTCCGCCGGGACGTCATAGATGGTTACCATGGCTATTCGTTCATAATCGCGGCGTTTAAAGGCATCGTATTCGCCCGATACGGGCGGTTGGAGGCTCGTGCGGCCCGACGGGCGTGTGTGGCTGACTCACCCCCGATTTCGCGCGTTCGGGTTCGGCGACGCCTCGGCTTCAGGTCCGTCGACCGCGGGCACTTTCGACGCCCATCACCAGTCCGCCGAGGAGGGTCGGTACCCAGTAGATGAAGCCACGGAAGAGGACGACGCCCGCAGTCGCAACGTCGAAGGAGACGGCCGAACTCGCGGCCGCGACGAGGATTGCCAGCGTCCACTCGATGCCACCTGCGCCACCCGGGAGCGGCGTCACGCCTGCAATCGCCCCAATCGGGACGACGAACAGGGCGATAGAGAACGCGATTGGCGCGCCGATGGCGTGAAACGCGAGCCAGAGGGCGAGCATCTGGCAGAACCAGCCGAACCCGGAGAGGCCGAGGGCGATTGCCAGCCCACGGGGGTTTCGGCCCACGCGCTCGATAGACCGGAAGAACCCGTTGATGCGGCGTTCGATACCGTCTGCGGTCGGCACTGTGAGTCGGGGGATATACCGGGCAATCGTGCGGATAACCGGCGTGAGCGCTCGAATGACGCGGTGTTCGAGTTCGTACCGGCGTTGCCACGCTGTGTACACGGCCGCCGGCACGCCGATAGCGAGCGCGATGACCGCGACGAGCGCGATTTCGAGGTTGCGTCCGAGTGTGACTTCGGTCGCGTAGTATCCGGCACCGATGAGCGCGATAGTGATAGACGGCACGAAGTTGAGCGTGTCGACACTCGCGATTGCCGCCAGTCCCGTCTCGTACTCGGTGTCGGTACTCCGAGAGATGAGGAGTGCAGTGACTGGTTCGCCGCCAGCCTGCCCGAACGGCGTGATGTTGTTGGAGAACATCGCGCCCGCGAAGACGAGGAACGACCGGGGCACGGAGATGCTGATACCGAGCACGCCGAGTACCGTCTTCAGCGACGTTCCCCACGAGGCCAGCCACACGAGCGTAATCGCGAGGATACCAGCGAGAAAGACGGGTTCGGCCATCGTCAACCGGTCGACGAGTTCGTCCACGCCCGCGAAGTAGAACAACACGGCGAAGACGACGAATGCGCCGACGAAGCCGAGGAGGGTTGCGCGGATATTTTCGCGGGCCATCTGCCGGGTGTGCGTCTACGACGGGCATTAAGCCACCGGATTAGGGGCGGCGTTTCGACTCCCGGAGGCGGGTTTCGGTCGCAGCGACCGCCCCGGATAGATGGACATTTCCGCACCCGGCTACACCTCGGGAGTATGGACGAGCGCACCGCCTTGCGAATGCTCGCCGCGGACCTCCCCGACGCGGGCGACGACGCCGCCGTCGTCGACGGGTTAGTGGTCACGACCGACATGCTCCACGAAGTGACCGACTTCCCGACTGGGACGACCCGCTACACTGCGGGCTGGCGAGCGGTCGGTGCCTCACTCTCGGACGTTGCGGCGATGGGCGCGACGGCGACCTGCGCCGTCGCCGTCTACGCTGCCCCGGAACTCGACGAGACCGACCTCGCCGACTTCCTCGACGGGGCACAGGACGTGTGCGACGCGGTCTCCGCCGAATACGTCGGCGGCGACTTGGACACCCACCAGGAGTTCACGACTGCGACGACCGCCATCGGCCGCACCGACGACCCGGTCCTTCGGTCCGGTGCGCGACCGGGCGACCTGCTCTGTGTGACGGGCGAACTCGGCCGGTCGGCGGCCGCCGTCAGACTGTTCGAATCGGGCGACACCGAACGGGCGAACGACCTCTTCCAGTTTACTCCACGTGTCCACGCTGGTGTCGAACTCCGCGAGTTCGCCACGTCGATGATGGATTCGAGCGACGGCCTCGCCCGTTCGGTCCACCAACTCGCAGAAGCGAGCAACTGTGGTTTCGACCTCGACTGGGACGCGCTCCCCGTCCACGACGCTGTCCGAGGGGTCGCGACCGACGACGCCGACCGCAGAGAACTCTCGACGTACTTCGGCGAGGACTTCGAACTCGTGTTCACGGTTCCCGAAGCCGAACTCGACGCCGCCCGTGACGCGGTCGACCTGCCGCTCACCGTGGTCGGACGCGCCACTGACGGTTCAGATGTCGTCGCCGATGGCGATTCGGTTCCAGACCGAGGCTACACTCACGGCGGCGACTGACGGGAACACGGGACCTGGTCCTGAGCCAGAATCCGCAGCAAGAACTGTTCTACGCGGGGATGAACTGAATCGGGACCAAGAGGAAACACGCCGCCCCGAGGGCGAACGTAAAGACCCCGACCGCGATGCGCTTCGGCCCGAGCGGCGTCTCGTCGACTGGATTCGCCGGGCCGTTGTACGCGATGAACGTCGAGAGGAGGCCCCAGAAGAACCAGAGCCCGACGGAATCGTTGATACCCATGTTGCGCACGTAGTGGAGGTATCCGGCGATACCGAACAGGAAAAGCGGAACCGCGGCTGCGACCGACTCCTGTCGTTCGCCGAGCATCGCCCGCAGCATGTGTCCGCCGTCGAGTTGGCCGACCGGGAGCAAGTTGAGGACGGTGAAGAACATCCCAACCCATCCGCCGATAACGACGGGGTGGACGGTGGTCCCCGGGTCCGGGTACTCGGTCGGTTGGTTGAGTGCGGCCGCGATTGCGTCCAAAAGCGGCGGGTTGTTGAATATGATGACGTCACTAGACCCTGACAGCGCCCACTGCGGGACGGTCATCGGTTCGAGAGAGAGTCCGATGGCAGTGACGACGATTGTGGCTGCGAGTCCGGCGAGCGGCCCGGCGACGCCGATGTCGAAGAGCGCCTTTCGGTCGGGCATCTGGCCGCGCATTCTGATAATCGCCCCTAACGTGCCGAACGGGAAGATGAAGGGGATGAGGTACGGCAACGACACGTCGACACCGTGGTACCTGCCCACGAGGTAGTGGCCGAGTTCGTGAACCGAGAGCACGCCGAGAATGGCCGCGGTAAAGGGCCACGCCTGCAGTGCGAGAAGCGGATTGGCGGTGAGGTCCGACATCGGAACGTAGTACCACGCGTACGCACCGACGAACAGCGTCGAGAGAATCGTCGCGAAGAAGAGGACCACGTTCTTCCACGGGACGCCGTCAATACCCGGTGAGATTGGCTCGACGACAACCACGTCACCGCGGCCCATCGAAGACGTCTGGACCTGCACTTCGTAGCCTGCATGGCGGAAGTCGGCCCAGACTTCGCGAACGAGCATCTGCTCGGGGACGAGCGACTGACCGTAGTAGATGATTCGGTCGCCGTCGGTCCGTGTTTCGTGAACGTCGAAGACTGTTTGGAGGACTTCGACCGGCGGGCTATCCGCCGACTCGAACTGTTCCATTGAAGCGAGCTACGGGTGGAGCGTGCATAAATCCCGTGACGACACTGTCGTGAGCGGTCTGCACTGCTGGCACTCGGGTCTCAGTATTCGGTCAGCTGGAAAAACGAACTGTCGAGGGCATCACGGGGCATCTCGACGGGGTTGGGGAAGTCTGGCCCCGTGGGGGATTCGGGGCCGGAGCGTGAGATGGTGATGTTGGGAGTCAGGGCGTGAGTGGGGTCACGCGGTTGCTATGCGGGGACACAGTGTCTGTGCGGGGACACGTGGTGTCTCTGGGGGCGTTCGAGCCTGTGGGGGGGCTTCGAGCTCACTTAGGCCGTCTCGACGCGCCATGTCGTCGCACTCGTGTACGACCACTTCTCGATGGTCAGGTCGGTGGCGGAGTCCCGAAGCTTGACCATCAGCGCGCCGATTTCCTTGGGGGAGAGACCGACGTCGTCCGCGATGAACTTGCTCTTGAAGTACATCTCGCCGTCCTTCGCGCGGTCGGCCAGATACTGCTTGAGTCGGTCTTCTTTGGAGCTACCGTCTGTGGAGGGAGTTGCTGTCGCGCTCATCTGATACACCTCACTCACCTCTATACCTGTTGGGGGTGTTATAAAGGAAGGACCGTTGGAATTAGTTCGGTCGCTTTCAGCCTGAATAGACGAAAACGGTACATTTTACGAATCTTTTAGAGACGTTTAGACTCTTTAGAAACTCCTATTGGTGATTTATTCGACTAAAGTCGTCTCGATACTATACTGGGTGAAATGCCCCTGAATCTCCCGATTTCGGGGGCGTTTTGCGGCAACAATATCTGGTAGTTGGTCGATGTCTGACGGACGCGTCGCCGGCCGACAACCAGTCGGGAAGACAGAGGGTCAGCGTTCGTGACGCCAGAACTGGTCTTCGACGGTCGTCTCTTTCTTGAAAATCGGAACCTCGTCTTTCAGCCGGTTGATGCCGTCTTCGACGGTCTGAAACGCCTCTTCGCGGTGCCCTGCGAGGACGACGACGAACACGATGTCTTCGCCGTCTTCGATGACACCTACTCGGTGGTGCATGAGAACCCGTTCGACGCCGTCTCTGCCTTCGAGTTCCTCCGAAATCGTCGCCATCTTCGACTCGGCGACGCCGTCGTACTTCTCGAATTCGAGGCTGGTCGTCCGTGGGTCGTCCTCGCTGTCTTTTGCTCGAACCCGGCCGGTGAAGGTGGCGATTGCGCCCGCGTAATCGGCCCGTGGGTCTCGTTTCACCTGCTCGACGAGTGAGTCGAGCGTGATTCGCTGTTCGAACCCGTCGATTTCGTGGGCCAGTTCGTCGAGGTCGAGGTCGCTGAACGTCTCTGCTTCAGCCACGACGCTTTCGGCGTCCACGCCGCCGAGTGCGACCGTCGGAAGTGTCGTCTCCGGGAATCCAGAGACGAGGGCGTAGTCGTATTCCGAAGCCACCTCGTCGAGCAGTTCGTCGAGGGTTCGTTTCGACCCGGTACCGACCCAGTTTCCACCTGGTGTGAGCCCGTACGCCCCGTCGACCGCGTCTGGGGGATTCTCGTCGGCCTCACCGCTTGGGAGTGATTCAATGGTTGCTACGCGCCCGTCGAGCCGCGAAGCGAGTCGCTCACAGAGCGTCGTTGCCCCTGTCCCGACGACACCGAGTACCTGCATACCCGGTGAGACGGTCCGAACTGGTTTAAGAGTGCTCCGAGGGTGCGGGCTCGGTGTCGGACGTCGCGTCGCTTTCTGGTGTTTCGTCGCGACCGGTCGGTCGCGTCCGGTAGAGGTACACGGCGATGCCGAACCCAGCGAATCCACACGCAGTCGCAACCCACGGCGCAACTGCTCCGAGGGTGGTGTCGGCCGTCGCCGGGAGTGTGTCGTACTGCCAGAGCGCCCACCCGACGGAGAAACACGCCACGAGCGCCCAGTTGAGTCCGCTCCGGCGGTCGAACTCCCCGCGTCGATGGCGGACGAAGAGGGCCCCGAGCGCGAGTATCCACCCGACGACGAGGAGGGTAATCGTCTCCACGGTGACGAGTCGCATACCGGTAGTGGCCGCGAGAAGGGTTTAAAGTCCTCGACACGGGTGTCTCGCACTTGATAACCCTTAAGATGCGCTCCCGGATACCCGTGTGCAATGAGAGTCGTCATCTCCATCGGCGGTAGCGTACTCGCGCCGAACCTGGATGCCCGGCGCGTCGAGGGGCACGCCTCCGTCGTCGAAACACTAGCACGAGAGGGGTGCGAAATCGGTGCGGTCGTCGGCGGCGGCGGTGTCGCCCGCGACTACATCGGTGCCGCCCGTGACCTCGGCGCGAACGAGGTCCAACTCGACCAAATCGGAATCGACGTAACGCGAATCAACGCGCGTCTCCTCATCGCGGCGCTCGGGTCGCAGGTCGACCCCAAGGTCCCCCACGATTACGAGGACGCGGGCGACGCCATCCGTCGTGGCGACATCTCGGTGATGGGCGGCGTCATGCCCGGCCAGACCACCGACGCCGTCGCGGCCGCGCTCGCCGAGTACGTCGACGCCGACCTGCTCGTCTACGCGACCAGCGTCGACGGCGTGTTCAGCGCCGACCCGAACGAAGACGACGACGCGACGAAGTTCGAGGAGATGACGGCAAGCGAACTCGTCGACGTCATCGGTGACATCGAGATGAACGCCGGTTCGTCGGCACCTGTGGACCTCCTCGCAGCGAAACTCATCGAGCGCGCGAAGATGCGTACCATCGTCCTCGACGGGACGGACCCCGAGCGAATCGAACCGGCCGTCCTCCGTGGCGAGCACACCGGGACCGATATCATCCCCGAGGGCGGCGACGAACCGACCTACTGGGCACAGTGAGATGAGCGCAGAGGACCCTTCTGACGAGACGGACGCACAGGACGACGGCTTCCACGACTTCTGGGCCGACGACGTCGCCGACGAAATCGAGGCCCGCGGCCCCGACGAGCCTATCGTCATCAAAGGCGGCGTCTCACCGTCCGGTGTCGCCCACCTCGGCAACTTCAACGAAATCATGCGCGGGTACTTCGTCGCCGAAGTGCTCCGCGAACGCGGCCACGAGGTTCGGCAGGTCTTCACCAGTGACGACAAGGACCCGCTCCGAAAGCTGCCGCGCAAGCTCGCCGACGAAGACGGGAACATCGTCGGTCTCGGCGAAGTCGATGCGGGCGCGCTCGGACGCAACCTCGGCAAGCCATACACCGCTATCCCGGACCCGTTCGGTGAGACCGACTCCTACGCCGCCCACTTCGCGGCGCTGCTGAAGGCCGACGCCGACCGCCTCGGCGTCCCCGTCGAGATGCTGTCGAACACCGAGATGTACGAAAACGGTGACTTCGACCCCGTCGTCGAGCACGTCCTCGAAAACATCGAGACGGCGCGCGACGTCCTCTCGGAGTACCAGTCGAAGGTCGACGACGACTACGTCCCGTTCAACCCGGTCTGTGCCGAGTGCGGGAAGATTACCGAGACGGTCACCGACATCGACCTCGACGCGGGCACCGTCGAGTACGCCTGTACCGACATGACCGTCGGCGACAACACCATCGACGGCTGTGGCCACGAAGGCACGGCGACGTTCCGCGAGGGCAAGTTGCCGTGGCGCTTCGAGTGGCCTGGGCAGTGGCAGGTCCTCGGCGTCGACCACGAACCGTTCGGTAAGGACCACGCCGAAGGGTCGTGGCCCTCCGGCAAGGACATCGCCGAGAACGTCCTCGAAATCGAACCGCCGGTACCGATGGTCTACGAGTGGTTCACCCTCAACGGCGAGGCGCTGTCCTCGTCGGCCGGGAACATCGTCACCGTCCCGGAGATGCTCGAACTGCTCGAACCCGAGGTGCTTCGGTACTTCTTCGCGCTCAACCCGCGGAAGGCCCGCGACCTCGACCTCACGCGTCTCGACCAGCTCGTAGACGACTTCGACCGCTTCGAGCGCGCATACCACGGCGAGGTCGACGACGAGAACCTGACGCGCTTCGCCAAGCGCGCGTACCCGTTCGTCGTCGACGACGTGCGCGAAGACCGGATTCGTCTTCCCTAC
>NZ_AOLK01000023.1 GCF_000336755.1 Haloferax elongans ATCC BAA-1513 | reverse complement strand
TCCCTACACGTTCGCGGCCGTCCTCGGCATGACCGACGACGAGGACCTTCGAATCAAGATGGCCCGCAACGAGGGCTTCTTCGACGAGGATACCCCGGACGACGTCATCGACGAGGCGCTCGAACGCGTCGAACTCGCCCGCCACTGGGCCGAGAAGATGGACAACCAGTACAACTACCGCCTGCAGGTCGAGTTGCCCGAGTTCGACTTCGACGCGGCTATCGAAGCGGCGCTCGATGACCTCGCAGACTTCGTCGCCGACGGCCACGACGGCGAGGAGATTCAGGGCGAAATCTACGAGACGGCCCGCCGTCACGACATCGAGATGGGCGACTTCTTCGCCGCTGGCTATCGGCTCTTCTTCGACGACACGCAAGGGCCGCGGCTCGGCGAATTCCTCGGCGAGTTAGAACAGGACTTCGTCGTCAAGCGCCTCCGAAGAGAAGACTGAGGCGTTTCGCGTTCCGTTTTTCTCCGTTATCGGCGTCCGACGAGCAGTGCGCCAGCCGCGAGTGCGACGAGCGCGCCGACTGCCGTCACGGGGCCGAATCCGGGGACGACGGAGTCGGTCGTTGACGCTTCGGAGGTCGTTTCAGCCTGTTTCTCGACGACTCCGTCGGCTTCTGCGAGCGTACCCGAATCGTCGGCGACGGTCACGGTGAACGTCGAATTGGCCGGGATGTCGCTGAAGTCGAACGTCGCGGTGAAGTTACCTTCCTCACCGACCGATACTTCGGTGGTTTTCAGGAACGCTGGCTCGGTGTCACCGGACGCACGGACTCGGACGGACAGGTTCTCGTCGGCCGAGAGATTCGATGTGCCCTTGATAGCCGCGTCGTCGTTCGGCGTGACAGTCACCTGCTCGCCGTCGCTGACGATGGAGACCGAATCGTCCTGCGCGGTTACGACTGACGCACCTCCGACGAGCATTCCGAGGACGATGAGTGTCGCCACGAAAACGCGACCCGGAGAGCTGATTGAGTCGAACATAGTCACCCAATCGTACACGGTGTTGTGAAAAGCAACTGACGAAATGTCAAGTGGCTCTTTGAGTCACCCGGAAGGAACCGGTGGTGAGTTCCAACGGTGTGGTCTCAGTTCTCCTCGATAGCGTCGATGACGACCGCACCGACCACGATGAGACGCGGGTCGATGGTGTCGCGTTCGATGTCGATGGTGTACTTGTCGCGGAACGAGAACTGCTCGCCGACGGACCCGACTGCGGTTCCGGCGGCATCTTCGATACGGTAGGAAAACGGAATGAGCGTCGAGATGACGCGGCGAGCGATGGCCATCGGGACGTTGTCCTCGACGATACGCCCCACGACGTTCCCGTCCGGCCCGAGGAGTTGGTAGGTGTGCTTCGCAAACGAGAACGCGCCGCGTTTCACCGCCCCCACTCGCTCGCCGGTCTGGCTATCGACGATGTCGTAGGCGGCGGACACGTCGAGGACGCTGTCTGCTTTCACGCGGAAACGCTCGTCGCCTGTGTCGTAGTCGTTGAGTCGGAAGTCCTCTTTCAGTTTGAATTTCTTCTTCTTCGCCGAGAGAATTGGCTCGTCGTCCTCGTAGACCACGTATTTGGTGCTGATGGAGACCTTTTGTCTGACTTCGTAGCGGGAACTGTCGAACATGCTCTGTTGTGGTCCCGGCACGGGGTAAAAACCCTTCTGGGGGACGACTTATGTCGTCATCGCACGTATCGTGGCCTGCAGAATTCGTTCCCCCGAACGACGACCCGCGGCTTCGGCCGCAGTGATTTCACATGTCTCTCATCGACTTCATCCGGTCAGTAGAACAGTCCGCAGACGAAATGGAAGTCGAACTCGAAGAGTTCGACGCAGACTCCGAACAGGCAGACGTGTCCGACGAGGACTCCTCGGGCGGGCGCTCGCTCGGTCGACTGCTCGTTCTCGCCCTCGTCGTGGCTGGCGTCGGCTACGTCGTGTACCGCCTTCGCTCGTCTTCATCCGAGTCGTTCACCGACATCGACCTTGACGACGACGAGCACGCGAGCGACAGCGACGACGCGACAGTAACCGTCGAACACGAGTCCGAAACCGACGCGGAGGAAGGCGAGTTCGACTTCGACGCAGACGAGAGCGACGCCGACGAACGTGGCGAGCACGCTGCAGACGAGGACGAACAGGCTGCAGACGAAGACGAGCACGCTGTCGACGACGACGCCGTCGAAGTCGAAGTCGAGTCGCCCGACGACGACGAGACGGACGACGCGTAAAACTCGCCGACCACGGTGGCACCGTAACCCGAACGCCTTTTGGTTCGCGCCGCCTCCCTTCGAGCGATGAATACGCTGCTGTGGGTCTTCGCCGGACTCATCGCTTACTCCCTCCTCACGGCGGTGTTGCGAACCCGGGGTATCCTCCCCGAGTACGTCCGTGTACAGGGTCCGCTCACCACCGTCCACACGCGTCGCGGCCGCGAGCTACTCGACAAACTCGCCGCTCCCAAACGCTTCTGGCGCGCGTGGAGCAACATCGGTCTCGGCGTCGCGCTCGTCATCATGGTCGGGACGTTCGTCCTCCTCGTGTTCCAGGCCATCCTCATCGTCCAGCGCCCGCCCGCTCCCTCCGCGGTGAACCAACCGCAGAACTTCCTCGTCATCCCTGGTGTCAACGACTTCCTGCCGCTTTCGGTCGCGCCGGAGATTCTCTTCGGGCTTCTCGTGGGCCTCGTCGTCCACGAGGGCGGCCACGGCATCCTCAGCCGAGTCGAAGACATCGAAGTCGAGTCGATGGGCATCGTCCTCCTGACGATTCTTCCGGTCGGTGCCTTCGTCGAGCCGTCCGAAGAGAGTCAACGCCGCTGTGACCGGGGCGGAAAGTCCCGAATGTTCGCCGCTGGCGTGACAAACAACTTCGTCGTGACGATTCTCGCCTTCGCACTCCTGTTCGGCCCGGTTATCGCCTCTATCTCTGTCGCGCCCGGCGTCGCAGTCGCCGGGGCGTACAGCGGCTCTCCCGCTGCGGCGGCGGGTATCTCCGGCGGCGACCGTGTCACCGCAATCGACGGCACGCCGGTCAACACGACACAGGACCTCGACGCGGCACTGCTCGCGTCCGACGACGGAACCGTAGACGTCGAAGTCGACGGCGAAACGACTGTCTCGGTCTCTCGAAAACTCATCATTGCTGGCTCCGTCGCAGGCAACCCGGCGAACCTCACGGTCGAGCAAGGTAGTGACCCAATCACCGTGAACGCGGTCAACGGGACGCCCGTGACCACCCAAGCCGATTTCGTCTCAGCCGTCGGCGACAGTCGGTTCGCTCGAATCGACACGTCGGCCGGTGAGCGCGTCATTCCGGTCGGCGCGTACATCACGAACATCGCCGAGGACGGGCCGCTGTACAACGCAACCGAGACGACAGAGCCGCTTATCGTGACCGCGTTCGACGGCAAGCGTATCGTCACCTCGACTGACTTGCAGGCGGCACTCGACGAAACCGACCCCGGACAGACTGTCTCCGTCGAGGTCTATCAGAACGGCTCGTTCGAAACCGTCGACGTGACGCTCGGTGAGAACCAGCAGGATGGAAACGGCTTCCTCGGCGTCAACATCTTCGGAACCAGCGGGCTCCTCTTGACGGACTTCGGCGTCCGCGAGTACCCCGCAGGGACGTATCTCTCGCTGCTCGGCGGTGACGGCGGCGACGGTGGAAGTGCCATCGCCAACTCCTTCGATGGGTCGCCACTCCAACTCGTCTACGTCTCGCTGTTGCTGCCGCTCGCGTCGGTCGTCCTCGGAATTCCGAACTTCCCCGGCTTCACCGGGCAGGTCATCAACTTCTACCAAGTCGGTGGCCCCTTCGGCTTCCTCGGCGGCGGTGTCTTCCTCTTTGCCAACCTCCTGTTTTGGACGGCGTGGATTAACCTCCAATTGGGGCTGTTCAACTGCATTCCCGGCTACCCGCTCGACGGTGGCCGCATCTTGCGGACTGCGGCCGAGGCGGTCGTCTCCCGGCTTCCGGTCGACGACTCACACACGCTCGTTCGGACCATCACGACCTCTATCGGACTCGTGATGCTCGCGTCGCTCTTGCTCATGATATTCGGGCCGACGGTCCTCGGCGGGTAACCACTCGCCGCGACCCAACTGCGTCTCGGGGTCCGCACGCGAGGACTGCACGCGAATCAATCCGTCGTTCCCGGATTCAGAAAAGACTCGCAACTTCAATACCGGATGACTCCTAACGCCCCTGTATGGTAGAGGCCCCACAGACCGACGAGGGCTGGTTCGCGCTGCACGACTTCCGAACGGTCGATTGGGACGCGTGGCGGGACGCGCCCGAGCACGAGCGCCGTCGCGCAATCGAAGACGGCGTTTCGTACCTCGACTCCCACGAAGCCGTCGAAGACGACGAGGCCGGTGCGACGGCCGTTTTCTCCATTCTCGGCCACAAGGCCGACTTCGTCGTCGTCCACTTCCGGCCGACGCTGGACTCGCTGTCGCGTGCCGAGCGTCGCTTCGAGCAGACGGCACTGGCCGCGTTCACCGAGCAACCGACCTCGTACGTCTCCGTCACCGAGGTTTCGGGCTACGTCTCGGACGACTACTTCGAGGGCAACAAAGAGGACATCGACACGGGACTGCTCCGGTACATCGAGGGCAAACTGAAGCCCGACATCCCGGACGACACCTACATGGCGTTCTATCCGATGTCGAAGCGCCGCGGCGAGAAACACAACTGGTACGACCTGCCGTTCGACGAGCGCCGGGAACTCATGTCTACCCACGGCGACACGGGCCGCAAGTACGCGGGCAAAATCAAGCAGGTCATCGCCTCTTCGGTCGGCTTCGACGACCACGAGTGGGGCGTCACGCTCTTCGGCGACGACCCGACCGACATCAAGGACATCGTCTACGAGATGCGCTTCGACGAGGTGTCGAGTCTCTACGGCGAGTTCGGCCAGTTCTACATCGGGCGTCGCTTCCCGCCGTCGGACCTCGGCGCGTTCCTCGCGGGCGACGCCGTCCCGACCAGCGAGTTCGGCGACGAATCGCATCACCACGCCCACGCGCACGACGAAGGTGGACATCATCACGGTGAGGGCGGTCATCCCCACGGTGAAGGCGGACACCACCACGGCGGTGAAGGTGGCCATCACGGCGAGGGTGGCCACCACGGTGGCGACCACGGCCACGGCGACTCGGACGACGAAGCCGAAAGCGAAGACATCCGCGGCCAGCTCGAAGACCTGAACATCTACGCTGGCCAGCCACACGGTGAAGACGTCTACGCGACGGTGCTGTACTCCGAAGCCGACTCCGAGGAACTCTTCGACGAAGTCGAGGGGCTCCGGGGCAACTTCGACCACTACCCGACGCACGTCAAGACCGCCGTCTACGACGCCAACGACCGCGACCGTACCGCAGTCGTCTCCATCTGGGAGACGGCATCTGCCGCCGAGACGGCCGCCGGGTTCCTCTCGGAACTCCCCGGTATCGTCGAGCGCGCCGGTGAAGAGTCCGGCTTCGGGACGATGGGGATGTTCTACACCGTCAAGCCCGACTACCAGACGGACTTCGTCGAGAAGTTCGACACCGTCGGTGGCCTCCTCGAAGACATGGACGGGCACTTCGATACGGACCTGATGGTCAACCTCGAAGACGAAAACGACATGTTCATCGCCAGCCAGTGGCGCTCCCAGGAAGACGCGATGGGCTTCTTCCGCTCCGACGAGTTCCGCGACACGGTGCAGTGGGGCCGTGATGTGCTGGCTGACCGACCGCGACACGTGTTCTTAGCGTAGGCTCGCGGCACGCCTTCGTGGCATAGGACCGCAACACTCTCTTTTTGGCCTCCCTGGACCGAAGGCAGCGCCGTTAGTCCTGTGCGAGTGTGCTCTGAACCTCGCGCAGTTTCGGGTGGAACTTGTCGGTCCCGAGGAGATACGCGAAGTAGAGAGCCACGAGGCCCATCACGACGGCCCACGCACCGAGTCCGAGGTTTCCGTGTTGGACCGAGAGGAGTGCGAACTGTTCGATGTAGGCACCGACGAGCGAGAGCGCCGCGCTCCCGACGCCGAAGACGAGCAGTTCGAGAATGTCTGGCAGGAGTTCGACGGCTGACGGTCGCATAGAACTGGCAGTCGGCCACGGCCTGTGGCTCTTTCGGTCGCTATTCGGTCGCAGTGTCGCGCTCGCGTTCGCGCTTCGAAACGTAGTCTTCTGTCGCTTCGACCGACTCGGTCTCCAGCAGGTGGTCGAGCTTTCGCTCAAACTCTGCTTCTGTGAGCTCTCCCGTCGCGTACCGTTCGCGGAGTTCGTGGAGCGGTTGGTCGGCACTGGCGGTGTCGGTGTCGGCATCGCTACCGATGGCATCGTGCGCGAACGAGACGATGTCCGTCGCGTGGGCGTACGCAAGCCCGACAACCGCCCCGAGGAGGAACATGTTGGTGAACGCCGGAAGCGGATTGACGCTGTTCGAGACGGCGAGGCCCGCACCAACGAGGCCGAGCGCAACTGCGAACAGCCACGGGTGGTCGTGGACGAATCCACCCACACCGCCTTCTTGGAGGGCTTCGAAGGAGGACATGACGTGAAATCCCCCCGTCAGAATCAAAAGTGTTCTGTCGGTTGTTCAGTTCCGCTCGACGACAGGTTCGCGTCGTGACTTCACTTCGCTCAACACGTCTTCGGTCTCAACCAGCGCGCTCAGTCGGCGGTCGAACTCTTCGTCCGAGAGTTCTCCTGCTGCGTAGCGTTCTCGGAGGACTTCGATGGCGGATTCGTCGTCGACAGGGTCGTAACGGACTGGTTCTTGGTGTCGCGTCTGCTGGCGGCTCTCGCTCGACTCCTCGCCACGAATTCTCCGGGCGACTCTGTGGCCAGCGTATCCGAGGAGCATGGCGCTCGGTGCCGCAAAGAACAACGTTACGAGCGCCAGTTGCAGGTCTACCGTCGCTATGAGCATCGCTACTGAGAGCCAAATCCCTGTGACGAGTCCGAAAAGCGGCGGGCTTCGGGCAATGCTACGCGTTTCCTTGGAGAGCAACGCTCCGATTCGTTCGAGGGCCATTAGTCGAAACTGTCTTTCGGGCTACAAAAAAGTAGGTTGCTGGCGTGTGTGAGCGCGCAGGTGGGCGGTTACAGGAACTGGCCGCGGCCTCGGCCTCGGCCTCGCCCTCTACCGGGGTTGTCCTCGTCGTGGCCATCGGGGTCGTTGCCGTGGCCGCGGTCGTGGTCGCCCCCGTCGTCGTCACCGCGACCGCGCTCTTCGGGCGTGTAGACGTACAGACAGTCGTTTTTGTACGAGCGTCCGAACTGGTCGGCGTCTTCACAACAGAGGACGCGACCGTCGTCCAGCACGGAGACGTTGTCGACGTTGATGAGCGCGTCGTCGGCGATGTCGGCCGGGTCGCTCGCGTCCGGGCCGACGATGACGGGTTCGAGCGTCGAGACGTTGTAGTCGGATTCGAGTTCTGCGCGGTAGACCACGCCGCCGTCGACGCGGTCGAGTTGGATGTCGCCCTGCTCGTTCGACATGTCGTCGTTGAGTTCTGAGACGCCGAAGTAGACGTAGTCGCCGGGGCGAGCACCCTCGACGCTGTCGATTCCTTCGGCCTTGTTGAACTCGATGCTGGCTCCGATTTCCTTCGCGGCCGCGCGGGTCTCGATGAAGGGGATGCGACGGAGTTCCTCGTCGACTCCGTCGGGGCCACGGCGCTCGTACTGGTCGGCCCACTCGACGATTTCTTCGTCGGTGACGTAGTCGCGGTTGCCGTCTTCGACGACCGCTCTGTCCGCCGCTTCGAGGATGTCGGGCGTCACCTCGTTGCCTTCCTCCCAGTCGGTGTGGCGTTCGAGGTAGTCAACTTGCGTGACGTCGTCGTACTCGGCAATCCACGACTCGACTTCGGCGTTGCTCGCGTGACCGAGTTCGACCCACTCGATTTCGAGGTCCACGTCGGCCGGTGGGCGTTCGACCGCGGCGTCTCTGTTCGTCACGTACGGCGCGTAGAGCGTTCCGGCGACGTCCATCGGGTCGTCGTAGCTCGGAATCGGCCTGTCGGCGACGAACTTGTAGATTCCTTTGCTGTCGCCGTCGGAGGCGAGGTAGACTGTCCGCTCGTCGGTCTGCACGTCGGGACACTCCCATCCGGCGCGGCCCATCACGTAGTACTTGACGGGCTCAGGCGTCTCGGCGGCTGGCTCGCGGAAGTCGACGATGTAGCCGTAGCGGTACGGGTTCGGGTAGGTGTCGCCGATGGGCGTTAGGTCGTTGCCGGAACTGGACTGGTCTACCGGGTCAGCGCCGAGGTAGTACGCGAGAAGTTCGACGCCGGTAATCGCCCAGTAGCCCTGGACGTACCACGATTCGTCGTAATACTTGTCGACCGCGGACTGAATCTCGGACGGATTGGGCCGGTTCCAGAACTCGTGTGCGCCGCGGAGTCCCTTTCCGGTTCCCTTCTCGACGATGTCGCCGACTGTGGCGGTCATCGAGACGCGCGGGTGCCCGTAGTTCTCCTCGGCGGAGAGCATCGTGTTCCACGGACTACGGTCGCCGTAGCAGTTGATACGGGTGCCGCCGAGTTCGCGGAGTGCCTCAGTATTGGCGAGGTTCAATGCGTTTTCGAGGTCGGCCTCCCACTCGCCGTCTTCGGTCTGGCTGAGTGGGATTCGGGAGATATTGCCCGGACTGGCTTCCCAGTTGGTAAAGAGGTAGCCTTCGGTCCCGTCGTCGTTCATCGGGACGAACTGGTTGCAGTCGGGCGTGAAACCAGCGTCGGCGTACTGCGACCCGCTGAAGTTCTCGCTCGTGATGTTCGTTCCATCGGGCGTCTGCGGGACACCGAGCAGTTCCGTGCCGCCGTTTATCGGGTCGCGCTCGCGGCCCAGTAGTTCGTAGTCACCGGCAGCGGAGCGAACTGCTCGTCGCTCTTCGTTCGACTCCGGCGTCGACAGTTCGTCGAACTCGTTTTCGCCGTCGAACGTGAACTGGAAGCCCGAGAAGTAACCGATCCCGGCCTTGTCGTACGGGGCCGGATTTTCGCGGTCCGGGTGCTGGAGACTGTACAGAAGCGTTCCGTCGCCGAACACGCACGGACCGGTCACCTCGGCACCGAACGCCGTCGTCGAAAACCGCGTAAGGTCCCCCCGAACCAGCGGTGCCCGCGGCGTATCAGGGTCTTCAGGTTCCGTTGCTTGCCCAACGCCAGCCACGCTGGCCCCCAGCGCAGCAGCGACCGACGTTGCCATGAGATTTCGTCGAGTGAACTCGACCATGCACGTGTGACCTCTCTATCATTTCTTGTTTAATTTTATATTTTCTCCACTATGGATTATTGTTCGCCCCGGAGCAGTCTATTGATTATATACCAGTTGAAAATTTTGTGTGTTAAGATTTCTAACAGAAATGACATCCGCTGATGGGTGACTCGCGCGGCGACCACGGCGGTTCAGAGTTACGGAGAATCGAGGAGAAGGCCTCGCGCTTCAGCGCGGGGAGGATGTCAAGCGTCTGGGGTCACTGAGTTGCCGTTCTGCTCGCGTTCCGCGACGCCGTCGCGAATCTCTGCTGCGCGCCGTCGGACGGCCGCGACGTATCGCTCGACTCGCGCGCGTTTCTTCCCGTAGAACGATGCCACCCAGTTTTTGTCCGTGTACGGTTGGGTCAGGAAGTACGCCGCCAGCGTGTCTCGGCCGGCTTGGATGACCTCTGGCGGAACGCCGCGTTCGCCGGTCCCGGCCTCGACGAAGCCGTTCACGTCGAAGTACACGTCAGCGTAGAGTGTCGCGAGGTCCGGGTCGTCGAACTCGATTCCCTCGTGTTCCGGCGCTTCGAATCGAAAGCGTCTGTCGCCAGTCTCGGCGTCGCTGTACTCGACGATTCGAACGTCGAGAACGTACTCTTTGTACAGCATCTCCGAGTCGACTTCGGTGGTGGCGTGTTCGGGTTTCGACATAGATGTGTGTGGCCCTCGGCGACATCGAGTGGCCGTGTCGACAGCGTTGGCCCGCCACCGTGTAGTAGATTTATAAGTACAGTATATATGACAACAGAGGTGTCAGCGGTTCTATCTATCCGCCTATCTGCCTCGGAGACGTGCCGAACCGCTGTTTCCCGAATCGTCGCGTCGAGTTGCGTCGCGGTCAGCGACCGCGAAGTGCGTACCCGACGGCTCCGACGATACCCGTCAGGAGTGTGGCGACCACCCAGCCGGTCGCATCGTCGCCGCGCTTTCGTGCGTTGAGTCGCACGAGCCACGCCAGCGCGATGTGAGCGACCGCGGTGAGGCCGAGGAACGTTCGGAGGTTCACAGTCCTTAGGCTTCGTTGCGAGCGCCTTCCGCGACGCGCTTGTCGAGGCCGGCGTCACGGATATCGTCGCCGTCGACGGAGGAGCGAAGCGCGTCCATGCCGTCGAAGCGGTCGATACCGAAGTTGTCCGCGTAGAGGTCGGTGACGCGCTGCATCTCCTCGTCGGTGAGCTTCGGCACGTCGGAGGCGGCAGCCCACTCGGTGATATCGTCTTTGGTGCGGAACGTGGGCGTGACCGAGGCCGTTGCGTCGAAGCCGAGGAGGAAGGCGATAGACGCCTGTGCCATCGTTCGCTCACGGTCGCTCGCTTCGATTGCTCCCTGCCGTCTGCTCGCTTCGCTCGCAGAGACGCCGTCGCGTTCGAGGAAGCGCAGTTCTTCGAGCTTCTCCCAGCCGGTCTCGTACCATTCGTCGGGGCGGAAGCCGCGGTGGTCGCCGCTACCGAGTTCGGTCTCGGGGCGGACCTGCTCGTTCAGGAGGCCCGAGGAGTGCGGGACGCGGCCGATGAGGCTCGTCGACGAGCCGGTCTCTTCGATGGTCTCGAGGAAGTGGTTGCCGACGTCCTGTTCGAACGCGTTCCAGACGATTTGGAGGGCGTCGAACTCCTCTTCGATGGCCATGTCGCCTTCGGCGAGCCAACCGATGGAGGGGCCGAGTGCCCAGCCAGTCGCCTTGATGAGTCCCTCTTCTTTCAGCTCATCCAGCGCTTCGAGCACGTCGGGTGTGACCTCGTCGACGTTCGCGTTGTGGAGTTGCAGCAGGTCGACGTACTCCATGTCGAGGCGGTCGAGGCTCTTTTCGGTCGCCTCGCGGACCCACTCGCCCGTAATCTCCTTCGGGAGTTCGCCGTGACCAGCCTGCGGGTGGTTGTAGAAGTCGTAGCCGATTTTGGTGGCGACGGTGACTTCGTCGCGGTAGTCGGCGAGCGCCTCGCCGACGACCTCCTCGGAGTGGCCATGACCGTACACGTCTCCGGTGTCGAAGAACGTGATGCCCTGGTCGATGGCGTGGTGAATCATCTCGATGGAGTCGTCGTCCGAGCGGTCGCCCCACCAGTCGGTCCCGACGACCCACGCACCGAAGCCAACCTCACTCACTTCGATGCCAGAGGTGCCGAGTTCGCGGTAGTGCATGGGCGACCCTTCGTATTCCGGTGACTTATTGGGTATGTTTTGTTCCCGCAGGTCGGGAACGCACCCACTCGCCGTCCCGGTGTTCAGCGACCACGAGGCGATTTCCATCGCGCGGTGGAGTTCGGACGTGATCGAATTTGCAGATTGTCGCACGAATCCGCAGATTCATGATTGTCGCCGCTGAACACGACGACGATGGACGAACTCCCGGTGCGGGTCGCGTTCCCCTACGTGACCGAACTCACGGACGAGCAACGGGTGGCACGGGATTGGGCGGCCGAGACGGTCATTTCGGTCGAGACTGTCGAACTCGATGCAGTCGCCACCGGAGCCGTCACACTCGACGACTTCGACGTGGTCTGGTGGCACACCGACCGCCACTTCGACGAGGAGAGCCGCGCGCTCGCTGTCCGGTGTGCTCCCGCTATCGACGACTTTCTCGCTGGGGGTGGCGGGGTATTTTTGACACTCCACGCTGTCGCTGCGGTCGAAGAACTCGGCATCGACGCTGTCGGCCCCGACGCTGTCGGGACCGAGACATCGCCGCATCCGACCGGGTTGCTCGCCAAGTCGATTCACGCGGACCACCCGCTGTTCGAGGGGTTCGACACGCTCGGCGTCCACTTACAACCGCGAGAGTCTCCACGCCCGGTCGCTCGGTACGAACACGTCCTCCCTGAGCACGGGCAGATTCTCGCGAGCACGCTCCACGGCGACGACTATCTCGTCGCGCTCAACTCAGCCGTCGAGTGGCAGGTCGGTGAGGGCACAGTCTACGGTATCGGTGCTGAGGTGTCGTTCCTCTCGCACCACGACCACGACTTCGAGGCGATGGGCGCAAACGAGACGCTACTTCGAAACGCGCTCGGCGTCCTCGGCGGCGACAGTCGTCGCAGACCGACGTTCACTGACCGGCCGTCCGGGTCGTCCGAGTCGGTCGACTCGACGGGGGCGTCCGGCTTCGACGCGATGCGCGAGCGTCTCGCCGCCGACCACCACCGCCCCCGATATCACTTTGCCGGGCCAGCCAACTGGATAAACGACCCGAACGGGCTCATCCAGTACCGCGGCACCTACCATCTCTTCTACCAATACAACCCGGGCGGCCCGTACCACGGGACGATTCACTGGGGCCACGCGGTTAGCGACGACCTCGTCCACTGGCGCGACGAACCGGTCGCACTCGCTCCCGATATCGACGGGCCGGACCGCGACGGCTGCTGGTCCGGGTGCGCCGTCGTCGACGACGATGGTGTCCCGACGATTCTCTACACGGGCGGGCGCGACCACCATCAACTCCCGTGCCTTGCGACCACTTCCGACCCGATGCTCCGGTCGTGGGACAAGGCCCCGGACAACCCAATCATCGAGGCGACACCCGACGACCTCGACATCCTCGGGACTGACGACTGGGCGGCTGAGTTCCGCGATCACGCCGTCTGGAAGGTCGGCGACAACTGGTACCAACTCATCGGCTCCGCGGTCGCCCACGAGGGTGGCGTGGCGCTCCTGTACCGCTCGGCTGACCTCCGCGACTGGGAATTCGTCGGCCCGCTTCTCGGCGGCACCGAGGGCCACGGAACGGTCTGGGAGTGTCCCGAACTCCTCTCGTTCGGTGAGTTCGACCTGCTCCACGTCTCGAACTACGAGGACGTTCGATACTTCGTCGGTCGCGCCGACCTCGACGCCCCAGACTTCGAGGTCGAAACCGAGGGTCGCCTCGACTACGGCGACTTCTACGCGCCACAATCGACCGTCGACGACCGTGGTCGCACGCTCACGTGGGGATGGGTTAAAGAGAGTCGCGGCGTCCACTCCCAGTGGCATGCCGGGTGGTCCGGGCTCATGTCGCTCCCGCGGGAACTCTCGGTCGACGAGACGGGAACGCTCCACCAGCGCCCGGTGTCCGAACTCACGTCGCTCCGGGGACACCACGTCGCAGACGCCGACCGCGTGCTCGACGGCGGCGACCACACCGACCTCCCGCTGTCGGGCAACGCCTACGAACTCGTCTTCGATGTCGCTGTCGAGGACGGGGCGACGTTCGAACTCGGACTCTTCGAGTCGCCCGCGCGGTCCGAACGAACTGTGGTCAGGTACGACGGCGACCGAATCGTGGTCGACCGCGACGCGAGCAGCCACAGCCACGACGTAGACCGGGGCCCCCGGTCGATGCCCGTCGAGGGCGACACGCTTTCGCTGCGCATCTTCGTCGACTGCTCTGTGGTCGAGCTGTTCGCGAACGAAACGCGGTGTCTCACGACCCGGGTTTATCCAACTCGCGCGGACGCAGATGGTGTCTCACTTGCTGCACGCGGGGGTTCTGTCGAGGTGGCGAGACTCGATGCGTGGGAACTCGACGCGGCGTTCGAAGCACGACGACGAGAAACGTAGCGACCCGGAGCGACGCTCAGTCGTCTCGACTGTTCGAGCTGTAGCCTGCGGTTCCGGTAGCTTCGCCCTGTTTCCACCACAGCGCTGGGAGTTCTTCTCGCGGCAGTGGGAGGTGTCCGTGGTCGAGCGTGCCGACGATATCGGTCTCGTCGCCGTCGAGCGAGAGGCGGACTGTCGGGGCGAGCGTGCCGCCGAAGCGACGCATCTGCTCGTCTGGCGAGAGCAACGGTACGTCGTCGAGACTCGGACGGTCGTAGTCGTAGTAGTTGAAGAAGGAGGTCGCGAGCAGTTCGTCGCCGTGGTCGTAGACGAGCCACGAGTACGCCTGAAACGGTGCGCCCGCCGGATTCGTCAGGACCATGCCGTGTCCGTTCAGCGGTTCGTAGTCGCCGCGGAGGTCGTCGGCGACGAACCCGTACAGGGCGTCGTAGCCCTCCAGACCGGGTGCGAAGGTGTGGACGTGGCTGGAGATGAACAGGTAGTACGTCCCGTCGCGGACGACGAAGTGCGGACGTTCGAGTTCTTGGTTGACGCACACGGCGTCCAATAGCGGTGGCCGAAGTTCGAAGTCGGTCGGGTCGCCAGTCGGCGAGTGTGCAATGCCGATACTGCCGTTGAACTCCCCCCAGACCGGGCCGTCGCATTCGCCTGCGCCCTCGGAGACGGGCGTGTTCGCCTCGAAGAGGAGGTACGTCTCACCGGATTGTGGATCCTCGAAGAACCACGGGTCGCGGAAGGTGTAAATCATCCCGCGCGATTGGTCCTCCCGTTCGTACCAGTCGCCGTCGGGCGTGAGGATGACACGGTTGTCCCACGGCCCGTCGATTCGGAGGTCGTCGCCGTCTGCGTGGACCGAGCCACCTGTCGCGAGCGCGATGCGCTGGGTGTAGGTCAGTTCGTCTCTGCCGCTCTCCCCGGCGGCGGTGTAGTAGAAATACACCTCGCCCTCTTCGCCGTCGGGGTCGTACATCGCGGACCCGGCCCACTGGCGCTGGCCGAGTGCGTCGCCCTCGAAGACGGCTCCGCCTGTCGTCCACTCCTTTCCGTCCTCGGAGTAGAAGTACCGAATGGTAGCAACGTCGTGTCGCTTGCCCGGAAGCAAGTCCGAGGGGGAGGTAAGCGCGAAGATGACGCGCTTTCCGTCGATTTCCGCGACAGACCCGTCTCGGTTCCGAAGGAACCACGTGTCCCAGAGGTGCAGGTCGTCGTCGACGCGCTCCTCGGGCGGATAGATGACGGGTGCGACGTTCGAGTCGTCGCGCTGGAGTCCGGCGGCGTGGGCTCTCGTCCACGCCGGTGTGTCTCGGTCGGTCTCTTCACTCATAGCTGAAGTAATACTCTGCCATGTGTTATGTTTCACCATTCCGGTGTCACTCACACGTATTGAACGTGTGATTTCACGCCGAGGGTCCTGTCTTTGGGAACCCCCAAAAGCAGAGAATATTGCCCTTTCAATGGCTGTCGCGGCTGCTGAACAACCGAACCCCTATGAACGTCGCCTGACAACGAGACGGTGATGACGAAGGTCCAGGTTTCGCTTCCGGACGACGCCGAAGATGGGCTACAGGCCTTCATCGACGACGTAGACGAGTGCTTGTCTTCGGAGGAAGACACGTGTCAGGTCGTCAGAGACACCCTTATCGACCTCTTCGGCGACCGCGAAGCGTGGGAGCGCTGGCAGAGTGGGAAGCCGGTTTCGCCGGCGACACGCGTTCGATTGCAGGGGTACGACCCGTGTAACGCGACGCTCGAAGCCGAATACTACGCCGAGAAAGACGAGGAGACGTTCCAGCGCTCCAAACACCTGCAGTGGCTCTGGCGGCAGTTCGACGCCACCCCGATGGCCGACAACGTCGACTTCGCGCTTCGGTTCCGACAGATGCTCGCCAACCATCTCTTCGAGGAGGCTGGCGACAACCTCCGTATTTTCAAGGGCGTCACCTTCTCGTACGGCCACAATATCACTGTCGGCGACAACACAGTCATTCACGACGACGTCCACCTCGACGACCGTGGGAAGCTCACTATCGGCGACCGCGTCTCTATCTCTGATGGCGTCCACATCTACACGCACGCCCACGACGTTGTCGACCAAACGGAGGTTCGAAACTATCACACTGACATCGGTGACGACGTTCGGCTCACGTACGACGCGATGGTGAACGCCGGGAACCACGTCGGCGAAAACGCCATCGTCGGCGCGCGCGCAATCGTCAAGAGCGACGTTCCCGCCCACCACATCGTCGTCGGCGCGCCAGCCAAGAGCGTCAAAGTAAAACCTGGATTCGAAGACGTTGCGGAACCACTCGAAGCGGGTGGCGAACGCCGCGTCGACGACCGCGAGATACCCTACGACCTTCCGGAGGACCGCGACACGTTCGACGAATTCGGCCGCGACCTCGGCGGTCCGGTGAAGCCGCACCGAACCGAGTAGCACCAGTTACTGCCAGGCAGAGCCGACTACGACGACCACCGCTCTCCCTCGTGTTAGACCTTCGATTCGCCAGCAACACTGACTCGTGGTTGTCGGATGTTCGGGAATTTTGTTCACTGGCTAACAGACCGACAGTAATGACACCTGACCGAAGGACCGATATAGCATGCTAACGTAAGTCAAGGTGTGATGGACGTCTGGGGTTGGATCGTCGTCTACGCACTCGGGTTGACCATCCTCCAGCTACTGGTCTATCGGTATCTCGTCGACGGTGGCGAGCCAACGATGGGTGACGGGAGCGGCCGCAACGCCGACCACGCAGATCGGTATGCGCACCCCGAAATCGCGGTTCCCTTCGACGAACGTTCGAGCGTCGGGGTGCAGCGGACGCCGACCGGCGAGCGGATTTGCCCAAGCTGTGGGGCCGAAAACGAGTCGGACGCGACGTTCGAACTCTGTTGGAACTGTACGCGCCGTCTTCGCTGACGGGCGGCGGCCGAGTCCATTTTAATGCCCTCCATCGAAGAAGCAGCTATGGCCGACGACACGGACCTTCACGACGACCTCGACGCACTTGCGTGCGACATCGAGCGGGCGATTCTCGAATTCGACGCCGCGCTCGAACGCCACGCGCAGGTCCGCCAACGCGTCCGTGAGCCTGTCTTCCGTTCGGAGACGACCACGTTCGACGACGTGCAGGACTTGTTTTTCTGACGCTGTTTGTTCGGGACGGTGGTGAGACGTGTCTCGCCGGAAGTGCGCCGACCGGGACTGAGCAAACCGAAGGTTTGCGAAGGTCGGTCGGCAAACGACCGCAGGGAGTGCGCCGACCGGGAGTACCGCGAGTGAAACGAGTGGTACGTCGGTGAGGCTCTGCCTCACCGGGAATTGAACCACGGTCGCTCACTGCGCTCGCTCCCTGATTCAATTCCCTTTGTAACGCATTCGCTCCTCACGTTCGTTCGACAGAAATGCGCCGACCGGGACTGAGCAAACCGAAGGTTTGCGAAGGTCGGTCGGCAAACGACCGTAGGGAGTGCGCCGACCGGGAATTGAACCTGAGCCAGACGGTCCTCCTCGCTTCGCTCGTCGGCTGCGACTGGCAGGGTTCAGATTCCCTACGCATTTCGTCTCACTCCGTTCGACAGAAATGCGCCGACCGGGAATTGAACCCGGGCTTCGAGCTTGGGAAGCTCGTGTCCTACCACTGGACCATCGGCGCGCTTCGCTTCGCTTGCGCCCCGGACTCGACCTCACTTCGTTCGGTCGACCATCGGCGCTCACTTCGTTCGCCTCGTTCGTTATCTCACTGCACTCACTGAGGCAAAAATCCGTAGACGACGGGGGCACTTGAACGTAGCGTTTCAGCGGGTCACTGGTGGGATGAAACTGGACACCTGTCCACTGTCTTCCCGTGAAGAGTGACTATTTGGCCCCCGAGTACCAATCGGGGTGCATGACAGACGTCGACGTTCTCTCGGAGGACGCACCGCTCGACCTCCGCTTTTCAGACGCCGAACTCGAAGCACACCGTGAACACATCACCTCGTTCATCCGCGACACCGTGGACGCGGCGGGTGCTGATGGGGCTGTTCTCGGTCTCTCCGGCGGTATCGACTCGACACTTACTGCTTTCCTCGCGGTCGAAGCCCTCGGCGAAGACGGCCTGCACGGACTTATCATGCCCAGCGTGGCGAACGCCGAAGACATGATGAGCGATGCCGAGGGCGTCGCCGAAATGCTCGGTATCACGTACGACGTCGTCGAGGTCCAGCCCATCGCCGAGACGTTCTTCGACACCTTCCCCGAGGCTGCAAACGACCGGATGGCCGCCGGGAACGTCTACGTCCGCACGCGTGGCATCCTCAACTACTTCGTCGCGAACCACGAGAACCGCATCGTCCTCGGCACGGGCAACCGCTCGGAGGCGATGACGGGCTACTTCACGAAGTACGGCGACCAAGCAGTCGACTGCAACCCCATCGGAAACCTCTACAAGCAACAGGTCCGCCAGCTTGCGGCGCACGTCGGCGTCCCCGAAGACCTCGTGATGCAAACGCCGTCGGCCGAGATGTGGTCCGGCCAGACCGACGAGAGCGAACTGGGGCTGACCTACGACGTTCTCGACGCGATTCTCGCACTGCACGTCGACGGCCCGCTGTCGAAGGCTGCGACCGTTCGGAACTTCGAGGTGACCGCGGAGCAAATCGACCGGGTGGTCGAACTGTACGAAGGGAGTGCTCACAAGCGCTCCATGCCGCCTGCTCCCGACGAACTCACACTCTGAGCACTCGCTGCGTTCGTTCCTAGTCGTCCCGCGATGCTGCGATGTCGTCTACGTTCGCCTCGTGGAGCGTGGCGAATGCCTCGGCTTCCGCGTCGAACCGGTCTGCATCGCGTTGGGCAGCGTCGCGTCCGCGGTCCCGGAGTCGCGATTTGATGATTCGAAGCGACTGGTGGTCGTTGTCGGCTATCGATTCGGCGACTGCTCGGGGGTCGTCCACGATTCGGGAGACGAGCCCCAGTTGGAGCGCCTCCTCGGCATTGACGACACGACCGGAGAGAGACAGGTCGAGCGCGTGGCCCTCGCCGACGATTCGCGGGAGGCGGACCGTCCCACCCCACGCACCGAAGAGACCGAGTCTGACACCCGGTTCGCCGAGTGTCGCCCGCGGTGTCGCGACGCGAACGTCGCACGCGAGCGCGAGTTCCATCCCGCCGCCGCGGGCAGCACCGTCGATTGCGGCGACGACCACCGACTCGCTCCCCTCGATGGTGTCGGCGACACGCTGACCGAGTTTGGCGAACGCCTCGGGGTCGTCGAGGTCGGCCACGCTATCGAGGTCTGCCCCGGCGCAAAATGCCGACCCGGCTCCGCGGAGGAGAACGACAGGTGTGTCCGCACCCTCGATAGCGGCCTGCAGGTCTTCGAGGTCTGTCGGTCTGAGGGCGTTTCGCTGCCCCGGTCGGTCGATAGTCACGACGCGCAGGTCGCCGTCGTCCGCCGTCTGTATCATACCAGCGTTGTGCCGTGGTTTTCCAAAGGTCTTTGCCCTCCCAACCGTAACCCTCGGCTGATGGACAACGCCGTGCGAGCCCGTGAGGCTGCGCGTGAGGCCCTCTCGGATATCGAACCCGACGCCCTCCGTGCGGCGCTGGACGAGCGCCTCGACACCGCCTCGATGACGCCGGCGGTGCTCACCTTCGTGAGCGGGCGGGCCGTCGAACCGAACGTCGACCTGAACGGTATGGCCGAACGGGCCGCCGGAGTGCAACTTATCTACGAGGGGCTTCGCCTCACTCGCCAGCTCGCCCACGAGGAGCCGTGGGTCACGCTCGATGCTGCAGACGACGACACTGACGCCGACCTCGATATCCTCGCGGCCGACGTGCTGGTGTCGCGTGGGTTCTATCTCCTCGCCCGGACTGAAGCGGCCGACCACGCCGTCGAGACAGTCCGTGCCTTCGGGCGCGACCAGACCCGACTTCGTTCGGCTTCCGAGACGGAGCGCCAGTCGCTCGACAGCAACCTCGAAGTCAACATCTGCACGCTCGCCGTGGTCGCTGGAACGACCGCCGTCGGGTCGCCGCCGCCGACTGCGCTGGTCGAGTACGCGGCCGAATTGGCGACGCGACACGACGAGGGCTTCTCGGCAGCGGCTGAGACGGTCTCCGAAGCGACTGTGGACCGTATCGCGGCGCTGTATCGCGGTGGCTCGGGCGACGACCCAGTCACCTCGACAGCCGACCGCTAATCGACATACGCTACCACGGTTCCGGGTCGATTCGAATCGAAACCCCTAAAGAGTAACCCGGACAACGAAGGAATGCGTGCCTGGGTAGCTTAGCGGTAAAGCGCGTCCTTGGTAAGGACGAGAGCCCGGGTTCAAATCCCGGCCTAGGCTCTTCTCGAATTTCTACACTTTGAGCGGTGCGTCTCGTCGCGCCGCGGGACGAGAAATTCGTGTGAGTCACGCGGGAGTTGAGCAGCGAGCAAATCTTCGATTTGCGAGTGAGTTCAAATCCCGGCCCTCAAGCCCAGATTCTCACGGGGGCTTGCACGTTGATTCTTCATGTGGTTCCCACTACTGTGGTGTCACTTCATTCTGCAATCGTCACTTCCCCACCAGACGGCTCAACCCTTTGATGGTGAAGATTCTCCCCGAGACTGCCATGATAGACGAGACAAACTGTTGGACTGATAAGGGAGGAATTATACTGATTAGTGTCAAACAATTTGGGAGATGGGATTTTGATCTGCAGATGAGCAGACAAGGGAGAATAATCGGTCTTCGTCTGTTCCCACAATCCAAGAGCTAACACAAGGCACGAGACCTGACCGAGGCCGGAATAGCAGGCTTCGTACACCACAGGAGTGTGAACGGCGCTTTGGACTCGACATGTACATGGATGGGCAGGAGGTCATTGTCCAGCGTCTTGTCCAGAGCCACGGCGCGAACCAAGTACAGCAGTGGGCCGATGAGGGGATGACTATCGAGACGATGGGGAAGCCACGCGATATGCGCGCGTTCCGCGAGCGTCAGAAGAAGCGCCCCGCGGAAGTTCCGACGGATATCGAACGCCGAAACGCGAAATCAGTTCAGCGTAGCCGTGGTGCCCACCATGAGGCGTCGAAAGCTGGCGACACGCAGGTCTCTGATTCGGTTCGGGACGTAATCTCCTCGCCGGGGAGACAACTCGACACCTCGATTCAGCACGCGATGGAAGAGCGCATGGGTGATTCCCTCGGCGATGTACGGATTCACACCGGACCACGGGCTGCGAAAGCCTGTGAAGACATCAACGCTCGTGCGTTCACCGCCGGGAATCACATCGCGTTCAATCATGGTGAATACGATCCGACTTCGGCCGAAGGACAATATCTGTTAGCCCACGAGCTAACACACGTTCGTCAGCAGAATGGACAGTCAGGCATTCACAGGATGCCGAAACACGAGGAAATCGTAGATAAACTCCGAGAGGTAGTTCAAAACACAGACCGATATCCAGGTGACGAGGCGTTCGAAGGCGATCTTGAGGAGACACTGGAAGAAATAAATGAGACGTGGCTGCGCCAGAAGCTCGAAGAAAACGCCGATTTCACGGTCGAGGACGTGAAAACAGCGATGTACGCCCCCGGACCGGAGGAACAACTCCCTCGGGAATTGGCTCTCTTACTACAGACAGATAGGTGGGAAGCGGGAACGACATTTGATAAGGGAGTTCATGACTGGAAGCATATTGTGGCACGGCACGTTCATCCAGATGCTTCTGGAGAGTGGCCTATCGATCCTGGTTCGGAAATTAGTACAGAACGAAGTGCCACGGCATTCCCCAGTCAGGTGGATGAGTCAACGATTACGAGTATAATCGAGAATGCAATTCACGGTGCCTCAGAAGAGGATATTTCAATCCAGGCCAACGGATATCGAACGGTCAAATACGATGGGACAGAGTTACCATCTGGAATCGAGTGTGTCAAAATTGTATACGATAGCAGTGGGCAAATCGTAACAGCATATCCAGTAGATGGAGATGGCGTGGAGGAGTTACCATGAGTACACCAACAAAAACAGAGACCGATGGACCAGTTGAAGTGAGCATTGTAACTGCTGATGGCCCTGAGATGATATCGACCGGTGGTGGCGCGATTAAGATTACCGCTGGTGGAACCCGCATCAACACATACGAAAACGAGGCGGAGAAGTCTTGGAATGACTGGGCTCCCGAGTTTGTCGGGGACTTCCTTGCTCTTGATTTGCCTGCACTGTTAGAGATTGGGGTGCGGCTCTATTCAGGAGATGTTGAAAGGTATGACACTGTGGAATACCTTCTGGAAGGCCACCGGTCCTATTTTGTATTCGAACCAGTCGGTGACGAGACGGTCCGAGTTGCGTTCCAGACTCGTGAACAAATCGATTCAAGCCTTGATGTTCCCTATCCGACACCGAAGAGTTCACGGGGCTACGTCGTCAATGCTGAGGAACTTTGTAAGTCACTCCTGCAGTGTGCACAAGAGTTCCAGCAGAAGGCGAGTGAATTTGGCGTCGCAAAGGGTGGTTTCTCGAACCAGATTTCCGAAGTGGAATCCATGCTAAAAACGGCGTGAAGTAGCCTCCTTGGCAGCACAATAGAACCCTGAACTAGTCAACGAAGCGATGGAGCAATTGCTGGGTGATCATCACTTTCCTGCCACAAACTCACCCACCAACACCCCCATACCGACGCAACACCCGAGAGAGCACATCCCGTTCGGCCCGCCGAAGCAACACCGACGCCGTACTCTCCGCACACGCCAATTCTGCTGCAACGTCCGCAAGCGTCGCCTCACGTGGAACTTCGTAATACCCCAGTTCGAGTGCCGTACTCACAGCCGCCAACTGACGGTCAGTTAGTGTCCCGGCAAGCGTCCCGCCACGGCGGTCGTAGGTGCCGATTTCGTTGACCGTCACGTCGACTTCCGAGGGCATCGTTTCGAGCAGGTCGCGGATGTCGCTGCCGTCGCCGACAATCGTCATCTCCATCGCGGCCGTGTCGTCGAACCGGACTGGGGGCACGACGATGAGTTGCCGGTCGGCGAAGGCTTCGCGCCACGCCCGCGTCTCGGGGCGGGTCTCCTCGCAGGCCCAGACGTACGCGGAGTCGTCGTCGATGGGGGTGATTCGACAGTCGATAACCGTCTCAATCTCGCGGACTGCCCTTCGGTACGGTGCTAACTCCGCTTCGATGTAGTAGAGCGCGTATTCGATACCCTCGTCGGGGCGGACGCGCCAGGTGAGCATCTCCTCGTACCGGACGATGTCCTCCGTACGAATGAACTCCTGTATCGGATGGAGCATCCAATCCGGCAAGGAGAGCCGAAGGTCGATATATCGCATGTCAGTCCTCCGAAGCTATGCGACCGAGTATAAAAAGAAGCTAGGAGCTTCGCCGTAGTATCGAACACACTCGCCCTCGAAGAGACATGTATGACGGCA
Source organism: Haloferax elongans ATCC BAA-1513 (assembly GCF_000336755.1). Lineage (GTDB taxonomy): Archaea > Halobacteriota > Halobacteria > Halobacteriales > Haloferacaceae > Haloferax > Haloferax elongans. The sequence continues at coordinate 245,747 of NZ_AOLK01000023.1, read as the reverse complement.
CACGGCACGAGCGCCGGAGACGAATCGTCCCCACCGACCCCGTCCGGCGTTCCGATACTCGGAAACGGGCCCGCATTCTCCCGAGACCCGGTCGGGGCGATGTGTCGGCGAGCGGGGCGTACGCCGAACTCGAACAGACTCGAAACGTCGTGTCCGAGACGTTACGGCTCTACCCACCGACGCTTGCGGTGACACGGCAGGCGACCGAGCCGGTGACGCTTGCTGGCTACGACCTTCCGGCGGGGGCACAGTTCTTGCTTCCGCAGTGGCCGGTCCACCGAGACGAGCGATACTGGGACGAGCCGACGACGTTCGACCCGTCGCGGTGGCAAGAACCCGAGTCCCGCCCGGGGTACGCCTACTTCCCCTTCAGCGCCGGGCCTCGCAATTGCGTCGGGATGCACTTCGCCCGCACCGAACTGACGCTCATATTGGCAACGATACTCGATAGGGTCGAATTGGACGTTTCGATGGACGGCCCGCTGACGTTCACGCCGTCGCTCCAGCTTAGGCCCGAGACGGACATCGAAGCGACCGTGAAACGGCGGTAGCGATGGGCTGACGACCCACCCCGACCAGCCTGTTTATTCTCGGCTGACGAACAACTCGATACCGTCCGGAACCGGCTCGTTGCACGCGTTTTCACTCGTCGCACGTGTTTCCACGATAGACATTTACACGCACAGATTGTCACGTGAGCCATGGCACGGTTCTCGCTGCGGTCGAATCCGACACGCTGGCGCTGGGTGTTGTGGGTGCTGTTGGCAGTCGGATTCATGCTCGTCAGTTTCCACAGAGTCACGTCGGCCGTCCTCGCGGACGACCTCTCGCGGGCGTTCGACACGACCGGTGCAGAACTCGGATTGCTGCACGCCTCGTTTTTCTACATCTACGCAGGACTGCAACTCCCGGCGGGTATCCTCGTCGACAGAGCAGGGTCGCGCCGAGTCGCTGCCGCGGGATTGGGTGTGATGGCCTTCGGGGTGTTCGGATTCGCGCTCGCACCGACCTACGGATTGGCGTTTGCCTCGCGGGCGCTTCTCGGATTGGGCGGGAGCGTCCTCTATACGGCCACGCTTCGGTTCCTCGCCAACTGGTACCGCCCGGACGAGTTCGCCACCATGACTGGGTGGACGGTCGCAGCAGCAGGCTTGGGTGGCGTGCTCGCGACGACTCCCTTAGCCATCGCAATCGAGCAGGCAGAGTGGCGGATGGTCCTTCTCGGAGTGGGTGTCATCGGGGTCGGACTCGCGGTGCTGACGTACGTCGGAGTCCGTGACCGCCCCCGAGACGCGGGTTTCGAGCCACTCGACGGCGTCGAGCCGCCGACGTCGGACGTCGAATTTGCTACCGTCGTCGAGAACACGAAACGAGTCCTCAAAGAGCGTGAGACGTGGCTGATGGGTACGATGCTTTTTCTGGTTATCGGGACTAACTTCACCGTCCTCGGACTCTGGGGCGTTCCGTACATCGCAGACCTCTACGACGTATCGGTCCAGACAGCCTCGATGTTCGTCTTCGTCGGCAACGTCGGCTTCCTGCTCGGGTCGCCGCTCATGGGGTCGCTCTCCGACCGATTCGGTCATCGTACGCTCTTCATCCTCGGGTCGTGTGTGGTCTTCACCGTCGCGTACGGCCTCATCTTCCTTCTTGTCACACCGCCGTTGCTCGTCGCCGGGGGACTGCTCTTCGCCGCCCTGTTCGTCATGGGTGGTGTCGTCATCGCCTTCACCGTCGCCAAGGAGCGCCACGAGGCGGAAGCGAGTGCGACCGCGACCGGCGCGATAAACAGCCTCGGGTACTTCGGGGCCGCGGTGTTTCCGGCGGTGATGGGCTACGCGCTCGACACCTACTGGACCGGCGAGACCGTTGCTGGCGCGCGGGTCTACACGCCAGCGGGCTACCGTGTCGCCTTCGGCATCGCCGCCGCTGCGGGCGTCGTCGCCATCGCGTGTGCATATCTGCTCCACCGAAGCGAATCCCGAGTCGAGTCGGCAGCGGTGGAACAAGCCGAGCCGACGGACTAAGCAGTCGGGAGTCGGAGACGCGAATCGAAAACGGCGTGTTGGAGTCGACTACCGCAGGTCGCGGACGAACCGCTCCGGCACGTGGTCGAGGACGTGGTCGGGCATCGCCGCGACGAGCCGCTCGGCCACGACGACCATCGGCTTCCGAAGGAGGACGTAGACTCCCGAGATGGCGACTGCAGCGATGACGAGTAGCTCGACGATACCATCGAAGACGACGACTGGCGGGACCGCCAGCACGAGCGTCAACGCGAGGTCTTCGGGCGAGCCATCGTAGCGAATCAGTCGCTTGGGCTTCAGCCAGCGTCCGTTCCAGTGGTCGTAGACCGCGCGGTCGGACGTGCCGAGCCACGGCTTGAGTTCGAGTCCGCCGCCGAGAACGTCGGAGGCGGAGTGGACGGCGGCTGCCGCGAGGAACAACGCGACGGCGAGGCTAGTCGTAGTCGGATTCACCGCGGCCACTGCCAGCGCGGGCACGGCGAGTGCGCTGAAGTAGACGGGGAAGTGGAGGGTCTTTCGGTGCCCGGCGTACAGGTCGAAGTCCGGGAACAGGCCGCCGAGAGCGGCCGCAAGAACCGGGATAATCCCGGCCTCGGGGACCAACGCCCACACGGCGGTGCCGAGAGCGACACCCGCGAGGGCGTGAGTGGTGGCCATCATCGGTACCGGCCGGTACGTAATCTGAAGGAAAAACGGTGTCGGTGGTCGTGCTAGCTCTTATCAAGGTTCGGTTGGGGTGCCGTTCTGGCCCAGATACGTGGCGAAGTGTTTGCCCGGGGTGTTCAGCGTCGACCGCCAATCGACTGGGTGTCTGGGACGCTGAATCGACGTGAACGACGACCGAATAACAACTCCAAATGAGTTTAAAATAACGCACTGGATATATAACTGGAAATTTAGCTGATTCAACCTCTATCTATTTGTTTATGTGTTTGAGGGTGTACTGACGGTGGACTGCCAACGACTACTTGAATAGCACAGTATGGCTTCCCAAGCAGACACAGACAGCCAATAAGTGCTGTGTCAAGGCGAACGAGCAACTGATGTCTGTTCTGAAACTCCCTGACCCACTGTTGAGTCGTTTCTCCGCCTGAACTGCCGAGAAAGTTGGTTTCAACCATCGACTGGCTTCCTCGGTAGTCGGAACTGACCGGAAAGATGCTCTGTACGTGTGGTTGTGAACTGACGGCGAAGCACCAATATTATCGGAAAATTTAGTAGTACTGCTGTCTGTCTAATTTTAGAGCTGCGGCAGATACCCGATTAAATAAATTAGTATTACGTTTTCTTATACATTGGGTTGTCAAGCGCCATTACGGGCATACGCTCGTAACACTCTCCGCACGCTGAAACAGTGCCAGAATCGACTCGTGTGCTGTCGCGACCAGCGACGTGTAGTGCTGTCCAACACTGGACATTACAAGCGTACGTCTGTAATTACAACTCTCGACTGATGGTCTAACGTTCTTTTCTCACTGATTTCCCCACCGATAGAGAATAATTTCGCATTACGAAACAAACTACTCGAAATTCGGTCGCGATGATTCGGCGGCGGCGACTCTTGAATCGTCGAATGAGGGTATCTAGTAGTCAAAATCGTACGACATAGCGGTCCCCAACCGATTCGAACTCAATTCGCGACCCGACAACCACCGATTGCAGTCTGTTACTATTACGAAATCGAAACGCCGAGACGCTCACATTTCGACGCCACTGCAATCCCTGACTGACCGCTCGTCGAGATACGGGCCACAAATATGTCTAGTTGGATATGATTGGCCGTAGATTTATTATGGCATGTGTGACATTGACTCAACAGGATACGTTCGACGGCACAGCGCACGGAGCAGTGTCGTCGGGGACGGTCCGCTCGAACAATGAAACAGAGCAGACGAGATTACCTACGGAACACGTCGGCCTTGCTCGCGCTTCTCGGTGGCGCGGGGACGGCCGCAGCAGCAGAGAACCCCCCAAAGTGGGACCCTGAAGCGACCTACACGTCCGGTGACCGCGTCACCCACGACGGCTATATCTGGGAAGCGAAGTGGTGGACGAAAGGCGACGAACCATCCACCGACGCAAACGTGTGGAAACAAATCGAGGAAGCGGGCGGCGGAAACGAGTTGAAAGCTTCGTTTACCGCGAGCGACCTCGCCATCAACCCCGGTGAAACGGTCGAATTCGACGCGAGCGGGTCGGCCGACAGCGCGACCCAGTACGACTGGGACTTCGGCGACGGAAGCACCGGATCCGGGAAAGTCGTGTCTCATACGTTCGAATCGGCGGGCGAGTACACGGTCAAGCTGACAGTCACAGACGACTCCGGCACGAGTGGTTCGACGACGAAAGTCATCACTGCGAGCGATGGCGGGATGCCCACCGACAATCGCGTCGTCGGCTACTACATGCAGTGGGCGCAGTGGGACCGCGAGTACACCCCCGGCGACATCCCGCTGGACAAGGTCACCCACGTCAACTACGCCTTCCTGACGGTCAACCAAGACGGGTCGGTCGATTACATCAACGAGAACGCGGCGAAGCGAGTCCTCGAACCTGAGTCGTGGCACGACCATACCGGATTCGACGAACTCGTCGACGACCCGACGACCGAGTTCCTCTTCTCTATCGGTGGCTGGAACGACTCGAAGTACTTCTCGAACGCGGCCGAGACCGAGGCGAGTCGCCAGCGCTTCGCGAAGACCGCCGTCGAAATCATGCGTGCGCACAACTTCGACGGGCTCGACATCGACTGGGAGTACCCCGGCGGTGGCGGCAAGTCGGGGAACATCGTCCGCGACGGCGACAAGAAGCGCTACACCGACCTCCTCGCTGCGGTTCGGAGTGAACTTGACGCAGCCGAAAAGGAAGACGGCCAAGAGTACCTCTTGACCTCCGCGCTGTCGGCCGACCCGCAGAAAAACGAGGGACTCGACCACCAGCAGAACTCGGAGCTCCTGGACTTCCTGAACGTCATGACCTACGACTTCCACGGAGCCTTCGACGAGTACACGAACCACCAGAGTCCGCTGTACTACAAGGACAACGACCCCTCGCCGCGTGCACAGGATTTCAACGTTGACGCTGCGATGACCTACTGGGCGAACACTGCCTTCGATAGCTCGCAGCTCTCGATGGGGCTTCCGTTCTACGGCCGGAGTTTCGGCAACGTCGCGAGCAGCGACAACGGCGGGCTCTACCAGTCCTTCGACGGCTCTCCAGACGGAACGTGGGGCCAGGACAACGGTATCATGGAATTCTGGGACATCAACCAGAATCTCGAACCGAGTTCCGAGTACGAGTACCACTGGGACGACACCGCCAAGGTCCCGTGGATTTACTCCAGTAGCTCGGACGTACTCGTCAGCTACGACAACCCGAAATCCGTCGGCATCAAGACGGACTACGCCCTCGAAAACAACCTCGGCGGGCTGATGTTCTGGGCGTTCTCGGGTGACAAAAACGAGGTGCTCCTCGACACGCTCCTCGACCACCTCTGAGGCTCCACGATAGCGTCGCCTGTACACGTACCAGTCTCCTGCACCTCCTCCCGAGGTGCGTCCCGTAGCGGCTGCAAAATCCTCTGAAGTTAGACTAAAATTTATTTTTCATCAAAGTTTAACAATCTCTGCCCTGTACAGTGTCTGTCGCCAGCACGTTGGCGAAGGGAACACCACTATGAGACAAAACAGACGAGACTACCTTCGGAACACGTCAGCCTTGCTCGCGCTCCTCTCGGGTGCGAGCGTAACCGCATCGGCAGCAGACACACCACCGGCTTGGGAATCCGACGTCGCGTACACGGGTGGCGACCGCGTCACTCACGACGGATACATTTGGGAAGCCAAGTGGTGGACGAAAGGTGACGAGCCATCCACCGACTCGAACGTCTGGAAACAAATCGAGGAGGCAGGTGGCGGAAACGGGCTGAAAGCCTCGTTCACCGTCAGCGATACCTACGTCGAGCCGGGTGTCGAGGTCTCGGTCGACGCAAGCGGGTCCGACGGGAGTCCATCCAGCTACGACTGGGACTTCGGCGACGGGACGACCGCCTCTGGACAAACCGCATCACACACGTACGACGCCGAACAGGAGTTCACGGTCACACTCACCGTGAGCGACGGCGACGCGAGCGACTCCACCTCGAAACAAATCACGGTCTCGGAGAACGCACCGTCCGAGGAATTCAGCATCGTCGGCTACTACCCGAGTTGGAAGGGCAACGAGGACTACCAGTACTATCCCGAAGACATCCCGTTCGACAAGGTCACGGATGTCCTGTACGCCTTCCTCGACGTGAAACCGGACGGAAGCGTCGTTATCCCGGACAGCGAAGTCAACCACGAAAGCCTGCTTCAGTCCTTTGCCGACCTCAAGCAAGGTCCGGCGTCGGATACGGACCTCAAACTCTCTATCGGCGGGTGGGCACTCTCACCCGGATTCGAAGACGCCGCCGCAACCGAAGAGAACCGGACGCGATTCGCAAACACCGCGGTTTCGCTCATGCGGCAGTACGACTTCGACGGCATCGACATCGACTGGGAACACCCCGGTCCGAACCGCGGCGTCTGTGAGTGCGGGAGCGCCGAAGGACCAGCGAACCACGTCAAACTGCTTCAGGCAGTCCGAGACAAACTCGACGCAGTCGAAGAAGAAGACGACCGGACGTACTACCTGTCTGTCGCAAACGGCGGGTCCGACTGGAACGCCTCGCTCATCAAGCACCGCGAGGTCGAGCGCGTCGTCGACGAAATTCATATGATGGCGTACGACTTCACCGGCGTCTGGCACGAGACTGCGGGGCTGAACGCGCCGATTTACGGCACGCCCGACGACTACCCACCCTCTGGGGACGCCCAGCAGTACACCATCGAGACGACACTCGAAATCTGGAAAAACAAAGGCTACTGGGTCGACTGGATGGAGTGGGAAGACTACGGTGAGCCTGTCGAGGACCCCGCAAGCCTCGTGCTCGGCATGCCGTTCTACGGCCGCGGCTGCAAGGTCGAAAACGGTATCTGGGACACGTTCTCGCTTTCCGACTGGCAACAGGGCGACCCGGAGCACCAAAACGAGGTTATCCCGCCGGGAACGTGGAACGACCTCCTCGGTCCCGACCAGGCCAACACCGGCGCGTTCGATTACGGCGATCTCGAAGAGAACTACGAAGGTGCCAACGGCTGGGAGAAGAACGTCAACGAGCAGGGACAGGTGCCGTGGCTCTGGAACGAAGAACAGGGGATTTTCATCAGCTACGACGACCCCGCCTCTATCGAAGAGAAGGTCAAACTCGCGAAGTCCAGAGGGCTCGGCGGCGTGATGTTCTGGGAACTGTCGCAGGACTACAACGGAACGCTCCTCGACGCCATTCACGGGCAGCTAAACCAATGATGCGGAACTCTGACAACTCGAAAGACCGAGACTCCAACAGCCCACGCAAACAGAACCGGCGGTCGGTCCTCCGGTCGCTCGCGGGACTGACTGGTGTCGCCGGGCTCTCGTCCGCGGGAATCCGTTCAGTCGCAGCGGCAAGCGACCCGCCGCAGTGGGACCCAGATACGGTCTACACCGACGGCGACCGTGTCACTCACGACGCCTACATCTGGGAGGCGAAGTGGTGGACGAAAGGCGACGAACCGAGCGACGACGCGAACATGTGGAAGGGAATCGAAGCCGCCGACAACGCGGGCGACCCCCCGACTGCCGCCTTCGACGTGAGTTCCACGTTCGTCCAGCCCGGCACCGAGGTCAGTTGCGACGCCAGCGCCTCGACCGGCGACCTGCAAAGCTACGAGTGGGACTTCGACGACGGAACGACGAAAACCGGGGTCACCGCGTCTCACGCCTACGACGACACCGGCGAGTACACGATTTCGCTGACCGTGACAGACGCCGATGGCGACACGGCCGACGCGACGAAACAACTCACGGTCGACGCCGACGGCGTCCCCTCGGCGAACCCGATTCCGGACCGCATCTTCGCCCCGTTCGTCGATATGATGCTGGAAGACCAGCTTTCGCTGGCCGAAAACGTCGAGGCCGCCGGAACCGAGTACTTCACGCTCGCGTTCGTCCTCGCCGATGGAAACGGCGACCCGGCGTGGGCCGGAAGCCAGAAAGTCGGCGAACCCAGCAACTGGCTCGATGTCGGCACGCAACTCACCGAACTCCGAGACCAACACGGCGGCGAGGTCATCGTCTCCTTCGGCGGTCTCAACGGGACGTATCTCGCCGAGGCGATTTCGAGCGCGAGCGAGTTGAAAGACGCCTACGCGACCGTCGTCGATACGTACGATCTCACGTTCATCGACTTCGACGAGGAGTCGCTTATCAGCCGCGATGAAGAGGCGATTCGCCGCCGAAACGAGGCGCTCGTCATGCTCCAAGAGGAGTACCCAGACCTGCGCGTCTCCTACACGCTCCCGGTGATGCCTTCGGGCTTCCCGGACCACTCCTCGAACGACGTACTGTTCGTCCTCGAAGATGCCGTCTCGAAGGGCGTCGAACTCGAAGCGGTCAATCTGATGGTGATGGACTACGGCGCGGACATCGAGCCGAACGCCGAAAACGCCATCAGCGCGGCCGAGAACGTCCACGCGCAACTCGGCGACCTCTACCCGGACAAGTCCGCTGCCGAGCGCTGGAGCATGCTCGGACTCACGCCGATGATCGGCGTCAACGACATCGGTGGGACGTTCTATCAGGAAGACGCGCAGCAGGTCCTCGAGTTCGCACAGAACAACGACCTCAGGTGGCTCTCGTTTTGGGAACTCGTCCGCGACAACGGCGAGGGCGACAAACTCTACGAGAGCACGCTCATCGAGCAGGAACCGTTCGAGTTCTCGTCCATCCTCAATCCGTTCACGGCCGACCAATGACGCAGAACCACACGACTCACCCATGACATACCAACCACTCACGATCTACCCATGACACAGCACCGTCGAACCTACCTCAGAAACGTCTCGGCACTCGTCACGTCAGTCGCTGGCGTCGGCGCAGCATCGACAGCAGTCGCGGCCGAGTCGCCGCCGAAGTGGGACGACTCCACGCTCTACGAGGAAGGCGACCGCGTCACCCACGACGGGTACATCTGGGAAGCCGACCTCTCCTCTCGAAACGCCGAACCCGCCGAGGACTCGGCCTACTGGACCAAAGTCGGTCCCGCAGACGGTGGCGGTGGCGGCGGCGAGACCCTCTCCGCGGCGTTCACTATCGACGACGCGACGGTCACGCCCGACACGTCGGTCTCCTTCGACGCGAGCGACTCCACCGGAAGCATCGACAGCTACGACTGGGACTTCGGCGACGGCGAGAGCGCGACGGGGAAGACCGTCTCGCACTCCTTCGCCTCCACGGGGTCGTACACGGTCGAACTCACCGTCACCGGTGCAGACAGCGCGACCGACGCGACGAGCAAGACCGTCACCGTCGAATCATCCGATGGTGGCGGTGGAACACCGGCTGACGGTCTCCCGTCGAGCGTGTTCGCGCCGTACGACCACGTCTCTACGAAGCCCGAAACCGCCCCGATAGACCACGCACAGCAGGCCGGAACGAACTACTTCCATCTCGCGTTCGTCCTTGCCGGGCCGGACGGACAGCCAGCGTGGGACGGCGACGCGAACAAACTCGTCGGAGAGTCGTCCGTCGGCGGCTACATCGACGACATCCACAACGCTGGTGGTGAGGCCATCATCGCCTTCGGTGGGGCGGCAGGGCCATATCTCGCCGACGGGACCAACGACCCGGCGGTTCTCGCCGACCGCTTCGAGGCGGTCGTCGATGCGTACGGTGCGACCCATCTGGACATCGACGAAGAGGCGTTCGCCATGGCGACGGTCAAGCGCCGGAACAAGGCGCTCGCGACGCTTCAGGAACGTCGCCCCGAGGTCAGCGTCTCCTTTACGCTCCCAACCTCGACGAAGGGACTGACCGCACAGGGCAAAGACGTGTTGCAGGACGCCATCGACAAGGGTGTCACCATCGACACGGTGAACATCATGACGATGAACTACGGGTGGGTCGAGCCGAGCGGCGACATCGTCACCCAGTCGGCCAGTAACCTTCACGACGACCTCGGCGACCTCTTCCCCGACAAATCGGCCGCCGAACGCTGGAGCATGGTCGGAATCACGCCAATGATTGGTGTGAACAACGTCGGCGGGAAGTTCACCCAGTCCGACGCGGAGCAGGTCCTTGACTTCGCACAGAACAACGATGTCGGCATGCTCTCGTTTTGGTCTATCGACCGGGACAACGGCACCGGCTCGGGCGAGGTCTCACCCGTCAAAAGCGGCATCGACCAAGAACCGTACGAGTTCTCGTCGCTCTTCGCCCCGTTCACGAGCGAGTGAGAGGCTCGGACAGCCAACGTACGGTTCACCCGAAGCTATTTCTTGCAACCCAATGATGTGTCCGGTGATGAACGACACACCGAGTCGGCCCTGTGTCGCTGACGCCGCGTCACGACACCGGACACGTCACAATTTGAGTGGCACGACGAACGAGACGAAACACCCCGCCGCAGGTCGCCGAAATTGGGGAGTGACGCAGTAATGCGCGCCATCGCTGTCCATCGCGGCGAAGAATTACCTCGTGTCATCGACGTTCCGACACCAGAGCCCGAACCCGGCGAAGTGCTCGTCGAGACACTCAGAGTCGGCGTCGATGGCACTGACCACGAGGTCATCAAGGGAACACACGGCGGGTTCCCGCCGGGCGACGACTACCAAATCCTCGGCCACGAGGCTATCGGCGTCGTCGTCGACCCGACCACGACGGGCTTCGATGTCGGCGACCTCGTCATGCCGACCGTGCGCCGCCCGCCGAACGGGACGAACGAATACTTCGAGCGCGGGGAACCGGACATGGCCCCCGACGGGCAGTACGTCGAACGCGGTATCGTGGACGCCCACGGCTACATGTCCGAGTACTTCACGAGTCCGGCGGAGTTCCTCGTGGAGATTCCGGAGTCGCTCGCCCCACACGGCTTCCTCGTCGAGCCGATGAGTAACGCGGAGAAAGCACTCGAACACGCCTATGCGACCCGGTCGGCGTTCACGTGGGAACCGGAGTCGGCGCTCGTCCTCGGAAACGGCCCGCTCGGACTGTTGACGCTGGCGCGGCTCGCCCGCGACGTGGACGACCTCTACTGTCTGGGTCGTCGGGACCGTCCGGACCCGAGCATCGACATCATCGAGAAACTCGGCGCGACCTACGTCGATTCGCGGGAGACGCCGGTCCCCGAGATTCCAGCCGAACACGGGCACGTCGATATCGCCGTCGAGGCAACCGGATACGCGAAACACGCCTTCGAAGTGCTCGATGCGCTCGCGCCGAACGGCGTGGGCGCGCTGCTCGGCGTCCCCGGTGACTGGTCGTTCGAAATCGAAGGCGGTCGGCTCCACCGCGAGATGGTGCTACAGAACAAGGCACTCGTCGGGAGCGTCAACTCTCACATCCCGCACTTCGAGGACGCCATCGAGACGGTCTCGTCGCTTCCCGACTGGTTCGTTGACGACATCGTCACGGAAGTCGTTCCCGCGGAAGACCCGAGTGCAGCCTTCGAGCGAAACACCGACCAAATCAAGACCGCCGTCGAGTTCGTCTCGCCGTCGGAACGCTAATCGTCGCGGCCGCGACCTCAGAGCGACTCTTTGGTCTGTCGAACCGTTCCCAAGAGCATGCCGGGGATGTTTTCTTCGAGCCGTTTGCTGCTCAGTCGGTCCGCGTGGCCGACGACGTACACGGCGGCAACCTCGTCTTGGTGTTCGAAGGCGACTGCCACTCCGTTTTGATTCGGGCGCTGCTCACCGCGCTCGATGGCGATGCCGCGTTCGCGGATATTCGCGAGTTCTTCGGCGAGTACGTCTGGGTCAATTGTTGTGTTATCCGTGCGCGCGGGAAGCCCGGCAGCCTCGACGACTGCTGTGCTCTGCTCGTCGGAGAGGTGTGCGAGAATCGCCTTCCCCGGCGCGGTGCAGTGGAGGTGGTCGTCCATCTCGACTGCGTCCGAACGGTTGCTGGTCGATTGGTAGAGGTCCACGCCGTACGGTCCCTGTTTCACGAACAGTCCGGCCGTCTCGTTTGTCGTCTCGGCGAGTTGGTCGATGAGTTCGTTGGCGGCGCGGTAGAGTGGCGAGCGCCCGCGGATACGGCTTCCAAACAGGACGAACCGATACGACAGCGTGTATTCGACGCCGACCTTTCGCACGTACCCGAGTTCCCGCAGCGTCGCAAGGTGCTTGTAGGTCGTACTCCGCGTGAATCCGAGCGTCTCGGCGAGGTCTGAGACGCGGACCGGTCCGTCGTGGTTCGCCATCTCTTCGACGAGGGCGAACGTCTTTTTCGGCGCGGAGAGCGTCGGCACCTGGCTCCGGTCGGTCATATCCCGAAGTCGAACAAGAGCGGTTTAACGGTTTCGTGGCGGGGCGAAACGCTGCCTCTGGTCGGGGACGCTACCAGTCGGTGATACTGCCATCTTCGTTTCGCCACGTTGGGTTCTGCCACTCGACGTGGGCTTGCGAGCGTGATTCGATGGTCTCCTCGTCGATGGTGATGCCGAGTCCGGGGTCGTCGAGCGTGTCGAGGTAGCCGTCGTCGAAGTTGAAGACGTTCGGGTCTTCGAGGTAGTCGTACGCGGGCCCGAGGTCGGGTGAGTGAATGTCGAAGCCGTGGTCTTGGACGACGAGATTCGGGATGTACGTATCGACCTGTAAGGAGGCCGCGAGCGCAATCGGACCCAGCGGGCAGTTCGGGGCAACACCCACGTCGAACGCCTCGGCCATGGTTGCGAGTTTGGCCATCTCAGAGATACCACCGGCGTGGGAGACTACCGGCTGAATCAGGTCGACCGCACCGCCCCGAAAGAGCTCTTTGAAATCCCACCGCGAGTAGAGCCGTTCACCCGTCGCAATCGGCACCGGCGACTGGTCGGCGATTGCCGGGAGGTGTTCGACGTTCTCCGGGAGCACCGGTTCCTCGACGAACATGAGGTCGAGGTCCGCAAGGCGGTTGGTGAGGGTCTTCGCCATCGACTTCGAGACGCGGCCGCGGAAGTCGACGCCGATATCGACCGTGTCGTCGACAGCCTCGCGGACCTTCCGAATCCGGTCGACGACGCGCTCTATCGATGCCGCCGTCTCGATGTGTCGCGTCTGGTTCGTCGCGTCCATCTTCAGCGCTGTGTAACCCGTCTCGACGAGGCGGTTGGCCTCTTCGACGACGTCGGCAGGGCGGTCGCCGCCGACCCACTGGTACACCCGAATCTTGTCCCGGCTCTTGCCGCCGAGGAGTTCGTAGACGGGCGCGTCGTAGTACTTGCCCTTGATGTCCCACAGTGCTTGGTCGATGCCTGCGATTGCGCTCATGAGAATCGGGCCACCGCGGTAGAACCCGCTTCGATACAACGCCTGCCAGTGGTCTTCGATTCGGAGCGGGTCTTCGCCGACCAGGTATCCATCGAGCATCTCCGAGACGGCTGTCTTCACCGTCTTCGCCCGCCCCTCGACGATGGGTTCTCCCCAACCGACGAGCCCCTCGTCAGTCTCTATCTTGAGGAACAACCAGCGCGGAGGGAGTTCGTAGAGGTCGTACCCGGTGATTTCCATGCCCCGGTATTGCGACCATGGTGTAATAACTCCTCGTGGTACCGCCTCGGAACGCCCAACGTCGTCGGGTGTATCAATTCTTCGTCAAACGCGACAAACATAACAATGAATTATAAATAGTGTGATTTCTATAGTGGTACTGTCTCATGGAAGACACTAGCAAGCGTATCCTGTCTCGGAGGCAACTCCTCGCAGGTGCCGGCGCCGCGACGGCGACGGGCCTGACGGGCTGTCTCGGGCAGTTCACCGGCACGACCAGCCAGACCAGCGGAGATGTCACGCTCAAGGCTCGCCACTTTGCGACCAGCGGCGTCGAGAAATTCTACGAGAAACACGCCGCAAAGTTCGAAGAAGAGACGGGCATCTCCGTCGAAATCGAGACGATGGGCTGGGGCAACGCGAAGCAAAAACAGCTCAACAGCATCACCAGTCGCGACGGCCCCGACGTCGAGGAAATCGCTTCGACGTGGATGCCTCAGCAGGTCCAATCCGACGCGTGGATGGACCTCAACGAACTCGGTGCCAGTCTCGACGGCGTCTACGACCAACCGACGAACGTCGCCCAACACGACGGAATCACCGCCGGTTTCCCGTGGTTCTGGGGGCCGCGCGGCCACCTCGTCCATCAAGGACTGCTCGACGAGGCCGGAATCAGTGAACAGCCGTCCTCGTGGGACCAACTCGTCGAGCAGAGCAAGCAGTTCAAAGAGTCGTTCCCCGACAAACACCTGTTCGGACTCCCCGGCGCGAACAACTGGGCGGTGACCCAGTATTACGCCATGTTCGTCTGGCAGGCGGGTGGCAAGCTACTCTCCGGCGATAAGTCGGAGGCGGTGTTCAACAGCGACGAGGCGGTCGAGGCGCTCAACTTCTACAAGGACCTCGCGACGAAGCACAAGGTCGCGCCGAAGGCATCCGCCGAGTGGGACGGCCCCGCTCGCGACAGCGCCTTCATCAACAAGCGTATCGCGGGGACATGGAGTTCGCTCAACACGGTCGATAAGGTCGTCTCCGAGGGCGACGCGACCCGCGACTCCATGGCAGTGTACAAACCTCCGGCAGGCCCGAACGGCCAGTCTGCGACGTTCTACGGGGTCAACCTCGTCGGTATCCACCCGTGGACCGACTACCCGGACGAGGCCGCAAAGTGGCTGAAATACCTGATGAAGCCGTCCGTCAACGCCGACATCGCCTCGATGACCGGCTTCCTGCCGACGATAAAAAGCGGCTTCGACCAAGAGCAGTTCTCTGGACCGCTGTACCAGACGTTCGCCGACGAGGTCCTGCCGGGCGCGAAGACCTTCCCACAGGTCATCGGCTGGGGCGAAGTCGAAGGCACCATCAAGAACGCCGTCACCGACGTGCTCACGAAGGGCGTCAGTGGCGACTGGAGCGAAGGCGACACGCAAGCCGCCCTCGACAAAGCGGTCCAGCAGGCGAACAACGTCCTGAGCGAAAACTGACCACGACACAGCGAGGACACCACGAACCACGCACTGACGTGCCAACACCATAGCGAACCGCCACACGACACACAGAACCAAGCCGATATCACACCACACTCCAACGCGTTGGTCCCCCACAGCCAGTATCAGCCACCATGAACCCTCCTAAATTTGAGAACATATATATGAACCAATTGAGAAGTGATAACACATGTTAGAACGTGCGAAAAGCGGTTTCACGAGAGCCATCCCGAACTGGGTACAGGTACGGATACCCAGACTCGGCGACGACACGCGATTCGCCTACAAACTCCTGCTGCCGGCGTTCCTGATGATGGGGATTATCCACTTCCTCCCCATCATCTGGGGATTCTACATCAGCTTCGTCCAACTCGACGCGTCGTACGTGTCGAACTGGTGGAACGCGCCGATAGTCGGGTTCGAAAACTACGCCAAGATATTCAACCCGAACACCATCGTCGGTGCCGAGTTCTGGACCTCGCTCCGCCAGACACTCATCTTCACCGTAGGGTCTGTCATCGGCATCTACACGCTCGGGTTGGGGACGGCACTGCTTTTGAATCGGGACTTTCGCGGGAAACTCGCTGCGCGGACGCTCGTGTTGGTTCCGTGGATTGCGCCCGCCGTCGTGACCGTCCTGACCTGGCAGATGATGTTCCGCACCGACACCGGGATGATAAACCACATCCTGCGGTCGGTCGGCCTCATCGACGGGTCGTTCTTCTGGCTCATCGGCCCGCGGTCGATATTCGCCATCACCGCCGTATGGACGTGGCAGAACTTCCCGTGGGCGGCGATTATGCTCTATGCGGGCCTTCAGTCGATTCCAGAGCACCTCTATGAGGCCGCCGAAACCGACGGTGCGGGTCGGTGGGGTAAGTTCCGGTACATCACGATGCCGCAACTCAAGCCCGTCTCGGTCGTCATCGTCCTGTTGATGGTCGTCTGGACGCTCATCAACTTCACCGTCCCGTACGTGCTTCTCGGCGCGAGTCCGAGCGACTCCGGGAAGGTGCTGATGTTGTTCATCTACAACTACGCCTTCTCCAACTGGTCGTTCGGTCTCGGCGCGGCGATGAGTACGGTCCTCTTCATCGTCGCCATGATTCTCGCGTACATCTACTACACCCGCGTCATCGGCGGCGAGTTCGAGGGAGGTGCAATCTGAGATGTTGAGCGCACTTCGACGCGAAGACGAAGGCGGTCGCATCCCGGAGACGTGGCGGTTGTCGACCGACGGCCGCGAACTCCTCTTCGACGCCTTCGCCCGGTTCGCCCTGGGATTGGTGCTCCTGTTCGCGCTGTTCCCCATCTGGATGATGGTGATGAACAGCTTCAAATCCCGAAGTCAGGTGATGACCGAGAATCCGACGCTGATTCCCACTGAGTTCCACGTCTCGAACTACTTCGAGATGTGGCAGCGCTTCCCGCTGCTCGATTACTTCCTGAACAGTCTCATCATCGCCAGCGTGACGACGGTCGTCACCATCCTCATCGCCAGTCTCGCCGCCTACGCGTTCTCGCGGTACGACTTCCCGGGGAAGGGAAAGCTCGAACTGTCGATTCTGGGGACGCAGATGATTCCCGGCGTGCTCATCCTCCTGCCGATGTACCTGCTTTTCATCAACATCCAGATGCAGATCGGCATCCCGATGAAAGACACGTATCACGGGCTCATCTTCCTCTACTCGACGTTCACCATCCCGTTCGCAATCTGGATGCTTCGCGGCTACTTCGACACCATCCCGAAGGCGCTGGGTGAAGCGGCCCGAATCGACGGCTGTACCCGACTCGGCGCGCTCTTCCGCGTCGTGATGCCCTTGGCTGCCCCCGGTATCGCCGCCACCTCGATGTTCGTGTTCCTCCTCGCGTTCAACGAGGTGTTGTTCGCGTCCGTCCTCGGCTCTGACACTGTCACGCCGTTCGCAATCGGTATTCAGGAGTTCCAGACGCAGACCCAGACCTACTGGGGGCAGATGATGGCGGCCTCGACGGTGGCGACGATTCCGCTGTTGTTCCTGTTCGTCCTGTTCCAGAAGCCCATCGTCTCTGGACTGACCTCCGGCAGCGTGAAGCACTGACTCTCCCTCCGACTTTTTCGACTGCGTGAGACAGTAGCACTAAGACCATCCCCTGCGACTGTCCGGCCGAATGACAGACAACGCCTCGATAACAGAGCGCCGCGTGCAGGCGGTGCCGCTCGAAGAGAAGGTCGGCCAGTTGTTCGTCGCCGGATTCGACGGCACCGAGCCGACCGACGACATCGAACAGCTCGTCTCGTCACACCATCTCGGTGGCGTCATCTACTTCAGCCGGAACATCGACTCACCCGGACAGGTCGCGTCGCTCTCGGACCACCTCCAGACCATCGCACACGATGCCGGTCAGCCACCACTCCTCATTGCGACCGACCAGGAAGGAGGCGTCGTCTCTCGATTCGACTGGGGAGCGCAGTTACCCAGCCAGATGGCACTCGGTGCGACACGAGACCCGGACACGCTTCGCACGGCGGGCGAGACGGTCGGCGAAGAACTCGCGTCTCTCGGCATTTCGATGAACTTCGCGCCGGTTCTCGACGTGAACAACAACCCCGAAAACCCAGTCATCGGCGTCCGGTCGTTCGGTGACGACCCCGACCTCGTCGGCGAACTGGGCGCGGCGCTCGCGTCGGGCTTCCAGTCTGCTGGCGTCGCCGCCTGCGGAAAGCACTTCCCCGGCCACGGAGACACCGAAACCGATTCACATCGGTCGCTTCCGGTCGTCCCACACGACAGAGACCGCTTGGAAGCCGTCGAGTTCGTCCCGTTCCGCCGCGCTATCGACGCCGGCATCGACGCGCTCATGACGACGCATATCGCGTTCCCGGCGATTACGGGCGACGAGACGCTTCCGGCGACGCTCTCAGAAGACGTTCTCACGGGTATCCTCCGCGAGGAGTTTGGATTCGACGGCCTGCTCGTCTCCGACTGTCTGGAGATGAACGCCATCTCTGAGACGGTCGGCACGGCCGAGGGCGCGGTACAGGCACTTAACGCGGGATGCGACATCGTGCTCGTGTCGCACTCACCGGAGCGTCAACGCGACGCCATCGAGCGCGTCGTCGCGGCTGTCGAGTCCGGTGAGATACCCGAGTCCCGAATCGACAGCGCGTTCGAGCGAGTACAGCGATACAAGCGCCAGCAGTTCGGGGATGGGCGCACAGGTTCGGGTGACTGGCAAGCAGCGGTCGAGCAGTCCCGAACAGTCGCGCGAGAACTCGCACGAGAGTCCGTGACCGTCGTCCGCGACCGTACCGAGACGGTCCCATTCGACACGTCCGAGCCGATTCACTTCGTCGGCTTCGCGGGGTCCGCCCAGTCTGACGCCGAAGATGACCGATACGACCCAGCCGACCTCCTCGCGTCACTCGCGCAGCACGACGTGGAAGTCCATTTCCATCAGATTGTGGACCCTGCGGGGTACGACCACCCGTTCGACGGTGGCGAGCAAGTCGCCGTCGCGACGTATCACGCGCGGTCGAATCCCGAACAGGAGCGAGTCGTCAGCGAGATAGCCGACGCAGGAACCGAGCTGGCTGTCGTCTCAGTTCGTGACCCGTACGACCTCGCCGCATTCCCCGACGTTTCGACGTATCTCACGAGCTACGGGTACTCGCCCGCGATGCTGGATGCTCTTGCGGACGTGCTCCTCGGGAGAACAGAGGGTAGCGGGACGTTACCCGTGACGATTCCCGGCGTCGAATGAGCGAAACGTAGGCGACGAGTCGGGCGAGAACACGGACGGGAAAATAAGCGAGAAAGCGGATGAGAAAATAGGCGAGAAGACAAACGAGAAGCCGGACGGACGAACGCGAGTCTGCTACGCTTCGGCGACGACTTCGATTTCGACTTTGATGTCGACGGGGAGTTTCACGACTTCGACCGCGCTGCGGGCAGGGTACGGAGACGAGAGCAGTTCGCCGTAGACTTCGTTGACGCGGTCGTAGTAGCGCATGTCGTTGACGAAGACAGTTGCTTTCACCACGTCGTCGAGGGTCGCACCGCCCGCACGGAGGACGGCTTCGACGTTTTCGAGTGTCTGTCTCGTCTGTTCACGGACGTCTTGGCTGACTACGTCGCCTGTTTCGGGGTCAATCGGTCCCTGCCCGGAGACGTGGATGGTGCCGTCAGTTTCGATGCCTTGGGAGAACGGGCCGATACTTGCGGGGGCGTCGTCAGTGGTGAGTTCGCGCATTGGTGATGTGAGGTGTTGAGGTGGTGTTGGGGTTGAGGTGTGCGGTATGGGTCGTCTGTGGGTCGTGTGGCTTGTGTCGTGTGTGCTGCGTGGTGAGAGGTGAGTGGGTACTCAAAACTCAGTGCAGGTAGCCCTGCGCCTGTTCGTGAAGCGGGGCAAATCCTTCGGCCGCCTTGCAGCCGACTCGCTTGCCGAGCGTCATTCCTTCGGCGCGGAGGCTATCGACGAGGTTGTCGAATTCGGCGTCGATACCGCCGTGTTCGACGAGGAAGTCGACCTGTGACTCGTGTTGTTCGAGCGCCTCGATTTTCGTATCGAGATACCCGGAGATGTCGACGAACGTCTCGGGCTCAAACGACGAGGTCGGCTTTCCGAAGTAGTAGATGTTGTCGGGGTCACACGGCTCGTAGTCGGTCTCGGCGAGCGGGAGCGACGCCATGTAGTACGCGTCGGTCACGAGGCGGGCAGTCGCCTGATGGTCCGGATGAAAGTCGTCTTGGAAGTGCGTGAGGACGATATCGGGGTCGTGCTTCCGGAGCGCGTCGACGAGGACGAAGCGGTCTTCGAGCGAGTACTCGATACGACCGTCTTTGAACCCGAGGAACTCGACTTCGTCGACGCCGAGAACCTCACCGGCAGCACGCGACTCCTCGGTTCTGACCGCCGCAACGTCTTCTTCGGTGTCGCTTCCGAGCCCGCCGTACTCGCCACGGGTCATGTGGGCGACCGCGACGTGGTCGCCGCGGTCGGCGTGCTTTGCGAGCGTTCCGCCACAGAAAATTGCAGCGTCGTCTGGATGTGCGACTATTGCTAACACGTTCATCGCGATTGTCAGTGCGTCGAACTGACTAAAATAAGTTACTCTCCGCCGTCAGTTCTCGACGTTGGCGACGATTCTGTCGACGACGTAGTCGGCCTCTTCGTCGGTCAGACACATGGGGTTCGCGACGACGATGCCTTCGTCGAGTTTGTCACCACCGAGGTAGACGCGGGGGTTCTCTGCACGAAGGCGTCGAACGAGTTCGAGTGCGGTCGTCTCCGAAGAGCTGTCGACGTCGACGACGACTTCGGGGGCGACGCTGACGTCGCTGCCGCCCGTGACGTGTGTCTCAAAGCCAGCGTCTTCGAGACCGTGTGCGATGTCGTCGGCGCGACGCTGCCACTCGCGCTGTGTTTCGGATTGTTCCTCGGCCAAGAAGGCGTCGAGTGCGGATATGAGGCCAGCAAGTTCCTCCTTTCCGACCTTCATCGGGCGGCCGATTCCCTGCCGGGGGACACCAGCGAAGTTGTCGAGGTCGACGAGTCGCTTCGGCGGCGACCACGCCGCTTCGGCGACGTGCATGTCGAGATGCTGCATGGCAATCGACTCGATGTACTCCTGTTTGCCGGCGACGATTCCCGTCGTCTGCGGGCCGCGGATTCCCTTCCCACCGCTGAAGACGACCATGTCGGCACCCTGGTCGATGAAGCGAGAGAAGTTCGACCGCGGCGGAAGTTCGGCCGCGGCATCGACGATGACCGGGATGTCGTGGTCGTGGGCGATGTCGGCGACGACGTCGAGTGGTGGCTCAGTGTACGATTTCTCGATGTAGGCGATAGCCGCCGTCTCGTCGGTGATGTTCGATTCGAGTTCCCACGGTTCGACGCTCGTCGACCCGGTTCCGAGATGCAGGTCGTTGGTCCCTACGTCGACGATGGTCGCACCTGCGGTCCGAAGCGCGTGGTCGTAGCCGGTTCTGTGCGTTCGGGGCATGAGAATCTCGCCCGGAAGTCCCTCGGTGTCGGGGAGTTGGTCCATCGCCGCGACGTCGTGCCCGGCGATGGCCGCAGCGGCGCAGAGACACAGCCCGGCCGCAGCCCCGCTGGTGACGTACCCGGCTTCCGCACCAGTCACCTCCGAGATTCGGTCCGACGCCGCAGCCTGCAAGTCTCCTAACTCGACGAAGGCCGATGCTGCACTGTGCATGGCTTCGAGGGCTTCGTCTCTGATGAGGCTCCCGCCGATTCGTGTCTTCGTCCCGGCTGCGTTGACCACTGTCGGGACGTCCAACTCTCCGTAGATGGAGTCGGTGTGACTCCGGTAACGTTGCTCTGTCATTGTGGCTCACTGGAAACGAACGAGTCGTTAGTGACTCCAGATACTCTGCTGTGTCATTTTCTCGGCACATAAACATTCGCTTCGCCTCAACGACGGCGACATTTCGACGACTGTGGGTAGTGATGACAAAGCATTATATAGTTTGAATCTAAAGGTTGGGGAGAAAGCATGTCACAGTTAGAGCTGCGTAACCTCCGGAAGGAGTTCACCGGAGGTGGAGAGGATATCGTCGCGGTAGACGATGTCGATTTAACACTCGACGATGGCGAGTTTCTGGTGCTTGTCGGTCCGTCCGGGTGCGGCAAGTCGACGACCCTCCGAATGATAGCCGGGTTAGAGTCGGTCACCGCGGGGGACGTCGTCATCGACGGGGAGTCGGTGCGGGAGTTAGAACCCCGCGAGCGCGACATCGCCATGGTGTTCCAAAATTACGCGTTGTATCCGCACATGACGACCCGAGAGAACATCGGGTTCGGCCTGAAGATGACGAGCGACCTCGACTCGGCCGAACGGAACCGGCAGGTCGAAGACGTCGCCGAATCGCTAGGTATCGAAGAACTGCTCGACGACTATCCGAAGGAACTCTCCGGCGGGCAACAACAGCGCGTCGCGCTCGGTCGGGCAATCATCCGCGACCCCGAAGTGTTCCTGATGGACGAGCCGCTTTCGAACCTCGACGCGAAACTTCGGACGCAGATGCGAACCGAACTCAAAGCGCTCCAAGACGACCTCGGTGTCACGACCGTCTACGTCACCCACGACCAGACGGAAGCGATGACGATGGGTGACCGAATCGCCATCCTCAACCACGGCGAGTTACAGCAGGTCGGCACGCCGCTGGAGTGTTATCACCAGCCAGCAAACAAGTTCGTCGCCGGATTCATCGGTGCGCCCTCGATGAACTTCCTCGACGCATCGGTCGAAGGGAATCGGCTCAGACACTCGCTTTTCGACTACGAACTCTCGAGTACGACTGCCGACGTGGTCGATGGCCACGACCGAGTGACGATGGGCATTCGACCGGAGGACATTCGCGTCGTCGACGAGGCGGACGTGGACAACCCGGTCGCTGCCGATGTCCACCTCGTCGAGCCGCTGGGGGACATCTCGCACGTCACGTTGAACGTCGGCGAGCAGCAGTTCACCGCCGTCGTCCCGGGTGGGCAAGCGTTCGAGCGGGGCGAACACGTCACGCTCCAATTCCCCGAGGATGACCTCCACCTGTTCGATGCGGACTCCGGCCAAGCGCTCAAGAACAGTTCGCAGTCGACCGACGACGAACTCGCAATCCACGCCTGAACCCAGTTGCACACGACGGCCCGTGCGACGAGCACCGGTGTGTCTCGCTGAGTCGACAGACTCCAACACGGAGCGATGAGTGTGACAACTCATTTGTCGTTTCTAAGTTGTGTATTGGGAATAGTCAGAATAATTATTAGAACACAAGATAGACAGAAATTTGATGATGGTGGAAGGTACTAATTTCTCTGAGTCCTCAACCCTCGAAATCACTGTATATGTGTCGATATAGCCGCTTCTGTTAATTATGGGGCGTCTGTAGATGCACAATTTTGGAGCGAATCGATAACAGCACCCAAAACGCCTTAAACGCCGCTAATCCGTGGTTTGGGGAAGTTTAAACTTCCACGACCGGTATCGGACGCTGGTTATAATTATAATATTTGACTACATAGTGTAAACTGATACTTTGGTATTCTATTCTGCACGATATTTTGAAACGGCACTTGAGTTTCTTTTAGCTAGGGAAGGAAGAGGAGATTCGGCACTTGTCGCCTCCGACTGTTACCACGAGCGCCCCTCGACACTGCGAACGCGTATTTGTGCACATCAAACGCCAGCGCCTCATCACTTGTCAGCAACCCCCCACTCGTCAGCAACCCTCTAAATTGTCATATGCCCAACCAATGGTGGCGACAGAACTCGAGCCTTCGCAGTCGGTTCGAATCCGACCGACACCAGTCGAACGAGGGGCCACCTTTTAGCCGTCTGGTGTGTATCGTATTATCATGAAGTTCGTTATCGTGGGGTATGGTCGCGTCGGAACACGAACTGCCCGTATCCTTCGGGAGGAAGGACACGCCGTCACAGTCGTCGATAACGACGAGATGAAGGTCGACCGCGCCCTCGACGAGGGATTCGACACCATCCTTGGTGACGGCGGTACGGAGAGTGTTCTGAAGCAGGCCGGAATCGAAGAGGCCGATGCAGTGGGGGGACTCACCGGCGACCCGAACATCAACTTCGCCGCGTGTATGCTCGGCAAGGAGTTCGGCTGCCGGACGGTCATGCGAATCAGCGAGGACTACAGACAAGAGATATACGAGCGTTACGCCGACGACGTAGACGAGATTATCTATCCCGAACGCCTCGGTGCCGCGGGTGCGAAAACCGCACTCCTCGGCGGCGATTTCAACGCGCTCGGCGACCTGACGGACAAGTTGCGACTCGCGACGATTACGGTCCCGGAGAACGCCCCAATCGTCGGCGAGCACGTCGCGAGTATCGACCTCGGAGCCGACGGTCGAATCTACGCCCACGGCAGAAAGCGCGAACCGATGACCATTCCACTGCCCGGTACTGTCGTCGAGCCCGGCGACCATCTGGCACTGCTCACCGAGCGCGACGAACTCGAAAGCGTTCGGACGCGACTCCTCGGCTGAACGAGCCGACCGCTCTCCGTCTCGGTCGATTCCTTCTTTCTTTCGAGAAACGGCGTCGTGGTGGCGACGCCGCGCGCCGTGCCGGGGGGTGCCAGAACGGTTTGGTGTGCCGGGCGCGCGGGTGGGAGGATGGGAACTGAGGCCGAATGTGCGCGCCCATCTGACGGATGTGTATCGCCGACCATAAACTTACGTCAGACGGACGTTCTGGCTCCCTATCCTGTCTGTTCGTACGATGGCAACTCGTCGTCCCGTTGTGTGAAACTGCCCCTGAAAATAACGGGTCAGTAGACGAGTTTCCCCTCGACGAACTGCCGAACTCGGTCGTCGGTCGGCGATTCGAACACACGGTCTGTCGCGCCCGACTCGATACAGGTTCCGTCGAGGAGAACCGCTGTCCGGTCCGAAACGCGTCGTGCCTGTTGCATGTCGTGTGTCGCCAACGCGACGGCGATACCGCGGTCGCGGGCGGCCCGCATCGCAGCCTCGATGACGGCGGTGTTTCGCGGGTCGAGGTTCGACGTCGGTTCGTCGAGGAGCAACACGTCCGGGTCGGGGGCGAGGGCACGGGCGATGGCGACACGCTGTGCTTCGCCCGCCGACAGCGACCCGGCGTCCCGAGACGCTTTGTCTGCCATCCCGACCGTCTCCAGCGCCGCGGTCACTGCCTCGTCGTAGTCGGCAGGTCCAAGCAGCCCCGAGACGGCGCTGGCCACTCTCGTCTTCCACGACCGCCGGACTCGCAGTCCGTAGGCCACGTTGTCGGCGACGCTCGCCGAGAACAGACTCCGGTTTTGAAAACCCATCCCAATTCGACGCCGCACTTCGAGTCGGCGCGCATCCGACATCGACCACACGTCGTCGCCGTCGAACTCGATGACGCCGCTGTCGGGACGGTCGAACATCGCGAGGAGACGAAAGAGCGTGGTCTTTCCTGTCCCCGAGGGACCGACGACAGCGAGTATTTCACCGGGTTCGACGCCCAGAGAGACGTCTTCCAGAATCGCCCCGTTTTCGAACCCGTGGGTGATGTCGGTCGCGACGATGCTGTCTGTCATCGACGCCCCCCACTCGGCGTTCGGTCGCGGAAGCGCGCTCCGAGTGCGTTGACCGCGAGCACGAGCGCAAGCAGAATCCCGCCGAGAGCGATACCCGTCTCGATGTTTCCTTTTCGCGCTTCGACGGTGATTGCGGTCGTGAGCGTCCGCGTGAACGAGGTGCCGTCCGAGAAGACGATGTTGCCGCCGACGATGAGAACCGACCCGACCTCGCTGATGGCGCGACCGTACGCGGCGAGAAGTGCCGTCACGATGCCATACCGCGCCTCTCTGACGACGAGCAGGGCTACGTCGGTCGATGTCCCGCCGGAGGCGAACGCGGCGTCTCTGAGGTCCTGTGGGACCGACTGAATCGCCGAGAGCGCGACGCTCACGAGAACCGGAAGCGCGAGCACTGTCTGCGAGAGAATCATGGCCTCGGGCGTAAACAGCAGTTCGAACTCCCCGAGCGGTCCGGACCGCGAGAGTGCCAAGAGCACGAGTAGCCCGACGACGACGCTCGGAAAGCCCATCCCGGTCGAGATGATGGAGGTGACGACCGCTTTCCCGCGGAAGTCGCGGAAGCTCACGGCCAACGCCATCGGGAGACCGAGCGTAGCGCTGACGAGCACTGCTGCGGTGCTCACGTACAGTGAGACGAGTGTGATGCTCACCAGATACGTGAGGTTCAGGTCGCCGAGGCCGAACACGGGATACGGTGGGGTCGGACCGGACTAAAAGTCCTCGGGGACGTTCTCAGCGACCCACTGCTCGAACTGGGCATCCGAGACGGACGCCGAGGCGTTGCCACCGTCGTCGTCGTAGTCCTCAGGCACGTACTGCCCGAACTGCGGTGACTCGGACAGCGCGTTCGGGAAGAACAACTGCGAGCCATCGACAGTGTACGAGTCGATGATGTCCTGTCCTTCGGGACTCGTCAGGAACCCGGCGTACGCCATCGCCAGCGAGTAGTTCACGTCGGGGTACTTCGCGGGGTTGACCGGGATGACGCCGTAGGGGTTCTTCAGAATCGTCGGCCCGCCCTTGAGTGGCCCTTGAACGAGGATTTCGAGGTCTATCTTGCTCTTCGTCGCGAGGAACGTCCCGCGGTCAGAGAGCGTGTACGCGCCGGACTGGTCGGCCTGGACGAGCGTGTCGCCCATTCCCTTCCCGATTTCGCGATACCACTTCCCCGCCGGGTCGACGCCCGAGGCGTCCCAGATGAGCAGTTCCTTCTTGTTCGTCCCCGAGTCGTCGCCGCGAGAGACGAACGTCGCTTCCGACTCCGCGATGGTGGCGAAGGCGTCAGCGGCGCTCTCCATCCCCTCGATTCCCGCTGGGTCGTCGGCTGGCCCGACCACGACGAAGTCGTTGAACATGACGTCGCGTCGGTTGACGCCGTAGCCCTCTTTCAGGAACTCGTCTTCTGCACCGCGAGCGTGGACGAGAATCACGTCGGCGTCGCCGTTTCGGGCCGTCTCGATTGCAGCGCCCGTCCCCTGCGGGATGGTCTTGACTGTCGCATCGAACTTCTCTTCGAACACCGGGTTGAGTTCGTCCAACAGTCCTGTGTCGTACGTACTCGTCGTGGTCGCGAGCGTCAGCTCTTGGTCCGAGCTACTCGACCCATCGCTGGACCCGGACTGGGAGCCACTCTCTCCGTCTGCCGCTTGCGGAGGCTCCGCGTCTCCGGTACACCCACTGAGTCCGAGTATCGCACCGACACCGGCCGCCTGTAAGAAGCGCCGTCGCTGAATTGCCATGCAGTGTCGTGTGCTGAACGGAAATTAACTGTTTCCTAGCCGACGAAACCACGAAACATTTCATTTTCTACCTATTGTGACTGATTGTGTGAATTATCGGTTGCGTCGGTTTCTTCTCGGTCGCCGTCTTGGACTCGACTATGACGTGGGAGTCGCTTTTCGACCGCGCCGCCGACTACGAGACGACAGAGACCGATATCGCCGAGGCGCTTCGCGCCCGCCGAGAGGACGATGGGTGAGGCCGACCCGTCTCCGACTCGCGTCGTCGCGGACGCCGACGTGCTCGCCTCTGACCTCCTCGTTGGCGGTGCCGCCCGCGACGCGCTCGACCACCTCCGGTCGCACTCGTGGATGACCCTCGTCGCCAGCCCAGCACTCCTCGACGATGCCGAGGCGGTCATCGCCAGCCTCGCCGACGAGGAACTGGCTGCAGACTGGCGTGCCAGAGTGGGAGAGTGGGCCGAACTCGTCGACCACCCCGAGGGTGACCAACCCGCGCTCGCCGCCGCCTATCGAGGTGGTGCGATGCATCTTCTCACTTTCGACGAGAACCTTCAGTCTGCTTCTGCTGGCGCGGCTTTGAGTGGCCGATTCCCGGTGAGCATCCGCGAGCCACGGGCGTTTGCGACGCTCTTTGCTCCCGAAAGCCTGTACGCAGAAGTCGAATCCGGCGAGTATCCCGGTCCCGACCGCGACCCTCGGGGCTGAGGAGCTTCGAACCGGTGGAGAGTCGCGTCAGTCGCCAGCGGCGAAGGTATCTCTACGTGGGGCGCTGTGCGACCTTCACGATGCGCCGGACCAACCACCGAGGGAGGAACCGAACGAGGACCGACCCGAGCCAGTTTTGCGTGCCGGGGACGACGACAGCCTTCCCGGCGTTCATACCGCGAATTCCCGCCTTCGCAACCTTCCGGGCGTCCATCACACCGCCTTCGAGGAGTCGAGAG
Source organism: Haloferax elongans ATCC BAA-1513 (assembly GCF_000336755.1). Lineage (GTDB taxonomy): Archaea > Halobacteriota > Halobacteria > Halobacteriales > Haloferacaceae > Haloferax > Haloferax elongans. The sequence continues at coordinate 217,886 of NZ_AOLK01000023.1, read as the reverse complement.
TCTTCCATGTCGGCGCGCGACTGGAACCCAGTCTCTGTCGGCCCGGGACACAGCGCCGTGACGGTCACGCCGGTTCCGCGACACTCCTCCGCCAGCGCCTCGGAGAACGAGAGGACGTACGCCTTCGTCGCATAATAGACGGCCATCAGGGGGCCGGGTTGGAAGCTCGCCGTCGACCCGAGGTTGAGTACCTTCCCCGATTCGCGGTCGAGCATCCCCGGCAGAAACAGCTTCGTGAGTTGCGTCAGGGCCGTGACGTTCACCTCGATTTCGTCGACCTCGCGGTCGAGGTCGAGGTCAACGAAGGGGCCGAACGTCGCGAACCCGGCGTTGTTGACCAGCACGTCCACCTCGATGTCGCGGTCACGCAGGGTCTCGAAAATCTCCCGCGGCGCGGCTCGCTCGGCGAGGTCTTTCACGAGGACGACGACTGCAGTTCCGTAGGCGTCGTTTACCTCGTCGGCGAGTTCGCGGAGGTCGGCTTCGCTTCTGGCGACGATGACGAGGTCGTGTCCGTCTGCAGCGAGGAGGTCAGCGAGTTCGCGTCCGATGCCGCCGGATGCACCGGTGACGAGTGCGACGGGGGCGTCGCGGTCGGGGAACGTCATGTCGCTCCTGACGCGCCCAATGGTAACAATTGCTCGGGTGAGCTACTGCTCGACCACACACCCCAGTGTTTCCAGTTTTTGCGTCGCCGTCGCGAGGTCGGCTTCTTTCACGAGCACGTGGTCGGTCGAGTACGACGACAGCGCGAATATCGAGACATCCTCCTCAGCGAGGGCGGTTGCGACCGCCGCTAGAAACCCGACGAGTTCGAACGGGAGAACCATCTCGAAGGTGAGGCGTTTCCACCCGTGTTCGGCCTCAACGACGGTCGGTTCGTCGATGGCTCCTGTCTCGGCTATTACTGTCGTCTCTGTCTCGTCCTGAATCGTTGCGAACGCCTCGGGGTCGGGCCGCGTCGTCTTGTAGACGGTGTACGTCTCGTCCGAGACGGTGACCGTACCGCCTTCGAAGTAGTCTGCGGGATTCATACCCGACACTCGGCGTTCGCGTGTGTAAGGTTTGTCTCGCTATCGCTCGGCGTACCACCGTCGGACGCGCTGCGCCCGACGAGATATCCTTCGCTTACTCCGTTCGCTCAGGATACCACGTCGCAAACTTCGCCAACGCCCGGCCGCGGTGCGAGATGCCGTTTTTCTCCGTCGCGGACATCTCCGCGAACGTCGTTCCGTCGTGTTCGAAGATTGGGTCGTAGCCGAAGCCACCATCACCGCGTGGAGCGACGATTCGCCCGTTCACGACACCGGTAAAGAGCTTCACCGGTAGGGCTTCGGTCTCCTGTGCGTCCTGTTCGGCACCGTGGGCGGCCGCGACAGTTCGGTCGTCGCGGTCGATTGGGTCGGGGCTTGCTTCGAACTCCTCGCCGTCACAGTACGCGAGCACACAGCGGAAGGACGCCCGACGCGGTTCGTCGAGTTCCGCGGCGGCCAGTCGGTACACTGCTTCGACGCCCAGCGTGTCCTCGGCGTACGAGGAGTACGGGCCGGGGAAGCCGTCGAAACCGCCGATAAAGAGTCCGGCGTCGTCCACGAGGACGGGTTCGCCGGCGTAGCGGTACGCTTCACGGGCACCGTGGGCTGCGATAGGACCGAGTTCGGCTGCCTGAACCTCGGTGTAGTCGAAGTCCAGTTGGGTCACGTCGTCGTCGAGGTAGTCGAGGGCTTCGCGTACCTTGCCCTCGTTCGTAGTGACGTACCTGAGCATACCCGCTCATCTGCGGGCGGGGTGGGAAAAGTCGTCGGTGTTGCGCGCGCGGTTAGTCGACGATGACTTCGACTGGGCCTTCGTCGGCTTCGGCTTCCTCGGCCCCGTCGCGCTTCTGGCGCTCGTTCCAGAACAGACCACCGGCGACGAGGAGGACGACCCACGAGCGCCAGCTCGCGAGATTCAGCGTGTAGCCGATACCGAACGGTTTCTCGACGAGCATGCCCTCGCCGGGCTGCCAGTACGACGAGAGCAGGCGGCCGACGCTCGGGCGCTCGAAGTTGTACGGGATACCAAAGAGAGTTCCTCGTTGCGGTTTGTCTGCCATACGAGACGAATACGCTCGCGCCGGATAAATCGTTTTGGCCTTCCGACGTGTTTTGGTGAGGCGATTTCGACCCCAACGAATGCGGGTCGATAGCACGATTCTACGAGACGGCGGCGCGGTACCAGCGACTCGTTACCGATACCGCCCGCGCGACTCCACCTGTCGGAGTCGGGAAAGCACGTCCGCGGAGCCGACTTCCTCGTAGCCCGCTTCGAGTGCGTCGAGGAGTGGTGCGGCGTCGTCGGCCGTCCCCTCGACGCTCTGGGCGAAGACGTGGAGGTCCATCGCGTGGTCTTCGACGTGACCCGAGTGGAACCCGAGGCCGAAGTCGATGAGGTACACGCGCGTGTTCCCGTCGGCGTCGGTTCCGACGCGAACGTTCCGCGTCGTGGGGTCGCCGTGGACGATTCCCCCCTGGTGCAGTCGAGCGAGATACTCGCCGACCGTTCGAACTGCATCGGGGTCGAGCTGTTCTGCGAGGTCCGCGTCGCCGACTTTCTGGAAGGTGATGACACCCTCGACGGGGTCGATATCGCGGACGACAGGTGTTCGAACCCCGGCGCGGCGGGCATCACTCGTCAGTCGTGCCTCAGCCTTGGTGCGCTCGCCGCGCAGTCGGTCGTCGAGTTTTGCGTGGCGGTAGGTCTTCGGGACGCGGCGTTTCACCACGTCGTCGGCGCTGATATCGACCGTCGCTTCGGCCCCGCGAATCGCACCGTCGTCGGTGTAGGCGCGCGCGACCGATTCGTCGTCGCCGCGCCACGTCACGTCGACTTGGTCAGGCCGGAAGTTCGGGTCGACAGCGGACTCGCTGATTGGGAGCGTATCGCCCGCGTCGAGCATCCGCGCGCCGAGGACGGCAATCATCCCGGCATTGTCGCCGAGGAACTGCGGGTCGGGGGCGTGGAACTTCGCGCCGCGCTGTTCGCACATCTCGGCGAGCATTTCGCGCAGGCGGGCGTTGTGGCCGACCCCGCCACCGAGGACGAGTTCGTCTGTCCCCGTGAGCGAGAGCGCGCGCTCCGAGACTTCGGTCAGCATCGCGAAGATGGTCTCTTGCAGTCCGACGCAGATGTCAGAGACGGGTGTGCCGGCGTCTGCCTCGTCCTTCGCGGCGCTCATGATTCCCGAAAAGGAGAAGTCCATCCCCTTGACGACGTACGGCAGGTCGACGTACTCGCCGTCTTTCGCCGCCTTCTCGACCTTCGGCCCGCCGGGGTGGGTCCAGCCGACGTGGCGGGTGAATTTGTCGATGGCGTTGCCGACGCCGGTGTCCATCGTCTCGCCGAGGACGCGGTACCGCCCGTTGTGATAGCCGAGCAGGTGGGCGTTCGCGCCCGAGGCGTTCAGACAGACGGGCGATTCGAAGCCGGACTGGTAGCGTCCGATTTCGAGGTGGGCGACCATGTGGTTGACGCCGACGAGTGGCACGTCGAGTGTCTGGGCAACCGAGCGGGCGGCAGTCCCGACGATACGGAGACACGGTCCCAAGCCGGGGCCGCGAGAGAACGCGACACCATCGACGATGGGGCCGTCGCCGTCGTGGCGCTCGGCGGCGTGTGCGAGCGCAGTGTCGACGACGCTGGGGATGGCGTTCGCCATGTGTTCGGCCGACTCGCGCGGGTGAATACCGCCGCTGTCGGGCTGGTAGGGGTCAGATTCGATAAAGACGTGGTCGGAGGCGGGGTCCGGTGTGCGGTCGGTTTCGTGACCGAGTGCGGCGGGGTCGTCGGTTTCGAAAACCGCTGCGCTCGCGGCCCACGCTGTTCCTTCGATTCCGAGAATACGCATCGAGAGTTGGTCGAAAACGGCGATTCGAAACCGAGATTAGGCCTCTTCGGCCTCGGCTTCGGCGTCGGTGATCTTGTTCCGCTCGAGCATGTGCTCCTGCTCGACGTCGCGCGCGAACTCGGGGCTCGCGTAGACCTTGGCGTAGCCAGCGGTCTTGCGCATGCCGAACTTCGTGTCGAGTTCGTGGACGACGACTTCGTCGGAGTCCTTGTTCAGTTTGGCCGCGAGGGAGTCACGAACCGACAGCCGCGACGGCGTCGCTTCCTCGTGGACAATCTCGAATCGGACGTCCGTCCGATGCAACATGGGGTTCTCCTCCTCGGAGATGATTTCGATATCCATGGTTCAGTTACCAGTACATCCCCCCGAAGCAAGTAAAAGGATTTCGAAGGGAGAGGGAGAGACCGGTCCTCAGGCGTCGAGTGGCACGAGGACGGCGTCGATATCACCCTCGAACTGGGTGAGAAGGTCCCGCATCTCGGTCTTCGCTGCGTCTGTGACCCGGATTCTGACCATTCCTTCGTCGGGCTGGCCGTAGACGACGGTCGAATCGAGCGGCGCGGCGAGCACCGCGGGGAGGGTCGCGAGGTCTTCTTCACCCTCGACTAAGAGTGTCGTCGGTTCGTCTGCGGCGAGCGCGTCGACGAGCGCGTCGACGAGTGCGCGCGAAACCGTGCCCGGTTCGTTCGCGACTTCGACGAGCCGCCCCGTCTCGACGGCGCGGCGAATCTCTTCGCCGACTGCCTCGCGTTTCGTCTTTCCGTCGATGACAGCGACGTCCGGGGCTCTCCCCGCGCGTCGGAGGTGGTAGGTGACGACGTCGCCGACGGCGACGAGTGGGGTGTCTCGTTCCTCGCTGGCGGCGTCCGCGAGCAACTCCTCGGCCTCGGTGTAGACGGGGCCGAACGGCTCTTTGAACGCCGCGCGAAGTTCCGTCGGCAGGGTGAGCATCTTAGCGGACCTTGAGCGCGTAGCCGCCGGGTTCGCTGACGTTCATCTCGTCGGCGATTTCGCTCTCTTCGGGGTGGGTGATGACGACGTAGCCCGCCCAGTCTTCGGTGAGGCTCGTCGACCCGCAGTTGTCGCAGGTCTGCGAGTCGGGGTCGTTGACGTAGTGGCACTCACGGCAGGCGAGACGCTTTCGCGCCATCAGTTACCCTCCGCCGACGCCTCGCTCTGCTGGCGCTTCGCTTCGAGCCAGCCGTGCTTGCCGAGCCCCGGCTGTTTCGCGGTGAGTCCAATCTTGGAGTCCCGCGGGTTGCGCTCGTCGATGCTCTTTGTGACGATACGGGCGCGCACCTCGTCGTCCACGGCGAGCGTCTGGTTGGACTCGGTGGAGGCGAGCTGTTGGTTCTCGCCGTCGTAGGCGAGGTATTCGTCGGAAATCTGCGAGACGTGGAGCAGGCCGTCCACCGGACCGATACCGATGAACGCACCGAATTCGACCACTTCGACGACGATGCCGTCGACGACTTCCTGCATGTCGGGGTCGTAGGTGATGGCGTCGAATTCGGCCTCGTAGTAGACGCCCGGCCGGCTGGGGAGTACGGTCCCCTCGCCGATGTCGTGGACGTTCACGACACTCACGACGCTCCCGACGTCTTCGTCCATTCGTCCTTCCAGTTTGTCCTGCAACAGTCGCTTGACCCGCTCGGGCGTGACGTCGCCCAGGTGGCGTGGCGGGACTTCGACTGTGTCTTTGAGTCGTACCCGTTTGTACATAGTTTCGTTAAGGTTCCGTGATTGCCAGTGTGGCGTGCCCGCGGATACCGACGACGGGAATCCCGCAGTCGAGTATCCGGTCACGGAGGGGCTTGTCGTTCGTGACGACGTAGTCGATGTCGCCCGATTCGGCGAGTTCGACGACCGCGTCGTCGGCGTACGATTCCTCGGTTTCGACCGCTCGGCACCGAGTCGCTAGGTCCGCACCCACGCTCGCGGCGATGGCCTCGGTCCCCCCGCCCGTCGAGAGCTTGTCCAGCTCGTCGAGGACGGCCGTGGGGACCACGAGGTCCACGTCGGCCGAGAGTAACCGGTCGAGTTCGTCGAACACGCGAACGTCGAGTTCGACCGGCATCATGAGTGCGTTCGTGTCCATGACGACTACGGTGGCGCTCACGTCACTTGAGGGTCCCGATACCGATGAGACGCCAGCGCGCGCCGACACGGCGGTTGATGGCTATCTTCGCACCCTCGGCGGCACAGACTGGCCGCTTGAGCGAGACTTCTGCCTCGCCGGTTCGTGCACTCGTCACGGCACCCACGGTGGTTGCGGTGCCGACGGTGAGCATCAGGGGTTCACCGGTCGAAATTTCTTCGACGTCGTCTTGGTCGCCGCCGACGACGCGGTCGAGCAGTTCGACGTCCATCGTGAACTGCTCGCGCGTCGGCGGGAGCGTTCCGGGCTCGCCTGCGAGTTGTCCCGCGAGGGCGTCACCCTTGGTCAGACTGGGGTCGAGACCGGTCCCGACACCACACAGCCCACCGGGGCGAACCTCGTCGACCATGTTGCCGCCCGCCTGCAGCGAGCGAATCTCGGTCGTGATGGGTCGCCACTCGGTCTGGCCTTCCTCTTCGACCTCGCGGCCGGGTCGGAGTTCAATTTCGTCGTCTGCTTCGAGCTTTCCGGCGACGACGCTGCCGCCGATGACGCCGCCCGAGAGGTCTTCCCACGTCGTTCCCGGACGGTTGATGTCGAAGCTCCGTGCGACGTACATCTGGCTGTCTTCGGTCTCGTCGCGCTCGGGCGTCGGAATCTCTTCTTCGATTGCCTCGATGAGGAGGTCGAGGTTGACCTCCTGCTGGGCGCTGACGGGAACGATTGGTGCGTCTTCTGCGACCGTGCCCTTCACGAACTCCTTGATTTGTTCGTAGTTGTCGAGCGCGCGCTCGCGGTCGACGAGGTCGACCTTGTTCTGCGCGATGACGATGTTCTCGATGCCGATGATGTCGAGCGCCATCAGGTGCTCTGCAGTCTGCGCTTGCGGGACGTCTTCGGTCGCGCTCACGAGCAGAATGGCGCCGTCCATGATGGCGGCACCAGAGAGCATCGTCGCCATGAGCGTTTCGTGACCGGGTGCGTCCACGAACGAGACGGTACGGAGAACCTCTGTGTCCTCACCGTCTTCGGTCGTCTCTTCGACCGTGTAGCATTCCGGCGGCTCTTCGCCGGGTGTCTTGCGGAACGTTGCGTCAGCGTATCCGAGGCGGATGGAGATACCGCGTTTCATCTCCTCGGAGTGCTGGTCAGTCCACGAGCCGGACAACGCTTGAACGAGCGTCGTCTTGCCGTGGTCGACGTGACCGACGAGTCCGATGTTCACCTCCGGTTGTTGTGGGTTTTGCGTCACCATTGACCTCCTGAGAGTAATCTTGCGTGAACTTCGCCCCGAGCGCCTGATAAAGGTGCTGTTCTCGAAGCGGTCGCTCTGGGTCCACGTCGGGCGGTCACACGCGACGTGGGTGGTTCGGAGACGGCGTCGGAATGGAGGCAGAGCACCTTCGACAGCGGCGGAGTCGAAAGCTCACTCGGTCGCTTTGACCAACGCTTCGAGTTCCGCGCTGTAGTCCGCTGGCGTGAGACCGAGGTCCAGATTGACCGAGACTTCGATGGCGTCCGTCGGTGATTTCGTCACGTCGAGTGCGAGATTCTCTCCGGGATGTGCTCCGCCCGCGATGAGCAGGGAGCCGTCGTGTTCCCAGACCGCCAGTAGCCCGGTGACGCCGAGCTTCCGACCCTCGATTTCGACGGATTTCTCCTCGGTCAGTGGGAAATTGATTCCCTCGAACGGGAACGCTGCCGTGTAGTTCGTCACGTTCGCCGTCTCGCCCGTGTCGACTGTCAGCTCTGCATCCGATGCCTGCTCGATGTCCACCAGTCCGGCCGATTCGAGTTGCGATTCGAACTGTGCTCGCGCTTGCTTTTCGACCTGTTCGACCACAGGCCCCATCGCCGCGTCGGGGATGTTAGCCAAACTGGGGTCGAGCGTCACGCGGGACGCGAAGAACATCGAGAACTGCCCTTCGGCCTGTCCCAGCGTCTTTTCTTTCAACTCGGCGGCGAGCGCGGCGTCCTCGTAGACGAGCGTGTGGAACGCGGCAGAGACAGTCACCGGCCCGAAACTCTTCTCGAACGCGGGGTCCTGCGTCTGTTCGTCTATCTTCTTCCAGCCACCGTCCGCTAACTTCGACTCCGGCACTTTCGGCGGCCCTCGTGCGGCGGAGGCAGTCCCGCTCGAACTACATCCCGCGAGGCCGACCAGCCCTGCGCTGGCCGCTGCACCGAGGTACGTTCGTCGCTTGATTCGTTGGGTTGCGTCGTCCTGCCCGGACATTGGTCGGTGTTGCCCCGTCTTTAGTCAAATACTTTCGCCAACGTGACACTCATCAATCGTGACTGGTCTGTCGAGACTCAGGCCTTCCCGCTGAGTGACGACCCCGACTCGGTGAGAGCGAGACTTTTTGCCTTCGACATCGCAGTATCACGCGTGTCTCCGCCGGTGTCGTCGCCGTCCGAGTTCGCCTTCGAGGTCGCGCTGTGTGCCGCCCTCGAAACGACGACAGACTGGCTTCCGGCCCGCCAACTCGGCGCGTCAGTCGCGTCGCCAGGGAGCAGAATCATCGACGTCTGCGCCGTGGTGCCCGGACCAGCATTCAACGACCGCACGCGAATCACGAACCGGGCGATTCCGGCGACGGCTATTGAGAGTGACGTTGGCACTGGCCGCGCCGTCTTCTGGCGCGACGGCTTCGACTGTCACCCCGCACGCGCCCGCCGAGCGACCGACGCCGCCGTCGATGTCGGCTTTTTCGAGTCTGAGGTCCGACGCGGCCGGGAGTACGTCCGCCGCGCGGCGCGCTACCCCGACGACTGGTTTTCCCGTCTCGTCGGCATCGAGAACAAGCCGGACCTCGGTGAACCCGGTGACCTGCTCCGGCAACTCCGTCTCGACGTGAGTCTCGGCCTCTTCGACGAAGTCGTCCTCGCCACCGAGAGTTACGTCACCGGTGCGCACCTGAATCGTATCCCGGAGGAAGTTGGCGTCTGGCGATTCGACCCCGACACCGGCGAGCGTGAGGTCGTCCGCGAGGCCGAGACACTCACCCCCGATGACCTCGGCGTCGAGCCCGTCGAGTACCACTCACTCCACACCAACGTTGCGCTCGTCTCGCCCGCTGACAAGCGAACTGCCCGGCTTCGACTCGCGGAGCGAGCCTACGGCAAGGGCTGGCGCGCGTACAACCTGCCGGGATGTGCCCACGCCGCGGTCGACGAGGACGGTCGCCCGGTTTGCGAGCACTTCGGCCGCGTGGTCGACCCCGGCTCAGAGTGCGGCGGCGACTGTCGGGCATTCGAAACAGCCGACCCACCGGAATTCGACCGCGCGGAACTTCGTGAGCGTCGGACTGGCTGGGTTTCGGACCCTTCCGGTGTCGCGCGCAGGCAGGCCGGTCTCGACCGATTTCGGTAGTTCCCTCGGATTACTCCGACTCGGCGCGGCGCTCCATGTAGTCCCAATAGGTGACGAGGAGTGCGCCGAAGACGACGAGCAGCAGTATTTGGATACCGGCCTCGACGAGTGCTACCTCTCCGGTTTTAACGTAGTTTACTCCCGCGTTCATCGCCGCCGTGACGACGCCCGCGGTGAGAAAGTGGGTGAACGTCATGTCTTCTCTGAGGGGCCGAAAGCTCACGCGCTCCCCTCCGCGTTCCCGGATGCCGAATGCAACCATAATCCCGCCGCACTGAGACAAACCGAGAGGACGAACACGCCCGTGAGATACGTCTGCGTGGGCGGTCGCGGCGAAAAGAGCGCGTACCCAGTCGCAATCACCATCCCGAGGGAGAGCCCAGACACGATGCCCAGCGGCGTTCGGAGAGCAGGGACCATACCCGACGCTTCCGCCCCGCGTGTAAAAATCTGGTTACAATTCGTACACTTCGCCATCGACCGCCAGCGGCTCTTCGAACGCCTCCTCGGGCGGGTAGTAGTGCGCGACGTGGACCAGTCGAGTCACGTCGGCGTCGAGGTCCTCGCCGAGCGCGATGGCTCCCTCGCGGGTCATGTGCTTCGTGCCGAAGGTTCGCGGGACGCCGTCCTCGTCGAAGTCGTCACCTCCGGCGGGGTGGTACTCACAGAGCGACGCTGGGACGATGGCCTCCGCGAGGAGCAAGTCGGGATTGTCGAGGATTGCCCGCGACTCCTCGGGAATGGCGTACGTCGAGTCGCCGGAAATCGAGAGCTTCGCGCCCGTTTCGGGGTCCTCGATGGCGACGCCGTAGCAGAGAAGCGGCGGGTGGACGACCGGAACGAATGTCACGTCGAACCCGCAGGCTCGGAACGGTTCGAGGGGTGTCTGGTCGTACACGTCGATTCGGTCGAGGTAGTCGAACTTCGAGCGAATCGTGTCGGCAACGCTCTCGTCGGTCATCGGGTCGATTTCGTCCGCGGCGTGGACGTCGAGTTCATCGAGCAAGCGGTAGACGTTCCCGAGGCCGTCGAGGTGGTCGAAGTGGATGTGGGTGACGAGTGCCTCGTCGGGAAGTGGCGTCTCCTGTGTGAGAAACTGGTGGCGGAAGTCGGGGCTGAAGTCCACCAGCAGCGACTCGCCGGTGCGCTCGTTTTCGACGTGGACCGAAAAGCGCGTCCGCTCGATGCCCCGCTCGCGGGCCTCGCGGCAGGTGTCGCAGTCGCAGCCGACGGTCGGCGTCCCGGTCGTGTCACCGGTACCGAGGAGGGTCACGCGCATCGATTCAGAGAAGGGAGATGGCGGGGCTTAAACGTGGCCGACGGCGGCGAGTCAGGAACGATACACCTGCCGGAATTCGACCAGAGGGTGAAACGTCTCCGAGAACGTCTTCTCTTCGAACTGGAGATTCGCAGTAACCGTCCGCGGAACTTCTGCGACGAGCGTCTCGAACTCGACGGGCGGTGTTCGCGTCTCACCGCTCCGATTGGGCCACACCACGTAGCCAATCATCACTCGTTGCACTCCGTCGTCGTCGTATCCAATACCCGGGCTAATGTCATCTAGGGAGTCAACACCGAGTCGCACCCGCACCGCCTTCATCGCCGCTTTCCCTGCGACAGTCCCTCCGACCCGAGTCATCCACGACGATGCCGGTTCGCGCTTGTATATCGGCTCTTTCGTCGTCCCCGACTCGTTGATGTGCTTGCGGTAGCCGGTGCGTTGGCGAATCTCCTCAGTATCCGGGTAGTAGTCGTACTTCGACGAGTCTCGGTAGTCGCGCGAGACCGTAATCGGGTCCCCGGATGCGGGTGCGGGGTTCGATTCGGGTTCGGGAAGCGGCGTCGCGGTCGATTCCTCGGATTCCGACGTACAGCCGGCGAGCACCGAAATCGACCCGCCCGCCGCAATCGCTCTAACGAAGCGTCTTCTGCTGGAGGGCATCGACTCGACGTGCTCCGACAACAAGTAAATACTTTGTCAGAACTGCGCGGTGCAGTTACTGCGCCGCGCCGGCGTCTTTCTGCGTCTCGCCTTCGTGTTCGTGCGAATGGTCGTGGTCGTGGTCGTGGTCATGACCATCGTCAGACCCGGCGACGAGTTCCGACGAGTCGGACATCATATCGAGGTTCTTCAGGTTGTCACGCTCTTCGAAGTCGGCGACCGCTTCGAGCAGGTCGTCCTGCGTGAGTTCCATGCGCTCTTCGGTGAGCGCTTCGAGGACGGCCTCGCGGAGGACGAGTCGGAGGTCCGAGCCGGTGAGTCCCTCGGTCACGTCGGCGATTGCTTCGGGGTCGAACTCGTCGATGTCCATCCGGTTCGTGATGACGCGGAGGATGTCCGCGCGCATCCCGTAGTCCGGTTTGGGGAAGTTGACGATTTCGTCGAAGCGCCGCCACGCCGCCGAGTCGAGTTGGTCGGGGTGGTTCGTCGCTCCGATGAGGATGACCTCGTCGCGAATCAGCGAGATGTCGTCGATGCTCTTCAGCAGCGTGTTGACGGCGCGCTTGAGCGCGGCGTGTTCGTCCGACCGGCGCGTCTTGGCGACCGAGTCGAACTCGTCGATAAAGAGGATACACGGCGAGAGTCGCTTTGCGACCTCGAAGGTCTTCTCGACGTTCTTGGCCGTCTCACCGAGATACTGACTCGTAATCATCGAGAGTTTGACCTCGACGAAGGGGAGTCCGAGTTCGTGTGCGAGGGCACGGGAGACGGTCGTCTTCCCGGTGCCCGGCGGCCCGACGAACAGAATCTTCCCAATCTCACGGAGGCCGATTTGCGCGAGGTACTCGCGGTGCTCGATGGCCTTCATGAGCTTGTGAATCTCGCCCTCCTGGTCCGAGGTGAGCACGAGGTCGTCGAGCGTCATCTCGATTTCCTCGGGTGCGCGGACCTGTACGAGGTCCAGCATCTCGGCGTCGTCTTCGTCGTCGAAGTACTCGTCGAGGAGGCTGTCTATCCAGACCCGGTCCGCGTGGATGGGTCGCGTCTGGTCGCGCGCCTCTTCGTGGGTCACGTCCACGTCGTCGCGTTCTTCGACCGATTTTGCGATAGTCGGGTTCGTCACCAACCGGTCGTGGTCGGCTCGTTTGACGAACCACTCCAGCGCCATCTCGGGTTGCGTCAGCGAGAGTCGCCCGGAGAAATCCTCACGTTGGGTGAACATGAGGTCCGAAATCGCATCCCACGGATGTTCGACTCCCGTCGCCTTGCGCGCGATGGAGTCTGTCACCACGAGTGGTCGCTCGATACCCCCCGTTGCGCCTTCGTCTTCCTCGCCGGTTTCGGCCCAGAAGACGCGGCGGTACCGCGGAGGGAGGTCGTTCTCATCAAGCGTTCGGTCGTCGGTGTAGAGGTGTGCAGTCAGCAGAAACTCGACAACCTCGAGCGCCCGTTCACTCATCCGCACAAAGTTGCCGGGGCAGACGCATAAGAGCGTCGGAGTAGCGTTCGCAGCGAACTGTCTCTGCCACCCCGAACGTGTCTGTTGTCTCCCTCCACGTGCCCTTTGTCTCCGCCCACGCACCCCTTGTCTCCGCCCACGCGTCCCTCGTCGGGTAAAAATCGATGGATGACGACGCCGATATCGGCGCTGTCGCTGCTGACGAGTAAACTTTTGACAATCATTTATGAGTTCTAAACTATTTATGGTGTTCGAACACGCATTGTGTGGCATGCCAGAACCAGTCATCGCGGCCGCATACCGAACGCCGTTCGGCAAGTCCGGCGGTGTGTTCGAAGACGTTCGAAGCGAAGACCTCTCGATTGCCCTCATCGACCACATCCTCGACGAACACGACGTTGATGCAGACGACGTCGAGGACCTGATGTGGGGCGTCGCCCAGCAGCGCACCGAGCAGGACAACAACGTCGCACGCGTCATCGCGCTCCTCTCGGAACTCGGCGAAGGGACGCCCGCGACAACCATCAACCGCTGGTGTGCGTCGTCGATGCAGTCGATTATTTCCGCGTCGGACGCCATCGCCGCGGGCAACCGCGAGTGTATCATCGCGGGCGGCGTCGAGAGCATGTCCCGCGTCCCGATGGACGGCGACTCCTACCAGCACCTCCACCCCGAACTGAGTGAGGCGTACAACGTCTTCCAACTCCAGATGGGGATGACCGCCGAGAAGGTTGCAAACGAGCACGAAGTTTCTCGCGAAGACCAAGACAAGTTCGCGCTCCGCAGCCACGAGCGCGCCGCCGACGCGACCGAGACCGGACGTTTCGACGACGAAATCGTTCCCATCGAGACCGAAGACGGCGTCGTCACCGAAGACGAAGGCATCCGCCACGACACTTCGCTGGACGCGCTCGGTGGTCTCCCACCGGCGTTCTCGGGCGACGGTTCGGTCACGGCTGGCAACTCCTCGCAGATTACCGACGGCGCAGCAGCCGTCCTCGTGACCTCCCGCGAGTTCGCCGAGGAACACGGTCTCGACGTGCTCGCCTCCGTGGGTACGAACAACGTCGCTGGCGTCGACCCGACGGTCATGGGCATCGGTCCAGTTCCGGCCACCCGCGGCCTCCTCGAACGCGCCGGACGCGACATCGGCGACTACGGACTCGTCGAAATCAACGAAGCGTTCGCCAGCCAGTGTGAGTACTCCCGCCGCGAACTCGGCATCGACGAGGACAAACTCAACGTCAACGGCGGCGCAATCGCCCTCGGCCACCCGCTCGGTGCCTCCGGCGCGCGCCTCCCCGTGACGCTCATCCACGAGATGATAAAGCGCGACGTGGACCGCGGCCTCGCCTCGCTTTGTGTCGGGTTCGGTCAAGGCGCGGCAATCGAATTCAGCCGGTAACTCCTCTCTAAGCGGTTTTTGGTCCAGATTTTTGCGGGATGAGCGTGAGCGAATCCCGGAAAAAGGTGGCAGCGGCGCGACAATCGAATTCAGTCGATAAGGCTTCGAAAAACTGCTTTTAGGACGACTCGCTTTCGGACGCCCCGAACGAGAGAACCGACGTTTCGAGTCCCAGTCCCGCGAGGAATACGACCGCCCCGGTCGTGGCGAGAAAGCCCGCTGCATCGACGTTGGCCGGTTCGAGTTTGAAGAACAGCGACAGCAACACGAGGTGGGTGCTCGTGACGAACGCGAGCTTTGCGTTTCGTCTCATAGACGAGTCAACATTTTCGGGGCAGCCGTAAATGGCTGTACGTTCAATCGTCCGCCGGTGCTGCTCCGCTTTCTCCACCGACTGCCGACTCCGGCACGACACCATCTTCGTCCCACCCGCGAAGCTCGTAGTACTCCGAGAGCGCGTGTGGGAAGCCGGGAATATCGTAGGGGAGACGGTCGTCGTCGCGGTCGAAACCGCGCTGGTTGTTGAAGTGGCGTTCGAGCGTGACGATGCGCTCGCCGACTTCCTGGAGATGGTCGTAGGTCGTATCGAACAGCGTCGCCAGCGTCTCCTCGTCGATGAAGTCCCGCGAGAACTTGCAGACGACGCCGCTGTCGAGGACGGCGTTGTGGTTTTCCTTCTCCACGAGGCGTTCGGGCTTGCCGCCGAGACCGTGGGGTTCGACGGCCTTCGACTTCTCGACGTAGGGGTACTCAAGCGCGTAGAACGAGGCGTACATGTGGTCGGCACCGCGGTTCGAGGTGGCGAAGGAGAGGCCCTGTCCGTGGAGGTGGCGGCCGTCGTGGGCCGGGAACTCCATGCCCTTGACCGTCCAGTCGTGGACGCCGAGTTCGTCCGCGACGCGGTGGGTGCCCTCCGCGAGCAGGTCGCCGACGCCCTCGCGGTGGCCGATTTGTTCGACGAGTTCGTGAATCAGGTCAACGTTGCCGAACTCGTCTTCGGCCATCAGGTACGCCGCGATGGTGTCGCCACAGGAGATGGTGTCGAGACCGAGGCGGTCACACAGGTCGTTGGACTTCATCACGTCCACGATGTCGTCGACGGCGCAGTTCGACCCGAAGGCCATCACCGTCTCGAATTCTGGGCCTTCGGTTTCGACGCCGCGTTCCTCGTCTTTCGTCGGAAGTTTACAGGCGAAGGCGCACTGCGAGCAGGTCCCTTTCTTGTACTTCTTCGACTCCACGGCGTCGCCGTTGATGCCCTCGACGCCCTCGAACTCGCGCTCGGAGAAGTAGCGCGTCGGGAACGCCTCGACTGCGTTCGCGTAGTCGGTCCCGGCGGTCGTTCCCTGTCGCTTCATCGAGTGGTCGGAGGTGGCTGCGTCTCGATGCACGTCCATCGCGACGTCCGGGAACTCGATTTCGACGTCGGGCGCGTCGTCACCGGCGAAGGTGACGACTTTCAGGTTCTTCGACCCCATGACTGCGCCGAGACCGCCGCGACCGAACGCCCGCGTCTCGGTCGTCATCACCGACGCGAATCGGACCTCGTTTTCTCCCGCCGGACCGATACAGATGGTCTGTTCGGCGTCGAGGTCCCACTCCGACGCAGCGTACTCGGTGACGTCGGGAACCTCCGCGCCTTCGAGTTCCGGCACGGACTCGAATTCGACGCCGTCGGGGCGGACGTGAACCGCGAGCAACTCGTCTGCCTCGCCGGTGAATTCGATGGCGCTGTAGCCGGTTCCGACGAGGTTTCGTGAGAGAAACCCACCGGCGTTCGAGGAGACGAGCCCATTCGTCAGTGGTGACAGACCGGTCATGCTCACCCGCCCGGTGAAGCTCATTCGAGACTGTTGCATCGGCCCGGCGGCGAGAACAAGTCGGTTCTCGGCCCCAAGCGGGTCAGCGTCAAACGGAATCTGGTCGTGGGCGAGTTTCGTCCCGACGCCGCGCCCGCCGAGATACGATTCGAGAATCCCGTCGATGGACGATGTCTCGGCTAGGCGGTCGGTCAAGTCGACCGAACACAGTGGCCCCTCCAAGTGTCGCATGCCCGTGCTTCGACAGGGATGTGAATAATCGTTCGTGTATGTCCGAGAATCAACAACTCTGTCTGCGAGTTGCGACCCAAACCTTGCTTGAGACGGTCGCTACCCCGTCATTGTTTGGTTATTCATAATGAATGTTCTTTTGAAATTCGTCACGTTCTTACCCTCGTCGTGAGCAACAGGTGACGATGAATCTCTCGACGGCCGTCGTCTCTGGGGTGGTGGCGGCGCTCGCTGCCGCGGGCGTTGCGTCGATGGGGGTCGTTCCGAGGCCTGAACTCGGGGCCGTGGTCTGGTACGTACTGGTCGCGTTGACCGTCGGGTACTGGGCCGTCTTCCTTCGGTGGGCCCGAACCTAACCCGGACGCTCGTCGAACGACACTGAGAAAAAGCCGTCCCCGACCGAGTTATTCGGGGTGGACGAGCGACTCGGCTTCACGAACAGCGTCGCGCTCGCCGATGATAGTAATGCGGTCACCCTGCTGGAGTGTGAAGTCCGCTGCGGGAACGTTCGTATCGCCGTTTCGAGAGACGAGCGCGATGAGACACCCGTCGGGAAGTTCCGGTCCGACTTCTTTGATGGTCCGGCCGACGAGGGTTTCGGCAGTCATCTCGACCTCCTGTACGTCGCCGGAGCGACCGATTTCGCCCATCCAGTTGGACATCGATGGCCGTTCGATGTAGTTGTCCATCGCCTGCGCCGTGGCGATGGTCGACGAGATGGTCCGTACACCGAGTTCTTCGAACGCTTCGACGTTATCGGGGTTGTTGGCCCGCGCGAGAACGCTCTCGGGTTCGAACTTCGAGCTAGCGAGTTGCGACACCAGCAGGTTCACGTCGTCGTCACCGGTGGCGGCGACGACGACCTTGGCGTTCCCAGCGCCGGCCGACCTGAGTACGTCCGTGTCGGCTCCATCACCGTGATGGACGGTAAAGCCCTGATTGCGGGCGGTCTGTACTACTTCTTGGTCCTCTTCGATGAGGACCACGTTCTCTCCACGGTCTGCGAGGCGTTCGGCGAGCGCACGGCCCACCTTACCGCCTCCGATGACAAGTACACGCATTGGAATGACGTCGAGGTATTCTGCAATCTGACGGGCGAGTCCAGCCTCGAACACGACGGTCACGAGGATGACGAGAAAGACGGTGCCGACGAGGGTGTCGGCGGCCTCCGTCAGGCCCGCCGCCCGCAGTTGGATGGCGAACAGCGTCGCCACGGACGCGGGGATGATACCGCGCGGACCGACGAGGCTCATGAACCACTTCTCGCCCGTCGTGAAGCGGTCGCCGCGGGCTGAGAGGAACACGAGCGCTGGCCGGAGAACGAGGGCGACGACGGCGACGACGATGATGCCGCCGACACCGAGGTCGAGGAGAGTCCCGAAGTCCAGAAGCGCTGCGAGGGCGATAAAGACGAACGAGAGCACGAGCAGGGTGATGTCACCCTTGAACGCGGAAATCTCCTCTTCGTACGGTATCTCTACGTTTCCAAGGAGGATACCGGCGGTCGCCACCGCGGCGATGCCCGCTTCGGTGGCGATTAAGTCGGCCGCGCCGTAGGCGACGAGTGCGCCCGCGAGCGTGAGGAGTCGAGCGTTCTGCGGTGCGTTTCCGGGAGACAAGTCAACGTACCGGAGCACGTAGTACAGCGTCCCTGCAACGATTGCACCGACGACGACACCGATTCCTAATCGCTCTGCGAACAGCGCCACGAGGGCGTTCGGGTTAGTGACGCCTGCGAGGATGGCCTCGAAGATGACGACGGCGACGATAGCCGCCGTCACGTCGTTGACGATACCCTCGGTGTCGAGTGCCGCGCCGACTCGGTCACGAACCGGAACGACTTCGAGAATCGGCGCGATGACCGTCGGTCCCGTCGCAACGAGCAGTGCGCCGACGAGGAACGACACCATCCACGGTGCGCCGAGCGCGTAGTGGACGGCGAGTCCGGTCCCGATAAACGAGATTACCGCGCCGACGGTGACGAGTTTGAGCGTCGCTGCCGGTGCCTCTCGGAGCTTGTCGATTCGAAGGTGGAAGGCACCTTCGAAAACGATGATAGCGACCGAGAGACCGACGATTGCCTGCAGTGCGTTCCCGAACGAGTCGGAAGTAATGACCGCAAGCCCCTCTGGGCCGAGCAAAATGCCCGACGCGATGAGGAACACGACGCTGGGGACCTGAAATCGGTCCGAAAGCACCTGCGAGACAACGCCGACGCCGATGATTGCGGCGACGAGCGGTATGAGATGCGCTCCACCTCCGGCGGCCACTTATATCGCCTCCATTGATTCGGTTGTTGTGGCGACGGAAGATAAAAGCATACATCCCGGACGGCATTCTCCCCGCCAGGGGTAATTGATTGTGTAGAAAATGAGGATATAATATTGTTATTTAAAATTCTACTCGCTCGTCGCCTGTTCGCTCCGGTGTCGCTCTTCAGTCCGGTGGTTCGACTCCTCGTAGATAAGATTCACTTGGTCGGCGTACCGGTCGAGGATGTTCCGGCGCTTCTTTTTCATCGTCGGCGTCATCAGGTCGTTGTCCTCGGAGAACTCCTCGGGGACGACGCGGAACTGCTTGATTTTCTCGTAGGACTCGAACTGCTGGTTGG
This sequence comes from Haloferax elongans ATCC BAA-1513, assembly GCF_000336755.1. Lineage (GTDB taxonomy): Archaea > Halobacteriota > Halobacteria > Halobacteriales > Haloferacaceae > Haloferax > Haloferax elongans. Next base: position 199,061 of record NZ_AOLK01000023.1, on the reverse strand, counting down.
CGCGTTCGACTTCGGCGTCGATGCGCTCTTTGACTTTGTCGTGCCGACAGATGGCCTTCGGGTCGTCCGGCAGGTCGATACCCTCCTTGTCGGCCCACGACCGTAGGCCGTCGAAACTCGGGACGATGAGTGCAGAGACGAACTTCCGACCGTCGCCGAGGACCATGCACTGCTCGACGACGTCCGAAGAGGCGAACGCGTCCTCGATTGGGCCGGGAGCCACGTTCTTGCCAGTCGAGAGAACGAGAATCTGCTTGGCGCGCTCGCGGAAGGCGAGATAGCCGTCGGGTCGGAGTTCGACGATGTCGCCGGTGCGGAACCAGCGGTTTCCATCGTCGTCTTCCTCGAACGCCGCTTCGGTCTCTTCTGGGCGGTTCCAGTACCCCTCCGTGACGCTTGGTCCTCGGACGAGAAGCTCCCCGATGTCGCCGCCCGCGTCACCGAGTGTGTCGCCGACGACGGTCTTGTCGAGTTTTACCTCGACGTTGCGAAGCGGATAGCCGATAGTTCCAATCTTCGGCTCTTCGGGGGGGTTGACCGAGATGACCGGCGAGGTTTCGGTGAGGCCGTACCCCTCGAAGATTGGGAGTCCCATGCCGTGGTACAGCGCACAGAGTTCGGCCGAGAGGCTGCCGCCCCCGCTGATGAAGAACTCCATGTTGCCACCGAGTGCGTCTCGGACCTGTTCGAAGACGAGTCGGTCCGCGAGTTGGTGTTTAAGCTCGAGCAGGTAGCCGGGTGCTTCGGACGTGTGGTACTCTTTGCCGACGCCGACTGCCCACTCGAAGATGCGCTTCTTAAGCGGCGACTCGCTTGCTTGCGTCCGAATCGCGTCGTAGAGCTTCTCGTAGACGCGCGGGACGCTGGTTCCCGTCGTCGGCTGGACGAGTTGGAAGTCGTCGCGGAGCGTGTCCGGGCTCTCGGCGTATGCGACTGTGGCACCGGCCGCGAACATCATGAAGTGGCCAGCCATTCGCTCGAAGACGTGCGCGAGCGGGAGGAACGATAGTGCGACTGCGTCCGGACCGATGAACGGGGCGTCGTCTCTACCGGGGTGAGGTCCGAAGCGGCGGTAGCTCTCGTTGACGTTCGACCGGAAGTTCCAGTGGGTGAGCTTGACGCCCTTCGGCTGGCCGGTCGTCCCCGAGGTGTAGATGAGGCTCGCGAGGTCGTCCGGGTCGCGGGCGTCGAGCCACGATTCGTACGTTTCCTCGTCGAACACGTCTTCACCGCGGCGATACAGTTCGCCGAGCGTCAGAATGTCGTCGCGGTCGTCGTGGCCGTCGAACTCGTCCATGACGACGATGAATTTGAGGTCTAGGTCGTCTTCGACGGCGAGGACTCGCTCCAGTAGCTCCTCGTTTTCGACGACGGCGGCGTTCGCGCCGGGGTCGGAGAGAAGATACCGAACCTGCCGTTCCGACGACGAGGTGTAGACCGTGGTGACGGCGCCGCCAGCGGCGAGGACGGCGAAGTCGGTCTGTGCCCACTCCATGCGTGTGTGCGCGAAGAGTCCCACGCGGTCTTCGGCGTCGAGGCCGAGGTCACGGAACCCGGCGGCGAGCTTCCTGACGATGTCCTGCATGGACTCGTAGGTTAGCTCGGCGAAGTCGTTGCGGGGTGCTTTCGGGACGACGCCTTCGCTCACCAGCGACCGCTCGTAGACACCACCTTTGTACCGCTGTGCGGGGCGCGCGGCGTTTCGCGCCACACTCTCCTCGAACATTCGGGGGAGGGTCGTTCGACCGATGACGGGGTCATCGAACGCTGCCTCCGCGTCACGCCAATCCATATCCTATTAATAATGAATCAACATTTAAAACTATGTACGTTCGGTCGGTTTACTTGCCGGAGAAACGGGGTACGGTCCCGGACTACTGGGAATCGATGTAGTCGAGGTAGCCGAGGACGCCGCGAGCGTTCAGTCGCTCTTCGTCCTGTGCTTTGCGGACGCCCCAGACCTCGTCCATCTGAGTGTGTTCGACGAAGTGCTCGATGACCGCCTCGTCGTCGTCGAGTTCCTCGCGCTTCTGTCGAATCGCTTCGACCCACTCGACGAGGGTTCGTTTGTACGATTCGGCCAACTCCTCGGAGTATTCTTCCGACCCGAAGTGGCCGAAGCAGATGGTCTCGGGAGCGATGTCTTCGATGGTTCGCACGTCGTCGAGAGCCTTCTGAAGGTGGAACTGCGAGGGCGGCGTCGTCTGCCGAGCCGTTTTCGTGTTCGGTTCCCAGATACCCATCGCGTCGCCGACAAACAGCGCGTCGTCGCCGCTGTCGTGGTACATGACCTGATGCGGGGCGTGACCGGGGGCGTGGTGAACCGTAAGTGTGCGGTCGCCGAGGTCGATTTCGTCGCCGTCGGTGAGTCCCTCGACGCGGTCGTCGTCGATTGGGAGTGGTTCGTCGTAGAAGCGCCACTGGTCTTCGACGGCGGCTTTCGTCCCCTCGACGAGGCGCGTCGGGTCCACGAGGTGCGGCGCACCGATTTCGTGGGTCATCACTGTCGCGTCGGGGTAGCGCTCTGCGAGGTATCCCGCGCCGCCCGCGTGGTCGAGGTGCACGTGTGTCGGCAGGATGTACGCGAGGTCGTCGACGCCGACTTCGTCGAGCATGGCGAAGATGTGCTCGCGGTCGGCGGCGATGCCCGTGTCGATGAGCGCCGGTCGCTCGGCATCGATGAGATAGACCGAACCGTACTGTTCGACCTCGTACATGCCCGTATCGACGTAGTAGATATCAGTGCTGTTCGGCACCTGTTCGATGTCGCCAATCGCCATAGTTGACGGGCGTCACGGGAGCGGAAAAGCGTTCGGCCACCAGACACCCAATATGTTGATTACCCCTGACGGTCAAGGCCGGTTTATGTCTGAGCGCCACGGCGAATCGCTCGAAGACGTCGACATTGCCGACATTTCGCCGAAGGCGTGGCGACTGCTGCGGGTTGCGGCGGGCTACAACCAGCGTGCGGTCGAACGCGAAGTCGACAATCTGATGCAGGCGCACATCTCGATGCTGGAATCCGGTAGTCGCGGACTCTCTCAGTCTCGCCGCCGTGCGTTGTTCGTTCTCTACACTGCTGAACTCGACGACGAGCAGGTCGACGCCCTGTTAGAACACTTCTGAGTCGACCGCTTCCGACGCCGCTGCAGTCACGTCGCTCTCACACGTTTTCTCTTCTCCTCGCGGTTCTGGTTTCTCCTTGCGATTCTGGTGCCGTACTGCTACGTCCGTGAGCCGTGGCGACAAAGAATGGCCAGTTGTACCGTATTGAAAATAATTAAGTATGCGTATCGTTAGCAACAGAGTGTATCAATGATACGTAGCCTCACAACGTCCTCTCGCGGCAAAATAGTCATTTTCCTGATCGCATTCGTTGCGTCCCTGACGCTGGCTTTCGGCCCATCGTTCGAGGGGCTCTCGACCAGAGGTCAGTACGCACTCGCGACGATGGTCTTCGCCGGGGTGCTCTGGGTTACTGGTGCACTCCCACTTGCTGTGACGGCGCTGTCTATTCCAGTCCTACTGACGGCGTACGGTGTCTACGACGACATCGACCCGGCACTCGCAGGATTTGCTGACCACCTCATCTTCCTGTTCATCGCTGGGTTCATGCTCGCAAACGCGCTCCAGAAGTACAACATCGACCGCCGTATCGCACTGTGGCTCATGGCGGTGATGGGGTCGTCGCCACGGCGACTCATCCTCGCTATCATGGTCGCGACGGCGTTCCTGTCGATGTGGGTGTCGAACACTGCGACGACGGCGATGATGACACCAATCGCACTGGGTGTCCTCGCGCAGGTCCTCGGCCGTGACGAGGTGTACGACACAGACGCCAGCGGGGACGAGTTCTCCAACATGCAGATTGCGACGTTACTCGGGACTGCATACGCCGCGTCCGTCGGTGGCGTCGGGACACTCATCGGCACTCCTCCGAACGCAGTCGTCGCCACGCAACTCAACGCGCTCCTCGGCTACGATATCGGTTTCGCCGAGTGGCTGTTGGTCGGCCTCCCAATCGTTGTCATCACGCTTCCGTTGGTTTGGTACCTCCTCACCTTCCGCTTTTACCCGCCAGAAATCGACAACGTCGATGGTGCTCGCGAGCAGGCGCGCGAGTATCTCGCCGAAGAAGGCGCGCTCTCGACCCGTGGGCGACGTGTCGCATACATCTTCGCCGTCACGGCGGGGTTGTGGGTCGTCGGTGGTCTCGACATCATGTTCAAGGGCATCCTTTCGGACCCCGTGTTCAACACGCTCTTCGGGACAGACAAGGGGATGACACTCCTCGGCGTTGTCGGCCATCAGGGTCTCCTCTACTACGTGATGGTCGGCATGTTCGCGATTCCATCGCTCGTGCTTGCAGACACGATGGAGTGGGACGAACTCGTCGAGATTGACTGGGGGACGATTCTCCTGTTCGGTGGCGGTATCTCGCTCGCCGACGCGTTCGCAACGACTGGGGCGACGAAGTGGCTCGCGGAGGCCGTCTTCGGCTCACTTACCGGCGCACCTATCGTTCTCGTCGTCGGTGCCATCGTCCTGCTCGTTATCTTCCTCACGGAGATGACTTCGAACACCGCGACGGCGACGATTATCGTCCCGGTTCTCATCGGTATCGGGAGTATCTTCGCGGCGACGCTCGGCCTCTCAGAAGTCAGTGCCGCCGTCTTCTTGTCGGTCAGTGGCGCAATCGCTGCCTCCTTCGCGTTCGCGCTCCCCGTCGCGACGCCACCGAACGCTATCGTCTTCGGGAGTGGTCACCTCAAACAGTCGCACATGATGCGCGCCGGGACGGTACTCAACATCGTGATGACTGGCGTTTTGACCGTGCTCATCTGGATGATGTTCCAGTACGTCTGGCCGATGTTCCTCTGGTAGTCACCCGATTTGGTTGGCTACGCTCGTCTTCCTATCAATCGGTCGCCACAGACGCGACATCTGACTCGCTTTGCTCGGTGGCACCGACAACTGGCGATTCCCACACCACAGAACAGAGACTCGAAAACAGGTACACGCCGCCGATAGCCGCGACTGCGACGGTGGCGCTGGTCTGGTCGGCGACCACCCCACCGATGAGCATAACACGAGAGTCCCCCGTCAAGTTCATATAGTAAATTTGACAACGGTGTTCTGACAAGAAGGTTCTGATGCGCGACGTTTCCGAATTCAACGCCGAACACGGACTGGAACTCTCGCCCGAACTTCGGATGCTCGACCTCTCCTCGGAAGTCGGTGAACTCTCGAAAGAGGTCGTCGATGCGCAGGATTACGGCCAAACCGAGTTCGAGCGAACTGATGACCTCGTCGACGAGTTCGGCGACGTGTACTACTCGCTTCTGTCGCTGGCGGCCGAACTCGACATCGACGCCGAGGCGGCACTCGCTGCGAGTCTCGACAAGTATCAAGAACGGATGTCGGCGAGCGGTGACGCAGGCTCCGGAGAGTAAGTCGGTGAACTGAGCCGCCTTTTGGTCGGCGGCCCCGTCCCGAATCGAACCGCGCGATGCGATACGATTTTCCCGCATACACGAGAACCACGAACCAATGATAGACAGGAAACTGCTCCGTGACGACCCGGAGCGTGTCCGAGACGCACTCGACGCTCGCGGCAACGACGGGGTCGACGTCGACCACGTCCTCGACGTGTACGACGAGTGGCGCTCGCTGAAAGCAGACGGTGACGACCTGCGACACGAGCGAAACGAGGTCAGCCAGAAGATTGGCACGCTCAAGCAGGAGGGCAAAGACGAGGAAGCACAGGAAGCCATCGAGCGGTCGAGCGAACTCAAAGAGGAACTGCAGGAACTCGAAGCCCGCGCCGACGAACTCGAAGCGGAACTCGACGAGGCACTCCTCGAAATCCCGAACCTCCCGCACGAATCGGTCCCGGTCGGCACCGACGAATCGGAGAACGTCGAAGTTCGACGCGAGGGGTTCGACGACCTGCGTGACCTCCCGGACGAGGTGACACCCCACTACGACCTCGGCGAAGAACTCGACATCATCGACGAGGCGCGCGCCGCGAAGACGACCGGCTCGGGCTTTTACTTCCTCAAGGGCGAGGGCGCGATGCTCGAACACGCGCTCATCCAGTTCATGCTGGACGTCCACCGCGAGCAGGACTACGTGGACCTCTTCCCGCCGGTCCCGGTCAAGACCACCTCGATGGTCGGCACCGGTCAACTTCCGAAGTTCGCCGACGACGCCTACCGCATCGGCGGGTCGGAGACCGAAGACTACGAGGACGACGACCTCTGGCTCTGTCCGACCGCTGAAGTCCCGGTCACGAACATGTACCGCGACGAGATTCTGCTGAAGGACGACCTGCCGCTGAAGCACCAGGCCTACACGCCGAACTTCCGCCGCGAGGCCGGTGAACACGGGACCGAGACGCGCGGTATCGTTCGCGTCCACCAGTTCAACAAGGTCGAACTCGTCAACTTCGTCGAACCCGAGGAGTCGTACGACCGACTCGAAGCCCTCCTCGACGAAGCGGCCGAAGTCCTCGAACAACTCGGCCTCCCGTACCGCGTGCTCTCGCTTTGTACCGGCGACCTGACCTTCGCGTCGGCGAAGACCTACGACCTCGAAGTCTGGGCACCCGGCACCGAGTCGGACGACAGCCCCGACGGCTACGGCGGTCGCTGGCTCGAAGTCTCGTCGGCCTCGAACTTCGAGGACTTCCAGGCGCGTCGCGCCGGCCTTCGCTACCGCCCCGAGCGCCACGAGTCGGCCGAGTACCTCCACACGCTCAACGCGTCGGGCACGGCCGTCGGCCGCATCATGGTCGCGCTGCTCGAATACTACCAAAACGAGGACGGAACCGTGGACGTGCCCGAAGTCCTCCAGCCCTACATGGGCGGCCGCGAGGTCATCGAGGGCCACGAGCCGGTCGGTGAGGCGGCCGTCGGCGCTGGCAAGAAAGACTAACGCAGTCTTTGCGATTTCTGCGGTTTCTGCAGTCTCCGCGGTCTCTTATCCGACATCACTTCTGTTTCGACGGCCTCGTTCTCTCTTAGTTCGGCGTGCGTGTGAACGTCTTCAACTCGACTAACTTCCCCTCTCGCGCCCGAAACCGGTCAAGAAAGACGAATAGTTCGTCGCCGGTGCTATCTTCGAGGTGGCCGCGGACGACGATTTCGTCGCCGTGTTTCGACTGGATGTACTGGTCGATAACGTGGGTCGTCTCCGTCTGCGGTCGCCCATCGCGCATGAACGAGACGAACTCGTCGCGGCCGTCGAGGGTCATATCTTCCCGGTCGTGGACGAACGTCGGGCACAGAAGCTCCTGAAGCGTGTCGTACCCGTGGTCGTCGAGCGCCGTGTAGTACAGTCGCGCGAGATACGTGGCGTCGGGATGCACGGCGGGTGTTCGGGTTCGGATGGGAAGAATCCGCCGCCTGCGACCGCGGTTTCGGGTTGCACACGCGTTCGTCACGTTCGGGACGCTTTTCTCTCACACCCGCTTACGGCCGGTGTGGACCTGCACGTTCGATACGAGGGCGACGACGACCCGAAGAAGTGCACGGCGAAGAAGCTCGAACGGTTCGACATGGCCGCCCTCCACGGCTCGGACCGCGCGACGCCCTACGGCGTCGTCCTCAACCCTCATGCGGAGAAAGCGCTGTCTCCCGCCGACAGAGACACGGGCGCGCTCGTCGCGCTCGACTGCTCGTGGGAGTCGGCCGGAGAGGCGATGTTCTCGCTTCCCGGTGAGCACCGCGCACTGCCGTATCTCGTCGCCGCCAACCCAGTGAACTTCGGGCGACCGATGCAACTCACGACGGTCGAAGCCCTCGCCGCCGCACTCGTCATCTTCGGCGAGAAGCCGCAGGCCGAGGAGATTCTCTCGAAGTTCAACTGGGGACACACCTTCCTCGAACTCAACGAAGAACCCCTGCGCCGGTATTCGGAGTGTGAGGATTCGACCGAAGTCGTCGAGATTCAGCAGGAGTACCTGGACCGCGCGGAGTGAATCTGCGGCCTCTCTCGGGGACACCCCGCCGAAAAAGCGGACGACGTTCAGTCTCGCGGTGACGCCTTGTGTCACGTCGTTCCCAGCATCGTGCGCTGACAGCTTTATTCTCTGTCACGCGGTACCTAGACGCATGGATGACGTTCAGTCGGCTCCCAGAACCGAGCTACATGGCGTGTCGCCGGAAGAAGCGTTCGCAATTCTTGGGGACGAGACGCGACTGAACATCGTCCGAACGCTGTGGCGGGCCGGTGCCCTCCACGAATACGACGATATCGACGACAGCGCGTCGGCGTTGTCGTTCTCGGAGTTGCGTCGACGCGTCAACGTCGGCGACAACGGCCGATTCAACTACCATCTCTCGAAGCTGGTTCCACACTTCGTGCGAAAGACCGACGATGGGTACCGGCTGAGTGGTGGTGGCAAGCGCATCGCGCGAGCAGTCGTCACGGTTGCGGGGGAACACGGGACTGAAATCACCGGTGCAGTGAATTCCGATTGCCCCGTCTGTGGCGGTGCAATCGAGGCGACCTACGAAGACCAGTGGCTCCGATTTTCCTGTACCGAGTGTGCCGGACTGTTCGGTGACGTGGCTCCCAAAGGGACACTCTTGAACGCGCCGTTTCCCACACCCGGATTAGCCAATCGGACACCCGACGACCTGCTTGCGACCGAGCTCTATCGGTGCATGTCGGATTTAACGCACATGGTGCAGGGCGTCTGCCCCGAGTGTGCGAGTGCTGTCCGGGGAACTCTCTCGGTGTGCGAGACACACGACGCGACTCCCGGGCGGTCCTGTCCGGCCTGTGCGACTCCCTTCGTCGCGTGGGGCGAACTGCGGTGTGAGACGTGTCGATTCGCCAAACGGCTGCCAATCGAACTCTGTGTGATGGGACTCGCCCCCGTTATCGGGTTCTTGTATGCACAGGGAACCAACGTGCTCGCCCCTTCGCTCGATGACCTCTTCGACCTCGTCCAGTCGCAGGTAGTCACTACTGTCACCGAAACCCCACGTGGCGTACGCACTACAATCGGTACTGAGGGCGATACCCTGACGCTGACGCTGGACGAACACCTGTCGGTCGTCGAAATTTCCCAGTAGCAGTACCAACTGCTCGACTTCTGTGCACGTCCACGTTGCTGTCGCAACGTTCCAGTAGAATGAGAGAAGAGCCTTTCACTAGTTTTTCTGAGAGAAATGTCATTCTCCAAACACTCATGCTCGAATCTGTCGTACGAATAACTGACCATGTCGGATACGACAACACTGAAAACGTTCGGTCTCGACGAACTCGAACTGCTCAGAGGGACCCAACCCGGTTCGGGAATGGACGTGCGGGTGAATTTTCCCTTCTCACCATCGTTCCCTGCGTCAACTGGGCTAGAACTCGAAGGCGGGCACAACATCGTCTACTTCGAACTTGACCCCGGACAGCAACTGGGGACACACACCGACAGCCCCGAGGAGATTATCGTCTGTCTCGAGGGGTCGCGCGTTGACGTGTGGGTCGGCGACGAGACGGGGTCAATCGAGGGGGGCGAGTTGGCTGTGATTCCACCACTGGCACCCCACGGATTCCACAACAGGGGTGAGCACACTGCTCGGTTCCTCGGCTTCTTCTCGGACCGGGTGACCATCTCGGAGTTCGAGGAACCAGTCGAACCGTTCGGAGAGGCGGTCCTCAAAACGTAGCGATGCCATCGCAAGAATCCCCGAATGCGGGTCGAGTGCAGGCTGAGACCGAACTCGAAGTGGTTGCCAGCGCGTACGTGAAGATGTGGAACGACCGGGACTACGCGGCGATTCCGCGACTGGTTTCGGAGTCGTTCGTCATGTACGACCCTGCTGCGTCAGCGGCAGAGATACCGGGCCCGAAGGGAGAGGTTCACGGACGAGACGGGCTCCGACAGTTCATGGAGTTGCTAACCACGTCGTTCTCCGATTTCGAGATTACAGTCCTCGAAATGCTCACGGGCGAGGATGTCGCCATGTACGAGGTCCAACTGACGATGACCCACGACGGTCCTCTCGGTGCCCTCCCTCCAACCGGGCGACAAGTCCAACTTCGCGGCGTCTCGATACTGCGCATCGACGCGGGGATAATCACCGAACACCGCTTCCACACGAACATGACCGAGGCGACCGAGCAACTCGGTTTGACCTTCCCGCAGATACTCGGTCAACTCCCAAAACTCGTCGTCGGCAAAGCGAGACGAGCGCTCTGAGCTGTCTGGGCGGGTGCCGTCCTGTCTTCAGCATCCCGTTGCTGACTTCTCCGATACCCTCTGAGGCCCCGCCAGAACCGACCGTTGCAATCAGCTCTTGACCCACGCCCCGACAGCCCCGGCGATGGCGCTGTCGATAGCAAACAGCAGCGTCAGCACGATGCCTGCAACGAGGACGCCGAGGCCGCCGAGGAGCCCACCGAGCGGCCCACCGGCCAGTCCGAGTAGACCGCCGAGTGTCGCCGCGAGAACAGACACGATGATGCCCGCCACCGACCCAGCGACGAGTCCGTGCCACGCGCCGTTGCCAAGCGTTCCACCGGCCAGATAACCGGCCGCGAATCCACCGAGGAGACCAGCCCCGATTTGGCCGAGAATCGGAATCGAGAGGCCACCAGTTCCGACGACGAGGATGACGACGAAGCCGACGGCGACCGCTTTCCAGTTGGTCATAGTCGCAGTAGACCATCGCCGGGCATGAGCTTCGTGGCGAAACCGCGCCCACCCGTGCGACGCCCAGCCACGCCAAATTCAGCGTCCGAGGCGTCGAAACCCAAACGGACGCGCTTTTACGCCTCGACCGTGTAGCGGGTTGCAATGATTTTCGAGTCTCTCCCGACCACGCCCCGGTCGGACGAACTCATCGATAAGGCCTTCTCGCGGGCCGCGCGCACGGGGCGAGCGAAGCAGAACAAGTTGGAGGCTCAGCAGTCGATGCTCCAGACCGCCTCGAATATTCTCTCGGACAATCTGGAGAACGTCGTCGTCGAGTGGCCGGACTTCGAACTGGTCGACCCGTTCTACTACGAACTCGCCGACGCCATCGTCGACGTCGACGAACTCCGAAAGAGTCTCTCGGAAGTGATGTGGGCCTCGCGCCAAATCGACAATCTCGCCCGCGAGTACCAGTCGAAGCTCCGCAAGACCGACGCCGACACCGCGCGCAAGCACCGAAAGCAGGCGTTCGCCCGCATGGCCAGCGTCGTCGAGGAAGTCGAAGACGACCTGCTCCGCCTCGGTGAAGCCCGCGACGCGCTGAAGACGCTCCCCGACATCCGCCCCGACGAACCGGCACTGGTCGTCGCCGGGTACCCCAACGTCGGAAAGTCGTCGTTCGTCAACGACGTGACTCGCGCGTCGAACGAAATCGCCCGCTACCCCTTCACGACGAAGGGTGTCCAAATCGGCCACTTCGAACGCGACCGCATCCGCTACCAGATTATCGACACGCCGGGGCTTCTCGACCGCCCGGAAGAAGACCGCAACGACATCGAGCGACAGGCCGTCAGCGCGCTCGAACACCTCGCCGACGCCGTCCTCTTCGTCGTGGACGCGAGCGGGGAGTGTGGCTACCCAATCGAGTCGCAACTCGAACTCCGTGACGCCGTGAAGACGCGCTTCGAACAGCGCGACATTCCGGTGCTCACCGTCTGCAACAAGAGCGACCGCTCGACCGACGTCGAAGCGGACCTGTACATGAGCGTCGAGACGGGCGAGAACGTCGAGGAAGTCCTCGACGCCGCCGTGGAGGCGGTCGGCTTCGAACCCGACATCCCGCCGTCGCGTAACGAGTAGTCCGGTAGCGAACACTGAGCGCGGGTTTGTATCGAAGTCGAACCCGACCCGAGTTCGGACTCGGACGCTGTTTTCACGGACGTCGTGCTAAAAAGAGTGTAGATGAGGCCTCTACTCGGCCGTGTAGACCATTTCGACCGTCGCCGAGACGGTCACGGGACCGGGCGAGAGTTCGGTCGGTGCGCCGGAACTGCCGCGGGCGTCTTCGGCGAAGGCAACCGGGTACGGGCCGGGTGAACTGCTGCCGCCGACGTTCGCGGTGTGGACGCCCGTGATGGACAGGTCGGCGGCGCTGGCGACTGCGTCGGCGTCGGACTTGGCTGAATCGACGGCCTTCGTCAGGGCTTCCGAGCGGAGGTCGTCGCGCGTCTCGTCGGTAAGGGTGAACTGCACGCCGCGAATCTCGGACGCACCGGCACCGACTGCGAGGTCGATGACTTCACCGGCGCGGTCGGGCGCGACTTCGACAGTCAGCGAGTGGACGGCGCGGTAGCCGACGAGTTCGCGCTTCTCGCCGCCGTAGTCGTACTCGGGATAGATGTGGAAGCCGGAACTCTGAATCGAATCCTCGGCGATGCCCGCTTCGGTGAGTGCGTCGCGGACGGCGGCGACGTCTTCGGCGACGGTGCCACGGGCTTCGTCAGCCGAATCTGCGGTGGCGGTCACGCCGACAGAGATGACCGCGAGGTCGGCTTCTGCTGTGACCTCACCGGTACCGGTGGTCGAGATAGTCGTCGCGTCGGTTCCCGCTTCGCCGCCAGCCGTCTGGAGCGGGGCGGAGAGACACCCTGCGAGCAAGACGAGGCTCGCAAAGAGGAATGGTGCAATGATGCGTCGGTTCATATCTCTCCTGACGTCAGGTGAGATATTCAACTCGCGCTAGAGACAAAGAGTCGTTGTACTCTTCGATACGTCGGAGACGAGAGCGCGACTCAGCTATCGACGGCGACGTAGCGGACTTCAACGTCGATTTCGTTTGCGGCCCACGGCGTCAGTGGGTCGGGCGCGACCGCGTTGATTCGCTCTGTGAGTTCGGCTTGGACTTGCGGTGGGTCACCCCACGGGTCGTAGCCGACAGTCACGACGACCGCCGACGGCTCTTGGAGTGGCCCGCCGTCGTATCTGACGTCGAGTTCTAACAGCCGCGTGTCGGTGTCGTCGAGAACGTCTTGGACCGCTGTCTCTGCGTCGGCTTGGAAGCCCGCGTTTCGGTAAGTCGTGTACGTGACCGTTCCGAGGAACGACGAAAGGACGAGCAACCCGAGGCCGAGGGCTGCGATGCGAAACAGCGTGGTCCGCCGGGCTTTGCTCTGGCGGAACCAGCGTTCGGGGCGGTAGCCTTGCTGCCAGAGGACGGCGATAGCGACGAAGTTGACAGAGAGAAAGTTGACGAGGACGAGGATGGCCGAGCCGACCACCGACTCCGGCGTCCCCCACGCGATGCCGATGCCGACAACAGCGGTTGGTGGAACCAACGCGGCGGCAATCATGACGCCCACGAGCGCCGTCGAAACGCCCGATGAGAGTGAGATTGCGCCGGCAGCACCCGCACCGAGAGCGATGGCCAACGAGAGCACGTCAGGTGAGAGCCGTTCGCTGACTTCGGGAATCGACAGTACCTCGGGAGTCGCAAGCGGGACGGCACCCGTCTCTTTGAGAACGAGGGCGAACAACGCGGCCGACCCGACCGCTAATATGCCGCCCAATCCCTGCAGACGGACGCCGCGGATGAACATCTCGTCGTCGTCGACGACTGTGCCGACGCTGGCGGCCATTGCCGGGCCGACGAGCGGTGCGATGACCATCGACCCGACGACGACGGCAGGCGAATCGAGGAGCAACCCGGCGGTGGCGACGACGGCCGAGATGACCGTCATGATGACGAACGTCGGCAACGACGGCGCGAGGTTCTCTGCCTTGGACGCCAGTTCCTCACGCGAGATACGGTCGCCGTTGTCTTCGTCTTCTTCGTACTTCTCTTGTAGCTGGTCGAAACGGGTCGATGCGACTGTCTCAGCACTCACGACGACCGTGTAGGCGTCGCGTTCGACGCCTGCCTCTCGCAGTCGCTCTAACACCGGCTCGACGGCTTCCTTGGGAACCGGGAAGGTGACGACGGCGACGAAGTCCCGGCCGGACGTCTCCTCGGAGACGGCGTAGTCTACGCCCTCTTCGTCGAGCGTCCGCAGGACCGTCTTGCGCTTGCCGGTCGGAACCAGAACTTGGACGAGGCGCACGCTCTCACCTCTCTCCGGGCGGGCAAATAAACACGGGTGCTCGTGTTGTACGACCCCGAATCTGACGGCTGCTTATTCGGGGCGGAGGCGCTGCAAGACAGGCATCTCTTCGACCTGTTCGTCGGAGAGTGCACTCCAGTCGATTCCGGTCGGCCGGGCGTACGGCGTCTCGGTTCGAATCGTTCGCTCCGGCGTGACGACGATATCCATCGGAACGTCGTGGGCGTCGGGGTCGGGAGCGTCGTCACGAACCTGCATCTCGTGGACCGTCGTCGCGATAGTCGTCTCGTCGGAGACGGCTCCGAGGCCTCGGAGGACCGCGAATTCGAGGTCGCTGAACCCCTCCCCTTTGCCGATTCGTGCACCGGACTCGGTGACGGCGACCGAGCCTGAGACGACGAGGTCGATGTCGGGGAGGCCGTCGGGGCCGACCTTCTCTGCGTACTGTTCGACGTGCGAGACAGTCGGGGCGCTGTCGAGATTGTCGTCGTCGATTCGCGCCGGGTCGAGTTCGTAGAAACACTGCTCGTCACGGAGGCGTGGAACCGCCATGTAGACCGTCTTCCCCTCGCGAAGTGCACGCCGCCGAACCGGGAGTTGTGGCGCGTCTGGGTTCGCCTTTATTGCCGCCGACTCGGCCCATTCCTGTGTCTCGGCGAGTCGGGCCGCCGCATCACCCGCGCCGGCGTAGTTCGGAATCCGACCGTGGGGTGGAAACGGGAATCGAGCCTCGCCTGAGTCCTCTAGTCGGTCCCAGACCGCCTCCCGCAACGCGTCTTTGTCCATCGTACTCGCGTGTACTCGACAGTCGGGGGAATAGGCTCCGTGTTCGAACTCTCATCTACGCGAAACGATTTTCCAGCACCTTCACGAATGTTTGTGTATGTTTGTCCGCGCCGCGAGACACGAGGACGTACCGGACATCGCCCACATCTGCGCGACTGGGTGGCGTGATGCGACCGCCGACATCGTCGCCGACGAGAACGTCGAGGCGACGGTCGAAACACGGTTCGAGACGTCCCGACTGGAACGCGAGGTTCGACGCGCGGACGACATGCACGGGTGGGTTGTCGCCGTCGAAGACGGTCGAGTCGTCGCGGCCGGAGGTGGGGGATTGACGGGGACGAAATCGGGTGAGGTCTTCGCGCTCCACGTCCGGCCGGACGCTCGGGGCAGCGGTGCTGGCACGGCGCTCTTGCGGACGATTACGGCCCAACACGTGGTCGGCGGGGCTCGCGAACAGTGGGCATCCTGTCTCGACGGCGACGAGGAGACACTCGCGTTTTACCGAGCGCGCGGGTTCGACGTCACTGGCCAAGCACAACACGACGCGCTCCCGACCGAATCACTGCAACTCGTCAGGGAAATCTGAGTCGGTTCGATGCTGTCTTCGTTTGCACATCTGACGTTCCGCACTCATTCGAAGTCGGCAGCCGACCGCGACAACAGTACCTTCCGGAGGACGGTGTCGGCACCGCGTCGGACGCGCTCTGAGGCTGCTTGTGGACTGATGCTGAGTTGGTCGGCAACGTCTCCGAGTGTTGTTTGCCGAGGGACTTCGAAGTAGCCGTCTTCGACGGCGACCACGAGGGCTTCCTGTTGTTCCGGGGTGATGTCGAACGTCAGCACGCCGGTTTCCCCGTCCGCGAGCGAGTAGATGCGCTCGACGTGGAAGTCGATATCTTCTGCCTGACTGAGGTTGTGGAACTCCGTGAGTCCAGCGTGGTCGTTGAAGCGAAGGCGGAAGAACCACGGGTCGTTCCCGTGCGCTTCCAGAATAGTCGCTTGACTCTCGGTGAGGATGTTTGTGAGGCTCGATACGGTGTCTCCCCAGAAGACGTGGTACAGAACTCTGTCCCCGACTCGTGCGACCGCAGTCAGGTCGTCGACGATTCGATTCTCTCGGACGCTCGCTTCGAACAACTCGAAATCTGCTCCCTCTGCCCAGAAAAACGGCATGACCTCCCCACCGGTCGGGACGACACGTTCGAGGCTGATGTGGATACCGTCTTGGACAGCTGTCACCCGGCCAAGGTCGAAATCCTGAGAGTCAATCGTCAATTCGACGAGTACGGCCATATACGATGTGCGTTCTCTTGGAGACGACTTGAATCCCGATGTGGGTTCGTTGAGAAATCAAGAGAGAAAGCGACGATGCCTACAGTCTGTTTTGAATGGCCTGAGTACGAAAGCACAACGAGAAACCGGTTTGCTTGCAAGCAACACACTGGGTGCACAGTTATGAACACACAGCGACACCGTTCACCGACCGCGACCACCGGTTACGGGGGGGTGACTGACGCGTCGGCGTCCGGTGTATCGACCCAGTCTCACTCGGGACGGACACAGAACGTGGTGGTGGCTGCAACTCCGTCGCAACGAGTCCAGGGAAACGAACCGAGCGACCGACGCTCACCGTCGGCGTCTTCCAAGTGTCAAGTGGTGCCGGTTCAGAGCGTGCCGGTTCCGGTGTGGTCATGACAACCACCCAGTGTCTCGACGAGGTATTCGCTGCCCTCGCGAGCGTCCACCGCAGACGTCTCTTGATGGACCTCCGAGACGGCCACGTCCCACACCTCGAAGGGGCGTCGCGAGTCGTTGCGGATGGTGGCCGCAGCGGCTGCAAGCATCTGGAGGTGGAACTATTCCACACCCACCTTCCGAAACTCGACGACGCCGGATTCGTCGACTGGGACCCCCGAACCGGCGCTGTCGTCCGGGGGCCGCGATTCGACGCTGTCGAACCCGTGCTCAGACTCTTCGCCGACCACACCGACGAGCTACCGAGCGAGTGGGTGTGAGCACCGCGCAGTGACAGACTTCCGCCCTGCTTATCTGTCGTGACGGCGAACCGCAGGTATGTTCGAAGACCGACCGAATTACGACGAGGTTATCCTCGTCGGGCGGTCGAACGTGGGCAAGTCGACGCTGATGCGCGAACTCACGGGCCACAACAAGTTCACGACCGGCAAGAAGCCCGGCGTCACCCGGAAACCGAACCACTTCGACTGGACCTCCGAGAAGTTCATGTTCACGGACCTTCCTGGATTCGGGTTCATGTCTGGCGTCGACGCCGACACGCGTGAGGCCATCAAGACCGACATCGTCCAGTATATCGAGGAGAACGCCGACGACATCCTCGCGGCCGTCCTCGTCGTGGACGGAAAGAGTGTCGTCGATATTATCGACCGCCACACGACCGACGACTCTATCCCACACGATGTTGAAATGTTCTACTTCCTCGACGAACTCGACATCCCGACGGTCGTCGCAGTGAACAAGATGGACAAAGTCGACGACAAAGACGAACGGCTGGACAACCTCTGTGACCGACTCGGTCTGTTCCCGCCGTGGAAGCAGTACCGCAACATCATCGCCCCGATTACCGCAAAGCGCGGCGACATCTCGAATCTCGAATCGGCGCTCCGTTCCCACCTCCACGAACAGGGCCGCGACGATCTGTTTAAGTTCCTCTGAGGCGGTCGCCTGCCTCGTTAGACGACCCGATTTCTCAGCGTCTCACCGGCTTCGATGTGGGCGACGTTCTCGCGGACGAGCGCCGCGATGTCTTCGTGATACGCGCCCGTCGCCGCGCTGACGTGCGGCGTGATGAGCACGTCGTCGAAGTCCCACAGCGGCGAGTCTTCTGGCAGCGGTTCTTCGTCGAATGCGTCGAGCGCAGCACCGGCAATCGCCTCGTCTTCCAGCGCCGACACGAGGGCGTCTGTCTCGACGACCGGCCCTCTCGCAACGTTCACGAGATACGCGTCGTCGCGCATCGTTTCGAACTCCGGCGCGGCAATCATCCCGGTCGTCTCACGGGTGAGTGGGACTGCGAGCACGACGAACCGAGCGTCCTCGATGGCTTCGTGGAGTTGGTCCGGCGTGTAGACGGTGGAGACGTTCGGGACCGACTCACCAGACCGACGAACGCCGACGACGTCCATGCCGAGGGCGGCGGCCCGGTCTGCGACCCCCTGGCCGAGCGTTCCGAGGCCGACGACACAGATTCGTTCCCCGCGGAGTGTGAACGACTCCTCGTAGGAGGGGCGTCGCCAGCGGTGGTCGTGCTGCGCGTCGCGGTAGGTGTGGAGACGCCGAGCAAGCGTCAACAGGTACCCGAGAACCGTCTCGCCGACGGTCGTGCCGTGGATTCCGGTGCTGTTGGTGAGGAACGTCCCCGCCTCGTCGTAGACGCCGACGGGGAACTCGTCGTATCCGGCGCGGATGCAGTGAACCCAGTCGGCGTCGAAGAACGCGTCGCGGTGCCCGAACGAGACGACGGCGTCGCCCGGCCCGAACTGTTCGCCGTCTTCGACGAGTTCGACCGTCGGGTCGAGGTCGGACAGCGCATCGACGAGCAACTGTGGCGGCATCGCCTTTCCGACCGACTCGTCGAGCGCAATGCGTTCGATGTGCATGGCTGATGTGTCTCGTCGCCGGACGAAGGAACTTGCGCCCGAACTATGCCGTCTTCGACCACGGCGGCGGCAAGAGCGCGTCAGTGTCTGGGTGCTCGCGCTTCCACTCGCCCCACGTCGTCACCGTCGACGGGAGAATCTCCATTCGCTCGCCCGACTCCGAACCGCAGATTGCCTTCGCGAGAATCTGACTCCAATAACTCCCGGTTAGTTCGTCGTAGAGCACGAGGTTCCCTGAGTTTCGGACTTCGGCCTCGCCCGAGGTGGCTGAGGCCCCGAACGTTCGCCCCTCTTCGACACTGGCGTACCCGTACACGGCGGGTGGCTGCCAGAGGTGCCCGGAGACCTGAAACACCGCCTCTTCGCCATCGACACGCCGCTCGGCGACCATCCCGGATTGGCAAATCGGGCAGTACGTTACTAACACCGGGTCGCCACCGAGGGTGTCATTGACGACTTCGTGCCACCAGAGAATCGAGAGCGCGTAGGCGCGGGCCTCACCGTTGCGTTCGACCCCGACCACGTAGCCGTCGTCCGAGAGGCCTGGGCCGACTTCGTAGCCGAAGCGGTATTTCTCGGCGACGGCGAGGTCGTTCCAGTTAGGACCGACCGCCGGTTCGAGAACGGCTTTGATGCCGATAAACGGGTTTGGCGGGTCGCCACAGACGCTTCCGGGGAACCCGTGTTGCACTATCGGGTCTGGGTTTTCGGGGGCCGGAAAGCCCGCAATCGGTGGGCGGGCGGTCCCCTCGATACACCCGGCGAGGCTGGCGGTCGCTCCCGTCAAGAGGCCGAGAAACGCCCGTCGGTTCATAGCACATCTGCGGCCGCAGCGAGGGAAACAGCGACGGGGTCGTGCGTGGGTGTCGCACGGGGTGTCGTGGATGCAGTGCTATTCGCGGTGTGACTCGGGAATCAGGCAGTGGAGCGTTGTCACTCACCGGTCGAGCGCCGTCAGAAAGTGGCTCAGGTGTTAGTGAGGGTCGTCACAAGGGGCTCGGTGGGGGTAACCCTCATCATCGCCACCGGTTGATTGTCGGTTGTGCAGGTGAAGAACCTCACGCTTTGGCGTTTGTTCTCCCTTACGAGTTCATCCGTCCATTAGAAAGCAGAGAATCAAACGGGTCGGACCGATTGTCATCATCCATGTGCTGAGCAATGCCGGAGTAGTAGCTCCCCCACAGCATAGATTCAGAATCAAGAACCTCGGAGCCCCAGTATTCCGAATGTAGCTGCTCCGGACAGCCATATTGGTCCTTGATAATTTGTACAAGAAGAACAGGATCCATCGGGGGGAACGGAAGTCGTGGCTTGTCTAATGGAGTAGAACAGTAATGAACAGATTCCCAAATAGCGTTCGGCAACCGGTCTGGGTCGAACTTCCCCCGTGATTGGAAGTGTGTAATTGGCTTAGACTCATCGTCGTTATCGCCGACATCGATGTCAAAGTGGTATTGCTTTGCCACCCTCCAGGCGTCCTCTGCGCCTTCGCCATCCCAACAACAGGGATCCCCTATGCCTTGACCACGATATTCCGAGTCACGACCTGCTAATATAGTTAGATTGATTGAATAGTTAGTGTATTCATTGTCTCTAACTGAAATATATCCCCCGATTACTGCCCATCCATCATCGTTACTGAAATCCCGTGACCTGTCTCGCTGTGTTCGTTCATCGGGCGCCTCAATCTTAATTATCCAATTTGGCTGAATATTGAGAGTCCAATCTGTTGGTTCCTGGTTAGAGAGTCTGTGGTAGCTCCGCTCGAGGCTGTTTTTGTTATTCTCTTTCATTCCAGCTTGATCTTTGAGAAATCTAACCTCATCCACTAACCGTGAATACAGCTCTTTAGGCTTTGGGAGTAAAGTGTCCGGAGAAGGTAGCCGCGGCATTCTAGTTAGAGCCCTCCTGTTCCGGATTTATTGGGGGCTCTTCTGTTTCTTCTGAAACTTCCAGTTTGTCCGCAATGCGGTAGTCTTCGAACTCACCCTCTCTAGTATGATGTACATGGCTACACCTCAGGTGAACTTGACTCTCTGCGTCTCTACCATCTCGTCCTGCTGCAACTGTTTCGGGGAGTTCTTCACCACAAACCTGGCACCGCGGAAGTTCATCTACTTCGAAGACGTCTTTCCCAAAAGTGTTCAGTTTCCCGAACTGGGCCTCACGATCACTTGCAATTGCGACAACTGCACCGATCACTGATGTCGACCACCACCGGTCTGGAACTCGGTGGCTGAACACTCCATCGTAGGTGATTTCACCGCGGTTTGTCCCGTTTAACTCATCGTGATAATCTTCCAGTTGGTCAGGACGGAGCCCAATTTTCGTCGCAGCCCAGACATTATCGATGAGCGGACCAGGCGTTTCTAAGAACCGGCTACGGATCCAGCGTCCAAATTGGATTGTACTTCCGCCTTTGACATTGGGATCTGATCTCAGTCCATTATTATACTCACGCGGGACGACACTTCGAAGGGCCTCTATCGCGTCCTCCGGGGGATTGAGTGTTTCAATGAGTGCCTCGAATCCCTCCCCACGAGCTGCTTCAATCGTAGCGTAGTCTTCGAGATCAGACTCAATCAGAGCCGCATTATCACCCCCTTTTAGATCGCTGTCCTCGTAGATAGCTTCAAATTGATCGTCTCCAGCACCTGCACGTAGTGCGGAAATTTCAGAACTAAAGCCATAGATCGGGACTCCCGGATATACCTCACGAACTCGCCCTGCCATCGTGAGACCTTTGCCAGGGAACTTGCTCTTCTCGTGTAACTTCCAGTCGATGAGTACCAAATCAAGCTCGTCCAAACCCTCGATATTCTCGTGCTCTGGATTGAGTTGTTCTATGGCTTTATCAGGCCCTGTGAACTGGACTGTAGCGTTGTTCAATTCATCTTCTAGGCGTTCAGAATCCTCAATGCGACTCTCATTGTCATCGATCCACCAGATAGTGTACTCACTCATTCAGCGTCACCTCAACACAGGTCGACCAATTTTCAGTATCAATGAACTGAGCTTGACCATCATACTTCTCAGCGATATTCCGAACGATACTGAGCCCAAGACCAGTCCCTCGGCCCAACTGATCAGACAACTCTGCAGGCATTTGGGTGGATAGATCCTCGTAAATGTTGTTTACTGGGTCTGAAATAAGCGGTTGGAAAGCCTCTTCACGCGCCCCCTCTGGGAGTCCAACACCGTTATCATAAACTCGCAGGCGAACTCCTTCCTCTGATTGTTTGGCATCCACGTGAATTCTATTTCCGTCTTTTCCAGATGTTCCCACAGCTTTGATACTGTTAGTTAGTAGGTTTATAACGATTGAATAAAGTTCTGACTTAAACATCGGCGGAGTATATAACAAGTCTGAGATATCCTGACTGATCTCAACATTATAATACTCTGCGATATATTCCGTTGCTTCAATAACGTCGTCTACGATCTCGCGTACGTGCTGCTCCTCTGCTGTCTTTTGATTTCCTGTTTCCATAAAGAGGCCGAAGAGTTCCATCTGGTTCTTGAACCGCTCTTCCATGGTTCGGAGATCCGAAATTACTTCTTCGAAATCGTCGCGGCGGGACTCCGGAATATCGTCTAACACTCTCTCAATCTCGGCCGCATTACTTCCTAGACGCCCAACCATGGACCGGAGTTCGTGGGAGAACGAGAAAACGACCTGATTAACAGAAAATGCCGACCGGAAGAAGTCGATCTCGCGTTCCTTCTGGTCGATCGTGTTACGGATTACGCGTGTCGCAGTTTCGACCGCTTCGTTCGAGACTTGCCGCTCATCTTCGGGAACGGTATCTGTTGCAGTGTCCGCGACACCCTCCAACAAATCAATCGCACTATCAACGGGCTCTCGCTCGGGCTCATCTTCCTCGTCAGATGTATCCTCGTCAGGACTGTCTTTATTCCACTTATCTAGACCAACGTCCCCCGATTCACGGTCTGAATTGCCATCTGTCGTTTCGTCCAGAAACTTCTCAGTTTCTTCCTCGAGTTCTTTCCGTGATTTCACCGCTTTGTAATGGCTCCACTGGAGTGTGAGCCATTCCAGACTGAGGCTAACGATCTCACGGAGGTCATCCATGAGATCACTCTCCATGAAGTCTTCTCGGTTCGATGCCATCTTCAGATCGGCGTCAGAACTGATCATTACCCGCCCTACCAGATTCCTGTTTGAGGGGCCTGATAGGAGGATGTTATCGAAGTCCCGGTGGAAGTCCATGTTCCCACGCAGCCCTTTGAACGTTTCACTGGGCGATCGGTTTGCGTGAGTTGTCTTTTTTTGATCGACATTTAGCCAGTCGTCATCCGGGCCGCCATAGGAGAACACCCGAAACCCACCTTTGTACACACGAACCCCGCTCTGGTCATCGGCTATATCACGGGCTCGTCCAAGGCTTAAAGTCTTGGAGTCGCGATAGTGCTCTTTCGTATCCAATGGGATATACGATATTTTGAACGTTGTACCTTTGAGTCCCGTTGAGTCGTGGTTGAAGGAATACGATCGATGCCCGATCAGCTTCGCATTGAGTTCTAAGCTCACTTTACCATTAGAACCAATCTCTCCTTCGAGGCAGCCCCAGCTAGCGTCGTGAACTTGCTCGGAGAGGGATCCATCTCCTAATTCAAACTCTGGTGCCCGGAACGTTATATCGAATCCCGGGTCAGGCTCTTCACCTTCTGGGCGGTTTTGTGGTTGAACTATCGCGAGATTCACTACATTCCGTCGGAGCGTGTCGAAATCCCGTTGTGACCACGAATCCTGAAGGTTTCGTAGCCGGAGAGTCGTTCCCGTCGATATTTCGGCTTCATCCTCTTCTTCGAGAATCTCGACGTCGGCTTGGAAGGTGACTTCCTCAATTTCCTGATCAGCCGCATACTCCCGCCAGTCAATCTCCAATACTGTCCGTTCGTAGGCCCCGTCTGAGTTCTTAGCAGTCGTTTCGATCTCGAGAATGTTTGCAAGCCGTCGACAGGCGAATCGACCAATCCCTTTGTCACCTGCTTTCTCCCGGCCAAATTTCTCTGAGATGGGATTGCGACGCTTGTTCGTTGTCGCGATCCGCATGAAGTCGTCCTGGACTTCTTCCATTGTCATCCCGATTCCATCGTCTATGACGCGGATTTCACTGTCAGTCGTATCGTCTGCTGTCGCGTCTTCAAACTCTAAGATCACCTCTGTCGCGTCAGCGTCATACGCGTTTTTGATCAGTTCACCGACAGCGACGTGGTTTCGGGTGACTAGGTTTTCACCCAACTCCTCCAGAAGCCGACTGTCAATTGTAAATGTGACTGTCTCTTGGTTTGAGTCGGCCATTGGCTAATCTCACCGTAGGCAAGGTTAAAAGTATCCAGGGTGTACGCTTTCACCAGCGTGAGCAGCGGCCCGAAATCGGTGACTCTCCCTTCCGGCGAGCGACTTCCTTACTCAATTGACCGGAGAGAGGTTGAGCACCCCCGAATCACACTCAATCCTGATGGCACGCTTGCTGTCATTGTTCCGCCGGACACACCGGGGCACACATTGGTTGCTCGCGAAGAGGACTGGATTGCGGAAGAGTATCATGAACAGCAGGCTAAGCTCTTAGCGATTCGAGAACAGTACGAGGTATTGGAAGAAGAATTCACTATTTGGGGAAAGAGCTACTCCCTCATTGAACGGACTGGCCAATACGATCTCAGCATCGATGCTGCGACATTACGTGTTACATCACCCGAATCGAAGTCAACCGAACAGTACCTCTATAATAAGCTTCGACAGGCACTTTCTGTTGCAATTAAGGCGATTGCTTCAGATTTCTGTGAGCAGATAAATGTAACTTATTCGAAATTAAGTATCCGTTCACAGCGGACAAAATGGGCCAGCTGTTCGAACGGAGACACGTTAAATTTCAATCTGCGCTGCGCGTTCCTCCCAATTGGACACCTCCGCTATCTTGTCGCCCACGAGGTGTCCCACCTGCGTGAACCAGACCACACTGAGGCATTCTGGGAACTCGTGGATACTCTCGTGCCGGGGTACCAAACATACCGGGACGAACTACAGGGATTCTGGTACGCCGTGCATCATAATCGCCAGTGGCAACGACTTCTCTCTCAAGGGCCTGTTTGAGCGGGCTCTAGGTGCCATTCTCAACGGTGGCCTTCCCAATGTAGTGGTGGTTCAAGCACCTGGTGCATGGACTACTAGAATCTCTTCACCATCCGCTTCATCACATCAGGTGACATGTTGAACCCGATATGCGACACCACAGATAATCTGTTTGTAAAAAAGGACTGCCGAGAACGTAAGGATAGGTCTTTCTAGAACAAGGTCAATGAGTATAAAAGAGTGAGAATGCATACACTTTCAATCCAAACACCCCTCTCATTTCAAATAGACGATATTCCTGATAGTGAAGTCAGTATTTATAAGAATCATCCTTCCGTTTACCACCAACAACATAACTGAAATGTCTGAAAGGCCATCACTCCATGACTCGATTATTGAAGCTGGAGAGGCCATACACCAGCAGGTTCCCCTTGCCCAAGAATCCACACTTAATAAAAAAGCGGAACACTGGAAGAGTCTCCATGGACTCGATCAACACGAAAATTCTAACCTTACAATAGCCAAACAGGCAGCATTTAGTACTCTACTGAAATCTGCTCTGTACTCCGTTTACAGACTTGACGGTGTCGACCTCCCAAAGCTGGGCTCGCAGCAAACTCTCGCTGAATGCTTCGCCATTGCTAAAAAAGAAACCAATAACGAAGCGTTCACTAGATACTTCCTTGACGAAATAGCACAGGCAGCAGGCGATGATACGCTTCACCCGGTTATCGACGCCCGTCACCTTCTGTTAGATGCCGATAATAAACCTGAGCTAATCGGGCGTATCTTTGAGGAGATAGTCCTCCAAGATTCTCGCCGTAAACTCGGCCAATTCCGAACCCCGGACCACGTTGCACGAATACTAGCTGACTGGTCGATTGATACAGCAGAAGATACAGTACTTGATCCGGGCATGGGGGCAGGTGCGTTAACCGCATGTGCGTACGAAACCAAGATCGGGCTTCCTGGGCCCTCTCGCGTCAATGAGATGTATGGTATCGATCTCAGTGAACTCGCCGTGGTGATGTCTGCTACCGCACTCAAACTCGTGAACGGCGAAGGGTCACCAAAGGTATTCGCCGGAGACTTCATGGAGACTGTCAACCCAGACGCAAAGGAGCGACTGGATACCGAGAAAGCGATCCAATTCCCTGAATTCGATGCTATCCTATCCAATCCACCATATTCACGTCACCACGAACTGAGTAAGTTCGATAAAAGCCGAATCAAAGAGATCGCACAAGCTGAGTCGGGCCTATCACTATCTGGACACTCTCCAATGTATCTCTTCTTTTTCATCCACGCAGCGCAGTTCCTGGCACCTGGGGGGAAAATGGCGTTCCTCACTCCATCTGAGTTCTTGGAAACGAACTATGGAGAACCACTCAAGCAGTTCCTGCTCAACGAGTTCCACATCAAGGCCCTAATCCTACACAACAACCAGGACTCGCTGATATTCGACGGTGCAAAAACAACCTCCTGTATCACACTCCTCGAAAAGAAAACAGGTGACGAAGATTCGGGCCATACCCAGTTCATTGAGCTATCTGATTGGTCACTGGGCGACGAACTACTCGACGATATCAAGAACGGTGCCGAAGGAGTCACAAATTATGGTCACATCCAATTGGTCGACCAAACTAAACTATCACCAGATGAGAAATGGACTCACCATTTCGGACCAGACACCGAAACCAATCCAATCGCCAAGAGTCCTGATCTAAAGCCTCTCCGAGAAATCGGGACTCTAAAGCGAGGTATTGCAACAGGTAAGAATGATTACTTCTGCCTCACAGAACACGAAGTGAAAGCGGCGCAACTCGATACGAAATACTTGTCCCCTCTAGTTCGGAAGTCGCGAGGCAAACCTCGCTACAATTACACCGACGAAGATTTTGAGGAGTGGACAGCTGATGGTGAGGAAGTTTGGTTATTATACCACGTCAATGAGAACCGTAGCGAGATCGACGACGTTGCGCTTGACGCATACCTACGGTATGGGGAAGAAATAGGAGCAGATACGAGCTACTTGGCTAGTAACCGTGACCCATGGTACCTTGTGGAACGTCGAGAACCGGCAGACATTCTCGCGACCTATATGTCAAAACAGGGTTTCAAATTCACCCACAACGAAGCCGGAGTTCGGAACCTGAACAACCTGCACTGCATATATGTTGACGAATACGACAAACAGCAAACGAAAGCGCTTCTTTCGTATCTCAACAGCAGTGTTGCCGACGAAATTGTTCGAAAAGCAGGCCGAACATATGCTACTGGACTTAAAAAGGTAGAACCAAACGAGTTGAAAGAGGCACTCGTTATGGACCCAGGAGACCTCACGGATGAACAAACTACCACTCTTGCTAGTCTCTTCGACGACCTCTGCACTACTGCACGTAGCGACTCTGAGGACGAGGAAGACGTCATCAAACAGATCGATACATACCTCGCCGACATGTTCCATCAGGAAATTCAAATTGACTCTGAACCTTCTACTGTGGGAAGCATTCAGTAGACTAAGTGGCGGCGTTTGAATTAATGGCACTCCGGGATTACGAGTAGGGCAGCATTTCTTCACGGATCATTGGGTGTACATCAGAGGGCCAACACGAATTAGTTCAGTACATTCTTGATGACAAATTGTTGACTTCTCTGGTGAAGCTATCGGCGAATACCTGACTTCAGCGATGCCTTTGTTGACTATCAAGTCATATAGTAAAACCATTTTAATTCAACTCGGCTAAAACACCAAATCAGCAATATTCTCAAACGTTGCTGAAAGAAGAGCCCGAACATACACTTAACTAATCATATAAATGGCAACAAGAATCGACTTCTGTCGCCGTGAAGAGTGTCGCCGTGCGAGTCACGGGCGACGGCCGAATCGACATCGACACACCAAGTTCGTGAACTAACCTGCCTACTCCCACTCGGAATACAGTCACAGCCTCACGAACGATACAACTGCAACGCGACCAAGAAGACGAGCAAAAGCGGGATAATCGGGGCTGCAACTTCCAGCGGAACCAAGACCAGCACTATCGCGGACATAATCACGAACTCCAGCACCACCAACAAACTGAGCACTTCGACTGGGTTTGCCATCGTTCGGAACGGGGCCCTGTGACGGTGCTCTCCCTACGGTAGCATCAATTTGGCGGCCGCGCGAGACGACCCGCAAGTATCTCTTAGCCGTCGCCGCCCGCGTCCGCTCCCGACGACGTGGACTCGTCCCACCGAGCGAGTTCGGCGTGCTCGGCCGCGACGCGCTCGACACCGTCCGAATCCAGCCTCCCCTCCTCAGTAACGACGCCATCGGCGAGGTCCGACGGAACAAGTTCGAACAGCGGATTCGATACCGTAATCGGCAGGTCTCCGTCGTACAACGCGCCGCCTTCCTCGCCGACGACGGTGTCGTCGCCGCGAATCTTGTCGCGGGCGCAGACGGCGAAAACGGGCACATCGGCGCGGGCGGCCGCCAGTGCGACGGGGTAGCTTCCGACCTTGTTCACCACGTCTCCAGACGAGAGAACAGCGTCGGCACCGACGAGGACAGCATCGACAGCCCCGTCCGCGACGAGGCCGGGAAGCGCGGCGTCGGTCGTGAGCGTGGTTTCGAGACCCTTCTTCGCCAGCGATTCGGCGACGGTGA
This sequence comes from Haloferax elongans ATCC BAA-1513, assembly GCF_000336755.1. Taxonomy (GTDB): domain Archaea; phylum Halobacteriota; class Halobacteria; order Halobacteriales; family Haloferacaceae; genus Haloferax; species Haloferax elongans. The sequence goes on along the minus strand of NZ_AOLK01000023.1, from coordinate 170,866 downwards.
CTCCTTCGAGCCCCGGCCGGGACTCGGCGACGAGGACGCTCGGCCCCGCGTCTTCGAGTGCTGCGCGGACGGTCCCTGAGCGCGAGAGCGTCGCCACGTGGTCGTAGCCCTCTGTTCGAAGCAGTTGCGCAGCCTCCGCCGAGGCGACGTCGTCGGCTTCTGCTGCGGCGTCGATTTCCGCCGCAGCTCGTTGGCACAGCGCCTCCGTGTCCCCTGCGGCGTCGGCCAACACGCGGTTCACGCGGTTCGTGACGGCGGCCATGCTGGGCCGGGCGTCGCGTAGGCTGCGGCCAAACGAGACGAGTACTTCCCACGATTCGGCGTCTGAGGCGGCGTCCCGGAGGACTTCGAGCGCCCGAAGCGACACCCACGCAGAGCCGTGGGCGTCGTCTGTCTGGACGGTTTCGAGCGTTGGTGCCACTCGGCGGTACGTCGGCCACAACTCGGGGACGGTGTCGCGCTCGCAGATGACCGGGGCGTGGACCCACTCCACCGCGGCGAGTTCCTCGTTCGGAGCAATGTCGCGGTGGTTCACGTCGAACATGAACGCGTGGACGGTCCACTCGCGCTCGCCGTCGGTGATGTGCATCGGTTGGGCGGTGTTGGCCAGCGTCGCCTCGGTGACGCCGACTTCCTCTTCGAGTTCTCTTCGCGCGTCGTCTTCGGCGTCGTTAGGGTCGCCCTCGACGTATCCCGAGACGCCAGCCCACTTACCGCTGTAGGTGCCGACGGCGTCGCTGCGGCGGGTGAGCAGGATGCGTCCCCGGTTGCGGAGAAACGCGGTGACGACGTGTGCCATATCCTGAAGTACGCTCGGCAGTGACAAAATGACTATTCCACCGTCGCGCTATGTGAGAGACATGTATCTGGCCATCCTGAGCGATACGCACGTCCCGGGGAGAGCGTCGACGATTCCGGAGTGGGTCGAAACTCGCGTCGAACGCGCCGACCTCGTGATTCACGCGGGCGACTTCGACTCGCCGGAGACGCTCGAACACATTCGCGACCTCGCCACGGAGTTCGTCGGGGTCCGCGGAAACGTCGACCCGCCGCGTATCGACCTGCCGTACGTGGATATCGTCGAGGCCGCCGGGGCGACGTTCGTCGTCACCCACGGGACGGGGACGCGAACCGGGTACGTGTCGCGGGTCGCGCAGACGGTCATCGACGCCGCCGGACGGGACGCAATCGGTATCGCCGGTCACATACACGAAGTCGTCGACGAGGTCGCCAACGGCGTCAGAGTCCTCAATCCGGGAACGGCGACCGCGCCGGACCCGAGTGACGACGCGACGATGATGGTCGGAACCGTCGAGGACGGGGACCTCGAAGTCGATGTCGTCAGTGGGGACTGACGACCTGTCTCGGTGAGGTCGTCGGTCCTGGTTTCGGCTTCAGTCAGTCGTCTCTCGGCTGGGTGTAGAACTCCGAGACGTCGTATTCGTCGTATCGCAATCGCTCTTCGGGCGAATGGAAGTTCGGTTCGAGACCGGCGAACTCGACGCCACAGGCGAACGTCCCGAAGCGGTCGCGGTAAAAGGAGACGTGGAATGCGCCGAACTTCGTCATATCGACCGGCGTCGGACTCGTCTCCGACTCCTCGGCCAAGAGATACAGTTCCGCGAAGAGAACGTGATTGTTCAGCCGAAACGAGGTCTTCTCGCCAGTCAGCGGATGGACGTCTCTGTCGACGCGGTCGCGAATCTCCTGCGGAACGCGCCCCACGTATTCGAGGTACTCCTCGACCGTGTCTCTCCCCATGGGGTCTATCGGTCGGTCGTCCATGCGCTGACCTGTGTTTGACACATCTTAACAATGTCGCGGGTTCCTCCCTGTCGGGCGGTCCCGATACCGGCCCCCTTCGCCAGCATCCCGTGGTTTTTCACCGCCGTCGCCGTCCCCTCCCGTATGGAGTTGTTCGCCGTTCCCGACGTGCCCGAGATTCGCGCGGGCGACGACCTCGCGCGCATCATCGCCGAGCGCGTCGACCTCCGCCCCGACGACGTCGTGTGCGTCGCTTCGACAGTCGTCTCGAAGGCCGAAGGGCGGTTCGCCGACCTCGACGATTTCCCGGCCGGTCCGCGGGCGCGAGAACTCGCGGCCCGCCTCTCGGAACTCACCGACGAGGAGAAGGACCCGCGATTCGCGCAGGCGGTCCTCGAAGAGAGCGTCGACCTCGTGATGACCGAACCGTTCCTCCTGACGGAGACGCGGTTCGGCCACGTCGGCGTCAACGCCGGTATCGACCGGTCGAACGTCCCCGACCACGACCTCCTGTTGCTCCCGAAGCGCCCCAGCGAGTCGGCCGAGCGCATCCGCGCCGGTATCGACGCCGACCGCGTCATCGTCTCCGACACGTCGGGGCGGCCCTTCCGTCACGGCCAGCGGGGTGTCGCACTCGGCTGGGCGGGCATGGCCCCCTCGCGCGACTGGCGCGGTGAGACCGACCGCGACGGGCGCGAACTCGGCGTCACTGTCGAGAGCGTCGTGGACGAACTCGCCGCGGCCGCCAACCTCGTCCAAGGAGAGGGCGACGACGGAACGCCCGTGGTCGTCGTTCGCGGCTTCGAGTGGGGCGACCACGGCGAGAGCCACGCCCACTACCGCGACATCGAGGGCGACTTCGTCCGACAGGCGCTCCGCGGGTGGACCTACGACCCCGATACGAACTGACCGAACGCTCACTTTCACACCATGCTCGGACTCGAACTCACGCCGGAACATCCGGTATCTGACCTCGTCGAACTGGGAACGCAGGCGGAACGCGAGGGCTACGACTCGTGTTTCGTCTCGTGTCACTACAACAACCGCGACCCCTTTGCGGTCCTCGCGCGACTCGCGGCCGAGACCGACGAGATTCGCCTCGGCCCCGGTGTCGCCAACCCCTACGAGATGCATCCCGTCACGCTCGCCGCGAAGGTGGCGACCGTCGCCGAAGCCTCGGACGGTCGCGGCCTCCTCGGTATCGGTCCTGGAGACCCCTCGACCCTCCGCAACCTCGGTCTCGAAGACCAGCGCGGCCTCCGCTCTGTCTTGGAAGCGTTCAAAGTCGCACAGGACCTCTGGGACGGAAAACGCGTCACCCACGACGGAACCTTCGAAGCGACCGACGCTGGACTCAATTTCGACGTTCCCGGTGAGATTCCGGTCTACGTCGGCGGCGAAGGGCCGCACATGTGCCGAATGGCGGGCAAGCACGCCGACGGCTTACTCTTCAACGGCTCCCATCCCGACGACCTCGCGTGGGCACGCGAACAGGTCGATATCGGCCGCGACGACCGTCCTGACTCGCGCGGCGAGTTCACGCTCGCGGCCTACGCCAGCGTCTCCATCTCGGAAGACGAGTCGGCGGCCCGCGAGGCGGCACGCCCACCTGTCGCGTTCATCACCGCCGGAGCAGCCCCGCCGGTCCTCGACAGGCACGGTCTCGATGCTGACCTCGCAAGCGACATTGGCGACAAGATTTCGGCGGGCGAGTTCTCGGAGGCGTTCGGCCTCGTCACCCCGGCGATGATAGACGCCTTCTCGATGGCTGGCACGCCGGATGACGTGAGCGAGCGGATGGCCGCGGTGCTCGACCACGCGGATGGAATCGTCGTCGGGTCACCAATCGGACCCGACCTCGAAGAAGCGATTTCGTTAGCTGCGCGGGCGTTTACCGAGAGCCGGGCGTAGTTCCGAGACCGAGTTCGGCACCCAGTGCGCCGAGGACGACGTAGGCCAGTGCGCCGACTGCCGCGATGATAAACAGGTTGCCGAAGATAACGAGAATCGGCGAGAGCGGGTCGTTCAGCGCTACGCTGGAGAAGTTCACGAGCAGCTCGACGACGCTCTGCAACAGTGCCACGATGAAGTCCGTGAGGGTTGCCATAGATGTCCCTGAGGATTCGGGGATAAAGACTGTGTGGATTTCACACGATTTTGCAGGTCGGCACGGATAAGGCCCACCCGTCCACACATCGGGACATGTCGAACCGCTCGCTCGACGACTTCGCTGGCGGCCCGGACGATGACGACGACGCTGTTGAGTCGGTGTCCGACGACTCGGTCGAATCTGTGTCCGACGACACCGTCGAATCCGTCCCCGACGACACCGAAACAGAAGCCGACCGCGACGCCCTCGACACCCTCGCCACCTACCGCTGGACGCCTGACGGAACAGCGTGCCCTGTCTGCGGCGACACGGTCCAAAAGCGGTGGCTCGACGGCGAGCAGTACGTCTGTCACGACTGCAAAGACTGGTAGCGCCGCCTGAACGCTCTTATCCCAGTCGCCCGCTTCGCCGACCAAACCCACGAACGAAGGCGTCCTCGTCGATGGCGAGGACTGTCGGCCGACCGTGCGGGCACGTATAGGGCGCCTCACACGACCCGAGTCGGGAGACGAGACGCGTTGCGTCCGCGACCGAGAGGTCGTCGCCTGCTTTTATCGAGGGATGACACGCGAGGTCCTTCAGAAACTCGTCGCGCGGGTCCCGCGGGTCGTTCGCAGCGAGGTCGGACACAACGTCTGCCAGTGCGTCGGGCGCGAACGGTCGGCCCAGTGGGGCTGGAACCGCCTCGACGCGGTAGGTTCCGCCGCCGAAGTCGGCGACGCGGAAGCCGAGTCGCTCGACGGCGTCTCGATTCGCCTCCAGAAGCGCCGCTTCGGGCGGCGACAGCGACACACTCACTGGTGGGTCGACCGGGACGGAATCGACGCCCGCTTTCTCGACGGCTTCCCGCAGGCGCTCGTAGTTCACGCGCTCGTGGGCCGCGTGCTGGTCGATTACGAGGAGTTCGTCGCCGACCTCACAGAGGACGTAGAGGTCGCGGAACTGGCCGATGACGCGCACGTCGTCGAATACGGACTCCGCCTCGACCGGCGACAGCGACGAGTCGAGGTCCATCGCCAGTTCGCCGCTCCGGCGCAGGTCGGCAGTCGAAAGGGCGTCGTTGACACTCGCTTCGACCGCGTCGGCGACCACCTCGGTGTCTCTGAACTCGACGTCCGATTTCGCGGGGTGAACGTTGTGGTCGACCCACGACGGGGGAAGCGAGAGGCGTACGACGGCGACAGGTTCGCGGCCGTCCGGGAGGAGCGTCCCGTAGGCGTCGGAGACGGCGCGGCGAATCCGCGACTCGGCGAGGGCGCGACCGTTGACCGAGACGTGGACGTGGTCCCGCCGGGCGCGACTCACGAGCGGGTGACAGAGGACGCCGTCGATGGCCATCTCGTCCGACTCAGTCCCAATTCGGAGCTCGCGGCTGGCGTCGAACGTCGAGGCGTGACTGGCGACCTCGCGGCCGTAGACGGCGAGCAAGGCATCCGTAAAACGGTCGGTTCCCGGCGTCGTGAGCGTCTCGCGACCATCGTGCCGGAGGACGAACCGTACGTCGGGGCGGACGAGCGCGTACCGGGTGACGACACGCGAGATGCGGGCGAACTCGGCTTTCGCCGACGCGAGTGCCTTCTTTCGGGCGGGGCGCTCGGCGAAGAGGTCCGTGACTTCGACGGTGGTTCCGCGGGCGCGACCCGCCGCAGTGACCGACTTTTCGCCCCGCTCGACGACCACCTGCGTCCCGCGTGGGCCACTGGCGTTGGTCGTCAGTTCCAGTCGGGAGACAGCCGCGATGCTCGGAAGTGCCTCACCCCTGAAACCCAACGTCTCGACCGTTTCGAGGTCGGCCGCGTCGTCTAGCTTGCTGGTCGTGTGGCGCTCGACCGCGAGCGCGGCGTCGCGCTCGCTCATTCCGACTCCGTCGTCGCTGACGCGGATTCGGTCTGTTCCGTCGCCACTGATTTCGATTTCGACGGTTTCGGCACCCGCGTCGAGGGCGTTTTCCACGAGTTCCACGACGACGCTCGCCGGTCGGGTGACGACCTCTCCCGCCGCGATTTGCGCCCGTGTCTGCCGGTCGAGTTCGTGAATCATCTTATCTCATTTTCGTTTCGTCTCATCTTCGACCCTATCCGACCATCTCATCTCATTCGAGTCGGCCTTTGAGGTCCGACAGGAGGTTCAGCGCTTCCAGTGGGGTGGTGTCGACGAGGTCGGCGTCTCGGAGTTCGGCGGCCACCTCGTCGAGCGTGTCGTCGCTGGCGGCGGTGTGGGTTCCACTCGAACCGACCCTCGAAGTCGCTTTACTGTTGGGTTCGGCTCTCGGCCCGGAAGCCCCGGAGGACTCCCCATTCGAGGCATGTGGGTTGTTACCAAGGTCATCTACGTACGCCGCGAGGGTTCCATTTTCGGCATCGTGCGCCGCCTCAGCAACCCCTTCGTTTCGAGTCGAGTTCGAGACGACGGATTCGGTCGGCGTCGGTTCAGTGGTGGCGGCATCGGGTGCGTCGTCGACACCACCGGCGTTCGACTCGGAAGCGTCGTCGGCGCTGTCGGCGTCAACGAGGCCGCGAGCGCGGTCTACGACAGCCGGTGGAACGCCCGCGAGTTGCGCGACTTCGACCCCGTAGGAAGAGGACGATGGCCCCTCCGCGACGCTGTGGAGGAAGGTCACCTCGCCATCGGTCTGCGCCGCCGTGAAGTGGAGGTTGAACACGCCCGACCGCTCCGAGGCGGCGTCGGTCAGGTCGTGGTAGTGGGTCGCGAAGAGCGTCATCGCGCCGACTTCGTCGTGGATGAACTCCGTGGTTGCGCGGGCGATGGCGAGGCCGTCGGCCGTGGAGGTGCCCCGGCCGACTTCGTCGAGGAGGACGAGGGAATCCTCGGTGGCGTTGTGGAGGATTTCGGTCAACTCGCTCATCTCGCGCATGAACGTCGATTGGCCACCGGCGATGTCGTCGGAGGCTCCGACGCGGGTGAACACGCGGTCGACGACCGGCAGACAGGCGGCTCTGGCGGGGACGAAACTCCCCAGCTGCGCGAGGATGCAGACGAGCGCGACCTGTCGCATGTAGGTCGATTTTCCCGACATGTTCGGGCCGGTGACGAGTGCGACGCCCCCCTGCGGGAGCGAAGTCGGGTTCGGGACGAACTCGTCTTGCGTGCGCTCGACCACGGGGTGGCGACCGGCTTCGATTTCGATTCCGCCGTGGGCCTCTGTGCCCTCCTCGCGGAACTCCGGTCGCGTGTAGTCGTTGGCGACGGCAACGTCCGCGAGGGTGCGAAGGACGTCGAGGTCGGCGAGGGCGTCTGCGACCGCCTGAATGCGCTCGGATTCGGCGGCGACTTCGGCACGAACCTCGCAGAACAGGTCGTATTCGAGGGTCTCCGCCCGCTCGGTGGCGCTGAGAATCTCGTCTTCGCGTTCCTTCAGTTCGGGCGTGTAGAAGCGCTCGGAGTTCTTCAGGGTCTGTCGGCGGACGTAATCGTCGGGCACCTTGTCGAGGTTCGGGTTCGTGACCTCGATGTAGTAGCCGTGGACCTGATTGTAGCCTACGTCGAGCGAGTCGATGCCGGTGCGCTCTCGCTCCCGGGCTTCGAGGTCCGAAACCCACTCGCGGCCTTCGGTGGCGGTCCCCCGGAGGTCGTCGAGTTCGTCGTCGAATCCCGATGCGACGACGCCGCCTTCGGTAATCTCCTGTGGCGGGTCATCCACGATAGCGCGGTCTATCAAGTCCCGAACGTCTGCGAGGTCGTCCAGTGAGTCGCGGAGGTCGGCGAGGCGACCCGAATCGACGTTGTCGAGCGTCCCACGAATCTCGGGAACGCGGTCGAGCGTCGTCTGCAACGACCGCAGGTCGCGGGCGTTCGCGCGCTCTCGCGAGACGCGGGCGACGAGGCGTTCGAGGTCGTAGACGGCTGAGAGGTGCTCGCGCAGGTCGGCCCGCGTGAGGGCGTCGTCGGCCAGTTCGCCGACTGCGTCCAGTCGTGCTTCGATAGCGTCTCTGTCTACGAGCGGGCGGCGAAGCCACGCTTCGAGGCGACGACGGCCCGGTGCGCAGGCCGTCTCGTCGAGCACCGAAAAGAGGGTACTTCCCGCGTGTGCGCTTCGCGAGTCGAACAGTTCGAGACTGCGGATGGCCGTCGCGTCGAGTTGCAGGAACTCTCGCGGGTCGAATCGCGTGATTCGGGTGACGTACTCCAGTTTCGAGTCGCCCTGTGCGTACTCGGCGTAGGCGAGAAGGGCACCGACAGCGCGGCGTTCCACGTCGGCGTCGACGACCGCATCGGGGCGGGAGACGTACGACGAAAGCGTCTCTGTCGCTGCCTCGGAGTCGAAGGCACCGGGGTCGAACGGTGTCTCCATCGGGTCGAACGAATGCTCCGGCAGGTCGCAGTTCGGCCCGACGACGAGTTCGGCGGGCGCGAGTCGGTCTAGTTCTTCGAGCAGCAGTGCGCGGTCGGCACCCGTCACGAGACACTCGCCGGTCGAGACATCCACGACTGCGAGGCCGTAGTCGTCGCCGTCGCGGGCGACAGCGCCGAGGTAGGTCGCTCGCCCGGCTTCCAGCAGTTCCTCGTCGACGACGGTTCCGGGGGTGATGAGCTGTGTGACGGCGCGGTCCACCAGTCCAGAGGCTTCGGAGGCGTCTTCGACTTGGTCGGCGAGCGCGACGCGATACCCCGCGTCGAGCAGGCGTTCGAGATAGCCCGCCGCGTTGTCGATGGGGATGCCCGCCATCGGCCACGTCCCAGTGGAGTCCTCACGCTGGGTGAGCGTCACCTCGCAGGTCCGCGCAACCGTCTCGGCCGCCTCGCAGAAGGCTTCGTAGAAGTCGCCGACCTGAAACAACACGAGGGCGTCGTCGTGCGTCTCACAGAGGTCGGCGTACTGCGAGAGCATCGGCGTCAGGTCGTCTCGGACCGCCAGCATAGCTTCTGGCGCGCCGTAGACTTCCTCACGCTCGGCGTCCGTGTTCATATCCGGTACGGAGTCGCCGAACGACAAAAGCACCCGGGAACCCAGCGTTCGGTCCCACCGTCTCCATTGGAGTGTGGTATGCACACATCCAGCAACGTTACGTGGACTGACGCAATAGTTCATGACAGAGGTCCCGTCGACCATCTCGGAGCGGCAGGCGGGACACCCCGCATATCAATGACTGATGTACATGCAGACGCCGACTTCGACCGCGAGCAGTCGGTCGAAGCGGTATCCGACCTCGCCGCGCGTATCTCTGAGAACGTCGAACGAGTCATCGTCGGCCACCACGATGCCATCGAAGACATCGTCGTGACGATGTTCGCCCGGGGCCACCTCCTCTTGGAGGACGTTCCCGGCGTCGGCAAGACGATGCTCGCCCGGGCTATCGCCACGTCTATCGAGGGCTCGTTCGAACGTATCCAGTTCACGCCCGACCTCTTGCCGTCCGACGTGACCGGCGTGAACGTCTTCAACCAGAAGACGAACGAGTTCGAGTTCCGCGAGGGGCCGGTCTTCGGGAACGTCGTCCTCGGCGACGAAATCAATCGCGCTCCGCCGAAGACGCAGGCCGCACTCCTCGAAGTCATGGAGGAGTTGCAGGTCACCGTCGATGGCGTCACACGACGGGTTCCCGACCCCTTTACCGTCATCGCGACCCAGAACGACGTCGAACCCGACCGAACCTACGACCTCCCGCTGGCCGAACTCGACCGCTTTATGAAGAAAATCCATCTCGGCTATCCGAGCGAGGCCGAAGAGACCGAACTGCTCGGCCGACTCGCCGGACACCACCCCATCGAGTCACTCGAACCTGTCGCGACGGCCGCCGACGTTCGCACCGCCCGCGAGACGATTTTGGGCGTGCGGGTGAGCGAACCGGTCCGCCGATACGTCTCGCGACTCGCCGCCGACACCCGCGACCGGGCGAATCTGGGTGTGAGCCCTAGAGGGTCGCTTGCTCTCGTTCGGGCCGCACAGGCCCGCGCTGCGCTCGATGCCCGCGACTACGTCGTCCCCGACGACGTGCAACGTGAGGCCCAGAGCGTCTGGGCACACCGCATCCGAACCACCGGCAGCAACGACGGCCGAGACGTCGTCGAACGCGCACTCGATTTCGTCCCGGTCGAATGAGACCCACACTCCGAGGCTGGGCGGCGCTGGTCGTCGTCGCACTGGGTGTCGGAAATGCCATCGCATTCGGCCCGCGGGCGCTCGACGCCGTCGTCGTTCCCGTCGTCGTCGCGCTCGCAGTCGGCGCGGTGCAGGTGTGGCGTATTTCGCCGCCACGAGCAGTGCGTTCACCGCCGGAAGATGGGTTCCCCGGCGAGACCCACACAGTCACGCTCGACATCGAGTCGAATCGGCCGTTCCCCGCGACGACGACCGACACGCTCTCTGACGGTCTCGACGGCGACTCGAAAACCCAGTCGCTCGTCGGCGACGGGACCATCTCGTACGACGTGACCTACCAGTCTCGCGGGCTGGCGACTATCGGTCCGGCGTCTATCGTCGCGACCGACGTTCTCGGATTTTTCACCCGAACGTTCACCGTCGGCGGGACGACCGAGATACTGGTCTATCCGCGACTCAGGTCGCTGTCCGCGACGGCCCGCAGAGACCTCTCGTTGCTCTCGCAGTTCGGTGCGAGCGACGAGCGCGGCGAGTTCGACCGCCTCCGGCCGTACGTCCCCGGTGACTCGCTTCGGGACGTTCACTGGAAATCGACTGCTCGGTCGGGCGACCTCGTGGTGAAGGCGTTCGCCGACCACGCCGACCCCGACGCAGTCGCCGTCTCGGTCGGGAGTATCGAAGGCCGCGTCGACGACGTGGCCGAAGCGACCGCCTCGCTCTGCTGGTCGCTTCTGGACGCTGGCGTGCCGATTCACCTCACGTCGCCCGGCGGAACCATCGACGCCACCCCCGGCGACCAGCGCCACGTCTTCGCCCACCTCGCGCAGATGGATGCCGGGTCGGTTCCAGACGAGAACGCTGGGGTCGTCGTTCGCGGCGATGTCGGCCAGACGCACATCGTCTTCGGCGGACACGAGACGACGTTCGAACGACTCCGCGCCGAACCGGGTGCGCCAGACGAGATACTCTCGTCGCTGCAACTCGACGACGACGCTCGTCGGGAGGCCACAGCATGAGCACCGACACACGCACTGGGCGAGGGTCGAACCAGTCGTCGCCGAGTCGCCCCGGCGCTCACTCGGCGACGGCTGAGGCCGGAGAACAGACACTCCTCGGCGTCCCAGTGTCGATGTTCGCAGTGGCCGCCACGTTCGTCCTGTTGGGGTCGTTCCTCTCGGTACTCTACGAGGTGACGGACGTCGTCGGCGGGCGAAGCGAATTCCTCCTCATCGCGGGCGTGACGGTGGTTGTTGCCACTGCCGTCGCCCGACTCTTCCGCCCGCGGGCCGCGTTCGGACTCACGGCGGTCCTGCTCGGTGTCGGCTTCCTCGCGTACATTCTCGCTCTTCCGAAGAGCCAACTCGCGTTGCTCTCGCCGGAGCAACTCGTCGCCGACTCCGTCGCGCTCTTGAGTGGCTTGTCGGTCCTGCGGTTGCTCTCGGCCGACGTGTGGGCGCTCGCCGTGACGCCTGCGCCGACGTTCCTCGCGTGGTATCTCGCCGTCCGCGGTCGGATTGCTCCGGCAGTCGCCGTCGCTGGCGGCGGACTCGGGATGTTCGTCTTGACCGGTGACGCGAGCGGGGCGCTCACGCTCGCTGGCGTCGCCGCGGGCATCGCCGCACTCGGATTCGACAGTCTCGACCGCTACGGCGTCGGTGGCGGGCAACTCGACGTGCTCGCCATCGCCCTCGCTTCGATGATTGTCCTCTCGGCGACTATCACGGTCCTCCCCGGAACCGGTGGGTCGCCTATTCTCCCCAGTCACGGCGTCGCAGAGCAACCGACTGTCGAGGCCAACCTAGTGAGCGCGACCGACCGAATCTCCGTCGTCGGGAGCATCAGCCTCTCGCCGGACGTGCGGTTTAACGTCGAGAGTACCGCCCCGTCGTACTGGCAGACTGCCTCGTTCGACCGCTATACCGGTGACGGGTGGGTCAGAACCGGTGATACGAAGCCGTACACCGGCGGCCGACTCAGCGGTCCGGAGGGGCCATCGAGGCTCGTCCAACAGACAGTCACCCCGGAGACGCCACTCGACTCGATGCCTGCTGCGTGGCGACCGGTCGCCGTCAGCGGTGACGTGGAGTCGGAGACGGTCGTCACCCAACAGGGGAACTTCCGGCCGACGCGGACTGTCGGCACCGACGAAAACTACACTGTGACGAGCGAGGTGCCGCAGTACACGCCAGCCTCACTGCGTCGCACGGGAACCGACTACCCCGACGAGATACGCGAACGCTACCTCGGACTGCCGGACAGTACGTCAGACCGGGTCCGTGAGCGTGCCGCCGAAATCACGGCCGAAGCCGAGACGCCGTACGACAAGGCTGTCGCGGTCGAGACGTGGTTACAAGAGAACAAGCGGTACTCGTTGCAGGTGTCGCGGCCGGAGGGTGACATCGCCGAGTCGTTCCTGTTCGAGATGGACGCGGGCTACTGCACCTACTACGCGTCGACGATGGTCGTCCTCCTCCGCTCGGAGGGCGTCCCAGCGCGATTCGTCACCGGCTACACGACGGGCGAGCGCGTCGGCGACAACGAGTACGTCGTTCGCGGCCTCGACTCGCACGCGTGGGTCGAGGTGTACTTCGAAGACACTGGCTGGGTCCGCTTCGACCCCACGCCCGCCGCGCCGCGCCAATCTGCCGAGTCGCAGGCGCTCACCGATGCTCGCGAAGAAGGACAATCCGGAATCGACACTAACGAGACGGAACTGCAGGCGAACAGCTCACAGGAGATTACGCCGGTCGCCCCTGAGTCGGAAACCGGGACGACCGCAAACAACACGACGACTGACTCGATTGCGCCGGGTGTCGGCGAGCGACTCGGTATTACGCCGACGGTCGAGACGCCACCGGGTGAGGAGTCGGAAGACGGACTCGTCCCGACGCTCCCGTCGCGTGAGACGATGCTCGTCGGCCTCGCTGCTGCTGTCGGCATCGTCGCCGGGGCGCGTCGGACGCGCGCGCCAGCGCACATCCGACTCGCGGCGCTTCTCGTCTACCAGCGGCGGACGGACTCACCGGCGAGAGACGTGTTTCGCGCCTACGACCGCCTCGAACACGTGCTTGGCCGTGAGTACCGGCCGCGACGCCAAGGCGAGACGGTTCGCCACTACCTCGATGCGCTCTCGCGTGTCGGCCTCGACGAGCGCACCCGACAGGTGGGTCAGCTCTACGAGCGTGCCAAGTACGGCGACGGCGTCGCCCGAGCAGACGCCGACGAGGCGATGTCGGTCGCCGACGCCGCGGTTCGGTCGCGTCTGCCGGTCGTCAGACGAGTGCTGACCTGAACCTCGTTCTTTTTCATCCCTGTGTTCAGACTGTGGTTCAATGGCGACACGACAGGCGGTCGTTGCACTCCTGTGTGCCGTGTGCTGCGTCTTCGCGGCTGTCCCCCCCGCGATAGCAGCCCCCGACGACGCAGCCACCGGGCCGGGTCTCGAACCGCTGGTCCAGCAAGGCGTCGAGCCCGATAGCACTCGCATCGTCGTCGAGGTAGCGGAAGACGGCGACGCACGGTGGGAGATTCAGTACTGGACGCGCCTCGACGACCAGAACACGACTGACGCGTTCGCCTCGCTCGAAGACGATATCGGTGCGAACCCGACGGACTACACCTCGGCGTTCTCCGACCGAATCAACGGCACGGTGAGTGCGGCATCGAACTCGACCGGCCGCGAGATGTCGGCGACGAACGTCTCGGTCGCCGCGGAGACGCGGTCGCTGCCGGACAGTTTTGGCGTCGTCACCTACTCGTTCGAGTGGTCCAACTTCGCGGCGGTCGATGGTGACTCGCTCGTCGTCGGCGACGCTATCGAGGGCTTCTTCCTCGATTCGGGCTCGCGGCTCATCCTCTCGTGGCCCGACGAGTACGGCCCGACGACGGTCGCCCCGACGGCCGACGATACGCGTGAAAACACCGTCATCTGGCGTGGTGCCGACACCGAATTCGTCTCCGGCGAACCGCGTGTCGTCCTCGAAGTCGGCGGCGGCGCACCCGCGACGAGTCCGACTGCGACGCAGACGGCGGCGCAGACGCCTGCGACCGCTGACGACCCCTTCCTGACGACGGGCGCACTTGCGGCACTCGCGCTCGTCGGGGTGCTCGTCGTCGGTGCCGGGTTCTATCTCCGGTCGCGCGGCGTCTTCGGCAGTGGCGGCGCACGCGATGAAGCCGGTGGGGACGAAGCGGCAGTCGCAGCGTCCGCCACTCGCGACACGGATGCAGAAACTGACGTGTCGCAGACTGCGCCGGGCGAATCGGCAGGCAAGGTCACTTCGGACGACGCGGAGACGGCCGAGGAAGCGGCTGCGACCGACGACGCCGACACCGAAGACGTTCCCTCGGAACTGCTCAGCAACGAAGAGCGCGTCCTTCGACTCATCGAGTCTCGTGGCGGCCGAATCAAACAACAGGAGGTCGCGAGCGCGCTGGAGTGGACCGACGCGAAGACCAGCAAGGTCGTCCGCAGGATGCGCGACGAAGGGACTATCGAAGGGTTCCGCCTCGGTCGGGAGAACGTCCTCCGACTGCCGGAGGACGACGAGCCCGAGGACGCTTAAAAATATCACGACCATTTACTCGGTTTCATCGCCCCTAACCGACCGACTGCGGTGCATCTTCTCGACGCGTCGAATCGGTGTTGAACCGCGTTGATTCGCACGGACGAACATCCGTTTATATCAGAATGTGGGACGAACGGTGGTGTAATGAGCCGACGATTTGCTGTGCTCGTCGTTGCTGCGGTGCTGATTGTGAGCGCGAGCGCACCGCTCGCGCTCGCGTCTTATGCAAGCGTGAGCCACGCATCCAACGGTGCCGCCGTGACCGACGAGGCTGTTTCCCCGGCCGCCCAAGACGGGCCGAGTAACGAGACGACACGTAACGAGACGGCAACTGCCACCGAGACTGCACCAAACGAGACGAACGACGGCGAGTTCGTCCCGCCGGGACAACGGCTCGCGGGCGTCATCGGCGTCCAGGGCTCCGAGACAGACGGTGTCATCGAGCGCCGGGCGTTCGAGACGCGACTGTCGAACGCGAATTCGAACGCTTCGAAAGCCGGTGTCGTCGCCGAACAGGTCGAGACGGTCCGCGAGCGACTGACGGAACTCGAACAGCGCCGCGACCGACTCGAAGCGCGGCACGAAAACGGGTCGATTCCAGAGGGTCGCTACCGCGTGCAGATAACCCGCGTCGTCGCCGACATCGAGCAAGCGAAATCCATCCTGAATCAGACGGCCGACGCTGCGGCGACGATTCCGGAGGAAGACCTCCAGAAGACGGGCGTGAACAAAACGGAACTCGACAGACTCCGTGACAACGCCAGCGAACTCACCGGTCCCGAAGTGGCTGAAATCGCGCGCAACCTCACTGGCGACACTCCTGGTAAGGGACTCGACCGAGCCGAGAAAAACCGAAAGAACGGCGACCGTGAGCGGGGTAACGGCAACGGAAACGGCTCCGATGCAGGCAACGGAAACGGTGCTGGCAACGGCGCGAGTGCGTCTGACGAGAACTCCAGCAGCGACGACAACCCCGGACAGGGTGAAAACGCAGGGGAGAAGTCGAATTCGAGCTCTGGAAACGGACAGGACAACGCACCAGATACGCCGCCAGGACAGGACAAACAGGCGAAAGACCCAGAGACTGGCGGGTCGGCGAGTGACGAGGGGTCGGCGAGCGAAGAGAGCGATTCGGCCACTGGCGACGACTCGTCAGATGAGTCCACGACAGACGACACTGAGACGACCACCGACGACGGTTCGGCCACCTGATTTCTGCGACCGTGACAGTGGCTCCCGATACTGTTTAATATCCCCATCCTGTAATTCCACACTGTAATGTCGGAAGTCTGCTCGACGTGCGGGCTCCCTGAAGAGCTCTGCGTCTGTGAGGACGTCGCTAAAGAGTCTCAGGAGATCGTCATCCGCATCGACGAGCGTCGCTACGGAAAAGAGGTAACAGTCATCGAGGGATTCGACCCCAAGGACGTCGACATGGATAGCCTGTCGTCGGACTTGAAGTCGAAATTTGCCTGCGGTGGGACGGTGGAAGACGATTCCATCGAACTCCAAGGCAACCACCGCGGCCGCGTGGAGGACTTCCTCCGCGGAAAGGGATTCAACGTCGCGTGACTGCACTCTAACCACGCCCGTCGTCGAGTACTTTTCAGAAAGTCACCATCGAAGAGCGGCCGCGCCGGTCTGTATCGGTCTGTATCGGTCTGCGCCGGTCTGTGGTGGAGACAGCTAGTCGTCTGCGTCTGATTCGAGCGGGCCGTCCCACGCATCCAGCCCGCCGGCCATGCTCTCGATTGTCGCGTCGTTCGTCCCCTCGTAGGCGGACAGCAGTCTGACCGCTTGGAGGCTTGCTTCCCCTCGCGGGCAGACCGTGACGATGTGGTCGGCCTCCGAGAGGCGGTCGAGATGCGAGTAGAGGTCCGAAAGCGGGACGTTCAGGCTGCCGGGGATGTGCTTCAGTGCGAACTCGGGCGGCGTGCTCACGTCCACGACGAGCGGCGGGTCGTCGCTGTCGAGGCGCTCGGCCACCTTCTCGGGTGAGATTTCGCTGTCCACCGCCTACAGCACCCCCTTTTCGCGTGCGAGGAGGATTCCTTCCATGGTCGCGTCGTTCGTCGGGGCTTCGAGCGCGCGGTCGAGGGCTTCCTCGACTGGAACGGCGTGGACCGAGAGGAACTCGTTTTCGTCGAGGTCGCGCTCGACGGGGGTGAGTCCCTCGGCGAAGACGAATCCACGGCGGTGTCGAAGGACGCCGGTCGAACACCACACGTCGCCGATGACGGAGGCGGAGTCGGCAGCGAAGCCGGTCTCTTCACGGAGTTCGCGGACGGCGGCGTCGCTGAAGGATTCTCCTTTCTCGACGATACCGGCGGGAAGTTCGAGTTGCGTCTGTCGAATCGTCGGGCGGTACTGCTCGACGAACACGACCTGGTCGTCCGCGACTGCGACGACGACGACTGCAGTCGCCAGTTCCGCCCAGTAGTACTGCTTCGTCGTTCCGTTCGGCTGTTCGACGAGGTCGTAGCCGCCGGTGTACCAGCCGGTCTCGTACTCGGTTTTCGACTCTAACACCGTCCACTCGGGGTCAGGGAGAGGTTCGTGGCGGCGGCCGTCGTCGGGGTGCAGATTGTCTTGGGAACCGTCGTCGGTCATTAGTCTTCGTGGGTCGCCGATGGACTTGTAGCCGACGGGACGCTGTCAGTTCTCGGCCGATTCCTCGCCGAGAATCGCGTCGCGGTAGACGCGACCGAAGGCGTTGCGCCGAAGCGTGCTCACGGCGGCGTCGCGCTCTTCTTGGAAGGTCGTGGCGACGACCTGCTCGGCGAACGGAATCGCGTGCCACGCGACGCGGTCGACGTCGGGGTTGCCCAGTTCGACGACCTCGTACGCCGCGTTGTCGGCACACCAGTCGTCGAACGCTTCGCGCGAGCCGACGTGCACCGCGAGGGACTCGGCGAAGAGCGCGTTTCGGACCGTCTCGATGACGTCTCCCGTGACGCGGTCGCGGTACTCCTCGCGGTCGAAGTCCATCGCTTTCGCCGTCTCTCTGACGACGACTTGTGCGGTCGGGCCGACGCGGTCGAATTCGCGCTCGGCTTCGTCCAGTGTCTCGGGGGAGATTGTCCCGTGGGTCTCCATCAGCCTCTGGTTTGGGTGCCGGACTTACGACTCTTTCTCGTCGGGGGCGTCGTCGCCGTCGCTGCCTGATTCGTCGCCAGCGGAATCTGTCGCGTCGTCGCCGCCAGACGCTGCGGCTTCGTCCCCTTCGTCTTCACCGGCGCGCATCTCTTCGGTCATGGCTCTGGCCTCCTCGAAAATTCGTGCCGCGTCGCCCGTGAGGTTCGGCTCGCCACCACCGCCGAACTGCTGTCTGCCATGGTCGTGACTGTGTGTGTGGTCGTGGTCGTGGCCGGCCATGTGCTCGTGACCGTGGCCGTCGTCGAAGGGTGACGGTCTCGACTCGCGGCGGTCGACGGTATCTTCGAACACTTCGTCGAACTCGCGTTCTTCGGCTTCGTCGGCGACAAGTGGCCCGAGCGTGTCGGGGTTCATCGACGCCCACGAGGGCTCGTGTTCGTCGAGCCACGTCTCGTGGTCGTCACCGTGGACGATGGCCTGTAACGCGAGGTGGTTCGCGAGATGTGTCTCGTCGCGTTGTGGCGCGTCGCAGACCGGACAGGCATATCCCATGCTCACCGGTAGTGCGTGAACGTACCAAAATGCGTCGTCGTCCGTCAGGGTGAGAAGGGAGTCGCGGCCATTGTGCGTGGTGTAGGCGCACAGGTTGCCGACGGGCCGCGAGTTAGTGTTGGAGTGTGTGGTTGTGGTGGTGATGGTGATACCGATTGGCGATACTACGCTGCAGGTGTGACGATAACCGTTCCGTCGGCCCAGACGGTTACGTCACAGGATGCGTACCGAAACCGGACGCGTCCGTGTGATGGCGACTGCGTCTCACGGTCAGTTGCTGCCTCTGACATCTGCGTCTCACGGTCAGTTGCTGCCTCTGACATCGATGCCACGACCGGCGAGTGAAAAAGCCGGCCGAGAGCATCGGGGTTCACTACGTCCGTGAGTGGTGGAAGGTCGAGTGCGTCGACGGCTGTCGCTTCGGCTGTGGCTGTTACGATAGTTACAGCTAGCGTATCTTGCCCGTTCCAGTCGTGCCGTGCGACGACTTCGTTAGTTGTGCCCGTATTCCATCCCTCGTCGCTGTTCTGTATCACACGTGCCTCGTCCATGGTTCGATTCGCGTCGGCGCCTCGCCGACAGGTAGCCCAACACAGGTGTAGGATATATGGTTCGTTGCTATCTGGCTAGTACTGGTTGAACGTCGCACTCTAGGTACCTAGAGTCGAAGGTGAGAACTACGTGGTATACTGGTATGTGAGTGGCACGTGGCGAACGGGAGCCCCGCTGTGCACTCAGTCGAACAGTTCGTCGACCAGTTTTCGCTCTGCGGCGCGGAGGTGGTACTGGAAGGTCGGCGCGCTGATGTCGAGTGTCTCGGCGAGCCCTTCTGCGGTACTCTGTCGGGGCCATTCGTAGAACCCAGCGAGATACGCCGCCCGAATCGCCTCGTACTGGCGGTCGGTCCACTCGTCGCGCATCATCGTGGAGGACGTCGCCGGCGACTCGGCTTCTTTCGTCTTCGTCCGCCGAGACAGCAGTGCGGTTCCGGGATAGTCGGCCGCTATCGCCTCGACGAACGACCGAACGTGAATCCGTTCCGGTACGTCCACGGTCACCGTCGTCTGTGTGCCGTCTGACCGGAGTTCTCGTAGCTCCGCCTCAGACGCGTACAGGGTCTCGAAGAGCGCTTCCCGCGGGAGACGGAGTTCGAACAGGCCGCCGTCTTCGTCCGCAGAGAGCAAGCGAACGTTCGTCGCGACATCTGTTCCGGCAGCGACCATTCCCGCGTGGTCTGCGTCGGCGGTGACGAACGCGACGAGCGAGCCGTCTGATTGGGGGAGAAGTCCCGTGAGTGTGACCCCGGAGTCGATGCGGTTTGCGAGTCGGGTGAGAGACAGGCGGTCACTGCCGAGCTTGACTTCCACTTCGACGCGACGGTCTGCCAACATCGCTCCTGCACGCCCCGTGGACGCGACAGCGTGGGCGACAGTGTCTCCTAACTCTTCGAGCAGGAGTCGGTCACTGTCGGCGAACGCGTCGGTCGTGGTTCCGTGGACGACGAACAGTGCCTCGACTCGCTCGTCCGCGACGGCGGGAATGACGGCGAGCGAGCGGAATCCGTAGGTGAGTGCGTCGCCGCGGTGGCTCCCCCAGGCGTCGTCGTCGAGGACGTCGTCGATCCGCTGCATCGACTTCGTCTCTATCGCCCGTTCGAGCAGTCCAGAGAGCGGTTCGGCGTTCGCAACCTCGCCGAGTCTGTCAGCGTAGGCGGAGTCGGCACCGTGGACGACGTCGGGTTGTGGTTCGAACTGCTCACCAACCTCGTGGGGTTCGAGGTGCCAGACGACCGCGTACTGGTCGGCGCGCGCGAGGTGTTCGCCGACTGCGGCCAGCGCGTCACGACGGGTGGGTGCCTTGATGAGCGACTGATTGATGTTTCGAATGGTCGTGTTTTTATGGTCGAGTTCTCTGAGCGTCTCGTTCTGTTCGGCGAGTCGCTGGTCGCGCTCACGCAACTTCTCTTCTGCCCGAATTCGTTCGAGCAACTCCTCGACGGTCGCCGTGAGTAAGTTCACGAGTTCGACGTCCACGTCGGTCGGTGCGACAGTCCCCGGGTGGCCAGTGACGAGAATTCCGTGGCGGCCGAGCGGGGCTGCGATGACACGCTCGACACCGTCGACGACCCCGCCGTCGGGGGCCACTTCGACTACGCGCACGTTACCGTCGACAAAGGCATCCCACACGCTGCCTTCAGTGATTCCGCTGCCGAGTGGTTTGTCGCCGAGGCCCGTCCCCGCTTCGCCGACTCTCGTGAGCTTCGTTTGCTCGTCGTCGAAGACGAACAGTTCGGTTCGGGCGTCGCCGAGTACTTCGTCGCAGGCCCTGACCGCTACGTCGAGAACTGCATTGCGGTCCGGCGCGGTCATCATCTCTCGTGTCCGCTCGTGTAACGTTGCGAGCAGTCGCTCGTAGCGGTAGCGAGCCGTCACGTCACGAAGGACGCCGACAGAGCCAATCGCTGTGCCGTCGACGACGAGCGGTGTCCGGTGGTCTTCGACGCGGACGGTCGAGTCGTTCTGCGCTGGCAGTTCGAACTCGACCGTCTCACCGGACGACGAAGCGAAGCCGACCGCTTCTCGCTCTGTCAAGCCGAGTTCGTCGGCGAGTTGACTGGCTGATACCCCGATGATGTCCTCTCTCGTGCGGCCCGTGAGACGCTCGAACGCTGGATTGACGGCCGTAAACCGGCCGTCGTCGTCTAAGGCGTACACCGCGTCGCCGACGGTTTCGAGCATGCGAGCGTACTGTTCGACCTTCGCTTTCCGCTCTCGTTGTTCGGTGATGACGGTGAAGTACACCGACAGCCCCGTCTCGGATGGATAGGCTCTGACTGCGTACCAGGTATCCGTGTTTTCGGAGTACGCCTCGAACTCCCTCGGCTCCTGTGTCTGCATCGCCGCCTCGAACTCCGGTTGGAACGACGAGGACTCCGGGACGAGGTCTCGAAGGTGTCGGCCGATGAGGTCCATCGCCGGTTCGTCCATCACGTCTTTGGCCCGTGCGTTGACGTACGTCAACCGCCAGTCCGTGTCGAACGCGATAACCCCTTCGCCGACGCGGTC
Organism: Haloferax elongans ATCC BAA-1513; assembly: GCF_000336755.1. GTDB lineage: Archaea > Halobacteriota > Halobacteria > Halobacteriales > Haloferacaceae > Haloferax > Haloferax elongans. Next base: position 149,650 of record NZ_AOLK01000023.1, on the reverse strand, counting down.
TAGTACTTCCGTCAGGGCGTTTTTGAGTTCGTGGCGGTCGATTGCAGCCCCGACGATGGCTGCGATGTTTTCCAAGAAGTGGATGTCGTCGTCGGAGAACTGCCCGGGGGCGGTCGCGTGGGCACACAGGACTCCCCACCGGTCCGCATCGACGCCAATTGGGACACTCATCCCACTTTTGACACCACGCGGAACGACGCCCTCAATCGGGTCGAATCGCTCGTCCGAGGCGAAGCTATCGACGACGACTGACCGACCGCGGCGGAACGTCTCCGAGACAAGCGTTCCACCGGTGTCGTCGAGGACCGTCTCGACGGGTTCCGTGCCTGTCCCTGACGCCGCAGCGACACTGAACTGCTGTTGCTCTTCGACGTGTTCGAGTACCAGCACGGACTCCGCGCCGAGCACTTCGCCGACACGATTCACGAGGAGTTCGAACACGCCGTCGAGGTCCAGTGTCGTGAGCGCGAGCGCGCCCACTTCGGAGACGACCTGCTGTTGGGTGAGGCGAGTCCGATTCGACCGTTCGACGCGGTAGTCGGCGATTGCCTGTTCGACGCGGAACCCGAGCCACGCCATCGTCTCCGGGTCATCGGACCGATGGACGTAATCGGTTGCACCCGCGTCGATGGCGTCGGACACGTGGTCCTGGTCGTCGCTCGCGATCATAACCGGGATACCACGGTCGTGGCGGCGAATGTCGTGCAGAAGTTGGAGGCCACCGCCGCTCGCGAGCGGGGTCGTCAAGACGACGCAGTAGATGTCGTTTTGGCTAGCGAAAAACTCCGTGCGCGCCGCGCTGGTGTCTGTGATGTGACGTACCGAGATGTCCTCGATGCGAGTCCGGAGCGACGATTCGAGCGTTTGGACGAACTCGCTGTCGTCGCTGACACAGAGCACAGTTGCGGACGGTGACACAGTCGATGTACGGGGCAATCTATGTTAAGGACTACCATGGAACAGATTACAATACTGTCACCTACTCTTCCACTCGTCGAGGTCGAGGACCATGATGTAGGCGTCTTCGCCGTTCGAGTAGTAGCCGGGATTCCGTCGTGCGGCCTGAAAGCCGACGCTTCGGTAGAGGTCGAGCGCCGGGTCGTTCGAGACGCGGACTTCGAGTTTGACGACGGTCGCACCCGCCATCACGAGCCTCGTCAACGCACTGACCAGCAGGTGCCGTCCGAGCCCCCGTCCGCGGGCCTCGGGTCGAACCGCGAGATCCTTGACGTGGCCGATGTCGTTGCCGTGATTCGGCATCACGTCGGCGACGACGTAACCGAGGATGTCGTTGCCGCGGGCGGCAACGAGAAATGCGGGTTCGTCGACGAACAGTTCGAACGCCGAGTACGGCCACGGCTCGTCGAAACACGTGCGCTCGATACGGAGCACGTCGAGTAAGTCGGCGCGGTCGGCCCGCCGGACGACCACGTCGTCGGGGCGAGCGTCGTCGAAACCCGTCACGCGCGCCGCTACGTGGTGGGCATGCAAAAACACGCGGGCTCGACTCCGAGACACGGGGGCGCCTCGGCGACGACGTTGTCGCTCGGCGGTCGAAAAATGTGAGAAGTGTTGGGTGTGGCGTTAGTCGTCCGCGGGGGCAGCGCCGCCTTCGGCCTGCTGCTTCGTGAGGGTCAGCTTGCCACCGGCCGCGAGGATGTTGCGCTCGCGTTCGGATGCGTTGAGTTCCGCCGTCGCTTCCCAGTCGTCGTTCACGCGGATGGTGAACTCTTCCTGACCGGATTCGACTGCGGCAGCCACGTCGTCGACGATTTCGACGTCGTCGCCCTGTTCGATCTTCGCGTAGGTCTCCTCGTCGATGGCGAGGGGGACGATACCGAAGTTGAACAGGTTCGCCTTGTGGATGCGAGCGAACGACTGCGCGAGAACGGCCTCGATGCCGAGGTACATCGGACACATCGCGGCGTGCTCACGCGAGGAACCCTGACCGTAGTTCTCGCCAGCGACGAGGACACCGGAACCGGCTTCCTTGGCGCGCTGGGCGAACGTCTCGTCGACACGCGAGAGCGTGAAGTCCGAGAGGCGCTCGATGTTCGAGCGGAACTTGAGGATGTCGGACGTCGCCGGAATGATGTGGTCCGTCGTGATGTTGTCCTCCATCTTCAGGAGCGTCTCACCGGAGATGTCGGCACCGAGCGGGTCCTGAAGTGGGACTTCGCCGATGTTCGGGCCCTTGATGAGTTCGTCGTCGATGGCGTCTTCCGCGTAGATGAGGTCCGTCTTGGAGCCGTCGTACTTGTCGGGGAGTTCGACACCGGGCGACTCGAGGTCGCCGAGTTCGTCGGCGAGGTCGCGTGGGTCGATGATTTCGCCCTTGAGTGCTGCGGCGGCAGCGACCTGCGGCGAGCAGAGGTAGACGTTGTCGTCCTCGATACCGGAGCGACCCTCGAAGTTGCGGTTGAAGGTACGCAGAGAGATAGAGTCGGAGGCAGGCACGTGGCCGATACCGATACACGGACCACAGGTCGCCTCGGAGACGTTGACACCGGCGGCCATCATCTCGGCCGTCCAGCCTTCGCGGGCCAGAATCTCACCGGCCTGCTTCGAACCGGGCGCGACAATCATTTCGAGGTGCTTTGCGACTTCGCGGCCCTCGAACATCTTCGCGGCCGGGAGGATGTCCTCGTAGCCACCGTTCGTACAGGAACCGACGAGGACCTGCTCGACCTTCTTGCCAGCGACTTCGCGGACGGGAACGACCTTGTCCGGCATCGACGGGCAGGCGATGAGCGGTTCGAGGTCCGAGAGGTCGATGACGATTTCGTCGGCGTATTCCGCGTCGTCGTCGGCCGTCAGTTCGACGTACTCGTCGCCGCGACCCTGTCGTTCGAGGTAGTCTTTGGTCTTCTCGTCCGTCTCGAAGATGGACGAGGTCGCACCGAGTTCCGTCCCCATGTTGGTGATGGTCGTTCGCTCGGGCACGGAGAGCGATTCAGCACCGGGGCCGGTGTACTCGAACACCTTGCCGACGCCGCCCTTGACGGTCTCGCGGCGGAGCATCTCGAGGATGACGTCCTTCGCGGAGGACCACTCGGGAAGCTCGCCTTCGAGGCGGACGTTGACGACTTCCGGCATCTCGACGTAGTACGCGCCGCCACCCATGGCGACGGCGATGTCGAGGCCACCAGCACCGATGGCGAGCTGACCGAGGCCACCGGGCGTCGGCGTGTGCGAGTCGGAGCCGAGGAGCGTCTTGCCGGGTGCGGCGAAGTTCTCCTTGTGGACGTTGTGGCAAATACCGTTACCGGGTCGGGAGAAGTGGGCACCGTATGTCCCGGCCGCAGAACGGAGGAAGCGGTGGTCGTCCGTGTTCTTGAAGTCGAACTGGTAGGTCTGGTGGTCACAGTACTGGGCGGCGAGTTCGGTCTGTGCCTCGTCGAGGTCGAGTGCCTCGAACTGCAGCCAGACCATGGTCCCAGTCGTGTCCTGCATCAGAACCTGGTCGATTTCGATTCCAATCTCCTCTCCGGGGGTGAGGTCACCCTCGACGAGATGGTCCGATAGAATCTGTTCAGTGAGCGTCTGTCCCATAACAGGCGAATGTCGATGGGCCTCGAATATAAATCCCGCGTACTTCCCTATCTTCGAACGTGAAGGATACCGCAGTCTGACGGTTTCTACCGTCTAAGGACGATTAAACTCCTTGGTGGTTGCCCCATGCCACTTGTCATCAGACAGGTGGTGGTGGCAGGTTCCACCTCCATCACGACCTGAGGAGCCGTCTCGACTGGGTCACCGAAGTTCGGCATCGTTTTAGACGCCGTGGACTCGCATTCGAGTATGTACCGCGCCGGTTCATTCGTCGCACAGCACATCACGCCCGTCTCCGAGGACCAGGTCCAACCGAACGGCGTCGATTTGACACTCGACGCCATTCTCGAACAGGTCGAATCCGGGCGTATCGGCCGCGAGGGAAAGACCATCGGCGAGCGTCGCGCGCTCGACGTCAGCGACCCCGTGACAGAGACCTACCACCTCGAACCGGGTGGCTACGTCCTTCAGTACGCCGAGACGGTCCACATCCCCGAGGGCCACGTCGGTTACATCTACCCCCGGTCGTCGCTGATGCGGAACTCCTGTATGCTGAACACGGCCGTCTGGGACGCCGGATACGAAGGGAAGGGTGAGGGGCTGCTACAGGTCCACCACCCGATCGAACTCGAACGCGGCGCGCGCGTCGCTCAAATCGTCCTGGCCGAGGCGACCCACGACGACACCTACGACGGGAGTTATCAGGGCGAGCGAACCGAGTAGCACTTGACACGATTCGGTACTTTCGACCGTCTATCAGGTGCGTCAGACCGACCGTCTCGTTTCCCCGACGTTCCGTAGAATGACGAACTCGTTTCAAGTTCGCTTGCCACGTATGTACCAGTGCGGAGGGGAGACGTCCGGGCCGAGCGAGGGGCGACCTGTGGACTACCCGCCTCCGCGTTTTCCTCCCTGTTTCAGTGCTCGCCCACTGGCGAGGCTCGCCCAAATTTCCAAACACGTGTTCTCCGACCCAAAGGCACATTTACGCACGAGCCTAATTTCCCCCACTAACCGATGTCACGGAGTCCATCTCTCCCAGAACGTCCTCATCTCGATCTGGACCCCGACATGTCGGAAGCAGAGCGTCTCTCTGCACTCCGACAGCATTTCGAACGGATGGTCGAGGTCAACCGCGAACTCGACGAGCGCCTTCAGGCGGTAGACGAGAAGCGGGCCGAGTTGGTCGACGAAGTCGAACAGATAAAAGCGCGTAACGACGCGCTGAAGACCGCGTCGTACTACATCGCCACGGTCGAAGAGGTGACCGACGACGGCGTCGTCATCAAACAGCACGGCAACAATCAGGAGGTGCTGACCGACCTCGCGCCGAACCTCACGTACGAGGACCTCGAACCCGGCGACCGCGTCGCCATCAACGACTCGTTTGCCATCCAGACCATTCTGGACGACGAGACGGACGCCCGCGCGCAGGCGATGGAAGTTGTCGATTCGCCGACCGTCTGCTACGACGACATCGGCGGCATCGACGAGCAGGTCCGGGAGGTTCGCGAGGCGGTCGAACAACCCCTCGAAAACCCCGAGATGTTCGAGAAGGTCGGCATCGACCCACCGTCTGGCGTCCTCCTCTATGGCCCGCCGGGTACCGGGAAGACGATGCTCGCGAAGGCCGTCGCCAACGAGACCAACGCCTCGTTCATCAAGATGGCCGGGTCCGAACTCGTCCAGAAGTTCATCGGCGAGGGTGCGCGCCTTGTCCGCGACCTGTTCAAACTCGCCGCCGAGCGCGAACCAGTAATCATCTTCATCGACGAAATCGACGCGGTTGCCTCCAAGCGTACCGACTCGAAGACCTCCGGTGACGCCGAGGTCCAGCGGACCATGATGCAACTGCTCTCGGAGATGGACGGCTTCGACGACCGCGGCGAGATTCGCATCATCGCGGCGACCAACCGCTTCGACATGCTTGACGAAGCGATTCTCCGTCCCGGTCGCTTCGACCGCCTCATCGAGGTTCCCAAGCCCGACGTCGAAGGTCGCCGTCGCATCCTCGACATCCACACCCGCGACATGAACGTCGCCGACGGCGTGGACTTCGACGCGCTCGCCGAGGAACTGGACGACTACTCCGGTGCCGACGTCGCCTCGCTCGCCACCGAGGCGGGCATGTTCGCTATCCGCGACGAGCGTACCGAAGTGACAGAAGCCGACTTCCACGCGGCCCACGAGAAACTCGAAGAGGTCGAAGAGTCCGGCACCGGCCCCATCTCCGGATTCACCGACTACCAGTACTGAGCAGACCCGAACTGGGGCGTCTGATACGGAGTCGGCACTAACTCGGGGCCGAACTACGGAGCCGTCTCCGATTTCAGCACTCTGTATTGAGACTCCCCCGGCTTTACTTCCGATTTGTCCGTTCTCATCCGTAACCCCCTTTTTAGCTGGCGCGTTCGTTCAGACATGAGCATCATCCGCGTCGTCCGCGGGGTCGGTACGGCCCCGACGGAGATGGCGTCCTACGACGCCGCCCTCGCCGCCGCCAACATCCACAACTACAACCTCGTCGCTGTCTCGTCTGTCGTTCCCGCGGACGCGACGGTCGAGGAAGTCGATGTCGCGCCCGACCTCGGCCCGGCAGGCACCCGCCTGACGGTCGTCGAAGCCCGCGAGACGACGTCCACGCCCGGTGAGACGGTCGTCGCCGGCCTTGGGTGGGCGACTGGACCCGGCCCTGGTCTGTTCTACGAGGCCTCGGGAACCGACGAAGACGCCGTTCACACAGCAGTCATCGACGGTCTCGACGCCGGTCGCGGGCTCCGAGAGTGGGAGTTCGACGACGAACAGGTCGCGCTTACCGCGGCAGAACACGAGGGTGACGGCTACACGACCGTCGTCACGGTTGCGGCGTACGGCGATAGCGAATCTATTTTCTGAGTCGTCGTCACCGCTGAGACGCTCGTTTCCTGTCGGACGTGTGACCGACGCACTAATCAGGGGTGGTGACAATCCACTGCTGATGAAGGGGGAGGACGCGTTCGACTACTCACCCGGGCGAATCGCGGCGGTCTACGCTGTCTTCGGGTTCGTTTGGGTCCTCGTGAGCGACTACTTCGTCGAGCACATGCCGAACCACGCGCTCCTCCAGACCTCGAAGGGGTTGCTGTTTGTCGTACTCTCTGCTGGTCTCGTGTACGTTCTCGTCAATCGCAGTCACACCGAACTCGCCGAGACGACCGCCCGCCTCGAAACGACGCTGACGCAGACGAGCGTCCTGCACCGAGTCCTCCGCCACGATATCCGAAACGCCTGCACAGCGATTTTGGGATACACGGAACTCGTCGAAGCACGCTCGGACGTCCCCGACGACATCGACGCCGTGGCGTCGATTCAGGCGCGCGCACAACGATTAGTCGATGTGAGCAACGAAGTCTCGCTGCTTCGGTCGGTCGAAAAAGCGGAGGGAGTCGAGGTCGAAATCGACCTTGTTCGCGCCGTCACCGACGCGGTCGAAGACACGAAGCTCGAACATCCAGACGCAGCGGTATCCGTTGATATCCCACCAGCGGTCGTCGTGGAAGCACACCCGGCATTGCCGCGGGGAATCGCCGAACTTCTCGACAACGCTGCGGTCCACAGCGACGACGAACCGACCATCGAGATTTCAGTCACGCGAACCGGCGAAGAGGTCTGTGTTGCCGTCGCCGACGACGGTCCCGGAATCCCGAAAATCGAGCGCGACGCCATCATCAACGGGACAGAGACGCAGCTAACGCATACGACTGGAATCGGACTGTGGCTCGTCTGGGCCGCCGTCGAGGCCTCTGGCGGGTCGCTTGACGTCGAGACGCGCTCACCGCACGGGACTATTGTCTCGATTCACCTCCCGACAACGACTGACGAGTCGGCTGTGGGACTCGGGACGATAACGGCTGCGTGGTCTCTTTGACCAGTGGTACCCTGACTCACGGATGACGACGGGTTTTTACACGTCCTCCCCGTAGCCATGACGACTGATGAACGGGAACAACCCATATGCGGGCGCTCCCGGCGTCCCTGGTGCCGGCCGGACGTCTGATGCTGTCGAGCTGACCCCGGAGCAGATGGATTCGCTCCGGCGGGCTGTCGCCGGCATCGTCTCACGTACCGAGTCGTATCTCCCCGAGGGGTTCGCCGTCGGGTCCGAACTCTCGACGACCACCGGGGGTCCGATGGCGACGGTGGCCGTCCACCCACCTATCGGCCACCCGGTCAGCGCTGGCTTCTCTCCCGACACTGAGGACCTCGACACCGGTCTCACCGACGAAGACCGCGACGAGGTCGCCCGTGGCCTCGCCGCGAGCGCCGCCTTTCAGGTGATGAGCGCCGTCGGCGACGACATGACCCCGGCGGCTCGATAAGTTCGCTCGCACTCTCCTCTTTTTGCTACCGACGACCCTCGCCTCGTGAGCGTCCGTTCTGCCGGACATACCGTACCCGCGCAATACGTGATTATATCCTCAGCAGCCGTCTCTCCGCCCGGAGTAGTGTAATGTCACAGCACGCGACGAGGGAGTTTTCGAACGCACAGCATCTGCAGGTTCTCGGCGCACTCATTAGCGTCACCGCGGGAAGCGACGACACAGACGGGGAGTACACAGTTCTCGACATGCTCGTTCCGCCGCGGTTCGAGAACGGTCTGCACACACACGCGCCGTCTGAAGTATTCCATGTCATCGAGGGCGAAGCACGACTTCATGTAGACGGCGTCGACCAGACGCTCTCGCCGGGGATGAGCGGCTACGTCGGCAGTGAAGTCCCACACGGATTCGCCAACGAAACCGACGAGGTATGCCGCGTCATCGCAGTCATGTCACCCGGTGGGTCGGAAGCGTTCTTCGTCGAGGCTGGCGTCCCGGCCGATGGTCGCACGCTTCCCGAACCGCAGGAGGTGACCGACGAGCAACTGCAGGAACTGTTTGCAATCGGCGAGCAGTACGGCTTCGAGTTCCTCGGGCCGCTTCCGGCCTAACCCGGACGGAAGACACGATTTCTGGCGTTCTCCTTTTTACCATCCCATCGGAATCGCAACAACTCACTTCACCCCGAAGCGCGTAGGTGACGTATGGACCCACTCAAGCAATACGCAGACGAGATTGGGCCGACAGCGATTATTTTCATCGGGTTGGTTCTGGTCATTATCCCCGAACCCGCGTCGTCGGCATTCGGTGTGGGGTTGATGTTGTTCGGCGCGGCCTACTGGATTTGGGAGTGGAACCGACCGTGAGGAACACAGGCGGTTAGATACCGCGGTATCGACGCCCCGTCGTCGTGGGTTCGTCTCTGTCCGACTCGTGTGTCGCGTCGAGGCCCACGTTGTTGGCGTCGAGACTCATGTTGTTGGCGTTGAGACTGACATCAGGTGTGGACGACCGCACCGCGTCAGTCGGTGCGGCGACGAACAGCCCATAGGCGAGGACGAGCGCTGAGACGAACCCCCCGGCACCGGTCGTCAACGAGAGCGGTTGTCCGGTCAATGCCCCCACGGTGACTCCCACGAAGAGCGGAACCGGGAGCGCCGCGAGGATGACGTCGTAGCGTGTCTCTGAGACGATGCTGTCGCTATGGGATGTTCGTTTGCGCATGATTCTACCTCACTGTACCCTATTGGATAATAGAACAAATTTGTTACGGCGCGGGCGGGCGGTTAGGGGTGGTTTCGGGATGGTCCGTCTGCTTCGAACGAACGCTATTTGCCCCAGAAGGGGTCACGCCGCCGATGCTTGTCGAGGTAGCCCGAAAGCGCCTCCAGTTCGTCCACCGGGATGTCGTCGCGGAGTTCCTGTTCGAGAATCTTCGCGTGCTTCTCGGGGACTTCAATCCAGAGTTCGTCGCCTTCGTCGATTTGGCGGCCGACGGTCGGGCCGTCGATGGCGACACTGACGCGGGAGCCAGCGCGGGCGCTCGACACGTCTTCGCCCTGTTCTTGAATCCCGGAGAGTTGGCCGACGCGATTCGGCTCGCCGTCTTCCCACTTGACGACGTTCATGTTGTTCTTGATGGTCCCGGACATGATTTCGACGCCGACGACGGCGGGGTTGTTCTGCCGGAAGACGTGGTCTTCGAGGATGCGGAAGCGACATGGCCGGACGATTTTGTCGAGAATCGTCTCCTGCTGTTCGCGCTTCATCTCGTCGACGTACTCCTCGTACTCCTCGATGAGTTGGTAGATGACGTCGTCGTCGAAGAGTTTCACGTCGCTCGTGTCGAGTTCGTCCTGTGCGTTCGAGAGCACGTCCACGTTGAATCCGAGGATGACCTTGTGCTCGGGTTCGCGGGCGGTCGAGGCGACAGCCACGTCACGCGGGGCGATGTCGCCGACTTCGGCGCGGAGGATGGGCACTTCGGCCTCTTGGAGGGCGTTCGCCATGGCTTCGAGGCTGCCGAGTGTGTCGGCCTTGACGACGACACCCTCCTCTTCGGTCGTGACTTCGATGTCGGCGAGTTCCGCTTCGACTTCGTGGATGACCTCGTCCACGTCGCGGTCGCCGACGACGCGCACTGGTGCGCCGGCCATCGCGTCTTCGAGGTCCGGGGCGGCAATCTTGACACCGGCCGCGGCACCGACTTCTTCGACCTTGTCGAAGCGCTTCTCGGTGCGAATCTCGGCGTTCGGCCGGGGTTGGAGCAGAGCGCGGACTTCCGTCACGATGGGTTCGTTGGCCCCGCCGACGACGATGGTATCGCCCGCGCGGATGGTCCCGTCGTAGAGGACGACGTCGAGCGTGGCACCGAAGCCGCGTTCTTCCTTGACTTCGAGGACGGTTCCGTAGCCGGGACCGGCCACGTCGATGGCCATCTCGTCTTTCATGTACCGCTGCGAGAGACCCATGAGGACGCCGAGGAGGTCCGGAATTCCCTCGCCGGTCATCGCGGAGACGGGGACGACACCGATGTTCTTCTGGAAGTTCTGGACGCGCCAGTAGAAGTCCGACGAGAAGCCTCTATCGGAGAGTTGGCCGATGAGTTCGTAGAGACTCTCGTCGAGTTTGGACTTCGCGCGAGAGGACTGCGCCTCCAGCGATTTCTGGATTGGTTCACCCTTTTGTGGGTTCCACCCTGGCGTCGTGTCGACCTTGTTGGCGGCCACGATGAACGGCGTCCCCGTTCGTTTGAGGATGTCGATGGCCTCCTCGGTCTGTGGTTGGAACCCGTCGTTCACGTCGACGACGAGGATGGCGATGTCGGCCAGCGCGCCCCCGCGAGAGCGGAGGGTGCTGAACGAGTGGTGCCCCGGCGTGTCGATGAAGAGCAGTCCCGGCAGGTCGAAGTCGTCGGGGTTGACCAGGCTGCCGGCCATCTGCGAGACCGTGTCTAACGGGACCGCGGTCGCGCCGATGTGCTGGGTAATAGCACCGGCTTCCCCCTCGCTCACGGCCGACCCGCGAACCTTGTCGAGGAGACTGGTCTTCCCGTGGTCGACGTGGCCCAGGACCGCCACGATGGGTGTGCGAAGCGTATCGGATTGTGACGTCGAATCAGTATCGGACATGAAGAATCGCCCCGGAGAAAGTTCCTTACGGGAATCGAGTCGGTGACTCAAGTTAAGTCCATCGTCACGCACGCCCGTAATCCATGTTACGTGGGAGCACAGAACTCCACCGAGGTCCGCAGACGGACTCTCGCCCCCGATTGTTCGACGATACGGAGCTTCCCGTCGGTCACTCGTCAGACGCCCCCGTGGCGTTTATGTGAGGGGACGAGGTAGGTCCGTGCATGGCCGATATACTCGCCGAGAACCTGTCTGGGAAGGCCGTCATGGGGTCTGATGGGACGGAACTCGGGATGCTGTACAACATTACGATGAATCTCAAGTCGGGTGAGCTTCACAACTTACTCGTCGAGCCGAACGAGCAAATCGCGCCGAGCCGCGTCGGATTCGACCGCGACGACCACGGTCGGTTCCTTATTCCGGTCAACCGCGTGCAGGCTGTGAAAGATTACATCGTCGTCCAACGCTAGGCAGATGCGAATTCTCGACACGTCTGCGTTCATTCACGAGTATCACACTGACGACGAGACGGCGTCTATCCCGCTCGTCAAAGAAGAACTCACCGGCGAGCACGCCTTCCGGTTCGACGCGCTCGAAGGGGCGGGCATGTATGTCCACATCCCCGGACAGGGAACCGTCGACAAGGTCCTCCGCGCCGGTGGCGAAACCGGTGACAAGGGCGTCCTCTCCGAAACTGACGCGCGCCTCATCGCCGCCGCGTTCGAACTCGACGCCATCCTCGTCACGGACGACTACGCGATGCAGAACGTCGCCGAACACCTCGGCGTCGAAGTCGAAGTCATCGCGCAGGACGGCATCACAGAGCAGCGCGACTGGAAGTTCCAGTGTCAGGGCTGCGGCCGTGAGTTCGACGAAGACAAAGAGCGCTGTCCAATCTGCGGGATGGACCTCTCGCGCAAGAACCCGGCGTAAGACGGCGCGAGCGTTTTTCCCGAATTCAGCTCAGCATCGACCAAGAGCCGAGCGTCCGGCATCGACGCCGACCCGCCCAGAGCGTTCGAGAAGTCAGACCAAGCCTGACCGCGCGAGCTCGACGCACCACGTGAGAGTCCCCGACTTCGAGAGCCCAGCGGCGTCTCTCGTCGACGCGATGGCTCTCTAGGTATCCTCAACGCTCATGGTACGGTCGAAGCAGTCAGGGTCTGTCGTCTTCGTAATCCCGAAGCAGTCGGAGCAGTGGCTCGACTTCTCCCCAATTCGGGCCCTTACCAAACTCGCCGCTCTCCCGATTCCACGTGATATATCCCTGTTTTTCGAGCTTCGGGAGATGGCTATGGAACAACTGTATCTCGCTGGCCTGCAAATCCGTGCCTACACCGTTTCCCGCTCTGAGTGCCCCCATTCCGTACCTGGGGCTGTGGTCGAGTAATGCGACCAGCAGCCGTCGGCGATACGTGTGACTCACCGCATCCAACGCACGGTCGATCTGGTTGCCGACGGTCATACAGAGAACAGACACCGGACGCACCTTTGCGTTTGGCATGGTGTACAAGGAATATCCGGTACTGCTGTTAGAAACCGCCCGCACCCTCAATCGACTGCCTCGAACTCATCGTCCATGGCTGCAACGAGCGTGTTCTCGACGAGCGTGATAATCGCACGGCGTAACCGCTCTGTGACTGCCTGGTCCGAAATATCGAACGCTTCTGCGAGGTCCTTGGTCGACATCCGCCGTGGAATCGAATAGTACCCTCCCTGCACGGCCCGCATCAGCGTGTCCCGCTGGGTGTTTGTGAGTCCATACCACGGTCCAGTCCCCGGTTTCGTCGGGTTGTATATTCGCCCTACTTCGAGGGGGATGCGACCGTTCGAGCAGGATTCTTGGAACTCACTGAGCGCCGTGTGGGTCGGAAATCGGAGTTCGAACTCCCACGTGGTTGACGTCCCAGTTGCACTCAGCAACTGTGCGTCGGCCTCCACTATCGCCTGAAAAAAGAGATCACGAGAGACTGCCCAGCCTAGGGCGTACAACGTCTGGCTGTTGTGTTTGCTCACCTCTCGAATACTCTCTACCGAAGGATGTTTTCTGACGTTCTTCTCGAACGCGTCCCGCGATGCGTCGTGGACGGTAAAGAACGGGACGGCTTTCTCACCGAGTGGAACCAAGTTTTCGAGGACGATGCTGGTCCCGCCCTCCATTTCGAGGATACGCCCCAGTTCGAAGGAGGAGGCCGGAATGCGAAGATGGGCGATGACGGACATTACTGTTCGTATAGAGTACGTGAGCGAACGGGGTAAGTATGGGAGGCTTGGTGTACCACCCCAAGAGGTAGAACTTGGTGTACCATGGTGAACGGTAGGTCTATTGCACTGGCTGGCCTCGCTTCAGAGAACGAACGCTCTTCGCGGAGAACAGGCCGTATCGGCGTGCGAACGGTCTGGGGAGGTGCCCCCTCTTCGGGTCGAGAACATCGCGGAACCGAACTATGACACGCGACAAATTGAAAGACGTCACCGTCACGTCTGTTGAGGACTTCGAGAGCGTGCTCGCGGAAGCAATCGAGAGAGCGACGGCCGAGGGCGTAGACGTACGCGGAGCGTGGGAGTTCCAGACTAGCGGCTCGCCCCACGACTGGGAAGTCCAAGTCGTCGAACTGGCCAGGAACTTCGACGGGAACGAGTAACGACGCACTTCTCTCGCTCCTTGGGGTTCTAATCGAGTCCGAACTACACCAATCCAGTCGTCTGTGCGTAACTCACGACGAACTGCACTGCGTTGAACAGTCCGTGGACCACCGCCGCGACGACGAGATTGCCGCTTTTCTCGTAGATGGCCGCGAGGACGCCGCCGAGGACGAACACCATCACGAGTGAGACGAGCGCGCCCGCCCCCGTGAAGGACCAGACGTGAATCGAAGCGAAGACGGCGCTCGACAGGACGATAGCCGGAATCGGACCCCAGAGCCGCCGGAGTTCGCCGAATGCGATGCCGCGGAAGATGAGTTCCTCCGCCGGACCGACGAGCACGATGGTGACGACGGTCAGATAGAGGAAGTACATCGGACTCTGCGCGCCCTGTTGGGCGATGACGCTGTCGCCGCTTTGGACGTTGAGGGCACTCATGAGTGCCGAGCCGCCGAGATAGACGCCGAAGAGCGCGACGAGGCCGCCGGCAATCCACAGCAGGTCGCGTTTCGACGGCGATTCGAGTCGGATGAGTTCCCAATCGTCGCGGGCGGCGAGGTAGCCGAGGCCGACAGCACCGAAGCCGATGAAGGTCCCGGCGCTCTGGAGTGCGTCGAGAAGCGGGTCCGAAGAGTCGAGAAATCCGCTGGCGAGTCCGTGTGCGATGGACCCGAAGACCGCGCCGACGATGAGGGTGAGGGCGACGACGATGATGATGCCCCCGTACGCCTGCAGGTGGTCGGCCGGGGTCGCCGACGAGCGGGCGGTGTCGTGTGCCATTACCGTCCGTTTGGAAGGCGGGTCGGATAACCGATTCGGGTCGATTCGCCTCCGCGTCGTCGCAAACGGGGCTCGGTCGAAACCGACGGCAGGGCACACTGCGTTCGGTCGCGTCCTCCCGACCGCAGTCATCATCTCCGGCGGACAAGCTAACACGACTGCGCCCGTATAGTAGCGAATGAGCGCGGCACGACAGCTCTTCGACCTCCTCGAAGACGGCTCCGAGCTTTACGTCGTCTGCCACAACAACCCGGACCCGGACTGTCTCGCGAGCGCCCTCGCGTTAGGGAGAATCGCCGTGGCGGCTGACATCGACGAGACGCACATCTTCTACAACGGCGAGATTTCTCACCAACAGAACCGCGCGTTCGTCAACCTCCTCGGCATCGACCTCAAGAAACTCGACCCGGCGCACGTCCAGAACCGGCCGTCGGGGTCGCTGCTCGCGTTCGTCGACCATTCCATACCCGGCGCGAACAACCGCGTCCCCGAGGGAACCCCCATCGACGTCGTTATCGACCACCACCCCGCCGACGACATCGAGGCCCGGTTCGTCGACCATCGCGTGGAGGTGGGTGCCGCCGCGACGATTCTCACCGAGTACCTCCGCGAACTCGACATCGAACTCGATGTCACACTTGCGACGGCGTTGTTGTTTGCAATCCGTCGCGAGACGCTCGACTTCCTCCGGGGAGTGACCACCGACGAATACCGTGCAGCGACGTTTCTCCACGACGCCGCGGACCGCGAACTGCTCCACCGATTGTCGTCGCCGTCTGTCACCGGCGCGACGGTGGACGCCATCGCGACGGCCATCGACAACCGCAGAATACTCCGTTCGGTGCTTATCTCGAACGTCGGACGGACGAGAGAGCGCGACGCGCTCCCACAGGCCGCAGACTATCTCACGACCCTCGAGGGCGTCCAGACGACTATCGTCTTCGGCATCATCCGCGACGCGATTCACCTCAGCGCTCGGTCACCGGACCCGCGAACCCACGTCGGTGACGTCCTCAACTCGGCGTTCGAAGACGTCGGGAGTGCTGGCGGTCACTACGACGCCGCTGGCGGCGAGATTCCACTCGGTATTTTCGCCGATTACACGACCGATGACGACACGCTCGTCGATATCGTCGAATCGGTCGTCACGGCGCGTCTCTTTCGCGCGTTCGGCCTCGACGGTGAGGCCGAAGCACGCGGTGCTCCCACGGACGACGACGGGGAGTGAGGCCTGTCACTACTCGACGACCAGTTCTTCCTTGTCGGCAACCGCGTCGGCTTCCTCGAAGTCGCCGCCACCGAGCAGGCCGCGGGCGGCGCGTTTGCCCCACTCGACCGCCGGCTGGACGAAGGTGTCTACGCTGGCGAGTTCGCCGTACATGACACAGGCAGCCTCCATCGCGTAGAGCAGTTCTCCCAGTCCGTACTCGTCCACGCGGTCGATTTCGATGCGGACGTTTGGCCGTCCGGCGGCGACGAGGCTGGCTTCGGTCGCCTCGAACTCGGCGTCGAGGAGTTCACCCAGTGACGCTCCGCCGAGGTACGCGAGGCCGTCGAGGTCGGTCTCCGGGATGGCCACGTCGTCGCGCTCGGTGGCGCGGACGAGCGTCACGAGTTTGTCGTTCGGGCCAGCGCGGTACAGTTGGAGTTGGGAGTGTTGGTCTGTCGCTCCGAGCGCGCGGAGGGGGGTCTGGCCGAGGCCGTCCTTGCCGAGCGACTCAGCCCACAGTTGCGCGAACCACTCGGAGAACGTTTCGAGCGATTCCGCGTAGGGCATCATCGCGTTCGCGGACATCCCGCGCTCGGCGAGGGCGTAGGAGACCGCTCCGTAGGCGTAGGCGGGCGAGTCGAAAAGCGAGTCCGAGAGACGCGATTCCTGTGCGGCCGCGCCTTCGAGGATTGCTTCGATGTCGTGGCCGCAGATGGCCGCAGCGGCGAGGCCGACCGTCGAGAGAACCGAGAAGCGGCCGGGGACGCCGTCTGGAACCGGAAGCGACGGGAGGTCGTGTTTCTCGGCGAGGTCGCGGAGGTTGCCCTCTTCGCCGGTCGTGACGAAGGTTCGGTCGGCCCAGTCGACGCCAGCGTCGGCCATCGCCTCGCGGACGACGAGGAAGTTCGCCAGCGTCTCGGCGGTCGTGCCGGAGCGAGAGACGACGTTGACGACCGTCTTCGAGAGGTCGAGGTCGGCGAGGAGAGACTCGACCGCCTCGGGGTCGACGTTGTCGAGGTAGTAAGCGTCCACGTCGCTGTCGAGCGCGTCGGTGAGTGTGGCTGCGCCGAGCGCGCTCCCACCGATGCCGACGGTGACGATTGCCTCGGGGTCGTCGAATCGGGAGACGGCGTCACGAATCGCGGCGGGGTCGGTGCGACTCGGGAGGTTCAGCGCTTCGTAACCGTGTTCGCTGTCGGCGCGGCCCTGTTGGATGCGGTCGTGGGCGGCGGCGACGCGCTCGTCGAGGCGTTCGAGCGACTCGCGAGAGAGGCCGTGGACCGATGCCGTGTCGAGGACGTTGCCGAGGTCGACGTGCATGCGAACACGCGCGTCGTCCGGCGTGAAAACGACACCGGTCGCTTTAATCGCGGCCGCTGCCAAGGGCGACCAATGGCAGACGACTACGGCGGCGTCTTCGGGGCGTTCCCGTACGCGTTCCGGCACAGCGAGTCGTGGGTGTTCAAACTCTACGTCCTCGTGGGTGCGCTCGCGTCGGTCATCGTCTCGTTGTTCGTCGTCTTCGGACTGGTCGTGCTCATCGGACAGACTGCCGCCGTCCCCGGTGGTTCGCTCACCCTCTCGCGGTCGTTCTACGTGCTCGTGGGGCTGTTTCTCGTTGCCCCACTCGTCGCTCCGGTGTTGTTCGTCGCGCGCCGCCACCGCCGAAGCGGGTCGGACAGTCGCTACGACCTGAGCCTCGCGCTCGCTGGGTTCGTGTTCATGGTGTCAATCTACGTCGGCCTCGTCATCTCGGTGCCAACCGACCTCCAGACCGCGCCTCAGCCCTTCACGCTCGGTCCGGTCACCATCTCCACACTCGTCCCGGTCGTCGAACTGCTCTACGACCTCCCGCCGCTGTACGGCCTCGTTCCACCGACCGCGTGCGCCCTGCTGGTCTACGGCGTCCACCGAATTCTTCGCTGACGAGACGATTTCTCAGCCACCGATAGCTGCGAGGTCGTCGCGGTAGACGTACACGAGTCCCGAACCGACGAGCGCCGCGGCGACGAGCGCGGCGACGGTCGCGTAGTTGGCGCTGGCGGCCTGTTCTCCGGCGACAGCGGCGAGTGCGAACGTCGGCAACCGACCCACGGCGACGAGGACGAGGAGCGTGCGTAGTCGAATCGGCGAGAGACCGGCGATGGCACACAACGCGTCGTCCGGGAACGTCGGCAGGAAAAACAGGATGAAGAGGCCGACGACGCCCTGCCGCTGTGCGAAGTCGTCGAAGCGAGAGAGAACGTCGGCGGCGACGACGCGCTCGACGAAGGGGCGGCCGAATTGCCGTGCGACGAGAAACACCACGGCGCTCCCGAGGACGACGCCAATCATACTGTAGACCGTGCCAGCGACGCCGCCGAAGAGGTAGCCGCCGACGGAGGCCAGTACTTGTCCCGGAATCGGCGCGAGAATTACCTGTGCGGTCTGGATTCCGATGAAGACGACTGGTGCGAACGGCCCCGTCGCGGCGATGGCGTCTCGAACCCACGCCGGGTCCGTGAGCGATGGTGCGAACTCGGCGATGGCGAGCGTTCCCACGACGAGCGCGAGTGCGAGCGCAGACAGGCGAACGATGGCCTCGTTTCTATCCTCGCGGGAGTCGAAGACGCGGCGAGTCACAGGAACGACACGGTCTTGACGCGGGCGTTCATCGCGTACTTCTTCAAGTATTGCTTCGCCGACGTTCGCGTCCCGTTGGCGACGGTTCGACCAGCACGAATCGCGTCGAGAATCCCCGCGGTCGTGAGGTCTTCGCCCTTCGGAAGCGACACCATCGTCGAGGCACGGCCGACCAGCGAGGCTTTGTGGGCGTCGCTTCCACCCGTCCCCGGAAGCTCGTGTCGCCGAGCGTACCGCCGTGCCTGTCCGTTTCTGAATCCCGTGAGTGTGTGGGCGTTGTACACCTCGATGGCGTCGACGTCGGCCGCCCGGATGGCTCGTCGGGAAGCGCCGTGTCGGGACTTCTGGAATGGGTGTGGGACGACTGCGAGACCGCCGCGGTCGTGAACCTCGCGTGTCGTCTCTGCGAGTGGTCGTCCGGGTGACAGCAACTGGTCGATACCGAGCGCGAGCAGGTGTCCGTCGGCGGTCGACACCTCGACGCCGGGGACGACGTGGACGCCGTACTCGTGGGCGATTTCGAACGCCCGCGTGAGGGAGGCCACCGAATCGTGGTCGGTGATAGCGATGGCGTCGAGACCGGCCGCAGCCGCCTGGTCGAGGACCGCCTCGACCGACGTGTGGCAGTCGTACGACGCTTCCGTGTGCACGTGGAGGTCGACCGAGACGGTCGTCCCGTGGTCGCCCATGCTCATACGAGGCCGAACTCCAACGCGAGACAGAGGGCGACAGTTATCGCGCCGGCGACGCCCACGATGAGGTGGCCGGCGTCAGTCTTGTACGCCTTGTAATCGGACGTCATGAGCGGACAGACGGCGATAATGGTCGCACCGGCGACCCAGCCGTTCCAGAGGGGAACGAACTGGAACAGGAAGTAGTTCGCCAGCACGACGAGGTGGGTGTGGACCACGGTCGTTCCGTGGTAGTACGAGGTGCCCGAGTCGTCGCCGAAGCCCTCGCTGTTGTGGCGAATGAGACGCAGGCCGCCGAACGCGAGCACGACGAATCCGACGACAGAACTCACGATGGCGTTCGGTGCCAACGTGACGTGGTACAGGAGCGCGCCCGAGACGAGGTAGGTGAAGATGTCGATAAAGGAGTCTATCTGTCGGCCGAACGCCGACGTGCTCCCGGTCTTTCGGGCGTAGTAGCCGTCGGCTTTGTCGAAGGCGAAGCCGACGAGGACGGCGAGGATGGCCCAGTTCGGTTCGTTCGACACGAACAAAATCGCGCCGACCCACGCCCAGAAGAGCGCGCCGAGGCTCAACCAATCGGCGGTCCCGAGCCGAGAAATCATGTTGTCTCCCGTCGACGACCGCACGACCTCGTTCGCGCGTGCGTCGAGTGTGTCCAATCCCCCGCGGAGCGCTGACCTGAGTTCGTCCGTCATGCCTCTCTACGCGACTCTCTCGACCGATTCAGTATAAATTTAATCTCCATAGTATATATTCGACTAAGAAATATATACCAACGTTCCCGAATAGAGCGCTCAATAGCTATGGGTTCTCTGAGACCGACCGCCGATTCCATGGGCCGATTCGGTAGTACGACCGCGTGCGCTCGACGCGGAACCCGTTCGCCTCGAACGTCCACTGCGACGGGCGGTTGTCACGAGCGACGAGCGCGTGGACGGTGTCTGCATCTCGGTTCTCGGCTTCGGCGACGGCGCGTGAGACGAGTGCCGTGGCGATTCCCTGATTCCGTGCAGCAGGGTCGACGAACACCCGCCGGATGTAGCCACCCGGAATGTGGAGCCGTTTTTCCAGCGGTTTGACGTGGTACGTCAGCCCGGGGTCTCCGAGAAACAGATAGCCGACGAGGTCGTCGCCGTCGAACGCACAGACCGCCTGTTCGTCGTCTCGGAGTTCGGAGAACGCATCGTACGTTTGCTCGTGCGGTCGGGCGTCGTCGGGCGCGAGCGCGCGAATGTCGATGGCGGCGTCCGGTTCGCGATTCGGGCGGTCGGCAGCCGTCTCGGTGACGTACTCGTCCATCTGCGTCCCGGTGATACCGAGGGATTTCAGCGTCTCGTAGACTCTGCGCGCCGTTTCGGTCCGGGTCAACCGCCAGAGCGCGGGCATCGTCTGTCGGGTCGAAGTGGCGCAAGAAAAGCCCACCGCCCGGATGAGTACGTATCACAAACCACGTCGACAGCGCCCGAAACGGGGAAAAGGCACGATTGCATAGGGCGGGTAATGACCGAGTCCGAACAAACGGGGACGTTCCTCGTAACCGCGGCCGACGACCAATCGGCAGTGCTGAAAGACGTCCACTCCGGGCAGGTACACACGCTCTCGTCGAACCCCGGGGTCTCCGAGGACGAAGCCGTCCGTGGAACCGTCGCGCCCGACCCGCCGATGAACGTCTCGTGGCAACTCGTCGATGTCGAGACGCGCTGGACCGTCGCTGTCGAGCGCTCGTCGGAGTCGCCGACGGCGAACTCCAAAGAGATTGCCAGCGACAACCCTGACGGCGAACTCGTCAAACAAGAGCGCGCTGGGACGGGCGAGATTCACGTCCTCTCGGTCCCCGACGACTTGACCGACCAGGCTGTCGACGACGTCCTCGACGACCGCGAAGGCCTGCTCTCGCGGGCCGCCCGACTCGACGTGAACCGGGTCGAGGTCCGCTCTGCACCGGGCGTCGTGGCCGTCCGCTACATGCCCTGACTAGGCGACTAACTGACGGTTACTGTTTTCGCTGCGTTCCAGTGGACGAGGCTGGACCGTCTTTGCTCTGGACGCACCAGCCACCGTTGACGCTGCCTTCGCGTTCGACGAATTCGAGGTCTGTTTCCGGGGCGGGCGCTGTCGCACCGGACGGAGTGAGGCCTTCGACGCGGAGCGTCAGCGTCAGGGAGTCGCCGCAGCACCCGACGTCGAGGAACTCCTCCCACTCGTCGCCGACGGCGACCTCGTCGTGGACGCGTTTGAGATAGTTCACGAACCGGTCGGCGGTCAGTTGGTCGTGGCCCCATGCGCTCAATTCGTCGGGAAAGGAGACGACGATGGTGCTCGCGACCGATTCAGTCGTCGTTTCGAGAGACATGTATCACGATTATCGGTCAAAGAGCATGGGTCTATCGCGGGTTCGCTGGGTGTGCGTCAGACCGCGGGATAAGAAGCCTTATTCAGCATCGCTCTGGACCGGAACGCATGGTCGAGTTTACGGTACCGGAGGTAGATTTCACCCGGTACACGAATCGCCAACTCGCGGCCGTACCGCTCACGGTCCTCGCGGTGGCCCTATTGGTCATCGCCGGGTGGTACGCTATGACCGGTGCGCCGGTCACACCCGGTGTCGATTTCACCGGTGGCACAGAACTCCGAATTGCGACGGACGCCTCACAAGACGAAGTGAGTGCAGCCTTCGAGGCGACTCCCGAGTCGGTTCGGTCCGTCGCCGCCGGTGGGAGCGCCAACAGTAACACCTACGTCGTGACGTTCCAGTCGGGGGCTGCGACGACAGCGGATATCGAAGCACAAGCCGAAGCTGCGGGCTTCGAAGTTCGCTCTATCGACGCTGTCTCCGCTAGCTTCGGAGCCGACACGCAACTGCTCGCACTCGGTGGTGTCGGCGTCGCCTTCCTCGGCATGAGCATTCTCGTGTTCCTGATGTTCCGCACGTTCGTCCCCTCCATCGCCGTGGTCATCTCGGCGTTCTCCGACATCGTCATTCCGGTGGCGCTGATGAACCTCCTCGGCATCGAACTGTCGCTCGGAACCGTCGCTGCCCTCCTCATGCTTATCGGGTACTCTGTGGACTCTGACATCCTCCTGAACAACCACGTCCTCCGGCGCTCGGGTGACTTCTACGAATCCACCTACCGCGCGATGCGGACTGGTGTGACTATGACGCTCACGTCCATCGCCGCGATGATTGTCATGACGATTACGGCGACGCTGTTCGGTATTCAACTGCTCGCCGCCATCGGGACGGTGCTCGTCTTCGGTCTCGCTGCTGACCTGATGAACACCTACATGCTGAACGTGACCCTCCTTCGCTGGTGGAAGTTCGAGGGGGTGGCCCGATGAGCACGCTCCGCGACAACTGGCGTGTCATCCTGCTCGTCATTGCAGTCCTTGCATCGACGTTCGCCCTGTTCTCGCCCACTGTCGGCGGTCAGTCCTCAGTCGACGGCCAGCCCACAGCCGAGGAAGACTCCCTGACGAACGTCAAGTACGGGCTTCAGCTCAACGGCGGGACGCGTATCCGCGCACCGCTCGTGGGCATCACGGCCGAAGACGTCGAGTTCGAAAACGAAACTGACCGCGTCGTCGAACAGCAGGTTGCCGCCGAGTTGTCGGGTGCTGACGCTGCGGACATTATCGCCCGACGCGGAGCCGAGTCCAGCACGGTCGAAGTGACCATCGAGAACGTCACGACCGACCAGTTGGCTGCTGCCCTCGATGCGGCGGGGTACTCTCACGGTGAGATTCGAGACGGCGTCACCGAGATGACCCGACAGGATACGGTCCGTGTCCTGCAATCGAAGATTAACGAAGCTGGCCTCTCTGGCGGGAGCGTCCAACAGGTGACGACCGCGACGGGCGAGCACTTCATCCTCATCGAAGTGCCGAACCGCGACCCCTCGTCTGTCCGCGAACTCGTCAGCGAGCGGGGGACAGTCCAAATCGACATCTACTACCCAACCACGGAGAACGGCTCGCGCGTCTACGAGACGCGAGAGGCTGTCCTGACGCAAGAGGACTTCACCTCTATTGGGACCGCCCAAGAACCGCAGACCGGCGGCGGCTCGTTCGTCCCGGTCTCGGTCAAGGACGACCCGGCACCAGAATTCCAGCAGGCTGTCAAGGAGACCGGTCTCGCCCAACCCGGCGGAACGCGGTGTACCTACAACGACGACCCCAACGCGACCGAGGGCTGTCTGCTCCTCGTCGTCAACGGTGAGGTCGTCAACGCCTTCGGGATGAGCCCGAACCTGGCCGACTCCATGCGTAACGAGGAGTGGGCCGAAGCACCGAGCTTCCAGCTTCAGACGCGCAACACCACCGAAGCACAGCAGGTCGCTATCAACCTCCGCGCTGGTGCGCTTCCGGCGAAGCTCGACCTCTCGGGTGACGACGGGGGCACGACCTCGTTCATCTCGCCGACGCAAGGTGAGAGCTTCAAGAGCGATTCGCTCTTGACCGGTATCGTCGCCGTGTTAGCTGTCGCTGGTGTCGTCTTCGTCCGCTACGGCAAGCCCGAGGTCGCGCTTCCGATGATTGTCACGGGGCTCTCTGAGGTGTACGTCCTCCTCGGATTCGCCGCGGCAATCGGCTACCCGCTCGACCTCTCGGTCATCGCTGGCTTCATCGCCGTCATCGGTACCGGTGTGGACGACCTCATCATCATCGCCGACGAGGTGATGGCCGAAGGCTCCGTGACGTCGCGGAAGGTCTTCCAGTCGCGCTTCCGCCGCGCCTTCTGGGTCATCGGTGCGGCCGCCGCGACGACCATCATCGCGATGAGCCCGCTTGCCGTGCTCTCGCTTGGCGACCTCCAGGGCTTCGCTATCTTCACCATCCTCGGTGTCATCGTCGGCGTGCTCGTCACCCGCCCCGCGTACGGTGACATCCTGCGCCTGCTCCTGACCGAGGACAGATAACCCCAAACTCACTGACGGCATCACCCGTCAGTGGCTGTCGGTTACTGATTCTATTTCGACGCCGGTTTTCTGAACTATCTCCCAAAAATCATCCTTGTTTTGCATCGGTATCCGATGTCGGTTATTCTAACATCGGTATAGCCTTCGACAGAATAATATAGAGCCGACCTAAACTATTGATTGAAGAGGTAACTGAGACGCCGCCGCCCGTCGGTAATCACGGTGCGAACACTCCAACCATGGACGATACTCCTCTCCAACACGACGACACGGACGCGAAAACGACGACGCAGAAGGGGCTGTCGCGACACGGAATGCCGACAGACAACGTGGAGTACGAGGCAATCGTCGCACCCTACGACGACGCGCCCGACGAGTGTACAATCTTCCCCGCCGGGCTCTCCGAGGAGGAACTGCTGACGACGTGGATTTCCGCACAGGAAGGTTCGTACGTCTCGCTCGACGAGATGGCGTAAGCCGGTCAGCCGTCTCCACTCAATTTTCGACTCTTTTGTTCAGGGCTCAGAAGTCCCCGAGCGACGCCTGTTCGTGCGCCGCCAGTAGGTCGGCACAGGTCGACCACGACTTGCGTGCGCAGTCCGGGAGAATGCCGTGTTCGCGGACGAATTCGCGTAAGAAATCGCGGGTCGTCTGGTCGCTCGGATAGCCGCTTCCGACCTCGCCGTACTCGTCGGCGATGGCTTCGACACGCCGGTCGCGTTCGACTTTGGCGACGATGCTCGCCGCCCCGACGATGGCGTGTTCGTCGTCGGCGCGGTGCTGGGCGTGGACCTCGACAGACGCGCCCGCCTCGGCGACGCCGTCGCGGACGCGACGCCCGAACCGAGACTCGCTCACGTCGCCCGCGTCGCAGACGAGTTCGTCGGCGTCGGCCGCGACTTCGGCAGCCGCTTCGACCTGCGCCCGAACGGTGAGCAGATTCATGTCCGTTTCGGGATCGTCGATGGTCTCGGGTTCGACGAACGCGACGCCGACCGAGATGTCGTCTCGCTCTCGCAACTCCGCGGCGAGTTCCTCGCGCCGCTCGGGAGTGAGACGCTTCGAGTCGGCGATTCCCTCGGGCAGCGTCTCCGGGTCGGCCCGGACCGCCGCGGCGACCATCGGACCGAGTACGGGTCCCTTTCCGGCCTCGTCGACGCCGATTTGCATATCTGGTCGGGTCTTCGAGGAAGGGATTGAACGTACCGATTCAGTCCCGTGGATAGCAGTTCCAATTAACGTCGGGACCGGGGTCACCGTGGGAGTCGAAGACCGAAACGTCGTCTTTGTGGACTCTCGTCTGGATTCCGTAGACTGTCGGGTTCCGGGCGACGACCGACACGTCTGCCTCGTCGGTCGAATCTGGTGACGACCCTCTGACGGTTGCCGTCGCCCAGATTTCGTGGTCCGTCTCGGGGTCCAGCGACGAAAAGAGCGGGTCGTCTTCTTCGACTCGTCCACCTGCTGGAACCTCGTATATCGTGTCCAACAGTACCGAATCCGTCGTCCGGTCTTCGACGGTCACTGTGACTGCAACCGACTCGTCGCGCGTGTTCTCGACCACCACGTCGGGTGTGATTGCCTGTTCGTCGCAGGTGTTCGTCGGTCTTGTCGTCGTCGTCGCCGTCTCAGACTGTGTCGTTGACGACCCCGACGGTGCCGACGCCGACGTTCCCGGCGCTGTCGTGGGCGAATTAGTTTCGGACCCACTACTCAAACACCCAGTAAGGCCGACGAGTGCACCGCTCGCCGCGAGTCGAAGCAGTGTGCGACGCTCGTGTGTGGAGGGCATCGACCGAAAAGCTTCAGCCCGGAAACAAGTGCCTTCTATTCAGTTCTTGAAGAACTCGTCGTCCTCGAAGGGTTCGTCCTCGCCTTCGACCGCAATCACGTCGAGGGCGGTGACGACCGCGTCCGTATCGAGGATGCCAGCGAGACTTGGGTTCGTCCGGCCTTCGTCGCCCGAGACGAGTTCCTTGATGTAGAGCCCGCCTTCGCCGTGGATTTCGACAGTCGCGTGGTGGGCGTCTTCGAGTTCGCCGGTGGCGTCGTAGACCTGTCGCGTGCGGGTGATGCTGGCGCGGCGGTGGTCGACGCGGTGTGGCGTGTACTGCTCGATTGTCGCGCCCGTGAGTTCGTCTAGCGCGGCCTGCAAGTCCTCGTCAGTCACGTCGTCGTCGAACTCGACGGCGGCGCGGTACTCCTTCGAGGCGTCGAGTTTCTTGACGCGCTCGACCATGTCGTAGGCGGCGAGGCGAAGCCCCTCGACTTCGATTTCGCCGTCAGCCATGGCGTTCACGTCGCCTTCGAGTCGTTCCACGTCGATATTGCGGCGACGGGGTTCCATGACTTCGACGACGAAGGGACGACCCGTTCCGAGCATTAGGGCGTCCACGTCCTCGCGGCCTGCACCGTGGAACTTCGCGTCGACGCCGTCCATCACGTCCATCGCGACAGGGGCGACGAAGCCCTCGACGCTGTGTTCGTAGAGATAACCGGAGCCACCGCAGTAGTCACACGGCTCTTTTCCTTGGTAGCCGGACCCGTCACACTCGCGGCAGGGCCACTCGGTCTGCGGGATGTCGCGTTCGAGTTTGCGGTAGCGACCGTAGATGAACGCCGAGTTGATTTGCGTCTCGACGGTGTCGGCTTCGAGGTCGAGGAGGAACTGCACGTCCGGGCGAGTGAAGTCCACCTCGGTGCCAGTGAGACGACCGACGCGCTTTCCGACCTCGCGGTTGAACTCGGATTTGAACAGTTCGCCCGCGTCCTCGGGGAGTCCGGCCCCTTCGCGCAGGAGAATCTCGTTTTCTTCGACAAGCGGCGGGGCGCGCGTGCCGACCTGATAGGTGTCGACTTCCACGTCTTCGATGGCTTCGGCACAGCGTTCGGCCCAGTCGTCGAACTCGGCGCACATGCCTTCGCAGACCCAACAGGTCTCGGTCTCGACTGCCTCGTACGGCTCGTCGTCGTCGAGGGCGGCGGCGATTCGGAGCGACCGCCCGCGTTCGGCGTTCGTCAACCCGAAACTTCGGTCGGCGAAGGCCCTGCCGAGACAGGCGTCACAGACCGGGCCACTCTCGGCGAGTGCTCGGGCGTCCTCGAGGATGCTCATATCCCGACTCACTCGTGGGGGCCGTAACTACCTTACTTTGTGTCCTGGCGGCGCGTCAATTGCTCTCACATCTGAGATGTGTGCCAACACGTGTCGCGAGAGGTGTTATCTCCGGTCCGAGAAAATTCATGTACGCCGAGATGGTAGCCCGTGCAACACCTGGGTCGAAGGTCGATATCTCGTGTCTGTAGGAAATCAAACACATAGAAACGTCGGATTGTTCGCGCTGCTCGCCGTGCTGTGGGGGACATCGTTCATGGCTATCGAAGTCGGGTTGGAAGTACTGCCGCCCGCGCTCTTTGCCGCCCTTCGCTACGACATCGCCGGTCTCGTCTTGTTCGGCTATGCTCTCGTCGCCGCCGAAGACTGGCGTCCTCGCGGCCGTGATGAGTGGGTCGTGGTCTTCGTCGGTGGGGCGCTTCTCATCGGTGTCCACTTCACGCTCTTGTTCTCCGGGCAGCGGTACGTAACGAGTGGCGTCGCGGCCATCGTCCTCAGCCTCTCGCCAGTCCTGACGCCGCTTTTCGCGTGGACGATGCTCCCCGAGGAGCGACTGGACTTCTTCGGCTTCCTCGGCGTCTTCCTCGGCCTCGTCGGGACCGTCGTCATCGCCGTCTCGTCGGGGTCCGTCGGTGGCCAACTGCTCGGCGTGGTCTTGCTCTTTCTCGCGGCCGCGAGCTGGGCGTTCGGCTCCGTTCTCGTCAAGCGATTGCCGGGGAACCCGCCGGTCGCGCCGATGCAGGCGTGGATGATGCTTCTCGGGTCTGGTATGCTCCACATCGTCAGCCCACTGCTCGGCGAACCCGGACTGGCACAGGTCGCGTGGTCCCCGCTGGTCGTAGGGGCGCTCCTGTTTCTCGCGGTGCTGTGCAGCGCCGTCGGCTTCATCATCTACTTCGTGCTTCTCGACCGCATCGGTGCTGTCGAGATTAGTCTCGTCAGCTACGCCGTCCCCATCGTCGCCGCAGTCAGCGGGTGGGCCGTCCTCGGTGAGGATATCGGCCCCGCGACGATTACCGGCTTCCTCTTCATCCTCGCCGGGTTTGCGTTCATGAAGTACAACGCACTCGGCCCGGTAGTCCGCGATATCGGCGTCCGCGCTGGCCTCGTCGCTCCGAAGCACGTATCGGACCGCGACCCCGTTCCCGCAGACGACTGACGCGCTACTGCTGGCTGTTTCTGTTCGATTTCGCGTCCATCGGTAGGACTCTACGGTACTGGTGTCGCGTTATAACAAAAAGAATCGCCGACAGCGGGGCAGCGCTATCGGCAGGGTTGATACTGAAATCGACTGCGGTCGACGTTAGTTGTCGGTGGTCGTCGTCGACTCGTTCGTCGCAGTCGTCGTGGTGTTGGTCGACGTGGTCGTCGTGTTGGCCGTCGTCGTCGCTGTGGTGTTGGTCGACGTGGCCGTCTCGTTCACCGCGGTCGTCTCGGTCGACGTGACCGTCTCGTTCGTCGCGGTTTCGGTTGCGGTCTCATTGGCCGTCGTCGTCTCGTTCGTTGCGGTCGTCGCCTCGGGCGTCGGGGTACCCACTTCGTGCGTGGCGAGGACTTCCTCGGTTCCGGCGCGGCCGACCCAGACGACCTCGACGGTCGAACCGGACTCGGCGGATTCGATTTCGACGAAGTTACCGACCGAGACGGGGTACGGTTGCGTCTCTTTCTCGTCTGCGACCCACGTCGTCGCACGCTCGCCGTCGACGGTCACGTAGACTTCCGACGTGTGCGAGCTTTTGATTTTGTCGCCGCCCATGTGGACAGCGCGGAGAACGCCGCTTTCGAGCATGAAGGAGATGTCAGACTCAGGCACAGGAGCCGGTTCGGCAGTCGTCGTTTCGCTCGTCTCGGTCTTCTCAGAGCCGGACGGCGAGGAACCGCCGAGACAACCGGCGGTGAGGAGAGCTCCAACGCTTGTAGCGCTTGCGAGGAATCTTCGTCGTTCCATACGCCGGATTTTGTGAGGGAGTATAAATGTCTTCTATTTTATATTTTGTGGGTAGATACCCTTTCCCAAGGCCGTGAGTAACAATGTCGTGATATAGACAATTAGCTGAACTGAGGCGCTAAGCCCCCTTCCTCAACGCCCGACCGAAGGGAGGGCGTAGGGAGGGGATACAGCGCCGCACGAGGCGCAGATACGTTCGGCACTCGGCCCACAGGCCCACACCATCGAAGCTATTATACGTGTAACGTGCATAGCGTGCATTACGGTGAAACGGAAGACAATCACCATTCGGGAAGACCAAGACGAGTGGATTGAGGACCAACATCTCAATCTCTCGTCGTTCGTCCGCGAGAAACTGGACGAACTAATTGAGGAACGAGAGTAGCGCCATGTACTACGCCTACAAGTACCGTCTCAAGCCATCCGACGCCCATCGCGAGGAGTTGGACCGCCATCGAGACATTTGTAGGCAACTCTACAACCACACGCTCTACCGCCTCAACGAGTACCAAGACGAACACGGCGAACTGCCGTCCATGACTACCCTCCGGTCGGAGCTCCCCGACCTCAAGCAGTGGTGGGACGACCTCTCCGACGTGTACTCGAAGGTTCTCCAAACCGTCGTCGAACGCCTGTTCGACAACATCAAAGGCCTCTCCAAGCTCAAGGAGAACGGCTACGGCGTCGGCCACCTCAAGTGGAAGTCGCCACGGAAGTTCCGCAGTTTCACCTACAGTCAGTCTGGCTTCAAGCTCGACAAGAAGGGCGGTCAGGCTGTCCTGTCACTCTCGAAACTCGCAGACATACCGATTCGGCTCCACCGCGCCATCCCCGACAACGCGAAGCTCAAGCAGGTCACGCTCAAGAAAGAGCCGACGGGTGAGTGGTTCGCCACCTTCGGCGTCGAATTGGACCGTGAACCGCCCGAACCGCCCGAGAATCCCGAGAAGTACGTCGGTATCGACGTTGGGATTCTCAAGTACGCTCACGACACGGAGGGTACGGCGGTCGGGTCGCTCGACCTCTCCGACGAGCGTGAACGCTTGGAGCGCGAGCAACGGAAACTCTCGCGGAAGCAACACGGGTCGAACAACTACGAAAAGCAACGGCGTCGAGTCGCGGAGTGTCACGCCAACCTCCGACGGAAGCGCCGCGACTTCTTGCACAAACTCTCGGCGTACTATGCTCGGGAATACGACCTCGTAGCGGTCGAAGACCTGAACGTGAAGGGGATGATGGAGTCGCCGTCGAACAGTCGCAACACGGCGTCTGCCGCGTGGCGGACGTTCCTCTCGTTGCTCGAATACAAGTGTGAGCGGGAGGGGACGCACTTCGTGGCGGTCAACCCGAGAGGGACGACCAAGGAGTGCGCGTCCTGTGGTGTCTCGACGGACAAGCCGTTGTGGGTCCGTGACCACTCCTGTCCCGCCTGCGGGTTTGAGGCGGACAGGGACGCGAACGCGGCGTGGAACATTCTTTCTCGCGGCCTCGAAGACGTAGGAGTGGGATACTCCGAACGAACGTCCCCAGAAATCGAAGGTTTCTGGTGTGCGAACGAATCGCAGAGCGATTCGTTAACGCCTGTGGAGACTGCGTTCCCTGTGGATACGTCCGTATCTGCAAAGCGCGTCGTAGAAACAGGAAGCCCCACCCTCAAGCGCGAGCCGTCAGGCGAGCGGTAGGGTGGGGTAGTTCACAAGAGTCCGAGCCGTCCGAGTGCCCAGAGCACCCCGAGGGTAGTGGCGACACCGAGTGCGACGAGAAGGAGGGTCACGACGAGGACTGCGCCGAGGAGGAACCGGCGGTCGGCCTCGCGTGCTTCGGGTGTGTCGTATCGGGATTCGAGGAGCCGGACGTTCCGGCTGTTCGCTTTCCACGCGGCGTCGAACACGTCGCCGACGAGGGGGAGCGACCCGACAGTCGCATCGAGAAGGACGTTTCCGAACATGCGAGCGAGCGTCTCTCGGGGAACGCCGAGTAGTGCTGCCTCGACGAGGATGTACGCCGACAGTGCTGACCCGGTTGCGTCGCCGACGCCCGGAACGAGACCCAAGAAGGGGTCGAGGCCGACCCGGTAGTTCGTCCCCGGAATCTCGAACGCCTCGTCGAGGTAGTAACTCACCGTCCGAAGGCGTTCCATAGTCGCTGCTACGTCCTCGTCGGCACTGTCGACGATTGCGTCGGCGTCGCCGAGATGTCGGCGGTCGTCTGCCTGTGTCGAGTTCACGGGGTCGTCCACAGGACGCGAGTCGCGCGGCGCGAACTTGAGCGTGGTGTCGGGTGCGTCGAAAACGGTCGAACCGAGCGGAGCGTCGAAAACAGCAAAAATGAGCGTGGCGCACCGCCCCCCACGGTATTGGGCGGTCACGCCGAGTAGACCAGCGAGGAATCAGGCAGCCGTGTCCGGCAGCGCGGTCGATACCGACCACGTGCCGGGATGCGAGGAGTTAGAGACCGACCTCCATGGCGCGCTCGACGACGCCCTCGCTGTACATCTCGACCAGTTCCTCGTGTTGGTCCGGCCGGTTCTCGTACACGTCTTGGAACAGGCTGATAGGCGTCATCGCGGCCTGGTAGGTCGCTTCGTCCCACATGCGGTCGGTGGCGATGTCGACTTCCGTGTCGCCGATGCGGAGCGTTGTCGACCGCTCCATGGCGATTGCGCCGCGACCGGCCTCTTTGGCCGCCTCGAACTCCTCCATGGAGTCGACGATGTCGTCCATGCTCGGAATGTAGGCGGTCATGTTCAGCAGTTCCTCGTGTAACTCGTCGCTGTCGAGCACCTGCGTGGACCCGCCGACGGTGAGTTCGTAGCCGTCGGTGGTCTCCGAGAGCGACACGCGGTCGCCCTCGTACACTTCCACGCCATCCTCGGAGTCGAGTTCGACTTCACCGTCGCCGGTGTCGAGGAGCCAACTGCCGGTCTTCGGCGGCAACGGCGACTGGTTCGCCTCGACGACCTGTCCGGGCGTCAGCGACCAGATACCGAGCATCCCCTTCGCCTGATTGTCCTGCATGCGCTCGTGGTAGCCCTCGATGTCGCGGATGTCGTCGTACGGGCCGTCCACTGCGATGAGGCCAGCGGCGCTCGCACCGCGCGAGGTGTTGTGCCGGAGTTCGGGCCACTCGGGGAGTGCGCCCGTCGGCGTGATAGCGCGCATGTCCTTCGTGTAGTCGACTTCGCCGTCGACGAGGAGGAACAGGCGTTCGAGGTTGTTCGTCGGCTTCCCCATCTCCTCGCGGAGGGTGCCCATGGCGAGTTCTGCCTGTCCGCTCTCGATGATGACGGACATTTTGAGGCTCCCTTCTTCGAGGCCGTGCTCGTTTTCGACGATGGTGAAGAACTCGTCGGCCTTCTTCCAGTCGTCGATATCGCCGACTTCGGGGATGACGAAGCCGTCGATGTGCTCGATTGCGCCCCGTTCGGGGTCGGCGACGTCGAGCATGTGCTGGAAGCCCTGATAGCGAGTGGTCGGGCTGTCGCGGTGCCAGACCATGCGCGGGTGAATCTCGCCGGGGAAGTCGGCACCGTGTTCGGAGACGACCTCGACGATATTTTCGACGCCTTCGTCGCGCATCGAGGGCGCGGTGGCGTCTTCGTTGTCCGGCACCCACACGTCGGGGGCCTGCATCCCGCGGAGTTGGGCCGCTCGGCGGAGCATCTTGGCGGAGTCCTCCTCGCCTTCGACCGCCGTGGGCGAGGTGAAGAACGTCCGCACGAATTCACGGTCGTGTCGTCGTTCAGTCATCGTCGTTCGTGGTGATGGGGTCGGCTTGTTCCTCGCTGAATCCCTCCGAGGATTCGATGCGGCGGCGCGCCTCGGGGTCGAACTCCGTCTCGATGTCCTGATAGCGCGAGACGAACGAGAGTTCGTGGTGGCTCTCGGTCGGGTGGCCGAGATAGCGCTGTTCGAGGTCGAACTGGCCTTCTTCGTCCTGTTCGGCGAGCTTCTTGAAGTCCTCGTAGACGGCGTGCGCGCCGGAGTGCAGGCCGAACAGCGTGATGAAGATGTACTTGTAGCCGAGGTCGCCCAGTTCCTGGAACGTAAGCGGGTCTTCCTCTTCGGACCACGCGAACGACGACGAGTAGTTGAACGCGAGTTTCAGGTCCGGATGCGTCTCGTGGATGGTCTCGGCGTAGTTGACCGCGTCTTCGCGCGATGGGTTCGGCATCTCTGGCCAGACGAGGTCGACACCGGCGTCGGCGTAGATGCGACCGCGTTCGAGGTGTTCTTCCCAGTCACCGTTGGCGGAGCCGTAGGCGTCCGTCCGGGCGATGATGACCGTGTCGTCGCTCTGCTTCGCGTCGACAGCGGCCTCGAAGCGGGCGCGAGCCTTCTCGCGGGAGACGATTTGCTTGCCCGCGATGTGACCGCAGCGCTTGGGCGTCGTCTGGTCTTCGATGTGGATGGCGGCGACACCGGCTTTCTCGTACTCGCGGACGGCGCGTCGGACGTTGTGGATGCCGCCGTAGCCGGTGTCACAGTCGGCGATGACCGGGAGGTTCGTCGCTTCGACCATGCGCTTGGCATTTTCGACCATCTCGGTCATCGTGACCATCTCCAGGTCCGGGAAGCCGAACTGCCCGAGGACAGTCGAGTAACCGGACATGTACGCGGCGTCGTGGCCGGTCATCTCGGCCAGTCGCGCGTCGAGGGCGTGGTACATGCCGGGCGCGAACACGAAGTCCTGCGTGTTGAGCATCTCGCGGAGTTCGCGGCCTTTCTGGTTGTCAACATCCTGTGCGAAGACGTCGTCGTCGAGTTCTGTCGGATTCATTGGGTGAGGGGATTACTGCGTGTCGGTCGGGTTCTGCATCGCTCGCTCGATACGGTTCAGTTGAGTACGGAGGGCGGCGAGTTCGCGCCGGATATCCGTCATCTCGTCTTCCTCACCCGGTTCTTGGATGAAGGGGACGAGCGGCGCGTCCATGTTCTCCTCGTTGTTGGGGTAGCGCCGCGAGGGACGGGGCGTGCGAGTAGTAGTCGTCTGGCGGGTCGTCGTGTCGGTTCGGGTCGTGTTTCGTGGGTTCGTCATCGGTTACGTCGGTGGTGTCGGCGGTCGGTAGCGGGCGATTCTCTGGGTGGTCGAACTGCGGTGAGATGCTGCGGAGCGTACGGATACTGCCATTGTTCGTTGCCTCGCTTGGTGGGAGTCGGGAGTAATACTAAAAGTTAATGATTTATAATGATAATATTCGTTAATGACTTTATTCTGTGCAGTCGAATTTTAGGCCTTAATTTGGTACTTCATGACACACTAGATAATTCTGGGGCGACGGTGGCCCACGCTCCGAGTGTATATGGGACTGCAACAGTGGGCCACAGGTTCCGCGTCCACACTGCTTAATCGGGTCCACACCAGACTCCCCAGCAACGAATGAAATCGGCGATAGAGATACGCGACTTGACGAAATCCTACGGGGATGTCAGGGCGCTCGACGGCGTCGACCTCGACGTTCCCGAGGGCTCGTTTTTCGGCTTGTTGGGACCGAACGGTGCAGGAAAGACGACGTTCATCAACATCCTCGTTGGCCTCGTCCGAAAGTCGGGCGGCGAGGCACGCGTGTTCGGCCACGACGTCGAAGCCGACTACCGCGAGGCACGCGACTGTATCGGCCTCGCGCCACAGGAGTTCAACGTCGACCGCTTCTTCCCGATTCGGGAGGTTCTCGAACACAAAGCTGGCTATCACGGCATCTCACAGGCTGACGCCAAAGAGCGGGCCGACGAGGTCCTCAAGCGCGTCGGCATCCACGACAAGCGAGACACGCGATTCGACTGGCTCTCCGGCGGGATGAAGCGGCGGTTCATGCTCGCGCGAGCGCTCATCACCGACCCCGACTTGCTCATCCTCGACGAACCGACCGCCGGGGTGGACGTCCAACTCCGCCACGAACTCTGGGAGACGATTACGGACCTCAACGACCGCGGGACGACCATCCTGCTCACGACCCACTACATCGAGGAGGCAGAGCGCCTCTGTGACGAGGTCGCCATCCTCGATTCGGGGCGCGTCCTCGAAGTCGCCAGTCCCGACGAACTGATGGACCGCGGCACCGACGACATCGTGGTTCAACTCCGTGACCCGCCGACAGCGGTTCCCGACTTTGCGGCCGACGACGACCGGGTCGATGCCGTCGAACTCGATGGGTCGCGTCTCGTCGTGACGGCCCAACAGGGCGGCCTCGTGGCTCCCGACGTGGTGCAGGCCCTCGACCGCGACGCCCACGAAATCGTCGACCTCGAAATCTCTCGCACGTCGCTCGAAGAGGTGTTCGTCGAGATGACGAGACAGGACGAAGGCCGCGCGACGATGGAGGTCGAACAGTGAGCCTCACGAGTCTCGACGTGACCGGCTTTTATGCCCTCCTTCGGCGCGAAGTCCTCCGGTTCGTCCGCCGACCCCGAAACACGTTCGTCCCACCGTTTATCACCAACGTGCTGTACTTCTCGGTGTTCGGCGTCATCCTCGGCGAGCGCATCGACCAGATTGCGGGCGTTCCGTACATCCTGTTTATCCTGCCCGGTCTCATCGTCCTCGGAGCCGTCTCGAACGCCTTCGAGAACGCCTCCTTCTCCATCTTCCACGGCCGCTGGAACCGCTATATCGAAGAGGCACTCACGTCGCCGCTGTCGTATACCTCGATGGTCGGTGCGTACGTCCTCTCCAGTGCGACCCGCGGGATTCTCGTCGGCGTGCTCGTCGCACTCATCGGCGTGTTCTTCACGTCCGTCGGGGTGGCCCAACCGTTCTATCTGGTCGCCTTCATGCTCGTCATCACGCTCTTGTTCGCGGGTCTCGGCGTCATCGGCGGTCTCTGGGCGGACGACTTCGACGACCTGACGATGATGAACCAGTTCATCCTCCGGCCGTTGGTTTTCTTCGGCGGCGTCTTCTACTCGCTCAACGAGATTCCCGAAGCTTTCCGACAGGCGTCGCTCCTCAATCCCATGATTTACATGGTCAACGGCGTCCGCTACGGCTTCCTCGGCGTCACCGAAGTGGACCCGAACCTCTCTTTGGGTGTCCTCTCGGCACTCACGTTCGTCGTCGTCGCGGTGAACGTCGCTCTGTTCCGGCGTGGGTACGGCCTCACCGACTAATCGCTCGCTCCCACTGACTAACCTCCACTGGGGCCTTTGGTACCCTACCACTCGCAGACCACGAGTAACCAGTTTATTTCTACAATTTTGCCTTTACAAATGACAAGTATTTTGACAGTCGGTTTGGTAGTTTGGGTCGCTGTATGGTATCCAAATCCTCCAACGCGACGAGAAAGACGGTATACGTCCTCGCTCTCGTCGCGGCCGTCCTAGTTGGAGCATTCCTCGCCCCCATCGTTTCCGAT
Source organism: Haloferax elongans ATCC BAA-1513 (assembly GCF_000336755.1). Taxonomy (GTDB): domain Archaea; phylum Halobacteriota; class Halobacteria; order Halobacteriales; family Haloferacaceae; genus Haloferax; species Haloferax elongans. The sequence continues at coordinate 113,326 of NZ_AOLK01000023.1, read as the reverse complement.
GCGGTTGCCCCCGAACCCGACAGGGTTGCGGTCATCTCGGTCGATGGGTACATCTCCTCTAACACAGCTGACCAGCTGGAAGAGGATCTCGAAGAAGTGCGAGAGAACGAATCCATCAAGGCTGTCGTCCTAAAGGTCGACAGTCCTGGTGGCTCAGCATCCGCCTCTGAGCGGATGTACCTCGCGGTGAACCGGACTGCAAAGGAGATGCCGGTCGTCTCCAGCGTCCAAGGAATGGGCGCGTCCGGTGCGTACTACACCATGTTGCCGTCTGAGCACATCTACGCGACCCCATCGTCCATGGTCGGGAGCGTCGGTGTCCGCGGGTCGAAACCAATGCCATCTGGCGGAAACGAGATTCGAACCGGCCCAGACAAGGCATCGACGACGATGGACCAGCGTGAGGCTCAAATCGAGACCCTCAAGCGAGGCTTCGTCGGCAGTGTGATGAAACACCGCAGTGACGAGCTCACGATGTCCCGCCAGGAAGTCGCCTACGCGAAGGTCTACACTGGTGCTCGCGCGTCCCAGAACGGGTACGTCGACGACATCGGCACGCTGCAGAAGGCCATCGACCACGCGGCCAACGAAGCTGGTCTCGACAACTACGAAGTCGTCGAGAAGGAGCCAGCAAACCGCTTCGGCATCTTCCTGTTCAGTGAACGGAACGGTAACGCGACCGTTGTGGTCGAGAAGAGTCCCGTCGGATACGACGGCGTTCGAACGTCGGAGTTCCTGATGGTGTACGGTCAGGTTCAGTACGAAGATGAGGTGATTGGAAATGTCTCAGCGTAACCTCCTCGGCGGTGTGGCCGTCTTCGTGGTTGTCGTCGCCCTCATCGTGGTCGGCGCGGCCATCGTGCCGTACGCACAGGCGTTCACGAGTAGCGAAGAGCAGAATACGACTAACATTGCGAAACAGCAGTACGACGCGAGCGAACTCGTCGTCACACCCGCTCCCGACTCCGGGACGGTGACGATGGACTCGAACACCGAGTCCAAGACGGTCGTCATCGACGTCGCGCACGAAAACGACGTGAGCGAGAAGGGCATCCAGCCCCTCGTCGATGCACTCGTTGCCAACGGACACAACGTGAAGTATCTGACCCGCGACGACGCGCGGCAGAACTTCAACTCCACGCTCCGCAAGGCCGACGCGTTCGTGGTTGTCAACCCCGAACGGACCTACGAGACCAAGCAGCTCGACGCGCTTCGGAAGTTCGAAGACGCCGGCGGCCGCGTCGCCCTCATCGGTGACCCGCAGTCCGCAGAAGGCATGAGCCTCTTCGGCCTCTTCGCACCCATGCCGCGAGGTGAGTCCGGCGGTGATGCTGGACTGACCTCGGACTACGGTATCACGTTCGGGTCGTCGTCGCTGTACAACATGCACGACTACTATCTGAACCACCAGAACGTCTACGCCACGCCGCAGAGCAACAGCTCGCTGACGGACGGCGTCGACAAGGTCGTCTTCCGCGACGCTGCACCGGTCTCCCTCTCGTCTGACGCCGGTTCGGCGGTCCTCGCCACGGGCGCCCAGACGAAAATCGAGACCTCGCGTCAGTCGGGGCCGTTCACCGTCGCCGTGCAGGGTGACAACGTCGTCGCCATCGGTGACTCCGACTTCATGTCCACCCAATCGGCCTACGAGGCCGACAACGAGGTTCTCATCGGCAACCTCGCCGACTTCCTCGTCACTGGTGACAAGACCGAGGGCGCTCCGGCACCGGTCTCGACCGGCCAGAACTCCGGTCCGCCGCGCGCTCCCGCGTAAGCTCGCTCTCTGAAACACGCGCAGCCATCATTTTTCATTTTCCCGACCGCAGAGCGGACGCTCAGGCCGGACGCTGCGACGTAGGTACGATACCTCACTCGTTGCCGCCGTCAGTTGTCGCCGTGTCGAATCCGTCGCTCGCCTTGAGACGGTCGACGAGACGGTCGAGCGCCTCGGGTGGAATCGCCTCCACGTCACCCGATTGGACACCCCAGAGCGTCGCGTACAGGCCACCTCGTGCGACCAGTTCGTCGTGCGTGCCGGATTCGGCGACTCGTCCCTCGTCGAGGACGACGATGCGGTCTGCGTGTCGAACCGTCGAGAGACGGTGGGCGATGACGAGCGTGGTTCGACCTGCCGTCAATCGGTCGAGTGCGCGCTGTATGAGCAGTTCCGTCTCGGTATCGACGGCGCTCGTCGCCTCGTCGAGGACGAGAACCCGCGGGTCTTGAAGCATCGCACGGGCGATAGAGAGTCGCTGACGCTGGCCGCCCGAGAGTTTCACGCCGCGCTCGCCGATTCGGGTGTCGTAGCCGTTCGGAAGCCGCGAGACGAACTCGTGGGCTTCGGCCGCTGTCGCGGCCGCGACCATCTCGGACTCGCTCGTGGCGTCGAACGTGCCGTACACGAGGTTCTCGCGAACCGTTCCGTCGAAGAGGTAGACGTCTTGACTGACGTAGCCCAGTGCCGACCTGAGGTCCTGTATGGGGACGGTTCGAACGTCTCGTCCATCGACTCGGACCGCGCCGTCTGTCACCTCGTACAACCGCAAGAGGAGTTTCGCGGCGGTCGACTTTCCCGCACCGGTGGGGCCGACGAGTGCGACCGTTTCGCCGGGTGCGGCCGTGAACGACACGTCTTCGAGCACCTCGCGGCCGTGGGCGTAGGCGAACGAGACGCGGTCGAATTCGATTCGGCCCTCAACGTGGCCGAGAGCCGCGGTGTCGGGGTCGTCGGCGACGACTACCTCTCGGTCGGCGAGGTCGAAGATGCGTTCACCTGACGCACGGGCGTTCTCGTAGGCGTTGACGATGCGGCCCGCACCCGAGAGGGGGTCGATGAAGCGCTGGGTCATAAACAGGAACGTGACGAACTCACCGACCAGCAGGTCGCCGGTAAAGGGCCCTGGCGGGCCGAAGATGAGCCAGATACCGCCGATTGCGAAGGTCGCCGCGAACGCCACGCCTGCGAGGAGTTCCATCGACGGCTGGTAGAGGTAGTCGAGTCTGACCACGGCGAGGGCGCGCTCGTAGTAGTCCATCGACGCCTCGGCGACGCGGTCGGTCTCGTAGGCCTCGGTGGTCGAGGCTTTGATGACCTCGATTCCGGCGACGTTGTTCTCGATGCGGGTGTTGAGCGCGCCGACGCTCTCGCGGAGCGACCGGTACATCGGCCGAATCGTCTGCATGAACCAGACGGTGAAGACCGCCAAGAGGGGGACAGCCACGAGCGTCACCACCGCGAGTTGGGCGTTGAGATAGAACAGCACGCCCGCGATACCGACGACGGCGACCACGAGTTGCAGGCCACCAGAGAGCGTGCTGTCGAGGAACGTCCGGAGGTTGCGCACGTCGCTGTTGAGAATCGACAGGAGTTCGCCGGTCTGCTTGTCGTCGAAAAAGGCCATATCGAGTCGCTGGAGTGCGTCGTAGGTATCGACGCGAACGGCGTGCTGGACGCGGTTCGAATACACTGCGAGGCCGAGTCCTTGCACCCACGAGAGGCCGACACCGGCGGCGAACGCCCCAATGACGAGCCAGAAGCTCAGCCAGAACTGCCCGGCGATAGTCGATGGAATCCACCCTGCTGGAACGAGCGGGAGTCGGTACGGTGCGTTCTGGAAGAACACGGCGTCGATGGCGACGCCCAACACCAGTGCCGGAACGACGCCGACGAGCCGACCGAAGACGCTCGCTACCAGCCCGGCGACGAACCACGGGAGGTTCTCACGACCGTATTCGCTGAACAGACGGACCATCGGGTCACGTCCAGATTGGTGGCTCACTTACCGGAGGTTAGCGTCCAGTAGATATGACGTGCGCGGTGGGTTCACCCGACCGACCACCTCGCCCCCAGCACCGAGTGAACAACCCTAAGACGCTCTCGGGCCGACTCCGTCTATGCGCCAATTTATCCTCCTCGGCCACGACGCCCCGACGACACCCGAGTTCTCGCTCGACGACATCGCGGGCGGTGCGGGCCGCCTCGACGTGCTCTGTCGCTGTGTCAACTCCGCGTTCTTCCTCTCGCACGCGATTCGCGAAGACGTGCGCGTTCACCTCGTCCTCGGCGACGAGTACACCGTCCGCTTCGAGGGCTCCGAGTTGCGGCGGCTCAACCCCGACGAGCGCTCGACGGCCGCCCTGATTCGCAAGGCGCTGGAGAAACGCGACGAGGCCATCGGCCACATGCCCGCGGAGTCGTCGCCGGGCGTCTCGATTCGTCGGATGGGCTTCGAGACCACGCTGGAGGACGCCGCGCGCGACGCGACCGTGGTGGAGTTGCACGAAGATGGCGACCCGGTCGTGGACGTGGAACCCCCCGAGAATCCGCTGTTCGTGCTCTCGGACCACAACGATTTCACCGAGGCGGAAGCCGAGTTGTTGGCCGAGGCGTCGGACGAGCGGGTTCGACTCGGACCCGAGGTGCTGCACGCCGACCACTCGATTACGGTGGCGCACAATTACCTCGATACGGCGGGCTATTCGCAGTACTGAATCGGTGTGCTACACGGTCTGTCAGTTGTAGCTAATCACAACTGTTAAAGCCGACCGTGGCTTGCGTCAGAATGCGGGCCGGTGGGGTAGCTTGGTATCCTTCGGCCTTCGGGTGGCCGTAACCTCAGTTCGAATCTGAGCCGGCCCATTTGTTGCTACCCCCATTTTGCATTCGGACGTAATCGCCAGACAGCGACTGGTTCGGTAGAGCAGTTGCGCTACGCTGGGGGTTGATTTGAACTGTGTCGCAACCACGGGTTCCCACTGTCATGCGAATCTTCTGGAGCCGAACGGCTGTCGCTTGCGAACCTAGATAAAACCTCGTACCAGCCATCTTCACGAACGCACTGTCACATCCAACATCAACTATCTGATTAAATTGGCTCACTGGTGGGTGTTCTAATGAGTAGACGCCCTCGCCTCGTTTCCATGGCAGTCAGGTAAAGGAGGTCGCTCTAGCCGTTCAGGCTGCGCCGGAAGGTACTGTACGCGCGCCATAGTCGGGATGGAGTTTCCGTGGGAGTCACCGTTTTTTGTCGTCGTTATAGTCGATGATGCCATCCATCGTGACGAGATGGTTCTGCTCCAGCGAGATGTAGACTCTTTTACGTTGCGTCGAAGTTAATTCTGCTACTGTGCAGTTGTTCTCGCGTGCAGCAACTTCCTCGGCGATGGTAGATACGGTCACGGTGGCGTCTGGTGGGTGACAGCCAAGTTTTCAATCGCCCATCTTCTGCGTTCGGACGATAGGATGTCCATTGCGTCACTGTGATCGATTTCTGTGACGTGTGACTGTGATTTGTGAGTGTGATCCGAAGATGTGATGGCCGCTTTGAACCAACTGGTGAGATTCCGAACTTGCATTGTTTGGGTGTGTCTGGGGCGTGTCGCCCGCAGCATCCGAATAGCACCATGGGCGACCGCAGGCTGACCGGCTAGCGCGAGAGGTATGGTGACCCAAAAGTTCTCAACGCGTCAATGAAAACAGGCGGAGATATGGGTGATTACTCAGAGCATCTTCGTGCCGCGATTCTAGCCGGGGTTGTGCTTGCGGGAATTGCTGGATACGTTTTGTATTCGCGTGAGTATTCGGTGCAGATGGTTAGCGTCGGGAGTGCCGTGATGTTCGGGTTGGTCGTGGTGCTCGGTATCGCGCCGGATATTGACGTTTCGTCCTCGATTCCACGTCGGTATCTCGGGTATGTACTGGTTGGTTCGCTGCCGGCAGGCGCACTATACATGGTGTATACTGATCCGAGTATTGCAGTATCAGTCGGTGAGCAAGTTTTAGCGCTCGTCGGGTTGGGAGATGTACCACCGGTAGTGATTGGGTGTGGTGTCCTAGTTGTGGGTGCAGTCGGTCTGGCGAAGTCTGCTGGGTATGGGCTGGATGAATTGTCGACGCATCGGGGGCTTCTGCATAGTGTGTATTTCTGGGCTGTACTAGGAATTGTTGCTGCTGGTGCAGGGCATCTGTATCTGGATTTGCCGAGAGTGATTGCTGCCGTGATTGTTGTCGCATCGGTCGCCGGGCCAGCGGTGCATATCAAAGTCGTTGACAGGATGTAGCGTGGGTCGGGCAAGCGGGTTATCGGACAAGTTTGGGAAATGGTAGTGCTGTGTGCCTTCTGTTCAATTAGAAGCTGTGCGGTCGCACCGGGCAGACACGATTTCCGAAGGTCACAACTCGTGAATCGCTTTCGTTCAGCCGACATCACTATGAAAACCGCAGAATCCCAGTAACCGTGCCGAACGCCCTCTCTACGTTCAAAACGTGTTTTCTGACACCACTTGGATAAGTTTCAACGGTCGTGCTGAATAGAGAGCGCAAGTCGGTCAAACTGATACGTCGGAACGATAAGTGAAAATTCAGCGAACAATTTAATCTGATAAGGTTGTAGTCTGGATTATGTCAATAGACTCTCGTGACGCACTCACAATTGCTTTTAGCCTATTTGGACTCTTCGTCGGTGGATTATTCTGGGTCTTGCTAGGAGAGGCAGGATTTCCAGTCGGCCCCGGCTTTGTGTGGGGAATCGTCGGACTCATCTTGGGGGCATATGTCGGCGTCCGTGCGACCGTATCAAATGCGGATATTTGAGTAATATTCAGGACGCCAAATTGCTGCACACACCCTCTGTCTGTGTCACACCAGTTCTGTCAAGGTCAGAGGGTTTCAACAGAGCCATTCGGTTTGAAAGTGTGGATCTGGATCGTTTGAGGGAGTGCTTTTATCTGTCGTGTCACCCAACGGATGAGAAAATGGGTGCTGGAGAGAGTAGCGAAACCATACCAATGTCCCTGGAGACCGTCCAGAAACGGACGCAGTGGATTCGAGACCGAGAAATAGCAGACACGGCACTCAGATCCTTCCTCACAAACCACAACAGAAACCTACCCAACGGAGACATCGACCTTGAGGAACACGTGGCTAAAGTCCTCGACGAGGATGACTTCACTGACTTCCGGAAACAATTCCGGTTCGGAGGGAAACAGAGCCTGAACTTCTTTGTTCTCACGGGAATCTCCGACGAATTCGACAACATACCGTCTAGCGTCGTCCGAGAGTTCCCTCGAGCGGAGGAGGTTCAAGACCAGAAAGGCGAACCGTTCTTTGTTGATTCCGAGGAATTCGATGACCGGTTGTACGTCATTCTAGGCCGGTATGTATCGATGAAGACAGTCGATCCATCAACAGGCAAACCACAACGTGACCTGAAACCGGACGAGTGTGTGGCTGTCATCAACAAAAACACCGACCTGGTGCATGTACGAACTGCCGAGGTTCCGTTGGCTCGAAGAATTTGCAGGAAGATCGCGTCTTCAGTCGGGATAGACTACCACAACGAGGATGTGTTCTACAAGCCAAGCTTCGACCAAGCGTTCGTCGACGAGTTCAGCGATCAGATAGAGAAGTACGTTAATCTAAACGTCATTGTGAGTGAAGGCAACGGTCGAACAGCAAGCTCAGTTCGGTACACCTCGAAGAAAGATGAAACTGGGGAGTACATGAATTTGCTTGAGGACGGCCAAGTGCAGCAGGAGCTTAATGAAGAGGGCGGCGAGATATCGAAAGGTTACGTCAAGCTCAATGACGGCGACTTCGCGCTATACCTGAATCGGCCCCAAAGCAAAATTTGGTTCAGAAGCTACGAACGAGAAGGACGACTCAACGAGATCGAGGAGCTCATCGATGATGTTCTCAGACAAAGTGGAGGATATCCCCAACAAAAACTTCAGGGATTTGAAAACGTCCCTGAGTGAACTTAAGACCGAGAAATCCCGATTCACTCGGTCGGCTCTAGCGAAGCGTTCCGGGGTCGATGAGTCACAAGTACTTGTGTTTCTTAGTGAGCTTAGCGATGAAGGTGTGGTTGAGGCGAAGCTGAAGGTTCGGTGCCCGTACTGCCACCAAGAACATGGGACGTATTCTTCGCGTAGCGACGTACCGAGTGAGCCGATGCACTGCTTTTGTGGCGAGGAGTTCAATCCGAGCGAGAAGACGAACTGGTCGGTTGTGTATGAGTTCGTGGAGGACGTCGATTTTTTTCTGACCTCAAGCTGGAGTTCGAGACCTTCGTAGATTCCGCGAAGAGCTTGAGTCCAGAGTATTTCCAGACGAAGTTCGACGAGCTGGAGTCAATCGACGATAGTGCAACTAGAGGTCGGTACTTCGACTACTTCGTTGGGTTACTGTTCAATCAGTTGCCCGGTGTGGATGTGGTGATTGGTCGTGAGGTCGCAACAGGAGAAATTGATGTTTTTGTTGCGTGTTTAGACGCTCCGCAGTGGCTACATAGACTGGTAGGTGACGCAACACTGTTGGAGAACAAGTGGCGTGGGAAGCCGACTGGTACTGATGATATTAGCGTGTTTCACGATAAGGTCTCGATGGCGACTGCTTCGTGCAAGGTGTGCTATTTCGTCAGTATGGGTGGATTCACGTCTGAGCGAAATATTGGCGCGGAGCAGTTGATGCAATCGAAGACTGATCCGAAGATGGTTGGTTGGGTTCGAGAGGATGTTGAGCAGATGGTCAGTGATGGATCGCCGGAAGAGTTGTTGCGGTCACACCTGATGTAGGATAGGATAACTGGTGGGAAATGCCATTTCGTGCAATCTTAGATAGAGAGGTTGTTGCGCCGACCGTCGTAGAGGATGGTCAAGCTGTGCGTTGTCCCGAGTGTGGTGGAGCAATGTATCCACGCGAAGGAGAGAACGTCGCTCGTCACTTCTACCACGAGAACGTTGATATCGTTGGTGGCTGTGAGTACGCTGGAGAGTCTGATGTTCACCACCGTTGTAAAGCACTCGCGCTAGCAGCGCTGAAGGAGAAATTTGGGTCGATAGCCTGCCGATGTGGTGTCGAAGAAGACGTGGAAGTGGCGTTTACCCCTGATGGGCCTAACCGTCGGACAGCTGATGTTCTTCTCGAGTTCGATTCGAGGAACCGCTACTTTGGAACGGGACTCGTCATCGAAGTCCAGTACCGGAATAAGGACAAGGATCTCCGGAAGGTGACCTATGACTACGTCTCAGCGGACTATTCCGTCGCGTGGCTCGGCCCACAACACTTCGATGAAGAGTCTCTGAATTGGGATGTCGTCAATGAACTGTTCTCCACTTATAAACAGAGACACGACTGGCAGGGAAGGGAACCAATTGATGTGGGCCATGCGATCAGCGTTCGCCATCGCAACCCTGACACGTTGGGTAAAATCCCGGAGACGTTAGAGCAGTATCGTGAGTATCCACACCCAGGGACGGACGTGTCGGAGCACAGGTGGAGCTTTATGAAGAATCCGTGGCGGTAGTTACTGAGAGTGAGTTGATTAGCTGTGTCGTTCCTCGAAATACTCTCTTTGGTGTTCCTCGCAGAACCACTCGTCACCTGGCCCGGGGACTGCGTCTCGTTCGCAGCGGGCACATGTCTGACCTTCTGGTGGGGACTCTGCACCTCGGTCACCCATCTCAGCAGACTCTTCGATGATATTGGCTGCTACTTCTTCGGTATCATCGTCGCTCTTGTGGGTGTTGCCAGTCATCTTCACCTACTCTATAGAGTCGGAGGGAACCAATAAATCCGCGGACTAGGCGTCTCTGGGTGCTGTTTGCGGCAGTTCAAGTGATTGTGATGTGTGACTGTGATGCGGTGTTGTGATGACTAGCTTGACTCATCTGACGTGGTTGCTGAATTGTATATATAGAAGGTGTGTCTCGGGCGTCTCGCCCGCAACAACGTAATCTCGTCGCGCAGGCGACCGCAGGTTGGCCGGCTAGCCCGGAAAGCAACGACAATCGTCTAGCCTCGTTGTGAGTGGGGGTTAGCATCAGCACCGGTGCGATATGTGGGCATTACAACCGAATTAGACCGTGCTACAAGGGCAAATGGTCACCACATCTATGCCAACTACGACTCAAGACATGTGACTTATTACAGACTTCCTGAGGAAACTGTGTCAAGATATTATTGAAAACATAATCCCTATCTGTAGATACTTGGATGGATTATTCATGGAAAATATAGATCCCGAAAGTGTCCTCTCCACGGTTCGGTTGATCGATCCTGATTCTTTTGAACAGCTCATATCTGACATCTGGGAATACATAGGGTACAATACGGAAGTTACAGCATCTGTTGGTGACAAAGGAATTGACATTGTTGCTACTCGTGATTTTCCATACGAGGAAACTATTCTAATACAAGCCAAAAGATATGGTGCTGGTTCTACCCTTTCAGGGCCAGAAATGCAGAAGTATGGACGCCTTAGTGGGAAAGATGGCGTTGATACAGTATTAGTGATTAGCACAGGAGGATTTACCAAACAAGCACGGGAGATCGCAGAGGAAGAGGAAATAAAATGTATTGGTGGCAATACCTTGGCTAACTTGGTTCTAAGAGAGGGCCTCGTTGACCTCGTGGAATCATATGCTGAGGGAGACAGCGTACAAACACCAAAACAAAAGCGATCGCCTGATAGTCCAGATACTAAAGAATCTGAACAAAGTTTTGTCGTTGGTGAAGGTGACTGCTTGGAAATAGAGGTGGTTGGATTCGATAATCGATATATTGAGTTTGAAGACCGTGATGAAAATATACATGAAGAGAGGAAATACACTGTAATCTGCATGTATGTCCGGAACAAAACAGATTACGAGTGGAATTTCTTTGGATATAATCACTTGGCAGTAACCGCATCAGATGGGTTTTCTTATGATAATCATCAAGATAATTCTTGGTCAAGTCGGTCTGGTCAATATACACCGTGGAATAATGGCAAGAACCACGATATCAAACCAAATTCCAAATCAAGAATAGTTGTTATCTATAAAACATGGTTTGATCCGGAGAAGATAGAGTACACAACCAAACTACTCCACTCCCATGGAGATGACAACCAGAGTGACGGTAAAGAAAGAATCACAATACACATGGACGAATCGATTCGAGAGAAGCTCAATTCTCTCCCAGAAAGCCTACCAATTGATCAAATTTGTTTGAACTGAGTTGCTAGCCGGTCATCAAAAGGGTGGTTCGAGGTCAGTCATTGCCTCTTTCGAAGATTGAGCATCCAGGGATTACTTGCAAGCCTGTTACGTCGCAGGCTCGACCCGGTTGTTATTGTCGTTAGAAGGTGTACACTGCCGTTAATGACGATAGATGAATTTTCATCTGCGTTGAACCGCGCGGATGGACTGATGTGCTGGTGTTGCGACGGAGTCAGATTGATCACATCGGGGAGGACGAATTGTTGTTGATTGAGCGACTGAACCGGGAAAACATCCCGGCTAGTGAAATCTCAGAGAGGAAGTTGGAGTGGTTGACTGAGCTTGACGTGGCCAGGTCGAGAGTGGCATGGTTTCTTCCAAGCACGAAGTCGTCGTGATCGAACCGATTGTTTACCCTGGCGATGATGAGTAGCTGTTAGTGTACTTGAGAACTGGATTGTTTTCTGGTAATGAATGTGCGTCCGTGAGGGGTCAGCGTAGCGGTCGGGTCTTCACAGGTACTACAGGAAACACACTTATTCACCCCTGTTTCTTCGTCTGACATATGCCTGGAATCGAACACGGGTACGACCGGGGTATCTCAATGGTCGTCGGGGCACTGGTTGTAGCAGTTTTCATCGGAGAAGTTGTCCCCCGTCTCGTCGAGGCTGGTTTGCTTCCTCGAGGACTGTTTTCTGGCATTATCGTTGTCTCGATTGTCAGCATCGTAATGACCGTTGATGCGTCAAGATACTGGTCTTTTGGCTATCTCGCAGGGTTCGTCATCGGCGTTTTCTTGGCACTCCCGATGCTCTCTCAGACGGACTTCATTGGGCTCACTGACTGGATTATCTATGCCGGTGCAGCTCTTGGAGCAGTCGTTCTTCGAATCAAAATTCACAGTTCAAGCTTCTAAACGACCTAAAAACCAAAACTGCGACCAAACCCAGCGCCACACAGCTATCAACGCTCTCCCCCCCGAAACAGATTAATCACGAGCACTATCCCTATTCTCATAACTCTCCTCTCCGAAGTTAGCCAGAAAACGGTATGGAGAGCGTTTTCCGACGGGACAAAAACACGACGGAGTACACAGCATTGCCTACTGGCAGATCGGGCTATCCGGCTAGCACAAAGTGGGAGCGACACTATCACTTGTAATCTCGGGGATCGGGTTCTATTGAGGTTTGTTCCACCCAATAAACGGGGTATGCACAAACAAGCGAAGCCAGGAAGGCTAACTATTCGGCTCAAGGTTGTCGACTCGGTTTGATGGCCAGTCTCGGCCCGAAATCCGTCTTTCTGATTGTCCGAAACATTAAAACCCGAGCTGAAAACGTCGTACTCTTGAGTAATCTTTTCTATGTTGGTCTATGTTGGTAGCAATATAATGTCATCTAAAGGTCTGAACATCACCGCCATTGAGGATACAGTAAGTTCTGTTCTTTCCCGTGACAAGCACCGATTTCAAGTCCCTGAATACCAGCGTGCATATGCTTGGCAGGAAGACCAGTTAGAGGCTTTCTGGAACGACCTGATGTCGGTGAACGAGGGTGAAGTAGAGACTCACTTCCTCGGTTCTATCGTCGTCGTGAAGGAGGACAAGGGCCTCGACGAACTCGCGGTTCTCCAAATCGTGGACGGGCAACAGCGACTGGCGACGATTTCTGTGCTCCTCTGCATTATCCGACAGAGATTGCGGAAAGATGCTGACAAACTCGATACCGAATCAGACCCAGCCGAGGGAATCGACCGCAACTACCTGTGGGAGGAGGACGAGGACTTCGTCGAGCAGCCGAATCTCACGATGAGTACGTTCGACGATGAGGAGTACACGCAGCTGCTGAACGGGCGATTACCGGCGAACGATGACAGCCAACTCGTTGAGTCGGCAGAGTTTTTCCACGAGAAGATCGCCACCAAAGGAGTTGAAGAGGTGAACGAGATTCGGAAGCGGCTCGTGAACTCGATGACCCTGGTCACCATCGAGTGCGACAGTGAGGGATCTGCGTTCAAGCTCTTTGAGACCCTGAACAACCGGGGACTGGAACTGAGTGCGGTCGACCTCATGAAGAACTACCTGTTCAAAACTGCCCACGAGGCACCACGTCAGAAGATCAACTACGAACTGGTGCGGAGGGACTGGGAAGACATAATCAAGATCATCAAACCAGAATTGACGAAACATGGACGATTCTTCAGGCACTACATTATGTCAACTGAAGAACCAGACGTAACCGACCCAATTTCCAGTTACAAGCTATACGACCGCTTTTGCGAGGTTCTCGACAAGGAGATTCCGGCATCCAACACCACCGTCGAAGACTATGTAGCCGATATGAAGGAGAAGGCGTCCCTATACGTTGACATCGTTCAGGCTGACACCGACCTTTTCGGCCAAAAGGGTAACCGTGCCATCAACCAGAAGCTCGAGAACCTGAACACGCTCGGTATCACGCAGGAACGGACACTCCTTCTCCGCTTGTTCACCGAGATTGACAACCCCAACCGCCTGATGCGGGCGTTGAAGATTCTTGAATCGTTCGTGTTCCGCTGGCGGATGACCGGGCAACAAACTGGGACGGACGTGGACGAGATCCACGCCACTCTCTGCTCCACAATCTTCAACGACCCCGAACCAATCGAACGACTTCGGGAGCGTCTATCTTCCATTGCTCCCGATGACCCCGAGGTGCGGCTAGCCATCCGCACTGAGAGCTTCACCCGGAACGCCCGAACCAGGTACATCCTCACTCGGATGGAAAACGAGTACTACTCGTCTGGAAACAAGCGAGTCGACCCCAGCACAATCGACATCGAACACATCGCACCGCGGAAGGCATTCTCGGCGAAAAAGTACAGCACGTGGCCGGCTTATCTAAATATGTCACCGGAAGAATTCGAGGAATACTCGGACAAGATTGGTAACCTCACTATTCTTGATGAGCGCGTGAACGCCCGTGCGCAGGACAATCCATTTGACCAAAAAAAGAAGGAGTACGCGTCTTCGGACTACGAAATGACGAAGGTTGTGTGCGAGCATGATGAATGGGGCGCCAGCGAGATTGACAAGCGAACGGAGACACTAGCGAACGCCTGCCCCAACATCTGGAACTTCGACATTTGATGCCCTCCGTCGTGTAGGTCGGAGCAAATTCTCTTTTTAGAGGACGTTGCTGCCCTTTACTAACCGAGATAGGCGGTACCTCGAGATTGGTGACCTAAGACTGCGAACTGTGGTTGTGGATGCAGTTCTGACCCCGGCTTCGTCGAAGACGATGCTGGTGGTTGTTAAGCTGAGGTGTGCTTTCAAAGTGATTACTGTCTCAACAAGCCAGATTTCCTAATTTGCAGCTCTTGCCGATGCCCATACCTTTGAGCACTCCTCAACACCGAATCGACGAAATCTTCAAACTCCCGGGGTTCTGGCCTCCAAATCGACTTACGGATGTTGATTCGTCCTGAGTACTGACTCAATATCGGCAGAGAGGCGTCGATAAAGTTCTGCATCTGGGGATAGAGCAAACCTCCCTTGGTCTAAGCGACGGATTTGTGTGTTTAGTTCTTGGAGGAATTCCATATACTCATCACTCGGTGCGCTACCATTCATACCGTCACTGAGGATATGCTTATGTAGAGTTGCAAAATACATCTGACTATCCCTGTGGGGTGTTTTCCCTAATTCAATATACGCTAAGACAAGGTTCCTCACTACGTCGTTTTTGAATTGATCCGGGATCGTGTCTGTGAGCAGAATCGCTTTCTGAGCACGCACAAAACTCCACACTCCGTTCTTCAATACGTCCTGTTCGTGCTCGGTATTCACCCGCCTGATTCCCATCTGGATTCCTGGATTAGGTTGGGCAGGTAAAGTGACTAGACCTCGATAGACAGCGATTGTGTGCTTCAACAAGTAGCCATATGCATTTGGAAACTCCTCCGTCGGGTCAGCAGATGTCCCAAGTTGGAAATTTGAACAAATCTCTTCAACAACCTCCGCCAGAAAATGCAGGAAAATGTGACGTGAAGTTCCTTGCCGGAGAGCCTGAGATGCGAATAAATCGAAGAGTTCGATACCGACAAGGATTGGATCATGCGACGGTTGGTCTGGCCCGTTAAGTGAGAAATCTTCCGGACGGCCAATGTACTCATCATTCAGTCGTTCAGCCTGAGTACGGAGGAACGATTTGGTACTCTCGCGAATTGGATTCCAAATCTGCAATTCAACAGCGATATTGACGTCATCAAAGAGAGAGTACAACAACTGACTTGAGTCCGGAATCTTTCGGTTTCCATGCCTCCCATCTATCCCTTCAACCTCGTGATAGAGAAGACTCATCGGGTCTTTGTGAAGGGCTTTCAGGTATTCACGAGCAAACACTTCCCGGTTTAGCGTGGAGTTAGAATCTATAATTATCTGAGTTGTCAGAGAAGGATTCAGCTCACTGTGGTGTTCCATGAAATTCTTCGCAGTCAGCACTTCTTTTGCCGCCTCACGACTATGCAAGGGCCGAGATTCGGTCTCTTTCGATAGGAGTTGTGTGTAGTTGTCCTCTAACAACGAAGAAAGTGTATTGAACTGCTGAGTTGCGAAAAGATTGCGAATTCGAGTTTCAAGCGCACTATCGTTGTGAACGGGAACTGACTTCCGCAAAAATATTGTAGCAGTGTATACTGAAAGTGTCGTTACGATTGCAACTTGAGTGCCACCAACCCAAAATCTTGCCGGGAGGCAGAAAGAATCACAGTACCAAGAGAATGCGGGAGATGCTGTTTCTAAGTAAAGATCAACAATGTAGAGCAATATGATCCCAACGCCACTTGCTCCGAATACCCACTTCATTGATGAAGGGAAGGCAAATTGGATTCGCAACTGACGGTGACTTGGCAGGACAGAGTAGAATGTCACAACCGCAGCAAGTATAGTAAAAACGAATAATTCAGCCATACAGGAAGGCAATCGTCGATACTAGTATTTGTTCCGGTGGGGCGGTCAATGGATCTGGAATTCCAATAGTGGTTTAGTGGTGATTTGGGCTCACGGGATTAGAATCACCTGAACAGTCGTCGTTCCCGGTAACCGAACCGAGAAGAGAGATTCGAAGATGACCTAGGAAGAATTGTACAATATTAGAGTCCACCAGATAGCGTTGTGAATTATTGGTGGTGTGAATCCACCGAGACTATCTCGCCCAGCAGCGGTGGCGGTCGCGTAGTGGTATCGCGCGCGACGTTGGCCAGTGACGTGAGACTGTGATCTGGAAGTGTGAGGTGTGGCAGTGAACCGAGACTGTGACTTGATGGAGTCACACGTGACTGTGATGTGTGCGTATGAATTGGGGCTGTGTCCTGTTCAATGATGAAGCGAGGTGTACGGTTCCATTTCGAGAACGGAGTCCACATTTCGACCACGGTGTTTCTCTGGCAGTGGCGAAACGAGGTGCGTGCAACGACCACCGGTGAACGGCGAGTACTAGCCGGCTAAATCGGCTGTAGGATTCGTCTCCCCTATAGAACCATGTGAAGCAACCCCCAACGAGGCGTAGCCTTGCAGACCTCGGCGAGCGCGACGACTGTCTCTGTTTTTCGTGCCCGTGGAAGTCTTGTGCGATAAAACCCTATCCATAGGCATGACCAACAGGGACAATCCCCACAACGAACTCCAAGAAGGCATCGACGCTACGAAACGTCGAGATATGGCTGGGAAGGAAGACGTTGTGGACGGCATCAAAGACGGAGACCCCGATATCCTGACGCTTCGAGTCGAACAAATCGACCATATGACGATCGCGGATGTCAATCTCATTCAGCAGTTAGCAGAGGAGGATGTGCCGGTGGAATCAATTCCTGAGCGCACGTTGGAATGGCTAATCGAACTGGGCGTGATTGCTGTCGGTGGCGATTACGCGCGTCTGAAATCGGATGGTGTGGTGTTCGAACCGCTTGTCAGCCCCGACGAAGTGATTTTACCAAAGGCGTATCGGTGCCGCCCTGACTCTGAGCGCTACGGAGGCTATGACAAGGAGGAAGAATTGGAGGGCGTTGAGTTGCCTCCAGACCGGGAGCCGCGTACGCCGGACGACGAGAACTGACTGTCTTACCACTCCGATGAGAGGCGGTCTTCCGCTTCGGGAATTACCAGAGATTGGCGGACGCTCGCCCCAATACGAACGCAAGAATAACCGCCGCAACCAGCAAAGCAGCACCGACGCGAGAGGAAGGAGTCACGAAACCAATCAGTCCTGATGTTCCGAACAGTATCATCGACACCCCAATCATCACTATCGACACTTGCCAGGGGCCGATGTCAGCCATGTCGACCGGTGAATTGCTCCGTTGCATGATCCGAGCAGAACAGTTCGTCAGTCTCTGGGTCGCACCACGCTGCATCTGTACCACAACGACTGCACACCCCGTCAACCGTCGTGACAGCCCCGGTATCACCCATTTCGATGGACTCTTCCATAATTTCACGAGCTTCTTTCTCGGTCATCCCGGTCATAGTGAGATATGGGCTCAAAATGTTAAAAACGTGTATAGGGGTGTGGGTGTGATGCGTGACTGTGACTTGTCGCTGTGAGGTGTGAGTGTGATGGCGACCACGTTAAACTGTGGCACGGCAAGTTCCAATCATCAATGTCTTAGTCACGTCGACAACTACTAATCGGCACCCGACGCTGGTGAATAACTATAAAAACTCCCGTGTACTTCACAATCACATATATAAACAAATGTCTGAGGAATCGACGCTAATAGATGCCATTTTCCAAGGTGGAGACGCTATCTATGCTCAATTCGAACCAGCAGACAGCGACATTGAGGCTCGCCTCAATGACTGGACATCATATCATGGTCTCGACCGAACGGAAAAACCGCTATTGACCGTTGCGCGCCAAGCTGCATTCAACGTCCTGCTTAAAAGCACACTCTACTCCCAATACCGACTTGACGGCTATGAATTAAAAAGCCTCAACGAAGACAACGACATTCGCGAGTGTTTTGCGGAGGCAAAATCCATCATCGGCAATAACGCGTTCAAAGAGTGCATCCTCGACGAGGTAGCATTCACCGCTGATACAGATACACTACGAGAGATTATCGAACTACGTCAACTGCTCGTCGATGCAGACGATCCAGCCGAAACAATCGGATGGTTGTTTGAATCTATCATCCTACAGGAATCCCGACGGAAGCTCGGCCAGTTTCGCACACCAGAACACGTCGCCGAGGTGCTATCCAACTGGGCAATAACCAGTGCTGATGACACCGTATTTGACCCCGGAATGGGTGCAGGCGCACTGACAGCGAGAGCGTATAAACGGAAACAAAGCCACTGTGGCAAAAGCAGTGTTCGCGAGATGTATGGTGTGGACGTCAATCCGCTTGCAGTGGTGATGTCTACTACCGCAATCAAACTCATCAACGGAGATGGAACTCCGAATTTCTACCATCGCGACTTTCTCGAAATCGACTTGCCCGAATCGAAAGGACACATTAGCAAGCCCTCTCCGTCAGTACCTGAGAAAATGGATTCGCTTGTCTCTAACCCTCCATACTCTCGCCACCACGAACTGAGTCAAGAAGACAAGGCCTGGATTAAAAAGAAAGTCCAAGAGGAAGCTGGCGGTCTCTCACTGTCAGGGCAGTCGCCCATGTATCTCTACTTCTACATCCACGCAACACAATTCCTGAAGCAAGGGGGACGAATGGCATTCCTAACACCGTCAGAGTTTCTCGAGACGAACTACGGCACCCCGCTCAAGGAGTATCTTCTGGACAATTTCAATATCAACGCTGTCATCCTCCACGACCACGACTCACTCACTTTCGAGGATGTCCACACCACATCTTGTATTACCCTGCTCGAACGTCAGGACAACCCCAATGAGAAGAACCACACACGCTTCATCGAACTTGACAAATGGCCGGACGCAGATGACCTTGTGAACGTAATCGAAACAGGCGCATCAGAATGCGACTTCGGAACCGTCTGGGTCACCGAACAGGGTCAGCTAGACCCAGATGAGAAGTGGACAAAGTACTTCGATCCAGATCCTGTCACACGCTTCCCAGATCTCAAACCACTCAGTGATATCGGCAGTCTAAAGCGCGGCATTGCTACAGGGAATAATGATTACTTCTGTCTGACTGACAAACAGGTTGAAAAGTGGGACATCGACGATCAATATCTCTCTCCGCTCATCCGTAATGCAACCAGCGTAGAACACTATGACTGTACACAACTGGATTTCGACGAGTGGCGAAAAAAGAACAAAGAAACGTGGTTGTTGTACCACGTCAATGGCGAGACGAGTTCACTCGGTGGAGACGGCGTACGTGAGTATCTGAAATCTGGCCTCAAACAGGGAGCAGACGAGAGTTACCTTGCCCAATCTAGAGCGGTCTGGTACCGTGTAGACCGCCGTGAGCCCGCTGACGTTTGGGCAACATACATGACTCAGAGTGGATTTCGATTCATCCACAACAAAACCGACGCTCGGAACCTCAATAACCTCCACAGTATCTATTTCGAAGATTACTCAGACCGACAAATACGTGCGATTTGTGCGTATCTCAACAGCAATATTGTTGACCAGATCGTGGCACAGAGTGGCCGGACGTACGCGCAGGGCTTGCAAAAAATCGAGCCGAATGAGCTTAAGCAGATTCCAGTCATCGACCCGAACGAACTAACCAACACACAGGTGTCCCAATTAGCTGAATTATTCGACCAATTGTGTAAGGCTGCTCGGACGGAGGACGAAGACGAGACCACAGTAATGGCTGAGATTGATGAGTACCTGAGCCAGATACTGAACAGTCATAAAGAAGAAGTGTCACGTGTGCAGTCGTCTGTGGATTGAATTCAATAAGAAACGAACGTCATTATCTAATTCGCAGTCTCCTCGATGGGTTTTCTTTCCACTGAGAGCTTAATGCCGTCTTTGGCAGGTACTGATTTATCCGCGTGTGCGTGACTATTGGCCCAGGAATTATCGAAGTGATCAACGCATTTCGAGGTACACTCCTTAATGAGCTTTCGATCAGGTGGTTGACCTAACCGCGCAAACCTACTTGAACGAGAACAGTCCGATAGCTAATCTGATCGACAAGGAACTCAGCGTCCCAGAAGTCGTGTTTCTCTAATTGAGTTGATGCAGAAGCAGAGCCGTTACTAACTATCGTCAGTTGGCCTGCAACGAGGATGTACCAAAGAACGTTATTGAGCGACGTAGCCGAGAAGCTTTATGCTGTTCCTCTCAAAATACAAAGTATTAGCAGTGTCCCAAGTTGAGCCAATCGACCGTGAGGTTGTTCGATTTTCGAGTGATAGCCAGTTGTTGTCTGAACTCGGAGAGCGGCTGATAGCCTCGCGTAAAGTGGCGCTTGCCGAACTCATTAAGAATGCGTATGATGCAGATGCAACAAAGTGCAATATTTGGCTAGCTGATAGTGGTAAAACCCTTGTCGTGAAAGACGATGGTCATGGGATGACTGAACAAGAATTCCGTGATCACTGGATGACGATCGCGACATCTAACAGAAGTAAAAAGCCCACCAGTCGGAAGTACAATCGCGAGGTCACGGGCTCCAAAGGCGTTGGTCGATTCGCAGTTCGTAACTTAGGGTTGGAACTAAAGTTAGAATCGGTCGCATACGATCCTAACGCTGGCGAACATCGTCGGTTAGTAGCAAACTTCGATTGGCGTGAGTTTGAAAGTGGTTCCGGGCTCAGTGAGATGGAAATTGAATACCGTCTATTTGACGATGTTGACGAATCTGATGAAGGAACTCGTCTCCAGATATCTGCGTTACGAGATGATTGGTCGCAATCGGGCCTTGAGGAAGTTTCAAATGGTGTCTTGGATATCGTGTCAGCACCTTATGAGCCAGAGCCATCAAATGTAGCTTCTGAATCTGGAGAAG
Source organism: Haloferax elongans ATCC BAA-1513 (assembly GCF_000336755.1). GTDB lineage: Archaea > Halobacteriota > Halobacteria > Halobacteriales > Haloferacaceae > Haloferax > Haloferax elongans. The sequence goes on along the minus strand of NZ_AOLK01000023.1, from coordinate 92,419 downwards.
ACCCTGGCTTTTCAGTGTATTTCGCTCCACCTGGTAAGGGGGATGTCACTGAGAGTCCAGCCAAAGAGATTTATGATCGATGGACTGCTGTTGCCGAAATCAATCTTGATGGGAATACCCTCACTTACCGGTACAAGCATCAAGCTGAGTCATTTGAAGGGGCCTCTGAGTATACCTATGAGCTGGATGAGAACAATGTTGGTGAACTAGACGGCGAAATTCGCTATTTCGACCAGTCGTCAGGCCAATTTAGAGGGATGAAAACAATAGACGGTCGTCAAGTTCGAACATGGCTTCGAGAGAACGGAGGTGTGCGAGTGATGGATAAAGGGTTCCGCATGCCTCCGTATGGTGACCAAGGGAATGACTGGCTGAACCTTTCTGAATCCCATGCTCGACGTGAACGAAATTGGCGTTCTCCAATTACAGAAGTGTTGTTCCCAAGCGGAGAATTGAATATTGATATTGTTAGTGCCCAGCTGAGTCTACCGCGGAAGAACCAACTCTTGGGATCTGTGGAAGTATCCAGTTACCGACCTGGAGAAGGGGCTGAAGAGGACGAAATAGATCGGCTAGTACCAGCAATGGATCGACAAGGATTCATCAAAAATGCTGCCTTCTATCAGCTCCAAGCTATCGTGCGCGGTGCACTCGAAGGAGTAGGAATTATCCATAAACAGGCTGAGCGAAAGGAAAGAATCGAGAAAGCGAATCGGAGTCGATCGAAGCTTGACAAAGTAGCTAAGTCGACGTTGGATATAATCCAGTCCTCGTCAAGTGTTGATCCTTCAGAGAAAGAAGAGCTAGTTGGAGAAGTCGAAGATCTGAAAGAGCAAGCAGAGGAGTCAGTAGAAGCTGAGCGTGAGGCGCGAAAAGCCATCGAGTCGATGAACTTACTCGGAGCAGTATCCGCGTTTATGAGCCATGAGTCATCAATGATTTTGGACAACGCTCAGGAACTGGTTCGGCACTGGAAATCGATACCAACTGAAGAACGAGATGAGAAGACGCAGGAGGTGGTTGAGAAGACGGAATCTACAATAGAGGACTATAAACAGCATTTGGGGTATGCTGAGAACTTCATGAAGGGTCTGTCAGAGGGGGATGAGACTGAGGAACTCAATCCGAAGATGCAAGTCAAACACGTCGTGAATCGGTTTGAGTCTTACACTAAGCGGCGTTCAATTACGGTTGAAAACACAATTGATTTTTCGTTAGAGGGGCCGACGATGAATGTCGCTGTATATTCTGGAGTAGTGACAAACCTTTTCACTAATGCAATTAAGGCTGTTTCTGAAGATGCTGCCCCGGAAGAGGGGAACAAGATCAGGTTCGAGGCCGAGAACACACCTGATTATCATAAACTCCGAGTTATCGACAATGGAAGCGGAATTAGCGAGGACGAGAAGGATAAAATGTTTGATCCGCTATACTCGACGACAAATGTAGAAGGCCCAGGCAGTATTGGTGCTGGACTTGGTTTGTATATTGTGAAGAATGTTGTGGGGACACAGGGTGGCGAAATTGAACTGGTAGAACCACCAGAGCCATATGAAACGGCGTTCGAAGTACGGTATCCTAGATGACACTCAACACGCAACGAGTCGTTTTATTCGAGGATAGACCAGAGCGTTCTGAGAAGTTTCAGGAGGCTTGGGAAGAAGAGACAGTCGGAGAAGACTTGAATATCGAAGGTTTTGACCCAGGCCCTGAGTTCGAGACATTTGATGTGATAGAGCCATTAAGGGAAGAATTAGGTGATACAGAATCTCCACTTTTAGTTATATTAGATGAAGATCTGACCGAGGATACTGATCACGGTGTTCGACAACAGGATGTCCGTGAGGTATGTGATGAAAAGAATATTCCATTATGTATCTATCACCGAGAACGGACTTCAGAGGACGAAACGAAACGACGTATCGAAGAATATGAAGAAGATGTTGTCAAACTTGACCCAAGTCGTGATTACGAGCGGTTAGCGGCAGATGCAGCTAATATTGCGCGGGCATTTCGAGAAATTCGGACAAAGTACCTCTCGTTAAAGGGGGCTGAACAGCAACATCCAATTGCTGAAATCTTGTGTGCGGACGAAGCAGTCAGGTCGCAGATGGATCAATACAAATGGGGGAATCCGAGAACAATAGTTGGACAGATTGACGGGATGTCTGAAGCTGAGAAAGACCGTCAATTCACCACGTTGCTCGGATATTGGATCTATAATGAACTCTTGGAGTTCCCAGGTGGCTTATTGAATCCGGTCGCCACAGCTGCTTATCTCAACGTGGATTACGAAGCATTTGAGGATGACAAGCAGTATCAGGAGCCATTTAGCGACGCATTGTATGAGGGCCCATTTTCAGAGATGGGTCAATGGTGGTGGAAGCCACAAATAGATCAAATTCGGGCGAACCACATGACTGCTGAGGATAGTGGAATTCCAGATGGGCCAGAATTATTTAAGCGTCTTGACTGCGACCCAATTAATACCTCTAAATGTCACGATGAGGAGATGGGTGGTGATCATGAGGCAAGGTATTATGGAGTGATGATTCAAAAACCGGTATGTAAGGAACATTCAAAAGATGGTGGTGGTTGGTTGCCCATGGGGGCTACTCGATCGCGGATAAGTGTGGCCAAGCATGCGGAGTATAACCCGTGGATGCAGTAGGTGACAATGGCTGACAGAGACTTAGAGTTCAAGCAGCTAGGTGGAGATCACCAGGGAGAGGTATTCTCTAAATTCAATAGCTTTTGTAACCAACTGAAGAATGTTTTGAACGTCTCTGTGAGTAACGACCCTGACCTTTTGATAGATATTAACAAGAGTGAGGAAGGATTAGAAGTAGAGAGCCCACCAGGGGCGATGTTCCAATTTACAGGAATCCCATATCCTTCAGATGATGGATTAGAAGTTCAGAAATTGCATATTGGGGCAGTATTTGAACAAACTATCGTTGGACGAGAAACTGATGACGGAATCGTTTATCAGACTTCCAAGTCCACAATGAGGGTTGTCTATTTGAAAGTGTTAGACGGTCGCAACCCGAGTACAGGATTATTCCCTGCCGAAATAAAGAATGGATATCATTTTGATTTTGAGTTCCCACCCGACGATGGACATCCGATATTCCATGTGCAGTACGACCCAGAATCAATCGAGTTAGACGTTCTGGAACAACAATATGCCATTCAAAATGAGGAGATAGTTGATATAGAGGTTCTAGATTCCCCCAGGATACCGAGTGCGCCAGTGGATGTTGGAGGCCTCACATATATGTTAACAAAAGAGCTTCCAGAGGAGGTTGAGTGGCCTGGTAAATTGGCGGGTGAATTGGAGAAGCTACCAAAGTATCCAGATGAATGCTACGAACCTGAACCTCAAAGCAATCAGTGTATGTTGCCTGAATGGTGGTATGTTCATGCAAGTGAGAATAGTAATCTCTCCCGAAAAACGGTAGCCACACGGACTACGAATAGCTTCTCAAACAGCATCTAAATGACGTGCTGGTTGAAGCCCGGTTAGCTGAATTGTTCGACTAATTGTGTAAGGCTGCTCAGGCGGAGGACAAAGACGAGACCACAGTGAGGGGTTGGATCGATGAGTACCTGGGTCAGATTCTGAACAGCCATAAAGAAGAAGTGTCACGTGTGCAGCCGTCTGTGGAAAGGATTCAATAGGCGACGTGTCGATTTCCGATGAAAGTGTCTCTCCGTGACTATCAGTGGGACGGGTACTATCCCGGCAGTACCGACCATCTACGAGAGTTCTTCATCCCTGCCCTCCAACGCAGCACCGCCTACGATCGCATTACAGGCGATTTCTCATCCTCAGTGCTTTCTATATTCTCGGAGGGTTTGAAGCAGTTCATCGACAACGACGGGAAGATTCGGCTAATCACCGGGATAGAACTATTTCCGTCCGACATTGAGGCGATTGAACGCGGTAAGACAGACGACGTGTTGGTCGACAAGATCGACTGGGAGGAGGTAGAGAACGGTAGCTCCGAAGAAGTATTGGAGGCGTTGGCGTGGTTGATTGCCAACGATATCTTGGACATCAAGGTCGGTGCAATCGTCGATGAGAACCAACGGCCACGAAGTAGCGACTATGGTCAGTGGCACCAGAAAGTCGCGATATTCTCGGATGACAACACAAGCATCTCAGTTGTGGGGTCGCCAAATGAGTCGTTCAAGGCCCTTCAGAGAAACCGAGAGTCTCTCGACCTGAACAGAAGCTGGGTTACCCACCCGACGGAGGACTGGGATGAAGCCGCCAAGGTCGAAAGTCACCAGAGCGAGTTCGGGTCATTGTGGGACGATCGTGCTGTTGGCGCCCGAATCTTCGAATTTCCTGAAGCCGTTGAATCGAATATTTTGGAGTACAAGCCCAGATACGAACCCGATTGGGATGAGATTACAAGTGCAGCCCAGAAACAGGACGAAGGCCCAACACCACGTCCGTACCAACAAGATGCTATTGACCTGTTCCTCGAAAATGGCTGCCGAATTCTCCTAGAGCACGCAACTGGCACCGGGAAGACCTGGACGTCCCTGTTTTCTGCTTCAGAGGTCGCCACGGATGACTCTGTTATCGTCATTCTCGCTCCAACTACTGATTTAGTCAAACAATGGGCTTCATCCGATAACGTCGGGCAGTTCTTCCCTAATTCGGTTGTGATTGAGTGCACTGGAGACGAGGACTGGTCGAAGAATCTCTACGATATGCTACTCTCCGACCGGGATGCGCCGTTGGTCGTTGTCTCAACCATGTATCCGGATACGATGGAAAAAATATTCGAGATGGTCGGCTCTCGAACACACCCGTCGGAGCAGATTCTCATCGCCGACGAGGTGCACAATGTGGGTTCAGAACGCAGGAGAGCAGTGCTCGATCAGTTTCAACCGACCGGCGGTCGGATCGGGTTGAGTGCAACACCAGAGCGCGGTGACGACGGCGACGAATTCATCGAGCGATATTTCGGTGATGTCGTCGACACCATCACGCTTGAGGATGCCATTGAACACTATGGTGTACTCAGCGAGTACGAGTACCATGTCCACGTTGTGACGCTAAACCCAGTTGAGCGTGAGGAGTACAACGAATTGTCGAAGGATATTGCTCAGAAATACCTGCGATACCGGAGCTCCGAGAACGACCCCATTACAGAGGTGGCTGATCGAAACCCACCGCTGCGCGGTGCAATCATGGAGCGAGCTCGTGTGCTGAAAGAGTGCCAAGCGAAAGACGTGGTGACCGCTGATGTTATCGAAGGGTTGGGAGACAAGACGTTGGTGTTCTGCAACACTCGAGACCATGCTCGTAGGGTAAAATCCGTCATCGACGAATCCTCGGCACGCAACATTGGGCTGTTCTTTGGGTCTCTCTCGTCCGATGAGCGGGATGGTTTCATGTCCGACTTCGAAGACGGGTTCCTCGACACGCTTGTCTCCATCGACGTTCTCAACGAGGGAATCGACGTTCCAGAATGCGACTCGGCAGTGTTGGTCGCAAACTCAATGTCGGAACGAGAGGCCGTTCAGCGACGGGGACGAGTGCTACGGAAAGCTGAGGAGGAGACCCGTGCGCAAATACACGACTTCATCACACTACCTGTCGCCCAGGCAGAGATTGAATTCCAACACGCGGACTTGAGCACTGCCGAAGTTAACCTGATCAATAAGGAATTACTTCGGGTTGAGCGAATGAACGAGGCCGCATGGAACCGAGAGCAAAATGACCTAGATATTATAAGACTCCGCAATCAGGTTGCTGTATACGAATGACTCTCGATAGGGACTTACGAGAAATAGTCCAAGAGGAAATTGACGACGCCCACGAGCGCGAGTTGGTTACGAAGATCCTAGAGTGGGAAAACCCACGTGTACACCACGGCACACGCCAAAATAAAAAGCGCCACATGGACAACTTCATTAACGAATATCTTAACGACCGAGACTAACACGAATGAAATTTGAGCGCGTTAAAGTGCGGAATTTCCGCCCATATCGAGACCTAGAAGTCGATTTTACCCTCTCAGACGGTCAAATCCATATCATCGAAGGCCCCCAAGGCGCTGGGAAAACCAGCTTCCACAAAGCAATTCAATGGGGACTATACGGAGACTCCGAGTACGACAACTTCCGCCAAAATTGGAATGCAACTGCACGAGAGGAAGACGAACGCGAGTTGTTTGTCGAAATAAAGTTCACCGAAGACAACATCGATCATCTCCTGCGGCGCGAAATCTCCACATTCAATCCCGACCTCGAGCGTGCCTATGAAGACCTCAAGCTAGTCATAGACGGTGAAAACAGATACGAGGGGGAACGAGCACAAGATGAGATCAATGAACTTCTACCGGAGCAGCTGAAGGATTTCTTCTTCCTCGACGGCGAGCGCATTCGCAAGCTCATCGATGACGAAACGGGTCGAAAGGTCAAGGAGGATATCGAGACTATCCTCAAGCACCAAGCCATCATCCACGCCAAGGAAGACTTGGAGTACGTCATCGACAACAAGTACGACCCAGAACTGGAGCGAGCACGCGAGGAGAAGAGTGAGCGTGAGGAGCTCAACCAGGAATACAAGAAGATTCGCGACGAGATCACCGAGTTGGAAAAAGAGCGGGATGAGCTCCGTGACGAGCGTGGAAACAAGAAGAGAACTCTCGAGGAAACGCGTGAGGAGCTCGAAAAATATGACGACGAACTCGCCCAACAACTCCAGTCTCGAGAAGATAACATCGCGCAACAGAAGGCCAATAAAGCGAGCGAACTCGACGAGCTCCGCGATGCATGGACTCAACTTCCATATGCCATCCTCGAAGACACGATCGACGACATCGTCGACGACTTGCAGGAACGTGCCGATGACCTGACCGAACTCCGGTCATCAGTACACAAGCAAGAGATTGTCCAAGAGCTTCAGCAGGAGGCACTGGATGGGCGTTGTCCCATTTGTGGTGAGGAACACGTCGATGCTGTTCCCGAGGTACATGCGAATGGCGGTGAAGACGTTGAATCGGAAGATTCGCTCACTGATCAAATCCATTCGCTACGTCAGCGAATCAACACCCTGAATAGCGCTACCTCTCCGAAACGCATCCCAGGTGGAGTGATGGGCGAAATTCAACGCCTCCGAAACGAGATCCGGAAAGAGGAGAGTAAACGCCAGGAGTTGATGGAGGAATTTGGCGGTCGCCCTACCGATGCCGAAGGGCAAAAACAACGGTACAAGGAGAACATCAATCGATTAGAATCGCGCCTCAGTGACATTCAAGACGGGCTCGACGATAAGGCGGAAAAAATCCAAGAACTACAAAGTGAGCGTAGTCGTATCCAGCGGGAGAAACAGAAAAAGTCGGGGCAGAAAACCATCGACGACACCATCGAAAAAATCGAAGCCGCAGAACGAGCCATTGACCACTTAGATGGCATTCGCGAGGCCCACATCGAACAGAAACGCGAGGCTATCAAGCTGAAGATGGATGAAGTCTTCAATCAGGTCAGTCAGTCCGAGTTCATCAAAGGACGTTACAAAGGGATCGACTTCGCTGGTGATGCCGAGGATGACGACTCGTTCGTTCTTGAGCTAGTGAAAAACAACGGCTCGAAGAAGGCGATGAACGACCACCCGCCGTCGGCAGGCGAGACCCAACTGACTGCGTTGTCGTTCATCTTCGGGCTAAACGAGTATGCAAAGTACTCCACGACGATTGTCTTCGACACCGTAGCTGGCCGGCTAGACCTTGACAACAGTCGTGCGCAGGGGCAGTTCTTTACGACGCTTGAGGAACCAATTGTGTTGTTGGTGACCGACGCCGAACTCCAACAACTCGAGGAATCGATTAAGAATCATATTGGGGTGCATTACGTTATCAAACCCGACAAGAACATGGATTCGACAATGGAGTTGGTCGACCAATGAGTTTCGACGATATCGAAGGCGGAGCCACCATCCACGCTGACAGCGAAAAGCTCACTAAAATCAAGAAGCACGTCAACGAAGAATTCCGAAACGAAGACGAGAATGACCTCGCTGTCAGTCGTATTATTGACCTCGCAGTTGCTGTTGGTTTAGAGGTGGATAACAGAAGTGAACACAGCTTGGATGGGGCCGACCGAACGAGTATCGGGTCTCTCGATCCTCAGGGTGTGTTGAAAACGCTCATCGAAATTAAGCACCCCGAGAAGTCCGGCGAGGAACTCGTAACGCTCTTGAGGGAGTATTATGCTGGTGGTGTCGATATCATCGCCAACGACATAGACAACAACGATTACTTCGATTACGAGAGGCTCCTCTAATTCTTTTGCTGGTTCTTTCAGTCAATATAAATATATGAATTGGATTAACGTGGGTGACGAAGTTCGAGTTGATATCCCTAACAAGGATGACGTCGATCATGAACGCCTCCATGGACATCACGGGACAGTGATTGGAGTACTAGAAGATGATGCCGGTCTTGAGACAGGTGATGTTCGAGATTCAGTGCTATACCATGTTGAGTTGGAGGGCAGTAGGGAGGTTGTTGATTTGCGATGGCGGGATTTACGTCCGCTGTAGTTCGGTAGGAGAGGCAGTGATGAAGCAGAGTGTGTCTAGTTAATTCGATACGCGAGTGTGAGTTTTGTCTGTGATGTTTCACTGTGATGTGTTGGAGTCACACGTGAGTGTGACCTGTGGTTGTGATACATGAGTGCGATGTGTGACTTTTTTGTGTGACTCTTCTCTTCGGAAAATATATGGTGTTGGTTGTATAGCCATCTGATATGCGATTAGCCATCAGACGACCGCAAAACGACGAAGAATGGGACGGCTGGCAGGACATCCCCGATTCAGATATCCTTGGCCGCATCGAGTATCGACTCTACGACGATCTCGCGTCAGCCGTCGAAATAGAAGTGTACGTATGGGAGGATGGCGATCCACCAGAACCTGTGCGAGACGCCCTGAATTCGGGAGTATTAGAGCTACGCCCTTAGCTCTCTCAGGCAACACGCATCCGCTTTCCTCAATAGAAATGTAACCTCGTCATCCTAGACAACCATTTACACGCACGGTGTATCGAACATCGACGCATCAAATTGGTTCTTCAATATATCGTACAAATCCATATACGATAATACATCAGTCACCGGTGTATGCGGGACATCTGTCCACTGTACATCCTCCGGCGTATATTCGGCATCTCGCAACCGCCTGTTAGTATTGTGTAGAATCCCCTCACCAGTCAAAAGTGGGAGATCCTGCGGCACCGGGTCAATATCATACCAGTCACGCTTCAACACAACGTTCAGCATCCGGTTCACCAACTGGCGCGTCGGTGCCACCCATAACTTTCTCGGAGAATCAACCTGCCCCAACTTCGCCATGTCCGCCAGCACCTCGTTCTCTCTGTTGAGTCCTGTTTCGACCTCGGCGACAGCAAACACCTTCATTCCCTGGTTGTCCGGGGTTTCCTTCAACGCCACAACGTCAACGGTATGTTCATCTACTAATCTCTCTACGAAGTATTCGACGCGTACTGAGTCGCCGGTCTGTTGCTCAACTGCACGCCGCAAATATTCAGCTACGAGACGACATCCAAGCGAGTGGGTCACTGACTCCCCTAAGTCCCCAATGTCGGGCCCTTGCACACTCTTGTTGACACAATCCAGTGCCTCCCTCGTTATGCAATAGTACGGTTTGCGAATCAGCCGCTTTCGCTGTATTCCATCGATGCTAGGATAATACAGTAATCCGGCCTCGATTAGCTTCTCGATGTCCGCGTTGAAGTAGTCTCTTAGAGCTCCATGGCCTTGCATGAGCGTTTGTGTCCATCCGTGAGAAACCTCACCTGTGTCCGGGTCGGTTTTGCTGACAGGGGAGAACGCGTTGATCTGATTGCGCAGATCCGCTAAATAGAGCAAAAACTGGAAATCATAGTCGTCTAAGGCGAACAGCTGTTTGTATGCACGTTTTAGCTGTCTTCTCGCCCGTTTGTGTTGCCCTGCCTGGATAGTCTGGACAACAGACGCTCGCCGAAACTCGGTTGGGCATTGTGGATGGTTGAATAGCTTCTCGTGGCTCGCCAACTGGACGTTTTGTTTAGGGAAACCCGACATCTTACCAACAATTTGTGCTGTGTAAATAAAGGTTGAGCGGAAGACTTCCAAGTGACTCGAACAATATGGCCCAGTCCGGTGTTACACGCTTTTTCAACGAGTCTTACAGACAATTTCCCGTCACAAAAATACCTATCTGTAACCCCTCATTCTTACACGGAATCTCTCCGGAGATTTTCGCTGCGAGCACGCCTCAAACCCCAAAATGACCATCTTACAACAACTGAAGATATACACCCACCATGCAAAATAAAAGCTCACACAAATATAAAACTAAATAGACAACCACCCGTGGTGGGTCGTTGTTTATGCGTACCCGATCTATCGGGTAGATTCTTGTTTGGAGCCGCTAGTCTGGTAGCTTGCCGTGCAAGTGGGGGTCGGCAGACGGATGATTCTTGGTAGATTGCGAACGGTTGCTATCAGATTAGTAGAATAATTCGCTCTTCAGGTGACGACGTGTGGTGAGCTTCAACGACGTTGGAAGTGCTCATAAACTCGTTCTGTCGTCGATATACTACGGTGGCGAAGTCTGTTCCGCAAGTCTACAAGCCGGGTATCTGGGTCACCCAACATATAGTTTGACAGCGAGTGCCTGAGTGCCTGTGGATGGAGTTCCGATGGGTCAGCTGACTCCCCATCGCTCCGGTGCACCGTGGTGTCTGCATGAACTGCAAGGTCTTCGACGATGTTCCGCATCGATTCCGTTGTCATCTGGTCGCTTTGGCGCGAGGGAAAGACGTAGTCGCTGCCTCGTTCTCGATGCCACTCAGAGTTGAAGTAGCTCTTCAAGAGCCGCACCGTCCCGAAGTGGTTGTAAGGGTCTAGCCGCATCGTGACGCTGCCGGGGCTGATGTCCTCGTTCGGGTAATCTTTCTGGACATGCCCCGGAATCTGTACCTCTTCGGCGTTCAGCCGGAACATCGACTCTTTGAGCCCGCGCAATTCTGCGGCGCGAAGTCCGAGGTCAATGGCCAGAACGATGAGAACTTCGTCGCGAATTCGGCGACCGAGACTGTCGTACCTGAGGTCTCTGTCGTGGGCAGCGTCGCGGAGCGGATCTACTTCGTCGAGGTGAATGTACCGGTGTACTGTTGCTTTTTTGCTCATATATTCTGTTGTTTCTGGAACAACTTAACTAGCCGGGTCAGTTTTGGAATCTGCAAAGTTGGGTGTTTGACTCCGGGGTTTGACTCGAAATAACGTCGAAAAGGCGCTTCAGTTTTGGATTCTGTTAGAAGAAACCCAAACTGAGAATGTCGGCTTTTCCTCGATACATGCGATAATCGCCACACAGACGCGTCTAACCCGACCAATACCGCGCCACGCCCACTCTTCGAACAGGTAAGACCGGCGAGCGCGACAAACAGACAGAGTAATGCGACACACTTACTCATCGCGTGGTTTCCGGTCTGGGGTCAGATCGGCGTTCTTGAGCTCCACTTCTTTGTTGTAGCCTCCGTAGCGTTCAGAGTCAGAGAAGTCTCGATGCACACTTGAGGTCACGCCATCGGGGCTGACGAGCGACTCGAACACCACACCATCCGGAACCAGTCGCGCTTGACCGTCGTCTATAGTAACCAGACCAAGTTCGACCAGCAACTCTATTGTGCGGACAGGAATCGAGTCAGCCGGTACAGCTTCGTGACTCAGCTGCTGAATGAGATTCACATGCTGATGCGTCATATGATCGATTTGATTGACTCGCAATCACAGGATATCAGGGTCACCGCCGTCGATGTCGTCGCCAGTCATACCTACGGGTAGAGAATCAACGAACAAGATTTCCAAGGGGAACAATAGAATTCCAGCCGTTGTCGCGCTAGCCGGCTAGCCCGCCCCGCTCACGATAGAGTCAACACACCTCGCTTCGCTACTGTGAGGAACCGTATTCGAAATGAAGGGGCAGTCGTCGAAATGAAGACTCCACAATCGAAATGAAATCGACACACGCACCTCAGTTCATTACTGGCGAGGACACAGGTCACAACCACACGTCATAGTGTCCTGCCACACGCACATGTGACTCTCACACACCACAGTCAGTTGTGACCTGCACAGCTCACACTCTCACATCACAGTTCCAACTCGCAGTGCCACGTCATTATCTCGACTCACACTTCAAGATCACATCCGCACACCACTGCTCAGCATCGTGCGCGACATCGCCCTTGACCGCCACCATTGCTCGGCTAGAACTACTGGTAAATGGCACCTTGAAAAGAGGATTCGTATCTTTTTCGTATAGTTCCGTGCGGATTCCTAAGCTGGAAGTTTGGGTAAAGCGGCTCAGTTGTCGTGACGAGTAAGGCAGTAAGGGAGTCCGACGACTTCCACTGCTTCCACGTCAGGAGCCTTAACGACGGCCTGACCCTTGGCGAATTTCGGGATGTCTTTTCGGAAACCGCGCGGAACTGACGGCACATCCTCAACGACTTCGTTGCGGAGTTGTAGGAAGACGTTGGTGTTGACTTGCTTGAGAATGTCCCCGTCGATGTCGCCGGGATTTTGCGTAATCATTAACAGGCCTAGCTTGTCCTTCCGACCTTGCTTGACGGCCTCCCGGGCCTTCCCCACAATGTAGGCCTCACGGATGTTCGATGGACTTGAGAAGTAGTTGTGGGCCTCGTCAACCGCCACAAGCATTGGCGTGCTCTTGACTGCGGGGTCAACACCAAAGTCGTCAATCTTGTTCTCGATTATGTACGAGAGAATCGACAGCACGACGAGATACTCTTTCTCCCCTCTGAGATGGCTCGTAGGGATGACCGTAACCTGCCCCTCGCGGAAGATCTGGTCGGAGATTTCGGGGAAGGGGTTCGTACCCGTGTCGAAGACATCGAAATACTCGCGTTGCTTTGTGCGCCGGCACATTGCGTCCCACGTTCCGTCGCCGATACTGTTCCACTGGCGGAGCTGGCTGTCCTCGTGTTCATGCTCGTCGAGGAACTGGACGAAGTCCTCGTACGTCGGCTTGGGAATGGTGCGTGTAGACCAGTCGTCGTTGTCCTCGTCGAAGCAACTGAAGTACGCGTCAAGACAGCTAGTGATGGCCCCACGAGTGACGTCCGACATCTGGTCGAACGGCATCAGGAGTTGTGGCTCGTGCTTCGCAATGGAGAACGGGATAGTAAGCTGTTGACTCTCTTCGGTCGAGGGGCTTCGAGTGTGGTCGACATCCGGAACGAACACCTCCAAGTCGTCGACACCGTCGAATTCGATGTCTTGGTTGCGCAGCCGTTGACGCAGATCGTCGGTCAGCGCCGGGTTGTTGCCGCGCATCTCCCAGTACTCGTTCTCCGGATCGAAGATGACGACATTGAGCCTGCTGCGCTCCACTTCGCTGTCCGAGCCAACATCCACGGGATACCGCTTGCCGCTGACGAACTGCCTCAGGAGGTTTTTTGTGAAATGGGTCTTGCCGGTGCCAGTCGACCCTGCAATGAGCGCATGCCGGAATACCGCCGGTTCACCGTCCTCAATCTCGCCGGTGTCGGGTTCAATGCCGGGGTTCTGAATGTAGTAGGGGAACGGGTCACCGTCGATTTCCATCCGGTCGCCACCGACCGAGAGGTAACCAGCGAAGATACCCTCCTGTGGGATGTTGAGCCCAGTACGGAGGTGCTCGTCGTCGCGAGAGAGGTTAACCGGAGTGTTCGGTTTGGGTATACGGTTCACGATGCCTCGCTCCAACTCACCAGCCCGATCACGGAGGATTGCTATCGGGTCGAGTTCTGCCACGAGGACGTACTCGGACTCGTCGAGGGTGCGTGCCTTGCTGATAATGTTGTGCGTGTCCGACTTGTCGTCCAGTTCGGTATACGGCTCGTATCGCAGGCCGTCGATGACCGAGAACAAATTATCGTCACCGCCAGGGTACGGAATCTCCACATAGTCGCCCACCCGTACGTCATCGCGCCGGCTAGTGGTCACGAAGGTGTTGACGTTGTACTCGTCGCGAGCAACGCGAATTTCTTCGCTCGCGAGCACGTGCCCAACTTCTCCATCTGTGGGTTCTGATCCGTCGTTGGGCACAGGAGATTCAGGAATGGAGGTATCCTCCCGCAGCGTGGAGTCTTCCTCTCCGCCGCTGTCGTCCGAGTCAATCGGTTGGTCGGGTTGCTGTTCGTCGGCTATGGGGTCGTTGTTGAGGAGTTCGTCTACGTCGTCTGTCATAGGTCTGTGTCATCGGTGAGGTTACGCCAGCGACCATCCCAATTGTGGTCGTACGCGGCCTCAGTGCGCTTGATCATGTCGCGGATTTTCTCTCGGTTCTCTTGGCTGATGCGGGCGAGTCGGTCAGCTCGGTGGATGGCACGCGGTACACCACGCCGCTGCGCGATGGCCTTCAGTGCCTTCAGCTGAATCTGCCGGCGCATCTCTTCTTCCCGCACCATCAGGTAGGGTGTTTCAATCCGGAGCAAATCGCCAGTCTTTGGGAGCCGGACAAAGCAAAACGCTCGCCGGTAGTCATCTGGGCTACCGTGCTGCAAGTCATCCGACAGTGGTTCCAGAAGTCGGTAGACCTCGCCGGAAATCTTCTGCCCTTCACTAACGAACCACGACGTGTAGGTGAGGTAGTCTAGATTCTCGAATCGAAGCACTTCGGAAAGGAACTGATGGTCTCGAATCCACGGCACCTCTGGCTGTTGCCCGTCCTCAGTGATGTCGTGCTGATCAAGCTTCTCGTTGAGTGAGGAGACCACCTGTGACATCGTCGATGTCTTGACAATGCCAATTACGGGTTGGTTGCGCTCGTACTGTTGGTCGATAATCTCGACGTAGTTGCGGACGATATCGGCTGGGAGTCCCCACGATCCGGCTGGAGACCTTCCGCCTGCGTAGTCGAGTAGCACCCAGTAAATGATTCCCAGTGGCAGGACAGACCCGTCAAGGAACAATGCCCCGTCGATGCTGTCAAGCGAGTTGACCGCTTGCTGCCCCTCGCTTAGGCGCTGGGCTACTGCCCCCACCGACTTAGAGATGTTGCGTAGCTCTTCGGTTGACTCAGGGAAACGTACCAACTCGCCCATGACGTAATCCCCCTCGATGGTCTTCCGGTGGAGAGTCGTATCAGTGTCGTCGAGGAATGCTACGCCGACAATCTGTCCTACTTGTTCAACTGTACGGTCAGCCGATTCGCCAACTGCGGCAGTCTTGGCGTGGGCAGCATCGATGACCATCCCGTTGTTGTACTCCATCGGACGGGTCGTGCTGGCGTCGACTCCGTAGCTCTGGCCACTCCACGGATCTTCAGCCCACGTTCCAAGCTCATCGATGCGCGTCCGCTGGTAGGTCGGGTCGCCTATCGGCTTCACCACGCCCCCATCGAGCCCGAGAAATTCGAACATTCGGCGCGCGTGTTCGGCCTGCGACTCTAATTCACGGGGAACTGCTGCATCTATCTCGGCGAACAGTTCCCGAACAGTGCCAACAGCTTCGGAATCCATCTTCAGTCGTCCCCCGCAGAGCGCATCGTGACACGGCTAGTGTTCGTCGCCTCGTCGATTTCGACGTGACAAGCGTGGTCGGCTCCGTCAATCAGCGTCTCGTCGTGCGAGACGACAATAACTTGTGGGACATCCCATTCTCGGATTCGGTCGAGCATTTCCTCGAGCTGGCCGACGTGACCCTCGTCGAGGAAGGTAGTCGGTTCGTCGAGGATGAACGGGGGAAGTCGACCACGGTCGCCTCCCTCCAGTTCAGCGATGAGCTTGTAAATGCCCGCCCGGAGCGCGAGGTTGACGATGGCCCGCTCCCCGCCACTAGCATTGCTCGGGTCTTCGGTAGTGCCGTCGTCGCACAGAAGCTTGATATCGTAGTCGTAGCTATCGCTGCGCTCGTCATAGGTTTCGGAGATGACCACTCGCTGGTAGCTATTGTTCAGGTAGATGTCCTGGAAGATGTCGTTTGTGTACTCGTTGATGTACGCGAGGTACTTTTCACGGAGTTCGGACTTGACATTTTCATAGACATCAAGCGTTGTGTCGAGTTCGCCGTAAACAGCGTCGGCCCACTCCGCCCGCTGCTCAAACTCCTCGATACGTTCTTTCAGGTCACACAAGTTCGACAACTCGTTCTGGAGCGTGGCCCGCTCCTCTCTGAGCTTGCTGGCCTCTGCCTGTAGCTCGTCTCGCGTCTCCTTTCGCTTCTCGACCTTGTCTTCCACCTGTTCAAGCTTGGTTTCGAGTTCCTCGAGACCGGTGCCGCCCAGTTGCTCCTCGAGGTCGTCACGATCCTCACGTAGGTCAGTGAGTTGTTCGTTGAACGTCTGGATCATCTCGCGATGGGCCTCGATACTCTGTTGCTCATCAGAAATATCAGACTGTTTCTCGTCAATCTGATCGTAGAGTTCAACGATTTTCTCCAGCGTCTCTCTTCGCTCTTCGAGGGTGCCGACCTCCGAGTTAGCCTCGTTGAGCGCTTCATTGCAGCCTTCGACGGTACCCTCTTGGTTGTTGATCTCTGACTGGAGCGATTCAATCCTGTCGCGTGTTTCGGCGATCTCGTTCCCTTTCTCTTCCACTACCGTGCGGAACTGGTCGACTTCCTCCTCTATGTCCTCTACACGCTCATGGTGTACCACGACCGTCTCGAACTGCTCGACGACAGCCTCACCGCGTTTAATCGCTTCTTCCAATTCGTCACCGTCGGTTTCGAGCTGCTCAATCTCGTCCTTGAGGTCAGCGATATTGTCTTCGAGCTGCTCAATTTCGTTTTCGTGTGTTTCAACCTCTATCTCAAGGTCGTCAATGTCTGCTTGGAGCTCGTCTCTTTCGTCGCGGAGTCCGTCGAGTTCGTCTTCGGCAGTCTCGACCTTTTCGCTGTGGAATTTCACAACATCGAGGACGTCTTCTCGAAGGTCGCCGATAGCTGCCTTCTCCTGCTGGAGCGTCTTTCGTTCTCCACGTAGCTCGTCCAATTCCTCGCGGGTTTCTTCTAGTTTGGTCTCTATCTCGTCGATCTCAATCTCTATGTGGGTCTCGTCCACAGGCTGCCTGCATCGTGGGCACTTGCCCTCCTGGTCGAGTTCGCGCAGCTCTTCGCGTTCCTCGACCAAATTGCGCTTGCGCTCCTCGAGTGCTGATATCTTGTTTCCGACCTCATCGAGACCGTCGTTTAGCGCCTCGATCCGGTCGGGCAACTGGGTGTCAGCAGCGGCCTGTAGCTCGTCGGGAGTTAGCTCAATATCGTACTCGACAGCGCGTTCGACCAGCGATGAAAGCTGGTTCTCGAACTCTTCAGTGGCCTCATCAAGTCGGCGCTCAGCTGCGTCGATGTCGTCAGCGAGCAAGTCGTGTTCTTGTCGCTTCTCCTTGAGGGCGTTCCGTGCGTCGTCTACTTCCTCTCGCTCGTCCTCAAGGTCGCTCTCGCGTTCGGAGAGCGTGGTCTCGGACTGTGCTAGTTCGGTCTGAGTATCTCCGTGTCGGTCGTCGAGCGTGTCGATTCGCTCTTCCACATGGTCGATTGTCTTAGCGTCAATCTCGTCGCCTGAGTCGACATCAGGCACAAATTCCACCGCCATCTCGTCTCGCTTTCCGATGGCGTCTTTGTGGTCGTCCTTCGCTACAGTGAGGTCGTCCTCGCGAGCGTCAAGCTCTCTCTCGAATGCATCACGTCCGTCCCGAAGTTCTTCTAGTTCTTCTTGTGTCCCGTCCAACTCCGCTTCAAGTTCGTTGAGTGTCTCCGTCGCCTGCTCGAGGTCGTTCTCCCGGTTTGCCTTCTCGACCGAAACCGTTTGGAGTGCGTCTTGTGTGTCGTTGAGTACAGTCTTGGCCGTGTCAGCCGTGCCGACACCCATGTCGAGATTGGCGGCGAGTTCGTCGATGTCTTCTTCGAAGTCATCGATGACTGCACCAAGGTTGTCGATTGTAGACTCACATTCCTCGATTTGCTGTTGCCTCTCGGTTCGCTTCTGTTTTGTTTCCTTGATTTGGTGCTCCTTCTCGCGTTTCTGCTCGACGGCATCTTCGTAGTCGTCTATGTCACCTGCGAGGTTGGCACGCGTGTCTCGAAGGTCATCCAGGTAGTCTTCCACCTTGTTGACCTGCGAGTCGAGGCGGTCGATGTCTTTACTCAGTTTGGCGATTTCACCTTCGAAATCATCCTCGTCGCGTTCGAAATTCTCTCGGAGGTCTTCGCGGCGGCTCTCGGCGTTGTCACGGTTCCGATCCCTCACGCGTCTGGCCCCCCGACGGGCCATCTTCATCGTCTCGATGTAGTCGTCAATCTCGTTGAGCCCAAGGAGACCGTCAATCATCCCTGCCCGGTCGCTCGCGTCTATCAGGCGGTCGATTTCACCCTGTTTGACGTAGACTGAGTTGGCGAAGTCGTCCTCGTCCATTCCGATGATGCGCTCCACCTCGTCGTGAACGTCCTCGATTCCGGACACGGGTTCGGACAGTGTCGGGGAGGTGAGCGTCGCGCTGTTCTGTGTACCTGTTGTGTATATTTCCCACTCAACGGAATATTCCACTCTGTCGACCTCAAAAACGAGGTCAACGGTTCCTTTGGTCTCGCCCCGACGGACGAACTCCTCAAGTTTGAACGAGTTGTTGCCGACGCTCCGAATCTCCGAGAGAAAGAGGCCCCCAAACAGACCCATTAGGAGCGATGTCTTTCCCGCTCCATTGTCACCGTGAATGAGAATCGTGCCCTCGGGGAACTCAACTGTCTGGTCAGCGTAACTGCGGATGTTCTGAAGGCAGACTTTTTGAACCCTCATTCTTGGCCCTCCGCTCCTGTTGCTGGCTGTCCGTCGAACGCCTCGTCCTGTGCCTCTATGAGAAGTTCTTCCACCTCGTTGTCGAATCCAGACCGTGCGACATCTCCGGTGCGAACGCGTTCCTCAATCTCCAGCGAGATTTCGCTGAGGTTCTGTTCGCCTAGTTTTTCTTGAATAAGACGGTCGGCACTCTCGATGCCGCCGCTCGGCCTCCCGGAAAGGTCGATGTTTGGCCCACCGCGCTGGTCGTCAACCCGACATACTGCGGCGCCACGGTTGATAACGGCCTTGCGCACGTCGCGGGAGGTGACTGACGTCGCTTCCCCGTTAAGTGCTACTGAGACAACCTTGTCTTCCACGTTGTGGCGGTCAATCACATCATCGGCGTACGAGTGGTCGTCGCCCTCAGCAAACGTGATTCCGATGGTGATGAAGTCTCGTGTGTCCAATTCCCACTCCCGCCGGGTCAACTCACCATCGTCGATCTCAAGGAGGCTCACTGTCCTGGGCTCTATCTCATCCTTTGCGCATCGCTCCGTAGACCCGGCGTACCAGACCTTCGTCCCGGTTTCGACTGTACCGACGGTCTCGTGGTAGTCTCCGAGTGCAAGAGCGTCAAGATCGACGTTGACCTGTTCGAGAACGTCGCTGAGGGGGTGGTCGGCAAATATGTCCGGCACCGGCGGATCGAGGAGCTGATGCATGCATAGGATCGTGAACGTGTCCTCTGGTGGTGCTTCGAGCTGGAAGTCCTCCGCGTGCCACGCTGGCTTTGTTACGGCGTCAATGCCGTATAGAGTAACCTCATCTGTGACCTGCGTGGGGTGTCTCGTTAGGCGTTCGGCTGCCCCTGTCTTCTCGATTAGGTCGAGGTACTGGTCGTCCATCTTCCGTTCGTGGTTGCCAACGATGCCGTAGAACGGAATTCCAGCCAGTTCGAGGCGCTGGAGGGTGTCAATGCATCGGTTTAGGTCGGGAAGGCTCGGGTCGCGCGAGTCGAATAGATCGCCTGTGTGTACGACAGCGTCGACATCTTGCTCAACGGCATACTCAATGGCTTTTTCGAATGAATCAGCGAAGTCATTCCGGCGGAGATCGCTCCCATACTGCCGGTTCCCGAGGTGAGTATCGCTGATGTGGAGAAGACGAGTTGGCATTCAGATTGAATGTGACAATTGCTATCCTGATAAGTTTCGGTATACCAACCTGAAAGTGAAACCGTAGCTTCCCCGGTCTTCCTCCAAATTTGGCAAGTTCGTGCTAGCCGACCAGTCTGCGGTCGCCCGCGGGACGATATTGAGGGGCTGCGGGCGACACGCCCGAGACACCATATGAGATCAGAACTCACCAATTTCATCCGTCGGCTTAGAGAAATAACCGCACCCTCAACTCACGATCAAACATCACAGCCATATGCAACAGACATTGAATACAGCGATGTACTCAATCTGCTCACTTCGGATCGGAGACGCTGGGTCATCCAACTTCTCGCCTCAGAACCCACTGGTGAGACTATACCGCTATCCAAACTGGCCGAGCAGGTAGCCGCGAAGGAGAACAATTGCTCCGTTAGCGAACTCACCTCACAACAGCGCAAACGAGTATATATTTCCCTGCAACAACAACACATGCCTCAGCTTAACGGAGTTGTCGTTGAGTATGACTCTAATCGTCAAGTAGTCGTGCCAACTGAAGCGCAGCGAGTCTGGGATGCCTTCAAAGCGTTCCAGATAGAGCTGTCACGCTAGCCGACTAGTTCTCGCTACCAGTCCTCAACCCAGTACTTTTTATCGTTCCACTCTTCCCGCACCATCGCCCGCCAAGATTCATTCTTCACGCTCTTCTTATCAGCATAGTGCATCAAGTACGAGAGGTAGATCACACCGGCCTTTCTCGACCTATGGTTGTTGATGTAGTTAGTCGTACGGTCAACCAACTCAGCCACCCACTCGTCGCGCTTATCATCATCTGAGAGGAAGATGTCTTTCGCAACGAACGGCATCTCTTCGTCTTCTGCGCCCGGGAAACACGAGCGCAACGACGGATGCTCCTCACGAACCTTCCCCTTATTAAAAGTCTTCCCAGCCTCTTTTGCCTCGATAATCCGCTCATACACCGCATTCTCGTCGAAATCCGGGTCAAGCGACGGGTACGGATACCAGACATCGAGGCTCGACCCGTACTCGAACTTATACCGACGACGCGACGACGCATGCAACTCCAATCCATCCATTGATTCTTCAAGGAGACGCTCCGGAATCACATCCACATCAGCCAGTTTATAGTTCAGAAATCCGCGAACCGCTGCCATACCAGGAACCTTCCTTGACTTCACTTCCTCACTCCATTCACGGGCATCTGGGTCAAACTCTACTCCATGGTTGACCGGCAGGTCATTCGGATGGTGGTCGGGTTCGCCGCTACCCTCACCGCTGTCGGAGGTCTCAGCGCTTTCAGAGGACGTCGCCGAGGTATTCCCAGCCGCCCCCTCGGAACCGGCGAGCACCTCGCCACACAGCTCCTCCAGCATCTTTGTCTGGTGCTTCGTCTCATCCAACAACTCATCATCGCGCTCATCGTAGGTATAAATCATCTCTTCGAGCATTTCACGCTTCGTTACGCCACGGCGCTGCGCGTGTTTCTCAACAATCGTGTCTGCCTTCGCATCGATGCGACGGCGCTTCGTGTCTTCACCCATAAAGTGTTCAGATACAACACAACAGGGACGGATAAGCCTCCGCATCAGTTCTAGCTTCGACTGAAAATGAGACACAAGGCAATCTAACCCAAACATACTGATTCACTCTACAAAACTGAAAAACCTATGCCGAAAAGAAAACACCAACTACAACGCCCCACAGGGCCAATTTTCTAAAAACTGCTGTGAAATCTGGAATGAACATATAAAAAACGTCCCTCTCCATGAAACTGAAGATGAAGAGAACGCGGGCGAAAGGGTGCCCCCGGGGGAGGAGTCAAGACAACTCCAAGCGCCTGTAGACACAACAGCCACGCACAACGCCGCAAAGTTAGATTACGGGTCGACAGCCATATGCCGCCTCGAATAAGGCAGAATTCGGTCGATGACTCTCCCTCCTCTTGCCTAACAGGACAGCCTACGGTTAGATATGTTGTGTGGGAATATAAATGTTTGTCCTACTGTTGTACAACACATAAAACAAACCGCGAGAAACAGACGAACTACTGAAAAAACACTCATAGAAACCCTCTCGGACTAAATTGTGGACTAGCCGAGGATGATTAACCCGTGCCAGCACCGCCTACACGATCGGCTAGCCCGACACCCCCCCTGCTTACTCTCCACGACGAACCTTCATCTTCAGTTTGCAACCACGACCCAATTTTTAAATACACTGTCCCAACTCAAGGCTCCCAAATCCCCCGAAACTCAGTAATTCCCTGTTTCAACCTATGACATCTTCAGTTTCAGTTTCGGCCCTAAGCTGTCTCGCCGACACCAACCTCTGCATCGACACCAACTAAGTACCACGCCCAACAACTATACAACCAACAGCCCCATGACTGAACAACAAGACTCCCTCAGCGAAGACTCAGAGCCAGACACCGACTCCGACACATCCCCGCTCAACACCATCTCAGACAAAGACATCATCCTCAACGCCCGCCACTTAGTGGGCCCCGACGCCATTGTCAACGACGTTCACGAAGCCCTCACCGACGCCGGACTCATCAGCTCCGGCTACGAGAATGCCTCTCGAACCTTCCGTGAAGCCCGCGACGGAACATACTCCGACGAACGAATCAATGATGCCCTCAACGACCAAATCCAGACCGCTATCGAACCTGCCCTCCTCGGGATCGGCAATCTCGCCAACGATACCGATGCCGAAAGTTGTGCCGCAATCAACGAACCGGCTAGTACAGCCGATGAAATTGGCTCTGATAACGTCGCAGGTACGGTTCGAGCGGAAGACGTGCAGACTGTCAAGGAGAAAATCGAACTACTGCACGAGGAGTCTCAAGCGCTATTGGATGTAGATGAGTCGGTTGGTGCGCGACGTGCAGAGTTCATTGGCGAGACAGCAGTCAAGCTACTGGATAAGTTACTCGAGGAATAGTCCTGTTTGATTTGGTTATGAACAAGTGTATTGACAAACCATTCCAAAACCGAGAGTATGAATTCAGACAACGCTGCCAATCTAGATTCTATTACCATTCCATCGCGTGAAGAAATCAAAGAAGCGCATGAACACAATCAATTCCCAGGTAATCCAGTACGTGTTGTAGTTGATGGCCTGACCGGGCATCAACATGCTCAAGTGAAGGAACCGCACGAATATCTCGAGGTCAGTCTCAGCCCTAAGCGACTCATTCGACATATCGATGGAGAAACGTGGCCAACAAAGGCTGACGCTGAAACAACAGTCTTTCAGATAGATCGGTATCCGAACATTACCTACGAACGCAAAGAAGAGATTTTGAACACGCCAGAATTCAACAACGCTGTTGAAGAAGTCTGGGAAGAAATGAAACAGCGTTGGTGGAACGAGGTCGAATTTATTGACGAAATCAAATTCGGAGATAGTCGCACTGTCGCTGTGTACTATGAAGAAGACTAAGAGTAGAGGTCAGAGCTCTGTTGAAATCCCCAGTTACTGATTGTTTGTTTGGGCCGTGCTGAACACAGGGTGCGATTCGGCCAGCGGGATCGTGTCTAGAGGGGGAGCGGTTGCGTTGACAGATACAATACAAAAACACTACACTACTGTGGGTCTCCCGAATTTAGTTATCTCTCGTACGGTACTGGGTTCAGAGATTTGTAGAAGTTCTCCCGAGCACCCGGATGCTTCGGGCTACCGTTCTTGTTTTGTGCCAATACATATGGGGTAACTGGGAGCACGTCAAGTAACTCTTCAATTTCCTCACTGTATTTCGCGTCAGGGGCCTGTCCCCAAGCCACGAATACAGCATCCGAGGCTCCCGCAGCCTCTGAAATATGTTGATCGTTGTCCTCGTCAATGTCCTCTCCTTGCGGATCTGGATGCGATTTAATGACACTTTTGTCTGAGTCGACAACTGGGAAGAGGTTCACTACAATCATCTCCCCAAACCCAAGCATGTGGAGTGCCCTCGCAAGCGTTGTTACTGTCCTGTCAGGGTCATCTTTATCAGCAACACTAGGATTCACCATCACAACACATGCGGTCATGTCGCCACCCTTTCATTTACGCCGGAGCGAAAATCGATACTCCCCATCATTGAGTAGTACGGCATCCTTCTCGGTGTATTCAGGGCCGGGGTTAGGATTCTCTCGGACAACCTCAAAACTAGTTTGAGTTCGTTCGCTCACATTTCAAAGGCTATTGGTTTCAGTATAAACATGTCGGTTGTATCAACGAAACAACTTCTTATCGGCTAATCCACTTGCTCACCGATGGAACAAAGAGAAATGGTTGCTGAATACTCCCTCTGAGTCGGTCATGACGTTCATAACACGAACCTAGTAGTTCGAACGGCCTGTACTCGATAGCGAGCGCGTATTCACAAGTTTTCCTCTGTATTTTGGGTGGATACTATTACACCTCAGAACTCGCATTTTGTATGCCAATTAATGCTGGTTGGGGAGAACTCCTGGTCGGCGCGTACCATCGATTAGAGAATGAGTGTGAGGTTGTCAGCTACAACAACCGATCAGAAGAGCCCGGGAACCAGATGGAAGCCGACGTACTTGGAATAGACAACGACCGAGAGAGCGGAGAGCAGCATGTCTACGTTTGTGAGGTAGTAACGCATTTAAAGGGGAATCTGTATTCTGGCTCACCAAAAGATGAACAGGGATGGTGGATGGAGTATTCCAACACAAGTGCCTACCATCGCTCATTGGAAAAGTTATGGAAGAAGTTCTTAGACGACCACAATTACGTGCGGCAGACGTTTCCTCATGCGGATAAGTACTCATTCGAGTTCTGGGCACCGGTGGTGAAAGGAGCGAAAACAACAGGGCCGCTCATCAAGGGTCTTGACAGGCTTTCTGAGGAGTTTGAAAAAGAAACGGACGAGGAGCTGGAACTATTTATCAATGAAAAGTACAACAACCATATCAGTAAATTGCGCGACAGAGCAAAAGACGATGTGAGTAACCGTGGTATTCCAGCTTATCGCTTCCTTCAGATTCTGGAAAATATGGGATAGTGCCATTAATAGTCCCAATTCCCTGAGACAGGGTTTCTGAATACACTCTTTGTGTCACGCAGCTCCTGTCAAGGCTAGAGGATTTCAACAAAACTTGGTTAGATGTTGTCGAGGTAGCGCCGCCGCAGTTCCATTTTCTCGCGTTCCGTCCTACTGTCGTAGTGTTCGTCGATGACGTCTTTTGAGACATCGAGCCTGTCGCTGACGACTTCGCCCGGGGTGTCCATCCCGAGGAAGTGTGTGATGGCACCTCTACGGAACGCGTGTGGGCCGACACTGTCTGGGCACTTGCTGGCAGACATGCGTCCTTGAACGGCTTCGCAGTCGTCTGGGTTACGATCGTGCGGACACTCTTGTCCGTACATACACGGACGCGTCAAACGATAGACGTAGGCTTGGAACGTGTTTTTCGTGATCCGACCGTACTCAGTGGTGAACAGTGGTTTTCGGTCATAGTCGTCGGTTACGTCGTGGCGATGCTCTTTGATGTAGTCTCGGAGAATGTTGACGGTGCGCGTTGAGACTGCGACTGACCGCTCCCCTTTCTCCTTGTTTTTAAGAGGAGTATCCTGTTCGGGACGGTGGTGTAGTTCGATAAACTCTTCGCGGAGATGGAGGTCGTCAAGGTCGATACTGCGGGCAGCTCCAGCACGCATTCCGGTCTCCCAGAGGACGCGCGTGATGGCATGATGAGCCCCTGCGTAACTGTATTTGTCGTGGTGGGCAAGAATGTCGCTCGCTTTCGCTTCCCGTACGACGTCTTTCTCACGAACTGGTTTGCGATCGACAGCAGGTGAGTCGATGCTTTCGGAGAGGCCGTCACGCACGCCGTCGATATTCTCACAGAATCTGATAAACACGCGCAGTGTGTCCATCTGTGACTTCAACGTGGTCTGGTTGACTTGCTCGCTACGCCAGAGTCTGAACCGGTGGATGTCACGTCCTCCGACGTCGTTCAGGTTGTCGATGCCTTGGTTGTCGCACCATTTGACGAAGTTCTTGAGTCGGTAGCCATGGCTCTGGAGCGTGGCCTCGGAGACTTCGTCACGGCGCTGTTGTTTGTACATCTCGACTGCTTCAACTGGTTCGAGGGGTTCGAGTTCGTCTGGGTTCCTCATGGATTGTCTCATTGGGGTTGGTCTCCAGAATCTCCGAGACAGGTTCCCCGCAGGTGCGACGGCTCCACGGAGCCGGTCGGCTGGTCGGCTAGCGCGACGTCGACTGGTTGTAGCGATGGCTCGATTGCGGGCCAGCCAGCGATAGCTCGATTCCTTCGTGGAGTCGGAAGCGCAGCGCCGTAGGCGCGAGAACCGATAGGCCGTAAGCTCAATGACGCGAGGCCGTCAGGCCGAGTGTCATCAAAGAAGGCTGACACGCGCAGCGTCAGCGAGCAAGTGTCAGTCTTCGAGAAGTTCGAATCTGAGCCGGCCCATTTCTACCCCTATTCTACGACCGCGAGCGACTGTTCT
Source organism: Haloferax elongans ATCC BAA-1513 (assembly GCF_000336755.1). Classification (GTDB taxonomy): domain Archaea; phylum Halobacteriota; class Halobacteria; order Halobacteriales; family Haloferacaceae; genus Haloferax; species Haloferax elongans. The sequence continues at coordinate 65,944 of NZ_AOLK01000023.1, read as the reverse complement.
GTCGCTCGCACTCCGAATGCGGTTGTATGGGCGACCGAAGATTCGAACGCCCGAGCGACAGCGAGGGAAGTTCGAATCTGAGCCGTTCCCGCGAACGGAGTGAGTGGGTGCTTGTGACGAGCGAAGCGAGTCACAGTGGCCCATCTCCACCCCCACCTGTCGTAGTCGTTTCGTCGCCAAATTCCCCGAAATAGACGCTGGAAACCACCGCTGCTCTCGACAAGATACTCCAGAATTCTCTCGTCTCAAATCGTTATCCAGTCACCCGATAACGAATTCCGGAGTGATGAACGTGGCAGCAAGAAACCCGACCAGTAAGAACATTGTTGTGAGGCGAAGCACACCGGCCGTCTTCCGTCGGTGTTTTGGAAGGGATTCAGCCATCCCCGACAGGGTGAACCCGGCGACGAGGACGAGTATCCAACTGCTCGATGTGGAATTCGGGGGCAGACTGAAATACAGGTATATGCCCAAGTGGATGACTGCTCCGGAGAACTGAATGAGCGCATTTGGACGGCCGGAGGGTTCACTGAACACAACGTCCGTGATTATGGAGGGCATCAAACAGGTACTCAAATTCGAGGCCTAAATAGTAGGTGTGTTGACTTCTTCTTCACCACAGGACTCGACAGTTGCAACAGTGTACATCCACTTTTCTCCGCGATGAAATGACGGCTACCAACAAGTTTATGACACTCATTTCACACTTCTTCGTATGGATCGGCGGTCTCTGATTAAGGTCCTCCCACTCAGTTTGATTTCACTTTTGTCTGGGTGTAGTGGGCATCCGCTTCCACCCCCACGAGGGACAGTAATTGGTCGAACTGTCGTTGGTCAGCGTGAGGGGCGAAGCGTTCGCATCGGGAGCGTGAATCAGAGTCCCCGAAGCGCCTCGGATAGTCCAGAAACGACCGGCGCACCTATCGGATTCGTTCTGAACGACTCGACGTACGAGGATGTGTCTGAGGCGTACGACGACGTGGAATGCTACGTTTCGATTCGCCACGAAGGATACGACGGACTCCGAAACGCACCCGAAGCGGGCGACGTCATCCACTACGCTACTGACAGAGCGCTGTTCAACGCGACCCAATTTGGCGACTTTGTCGTCATCATGACGGGCCTCGATAATTCACTCACGGGGTTCCAGCGTATCGTCAGAAGCGGCCGGGTGGTTCGCAAAACTGAACAAGCGAGTGATACTGACGCCGCTGTTGCCTCCGAGTATCCGGGAGGCATCGTCTTGGCCCATGACTTCGAGAGTGGCGCTTCACGAAAGCGATATCCGGCGACTCGAAACGTGTACTCGAACGTCGAACGCGGCCAGACGAGTACATTCGGGCTCCAGCGCGAGTCGACCCCCTCTGGAACACACTACCTCTATCTAGACGCTCTCGACCCATCCCACTCGTGGGCTCTCCTATAGCTCGATTTATCCCATCGCCTCTACACGTCCGAGTCGTGAACATGAACGAGCGAACCGTCTCTCGTTTTTTCGTCCTCCTCGGCGCAGTCGTCGCGGCCGCGTTGCTTCTGCGCGTCTACTATGTGCTCATCGACCACCTCGGACACGAAGGCGTCGTCGACAACGTGCTCTCGCTGCAAGTCCAGTTCATCGTTGCCGTTGCCGTGTCTATCGTCCTCTCGCAACTGCTTCGCATCTCTCGGTTCGTCGCTGACCAACTCGAACACAGAACGAGGCTCATCACAGAACCGAACGAGAAAGTGTTCTATGCTGGGTTCGTGCTCGTGTTCTGTCTGTTCCAACTCGTCGGCGCGGTACAGCTGATATTCCGCCCGGGAGTGTACACCATCGTCCTCGAATCGCTCTTCGATTGGTCGCTCAACGTCGAACTGCGGCCGAACAATACGGTCGTACTCGGAATCCTGTCGAGTCTCTCTATCGGTGCGTATTCACTCTTCGTGGACTGCTGGGCGCTGCTTTGGAGTGGCGAGTTGGAGGACTTCTAGACGCACGTACCGCCCGGCACTCATATCGCGCTTTCGACCACCGTCCTCACTCCCGAATGAGGCCTCACCTTCGACCACCTCGTTTATCCCCACCTGTCCCCTCCATTCGACGATGACTGACGCCCTCTCCTTCGACGTAACCAACGTCGAGGACGTCGCCGCCAACCGCGACGAAGTCGTTTCGGCGGTGCAGGCCCACGCCGGGACAATCGCGCGCGAACTCGCCATCCTCCAGGGCGGCGACTACGGACAGGAGACGTTCAAAACGCGCCGTGGAACGTGGACGCTGAAGTACGAAGCCGGTGCCATCCAGTATCTTCGATTCAAGGGCAAATCCGGCGGCGAGACCTACGTCGTCTCGACCAAGCAACCCCCCGAGCCGAAGCCGCTGGCGACGGCGATGAAGGACTACCCGGCGTTCGTCGAGGCGTACAACGAACACGTCGAATCGCTCGACGGCGTCCTCGACGACGTGCCGACCGAGTTTCCGTCGATTACGACGACCGAGGAACTCGTCTCCGAGCGCGACCGGATCGTCTCGACTATTCGCGAGATTTCGAACACCATCGCGGGCGAACTGACGCGATTCGACGGCGAGTACGGTACCTTCGCACAGCGCGTCAACGGGACGCGCTGGGAGCTGAAATGGGACGGCCCGCAGGCGTCGTATCTCCGGGTTGGTGGCGAAGGTGGCGTCTATCTGGTCTCGCAGTACCAGCCACCGTCGGCACCGGACGTGCGAGAACTCGCCGAGGGGTTCGTCGGGTTCGTCGAGGCGTACAACGAGTACGTCGAGGAGTTGGAAGCTGACTTGGCGACGGTCTCGTTCGAAGACGCGACGTAACGCATTTTGAGGTCAGGGTGCGGCGGTGTTTGGGTCCTGCCGAACCCATCGCCTGCGCTGTATTTCCGAACGCTTATCGCCCTCGTTTCGCACATCAACACCGATGGCGAGTCAATCGAATGGACGAGTGGGAATTGCGCTCGTCCTCGTCGGAGTCGTGGCCGTCGTGGCGACACTCGGTCTGGGTGCAGCCCTCGCACCCGACATCGGTGCCGCGACGAACAGCGACGACGCGCAGCAAGCCCGAATGACGCTTGTCGGGTCTCAGGGTGGTGGACCCGGACTCCACGAAGACGGGAGCGTCTACCTCCTCAACAATACTTCCGTCTCGTGGCGCGTCGCCGACGCCGACAGCTACTTCGACGTGACGAAATTAGAAGACGGCCGCATCGCCGCGGGCTTCATGCACAGCGGCTACGAGGAGTGTGGCCCGTACGAGTCCCCGTGTACCCACACCGGGTATCGAATTATCGACCCTGACGCAGAGGGTGGCGCACAGACCGTCGAGGAGTGGAGTTTCCCCGTCCGGTCGCGCGCGAACAGCGAAGTCCACGACGTGGAAATCCTCGACTCGGGCGAGATTCTCATGACCGACATGGACCGCGAGCGCGTCTTTACGGTCCATGACGGTGAGGTGACGTGGCAGTGGAACGCCTCGTCGATGTACGACGCGCCCGCCGACCCGACCAAGACCGACTGGCTCCACATCAACGACGTGGACGTCATCGGCGAGGACCGGTATCTCGTCTCGGTCCGAAACGCGAACCAGTTGGTCATCATCGAGCGCGGGTCGGGCGTTGTCGACGTCATCAACGAGGACGATGACGGTGACGGCAAGGGTGACCCCGAGGTCATGCTCCGCCAGCACAACCCGCAGTGGTTGGGTAACGGGTCCGTCCTCGTCGCCGACAGTGAGAACAACCGCATCATCGAACTCCACGAGAACGACGCGGGCGACTGGGAAATCGCGTGGTCGGTTCGGAGCGCACAGGGAGTCTCCTTCCGATGGCCCCGCGACGCCGACCGCCTGCCGAACGGCAACACGCTCATCACCGACTCGGCGAACCAGCGCATCGTCGAAGTAAACCGCACCGGAGCGGTCGTCTGGAGCGTCAAGACCGACCTCATTCCGTACGAGGCAGAGCGCCTCCCAATCGGTGAGACGGTCGGCGGCCCACGGTCCGATGTGGTACCGGACGGCGCACACGAGTCCGAGGAGGTTCCGGTTCTCTCGCCGCTCCTCACGGGTATTCGCGCGAGCTATCCACTTCCGTACTGGCTCGCCGAGGGGCACCTCGCGGGCGTCCTCTTCGGACTGCTTTCGATGTGCGCCGGGTCCGGTATCGTCGTTCGGAATCGAATCGAGTGGTAATTCGGAACCGAATCGAGTGGTAATTCGGAACCGAATCGACTGATAATTCCGAATCGACCCGACTGGTAACTGCCACTCAGTCACCGCCCTCATGGGGGTGACCGCGACACTTTTGCACCCGCCGCGGCCACGTCCCCCCATGGCAGACGACGACCTCGCGTGGGAGACGACCGACACGCGAATCGACTACACGTGTCCGGGGTTCGACATCCGGATGGACGACGTTCGGCTTCCCGACGGCACGGAGACCGACTTTCACTACGTCGAAGAACCGCCTGCGGTGGTGATTCTTCCTTTCACCGCCGACGGCGACGTGGTCGTCATCGACGAGTGGCGGCAGGCGGTCGAGCGAACGAACCGCGGACTCCCGGCCGGTGGCACCGAGGCTGGTGACGACGACTACGAAGCCGCGGCACACCGCGAACTCACCGAAGAGACGGGCTACGTCGCCGAGACGATGGAACCGCTCGTGACCGTCGAACCCGCCAACGGCATCGCCAACTCGGTGTTTCACTACTTCGTCGCCCACGGGTGTGAAAAACAGGAAGCCCAGAAACTCGATTTCAACGAGAGCATTCGCCCGACGACCGTCGCGTACGACGAGTTGTTGCAGTCGGTCAGAGACGGCGACGTTCGAGACGGACGGACCGCGCTCGGTGTCCTCCACTACGAGTTGACACAGGAGTAGTCGCGTCCGCGACGACGGAGTCGGGCGCACCGTCGCCCAATGCGGGAAGGATTTTCACGACAGGGGTCTTACCACTCGCTCGTGGTTACTACGACGCGCCTCTTCGATTCGGTTTGGTCCCTCGCTGCGGCGCTCACCGTCGGTGGCGGTGGGCTCGTCGTTGGGACGGTACTCGTCATCGCGACGCAACTCGCGATGGTCAGTGTTGGCATCGAACTGACACCCTTCATGCTCATCGTGATGTCGCTTATCTTGTTGCAAGGCATCGCGTTCGGGGGCGTTGCGCTTCTCTACGCACGGTTCCGCGGCTTCGGCATCGACCATTTCGGCGTTCGAGTCCCCTCGCCCCGTGGGATTGTCGCCATCGTGCTCGGGTACGTCCTCGCACTCGGTGCGGCCTTCACTGGTGCCTTCTTGATTCAGGCAATTGGCGTCGAAGCCGGGTCGAACCAAGTCACCGAAATCGCCACCCAAGACCCTGAAGTCCTCCTCCTACTCGTTCCGGCGTCGTTCCTCCTCATCGGTCCGGGCGAGGAACTACTGTTCCGGGGCGTCGTCCAGAACCGTATCCGTGAGTCGTTCGGTCCCGTGTCGGGTATCGCCCTCGCGAGCGCCATCTTCGCCGCGATTCACTTCGTCGCGCTGACCGGCGGCGCGAGTGCCCGCCTCGTCACTATCGGCATCCTCTTTTTCCCGAGTCTCGTCTTCGGGACGGCCTACGAACTGACCGACAACCTCGTCGTGCCCGCGCTCATCCACGGCACGTACAACGCGACGCTGTTCACCATCGCCTACATCGCGTTCAAGGTGATGGAGATGAACCCCGACGCGATGCCCTCCATCCTGTTCTTCTGAGTCTCGGAGTCCGAGGTTAGGGCTCTCCCGACTCGTATTCTGCATCGTCGGTGTCGAAAAAGCCGGAGTACGAACTGTCTTCAGTGCTCCCCGGTGGCGACCCGACGTAGACGCCGACTTTGTCGATGTCCGGGTGAAGCGTCACGTCCGGGTCGCGCATCGTCGAAACCGCGAGATACCGGAGTGGTTCGTCGCCATCGTTGACGACACAGTGTGCGCCGGTTTCGTCGGCCGGACAGGGGACGTAGTCGCCCTCGCGGAGGGTGTACGTCTCGCCGCCGAGGCGGAGCGTGCCGGTCCCCGAGAGGACGTACAGCGCCTCTTCGTTGGCTGCGTGGTAGTGGTACGACCACGGTTGACTCCCCGGCGGGAGTTCGTAGAGGCTACAGCCGAGTTGGTCGCTCCCGGCGGCGTCGCCCAGTTGTTTCTGCTTGAACGTGCCTTCGACGCCCTCGTGTTCGACCCAGTCGAGGTCGGACTCGTTTCGGGGTTGCATACGGGGTGTCCCGCGGCGTCGAGAAAAAGTGTTTGTGGGCTATCGGAGCAGGGACCGTGTGGTCGCTGGCTGCGGGATTCCGGTTCAGTTCGGGTGCCCTCACCCGAGGTCAGGTCAGTTATTCAGCGTGACCTCTCCGTTAGCCGCCGATTCGTCGTGCTCCGTCGTCGTGGAGGTCGACTGTTGGCTGGTGGTGTCTCCCGACGTCGACTGCTGACTGCTCACGTCGGAGCCAGCTGACTGTTGACCGATGCTGACATCGGATGGCGAGTCGCTGGAGTCGAACTGGCCGACGAGCGACTGGAGTCGCTGTGCGCGTTCCGAGAGCGCTTCCGACGCAGATGCAATCTCTTGGGTCGTCGCCGTCTGCTCTTCGGCCGCTGCCGAGACGTTCTGCGCCTCGGAGGCCGTCTTGTCGCTGAGGTTCGTAATCTCGTCCATCGTCGTGACGACTTCTTGGGTCGACTGCGCCTGTTCGTCGGTGGCGCTGCTGATAGACTGGATGGCGTCGTTGCTCTCTTCGATTTTGCCGACGATTTCTTCGAGCACGTCGACGGTCTCGCCGACCGTCTCACGGCTAGATTCGACCTCAGCCCGGGTCTCGAAGGTGTCCTCGGCGACGTTTTCGGTAGACGTCTCGATGTCTTCGATGAGGGCTTCGACCTCTTGGGTCGCGTCTGCGGTCTCTTCGGCGAGCGTCTTCACTTCGCTCGCGACGACGGCGAACCCTTCGCCCGCATCGCCAGCGCCCGCCGCCTCGATAGAGGCGTTGAGCGCGAGGATGCTCGTCTTCTCGGCGATATCGTCGATTAGCTCGACGACTTCGCCAATCTCCGTGACGGACTGCTGGAGGTCTTCGACTTCGGAGACGGTTTCAGCCGACCGCGACTCCAGTCGTTCCATCTTCTCGATGGTCGAACTGGCGGCTTCTCGGCTCTCCTTTGCGCGGTCGACGGTCCGCCGCGACTCGTGAGCAATCTCTTCGGAGGACGACGCAATCTCCTCGATGGTTGCAGAGAGGTTGCTTAGTTCGGATTCTGCGGCGTTGAGATTCCGGTGTTGCGTCTCGTTGCTTGCAGAAATTTCTTCGATACTCTCGGCGACATCGGCACTGGTGACTTTCACCGCGTTCGCGCTCGCGGTGACGTCCGAACTCTCGTCGTCGACTTGTTCGGCGAACGTCTGTATCTGAGTGATGACCAAGTCGATGGAGTCCATCATCTCGTTGAAGCCTTCACCGATGCGCTGCATCGCGTCGTTTTGGCTCTCCGCGTCGACGCGGACGGTGAGGTCACCGGCTGCGGCGTTCTCCATCGCCTCACCGTACACCTCGGCCTGCTGTTCGAGGTCGGACGTGAGCGCGTCGAGTTGCGAGCGCTGCTCTTCGGCTTCTTGGCTCTTTGCCTCCGCGTCCGCGACGAGCTCCTTCATGTCCTCGACGATGGCGAGCGTCGCAGTGCCGCCGATTGCGAACACGGCGACGGTCGAGGTCATAAGCGGGCTCGTCACGAGGTTGAACACCTCTTCGTAGATGCCAGCCTTCTCCAAGGCGAGGCTAAACGTCCACATCACGCCCAGAATGGACCCGAACGAGAACGTGAGCCAGAATGGCGCTTCTGCGTCGCTGTCGCGGTAGTTGAGCCACCCCAGCGCTGCTGCACCGACGAAGCCGAGCATCCCGATGGCGTCGAAGATTGGAGCGATTCCGACCATCGTTATTCACCCGCCGTGATGACTTCTTTACGACGGACGTACGCCGCTGCGAGGAACGCGACGCCCGCTAAGCCGATTCCGATGCCGTGTTCGACCATGTTCAACACTGGCTCGAGGGCAAACGTTTCGAGGTTCGTCGCCAGCATCCCGACGACGAGCAACACGTAGCCCGCGGTGAACAGTTTCGTCTCGCTCCTGTACTGCGTGACAACCGGTATGAGTCCCACCAGGGACACGACCAGGCCAGTTACTTCGAGTGGTGATAGTTCAGCCAACATTCCTTCGCATTGTTCCACGAATGCATTTTTAAATTGGTCGTCCAAATATTCGGATTTGATAATTTTCCGCCCTCTGAACTAGACATATGAAAAATTATGATTCGCTGTTGTCATCTATTTCCGGTATCGGTCTTGGTATGTTTCTGGTCTCTCGGAAGTGGCTCTCGCACGCGAACGCAACCCTTACCGCCGCGCTCACGGAAGCACCTCCATGCGCGACCATTTCGAAATCCGCGACGGGGACCTCGCCGGCCGTATCGGCCGTCTGGAAGTCCCCCGCGCGGGGGTCACTGTCGAGACGCCGGCCCTTCTGCCGGTCGTCAACCCGAATATCGATACGATTCCGCCCGCGAAGCTCGAATCCGAGTTCGGCGCGGAGATTCTCATTACCAACTCCTACATCATCAAGAAGAACGACCACCTGCGCGAGGAGGCACTCGATGTCGGTCTTCACGAGATGCTGGACTTCCACGGTGCCATCATGACCGACTCGGGGTCGTTCCAACTCGCCGAGTACGGCGAAATCGACACGACGACCGAGGAGATTCTGCAGTTCCAACACGACATCGGCACGGACATCGCGACGCCCGTCGACATCCCGACGCCCCCGGACGTCGACCGCGAGCAGGCCGAGGAGGAACTCGAAGTCACGAAACAGGCAATCGCTGACGCGGAAGCCGCCGAGACGGGCGACATGCTGCTCAACGCCCCCGTTCAGGGGTCGACCTACCCTGACCTTCGCGAGGAAGCGGGTCGCCACGCCGCCGCCTCCGACCTCGACGTGTTCCCGGTCGGGGCAGTCGTGCCGATGATGAACGCCTACCGCTACGCCGACATGGTCGACGCCGTCGCGGCCGCCAAGCGCGGCCTCACCGTCGACGCTCCCGTCCACCTGTTCGGCGCGGGCCACCCGATGATGCTCGCACTCGCAGTCGCGCTCGGCTGTGACCTGTTCGACTCGGCGGCGTACGCACTCTACGCCCGCGACGGGCGCTATCTCACGGTCCGCGGAACCGAACACCTCGAAGACCTCGAGTACTTCCCGTGTACCTGTCCCATCTGTACGGAGTACTCCCCCGACGACCTGCGGGCGAAGGGGTCGAAACGACAGGAAAAACTGCTCGCTGAGCACAATCTGCACGTCACGTTCGCCGAACTCCGGCGCATCAAGCAGGCCATCCGCGACGGCGACCTGATGGAACTCGTCGAAGAGCGCGCTCGCTCGCACCCCGCGATGCTCGACGGCTACCGCGCGCTTCTGGACCACGTGGACCAACTCGAACGCGAGGACCCGGCCTCGAAGGGTGCGTTCTTCTACGCCTCCAACGAGAGCGCCCACCGTCCCGAGGTCGTCCGTCATCACGACCGACTGGACCGTCTGACCGCCGAGGGTGACGTGCTTCTCACCGAGGGCGGAACGCCGTCGAACGACGAGTACGATTCGGTCTGGCGGGTCGTTCCGCCGTTCGGTCCCTTCCCGCGGGCGCTCTCGGAGACCTACCCGCTTACCGCCGAGGTGCCGGAGCGACTCGACCGCGACGCCTACGAGCAGGCCGCCCGCGGCGTCGCCCGACTGGCCGACGAGAACCCCGACGCGTCGCTCACGCTCGCCCACGACGACTGGCCCGCGTCGGCGCTCGAACTCGTTCCCGGATCGGTGACGACAGAGTCGCTCGCAGCCGTTACCGAGCGATTGGCGAAGGAAGCGATGGCCGACGGGAGTGCTGCCGACACCGACGAGTAACCGGACACTCATCGCCACGTGGTCGCGCCGCAGCGCACCGGCGTCTTCGGAATCGGTCGATGGCCTTAGGTTCTCTCGACGTGTCACGAGAAACGATGGAGGCTGTCCTCTGGTACGTACTTACCGGCACACGCGGTGGTGAGAACCGCGTGCGTATTCTCCGTACTATCGATTCACAGCCACAGAACGCGAACCAACTCGCCGAGGAACTCGACCTCGACTACAAGACCGTCAGACACCACCTCGACGTCCTCATGGACAACAACGTCGTCCAGCGAAGCGGCGACGACTACGGCGCGGTGTACCTCCCGTCGGGGCGGTGCCGCGCGAACTGGGAAACGGTCGAGCAGATAATCGAGCAGGTGGACTGAATATGGAGAGATTTGGGAAAGTGTATATCTGGCTGACGGGGGAAGGAACGAACGAATGAGTATCTGGGTTGACGTCGCGCGGGTCGCCGCCGCGGTCAACGTCGTCGTGCTTCTCGCACTGTCGGCGATTTGGGCGCGGAACTACGTGACCTTCCGGTCGAAGCACGCCCTCGGTCTCCTCGTCTTCGGGGTGTTCCTCCTCGCAGAGAACGCACTGGCGCTCTACATGTACATCCTCGACCCCACACTGTCGGGATGGTTCAGTACGGCCGTGCCCGTCATCGTCTGGCGGCTTATGCTGCTGCTCCACGTCTTCGAGACGATTGGACTCGCGTTCCTCGCGTGGATTACGCTCGACTGACCGGGCAGCGTGACGAGCGGTGATGCAGAGCGACGCGCCGAAATTCAGTCGTTCGACTTCCGTTCGTGGGTCGGGTGTTCCGAGATGAAGACGCTCGTGTGGTCCGGAATGTCCTCTGTGACCCACGAGTTCGCGCCGATACTCACGTGGTCGCCGATGCTGACTGCACCCAGAACTTTCGTTCCAGCGCCGATGACGACGCTGTCGCCGATATCCGGGTGACGCTTGTAGCCTTTCTTCAGCATGTGCTGGTCGTTTTCTTCTTCCTCGAAGTGCAGCGCGCCGAGCGTCACGTCCTGATAGATTCGCGCCCAGTCGCCGATGGTGACCGTCTCACCGATGACGACGCCGGTTCCGTGGTCGATAAAGAAGTAGTCGCCAATCTCTGCACCGGGGTGGATGTCGATACCGGACTCCATCTTCGCGTACTCGGTTAGCTCGCGGGCGTACTCCGGTGCGCCAGCCTCGTAGAGGACGTGCGCGACGCGCTGGACGATAATGGCCTGCACACCGGGGTACGACCGGATTATCTCGACGTAACTCCGCGCCGCCGGGTCGCCTTTGTACGCCGCTTCGACGTCCTTTTTCAGCGTCGCGCGGAGGTCGGGAAGGCGGTCGAGGAGCGTCTCGACCATCTTCGCAGGGTCGCCTGCGCCGTCGGTCTCGGCGTCTTTCTCGCCCGACATCTCTTGGAGGTAGGGTGCGATACCGCGGTAGCAGAGCGATGCGAACTCCGCGACCGTGTCTTCGAGCGTAGACTCGTCTTCGACGAGGTCGCCGCCGTTCCACGCACGCGGGAAGATGAGTCGTTTGAGCAGGTGGACGTCGTCGCGCATGTGGTCGCGTCGGGGGAACACGAGCGACGTATCGGTCGGGAAGGGGTCTGTGTCCTCTTGATAGGAGCCAAAGAGGGCACGGTGAGCATCACCGGTGTAGGTGTAGGACATTTGTTGGTCTCACTTGAACGCTCTCCCGTATTTATTATCGGGATAGTAGTTCGCTTAGTGAGCCATATAACACGCACAACGGTGACTGTTGCGGACGCTCCCCCTCCGTTCTATGGGCTGAAATCGCCGTACTGGGGCGACATCGGGGAGAGATTTGGGTGACAGTTCGGAAAATTACCTTTTACGTGTTCGCCCCCGATTCAGACATGCGACGCACACTCGCACTGTTGATGGCACTCGTCGTCGTCGCTGGGGGCGTCCCAGTGGCCGCGGCGGCACAACAGGAGACTGCGACGGTCTCCTTCGAAGACCAAACGACCGCTGGAACGACCGTAACAGTCGACGCTGTCACCCTGCCCGAAGGCGGGTTCGTGACGATTCACGCCGCGTCGCTCTCCGATGGTGAAGTCCTCGGGAGCGTCGTCGGCTCGTCGACCTATCTCGAAGCAGGCACACACGAGAACGTGACCGTCCGCCTCGACGAACCGATAGCCGAGTCGGGGAGCTTCGTCGCCATGCCACACAAGGATACGGATGGTGACCGCGTCTACTCGTTCGTCTCCGACAACGGCGAGACTGACGGCCCGTACACCGCCGACGGTGGAGCAGTCGTCGACGACGCGATGGTGAACGCCAGCGCGTCCGTCTCGATGTCCGACCAACCGACGACCGGTGACACCGTCGTCGTCGACCGCGTCGAACTCTCGCAGGGTGGCTTCGTGACGATTCACGACGCGACCGTGACCGATGGCGAAGTCTTCGAGAGCATCCGCGGCACCTCGGAGTACCTCTCTGCCGGTGTTCACGAGGACGTCCGCGTCGAGTTAGACACGCCCGTGACCGAGAACACGACGCTCGTCCCGATGGCACACAAAGACACCGACGGTGACGAGATGTACACCTTCCCGGAGACGGACGGCGAAACCGACGGTCCGTACACGGCTGACGGAAGCGCCGTCGTCGACACGGCGATGGCGATGCCCTCGGACACGGCCACCGTCGAGTACAGCGAGCAGGCCACCGGTGGCTACTCCATCGTCGTCGACTCCGCGTACCTCCCTGAAGGCGGATTCGTGACGATTCACGACGGAACTGTCACCGATGGCGAAGTCTTCGAGAGCATCCGCGGGACGTCGATGTACCTCGAACCCGGTCTGCACCGCGACGTGCGGGTCACGCTTGACTCGCCGCTGAACGAGACGACGACGGTCGTCCCTGTCTCTTATACACATCTCNCGCCATCAGAGATGTGTATAAGAGACAGCTACACCGCTGACGGGAGCGCAGTCATCGACAGCGGCAACGCGACTGTCTCCGCAAGCGTCTCGTACAGTCCCAAATCCTCCGACGGCATGACCGTCACTGTCGACCGCGTCGAACTCTCTGAGGGCGGCTTCGTCGTCATCCACGACCCCGCACTCTCCGGCGGCGCAGTCTTCGACAGCGTCATCGGAGCCTCCGAGTACCTCCCCGCTGGCGTCCACGAGGACGTGACGGTGACGCTCGACGAACCGATGCGCTCCTCGCAGGTCCTCACGCCCATGGCGCACAAGGACACTGACGGCGACGAGATGTACACCTTCGACGAATCCGAAGGCGAAGCTGACGGCCCGTACACCGCCGACGGCGGCGCAGTCGTCGCCAGCGCGGACACCACGGTGAATGCGGTGGTGACTGCGGCTGACCAGTCCGGCGACGGTACGACCGTGATGGTCGATTCCGTCACGCTCCACGATGGCGGCTTCGTGACGATTCACGACGCGACCGTGACCGACGGTGAGGTCTTCGAGAGTATCCGCGGAACCTCCGAATACCTCGGTCCCGGGACGCACGAAAACGTCGAAATCACCCTCGACGAACCGCTCGAAGAGTCTGGCACGCTCGTCCCGATGGCCCACCGCGACACCGACGGTGACGAGACCTACGACTTCCCGGCCAGTGAGGGCGCAGACGACGGTCCGTACGTGGCTGCCGGGAGTGCAGTCGTCGATACGGCCGCCTACACGGTCGAGGGCATGGAGACCGAGATGGACTCCGACGAGGAGATGGACTCCGACGAGGAGATGACCACGGAGACCATGGCGGACGACTCGACGACCGAATCGATGGACGATTCGGAGATGACAGACGAGTCCAACACCAACGTGCCCGGCTTCGGTATCGCCGTCGCGCTCGTGGCGCTCGTCGCCGCGGCGCTCTTGGCACGTCGTCGCTAACCCCGCTGACGAAACTAACTCCCCGTCGCCCGATTTTTCGTACGCCGCGCGGGCGGCCACCCGCCACCACCCACGCCCAATTCGGACGGCGCTCCCCTTCCAGTCCGGGCAGCAGGCCCTTCCAACCTCGGGGACTCCCCTCCCCGAGAGCCAACGCCCCTCCCCGTGCGGCACCAGCCCCGTTTGGGGCTTTTTTGACCTGTTGAAACGAGTAGCGATTGCAGGGACTCAGAGGTCTCGACTAGATTCCCCGAGAGACCGCTGTACACCCAGCGATACATTGCTACAGGATGTTTATGTTCTGGACTCCCTTTGAGACGGGCAATGGCCGAGGAACATCGCTCCGAAATGCTCGATCACATCGGTGGGTTCGAATCAATCTCCATTGAGGAGGCCACCTCGATTCTCGGCGAACAAACCCGGATGGAGATACTCGTCGAACTCGGAAAGGCCTGGGATGAGAGCCGTCATCAACAACAGAAACTACGCTTCTCGGAACTGATGGAGGCGGTCGGCTTGACCGACAGCGGACAGTTCAACTACCACCTCGACAAACTGGTTGGCTCGTTCGTTGCCAAGTCGGACGACGGCTACTGGCTTCCCAACCCCGGAATGCAATTATACCGGCTAATCGTCTCAGGGACGTTCACAGAGCGGGAGATACGCACGGACATTGATGTCGACGACTGCCCCTCGTGTGGCGGAACGGTACGGGCAACGTATCGCGCCGACAACGCTTTGGTATTCTCCTGTGACGCTTGCACAACGGGATATGCGGTGATTCCGTTCTCTCCACGCGGGTTTACCAATCGAACCGACGATGACGCTCTCCAGGCAGCCTTTCGGTCGTTCTATAGCGAGCTACGACTCGCGAGACAGGGCATCTGCCCGGCCTGTGACGGTCCTGTGGAGACCAAACTCGTCGACGACCTGAACGACCGGCTCGATTCACTGTCTGTCGGTGGCGTAATCAGTAGTCTGAGATGTACTGTCTGCAATAACTACTACTACTCGGACCTGTCTTCTGTTGCCCTGACGACGGACGAGGTACGGCAGTTCTTGATCGATGGTGGACTCGAGCCACCGCTCGTTCGAGAGTGGCACGACGTGACGGTCGCGGCCGACGAATCGGTGACTGTAGTGCAAACAGACCCGCTTCGGGTCGAAATCACGTTCGCTGTGAAAGGCGAGACGATAGACCTGACGTTCGATAGCGACCACCAAGTCGTCAGTTCGACCCGGTCTGTCGAGTAACTCTTCTCACCTCCTCGGCGAGTGGCTTTTTGTCTCGAAACGACTCGTCTCGGACTGCAATCTCGTGTTTGTGAAGCTCGCTTCTGAAAATCCGTTCACAGAATACTCATTCAGATAGCACTTTTCAGGTTATCCACGGTATCTGTGTGTATGTCAAGTACTATTTCAGATGACGGCTCCGCCGAAACTGAGGAGCAGAACCGATTAAATCCCGCATTCATGGGAATCGGGATGTTCCTCGGTTCAGCACTCGGATTAGCCGCCGGGTTGGCCATCGACATGCCAGCTCTCGGGGTTGGTGCCGGTATGATGCTGGGGATGTCGAGCGGAATTATGGTCGGGTTCTTGAAGGGAGACGAGTAAGCTTCGCCACGAGAGGAAGCGCCTCCTAACCGATTTCGCCCTCCCGTGGCGGGTGTTGTCGCGGTGGGCTTCGTCGAGTTACCATTCAGCGGCAGCGACGAGGATGTCTGCCAGACACTCAGCTTAGACATTGGCTTCCGAGTAGAGGGTCAGAACACGGGAAATTCCGCGGTGAGTGAGACCTGTTGGACACCGATAGCGACGAAGACGGCGAGGAGATTGTATCCTGCGTGAATCGCTATCGGGATTGCTAGGTTTTGGGTTCGAGCGTACGCCATACCGAGGACGGTGGAGAGCACCGCGAGTACGAGAACAACGACAACCGCTGCCATCAGACTGCTAGCCGTGAGGAGGATACCGAAACCGTGGACCGGGACGAAGAGTATCGTCGCGACGGCGATGCCGACCGCTGGACTCGCAACATCCGCGACGTACTGTTGTACGACGCCACGGAAGAAGAGCTCCTCCACGGGTGGGGCGAGGAGTACAGTTGCCCCCAACAGAATGGCGACCGCCGTCGCACTCATCTCTCCGGGCGTCGAGAGCGTGCCAGCGACACCGACGTATCCCTGACGGACTGCGAGCTGTCGGAGCGCTTCGATGGTTAGGACTGTGGCGAGCGAAGGAGCGACGAGTCGAAGTTCACTACGCGTCGGTCTGCGAATCTCGACGAACTGCCACCCCGTGACACCGCCGAGAAACCCCAGCGCGACGATGGCGAACCCCGACTGTGTGGTTACGAGGTCGAGCACGCTGACGAAGTCGGCTGGCAGGCCACCGGTGGCTGCCGCGACACCGAACCCGAGAGCGACGGCGAAGGCGAGGCCCAAAACGACACTACCCGTGACGAGGGCTATCGAAACCCCGATACGCTTCGCTATTGCACTTGGTCTCCTCTCCTCAGTTGCGCTTGGCACTGCTGACGTATTTGCCATCACGAGAACTGGACCGTGTCTCTCAAAAAGTGTTATCTGAACGACTGTTCTGTGAACGGGTTTTCAGAAGCCAGCTTCACCTCGTGAACGATGTTTCAGAGGGTCTCTTGACGATGTCTCTCTTCAGCTATCCTGCCCAGCCGAAGAGGAATATTCAGTGTCTCGGCATCTCCGACAACTACATCCGACTCGTGTAGTCCCACGTATGCAACTTCGTGGGTCGAATCCGAATCGACACCTCGTCGCGGTCGGGCGAGAGCAGGCGCTTCGTCAGCGGTGTTTCGTCGTCGCCGAGATAACGGCCGATGAGTCGTCGAAGCACCGTCTTTTCTGCGTCGGGTTCGACGCTGGCGGTCCCGCGACCCCGCACACCGCGGTACGGTGGGTCGTTCGTCGACACCTCGAAGGCGACATCGTCGTGTGCGCGAAGGAATCTCACTACGTCGGCATCGGCCGACGTGGCACACCGGAGTTCGGTGTTTTCGATATCCCACTCGTACCACAGCGACAGCATCCAGGGGTCGCCTGCGGGGGTTCGACACGAGAGCCGGAGCGGAATCGTCGTCTGCGTGAGGAACTCGTCGGCGCGCTCGCGCGACCACGGGCCAGAAGGTTCGAGGGAGACCATAGGTATCCTTGGTAGGCCAGCAGGTAAGCGGTAGTGGCTCTCGGAGGCTGCGATAGTTGGGCCTTAGCGAAGTCCGACGAAGCCGTCCCGCGTCTGTACGATGACCGTTCCGTTCGAAATCATCGGGCCGAAACGCGGTGCGCCCGGAAGCGTCGTCTGGTGGGAAACAGTGCCGGAGTCGGCATCGATGACAGCGAGTCGATGCTGATACTTATCGTCGTTTTCGACAACGACGCCGACGTAGAGGATGCCGTCACACAGCGTCGCCGCCGTCAGATTGCTTGCGTCGGGATGGATGTCGAGGCGGTTGAGTGACCACTCGTCGCTCCCGTCGGTGGTAGCGAGGGCGGTGAGCGCATCTCTTGACTGCGTGAGGAACACGCGCCCACTATCGACGGCGGCGATGCGGGCGAGGCCCTGTCGCCTCCGAACCCACTGTGGCCCGGAATCATCTTCGAGGTCGTAGCACAGCACCCGTCCGTCGTGCCTCGCCATGTAGAGTGCCCCGTCGTGGAGAACCGGCGCGGTTGCCATCGCCTTCGACCCCCCTTCCCAACTGGTGACTTCCCACCGGAATTCACCGGTCTGCGTATCGAAGACGGCAAACCCGTCCATTGTCGGGTGAACGAGCGTGCGGGGCGTCGCGGCCGGTGGAACGAGATTGTGCGTCCTCCCACCAAAGCGGGTCTTCCATTTGGTTTCTCCACGTGGCGTGAACGCGGAGGCCGAAGTGCCACCTCTAGCAGTCGCCATATGAATGAGGCCGCCCGCGACGACTGGTTGTAAGGGCGGGAGGCTCGTAGTCTGTTCTTCCCACGACCACAGTCGCTCGCCGCTTCTGAAACCCGACGCGTCGAGTTGCATTCCATCGGTTGTCTCGTAATGAGAGAACAGGTAGTCGCCCGCGGCAACTGGCGTGTGCTTCGTCCCCGGCCTACTGAACGACCCATACGACTCGCCACCGTGGGTCGTGAAGAGTTCGAAAGTAGTTCGTGACCGGGCGGTTGAGTACTTCCCTCCGATGACCAACCCGTTCGCCACGACCGGAACCGGATTGTCGGGAACAAACGTCCCGTCGAGCGACATCGGTGCCTTCCAGACGGTATCGAGCGAGGTGGGGTCGCGGAGAGCGTTCTGAACTGGTGGGTGTCGGTTATTCGTCGCGTCGTAATTCGGATGACTCCAGTCAGTTGGCGCGATAACTGGTGACGAAGCCGTTTCAGCGCGTTCGGAATCGTCGCCGACGACGTAGCCGCCGAGAGAACCGATAGCGAGGCCGCCTCCCAAAAGCGAGAGTGCGCGTCGACGTGAGAGTGTGGAGGGCTCTGACATCGATAATCCATAGCAACAGTGACATGAATGTCCTGTGGTTCGCGCCCGCGGAAGGCAAGTTAATTGCCCATCCGGGGCCGAAAGCGGGTATGACCGATTACTTCGAGGTTCACGCGCGCGACGGCGCTGCCCGAGTCGGGGAGCTTCGGCTCTCTGACCCGGTGACGACGCCGGCGCTCGTGGACGACGTTCTCTCGGACGCCGGTAGCCTCTGGGCCGCCGAGCGCGACATGCCCGAGGGGTCCGACGACGTGCTGACCGTATTGCCGCACCGGTCGCTTCCCGCGGGAAGCGCAGACGAGATTAAAGAGTCGTTCTCCGTCGACTACCCGGACGTCGACTTCCCGTCGGCGGCGACTGTCACCGCCGACACGGCCAGCGACTACGGCGCGGATGCGTACATCCTCTCCGATGCACAGGGGTTCGTCGGCCACGCGCGCGCCTTTCGAGATACAATCGTCGAAGCGAAGTCGAACCTTCCAGCCGACACGGCGCTCATGCTCTCGGGTGTCGCTACGCCGCGAAACGTCGCGGTCCTCGCGTACGCCGGTGTGGACCTGTTCGACGAGACGCTCGCGCGGTCCCGCGGTCTCGAAGGCTTCTATCTCACGACCGACGGCGAGTACTTCCTCGAAGACCTCGACGAGTTGCCGTGTGCCTGTGCGGCGTGTCAGAAGCCTGCCTCGGAGTTCACCCGAGGAGACGCCGCCGACCACAACGTCAACGCGCTTCGAGCGGAGCTTGCGAGAGTTCGCCGTCGCATTCGCGATGGGCGACTCCGTGACTACGTTGAGGGGCAGGCGCGCCACGAGCAGTGGCTGACCGCCGCGTTCCGGCGGTTCGACCAGCAGTACTCCTACATGGAAGAACGGACGCCCGTGGTCCGGGATTCGGAACTCGCCGCCGCGTCCGAGGAGTCTATCGACCGCGTGGAGATTCAGCGGTTCGCCGACCGCGTGACGACCCGGTACAAAAGCCGCTTCGACAACCCGCTCGTGTTGCTTCCGTGTTCGGCGAAGAAGCCCTACAGCGAGTCACAGAGCCACCGACAGTTCCACGAGGCGGTCCAGTACCGGGCCCACATGGTGTCGATGACGTCGCCTATCGGTGTCGTCCCGCAGGAATTGGAGTTGACGTACCCGGCTCAGCACTACGACTCGGTCGTGACCGGTGACTGGTCCGAAGATGAAAAGACGTTCGTCGCCGAGGTCCTGCGGCGGTATCTGAAGCGCAACGACTACTCGCGCATCATCGCGCACGTGCCCCCGGGTGCGTACACCGAAATCGTCGAGCGTGTCGAGTCGGACCTCGGCCTCGACGTGGAGTACACCGTCTCCGAACACCCGACGACGACAGAATCCATCGGCAACCTCATGCGGACGCTCGATGGTGAGCCGAAGTTCTCGCGCACAGAGCGCGAGCACAACGTCGTGAAGGCGCTCGCCGACTACCAACTCGGTGCTGGTGCTGGTGACGAACTCTTCTCTGACGTCGAATTAGAGATGACGAGTCGCTATCCCAAACTGCAGGTCTGGAACGACGCGGGCGAGCAGTTGGCGACGATGGTCCCGCAGTACGGTGTGCTCTCCTTTACGCTCGAAGGTGCGAAGGTGTGGCGCGACAGCGACGCACCGACCAAGACGGTCGAAATCGACGGGTTCGTGCCCCACGGGTCAGTCCTCGCCCCTGGTGTCGTCGATGCGGATTCGGATATCCGGCCGGGCGACGAAGTGGTTGTCGAGGGGCCGCGCGCGTTCGCCGTCGGCCGCGCGGAGATGAGCGGTCCCGAGATGGTGTCGTCGACTCGGGGTATCGGCGTCGAAATTCGGCACGTCGAAGAGCGGTAAAAACGCGGTTGTCCGTCTGACCCCACTCCGGGGTGGTGGTCGCGAAACTGAATGTTCTCCGCGCGCTCGCCGATTGTTTTTCCTTGTCTTTCGTCTCAGCTACCGACCACTATTCGTCTGTCACCTTCGCATCTATTATCAAATAAGATAATTTGTAGTGGTGAAGTGAGAATCGGCTAAATGGCTGTATAACACGTCTAAATGGGTCGTTTACTGGGGTTCTGTGAGCTGCCGGTTGCTTCGTTATTATCAAAATATCCAATATTTAAATACCATAGCGGGGCAACACCTTGTGTGATGTCAGGCGGAACAGAGGGGCACGAGGGACTGATAGACGAACTACCGGACGACGGTGCAATCGACTGGACGATTATTCGGTCGTTGCTTTCGGCGAGCGACTCCACGTCGAGTGCGTTGGAGTCGCATCTGATGCAGACACACTACTACGGTGACGATACCATCTCCACGGCGGCAACCCAGCAGTATCTCGACGCGGCGATTTCGAAGCACGAGCGCATCCTCGAAGACCTCCGACTCGCACGGGACGCGCTCGACGAACGAAAGTGACGCGTCGCACCGTCTAGGTGGGAACGGGCTCATTGCTCTTTCCCGTAAACCACCGCCCTAACGGGACTCTTACTGATAGATTCGCTCTTGTAGGATTCCTATATGGGTTGCTTATTTAACGAAGGATGCTGACCTTCGCCCATGAAGTTGGCCGTTCCAACCGACTTCGATATACTGGAGGCACTCTCCGATGGGAGGCGGAACACCGCCGTCAATCTCTCGTATATCTTGGACAGGAACCGTTCGTACATCAACACTAGACTGCCGATACTCGCAGACTATGGACTGTTAGACCGAGTCGGTCCCGCGCCGAACTCCGGGCTGTACGAAATAACCGAGAAAGGACGGGTCGTGGCCGGGCACCGCGACCAGTACCGAACGGAGGGTGTCGATTTCGACGACCTCGTCGAATCTAAACTCCGGGCACGGTCGAACGGAACCACCGACGAATAGACTCCCAACCACGCGCCTTACCGGAGGCTGGAACGGCCTTCGGAGGCACCCCGGCGCGTCTCACTTCTCTTTTTCCGAGTATGACAGACGCACATTCGTGACTAGTGGTCGATGTCGTGCTGGCGGCAGGCCAATAATGTCAATATAATATTATTATTGGTCGATACTGCGGCGGACTCTCTATCTATTACGCTCGCCAACCCCTCGTTCGTCCTGAAATGAACACTTGACAAATAGACAATCAGTGTTTCACGAATTACATTTTCAACAACACTTATGTTTTGACAATATAAGCTTTCTGGCGTAAATGACACATCGGCAAGCGAGAGCGCTCACACTTTCGATTCTACTTTTGGTATCTACCATCACTGGTGGAGTCACAGTCGGAGCCGCGGCAGGCTCGACGGTGACCGTCGATGGAACCTTCCAGTACGAAGATGGTAGCGCTGCCTCAGAATGGAAAGCGGCGCTCTACGGGAGTGGAGATTATTGGGACTACACAGATTCGAACGGCTCGTTTCAGATTGAAGCGGGGACAAACGAGACGCACAATCTGACGTTCGAGCAGTTCAACCACAACTACGGGGACGCAACGAACTTCCCACGAGACGGGATTCCGGACATCTACGCGGTTGAGGAGGTGTCGACAGATTCGTCGAACATCTCGCTCGGAACGCGTACGATTCCGAACGCGAGTCTCGTCCACGTCGTCGTGCAAAACGAGAGCGGCGCACCTGTCGATGGCGCGGAGATTCAGATTCGCCATCGAAACGACGGTGCGTACATGTACAACGACGCGTATACGAACGCGGACGGGAAGCTCGTTCTCTACGGAAACGACCAGACCGGCGTCGAACTCACTGGTAACGTTCGGTTCGACGTGAGTGGGCCTGACGGCTACGGTTTCGAACGGGCCACGACTACGGTTTCGAACGACACGACGCTCACGGTGACGCTTCCCGAGGTATCGACCGTCGAGGGGACCGTCCTCGATGCCGACGGGAACGCGGCCGTGAACGACTCGGTCATCTTCAAGCACGACGAGTCCGGTGAGCACCGCTTTACCGACACCAACGGGAGCTTCAGTCTCGACTTGGGTGCTGACACGACCTACCAACTGGACTACCACCAGGGGACTGAGGGGTCGCCGTCGCTGGCCGACAACGTGCCGGACTTCTACACCTTCGGCCTGGTGACGACCGACACCGATACGAAGTCGCTTCAGAGCCAGACGCTCCCCGAGGCGAACAACCTGACCGTGTCTGTCGTCGACGAGAACGGCGATGCGGTCACAGACGCGCGAGTGCACTTCTCACAGGAGTACACGGCGCAGGACGGACGCGAGCTGTGGACCGGTGAAAGCCGCGACACTGACTCCAACGGCGACGCGACCATCGAGGTCGCCGACTCGGTCGAGACAGAAGTCCACGTCACCGGAGCCGATGGCAGCGGTCTCGGCTCCAACCACACGGAACTGACCGTCAGCCAAGACGAACAACTCACGCTCATGCTCCCGAACGTCGTGAGCGTCAACGGGTCTGTCGCCGCGTCCGACGGGACGTCGGTCGAGGACCACGAAGTCGAAGTGAACGCAATTGACGGGGCTGAAGGCGGCGACCGAGCCAAACTCGGCTCGGACGGCAACTTCTCGGTTGCCGTCCCCGAGGACAGTACGCACGAAGTCACGTACCACCAGTCCAACTGGGACGCCGACACCGGCTACGCAAAAGACGGCGTCGCCGACCTCGCGGTACTCCACGTCTTCGAAACGTCGACGAGTGACGTCGACCTCGGACAACTCTCCGTGCCGGACGGCCATCACGTGAACGTCACGGTTGAAGACGAGTCCGGAACCCCAATCGAGGGCGCGGACGTCTACGTCGAGGTTCGAGACGACGATAGCACGGCCGAAGTCGACGAACAGGCGACGACGAACGCCAACGGAGCAGTCGTGCTCGAGGATGCGACGTCGCCCGGCATCGAAGCACCGAACGGCACGCTCGAAGTCCACGTCCAAGCGGACGGCTACGGCGACGATGGTCGTGACATCACCGTCAACGGCGACAAGCAGGTGACGATAACGCTCTCTGAGGCCATCCGAGCCAACGGGACCGTGACCACACCGGACAACGCGTCGGTCGAAGACCACGAGGTCCGGTTCCACGGCATCGACGGCACCGAAGACGGAACTGGAGCGCAGCTCGGAGCAGACGGGAGCTTCGAAGTCGGCCTCCAGAAGAACAGCACGTACGAAGTCTCGTACCATCAGTTCGATAGAGACTCGTCGACGTGGTTCCCGAAAGACGGCGTCGCAGACCTTGCGCCGTTCACGGTGCTCGAGACGACGACCACCGACGAATCACTCGGGACGCTGAACGTGCCCGACGGCCATCTGGTGACCGTCAGCGTCGAGGGGCCGGACGGTCAGCCGGTTCAGGATGCTGAAGTCATCGTCGAAGCCAAAGCGTCGAACGGTGCTGAAGCCGGTTCGGATGCGACGCTCGACAGCAACGGGGAGGTCGTCCTCGACAACGCGGCTTCGCCCGGTATCGAAGCACCGAACGGCACGCTTGGCGTCTACGTCGAGCCGAGTAACACGTCGCTGTCGGAGACCTACGAGAGAATCTCCGTCAGCGGAAACGACTCCGTCGTGATAACGCTCGATTCGACGATGACTGTCACCGGGACTATCGAGGACGCAAGCGGCACCCCGGTCGAAAATGACAGTGTCCGTCTGCACGCCCTCGACGACGAGGGCGGCGACCACGCGTGGACCGATGCGAACGGAAACTTCACCGCCGAAGTCGCGGTCGGACAGCACTCGCTCGAGTTCGTCCAGACTGCGGCAGCCCACAACAACACGCCGAGCTTCCCGGCAGACGGCGTGCCGGACTTCTACACCTTCGGCACCGTCAACGAGTCGACGACCACAGTCGGAACCCAACAACTGCCGGCTCCGCACAACCTCACGGTCGAAGTCGTCGACTCGGCAGGGAATCCGATTTCGGGCGTTCCGCTGCACTTCTCGCACAGTGACATGGACCACCGAGTGCACGCGGAAGCACAGACTGGTACAGACGGGACGGTCACTGTCGAGGCCGTCGAGACGGTTGGCATCCACGCCGACCCGGACGACGACCGCGGCTACACCGAAAACGGGACGCAGATTTCGGTCGAGAGCGACCGAACGGTCACGTTCACGCTCCACGAGAAGACGAACGTCATTGGAACGGTCACCGGACCAGACGACTCCTCGGTGAGCGGGAAGAAGGTGCTGCTGCACGGCCCCGGTGGAAACGGTAACATCACCGCCGACGACGGCACCTTCACCATCGGTGTCAAACAGAACGAGACGTTCGACCTCGGCATCGAGGACTACCACTGGGACGACTCGATTTCCGACTTCGAGCGCAACGGTCTCGTCGACCTCTACGCGATGGACACCGTCTCGGTCGATGATTCCGAGACGAACGTCGGAACCTATCAGCTTCCGAGTCCACACGCGGTGAACATCACCGTCGTCGACGAATCTGGCTCACCCGTCTCTGACGTGCCCGTCCACATCGAGCACGTCAACGGCGACGCCGACGTGAGTAACAACGGGGCGACGAACACGAACGGGCAGTTTGTCTGGGAGGGCGCAGACCAGCCCGGTGCCGAACTCACCGGAACGATTCGCGTCCACGTCGAACCCGAAACCGCGACGTTGAGCGCTAACCACACCGAGTTCAACGTCACCGAAGACGGCTCCTTCGAGGTCGTCGTCCACGACCAGCGAAAGGTCACAGGGCGACTCGTCGCGCCGAACGGGACGCCGGTGTCCGACGCCGACGTCTTCACTCGCACGGAGAACGGATTCCCGACGGACTCCGTGAACGACGACGGCGAGTTCACTCTCTACCTCCCGTCGAACGAGTCGTACAACATCGCGCTGCTCGAAGCCCGGAGCGACGACTTCACCGACTTCGGCGTCAAGAACGGCGTCGCGGACATGGCCACGGTCGCGCAGGTGAACGACACGGGCAACGTGGCCCTCGGAAACCTCTCGGTTCCGGTCGGTCACGAGACCACGATTCGCGCGGTCGACCAGTACGGGGACCCAGTTCCGAACGCGAGCATCCTCGTGCGGACCGAGAACCCACTCGGCTCGAACAAGAGCCTCGGCTGGGTCGAAAATGTCAGTGATGACGGCTACCTCTACGCTGGCTCCGACGGTCCGAACGGCTTCGAACTCAACGGGACCGTCAAAATTGAACCGCAAGCCCCCGACGGCTACCACACCGTCTCCGAAAACAAGACGGTCGGCATCACCGAACCGGCGAACTTCACGTTCGTCTTCGAACGCGAGAGTAAGACCGTCTTCGTGAATGGGTCGCTCGCAGACGCGACCGGTGACCCGATTTCAGGTGTCGTCATCAGCGACAACAGATTCGAGCGGAAGGGCCACTCCGCGGAGATTCAAGCCGATGGGTCGTTCTCCGTCGGTGTCGCGGCGAACGAGTCGATTGCCATCGGCTACGGCCAATTTGACGACGACGGGACCATCGCACCGCGCGACGGTCTCGCTGACATCCACGCCTTCGAGACGGTCACCGTCTCGTCGAACTTGTCTGTCGGTTCGTACACCGCCCCGGACGGTCACGTCCTCAATGTCACCGTCGTCAACGAGAGCGGACAGCCTATCGAGGGCGCGTCCGTCATCTACGAACCACGCGGTGACGAGGCGTTCAACCCGATTACGTTCCCGACGTTCACGAACGACGCCGGGAAGTCGGCCCACGACGGCATCACTGGTCTCGAAGTCACAGACGACGTCACCGTCCGCGCGACGCAACTCGGACAGAACTACAACGTGACCAACCTCACGGTCACGGGACCGCAGGAAGTCACGCTGACGGTCTCTGACCCGACTCGGACGAGCGTCAGCGGACGCGTCCTCGACTCCTCGGGGTCGCCCGTCATCAACGACACACTCAGCGTCTACGTCGAGGGCCTCTACCTGAATCCCGAGGCCGATTCGACGGTCTCGAACACCAACGGTGAGTTCTCGGCGACTGTCGTCGAGAACGTCACGCAGAGTCTGCAGTACTACCAGGGTAGTCTCGACGACCGAAACGCTGGCAACCAGACGTACTTCCCGACCGACGAGACGCCAGACGTCTTCGCGGTTCGGACGCTCGACGGGTCCGGTCCCGTCCAGACTGGTGACGTTACGCTCCCGAGTGCACACCACGTCGAGGTCGCGGTCGTCACGCCGAACGGAACGCCCGTCGAAGGCGCGACGGTCGACCTGACGCACTACAGCGCCACCTCTGACGCCGACGCGGGGTACACCGGCGTCGAGACCAACGCGAACGGTCGTTACGATATCCCGTCGAGTGCGGGAACCGGCATCGACCTCGTCGGTGACGTGTCCTTCGCCGTCGAAGGACCGAACGGCGAAGAGACGCGCAAACGCGTCACGATAACCGAAAACCAGACGGTGACTATCGAACTCGCCGTCGACCACCAGACGGCTCCACTGTCGCTCTCGTCGAACGCGACGGCGGTCCCGGCAGGTGACGACGTCCGGCTCACTGTCACGGACGACGCGAACGAGACGGTCTCCGGCTCGACACTCACCGTCGCGCTCCCCGATGGCAGCACGGAAACGCTCCAGACGGACGCGAACGGTGAGGCCGTCTTCACGACGACGAGCACCGGTGACTACTCGGTGACGGCGTCGAAGGCGGACACGGCCGCGACGACCTACGACGCGGATTCGCTCACCGTCACGGCGAGCGAGCCCGGGTCGGTCGTCGTTGACGCGGTCGACCTCCCCGCCGAAGTCGTCCGCGGACAGCCCGCGACGGTCAACGTCACGCTGTCGAACCCCGGCGCGTTCAACGCGACGGACTCGCTTTCGGTCTCTGGACCGAACAGCAACGATAGCACGTTGGTGACACTCGTACCCGGTGAGACGAAGACGGTCTCGCAGACGGTCCCCACCGAAGGAACCACTGCCGAGACCCTCTCTGTCACCGTCGAGACGAACAGCAGCACGGTCTCCGAGACGAGCACCATCCTCGAACCGGCGAACATCTCGGTCGAGGATTACACGCTCGCGAACACGACTATCCTCGGGAACGAGCCCGTCAACGCGACGGCGACGCTCACCAACACCGGCGAGGTCGAAGGGACCTACAGTCTCAATCTCTCGGTCGACGGCCACGTCGTCACCAACGAGACGGTGACGGTCGGGCCGAACGAGACGACGAACGCCTCTGTCGCCACGCTCGTCGCGTGGGAATCCTACGGCGACCACACGGCGACCGCCGACACTCTGTCGACGACGAACATCACCGTCCTGCGGCCGACCAACCCGGACGCGTCGGTCTCTATCACCTCGCCGACCGACGGCGAGACGTTCGATAGCGGGTCGGTGACGCTCACCTACGACCTCTCGAACGCGACGACCGGCGTCGACCGCGCGGAATACCGCGTCGACGGCGGGTCCTACCAGCACATCTCGGACGGGCTGACGATGACGAGTCAGGCCCTCTCGGTCGCCGACGGCCGACACAACGTCAGTGTTCGCCTCGTCGACAACCTCGGCAACGAAATCGCCGTCTCCGAGCGAACGTTCAGCGTCGATTCGACCGCACCGGTCGTCGGTGTCTCCGCCGCCCGGACGGACGGAATCAGCGTCAACGACCCCGTTTCGGTGACCGTCGAGAGCACCGACGAGCACCCGGGGTCCACGACGTTCGAGATTACGAACGCGTCCGGTGACACCGTCTACACGACGGACGCCACGGACGAAGTCGCAGACGGTACCGCGACGCTCTCGTGGAACGCCAGCGACGACACCGGCGCTGTGCTCGCCTCTGGTGACTACACGCTCACCGTGACGAGCACCGACGACGCCGGAAACACGAACACGACCCAGCAGATGGTCACCGTCGACACCGACAGCCCATCGGTGGACGCAACCAGCGTCACCGACGGCTCTGAGACGACGACCGTCTACGTCAACAGCACCGACTCGCTCACCGTCACCGGCACCGCGACAGACGCCTCGCAGTCGGGCGTCCAGTCGGTCGCCGCTGTGATTAGCTCCGATTCGACAACGTTCGAAGAGCGCGTCAACGCGACGCTACAGGGCGACGGCACGTGGACAGCGACGGTCGACGTGAGCACGCTTCCCGACGACGGGAACTACACCGTCGGCGCGCGTGCAATCGACGCGGCGCAGAACGACAACACCACGCTGAACGGGTCGCTCACGGTCGTCGTCGACCGCGAGACTCCGTCTGTCGGTGCGGCCATCCTCGAGGTCGACTCGACGGAAGGCCACATCAACGTGACCGCGAGCGAAGCGCTCCCGTCGGCACCCGACGTGACGGTCGTCACGCCGAACGGAAACCGCCGGAGCGTCTCGCTTTCCAGTACCGCTGAGGGCTGGAATGGTACGTTCGCGTACGACGGTGACGGAAAGTACCGCATCGTCGCGAACGCGACCGACCGAGCGGGCAACGCCGACTCCGCGGAGTCGACCGCGCGCGTTCAGACGAACGTCGAAACGGTCGACAAGACCGCGCTCATCACGAACGACGAGACTGGCACGTTCATCGAACTCCACACGAAGAACGACGTGAGAAAGGCGTTCGCAGCGCTCACCGAGAGTGACGCACCGCTGGCCGAACTCTCGAACGAACTCTCCGGCAGCCAGTTCATCGAAGGCGAACTCGGCAACAAACTCGACCAGAACCTCTCGCACGCGTTCGTCGGCATTCCGGTCGACGAGTCCGAGCTTCCCGCGGGCGTCGCGCCCGAGGACGTGGACATCCGGCGCTACAACGAGAGTACCGACGAGTGGGAGGTCGTCGGCACGACGACAGTCGAGACCCGTACCGTCAACGGCACGACCGACGAGTATTACGTCGTCAACGTGTCGCACTTCTCGACGTACGGCGCGGTCTCTCCCGACACCACGGCACCGTCTATCGACGACAGTTCGCTGTCGCCGAGCGGGACGCCGTACGACTACGACACGTCGTCGGTCGACGTGACGTTCGAGTACAGCGACGCACAGAGCGGTATCAACACGAGCAACGTCACGGTCTCTCTCGACGGGCAGACGGTGACGGCCGGCTACGCCGGTGACCTGCAAGTGACGAGTTCGTCCACGACGCTCTCCGCCGTGGACCTCGTCGGCACTGGGTCCCACGACGTGACCCTGACGGTCACCGACGAAGCGGGCAACGAACAGACGACCACCAAATCGTTCACCGTCGAGCAGGACACGACCGCACCGTCGCTGTCGACGTCCTTCACGGACGGTGCGACCTACGACTACGGCACTGAGTCGGTTAGCTTCGACCTGTCGTATTCGGACACGCAAAGCGGCGTGGACACAAGCGGTGTCTCGGTCTCCTTCGACGGGTCCGATGTCACCGGTCCCGCGACGGTCACGTCGTCCGGTGTCTCGTACACCGCGACCGACCTGACCGCGGGCAGCTACACCATCGAGGTGACGGTCCCGGACAACGCGGGCAAGACGACGACGCTGACGAAGACGTTCACCATCGAGGGCGACACGACGAAGCCGACGATTACGTCGGTGACGCAGACGCCTTCGGCGGGTGGCAGCGACCTGCCGACGACCACGTCGCAGGTGAAGACGTCGGTCGAGTACGCCGACAGTGAAAGCGGCATCGACACCGGTGCAATCACTGTCGAATTCGACGATGGCAGCGGCTTCGAAGACGTGACCGACCAGGCGGTCGTGACGGCTTCGGAGACGAACTACACGGCGCTGAACCTCGATCCCGGCACCTACACGGTCCGGACGACAGTGGTCGACGCTGACGGAAACGCCAAGGTGAACGAGCGGACGTTCACCATCCGCGACGGGACCGCACCGAAGATTACGGGCACGTCGCTGACGCCGACTGCCGCTGGGAGTACACTCCCCGCAGGAACCACGTCGGCGACGGTGTCGGTGTCCTACGATGACGCCGAAGGCGACGTGAACCCGAGTAATATCTCGGCGACGTTCGACGGCACCGACGTTAGTTCGGCGCTGTCTGTCTCCGGCGGCACGGTCTCTTACGACGCGACCGGTCTCTCGAACGGAAGCAGTCACTCGCTGACCGTGACTGTCGTCGACGACGCATCCAACACCAATTCGACGACGGTGAACTTCGACGTCGCGGAGGGCTCGACTGAATCCGACGTCGGCTCCGGTTCGTCTGGCTCCTCGCCGAGCGACGACAGCGACGACAGCGACGACAGCGACGACGACGATGGAGACAGTTCAGACACGTCGTCGCAGGGCGACTCGACGACGACTGCGACCTCCGAATCGACGACCGAAGTCGACGAGAACGAACAGACCGACGCGTCGTCTGACGATTCGACGGCTACGGACACGCCGTCTGACGATTCGACGACGACTGCAGAGACGCCCACCGAAACGCCCGATGAGGGCAC
Organism: Haloferax elongans ATCC BAA-1513; assembly: GCF_000336755.1. Classification (GTDB taxonomy): domain Archaea; phylum Halobacteriota; class Halobacteria; order Halobacteriales; family Haloferacaceae; genus Haloferax; species Haloferax elongans. The sequence continues at coordinate 35,235 of NZ_AOLK01000023.1, read as the reverse complement.
TGCGACGACCGATGCTGCCCAGGAGACCACGTCGACCGGCGTTCCCGGATTCGGCGTGCTGACGGTCTTCGGTGCACTGGCCGTCGTCCTGGCACTGACGCGTCGCCGACGCTAACGGCGACATCAGCGCTTCGGTACTTTCCTTCTTTCGACATGATACGGTAGATTCCCGCCTGTATTTCGACGTGACGTGGCGGGCATATTTCGAAACCGAGTGACTCCGCCGCGGCGCTCGCGTTCGACACGGCTGTCGCACGTGCGAAAGAAGCCACACTTTTCTACTGGTGGTATGTACCTATAGGTGATTGTTCAGTAATCGCGCATTTCCCACTGCACTATGAAACTCGTCGAACCCACTGATTTCGCCATCCTCGAGTACCTCGCCTCGCACGGTCGAAACAACGCCGTCAACATCGGCGTCGCACTCGGCCAGAAGCGTGCGTACATGAACACGCGTCTTCGTGTACTCGACGACTTCGGCTGTGTGCGTCGCGTCGGCCCCGCAGAGAACTCTGGCCTGTACGAAATTACGGCAAAAGGACATGCAGCGCTCGACAACCGCGACCGCCAACACGACCCTGACGTAGACTTCGAAGCGTTGGTTTCGTCGGCAGCGCAGTCTGACGACGAGTCCTCGTACGACCGGGTTTAAGCGAGTACGGGAGTCGACAGCACGATTGCGGCGTCGCCTTTTTGGCATCTGCTCACGCACCGCAATCCATGGACGTAGAAGAGCTGTCACTTGGTGTCCCGAAGCCGATTCTCGACTCGCTTCCAGACCCGGATGGCGATGCCGCACAGGACATGCAGCAGGCGGTACGAGGTCTCGAAACGCGACTCAACCGAGCGATTGACGAAGCCGACACCGAGTCCGAGGCTGCCGCGTACGTCGTCGACGCCATCGAGCGACTGGAGGACCACTACGAAAAATACGACGAGTTCGTTCCCGAACTCCGAGCGTGGGGACAGTCGCCGATTTACGCGATTGCCTGGCGAAATCTGCAGGGCGACCTGATTTTGCAACTACAGGAGTACGACTGGTTGGCCCCCCACATCGACCGCGAGCGAAACTTACGGCTGGTCGAAGACGGAATCCGATTCGGGAAGCGATAGCGCTCTCTGCTGTGGGGATTCTGGTTCGTGGAAGATGTGATTTGTTGGATGTATATTGCCTATGCAGTACAATATTACCTATTTCGTTTCTAGACTCCATAATGAATGAGATGTGGTCTAATATCTAGGTCTAGAGTTTGTTTGTAGTATAATGTAGGGATTTTAGGTATTTTCCAACTTGTAGAAATCAATTTTAACCCTCATTTGGCACCTCTACAGCAATCTATGGCATTTGTGCGTAAATGCTATATTATTGGTTTTCAAGGCGTGTTATGTTCTCTATTCGATTTCATACTGTCTTCTAGTAGTGCTGTAAATGTGGAATACTACCACCCAACGAGACAACGATGGCAACGACGATCTCTCGATTGAGAGGTCAGGGTATAACAAGCGTACTGCTGTTTTACTATCCGTCTTCAATGCTGTTCGTTCGCCCTCGGAGACCATACCAGCCGAAGTACGCGACGCTGACTGCGGCCACAGACGAGACGATGCGGACTTGGTTCGGCGACCAGAGGAGAACTCCGAGAACGACCCAGAATGCGACGAGCACAGCCGCCTGTGAGGCTTCGTCGTTTCGCCACGTGGTGTAGGCCGTGACGATACCAGCGACGCCTGGGAGGCCCACTGCAGGCTCTTCGAGGGCGATGAAACTGTAGAGGACCAGCCCACCCGACAGGCTCGCGGCAAGCGTCCGTTTGAGGTGTGACGGAATTAGCATCGGTGTACTGGACTCACCGTCTGTCGAAGCGCGGCGAGAGGCGTCGCTGGGTGGGAGGGTTGATGCCGAAGACGATTCGTAGCCACCACTGCTGTTAGGACGAGACAATTTCGAATCGACCCATCGAGAGGGCGAGGGCAATTTCTGACCGGGGATAGACGAACGTCGTTCCGTCTGCTCGCTCTGTTCGGACGATCTCCTCAGTCAACTCCGTCACGACGTGTTCCTCACAGAGCGTCGCGTGCCGAATCGTCGACCCCTCTGAAACCACGTGCGGGGGGACCTCGATCTCGCTTGCCATTACTCCAATCATTCTCGGACGTGGTCAAATATGCTCTGATATGTCAACTATATACTATTCTATAGTCGTCAGGATTCGGCTGTCGATTGGCGGTACTTCGTGACGACTGCGACGAGGAGTGCAACTGCGCCTAACAAGACCGCTGGCTCGACGTCGGTACTGAGGTACAGCCCCGGCGTCGGGGGGTGAAGGCGCGTGAATGGCCACAGCATCGGGTGGGAGACGCCCGACGGTTTCGTCAGGAGTCCGTCGGCGACGAGATGCGAGGCTGCCCCGAGTGAGAGAAGGAAGAAGACCCGCCGTCGTTCGCTCGCGTGGACGACGAGGACGCCAACGAGCACCGAACAGATGACTGCGCCAAGCGTGTGGAGTCCGAACCAGTCGAATGGGAGACCGAGGAGTTGCTCGACGCGAGCGTCTGGAAGGACCAAGTGGCCCTTCGCCAAGTCCGGGATGAACGCGCCGGCCATGACGACTGTCACGTAGGGGCTGGTGAACCACTCGTAGCGCCACGATGCAACTGTGGCGAGACTGTACGCGATGAAGACGTGTGCCAGTAAGTCAGGCATCGTCGCCCTCCGACTGGTAGGTCCGACGCTCTGCCGAGTTGTCGACGCCGAGTAGGCGTCTCCACGAAAGTGGCGTTGGCCGGGGTTCGAGCGACCACGTGCGTCTGTCGACGCGCCACGTTCGAACGAGTCTCGTGAGAACCCACAGACCGGCCCCGAACGACACGAGGTACATGTACGTGAAGTTCGTCGCCGGGATGGTGAACGCGTTTACGACCCGGAGGGTGTGGCCCGGTTGGACGACGCCGAAGACGGCGACGCGTTCGCCGAGTTGGGGGTCGAGGTTCGTGTCCGTGAGTTCGAGGTGAATCGACTCACCAGTCCCGTACTCGTCTTCGATGACGAGTGGGTCAGTTTGGACGACCGTTCCCCAAACTTCTGCTTTCTCGCCGACCCACGCGTCGTAGTCGCCACCGAGGTGGTGGCCATTTGGGTAGGAACCGACTGCGGGGTTAGGCGAGAGCGCACCGAATGCGACCGTGAGTGCGAAGAGACAGCCCAGTAGGGCGAGGAGTCCCGCGAGCCGCCGCATCGGTGTGTCTTTCATTGGAGAGGAGTACTCGGTGGGGAGAAGAAGAAACCTTCTGTCGGGAGCAAACGAGAGCGCCCAGCGCGCTGTGGACTTGCGTGGTGACGCCTGTGTTAGGGTTACTTGAGGTGTCTTCGTCAGCAGTTCGTGAGACAGTTCTCTCGTGGTGACTGTGGCTACTCGGTCGTCTGTTCGTCACCCCCGGCGGCGGCCCGTAACGCCTCGATTCGCTCGGCGGGAGAGACGCCAGCGAGAAGCACCAACACGCCGAGTTGGTTTGCAGACGGCCGTGGATAGTCGCCACCGCGAATTTCCAGGCACTCCGTCTCGTCTTCGACCCAGCTTCGACTCTGCTCGATTGCACTTCGGTTGAGCCACGCTGGTGGCCCGCCCACGACGACGAGCCCACGCGAGGTCGTGTCCACCGCACACGGGAACGTAAGCTGGCCGAGGAGGGCCTCCCGCGTGTGTGTCGTGATTCGGTTCTGGGCGTCGAGGTCGTCGACTTGTTCGGGTTCGTCGGCTCCGATGAGTCGCTTGACTGTCTGTGTGAGTCCGCCAGCGTCACTCTCTGGGAGTTCGCTCGTCGCGTAGCCGAGTGTTGCGACACCACCACCGCGGAGCGTATTGATAATCTCGGATGCGTCGACGACGCTTTCGGCGATGCCGTCGCCTCCCTCACCGGCGGCACAGAGCGTTCCAAAGCGACGTGTAACCGCTGAGACTGCTTCGTCGGTCGACCCGGCGGTCTCCGCGTCGGCACCGATGACGTGGTCGGTAGCAGCGACGAACTTCCGAAGCGTGCGGAGGGCGGTTTCGACACGGTGTGTCTCCTCAATTTCGGGGAGGACGCCGATACCGTAGACGGGTTGGTCGTGGACGCGTGTGAGACGCTTTGCGAGCACTGGTGCAGCGCCACTCGTCACCTCGCCCAGCCCCGCACAGATGATGAAGGCATCCGCCCGTGAGACGGGCGCATCGTCGGTCCCGCGGAGTAATTGGCGGTGGTCCTCTTCTGCGAGTTCGGCTGCTCGTGCTGCGTCGGTGACGGTGTCGCCAGCGCCGAACACGAGTTGCTTCGACTGCGGGATGGTGTCGAGCGACTGGAAGTCGGTTCTTGTCGTGCTGCAGGCGACCCCATCGACGATGAAGTCTGCGCGGCCGTCTTGCTCGAATTTGGTGAGTGCGTCAACTAATTCACTCCCACATTCCCCGACGCCAAAACAGAATACCTTCATGTCTCTTGGCTATGATATAGTGGCGTCTGAATCTTCTGGTCGCCTGCGTGAAGTGGCGTCGGAGCGTACAGAGGGGGTAGGCCTTCGAGTGTAAACCCCGTTGTATGCCCTCGTTCGTGTCTGTGGGTCGGGGTTTGAATCTTAGTGCCGCGTCTCGACCGTGTATCAGGTTGTCGCTGTGGGGAGACTCACTCGACAGTCACGGATTTCGCGAGATTCCGTGGCTTGTCGATGGGACGGCCCATCTCGTCGGCGACGTGGTAGGCGAACAGTTGGAGCGCGACGTTCGCGACGAGAGGTTCGAGTCGACCGAGTTCCGGGACGTCGATGGAGTGTTCACAGAAGGAGTTGGTTTCGTCGGGCGTCGAGAGACCGATGACGGGTGCGCCGCGAGACTCGACTTCCTTGACGTTGTTCACGGTGTCGTCGGCTGCAGCGGCGTCGTTGAGGAACGCCAATACGGGCGTGTTCTCGGTGACGAGTGCGAGGGGGCCGTGTTTCAGTTCGCCAGCAGCGAAGCCCTCGGCGTGGACGTACGAGATTTCTTTGAGTTTGAGCGCGCTTTCGAGTGCGACGGGATAGGCGAGGCCGCGACCGATGAAGAAGAACGCGTCGCTGTCGACGTACTGCTCGGCGAGGCGCTGAATCTTCGGTTCGGCGTCGAGGACCGATTGCACGGCGTTCGGAAGCTGACGAATGTGTTCGACGAGGTCCGCACCGTCCTCGGCCGAGAGCGTGCCACGAAGGCGACCTAGATAGGTGGTGAACAACGCGAGGGTCGTCACCTGCGAGACGAACGTCTTGGAGGCGGCGACACCGATTTCTGGACCGGCCTTGATGAACAGCGAATCGTCGACCTCGCGGGTGATGGTACTGCCGACGGTGTTCGTCACCGCGAACGAGGTCATCCCGGAGGCCTTGGCACGGCGAATCGCAGAGAGGGTGTCTGCCGTCTCGCCGCTTTGGGTGACGGCGACGACGAGCGTCTGGCTTGCGTCGTGGCCGTCGTAAACCTCGTACTCGCTTGCGAGGTCCACGCGAACGGTCACGTCGACGAGCGATTCGAGGAGTTCCTTCATGTACAGCCCGGCGTAATGCGAGGTGCCGCAGGCGACGACGTGAATCTCGTCGAGAGTTCGGAGGAAGTCGTCGTCGAGGTCGATATCGAGGTCGGCGTTTCCGCCGAGTTCGTCGACCCGCCCCGAGATGGTCTGGCGGAGGGCGTGGGGTTGCTCGTGAATCTCCTTGTGCATGTAGTGGTCGTGGCCAGCCTTCCCTGCGGCGTCGGCGTCCCAGTCGACCGTCTGAATCTCGCGTTCGACGCGCTCGCCGTCGTTGAAAATCTCGATGCCGTCTGCGGAGAGGTGAGCGATGTCGCCGTCTTCGAGGTACGAGACCTGCCGGGTGTACTCGACGAACGCCGTCACGTCGCTGCCGAGGTACATCCCCTCGTCGCCGTGGCCGATGACGAGCGGGCTGTCGTGACGGGCGACGACGATTCCCTCGTGGTCGGCATGGGTCGCCGCGATTGCGAAGCTCCCTTCGAGACGGTCGAGCACGCGCGTGACGGCAGCCCGGAGGTCTGCCCCCCGTGCGAGTTCCTCTTCGAGCAGGTGTGGGATGACTTCGGTGTCGGTGTCGCTCTCGAAGATGTGCCCACTGAGTTCGGCTTTCAGCTCCTGGTAGTTCGAGATGATACCGTTGTGGACGACGGCGACGTCACCACTGCAGTCGGTGTGCGGATGGGCGTTCTCATCCGTCGGCTCGCCGTGGGTACTCCAGCGTGTGTGACCGATTCCGTGGGTCGTCTCCGGGTCGGACGGGACGGTGAGACCGTCAATCGTCCCCTCCTGTTTGTGGACGTCCACGTCGCCGTTGACGAGTGCAACCCCCGCCGAGTCGTATCCTCTGTACTCCAAGTTCTTCAGTCCCGACACGAGGACTGACGAACTTTCGTTCGAACCGATGTAACCGATGATTCCACACATGTATGTCTCCCTGTAGCCCCGACTACCCACCTGATGGTCGGGATATGTTGACAGTATATGGCATCTCTCTCGTGGCTATTTAGTGTTGCTGGAACGACTAGTCATTTCCTGAGGACGTGGTGTTTCGGGGTGTGGAGAGTGTGGCGGTCGGAGCGTGAAGAGTGGCAGTCGGGAGGTGAGACGTTGTTGTTCGGGGACGTGATGAAGTGACGTTCGAGAAATCGACTATCAGCTAGCCACGGAACACGTGCGCATCGCCAGGGACTCGCTCTGAGAGCGTGCTTCCGCTTTCGATTGTGGCCTCGTTGCCGACGATTGTGCCCGGGGTGATTGTAACGTTGCTTCCGGTAGTCACGCCGTCACCGACGAGGCCACCGAACCGGACGTCCGTGTGTAGCTCGCCGTTTACTTCGATATTGGACGTGCCACCTTCCAGTGCGTTCAGTGGGCCGATTTCGGAGCCCGCGCCGATAATCGAGTCGCTGACGACAGTCCCCGGTCCGACGACGGCGTCTTCGAGGATGACCGAGTTCGTTATCACCGCATTCGCGCCGATGGTCACGTTCTCGCCGATGACGGTGTTTCGGAGGATTCGCGCGCCGGGTTGGATACGCGAGTGGTCGCCGACGACCACGGGGTCGCCGAGTGTCGCGTCGTCGTCGACGTGGGCGCTGGCAGAGACCGTCGAGTCGTCTCTCGCGAGAATGCCGCTGTTCACCGAGAGGAGGTCCCACGGCCGGGAGAGTTCGAGCCACATCCCATCGTAGTGGACCGCGTGTACCGGGTGCGATTCGAGGTACTGATTGAGCGTGTCGGTCAGTTGGAGTTCGCCGTAGTGGTCCGTCTGCCGGATTGCAGCGAAGATTTCGGGACCGAAGGCGTAGACGCCCGCGTTGACGAGGTTCGAGGTGACTTCGTGTGGTTCGGGTTTCTCCTTGATGGCGGTGATTTGGCCCGCTTCGATTTCGACCGCGCCGTACTGCAGTGGGTCTTCGACTTCGGTGACTGCGAGGCAGGCGTCACCCGTGGCCTCGTGTTTCTGGATGAGTCGCTCGATGAGTTCCGGTTCGACGATTCGGTCGCCGTTGATGACGATGCACGACTCGCTGACCTCGTGTTCGGCTGTGAGGAGCGCGTCGCCTGTTCCTCTGGGGTTGTCTTGGACGGCGTACTGGATGTCGACGTCCCAGTCGGAGCCGTTTTGGAAGTGACTCTGGATGCGTTCGCGTTTGTGGCCGACGACGAGGGTGATTTGGTTGATTCCGGCGCTGTGGAGTGCGTCGACGATGTGCTCCAAGAGCGGCTTGTCGCCGATTGGGAGCATGGCTTTGGGGCGTGTGTCCGTGAGTGGTTGCAGGCGGGTGCCTGTGCCTGCAGCCAATATGATGGCGTTCATACCTACTGAATACCTGTGGAACGATTTAGTTGTATATTCTGATATAAAATTCGGAAGCTAACCGTAGGAACCTTACTGTACCTCAGCGGCTTGGGTGAGTCGCTCTTCGGCTTCGTCACGGTCTTCTGGATACCCGATGTCCATCCGCCAGCCATCTATCTTGATGGCGTCAATGGTACGCCCCGAGCGAATGAGCAAGTCGATAGCCTCGCTAATTTCGTATTCACCACGGTTCGACGGTTGAACGAGATGACACGCGTGGAAAATCTCGGGAGTGAAGGTGTAGAATCCAGTCATCACGAGGTTGGACGGCGGTTCCTCAGGCTTCTCGATAACGTCTGTTATCTCACCGTATTTGTTCGTATCACAGACTCCGTAGCGACCCGCTTCATCCCATGGTACCTCTTCGACGAGGAAGGCAGCATCGGCACGCTGTTCCTGCTGTCGATTGACGACGTCAGCGAGATTAGCGTTGAAGATGTTGTCGCCGAGCATGAGCATGAAGTCGTCATCGATGTGCTCTTCGACGGTGATGAGTGCATGGGCGAGTCCCTTTTGTTCACGCTGGTGGGCGTACGTGATCGGTACCCCTTGGAATTCGTCGCCGTAGTACTCGATGATCTTCTCTTTGAGGTAGCCGACGACGACGACGAGTTCGTCGGCACCGAGGTCAGCGAGTTGCTCGAAGCAGTGTGTGAGGATTGGTTTGTCGTTGACTTCGACCATTCCCTTTGGTTTGTTATCGGTCAGTGGTCGGAGACGGGTACCTTTCCCACCGGCTAGGACGACTGCTTTCATACTCCTTGATGTGTCGCCTTCCTGTATGTGTGTTGTGCATGATTGTATATGAATCGCGATTATTCATACGACACGTAGTTAATAATCATAGCTCTGCACTTCTAGGATAAGTCATCTTTTTGTTTGAGGGAATTGGTGTTTGGTACACACATCGATGAAAATTCTATTTGTGAATCAAAAACCATTCAATAACCCAAGTGGCGCTGAGAGAAGTGCAATAAACGTCGCAGTTGGCCTATCTAAGATTGGTCATCAAGTCGAGTGTTTATACTGTGGTGACGAAACAAGAACTGATTCTTGGAAAATTGAAGGACAATCTATCACCGCACATTCTGTGAAATCAGACTCGATCCATAGTGAATTCGAGTTGTCCCAATCGGCACGAGACCTATTAAGTTGGTTACAGAATCACAACTTGTCCTCTTATGATGTTATTCACTCTCACAACTCTGCAGGACATATTGCGGTCGGAAAACTTGAGAATCAAGATGTTACAAAAGTAGGGACGGTAAGAGACTATAAATGGTTGTGCGAAGGTGATGCAATGTGCCACACAACGGGAAATGACTTTAATTCCTGTACAGATCTCGATTGCTGTGATAGTCTTATCGCTGAAACCCGATGCTCATCAAGACTGTCCAATCGCGGTCGTTATTTCATGCCAATCCGGTTAGTTAGAACAGCATACCGACAAAGCATACAACAAAGGATAAAAAATGGACTTTCTGATATTGACCATGTAATTTCGATAAGTAAATTGATAAAAAATATCCTGGTGTCGAACACTTCACTTAGCACAACCGACGTCACTACCATCTATAATTCTGTACTCTTGGACTCTTATCCTGAACCGCAGTCAAATACTAATAATGAACTTCTATTTGTGGGTTCACTTAAGCCACAAAAAGGTATTCTTGAAGCAATCAAATCGTTCAGTCTAATTTCTGACCGAATTCAGGAGTATGAACTAATAGTTGCCGGTGATGGAAGATTAAGGTCCGATGCTGAGGATCTCGTAGCCGAATTTAGCCTTAGTAGGCGAGTAAGGTTTGTTGGACATGTTGACAGAGATACTATATTACAGTTGTATAGTCAAGCCTCTGTTGTTTTATACCCCTCTGTTTGGCCAGAGCCCTTTGGTCGCGTATCTATTGAAGCAATGGCAAGTGGAACACCAATAGTCGGATCTAAATTTGGTGCAATTCCTGAAGTACTAGATGACTGGCCATCTAGCAGAATTGCAGATCCAACTGATAATGAGCAGTTCTCACAAGAAATTCTCCAAGTGCTAGATTCTGATCACGCCCCGAAAAAATTATCTAAAGAGTCTGTTTACTCACATTTAATCGCGGCAGACAAGCATGAGAAATTATACGTGGAGCTAAATCAATGAGTAAAAACATATTACACTTTGTCAAGAAGTATTGGCCTGCTGCCGGTGGAATACAGACACACGTTCATGAATTGAGTAAAGCACAGGCAGCTTCCTCAAACGTACAGTCTGTTCATATTGCAACACTTGGTGATGGGGAATTAATTGAGAAAAAGGCAGATTACCCTGTCACTGGCCACTTAATAAGTAGCTCCGATCGGATCGCATCTACCGAGCATATCGTAAATCATACTGTCAACAGCATACCTGTATCTTACAGTCTAAAACGGATTGTTAATAAGTTCAATATTGACGTTGTTCATGTCCACGATTTGCCTTTTGAGCTAATTCCATTTGTGAACTACATGAATAATATGTCCTCTGATCGCGTTGACATTGTGACTACTGTTCATTCTTCGTACTTCTTAAACAACCGTGGGACTTGGAAGGACTACCTATTTAAAAACATGCTGGAACAATCCTGTCATGTAATCGCTCCGAGTAATGAAATCAAGTCAGAAGTTCGTGAATTAATTAACACGGACCGTATTAACTCTCTATCTTACATCTCTAATGGGGTTCCAGCACAGTTTTTCACAGATACCTCTGGAGTCTCTACAGACCAATATACGATACTTTGCCCAAGACGGTTGTATCCGAAAAATGGTGTAATCCACTTGGCCAAGTCAATGAAATTCCTCGACCAATACTTGGATTCTTTTGAAGTCGTTTTTGCCGGTAGTGGTCCGGAAAGAGAAGAAATTGTAAGGACTATTGAAGCCGATAATCAGATGAGAAATGCAAACTTCCGTGGAGAGGTAGATTATGAAGAGATGCCTGAGCTCTATTCTTCAGCAGATGTTTCTGTTTTTCCGTCCTTGAAAGAAGCCACTAGCATTGCAGCTCTTGAATCAATGGCATCCGGAACACCGGTAGTAGCAACTAATGTTGGTGGTCTAACCCAAATCATCGAGAATGGCCGAGAGGGGCTGTTAGTTGATCCAGCCCAACCAGATGAGATAGCGTCTGCCGTCGATAAGTTACTAAAAAGTAATCAGTATGATGAGTATCAGAGAAATGCGAAACAGAGGGCAGAAAACAACTCTTGGGAAAAGATGGTCGACGAAAAGCTACCATACTAATCCAATATCAACCTGACTTATCCTATGAACAAAGAAACGTCTAAAAGGGAACAAAATATTCTGTACGGTGTATTATCAAATTACTCGTCATCTATACTAATATTATTCGGGACGATGATTTTTACTCCCGTTTTAGTTCGGCTCATATCCACTGAACAATACGGAAACCTCTCAACAGTCCTTTCAGTTCACTCTATAGTTGGGCCACTTGCTACAGTTGGCATGTTTAATTCAATTAGAAAACACTACCCTATTGCCAATGAGTCTGGTTTAGAGAGCCAATTAACCACATTTTCGTTCGTATTTCTGATTTCAATCGGTATCGCAACCACAGTATCGTCTTGGTTGGTCATCTTCATCATGGATGGGTTCAACTTTATTGAATCTGTTCTGCTTGAACCTTTATTGATTGTTTTCTTTGCGACTATTTTCAATAACTGCATTGAGTATTCCAGATCAGTATTGTATTCAAAATCTGAAGAAGCAAAAGCAGAAATAATTAAAATATTTAAGAAATTCTTGTACTTTGGGCCCGCAATCTTTGTTTCCTACTTGGGACTTGATATTCGATCTATACTTTTCACGTTTGTAGTAAGCTCCGTTCTTTCGTCGGCCATTGGTATTTATTTCATACGGGGGGAACTCAATATTAGTGTCAATAGTATATATCGTGGGTGGGATGAATTCGGTTTTGACTTGATTTCGTTCGGAGGGTGGTCGGCGATCTCATTAGCTATTTCATCATTGATATATAATGCAGACATAATACTAGTCCGAACCTTGCTAGGTGGTAAACAGACAGGGATATACACCGCTGCCTTAACAATATCACAGCTGTTGTGGCTTTTTCCGAGAGGTGTTCAATCAATTCTGTTCCATAATATTTCTAGCTTATACCAAGAGGATAAGCCTAAGGAGATAATTCATCATACCTCCAAATGGCTTGACAATATATTTTTAATTCTAACCCTGTTCGGTGTCGGAATCTATGTGCTATCTGATTCATTCTTCGTGGTTTACTTTGGGAATGACTATATTAGCTCGGTGGCTCCATTTAAGATCTTGATGATTGGGACATTTGTATTTGGAATTGCTCGGGTTCTCTCACCAATAATCGAAGTATCTGGTTATATCCGACACAACACTCTTGTATCCTTCTTAGTTCTCATAACTAATGTAGTGTTGAATATTTTACTGATTCCTGAATTTGGACTCAAAGGAGCTGCTATGGCGACGTCTATATCGTACTTTGTGAAAATCATTCAGTATGGACTGATTCTTCAATATGCAGGATATAATGTAATTTCTGACTTTAATTGGATTCGGAACATCGCCCTCACTATCTCTTTCTTCTTCACCTTTAGATTAGCTAAGGAATTGGTCTTTTTACCAGATCTACTTGAGCTACTTGTCCTGCCTATTATCGGGTTTATTATATTTGTGTTATTGGGTGTCTCCCTAGGCATGATCACCCAGTCCTCGATCAATCAAGTGAAGAATATCTTGGGCATAAGCAAATTGAATTAACTTGGCTATGATAATTCAACTAAGAATTATTACTAATTCTTTAGCCTACTAATATAGAAAAGTGGGGCATCGGTTGGTCTAATCTGTGGCCTCGTCTAACCGTCCGAATACTCTATCAAAACTTATGTATTTGCCTACAGACCCAATCATATGGACATACTCATTTTTTACGGACTAATCTTTCTCTTGTCCCTCATTCTAATATTATGGACTTTCGATGGTCGAAGTAAACTTGCTTCAGGTATTATTGCATCCACTTCAGTTTTTATCACACGTTTTCTTCCCTCTGTAAGTCAGTATCGGAAGCCATGGCACGATAGTTATTTTTATTCAACAGCATTCGAAAGCATCATTCGAAATAACAAGGCAGTTGCACCACAAGTCCAAACTTGGTACCCCGGTGTAGAACATCTGCTAAACTACCCGGCAATGCATTATGTCACAGCGACTATCGCTGAAGTGACTGGTATCACTGATCCAACTTTGCTTCGTGCAGTCACTCCAGCACTATTTTCGGTTGCTACGCTCGCTCTTCTTGTTGGGATTGCATCAAAATTGTTTGGCACCCACTATGGAATTGTTGTCGGATATACTATCTCTCAACTGGATACTTTCATATCTTATCAAACCCAGTATCACGCTCAAGGGTTTGCTCTGGCATTGTTCTCCCTCATTGTGTTCATAACGATTCATATCATTCAAACACGAGATCGAAAACGAGGTATGATTCTATATGCAGTAGTGGTATTTTCATTTGCAATTTCACACCGGTTCTCAACATTGGCAATTCTCGGGGTACTTCCCCTACTTGTTGCTGGAACACTCGTTTACAGGATGATTGGACGGACCCGGTCTAAGACGAGTAGGTCTTTCAACTACCTAACTTATATCCTATTGACTCTTCTCGCCCTTCTCTCAGTTCATACTCTAGTTCATGTTGGGGTCGTCAACATGGTTCTCACCCGTGCAACACTGCTTGTCCGCGGTGCAGAACTTGGGTTCTACTCTGGGCCTTCTACGTTCACTACACAAACTCCAACCGTTCTGGATTATCTCAGCTCAGTAATCAAAGCTGTACTTGGTATCCTTGCTCTTCCGACTATTGTCTATAGTTTTGTCACAGATTGCGATGATACAACAAGGTTCCTTGTTACACTTCTGGGTGCTGTTGGTCTCCTTGGTATTATAACAGCAGTAGTAGACTACGATATGCTTGTTAGGCTTATACTCTTTTCATATATCCCACTTGCACTCCTTGCATTTTGGACTGTCCATGAGCGTTTCTCTAGCAATCATGCTCAGAAATTGACTGTCGTCCTTTCTGTCGCACTGGTTATGATGAGTGTGATGACTGCAACTGTTCCGAGCCTTGTTGATCCGAGCAGTGATGTGCGAGCAGATGGGTTTAGCGATGTTACTCCAATGACAATGGAACAAGAGAAAACTGGTGGACAATGGCTTCAGAAATATGCTGTTTCAGATAAAGCTGCAGTGACACTAACTACACGTATGGGTGTTTTGTATTATGGAAACCTGAAGATCTCAGACGTTCGATTCATTCATCGAGCTAGTAATCAAGATTACTACGTTGTTGATTCTGAACGTCGAAGCTTGCCGTTATTACCTCAAGTTTACACAAATGGCCGAACTTCTGTCAAATGTAATATGACAGTACTATCTAGTTAACCCCATTCGAGATGCGAGCGAGTCGTTAAGATACTGAGTTCACTGAATCGAATTTCAAAGACATTTGAGGCCGTTCGCTGCCCAGGTCATGCTGTAAGGGAATGGCTATACCCAAATGGGGCGGCAGTCAGAGGTGCAACTATACTCTTGTGATTACGTTGGTTACTCACGGGCGTACGCGTTGAGGTGATGCTAACTGTATTCTATGATTATGATTAGGTATAGTTTGAGGATCTATGTGCTGTTAAGAAAATCAAGCCTCTCAACTCATTCGATTATCACATACCGATAAACGTTCAACCAGTAAATATACTATTTAATTAAATATAATTTAAATCATGTGGTCTGTCGGTAATGCTCGATAAGTTGCTCAGTAGCAGCATTCCAGGTGAATTTTGATTCTACTCGGGTTAAGCCAGATTCACTCAGTTCGTGTTGTAATTCTGGATTTTCTATGAGGTCACACACTTGTTTAGCGATTGGACTCACAGAAGCGGGTTCACAGAGTAAGCCAGCATCCCCTACCACTTCAGGAATTGCACTTGATGTTGTACTCACAACTGGTAACCCAGATGCCATAGCTTCTATGAGGACCATCCCAAATCCCTCCAGAAGCGAAGGGAAAGCAAAAATATCTGCTCCACGGTAGTACTCCGGCAATTTCTCGTCAGGCACAAACCCCTCAAAACGGATATTATCTTTAACACCAAGGCTATCTGCCAACTCCTCGTACGTATCTGATTCCCCTCCTCCGACTATCACAAGTCCAGTTTTGGGATATTTGTCTAGAATAGTGGGGAGCGACTGTATCAGGTATTCTATCCCTTTTCTATCCATTAGCGGGCCAACGTACAACAACACAGTTTCCCATTCGTTAAATTCTATGTCTGATGGTCCTGGATTGTATTTTCCTGTATCAACTCCATTTGGCACAACTACTAACTTCTCGTCATCAACTCCTCTCTCAGAGAGGTCGGTCGCGGAATATTCAGATACAGCAACAACCTTGTCTGAGATCTCATAACACTGTTTCCACAATAGGTGGCTAGATGGCAAGTATAGATATTCTAATGGTTGGGATGGATCATCCCAGTGGTGATAGTGAGAAACGAGTTTCGTAGAAAAGAATTTGTGAATAATTGGTGTGAAGGCGTGGACGACATCCGATGTCTCCAGAAGCTCTGAGTACGACTTGAATGATATATTTAAAGACAGTAGATCGAGTGAAAGGAGACTACCAACTCTACCTAAATATCTTCGCGTATCTGAAACTCGATGGATTCGAACCCCTTGGTCTTCTCCATGTTTTTCAGACCCTCCATTTCGGTAAGTCGTCAGCACATGGACCTCATGACCTTTATCCACCAGGTTTCTAGCAAATTCTTGTATAACTCGTTCAATACCTGGGTTGAACCCGCGCTCTGGATATGGGTATATGTATGTTAAGAAGGTAACTTTCATTGTATCAGTTTCTCATATATTTTCTCAGTCTCTTTTGCGACAGACGACCAAGAAAAGTTCTCTTGGATATACTGTTTTACTGAAGATTCATCTGGGCTCTTCCCATCGAGATGATTTCTAATACTTTGACACAAGTCATTCACGTCTGGCTTAGATACCTGACATCCTGGGTGATTAAGCCATTCTGACACTCCACAGACATTTGTTGCAATTACTGGTGTACCGCATGCCATTGCTTCGATAACTACATTTCCAAATGATTCGTATCTATCCTTTGAAGGTAGAACAAATAGGTCGGCATCAACATAGGCCTCTAGCTTGTCTGTGTCATAAAGCGGCCCTATAAATTTGGTTTGAGCTTGAATTCCTTTTCTTTCTGCGTAAGACTTCCATTGGCTTTGAGCACCCTCATCAGGACCTACAAAAACAAGTCTGATATTTTCCCTCTCTAACTGACTGACTGCATCTATAAGGAGGTCTCCTCCTTTTCTCGGGTGTAGACGGCTCAAAAATAGAATTACTTTTTCTCGGGAATCAATATTATTGGAATGTTTAAATCTCCCTTGCTCTGGCAGGTCTTGATATACCTCTGTAGAGATCCCATTTGGAACTTTAGCAACTTTGTCTGTATTGATACTAGGGAAGATGTCGTCATACAGCGACCCCTCACTTTCAGACGATGCAACTAACTGATCGACCGCAGTAATCATTTGTTCCCCAATCACCCGGTCAAAGGCTAGCTTCAGGTGGCTCAATTCGTATCTAGGCATAGATCCTCGGGGTTGGTGAACGTGAGGAATTCCAGCAACTGTACTTGCGAAGTGGGCGAAGACACTTGGAGGCGACCGAAATTCATGCGAATGAACTACATCATAATCTGAACAATTTCGGAGGAGATACAGCATCATTTTTGGAGGGATCTGAATATTCTTCCATGATAGCTTATTACTTAAATTCCGAAACCGGTATACTTCAACACCATCTGACCATGTCGGGTTGTTATTAATTTCTACTCGGCTAGCCTCATCTTTTGCGTCAGTAGTGACTACGGTAACCTCATGACCCAGATCAGCTAGTGCTGCTGTAAGATGCTGAATTGAGCGAGGTGGGCCTCCGTAGGCATATGCTGGGGGGAAGCTCCCGCATACATGTAATATTTTCATTCTCTCACCAATTTGCTGATACTGTTCGTGGCTCTCTGGCCAATTACCTCCCAATCATGCTCTTCGTTTATAACCTTAATACCATTCTCACCCATCTCTTCACGTAGCTCTGGGTTCTGAATTAGGGTTTCCATGGCGTCCTTTATGGTTAATCTCTCATTGCACGTCGCTACACCCGTGTTTCTTTGCTCACTTATTTTTGTGATTTCTTTAACTGAGCTTGCAATATATGATGTTCCGACGGCCATTGCCTCGAGCATTTTGTTCGGTCGTGCGTAATCGAGACTATGTTCTGTTTTTAAAGGAACTAGACTTACTTTGGCTGATGACAATCGCTCGGGTATCTCTTCGCGTGGCACGAGTCCAACAAACGTAACACGGTCTTCAATATCAAGTGATTCAACTAACTTTTCAAGTTCTTCTCGCCGTTCACCATCTCCAACTATCGAAAGGGTCAAATTCAAGTCCAATTCTGCAAATGCTTCGAGGAATGGGATAAACGCTTGTCCAGTTCCAAGGTTCCCAGTATATATAATATCTGAACCATTATTAGTGGTGTTCGTGTCTGGCGAGAATAATTCAGTATTGACTCCAAACGGAATGATTTCTATTTTTTCTTCATGGACCTCTGGATATTTTTCTAGATAGAATTCGCACATAGTCTCCGTTATGACAAATATCTTATCTGAAATGTGCATTGATGAATATTCTAGCATATTAACAAATCGGTACTGGAGTGAATCTTCATCAACGTAGCCTAAGTCAGCAGCGTTGTCAAGCCACAAATCAAAAATATCGACGACCCACCTCCGTCCCATTAGTTTAGAAACGACACCTGGAAGATATGTTGTGTGAGGTGCCGACATTGTCACTACAACGTCGAATCGCCACCAGTTCAGGAGGACATATAGCGTAGCTAGGACAGCAAAGACACCGTAATTGAGGACGCGACCTACTATCCGGTCGTCATCCTTTGGCTGCCATGTCCACAACCGCGTGACTGGAATATCGTTTATTTCGTCTTGTGCGTAGGGTGTCCAGTCACGGTCGAATTCACCGTATGGAAACGTCGGTGGTGGACACAGTACTCGTGCTTCTACGTTTTCTGAAAGGTTCTTGGAGAGTTTTTCCCATCGATGCGCACCCCCCATTGATTCTGGCGGAAAAAACTGGGAGATGACAAGCAAACGTACTGACCCGTCGTCGGACTGGAAGGTGGACATCGTTACAGTCGAAGTGGGTTTCCGTTCTCAGTCTGGATTAGTTTAATCTCCTGATCAGCTATCCACGGTTTAAGTTCTTCCAGCTGACTAATAGTCTCACTATGACCGACTAAGTGAACGATTGCATCTGGCTGGATTTTTTCAATGAGCATTTTCAGGTTGTCGTACTGTTTCTCGTCGACGAGCCGGTCGAAGTGCTCGATTTCGTATCCATCTCGTCGCAATTCGTCCACAATCTCATTTGCTGGACTCAGACGCTCGTCTTGGGTGTTCGGCTTGTAAGTCGAACCAAGTGCGAGCACAGTGGGATTGTCAAATTCACTGAGCGCGTGACGAATCTTTCGGGCTGATGCCTGTGGCATCTTATCGTTAATTCGTCGGGCTGTCGTGATGAGATTTGTATGCTCTGGATTCACCTCATTGAGGAACCAGGGGTCAATCGGCAAACAGTGGCCACCAACTCCGATTCCGGGGTTTAAGATGTCGACTCGTGGATGACGATTTGCAAGTTCAATAACCTCTGTAATATCGAGGTTAAGTGAATCTCCAATCAGTGCAAACTCATTTGCGAGAGCTATATTCACGTCACGGAAGGTATTCTCCATTAGCTTGCACAACTCTGCGGAGATCAAATCCGTGAAATACGTCTCTCCCTTAAGGAATGGTTCGTATACCTTGGCTGCTCGGTGTGCACTTTCTTCGTTGATTCCCCCAATCACACGGTCGTTGTGTACAATCTCTTCGAATACATCACCCGGAAGAATTCGTTCTGGCGAGTGCGCGAGTTGAATCTCTTCTCCAGGAGTGAATCCTGCCTCCGTGAGCATTGGGACCACGACTTCTTCACAAGTAAGTGGCGGTATCGTCGATTCGATGTTGACGAGATCTCCCTCCTCAAGATGAGGTATTATGGATTCTACTGCCGCCTTAATCATCGAGAGGTCAGGCGACTTTTGAGGCCGGGTTAGTGGAGTCGGAACTGAAACGACGAAGGCATCACCAGAAGTGGGTGATGTCCGAGCCTGGAGGTTCTCTTCTACTTCGTCGCTTTCTAGTAGGTTTTGGAGTTTATCTTCGTCGAGGTTGAGCGATTGGTCGTTGATAGCTGCAACGAGCTGTTCGTCAATATCGACGCCAATCACTGACTTTCCAGCCTTTGCAAGCTGCAGTGCTAATGGTAGCCCAACGAAACCGGTCCCAACGACTACCACCTGTTCAATCGGCTCAACGGCCTCTTCGAATTGAGACGTTTGCATTTGTACTCAGGTTAGTTGCTGGTGAACTGGAACACAGACTCTCTTGCTTCTTTGTCAATACCGTAGTAGTCCTTCATCCACTCAATTGTTTTAGGAATCCCCTCTTCAAGTGAAACACGTGCCTCGTGGTTGAGGTCCTGCTTAGCTTTCTCGACGCTTGCTCGTTTATTGAGTGTATTATGTTCTTCACGTCCTCTGTACTCGACTTTATCATCATCTTTCCCGAGGTAGCCGAGAATCATGTCAGAGAGCTCCTTGATGTCGTAGTACTCTTCGCCAGCAATGTTATAAACTTCTCCAGGCTCGAAATTATCCACGATATTTGCAAGGGTTCGAACGACGTCTCCAATATACGTGAATGATCGATGGTGATTCTCATAGACGTGATATGGGTTGTCGTGGAGCGCGTGGTAACAGAACTTGCACACGACACTTCGGTACTCACTGAACTTCTCACCAGGGCCGTAGGTGTTGAAGAAGCGCACACGGACCGTGTCGGTATCGTATCGGTCTGTTGCGTTCAGGATCTGCTGTTCATTGACCCACTTTGAGATTGCATAGTCGTTCAGTTGGCGTGGGCCTTCTTCAAGCGGAACACGTTCTTCCATCTCATCGTCGTAGTCTCCGTAGACCTCACTGCTCGATGAGAAAACCATTTTGAAGCCGTGTTCTCGCTGAAGACGAATCATATTCTTCGTCCCGATTGCATTTGATTTCCACATCGTGTCGTAGAAGTCCTCTCCGTTTTTGCGGCCGAACTCGGCAGCGAGGTGATAGACGTAGTCGAACTCATGTTGTTCGAATACTTTGCTGATTTGTCGGTATTCGCTCACGTCACAGCGGAAATATTTCTCTCGTTCACTCCACGGCAGGTCTGCAACCCACACGTCATGTCCTCTTTCTTCAAGTTCCTCTGTGAGTGGTGCACCAATCGCTCCGAGTCCGCCAGTGATTAGAATCTTCACCATTGGCTGATATTTTATTGGAGTTTGATATTTAGTTTGTGGTCCGTGACTAAGCAGTACTCTATTGCGAGACCGATTCTGTGCGTCTTGTCGTGACTTTATCTATGACCTTTATTGCTGACGTTCCATCTCCGAATGGGTTCTCCCAGTCATGAGATTTTTCTAACATCAATCGGGCGCTTTCTTCGATTTCGTGTGGTTCAGTTCCTGCGAGTCGGTTTGCCCCAACGTCGAGAGTTTCGGGGCGCTCTGTACTATCTCTGAGGGTGACACAGGGAACGCCTAGAATACACGCTTCTTCTTGAACGCCACCAGAATCTGTGAGAATGAGCCCTGCACTGCTTTGTAACTGCAGGAAGTCGAGATAATCCTGTGGAGGAATCATCCGTACACACTCAGGAAGTTCCAAGTCGAACTCTTTGAGACGACTGCGAGCTCGAGGGTGAATCGGGTACAGGAATTCAAGACCGTACCTCTTACCAACTTGTGCAACACCTGCGAGTAGGTTCGAAAACGGCTCTTTATTGTCGACATTCTCTGCTCTGTGAGCCGTCAGTAGACCGTATCCACCGTCTTCCAGGTTGAGTTCGCTCAACGCAGCGCTCTTTTGCGCCGCCAGTTCACGGTTTTGCTGGACCGCATCGACGACTGTATTCCCAGTCACGTAGATGCGCTCTTCTGGAAGTCCTTCTTCCAGAAGGAACTTTTCCGACTGCTCGGTCGGTGCGAAGAGATAGTCTGCGGTGTGATCAGCGATGACCCGGTTCTTCTCCTCCGGCATCTCACGGTCAAAGCTACGAAGGCCTGCCTCGACGTGGCCAACTTCACAGTCGAGTTTGGTTGCCGCAATTGTTCCGGCAAGTACTGAGTTCGTATCGCCCTGTACGAGAACAACATCTGTGTTTTCTTCGAGCAGGATTTCTTCGATACCGATAATCATCTCTCCTGTTTGCTTACCATGGCTGGCAGACCCGACTCCCAGATTATAATCTGGCTTCGGGAGTTCTAACTGATCGAAGAATACTTTGTTTAGGTTTTCTGAGTAGTGCTGTCCAGTGTGGATTACACTGTAGGGCTGGTCATATTCTTCACAGGCTCGGATGACTGGTGCGAGTTTGATAATCTCCGGTCGAGTCCCCAGGACGATGGTGATGTGGTTTTGTTCGTCGTTCATTGGTGAAAATCGTGCTTGAGTTCGTTGATCATATTCGAAATTCGGTTCAGCAGAAGTCCAACAAAGATGCCTAACACGCCCAGAATCGTCGTGAAACCCGCCACTAACACTTTGGCGGGGTAGAAAACACCCGAGTTTTGGTAGATCAATATCGCGTCCAAACCGTACAATGACCCAGCAAGGGTAAACACGAGCCCAGGCCCACCGAAGAAAATCAATGGATGGCGGTCACGAATCAACTGTAAAATGAACGTTGCAACAGTCAACCCATGACGGAGTGGGCCGTACGTCTGTCCGTCGACACCCTCGTACCGAACATCGATGGGTGCTTCTTTGATTTCGAGTCCTTTGTCGACGGCGTCGCCGATCATCTCGCTTTCGACACCCATCCCACTCGTTTTGACCGATAGCTTCTCGATTGCTGTCGGTGAAAACGCTCGGAACCCACTTTGGGTGTCTGTGAGATTCTCCCCGCTCGACCCGACGGTCAAGATGTCAAGGACACGCTGTCCAAAGCGTCGATACAGCGGCGTTTCGTCGTCTTCCGTTGACTCTAAGTACCGACTTCCGATTACTAAGTCCGTCTCACCATCTAACACAGGTGAGACGACTTGTGGAATGTCCTCTGGATGGTGCTGTCCATCCCCATCGAGGATTACGAATGCATCACAGTCCGTCCGCCGAACGTGCTCCAACAGTGTCTGTACAGCGCCGCCTTTTCCTTGGTTTTCCTCGTGGACGATGACAGTCGCTCCTGACCCCCTTGCGATTGGAACTGTGTTGTCCGTACTTCCGTCGTCGACGACGACAACCTCGTCAGCGTATTGTTGGGCCGCTAGCACTGTACTTCCGATTCCAACCTCTTCGTTGTAGGCTGGAATTCCGACGATTGTCGTGTCATCGTGGGTCTCTGTAGCAGGTCCAGTCTCCACGTCACTCGTCTGGCCATTGACACTGGCATGACTGGCGACGCTGTCTGAACTGCTTCTCCCCCCGGCATTAGTTGACTGCACTACTCTATGCCCCACTGTTGATTGCAGTTGATTGTTCGTACCATAGTCTCTCGACTGGCTGAGGCCTCCAAGATAGGTACTGTCCTATCTCCTTGAACCTTCGATTATCTATCATTAACACTATAACACATCAATAAAGAGTTTTCTTCTGATACATCACTAAAACCGGCCCTGGAGGCAGTGAAGAATAGTGTGCTTTGAGAAACTATTTCCACGTACTGCTGTGTCTGCTGTCGCTGAAAAAGCAGACAATACGGTGAATTGTTCTCCGCTACATGTCATCAGAGTCAACCGAGTAGCACCCATCGGTTCTCTCGGGGCATTCAGTAGGAACTGGAGTACGCCACCAGTAACACTTCCAAAAACGATATCCCCCACATATCGCTCGGGAGACGCTGTACCGTGACGACCACACGACGACCACACGACGACTATACGACGCAACCACCGAAGCTCGACGACTCTACGCTTCGAATTCGCTCGAAGAACCAACTCCCGAACTCCCACCCAAGAGACAATTCCACCAAACATCACCACTACCACCCACCCAATCACCACCCGACGAAGCCACAGGAACGTCCGTGACAATTCAAAACAGTTTTCAATTGTATTTGGTATACGTTTGAGATGAATGCGGGTGGTGGGCACCTATACCACGCGACAGTGGGGCATATCACACAATCTTGGTCCCAGTGGTCCCTCCCCGACATTTAGTGTAACTCATCTCACAACATGACAGACGATACCGACAGACATCGACTACGTGCACTCGCCCTCTCGGCGTTGCTGGTGCTTTCGGTCCTCGGAAGCTCCATCGCCGTTACGGGGGCGACCGCCGCTGCACAGGCAACGGGTCCCGGAGCGTTCACCGACCAGGGGACGGACGCTGGGGAACTCCAAGCCGGTGACACGGCAGTCGTACAGACCATCGAGATAACCGACGCGGACAAAAACGAGTCGAGCGCGCTCGACGTGACCGCGGTGACGGTCGCAGGCAGCAGCAACAACACCGCGTCCGCGAGTGACCTCTCGACAGTTCGCATCCTCGACGCCGACGGCGACGAAGTCGCCAGTGCGTCCCCCACAGACAGTCTCTTCGGGTCGGGCCAGACGTTCACCGTCTCCGATATCACGGTCCCCGACGACGGGAGTACGACGCTCAAGGTCTCTATCACCGTCGCGTCCAACGTCTCCGAGTCCGCGGAACTGGGACTCGAAACGAGCGCCGACTGGACGGAAAACGGTAGCTCCGGCCAGACGGACGCTGTCGCCGACGGCGTGACCGAGACGCTCGCCGCGACCGACCAGACTGAAAACGAGACGACCGAGTCTGCGAACGAGTCGACCGAGACTGCGAGTCCGGACGACGAAACTACAGACACGCCAACCAACGAAACTACGGACGAACCGACGAACGAGACCACAGACACGCCAACCAACGAGACCACAGACGAGCCAACCAACGAAACTACAGACACGCCGACCAACGAAACCACACAAGAACCGACCACCGAGTCGGGACAGACCACGGCGACAAACGAGACCACGGACAACACGACAGACACCGGGTCGTCGTCGCCGACGCTCAACAACTCGTCTGCCGCGCCGGACCTGCAGGTCGTCTCGCCGACCAACCAGACCATCGTCGAGTCGGACGACCTGCTCGACGTGACGTTCGGCTACGTCGAGGACGTGCCGAGTAACATCACGACGACCAAACTCACGCTCACGGACGGGCAGAACACGTACACCTACGCGGTCGACAAGACCGACTACGTCGCGGGTGCGACTGTCACCGTCCCGCTCGACCTCGACAAGCTGGCGGGCAATCTGACCGACGGTGCGTACAACGTCGAGGTGGCCGTGGCGAACGAGTCGGGGCACACAGAGACCGCCCGGACTGCCTCGCCGGTCGTCGTGGTGAACGACGAGAACCCGACGGTCGGAAACGTCTCACTCGCGAGTCCGACGACCGATATCGCACCGAACGCGACGCTGAACCTCACCTACGACTACGAGTCGGCACCGAACGCCACCACCGTCACGGTGTGGGTTGTCGACGACGAGAGCACTGCGAACTTCACGGCCGGTGACCTCGAAAACGCGTCGTACACGACCTACGAGCAGTCGGTCGACCACGGCGTCGTCGAAAACCGAACGCTCGGTGTCGACCTCGCCGACCAAATCACGGACAACGCGAACTACAGCGTGTTTCTCACGGCGACCGACGCGACCGGCATGCAGAGCAACGCCAGCATGGCTGGCACGCTCGACGTGAACGCCGACAACCCGCGTCTCGAATCGGTCGAAGCGACCGTCGGCAGCGACACGGTGACGGTGCAGTTCTCTGAAGTCGTCGTCGCCGGAGACGGCGACTCCGCGCTCACCCGCGCCGACTTCGCCTACCAGGACGGCAACGGTGCTGGTCCGGGGTCGATTTCCTCCGTCGTCGCACACAGCGGCGATACGGTGGTGCTTCGCCTCGACGCCAACGTCACCTTCGGCGACCTCGGAAGCGACCGGGTGAACGCCCGCAGCGGGCAACTCGTCGATTCGCACGACACTGACGCCCGTGCTGTCGGCACCGATGCCAGCGCACTCGCCGACACCACGCCACCGACAATCGCCCTCGAAACCGTCCCCGACGTCAACACGCACAACATCGAAAACTACAGCCTGACGTTGGAGACGGGAACCGAACCCACTGACGTCGAGATGAACCTCACCGGGCCGAACGGCGCGTCCGTCTCCACCACGAAGGACGCGACGCAAGGCACCGTGACGCTCTCGGTGAACGCCTCCGCGTTCGCCGACGGCGCGACGACGCTCGACGTGACGATGGCAGACCGCGCCGGAAACGACCAGACGGTGACACGACACATCGTGACCGACACCGTCCCGCCGACGTTCGAATTCGCGGAGACGAACGCGGGAACGAAAGAGGTCGCCCTCAAACTCTCCGAGTCGGTCGCAGACACCGACGAAGAGGACTTCGTCGTCAACAATCTCTCACACACGGTCAACACCTCGCGAGTCATCGGCCCGTTCGTGACGCTCACGCTCAACGAGTCTGTGCCGCCGAGTGCGATTCGCAACGAGAGCGTGACCATCTCGGCTCCAAGCGTAACCGACCACGCCGGAAACAAGCTTACACAGGGGCAGACGCTCGTCGACGGCAGCACGCCGAGACTCTCTCGCATCGAGGCCGAACCGGGCGACGAAGCGCTCGTCCTCACGTTCACCGAGGCCGTCACGCCCGGTGACGACGAGACGTTCACCCTCGACGACTTCGCGTACAGAGACGAGGACACGGGCGGTGTGACCGCCATCGAGTCGGTCACCCAGACCGGTCCGCAGACGGTCGTCCTCGAGACGAACGGCGTGCTCACGACCCAAGACCTCGACCAAGATATGGTCGGCGTCGAAGCCAACAGCGTCTACGACTCGGTCGGAAAGGCCGTTCGACAGACGAACGAGTCCATCGGTGTCAGGCCGGACCTCAGCATGACTGCCGACGACGGCACGCTGGTCGTCACGGTCGTCTCCCTGAGCGATATCACCGACGCGACGAGCACGGGGTACACCATCAGCCGAGTCAACCGAGAACTCGACTCGCTCGAAGGGTTCGAACTCGGAGAGCGCTACACGACCACGCTGAACGCGTCCGACTTCACGAAGACGGAAGCGAACGTGTACCGAGCGACCGTCTCGGTACCAACCCGTCCCGACGGCGCAGACGGGCGCTACAAAATCTCCGGCTCGGTCGACAGCCAGACGATGTCGGACCAGACAGTCGTCGATACGACTGCCCCACACCCGACTGACGCGGTCCTGCTCGACGTGACCGCCGAAGCCCAACAGGACGGCACTCGGAACATTACCAAACTTCGCGTGCTGTTCAACGAGCCAATCGACGCCAGCGACATCACGCCGCGTGACGTGTCTATCGAAGGCTTCGATGGCGAAGTCGTCGCGGTGCAAGACGCGGGCGTCTTCGGGTCAGTCACCGTCGTCACCGAAGGCAAGATACAGACGGGCAACAGCCCGACAGTGACTATCGACGGCGACAGCTACGCTGACTTCGCCGGGACGAACGGGAAGGCCGACGGCAAGACGGTCATCCACACCGACACGCTCGAACTGCAACAGGGCTGGAACTTCGTCTCCGTGCCCGCAGAGAGCGGTGACGTTCCGCTTCACGAACTCGACCTCTCGGGCGTTGACGCCGTCTACTCGTACGACGCCGAGTCCGGGTCGTGGGACGCTTTCGACCCGGATGCGTGGATAAACGACTTCTCGACGCTCGAAGGCGGCGACGGCTATATCTTCGTGATGGACCGTGCCGCGACCATCGAAGTCAACGTCTACAACATGCCCGGCAGCGACGCGGGTGAAGACGACGTGTCGCCCGCACCGACACAACAGCGACTCGCCGCAGGGTGGAATCTGGTCGGCCACTACCAGGAGTACGACCAGAACGTCACGACGGCGCTCTCGTCGGTCGATAGTGACTCCGTCTACAACCTCCTCGCACACGACGAGTCGAGCGAGGGAATCGCCTATCACGCCTACATCGACGGCGACTTCGAGACGATGGAGCGCGGCGAAGCCTACTGGGTCTTCGTCCGTGACGACGAGGTCTACACTGGCGCGTCGCAGAACACCTCAGAGAACTAACCTCACACCCACGTCTTTGTGCCAATCCACATGAACTCACGAGATACGAACAGTCGACGCATGCCGACTACGGCAGCGGTAGCGCTCGTCGCGCTCCTCGTCGTCACCGCTGGCGCAGGCACGACACTCGCATCCCCGCCGTCGCCACCGCATCGCTTCTTCGGAACCGTCGAAGACGACGGCGAACCACTGGCCGGAGCCACTGTCGAAGTGACCTACGAGGGCTCGGTCGTCGCGTCCAACACGACCAGCGACGACGGGAACTTCGACCTGAAGGTTCCCGAAGAGGAAATCGACCAGAACGAAGAGCGAACCGTGACCATCACCGTCCGCAGCGAATCCAAACAGTTCGAATGGGAGTCGACGGGGTCGACCGAAGTGAACTTCGCCCTCGGCGACAGCGACGGCGGTGGGTCCGGTGGAGACAGTGACCCCGGCGGTGGCTCTGGTGGCGGCTCCGGCGGTGGCGGTAGCTCCGGTGGCGACGCCGACAACAGTGGCAGCACTGGCGGTGGGAGCACCGGCGGTGCAAACACTGCATCCACGACCACGACTGCCACCACGAACACGTCGACAGCGGTGGGAACGACGGCCACCAGCACAGACCCATCGTCGACGACGGCCGAATCGACGACGAGCGAATCGGAACAGTCGACGACCGAATCGGCCTCAGAGAAGACGACGACAGCGACGGAGACGACAGCAGACGAATCGGTGACGGCCGATGAATCGACGACGGGAACCGGCGTTCCTGGATTCGGTGTCGGAACCGCACTCGCTGCCGTTCTCGCGGCGGCGCTGTTCGCACTCCGCACCGAATAACCCACGTCACCCCCGCAGTATTTTTTCGGGCAACTGCGGTCGATATCGTCAGTAGTTGGCATGAACTTCGGTAACAATAAATATGTTTAGCATTTGCTACGTCACATGAACCACACACGTCGGAATTTTATCAAGAGTGCTGCGGCCGCAGTCGGTGGGCTGTCGGTCGCGTCGTCGCCAGTCGTTGCGACTGGCGTCCGGGAGAATCAGTTCCTCGTCGACACGCGCTCGGCATCGTCGGACGCGTGGCGCGAGGCTGTCGAAATCGTCGACGAAGCCGACACTGTGGGCTTCGCGTCGGTCAAAGGAGACGAACGCGACCTCGAAGGCCACGGCCTCGACTTCGCACCCGAAGTCGAACTCTCTATCGAACCGCCGGAAATCGAGGGTGTCTCACCCGATTCGGTTCCGGACACGCTCCCCGAAGACGGGCAGTTCGACACGGCCGCCGATGTCACCGACGAGGTCCCCGAACCCCACCCGTATCAGTGGTCGAAGCACAGTCAGAACGTCAAATCGCTTCACGACCAGGGCGTCACGGGCGAGGGCGCGACGATTGCCATCGTCGACTCCGGCATCGACGCGAGCCACCCGGACCTCGTCGTCGACACGGAGCGCTCCGGCAACTTCTCGCTCGACGACGATATCGGCACCAGCGACAACAGCAGCCACGGAACCCACTGCGCCGGTATCGCCGCCGCGAACGGAAGCCGCGTCTCCGAGGACGGCCCGTACGTCGTCGGTGTCGCACCTGACGCCGTCCTCTTGGACATGAAGGTGTTCCCGTTCAAATCCAGCGCCTCGATTCTGAGCGCCGTGACGACCGCCGTCGACAACGGTGCGGACGCGATTAACCTCAGTCTCGGGCCGGGCAGCCCCGTGTCGCCGAGTATCAGCCAGCACCTCAGCGTCAAATCCTACCGACGCGTCGGGGAGTACGCCCGCGACAACGGCGCGATACTCGTCGAGTCCTCCGGCAACGACGACACGAACATCGACGAGTTCGAGCCGCAGATTACGAACACTGGCAAGGGAAGCCACCCTGGGTGGCTGACGGTGTCGGCGACCGGTCCGCGCTCGGACGTGGAGAACCTCGTCGACCTCCCGGGAGATTCGGATGGCGACGGAAAGCCGGACTTCGGGTCGATTGCCCCCGAACACACCCCGTCGGTCTACACGAACTACGGCCCCGGCTCGGTCGATGTGAGCGCCCCCGGTGGAAACGTGCGTTCCGGCGGGTCGCTGTTCGATGGCGTGCTGAGCACGCTCTCGCCGAAGGTCAGCGGGTACGGCTTCATCCGTATCGGCCCGGGCGGTGGCGAAGGCCTCTACGGTGGCTCCGGGATGTACGGCACGCTCCACGGGACGAGCATGGCCGCCCCACACGTCACGGGCCTCGCCGCGGTCATCATGGCAGCGAACCCAGAGGCCGACCCCGAGCAAGTGAAAGCACACATCAAAAACACGGCGAGAGACATCGACACCACGTACCCGGACGTCGACTACTTCACGGACCAACAGACCGACGAAGACGATTACGACGACTACGAGTTAGAAGACCTCTACGACTCGGCGACGTTCCGCGGCGCGGGGCACATCGACATCGAGCGAGCGGGGACCAAGCCGGTCCCGTTCCCCGGTGGCATCGAAGTCGACGGCGAGGTCTACTTCCCGGCCGACCCCGACGACGACGGCCGCTACGAGGACGTCAACGGCGACGGCGTCGTCGATATGAAAGACGCCGAATTGCTCTACCAACTCGCACTCGAAGGCACGGTCAGTGCTGGCGCGACGGCGTTCGACTTCAACGACGACGGCGGATTCGACATGCGGGACGTCCAAGAACTGGTTCGACAAATCGAGTAACGACACGACGTTGGTGAGCCGGTCGAATCGACGCTTTCGCACAGCGCAACACCTATCAAATCGCTATCCATCATTTCTTCCAAATGGTCTCCACGGAGAGCGACACGACCGACCCGATTCTCACCTGCGACGGCGTCACCCGCAGCTTCACGCGAGGGCGGTCCGGCTGGCTTTCGTCGCCGCAGGACACCCAAACAGTCGTCGCCGTCGACGACGTCACCACGACCATCCACACGGGCGACGTCGTCGGCCTCGCCGGACCGAGCGGCAGCGGCAAATCGACGCTTCTCCATCTTCTCGCCGCGCTCGACACGCCTACCAAAGGACGTGTCGTCCTCGACGGCACCGACACCACGACGCTCTCGGAGAGCCAGCGCGCGAAACTCCGCCTCGACGAGGTCGGCATCGTCTTCCAGCACTTCCATCTCTTGCCCTCTCTTTCGGCCCGTGCGAACGTCGCCCTCCCGCTCGTCCAGCGCGGCGTCCCCAAGTCCACTCGCCGAGCCAAAGCGAACGACCTCCTCGACGCCGTCGGCCTCGCCGACCGCGCCACCCACAAACCCGCGGAACTAAGCGGCGGCGAGCAACAACGCGTTGCTATCGCCCGCGCGCTCGTCACCGACCCGTCGCTCCTCGTCGCTGACGAACCGACGGGCGAACTCGACAGCGAAACCGGCCGCCAGATTCTCGACCTTCTCACGGACGTCGCCGACGACCGCGCAGTTATTATCGCCTCGCACGACGAGGCAGTTCTCGACCGGGCGGACAGCGTTCTCCGACTGCACGACGGGCGACTCCAATCCGAGTCGGACCCCAGTATGCACCGAGAGATTCCACATGAGTCGTAAAGTTCGGCGACTGGCGGGTGTCGTCCGCCTCGGTCTCGCACGCTTCTCCGGCAGACTCTTCGGCGGCGACTCGCGCCAACTCTGGTCGAGCATCGCCGGCGTCGCCTTCGCAGTCATGCTCATGACGACCGTCGGCGGCATCTCGCTCGGCCTCGCCTCCCAGTCGGCAATCGAGAGCGAGGACGTGGACTACTGGGTCGTCCCGGACGCCGCGAGCGCTTCGGCAATCGCGGTCTCTGTCGACGCCCCTCGCTTGGGTGGCGTCCACTCAGTCACTGACCAACTCGCGGACGACGACCGTATCGACTACGCCACACCCGTATTGATTCGGGTACTCGAACTTTCGAATCCCCAGACCGGCAACAGCGAGTATATCCTCGTCGCTGGCGTCATCCCCGACTCGACCAATCGGTCGATTATCGGGCTTCCCACTGCATCTCTCGAACCCGGCGACCCGCACTACGCCGATGGCACCTACGACGGCCCGTGGACAGGACAGGCCGTGCTCAGCACGGGCGCTGCGACACTTCTCGACGCCGAAAAGGGGACGACTCTCTCCCCAGAGACGGGGTCGGCAACGAATCGCTCGTTTACTGTCTCTGATGTCGCCGAAAGCGAGTACACGACCGGAATCGGCGAGGTCCCCGTCGCTCTCGTCCACCTCTCGGAGGCCCAGGCCCTTTCAGGTGCGACGAGCGGCGACCAGGCCGACCAGATTCTCGTGAGCACCGACGACGCCGCCGTTGCGGGTGACATCGAACGGCTCTACCCACAGACGAACGTCGTCAAGCGAACCGGCTTCGCTCAACAGCAACTCTCCTCGTCGAGCCTCCCGCTCGCTATCGCTGTCGGCGCGGTCCTCACCGCCTTCGTCGTTGGCACGCTCTTCGTCGCGACGATGATGGGTCTCGAAGTCCTCTCCGAGCGCGCGTCACTCGCGACGCTCGCGGCAATCGGCTACAGTTCGTCTTCCCGCAGCCTACTGCTCGTCGTCGAGACCCTCAGCGTGACGCTCAGTGGCGCAGTCGTTGGCCTCGGCCTCGGCATCGGCGGCATCGAACTCACGAACGTCCTCACGGAGCGCTATCTCGGTATCGCGTCGGTCGCTCGATTCGACCCCATTCTCGTCGGTGCCGCGTTCGTCGTCTCCGTGCTCATCGGCCTGTTCGCGTCGGTCTACCCCGTGTGGCTGAGCCATCGCGCGAACCCCGTGGAGGTGCTGCAATGAGGTTCCTCACACGACTCCGTGCCGTCATCGGCATCGCGGGCGCACAAATCCGCACGCAGCGACTCCGGAGCCTCCTCGCCATCGTCGGCATCTGCCTCGCCGTCCTGTCGATGACGCTTCTCACGTCGCTCGGGATGGGCGTCGTCCAGACTGGCCAAGAGAAGTTCGACGCCTCCGGCCGCGACCTCTGGGTGACGGGCGGTCCCGTCAAACTCACGCCCGAGACCGGTGGTTTCCAGAACTCGCTTGACAACTCTCACCGCGTCGCCGACGAAATCATGGCCCGAGACGACGTCGCGACTGCCTACGCGCTCGGCTTCCAGACGGTGTACGTCTCACCCAACACCTCGGAGTTCGAGACCATCATCGGCGTCGGCGCACCCAGCGGCGGGCAGTCGGTGACGGTCACTGAAGGTTCACAGTACACCCCCGGCGACCCGCATTACAACGGCGGCAGCTACGACGGCCCGATGACTCACGAGGTCATCATCAGCCCGGAAGCCGCCGAGCGCTTCGGCGTCGGCGTCAACGACACGCTCTACATCGGAAGCACCCTCGCCTCGGCGCGACAACACGAGTTCCGAATCACGGGAATTTCGCCCACCTACTCGAACTTCCTCGGGTCGAGCAACGTCGTGTTGCACCTGAGCGAACTGCAGGAAGTCTCGGGGACGACCGGAACCGACACGGCGAGCCTGGTCACTGTCAAACTCAGGGACGGCGCGGACCCCGACACGGTCGCATCGGAACTCGAATCGACTTATCCGACCCTCGACGTTCGCACCAACCAGGAGCAACTCGAAGCGACGCTGCGCCAGCAGGCCGTCCTCATCGCCGCGGGCGTGGCGCTCGTCGCGCTCTCGATTATCACGGGCATCGCACTGACACTCAACCTCGTGCTCTCGCTCATCTACCAGCAACGCCGCGAGTTCGCCGCGTTACGCGCACAGGGACTCTCCGTATGGACGCTCGTCGGCGTCGTCGGCACACAGGCGTTCACTTATGGACTGCTCGGCGGCCTGTTGGCGTCGGGGCTGACCTACCCCCTCGCGGACGTGCTCAACGTCGCCATCCAGTCCCTCGTCGGCTTCGAGAACGTCGTCGTCGTGGACCAGCGCGTCGTCCTTGGTGGTTTCGCTATCGCGCTCGTCATCGGCCTCGCGAGCGCACTCGCCGGGTCGTGGAGCCTCGCACGACAGCCCGTGACCGACTTGCTCGACGGCTGAGCGGCGGTCACGCTACTCCTTGTTTTGTCGCGCGCCCCACCTGCGCCGAATCACACTCGCTATCCACAGCACACCCGCGAGCGCGAACAGCGCGTTCTGCACCCGGAATCGCGGGTCGCCAAGCGAGTTCACGACCCGAACCCACGGCGGAATGGCGTCGGCGTCGGGGTACAGAACCGTCGGGAACACCGGCCACAGCAGGAACCGCATCGTCCACCAGTCACCGGCGAGGACGAGCGAGTACACGTCTCCGACGTAGTGGGAGACGAGGCCCACACCCCACGCGATGGCGTGTTCGTCGTATCCTGCGTTGTGCGCCCACCATCCCACGCCGACGAGCAACGGCACGGCGAAGAAAAGCGAGTGACCCAGCGTCCGACCACTGGGAAGCACGCCCGCGTAGGTCAGCGGTTTGTCGACGAGGTCTGGAAGTTGCGTCCCGAGGACGACACAGCCCACCAGCCAGCCCTGCGGAAGCGGCTGTCGCCGCGCGAGTCGCGTGAACACGTACGAGAGATACCCGAACGCGAGGTGGCCGAATGGAAACACGTAGGCGACTGATTCGTGGCCCGACCCTTGAATGTCTGGCTCTCTGGAGATGCGTTTACTGACGAATCGACTCCGACTGCGACGACTGACTCACGTTCACCCACAGATGCACCTCGCGGTAGGCCGACTCGACTGTCGGCTCTCCCGCAGGCGCGCCTTTGTACAAGAGATACACCAGTCGCAGGCGCTCGCCCGTCATCGTGGGCGTCACCTCGTGGGTCGTCTGCCACGTCTCGTTGTGCGCGACGCGCGGTGAGAACCGCGTCAATTCGCGTTCTTCCAACACGGTCGTACTGTTGTTCTCGACCCGAACGCGCTGTAACTCCGCGACCACTGTGTAATTCATCGGCTGGTGTTCCTGATTCCCGACGCCGACGACGAGCGGCTTCGACTCGCCGACGACGAACTCCTCGGGATAGCCGTCGGCGACGAGCTCGCCGTCCTCGCCTTCGGTGAGAAGGTACAACTCGGTGAACGCCTCACCGTCTTTCGGAACGGCGACGGCGTAGCCCACGCTGCCGACTGCGAGGAGGATACTGACGACCAACAGGACGTTCAGCACCGCGTCGGTCTGCGTCTCGGGGTCGAACAGCTCGTCACGCGCGTCTGAGAGCCACGTTTCGTACGGCACCGAGAAGCGCTCGGTGGGCGACAACTGGTTCCGACGCCGCGCTCCGAGCGCCACCAACCCGAGTGTCAGGCCGCTCATTGCGACCATAATCGGGGCGAGTCGAATCCCCCACGGGGTGAAGTTGAGGAGGAGTCCCACGAGAGGTGTGAGCGAGATACTCCCGCCGAACGAGAGAGCGACGCGCTCGATGCCGTCGATACCCGAGACGTCGCCACCGGCCTCGGGAAACAGTGCCGCCATCAGCGCGTAGCCGGGGACGAACAACAGGAACGGGAGACCGAGGACGTCCCGAAGCGGCGTCTCGCTCACGCCCGGAAGGAAGACTGCAAGGTTGACGACCCCGACGAGGGCGACAACTGCCGCCAAATCGGCGGGAAGCTCGCGCACCTGTCTGGGGAGGAGCAAGCGCCAATCCGGGTCGCGTGTCATCGTTGTGAATCTGATTCGAGGGCGTACTAAAGTGAGTCGGTCGGTCAGGACGATTCGGACGACCGGGTCAGGGCGATTCGACGAGGTCGCGCGCAAGGTCCAACGCCCGAGACGCCTCCGCGTGTGTCACGCCAGACGGCGCGAACGCGACCTGCTCGTAGATTCCCACGAGGTCGTCGACCGCGTCGGCCTGCGATGCCTCGCCGTCCGAACGCACCCGGCGGGCGAGTTCCGTGTGATTCAGCGCCGAACTGTACCCGAAGTCGGCCAGCAGCGACTGCCGAACCGCCTCGTAGGCAACGACTGTCTCTTATACACATCTCT
>NZ_AOLK01000022.1 GCF_000336755.1 Haloferax elongans ATCC BAA-1513 | reverse complement strand
CCAGAGTTCGATTCGTCACTGCTCACCGCAGCCGTCTCGCCAGAGAGCTGCGTGGCTGGCTGCGCTGTGACACTCTCACCAGCACTTCCGACTCCTCTCCCTCTCTCGCCTGCGGCGTCCCGACGCCACCACCAGCCTACGCCGACGCCGCCCGCGACGACACCGAGGCCGACGACCAGAAGCACCACCTGCACCGGGAACCCGGACGACTCGCTCCCGAAGTCGATATCGGTGGTCACGCTCGTCGCTTCGAGCAGCCCGCGGTCGGACTCGAACTGCGTCACGAGCGCCACCGTCCCCGTGTCGGGGAACGCCGAACTCGGGAGTTCAGACTCGAACGTGCCGTTTTCGTCCGTCGTCGCCGTGCCGACGGTTTCGTTGGCGACGACGAACGCCACGGTTCGGTTCGAGATGGGCGTCCCGCCACTCGTCGCAAGCGTCCCGGCCACGACCACCGTGCTCTCGTTTCTGTCTTCGACGGCCACGTCGAGGTCGGTCGCAGTCGGCTCGACAGTCACCGTCGTCGTCGCCGCTGGAATCGCGACCGCGGTATCGTTGCTTCCGGCGACTGCGAGCGTCTGGTCACCAACCGAAGCGTTCGAATCGAGCACCAGCGAAACCGACGCCATTCCCTCCGCTCCCGTGACCATCTCGTAGCTGTCTCCCGTGACCATCTCGTCTCTGTCTCCCATCGTCGAGCGATTGGGGTCGAACCCCGTCGCCCGAAGGTCGATGGGGGCGTCAGAAACCGGGCTGCCGTCGACTGCGACGGTCGTAGTCACAGCCACCGACTTGCCGTAGCTGATGGTCTGTGCGTCAGTCTCGACCGTCGTCGTCGCAGTCACTTGCTCGACAGTCACGGCGTGGCTCTCGGCCGACCCGAGATACACCGAGCTATCCTCGGGAACGAACGCGACCGAGAGATTCGTCGCGTCGGCAGCGACTAGCACCGGTCGATACGCAAGCGAAAACTGGCCTGTCCCGTCGGTTTCGGTCGAGAACAGTTGCCCGCCGACGCGAACCCGAACCGACTGGTTTGCGACCGCAGCGCCGGTTTCGTCGCGGAGCACACCACGCACTCGAACCGGGCGAGTGAACCCGACTCGGGTCCGGTTGAGTGAGACCGAAAGCTGCGTGTCGGTGAGTTCGCGCTCTCGAATCTCCTCGGCTGCCGCGACTTGCGCCGCCGTCTGTTGGTCGAGTTCCTCGACCGCTGGTGTAACATCCGTACTGGTGTTATTTCCGACTGCTCGAACGCTCGTCTGAAGCGCCGCCGAGGTGTCGTTCAACTCACCGGCCAACTCGGCAAGTCGGCGCGCGAGTTCGCGGGCCCGCGTCTCGTTCCCGTTCTCTCGTGCCGTCTCGTAGGCGACACGCAGGTCTTCGAACTGACGCGTCTGGTTCGAGTAGCGCTGTTGTGTCTGTCGGACCTCGTCGTACGCCTGTGCCGTCTGGTCGTCGCGCTCGGAGTCGGTCTGCTCGCTCAGCGTGACGTACTGTGAGACCCACTGCGGGTAGCTCTCGTTGCGCTGTGCACAGAGCGCTTCTTGGGTCGTGTTCAACTCTCCCGTACACTCCAGGACGTACTCGTTCATCCGTCCCTGGAGCCACGATTGCAGCGCCTGGAGGTCGCGGTCGCCCTCGACGCGGTCCGGCTTTTCGTGTTGCGGTGGCGTCGCTGACGTGTTCGCCGTCGAATTGTTCGTCGACTCGGTGGGTTCGACCTGTGCCACCTCGCTCCCGGCGACGAGCGAGTTGGGTTCCGTCGCGACAGCCGACGCACCGTCTGCAGGCGTCGCCGCACCGACTGCGCCGACTGCGTCGACAGCACCCTCCGCTGGCGATTCGCCGACGGCACTCGCCGATGGTGATTCGCCGACAGCACCCACCGCTGGAGAGGCGACGAGTCCACCGACGAGGACCGCAAACAGACACGCACGAACCACCGAGTTCAATCGCACATGGCGGCGTTTCGAGGCCACGGACAAAACCGCTTCTGTCCGAGAAAACGCCCGACTCCACACCACTTAAGTCGCCATACCACCCGTCGTCTGATATGCAGGCGACGCGCCGATACTGGGAGATGGCCGCCCTCGCGGGGTTCCTCGCCACCTTCGGCGTCGCCATCGACTCGTCCGTCTTCCTCCTCGGCGGGGTCGCGGCCGCCGCGTGGCTGCTCGCCGCCCAGTATCGGTTCTACGTCGGCGTCCGCGACGTTCGCTCGTCGCTCGACGTGACGCTATCGCCACTCCGAACACAGGTCGGTGCCGAAGAACCGTTCTCCGTCAGGCTCACCGCATCGGCGTCGCTTTCGACCCCGTGTTCGGTGACGATAACGCCCGACTCACCGGTCGGTATCGACGACCCCGACGGATGGCCCGCAGTGTCGCTCACGCCCGATTCCGATTCGGCCACGCACGTCGGGACGTTCCGCGCTCCCATCGCAGGAGAGTTCTCGTTCGACGCGCCCGACGTTCGCGTCGAAGACGACTTCGGCCTGTTCACGGAGTCGTTCACGCAGGGTGGCGGCTTCGACATCCGGGTCGAACCGCGGGCGTCGGACAAGCTCTTCGTCGGCAAGGGCGGCATGGAAATCTCCGCCGGGTTCGGCGAACACGAGTCCGGCCAGCGCGGCCCGGGCGTCGGTGCGGCCGACCTCCGGGAGTACATGCCGGGCGACGATATCAGCCGTATCGACTGGAAGGCGACCGCCCGGCTCAACAAACCCCACATCCGCGAACACGACGTGGAGACGACCCGCGAGGTCGGTCTCATCGTCGACGAACGCTCGTCGATGTGGGACGGCCCCGCCGGACGCAGGAAGATAGACTTCGTCCGCGAAGTCGCGCTCGCGTTCGCCAACAGCGCGGCAACCATGAGTGACCCGCTCGGCCTCTATACTGTCTCGGAAGACGACGTGCAGTCGGTTCGCGCGAGCCAGGCGGCAGACGTGCAGTACGCAACGATTCGCTCGCTGTTCTCTGCTGTCGGTGGCAGCGCGATGACGACCCGCAGTGGTGGCGACGATTCTCGATTGTCCGTGCCGGAACGGGCCAACGACCTGCGGACGTCACTCGACGGCGACTCGTCTGTCTACGCGCGGACGCTCAGGCCGTACTTCCAGACGATGCATCCGTACGTCGAGAAGGTCGAATCCAGCCCGTTTTTCACCGCGACGCGACGCGTCATCGCCGACCGCTCGGAGAACCTCTGGCTCGTCTTCTTCACCGACGACACCCACCGCGAGGAACTCCTCGAATCCGCGAAGTTCGCCAGTAACCGCGGCGTGCAACTGCTCGTGTTCGTCGCTCCGACTACGTTCTTCGAATCCGAGTCGACGCCCGAACAGAGCTATGACGCGTACCTCGACTTCGAGTCGTTCCGAAAGCGCCTCGACCGCCTCACCAACGTCTCGGCGATGGAACTCAGCCCGAAAGACAAACGTGAGACACTCCTCCGCGGCTCACAGCCCGTTCGGAACCGACAAGGAGGGAACCGATGAGCGACGAGTCGGACACGGCCGGTCGGCCACCATCGCGCTCGTGGGTCGTCGTCGCACTCGCTGGTGTCCTCCTCATTGGCCTTACGACGTGGCCCTCTGTGGGCTTTCTCACCGTTCCGCTCGTCGGTGGTATCCTCGCGGCCATGTGGTACCTTCCACTCCCGTACGCGCTGAGCACTGCTGTCGTCGTCGCCGTGGTAGCCGTGGGCAACGACGCCAGCAGCGTTCAGGCAGTGGGTGTCACGCTCGGCCTCGCAACGCTCGTCGGCGCGGCGTCGCTTCGTGAGGGGACCTTCGACGGACGCACCGTTGCGGGCTATCTCGCGCTCACGGCCGGTGTGTGCGTGGCTGTCGTCGTCGCGCTCGCGGCGGCGTCTTTCGAAGCCGTCGCCTTCGGAACGACACTCGGACTCGCGCTCGCGGCGTACGGACTCCACCGATACGAACTCGTCGCGCTCGACCTCCTCCCAGACTCCTAACCATGCAGGAAGAGACACACGCTACGGACACTGAGGACGCGCAGTTAGACACCGATGCGGAGATTGCGGCCCTCCGTGCCGACAACCGGCGACTCCGCCGCGAGTATCTCCGCGCTCGGCAGAGTCAGTACCGAACGAGCGCCCTCGCACTCGGTGCCATCGGTGCCGTGGCGCTCGTCGCCGCGGCCCTTCTCCCGGCGCTCAGGACCGTCTTCCTCGTGCTCGGGAGTATCGGCATCTTCGGCGGCGTCCTCCTGTATTTCCTCACACCGGACCGACTCGTCCCCGTGAGCGTCGGCGAATCGGCGTATCACGCCCACAGAGAGACGGGAACGCACCTGCGCGAAGAACTCGGCCTCGCCGACGAGTCGGTGTACGTGCCCGTGGGCGACGACACCGGCCCTGAGGCCAAACTGTTCGTCCCCCAACTCCACGACTACGAGGTCCCGTCGCGCGAGTCGCTGTCGGAGTTCTTCGTCGACGCCGGGACGCCACAGTCGCGTGGTGTCGCCCTCACGCCCACCGGACAGCGCCTCGTCGACGAACTCTCGGTGGCTGCGACAGGCGACGACGCCGACCCCGAAGCCCGATTCGAGACGCTCGGCGACGCCCTCGTCGAACAGTTCGAACTCGTCGACGACGTGGACCTCGACATCGACGCCGACGGCGGCCGTGCAACGGCGCGACTCACCGGCCCAGCATACGGTGAGGCTGACCAGTTCGACCACCCTTCGGTGTCCGTGCTCGCGGTCGGCCTCGCCACGACACTCGGGACGCCGGTTCGCGTGGGCGAACTACTCACGAACGACAGCGGGACGCTCGTGACGTTCCGGTTCTGAAAAACGAGTCTGCTTAGGCTTCGACTTCGGGGGCCTCGAGTGTGTCGAGCACCTCGTCAGCGTCCGGGGCAGCCACCGAGTCGAGAACTTCCTCGATGATTTCGCGCGGCGTCACGTTACTCAACTCCGCGTTCGTACTGAGGACGAGTCGGTGCGAGAGTGCGTCTGCGGCGAGTTGCTTGATGTCGTCGGGAACAACGTACTCGCGGCCGTCGATTGACGCGTGTGCTTGTGCGGCGCGGAGTGTCGTGATGCCCGCACGCGGCGAGGCACCGTGTTCGACGTACTCGTTTTCGCGGGTCGCCTCGATAATATCGAGCAGATACGACCGGACTGGCTGCGCGATGTGGACCTCGGTGACGGTGGCTTTGGCCTCCTCGACGTCGCCGCTTTCGATCACCGAGTCGATGCTGGTGCTCGTCAGCGACGGGTCCTTCGTAAAGCGGTCGAGAATGGCCGCTTCCTCGTCGCGGTCCGGGAGGTCGACGGTCAACTTGAACTGGAAGCGGTCGCGCTGCGCCTCCGGAAGCCCGAACGTGCCGTCCATCTCGATGGGGTTCTGCGTCGCAATCACGAGAAACGGCTCGGGAAGCGAGAGGGTCTTCCCCTCGATAGTGACCTGTCGCTCCTGCATCGCTTCGAGCAGCGCCGACTGCGTCTTCGGCGTCGCCCGGTTAATCTCGTCGGCGACGATGACGTTTCCGAATACCGGGCCGCGCTGAAGCTGGAACTCGCCGATGTTCTCCCGATAGACGTTCGTGCCCGTCACGTCGGCTGGGAGGAGGTCCGGCGTCATCTGAATGCGCTGGAAGTCGAGACCGAGCGCTCGTGCGAAGAGGTTCGCGATAGTGGTCTTCGCGACGCCGGGAATGCCTTCGAGGAGAACGTGTCCGTCGGTCAAAAGTGAGATGGTGAGACGCTCGACGATGTCTTCGTTCCCGATGAGAACCGAGCTCGCCTCGTCTCGAATCGCAGCGTAGAGCTCTTGGGGCGCAGCCATCTTCTGCGGGTTATCTGTCCGTGTTGATAACTTCTTTTATCACTTCACGAACGTCATCTGCGTCCCACTCGGGGTTCGACGCCGCGACCGACTGCGCGAGTGCATCGACCGGAATTCGGTCGTCCGGGTCGTCCTCACGAACGCGCGTTCGAACCCACTCGATGCCACCGTGTCGGAGGAGGAGACCGAGTCCACCGATTCCGAGGAGGCCCACGACCCCCGTGAGAAGTGAACTTTCCTCGATAGCGAGGAGCGCCGCGGCCAGCGGCGGCACCGTCTTCTGGTGTGAGGCGTCGACGAGAACCCGCTCCTCGTCGGCGACGAGATTCTGGACGAACTGGCGATTGTCCGGGCGCTCGACCATCGCGTTGATGAAGAGACTCGGGTCGCTCACGACGACGACCGTGCCGTTTCCGACCGACTCACGGGTGACGACTGCTCGGCTCCCCAGTGACTCCGCCGCATCTATCTCGCCGTTGGCGTTGGTGTCCAGATACGAGAAATTCGACGACGACGCGAGCACCGTGGCGTTTCCGGGTTCGATTGCGGTCCCGTAGTTGAGC
Source organism: Haloferax elongans ATCC BAA-1513 (assembly GCF_000336755.1). Lineage (GTDB taxonomy): Archaea > Halobacteriota > Halobacteria > Halobacteriales > Haloferacaceae > Haloferax > Haloferax elongans. Next base: position 435,030 of record NZ_AOLK01000022.1, on the reverse strand, counting down.
GTGAGTTGCGACACGTTCGTCGTCACCGACTGGTTGCGGACGGTGGTGGCGACGGTGAGGTTCGGCGAGCGGTAGTAGTGCTGTTCGTCGCGCAACAGACGTCCATCGAGCCGAGACTCGGTCCCGAGCCCGCGAAGCAAGTCGTTCGCCGGGCGCGAGAAGTCACCGGCGACGACCAGTGTCCCGCCCTCGGTCACGTACGACCGAATCGTCCGAATCTCCGATTGCGAGTAGCTTGTCTCGGGAGCGACGACGAACGCCGTCGACGCGTCGGTCGTGTTGTATCGGGCGGAAGTCGTCGCCACGGCGACGTCTGCGCCCGCATCGGTCGCGACATCCTGTAAGCCTGCGCTTCCGTCCCACCCGCTGTTGTAGGTACTGAAACTCGCTGTCGACGTGGATAGCCCGACACCCGCGACGACCACCACGACGAGCGCGAACGCGGCGATAGCGAGTCGGAACCGACGGTCGAGTCGAGCCATTTTCAGAAGACCCCCGGCGGAAGAATCGAGAGAATCCGTCGAATCACGATGTACCCGAATCCGACGAGCCCGGCCGCGATGACCCACAACAGTCGCCGCCGCCACGCTGGCGTCACGCGGAACGGTGCGGTCAGTTCGGTCACGACGAGAAACCCGATGAGCGAGACGACGAAGAACAGTTCGAGTGTGAGCGACTCTACGAGGACTAACAGCAGCGTCACGCCCAGCATCCACCCCATCTGGGCGAACACGAACCGCTGTCGCTTGGTCGCTCCCATACCTCCCTTGTTGCGAAACAGCGCATTAGAATGTACCGGGTTTTCGACTCGGTGCGGTGGAACTGCGCACTCACGACTCGCCGTCGGTTGCGGCTCGAAAAAGAAGACGAGAGGAGAGAGTCGGCTGTGGTTAGTCGCGTCGGAGTGCGACGAGCACCACTGCGATGAGTGCCAAGACGGAGACCGTGGCACCGAAGCCGGGGATACCCGTCCCGGTCGTGGTCGTCGGTTCGTCAGTGGTCGGCTTGTCGGTCGTTGGCTCGTCGGTCATCGTCGTCGGTTCGGCCGTCGTGGTCGTGGTGGGTTCGGCCGTCGTCGTGGTCGTCACCTGCTGTTTCTTCGTGCCGATTGCGAAGACGGAGAAGCCGGGCGTCTCGGCTTCGAACTCACCATCACCGAGGTAGGTCGTTTCGAGTTCCTGCCACTCGCCGTCGTGGTGCCGGTAGAGGACGATGTCCTCGGGTGCAGCCTCGATTTCGTCGAGGCGCTTCTGGCTGACGGAGAAGGTAAAGCGCGCACTGTTGACGTCGTCGTCATCGTCGACACCGCCGACGTCGACCTGCACGTAGCCGACCGTCTTGTCACTCGGGTCTTCCGTGATGTTGTCCGGGCGCTTGTCCAGGCTCTTGACGCTCACGTTGACGTTCTCTGCGCTCTTCGAGAGGTTGAGACCGAGCTTGGTGACCTTCGCACCAGTGTCGTTGGCCTCGGTTTCGTCTCCTTCCTCGTCGTCGGTTCCGAGGTCGATTTCGAACTCCTTGTTGACGCCGGGGTTCTTGATGGAGACCTTGACCGAGCCGTTCTTCTTGTCGACTTCCTTCGTCACGTCAGGCTTGTCGACCGGCGGGGTCGTGTCGCTGTCATCGTCATCGTCGTCGTCGTCACCGCCGTCGTCACCGCCGCCACCACCGCCGCCGCCACCGCCACCGCTTGGCGGACCGGTCGACGAATCAGATTTGAGTTCGAACGTTCCACACACCGTCGCGAGTTCGGTCGAGTCCGACCCACCGGCGATGTAGATATAACGGTAGTCACCGGTCTTCCAGTCGTCTTGGGTGTCGACCGTGACACTGTTCAGGCTCTGGCCCGCGTAGGTGTAGACCGCACCGTCAAGCTCGGTCGGGTTCGAAAGCAGACTGTTCTGCGGTCGTTCGGTTCCAGCCGAGTCAACGAGGTAGTCAATTGCCGTGCTCACCGAGACGGGGCCGCTATCGGAGCCTGCCCCGATGGTCGCACCGCCAATCGTCACCTCTTGGGCGTTTTTGACCGGGCCGTTGAGCTTCGAAATCTTGTGTTCGATTTCGATGTCGTCGGCTTCGAGGTCTCGGGAGATGTTCGGCGAATTGACCACGGCTCGGGCGTTCTCGAACGTCTCTTTGTGGTAGACCACGAGCGTGTGGTTCGGCGTGCTGTCCGAGAGACCGGACGCATCGACGTCGATAGTGACCGAGTCACCCTGGTCGACATCGCTCGCAGAAGCCGTTGCGGACGTCGACTGCACGGCGACTGCGTCCATCCCGATAACCTGCGTCTGGCCGCTTATCGAGAGTTGGCCGCTGTTATCGACTTCGAAGCCGTCGTTCGCGTCACTGTTGCCAGTGTCGTTCTGAACGAGGAAGAACATGTACTGGCCGGAGCCGCGCTCTATTCCCTTGTTCGTTCCCTGCGTGGAGAGGTCGTAGTTAATCGACGTCTCACCGTCGCCATCGAGCTGACCGGCGTCGATCATTTCGAACGTGGCGTTGTTGTTCGCGTTCGGGACCGTCACGAGGTCGATTGCCTCGGAGACGGTCAGCCCCGTGTAGTCGTCGTCGAGAATTGAGTGGTCGGCGTCGAGTTTGGCGACGAGCAGTTGGGCGTCTTCGCCTGCAAAGCTCGAGACGCCAGCACCAGTGGTATCCTCAAATTCGAGCGTGACCGTGTCGTCGCTGTCGTACACCGCCAACTCGTCTTTGTTCGCAGGGACGTCGCCGGTGTTCTGGTCCGCGATGTTCACGAACACGTCCATGTTTTCGACGGTCGATGCAGCGTTCGACGTGTCTGCACGGAACGGCAGCCCTGCACGCTCCCAGACGTCAACGTCGTCGCTTGCTTCGAGCAACTGATCGTCGGAGACTCCGGCAGCCACGTCCCCGGTGAATCCCACGTATCCTGCGACACTACCAGTATATACCGATACTACTAGTAGTAACAGGAGGCCTATCCGGCCGATATCTCTAATTGTGTCGGGCATTAAGTTCGCATTTCATGTCTCAGATAATAGTGTTTTCGTCTAGCGAAACTAAACCCGTGATATGTGCGAAGATAAAACAGAAGCAATAGCTCGACAGTCGATTTTCCGGTCATTTTTTCTGAACGGGCACCGCCTGAACGACAAAGCATTTGTCGGCTTGGTGAACATATACTCGTATGTCTCTTCGGTTACTCGTTTCGAGCGTACTCATCGTCGCCCTCCTCTGCGGCGGCGTCGCGCCGACCGTTCTCGGCGCGACTGACTACTCGATATCGACGGCGAACGATATCGACACGCCCAATCGAACCGTGACGATAGAGGGCGACGAATACGAGGTCTCGTCGGTCGGTCAAGTCGACAAAAACGACACACTCACCGTCAACACCGAATCACCGTCTGGCACCGACTACGATATCTACATCTACAACGGCGACCGCGACATCGTCGATACGTCCCCCGTAGATGATGACGGTTCGGCGACGTTCGACACGACCTACTTCGGGAACCCCGGTTCGTATCTCGCCGCCATCTATGCCGATGGGAACATCGAACGAATCCAGCCAATCGTCGTCTCCGCATACCGTGTCTCTGCTGACCTGCCCGACCAAACCACAGTCGGCGAGGGTGTAACGGTCGACGTGTCGCTGTCAAAAATCACAGAGATACCCGACCCCCACTCGGTCGAAGTCGTCGTCGCACAGAACGACTCCGTCGTGTCCCGCGTGGACGCCAGCGAGACTGACTCGCTCGCGTACGAAGCATCTCTCTCGTCCGACCTCGACGAGGGAACCTACGACGTCTACGCAGTCGTCCGGAACGAGACGACCGTCAAAGGGAAACACGAACTCATCGGCATCAGCGGTACGCAGTCACTCACCGTCGAGAAGTCGTCATCTGAGGAGACGTCTGCCCCGGGCGATGGTGGGTCAGACTCGGAGACGTCTGCTCCGGGAGGTGGCGGGTCGGACTCGGAGACGTCGACACCCGCTGCGACCACCGCGACGCAGACTCCTGCAGAGACGACTCAGTCGCCGAGTAACACGACCACGTCGGCCACGACATCGTCTCCGTCGACGACTGCAGCCACGTCGACACAGACGCCGCAGACGACGACTGACGATGGCGTCCTCACTCCGAACACCGAGTCAGCGACCCCCGAACAGACTTCCACGTCGGTCCCCGGTCCATGGCTTCCGGCCCTCGGTGTGCTTCTGCTGGGGACGACTCTCGCTGTCTGGACTCGTCGCAGCGAGCAGTAACGCAAAAATAGAGCACGACTGTTTTTGGGAGAAACTATTTTTCGCCCATCAAATTGAGATTCAAATGCTATTTGGCTAGATTTCACTCTGATTAGCTATGGCTGTGGAATAAGTGGAACAAAGGAATGTATAAGAAAAATGGTTGTTCGAAAATAGTCTTAAACATATGTTTCAGACCTTCGTAATCGTCATACCACGTTAGGAGTTGTCGTTACATTTTCTTGTCAATGCAATGGGAGAATATTTACAACTGGAGCACTGAGAGTGAACTGTACAGACAGCAATGCCAAATTCAGGCGACACCGTCTCCCGTCGGGGAGGCACCGGACCAAAAATCGAACGCGTCGCCGAGCGCTACGGTCTGTCTGGACTCGGTGACGAACTCGTCGCTGCCTGGTTGGGCGAGGGACGCGAGCAGCGGAGCCTCCGTGAACTCGAAACCGACGTCAACAAGCAACTCATTCGGGCAGCACTCGACGAGGCTGGCGCGCACGTCCTCGACGGTGAAGTCGACAACTTCTATCGACTCCTGACTGACGACGACGTGAGCGCCGGCAGTCGGACCGCGGCGCGAAACTCCCTCCGGGAGAACGGTGTCGACGTCGACCAGTTGGAAGCGGACATCATTTCCTACCAATCCGTCTACAACTATCTCAAGCGACACAGAAACGTCGAACGCGAATCGACCGAGGAAGACGACGAGACCGCGACGAAATCCGGGCTGGATACGATTCGAAAGTTGCGGTCGCGTCTTCGGGTCGTCACGACCGACGTGGTCGACCGACTTGTCGATTCGGGGGCGGTGTTCATCGGCCCGTTCGAGGTCGACGTCGATATCCGAATCACGTGTACAGACTGCGAAACACGCCTGACGCCGACAGAACTACTCACTTCCGGGCACTGTCGCTGTGAGCACACAGCAGAGGAGTAGCGGCGTCGAGGCACAGCACACTCTCTCAGACACACTATGACGAACTCAGAGGCACCCACGGACGCAACTGTCAGACTACAACATATCGGTGGCATCGACACGCGAGACGTGACACTCTCTCCGGGTGTGACGGTGCTTACCGGTCGGAACGCAACGAACCGAACCTCGTTCCTGCGGGGACTCATGGGCGTCTGCGGCAGCGACGCGGTGAGTCTCAAGAGCGACGCAGACGAGGGGTCGGTCGAACTTGAACTGGACGGCCGGACGTACACGCGTCATCTCTCTCGCGAAAACGGCCGCGTCGTATTCGACGGCACCCCCTACTTACAGGACGCGTCGACCGCGGAGTTGTTCGCGTTTCTTCTCGGGTCGAACGAGGCGCGGCAGGCGGTCGTCACGAACCGTGACCTCCACGACGTCATCATGGCTCCGGTCGATACGGAGGCCATCAACGCCGAAATTCGAAGCCTGCAGCGCGAGCGAAAACAGACCGAACAGGAGCTTTCCGAGCTAGAATCGCTCGAATCGGAGCAGCGACGCCTCGAATCGCGGCGGGAGGAATTAGAGACAGAGATTTCGGAACTCGAAGCTGAACGAGACCGCCTCGCAGAACAAATCGACGCCGAAGACCAGACTGTCGAGACCCAGCACGCACAGCGCGACGAACTGGACGAGACGCTGCGCGAACTGCAGGATGCGCGGTCGGAGTTGGAGACGGTTCGGTTCAGACTGCAGAGCCAACGCGAGAGCGTCGAGTCACTCAGAACTGAACGCGCCGAACTCGAATCCGAACTGGAGTCCGTCGAGGCCGCCGACATCGACCGCGACGAAGTCACGGACCGTGTCGAGCAGATTCGGGGGCAAATCGAGTCGCTCAACACCACGATTGCTGACCTCCAGACGGTCATCCAGTACACCGAAGACGTCTTAGACGGGAAGACGGACCTCATCGAAGACACCCTCGTCGAATCGACCAGCGGCGGGTCGGTGACGGACCAACTCGTCTCCTCGGAGACGATTACCTGCTGGACCTGTGGGACGGAGGTCGAAGAGAGTCAAATCGAGGAGACGACGACCCGGCTTCGTGGCGTTCGCGACGAGCGACGCGAGCGACGGACGGAACTCCGACGGGAACTCGACGAACTCGAACGCGACCTCCGGTCGGCCGACGAGACGCAGTCCAAGCGGCAATCGCTCCGACGAAAACTCGACCGGTTGGAAGGCGAACTCGACAATCGCACGGAGCAAATCGACTCGCTGACCGAGGAGCGCGACGAACTCGCCGCCCGCGTCGAGCAGTTGGAACGCGAGGCCGAAGACAAGCAGGGACAGGCGAACGAGACGCTCATCGAACTCCACAAAGACCTCAACGAGGTCGAATTCACGCTCGACCGCACCCGCGACGACCTGGCCGACGTCAACGACGAACTCGACGCCATCGATGAACAGTTCAACCGCCGTGAGACGCTCGAAGCCCAGCGCGAGCAACTGACCGCCGACCTCGAAGCGGCCCGCACGCGAATCCAATCGCTCACTTCGTCGGCCGTCGAGGCGTTCAACGAGGAGATGGAGACGGTTCTCGACCTCCTCGAATACGAGAACATCGAGCGCGTGTGGTTAGAGCGCGTCGAGCGTCGCGTTCGCGATGGACGGCAGAAGGTGATGCAGACGCAGTTCGAACTGCACATCGTCAGAACGGCCGACAGCGGCGCGGTGTACGAAGACACCATCGACCACCTCAGCGAGAGCGAACGGGAGGTTATCGGCCTCGTGTTCGCCCTCGCGGGCTACCTCGTCCACGACGTCCACGAGGACGTTCCGTTCATGCTTCTCGATTCGGTGGAGGCTATCGACTCGGACCGAATCGCCGCCTTGGTCGACCACTTCGAGGCATTTCCGCAGTTCCTCGTGGTCGCGTTGCTCCCCGAAGACGCGCAGGCGCTCGACGACTCGTACGACCGCGTCGAGTGGGGCGGCGAGTAACCGGACGACTTGCGTCGACTAGTGACCGAATTCGATTATTATTGGCTGACTTCGGTTATTGACGTATCCCGCGCGAGGCGGGCCGGTGTGCTGTTCTGACGGGAGTAACTGCGTGCCGTTTGCACTGTTGTCGAGTTTCCGTAGCCTCACTGCCGTCTTGTGATTCACATTCTGCCGGCGTATACTGTCGGTACGCAAGAAATATAACAGGTAGTGTCAGTAGTGTACTCTATACAGTCTGGGGGGATACACTATCAGCACACTCACCACTCACCGACGAGACGAGACAGAGCAGACTCGGGTTTGGTACGACTGCGACCGGTCTGAGACGATTTCCGAGGCGATACTGTTCGCTGCGGCGGAGCACAGAGATTGTGACCCGACGGAACTCCCCCCGCTCAGCGAGTACGTCGATACCGACGCGATCAACGTACTGTTCGGCGAGGATTCGCCGACGTCGCCAGCACTCTCCCGTGGCGCGCTCGAATTTGACTACGGCGACCTCGTCGTCGATATCGACACGGTCGGCACGGTCGAGATTCGCGACGCCGAGTGAGTACGGGCCCGGAGCCTGTTTGGTGCTCGGTGGGCACCCTCACCGGACGAGTATCGGTGGCTTCACTTACCGATTCGATGAACGTGCAGACTATCATGGTCCTCGGTGGATTACTCCCGAGTACGCCCGCCACGAACGTTCTTCTCGTCCTCGTCGCGACGGGGTTCATCTGGCTCGGTAGTGGGTGGCTCGAACACGCGGCAGACCGTCTCGCAGCCTACTACGGACTCCCGGCGGTCGTCCAGGGGTCTGTCATCGTCGCGCTCGGTTCGAGTTTCCCCGAGTTCACGAGTGTCGTCTTCGCCTCCCTTGCTGGCGTCTTCGACATGGGCGTCGGCGCAATCGTTGGCTCGGCTATCTTCAACATCCTCGTTATCCCCGCTCTTTCGGGGTTGTCTACCGAAGGTGACCTCGAAACGAGTCGCGTCATCGTCTACAAGGAAGCGCAGTTCTACATGGTCGCGGTCGCGACTCTCGTGGTCACGTTCGCACTCGCGGTTATCTACATTCCCGTGGCTGACGCCCCACCGTTGACCGGTCTCATCACCCGCCCTCTCGCCGCGATTCCACTCCTCTTGTACGGCTTGTACCTCTTCATTCAATGGCAGGACGTAGACGATTACGACGGCGACACGTCCCCCGACGACGATATCGCGGTCGCTCGCGAGTGGGGCCGTCTGGCGCTCGGTTTGGGTATCATCCTCGTCGCCGTCGAGCAGTTGGTCGGAAACGTCGAATCCCTCGGTGCGACGTTCGGCATTCCGACGTTCCTCGCGGGTGTGACGATTATCGCCGCGGCGACGAGTCTCCCCGACCTGCTGGTCAGTGTTCGGTCGGCACAGAACGGAAACAGTGCGACGAGTCTCGGCAACGTTCTCGGGTCGAACACGTTCGACCTACTGGTCGCGATTCCTATCGGCGTCCTCATCGTCGGCAGCGTCCCTATCGACTTCGCCGTCGCCGTGCCGATGATGGGCGTTCTCACGCTCGCGACCGTCCTTCTGTTTACGCTCCTTCGGACGGAGCTTTCGCTCACCCGCCCGGAAGCGTACGTGCTCCTCGTCGCCTATTTCGTGTTCGTCGTCTGGGCCATCGCCGAAAGCGCCGGGGTGACGCAGTTGGTCAGAGGGTAAGCGGAAAAAAACAGGCCGAGCCGGATGCGGGAAGAGACTACACGCCTTCCGGTTGCACCGGGAGTTCACGTTTGTAGTACCGGTAGATAGTAGCCACAATCAGCAGCCACAGGAGCACCAACAGGTACGCAACCGGGTTGTTGGCTTGGGTGGTGACGGTCTCTTGGAGGTCGCTTCCCGATGGAGCGAATACATCTTCGACATCGGGGACAGTCGGGCCGGATGGCTCCGCTGCGGTAGTCACTGATTGGTCAGCGGACTCGCTGGCGTCGTCAGTCCCACCGCCGGTACCGACGATTCCGCTCCCTGAAAGTGACTCTCGCGAGTCGGGAGCAGTGGGGGCCGACGGGGGTGACCGGGCGGACGCGGAAGCCGAACTCGAACTGCCACCTCCGCTTCTTTTGTTCGACTCGCCTGCGCTGGCTCCTGAGGTCTCATCATTCGACGATGTGCTGTCGTCTGATGACGAGGTCTCATCGCCGGTTCCAGCTGTCGTGTCGTCTTGTGAAGGGGCCGTTGCAGTGCTGTCGTCGGACCCGCTGTCGCCACCGTCAGCGGAGTCGCCGCTGCTCGCGTCGGTGTCGTCACCAGCACTTCCGTCGGTGTTTTCGGCGTCGTCAGTGCCGCTCGTGTCTCCAGTGTTGTCGGAGCCAGTAGTGCTATCACTGCTGTCGGAGCCGGTGGTGCTATCACTGCTATCGGAGCCGTCGGTGTCGGTTCCATCGTTGCCGTCAGTCCCGTCTACACTGTCAGTGTCGCCAGCATCGCCATCGGTGCTATCAGTGTTATCGGAGCCATCTGTGTTATCGGCACCATCAGTGCCATCGGAACCATCGTTGCTATCTGAGCCATCGCTGCCGTCGCTGCCATCGCTACCATCGCTACCATCGCTACCGTCTTCACCGGCTCCGCCGTCGTCGGGGCAGTAGTTCGAGTCAGAGCCCCCCGAGTTGTGGGATTCGTCGAGGAGCTTTGCGACGTAGGCAGAAACCTGCTCGCCGATGGTCGCATCCGAGTCGCCGCCCTCCGGCGGAAGCGTGCACTCGGAGACCTCCTCACAGTCTGCGGGAGTCGTTTTGGCACGGTCGGTGCCGAGGAGACTGCCGACGAACGCCGAGACCTGCTGTCCGACCGTCATCTCGGGTAGCGTGCAGCTGTCGGCTGGCCGCTTGTCGGTTCGAGCGTGGTCGCTCCCGTTTCGAGCGTTGTCGTTTGCGGGTGTCGTATCTCTTTCGGCAGCGTCACTCGCTGGAGTGTCGTCGGCCGCTGGCTCACCAGCGTTCGCCGGGGGTGCATCGTCTTTGGCACTGCTCTCGGCTGGGGCGCTGTCGTTCCCCGGAGTGTCTTCACTCGTAGATGTTTGGTTAGGTGGTTGTTTCGTCGGTGTCTCGCCGGTGTTTGCAGGTTTCTTGTCGGTGTTTGCGGCTGTCTCGGTGGGGGTGTGCCCGCTTGGAGTGTCGCTTTCGTTCTGTGGGCTCTCGGCCGCTGGCGTCGTCTCGCCGGACTCGTTACCGGATGTGCTGTCGTTCTGGTCCGTTCCTGTTTGGCTCTCGTTTACGGGAGACGCATCGTCGTTCGCCGGTTCATGGGTGGGGGTGGTGTCGTTCGCGGTCTCAGTTCCGTTACTGGTATCTTTCTCGTTTTTTGCCTTCTCGTTCGCAGGTGCGGTTCCGTTCTTCGCGTTATCGTCCCCGTTCTTTGCGTTCCCGTCCTTTGCGTTCCCGCCCTTCACGCTCCCGTTCTTCGAGGCCGATTCGTTCTGTGGGGGTGACGGGGCCGATGCTGAGCGATTGGAGGGTGGCGATTCAGGGGTGTTTCTCTGGGAGGGCTGGTTTGCCGTGGTCCCGTCTGTGGAGGTCGCCGCGTCCGTGACGGTGGACGTGTCCCCGAACACGTCATCGACGGACTGCGTGGAGACAGCCGAGACCATCGGCGCCGTCAGTACGACCACCGTGATGGCGAGTACTGCGGCTATTCTGTGCGAGACCATATCCTATCGGTTATATCTATGTTTCATACAGGTATTGTAACGAGTTTATTAACTTCAATTAGACATGGAATATCGGATGGAATGGTCTTAATCGGCGTAATTCCAGTATTTGCAGAATGACGGTGGTTAGCTTCAGCACTCCTCTCCTCCACGACGGCGAATCGCCACGGCGTTTCTGTGGGTGTGCGTCACTGCGACGTACCTTTTTGTCTCACCGCCGCCGAAGTGGTATATGGAACTGGAACTGCGCTTCTTTGCGACCTTCCGTGAGGCAGTTGGACAGAAGACGCTTCACTGGCAGGTCGAAGACGGCGCGACGGTGGGTGACGTACTCCACGCGCTCGAATCCGAGTACGACGGGCTCACCGGCAGCCTCCTCGAGGGGGGCGAGATACGACCGCACGTAAACGTCCTGAAGAACGGGCGCGAGGTGGTCCACCTCGACGGTCTCGAAACCGCACTCGACGAGGGAGACACGGTCAGTGTCTTCCCACCGGTGGCGGGTGGATGAGATGGCTCGCCGAGAGCGTGCGTTTCGCGGAATCTCGCCGCGACTCGTGAGACACTACTTGACGAACCTCGGCGGGGACGTAGAAAGCGACACGCGCGTGGTCGGCCCCGATTGGACGGTCGATATCGAAACCGAGGCGGTCTCTATCACGAGCAGTATCGAACTCACCGAGGTCCAACTCACCTTCGAGGGCTCCGAAGAGACGCTCGACGACCTCGTCGAGCAGTTCGCACAGAAGGCCATGCGCGCCGGAGGATGACGATGGGTGCAGACCACAACGACGACTCGAACCACGAGCCGAACGACGACCCAGACGACGACCACGAACGACTCCGCGACCGCCTCGTCCCGGACGCGACGAGTGACGACCCACGGGGTGGCGCAGTCGACGGAACAGCAATCATGCTCGCCGCGGCGAAGGCGAGCGTTCCGGCAGACCAGGTTCCTCTGCTTCTCGACCGCGCGCAGTTGTACCTCGACACTCACGCCGACGAGTACGACCGCGAATTCGAGTGCGTCTACCAAGACGACGAGACCGCGGTTTACTTCGTCCCGCTTGGCCACTGGGACACGAAAGGCCTCGAAATCGGGTTCTCTCACCGCGAACTCGACGCCGTCCGGCGGGCGCATACCGAGCACCTCCGCCGCGTCGGAACGAAGTCCGACCGCCGCGACGAGTTCGAAACGGCACTCGAAATTCGGGAGGTTGCGGTCGTCAATCGCAACAAGACCCGGCAACCAGCGCGCGGATAGACGCCTATTTCGGGTGCGACGCCCTGCATCTGATAGATGCCTACGCTCCCATCCGACTTCGTCGACGGTGTCCGCGATGCGGCCCCGTTGCACCTCGGCATCGTGCCATTCGGTCTCGTCGCGGGTGTTGCTGCGGTCGAGCAGGGACTGTCGATTTTCCACGCCATCGGCTTTTCCACCGTGGTCTTTGCGGGTGCCTCGCAACTGGCGATGATTGAACTCCTTGGCTCGGACGCGCCACTCGCCATCGTCGTCGGCACGGCCGTCGTCGTCAATCTCCGGATGCTGATGTACTCGGCCTCGATTGCGCCGTACTTCCGTGATTTCGCGGCTCGCTCGAAGACCATCGCCTCGTACCTCTTGACCGACCAGGCGTTCGCGCTCTCGCTTGCTCGATACAACCGCGAGACGGGAACCGACCGCTTTGCGTACTACGTCGGCGTCGCCTTCTCGCTGTGGGCCGTCTGGCAGGTGGCCACCGTCGCTGGTGCGGTACTCGGGACGGGACTCCCGCCGGAGTGGGGCCTCGGATTCGCCGCGCCGCTGGTCTTCCTCGCGCTTCTCGTTCCGGCGCTGAAGGACCGGGCGTCGGCGGCGTCGGGAGTCGTCGGCGGCACCGTCGCCGTCGCCGTCGTCGCGGCGGGAATTCCGTTCCACCTCGACATCATCGTCGCCGCCATCGCGGGCGTCGCCGCTGGTCTCACAGTGGAGTCTTTCGGAGGTGACGCGTAGGTGGCGACGAGTTACGACCCGCTTACTGTCTGGGGCGTCATCGTCGTCGCCGGTGTCCTTACCTTCGGTATCCGGGCGTCGTTCATCTACCTCTTCGGACACATCGACACGGTTCCACCGCGTGTCAAATCGGCACTCGAATACGTTCCGGCGGCCGTCTTCGCGGCGCTCGTCTTTCCCGCCGTCGTCGCACCCGCCGGCGACGTCGCACTCTCGCTTGGGAACGAACGTCTCGTTGCGGGCGTGCTCGCGGCGCTCGCGGCGTGGTACACAGAACGCGTGTTCGTCACTATCGCCGTGGGGATGGGTGCGCTCTGGTTCCTTCGGTTCGTCGTCTGAGCGTCCCCAAGATACTCGTTTCGTCGGTGACCACACGCCAACACATGCCTTCCTCGCCCCCGCATCTCTACTCGCGTCCTCGCGACGACGCGGGTCGTGCCCTCCTCACGACCGGATTCGCTGCGGGCGTCGCCGCGTTCGTTGCCGGCACCGTCGCCGTTGCCGGATGGCTCGCGCTCGCGACCGACGGCCCGTTTTCGACGCTCGACGCCGTAACCACGATGACCGCTGGCGAACCCGTCCCGGCGGTTTTCACCCCCATCTGGACGTTCTGCGGAGCGATGGGGCTCCCAGTCCAACTCGTCGAGACGACCGGACACGGACGCGCAATCGTCTCGCGAAACCTCGTCGACGTGTTCGACGGCGCTGGCGACGCGTGGGTCTGGATGGGTGCGATTCCGCCTGCGTGCCTCTTTCTCGCGGGGGCCGCCACGGCTCGGCTCACGGCGTGGAACCGGCGTCCCGCGGAGGGCTTCGCCACGGGCGCGTCGGTTGCGCTCGGATTCGCCGCTGCGGTGGCTGTCGTCGCGGTCGTCGCTCGCTTCGGACTCGGTGGCCTCCCGCCGAACTCCGAGGGGGTCGTCCGTATCGGGGCGACGGGGTTCCCTCCGTCCGACCTCGACGGCGACTCGGTCGGAATCCCGCTGTGGGGAGTCGTTTCTGGGCTGGTGTTCGGCCTCGTCTTTGGTGGTATCGGTGGGGTCGCAGCGTCGCTTCGTGGGTGAATCACACCCGGCCTTCGCCGATGCACCGCTCACGGGGAGCGTCCGAAAAAAGGACCGTCGGTGGCGTGTCGCGCGGGGCGACTCCACCCTAACTGCTCAGTCGTCCGCCGGTGCCGCGGAGTCGCCGCGGGAGACGCCCGTGCCGGGACCGAGGTCGATGCCGAGTTCGTCGAGACGCTCGTCGGGAACGACGCCGTCGACCCACTTGCGCCGCGCGTAGTACTCTTCTTTCATCTCGTCGAGTTCGCAGAGTTGGCCTTCGGACGCGCCCTGTCCGGGCACTGCCTCGTCGCCTTCGACGAAGCGTCCCGGCAGCGAGTCGTCGGAGCCGTCGAACCCGGCGAGGTTGTTGTAGTACCGCTCCAGCGTGTAGATGCGGTCGCCGGTCTCCAGCAGTTCGTCCTCGGTGACGTCGAGGCCGGTCATGCCGTTGTACTGCAGGACGTACTCCTCGATGCCCTCCGCGAAGGCGTTGAACTTGCAGATGTCGAAGGAGTCCGAGATAGCGTGCATGTCCTGGAAGAGCGCCGCGAGTTCGCCCTTGCCTTCCCACTCGTAGGGGTCGTGCTTCTCCGGGATGCCGAGAATCTCAGCCGACGGCGTGTAGGCCCGCAGGTGGCACGCACCGCGGTTCGAGGTGGCGTAGCCGATACCCATGCCCTTCATGCAGCGCGGGTCGTACGCCGGGATGGTCTGGCCCTTGACGGCCAGCGAGTTCTCGTGGGCGTCCATCGTCTCGGCGACGTGGTTCGCACCGCCCGCGAGGAGGTCACCGAGGTCGCCCTCGCGGTTGGCGATGCGTTCGAGGAGGTCTATCATCTCGTCTGCGTCACCCCACTCGATGTGCTCGCCGAGGTCGTCGAGTTTGCCCTGCTCGGTCATCTCCATCGCCATCGCAATCATGTTGCCTGCTTCGATGGTGTCGATGCCGAGGTCGTTACAGCGGTCGATCATGACCGCAATCTTGTCGCGGTCGTCGTTCATCGAGTTCGGGCCGAGCGCGAACGCGGACTCGTACTCGTAGGACTCGCCGCGGACGTTCATCTCCTTGCCTTTGACCGTCGTCGTCACCTCGACTTCCTTCTTACAGGCGACCGGACAGGAGTGACACGTCGGCTCGTCGACGAGGATGTTCTCGCGGACGTTCTCGCCGGAGACTTTCTCGGCTTCGATGTTGTGGTCGCCCGGCGTCGCCGCCGCCTCGCTCGACGTGGAAGTGTACCGCCCGTTTCGGGTCGGCAGTCCGTCCATCTCCTCTGTCGCGTTCATCAGGACGTTTGTCCCGTACAGCGAGAGGCCGCCTTCGTTCGGGGCGGTGACCTCCGATTCGCGGATGAGTTCCATTGCCTGCTGGTAGCCCTGCTTGAACGTCTCGGGCTCCGCAGGTTTCGGCATCCGAGTCCCGGATTTGACGACGACCGCCTTGAGGTTCTTCGACCCCATGACCGCGCCCGTGCCGCCGCGCCCGGACGCGCGGTCGTCCTCGTTGACGATACAGCCGAAGCGGACTTCGTTCTCCCCACCCGGCCCGATAGCCATCACCGAAAGGTTCTTGCCGAGTTGGCCGTCGACCTCACTTTCGAGTTCGTCGATGGTGTCGTGGATACCCCAGCCCCAGATGTGGCTGGCGTCGCGGAGTTCGATTTCGCCGTCTTCGACGACGGCGTAGACCGGGTGTTCGGATTTGCCAGTAAAGAGCAGGCCGTCCATACCGGACCACTTGAGACGGGCACCGCTCCACCCGCCGTGGTGAGAGTCTGTGACGGTCTCCGTGAGCGGGGACTTCGTCACGACCGCGATACGGCCGCTCATCACCGTCTGTGTCCCCGTTAGCGGACCGGTCATGAACGCGAGCAAATTGTCTGGTCCGAGCGGGTCCACGTCTGGGCCTTGCTCGAAGACGTACTTGACGCCGAGCCCGCGTGCGCCGATGTACTTCTTCGCGTCCTCGTCGTCGATGCCTTCGTACTGCACCTCCCCCGCCGAAAGGTCAACCCGTGCAACTCTGTCGTGATACCCGCCGAGTTCAGTCATTGTAATCGTCGTTAATTATGTACGGGTGGCAAGAGGTTAGTGATTCTCACACAATAGTAATCGAATTTGGTTACTCTCTCATCTCGCGACTCCCTCACGTCCCGGAGTCCGACCACTCGGGGCGAATTATCCTGGTTGCGGTCCTGCGGCCGTTAACGAGAGGCTACCGGTGGCGTCCACGGCGAGCGTCGCAGGTCCTCGCGGCGGACATGACCACCACGTTCCAGACACTGACGTCCCGGTTTCGAGACTCGCATCGACGCGATGCGGCCCGGACTCGACGACCGGGACGAGAGTGCGAACCTCCCCTGCCGCGAGGTCGATGTCGCGGTCGAACACACCGGATGCGGTCTCGATGCGCAGTGACAGTCTGTGTGCAACATCGTCCCGGTTGGCTACCGTCAGTGTGGTGTTCGCCGGACCACACCCCGTCGTTCCGCTCGTCACGTCCACGTACTTCGCTGGCTCGTTGGGAACCTGCCACGTCACGTCGACGGCTCGCTCATCTGTCTCGATACTCACCTGATAGTCACCAGTTCGATACGTGACGGGAATCGACAGCCTCGTTCCCGCCGGAAGCCGGAACCGTCGGTCGAGAAGGGTCGAATCTCGGAGGTCGACGCGGATACTGGCCTCGGTCTCTGCACCGGGGTTTTCGACCACGAGGGCGGCCGGAGCGTACCACCGCGACAACCCGTCTCCGACCAGCGGGAGGTCGGCTTCGTCGCCGCCGGTCGCAAGACTGCACTCACCGTCTCCCGAGCACGTGCTGGCGCGCCAGAACGCTGCGTTCGACCTGTTCAACACGACTTCGAGCCCATCGAGCGATTCTGTGACGCGCCAGGTCATCTCCTCCCGGATGCCGGTGTCGGTCTCGACGACGACAGCGAGGTCGGCACGTGGAACCTCGATGCGACTGCTCGTTCGCTCGCCGGGCAGCAGGTCTACGTTGCGGAAGAACACGTCGCGCCCGCCACGCATCCCAACGACCGTCGCGAACACCGGGTCTGGCGTCGGGTTCCAGACCGTGAGGCGTTGGCCGAGTTGCGCCGCTGCAGATGTGGTCGTCGCTTGGGGAGACCGCTCCTCGGGAGTCGCGGTCGCGGTTCCGACTTCTTCGTCGGGGGTGCTACACCCGGCGAGACCGGCGACGCCGCCCGCGACGAGTGAGAGGAGGGTTCGGCGGTCCATGGCCTGACCTACGGACGCGGCGCATATAGGATGCGTGCGAACCAACGGCACGCGCACGCTAGACGAAGCGGCTTTACGCCACCATCCGATAGGAGACTCCAATGAGTAAGCCGAGCCCCGAGGTCTACGAACGGGGACGCGGGATGGACGCGCACAACAAGGTGATGCGCGACATCCGTTCGCAAAAGCAGAAGACCTACGACCCCCACGAGCCGACGCGGGTGTGGATAGACGAGGACAACACCCCTGACGGCGTCTACGACTCGCTCACGATTATTCTCAACACCGGTGGCTGCCGCTGGGCGCGCGCCGGTGGGTGTACGATGTGTGGCTACGTCGCCGAGTCCGTCGAAGGCGGCACCGTCTCTCACGAGGCGCTGATGGACCAGATTCAGGTCTGTCTCGACCACGAGACCGAACACATGGACGACGGCGAGAAAGCCGGTCTCATCAAAATCTACACCTCCGGGTCGTTCCTCGACGAGCGCGAAGTGCCCGCCGAGACGCGCGACGCCATCGCCGAGACGTTCTCTGACCGCGACCGGATGGTCGTCGAGTCGCTGCCGGACTTCGTCACGCGCGAGAAACTCGAAGACTTCACCGACCGCGGCATCGAGACGGACGTCGCTATCGGCCTCGAAACCGCGACCGACCGCGTTCGCCACGACTGTGTGAACAAGTACTTCGACTTCGCTGACTTCGAAGACGCCTGCGACGAGGCCGCCGACGCGGGCGGTGGCGTGAAGGCGTATCTCCTGATGAAGCCGCCGTTCCTCTCGGAGCCCGAGGCGCTCGAAGACATGAAATCGTCCATCCGCCGGTGTGCTGCTGTCGACAACTGCCACACCGTCTCGATGAACCCGACCAACGTCCAGCGGTACACGATGGTCGACGAACTCCACTTCGCGGGCGGCTACCGCCCGCCGTGGCTCTGGTCGGTCGCCGAAGCGCTCCGTGAAACCGTCGACGTCGATGCTATCGTCGTCTCCGACCCTGTCGGTGGCGGCCAAGAACGTGGTGCGCACAACTGTGGCGAGTGCGACGAACTCGTGTTCAAGGCCATCAAGGACTTCGACCTGCGACAGGACCCGAGCGTCTTCGACCAGGTGTCCTGTGAGTGCGAGGCTACGTGGGAGTACGTCCTCGACGCGGAGACGAGCTACAACATGCCGCTCGTCAAGTAGCGCACACGGTGCATCGGTCACGCTGAACGGGGTGAAACCCGAACTTGACAGTGGACATTTGTCGAGTAGTTCACCGGGATTGCCCCTGTTTCTTCACGCATCTACAGGGTTAATGTGTCATATAGGGTGGTAATTGGCACCTAACCCAATTGATAGGATACTCGTATCAAATAGGGTGGCACACGTTGACACATTTGGTGGTTCGGACGGGTTCACCCGAACTGCCTGCCATCATGACGACACACACGTACAAGACCGTCTACTACGCGGATGGGTGGTTCGAGATTCGTGAAGAGGAGAACACCGAGGCGTGGATCGCCACGGACTCCCCACACGCTCTCGTCTCATAGAACGCGGTATGCGGGTCGGACAACCTCCAACCATCGCTCATGCCACGTCGCCACTCGCATCGACCCTGTACCGCCCGCCATCCCAGCGGACGGTCTTGTTATTTAGTACCCCTCGAAGCCGGCCAGCACACCGCGACCGTCGGTGTTGCCGAGCGTCGGAAGCGCCGCCCGCTCAGGGTGGGGCATCAACACGGCCACTGACGCCGACTCACCGAGGATACCTGCCACGTTTCCACGTGACCCGTTGGGGTTCGCTTCCTCGGTGACGTTGCCGTCTTCGTCGCAGTAGCGAAAGAGGATGCGGTCCGCAGACTCCAGTTTCTCGTAGCCCTCGTCGTCGATTTCGAAGCGCCCCTCGCCGTGGGCGATGGGGAGTTCGATAACGTCGCCTTCCTCGTACGCCTGCGTCCACGGCGTGTCCGCGTTCTCGACGCGGAGGTAGGCGTGTTCGCACTGGAAGCGAGCACTGGCGTTCGTCGTGAACGCTCCGGGAGTGAGCCCGGACTCGCAGCCGACTTGTGCGCCGTTGCAGACGCCGAGCACGGGCGTTCCCGCTTCGATTTCCTCGCGCACGGACTCCATGATGGGTGAGCGCGCGGCCATCGCACCGCCGCGAAGGTAGTCGCCGTAGGAGAATCCGCCGGGGAGCATGATGCCCGTCGTGTCCTCGGGAAGCGAGTCTTCGTGCCAGACGCGTTCGGCCTCGAAGCCGAGGTCTTCGAGCGCGCGGACGGCGTCTCGGTCGCAGTTCGACCCGCCGAACTGCACAACTGCAATCATCTTAGGCCTCGGCGACCTCGACCTCGTAGTCGTGGATGGTCGGGTTCGCCAGCAGGCGTTCGGCCATGTCATCGGCGCGGTCGGCCGCCTCGTCGGCGTCGGCGGCGTCGAGGTCGACTTCGTACCGTTCGGTAAAGCGCAGCGCGTCGAGTTCGAACCCGAGTCGTTCCAGCGCGCGCTTCGTCGTCTCCGCCTCCGGGTCGAGGACGCCCTGCTTGAGGCGTACCGTCACCGTCGCGGTGTAGGTGGTCATCGAGTGGTGATGCGTAGTGATGTGCAAAAACGGTTTTGGGTCGTGTTTGATATGCACGAATATGTATGGTCGGCGAGCGGCCTCCTATTCGGCCGATGGACGCGCTACGTCGAGGACGTTCAGGTCCTCGTCGATGTGGAGTGTGAGGGTGTCGTCGTCGACTTCGAATGTCACCTCGGCCCGAAGCGGGTCGTCGGAGATGGTTTCGATGTCTGGCATCGTGCGCCATGCGGTCCCCCACAGATGAGGCTGTGACAGGTCGATGTCGTGGTCGTAGTAAAAGGAGACGACAGCGGGGTGGTCGAGATAGACCATCCCGACACCTGTGACGAGTTCGTCGTTACACCGGTCACAGCTGTAGGCCGCGTGGACATCGTCGAAAATAACGTCGTTGTGACTGTCGTCGCCACTCCTCACCAGTCGCCCCTCGAACATGCCGCGACAGGTGATACAGAATCCGGCACGGGCTTGCGAGAACAGTGTCCGAGTGTAGCGGTCGGCGACCGCTGGCAGTTCCTCGGTGTCGTACCCCTCGAACACGCCCGGTGGGATGCCGATGTCCACTAACGGCTTGCCGCACTCGGTACACTGGACGGTGATTCGTTCGTCGGTGTACGTTGCCTCGACGGCGCTGTCACACATGGGACACGGCGGGTCGAGCGAAATCGGACCAACGTCGTCGCCGCGGCTGTACGACCCCGCAAGAATGGCTCCGAAGACGAGTTGCCCCGCGAGCCGGAGTTCGTAGCCGTCGTCCGTCTTCTCGACGAACCGCCCAGTGAGTTTGCCGAGATGGTAGTTGAACCGGCCACTGTCGATAGTGCCGACGCGCTCGCGGAGTTCCGAGAACGTAAGCGGTGTGTCCGTCGCGTTTGCGAGCGCGCGGACGATAGCGAGTCGTGTCTCGTCGGCGAGCAGCGAGAACGCCGATTCGGCGTTCGACTCGACCGCTGACGAGGAATCGTTCGACATGGCCTGTGCTACGTAGCTGTCGAGTATAATACATTCGCGAGGAAACAGAACCGGCCGG
This sequence comes from Haloferax elongans ATCC BAA-1513, assembly GCF_000336755.1. GTDB lineage: Archaea > Halobacteriota > Halobacteria > Halobacteriales > Haloferacaceae > Haloferax > Haloferax elongans. Next base: position 414,303 of record NZ_AOLK01000022.1, on the reverse strand, counting down.
AATCGGCGCTTCGACACGGTCTTTCGCCACAATTTGTTGCGGAGAACGACAGGGGTTTACCGTTTGACCACTCAGGGCGGTGTATGTTCAGCCTCGAACAGCTGGAGGTGACGGTATGACGCGAGAACTAACCGAAATCACGGTCATCGGAGGAGACAAGACCGGACTCATCGCGAACGTAACCACCCTGCTGTTCGAGCGCGGAATCAACGTCGAGGACCTCGACCAAGCGGTCCGAGAGGGAATCTTCCGAATGACGCTCCACGCGGACACCTCGGAGATGACCTGTACCCGCGACGAACTCCGCGAGGCGCTCTCGGAACTCGGTGACGACCTCGGCGTCGACGTACAGGTTCGATTCCCGTCGGACCGCGAGACCCGCGAGATTGCCGTTCTCGTCACGAAGGAGTCCCACTGTCTCGAAGCGCTGTTCGAGGCGTGGGCCAACGACGAACTCGGCGCTGAAATCTCGGTCGTCATCGGCAACCACGACACACTCGAACCGCTGGCGAGCCACTACGACGTTCCGTTCTACGACATCGGCGACGAGAAAGGGACGCCGGACGAAGACGAACTCCTCGACCTGCTCGAAGAGTACGACGTGGACCTCATCGTCCTCGCGCGCTACATGCGCATCCTCGGCCCCAACGTGGTCTTCCGCTACGAGGACCGCATCATCAACATCCACCCGTCGCTCCTGCCCGCCTTCCCCGGCGCGGCGGCCTACCGACAGGCCAAGGAGGGCGGCGTCCGCATCGCGGGCGTCACCGCCCACTACGTGACGACGGACCTCGACCAGGGACCGATTATCACCCAACGGGCGTTCGACGTCCCGGACGACGCGAGCATCGACGAAATCAAAGCCCGTGGTCAACCCGTCGAGGCCGACGCGCTCCTCGAAGCCGTCAATCTGCACCTCGACGACGCCATCTCCGTCCACCGCGGGCGCACCAGTCTTCGTGAGAACGTCGACGCCGACGACTACCAACTCGGCCTGACGCGCGAAGCGCAGACTGCCAACCCCGACCGCCCGGTCGACGGCATCGTCGACGCGCTTGGCGAGACGGAGTCGGCCGTCCCCCCGCAGTCGGACGACGACTGATATATACTCACTCCGCGTCCACGGGGTGATGACAAATTCTTCTGCTCCTCGTATCCCCGACCGACCCGACAGCCCCGGCGCTGCCCGCGCCCTCGGTGAGTTCGCCCTCCGTGTCGAGGACTTCGAGACGATGCGCGAGTTCTACCGCGACGTGGTCGGACTCGGCGAGCCAATCGGCGACTTCGGCTTTGCGACGTTCTTCAGCCTCGGCGAGAGCCACGCCGGTCACGAAGCTGTCTTCGCGCTCTTCGACCGGATGGACGAAGCGGACTACGAGGGACTCGACCAGACGTTCACGACGCTCGACCACCTTTCCTTTACCATTGCTCCCGCGGACTTCGACGCGGAAGTCGAACGCCTACGCGGGTTCGACCTCGACCTCGACTTCGCGTACCACGAGTGGGTCCAGTGGCGCTCGCTGTACTTCGCCGACCCCGAAGGGAATCGCATCGAGTTGGTCTGCCGCGACCCGGAAGGCGCGGCGAAAAACGAGCAGTACGAAACGACTGGCTAGTACGACCGAGACAACCGCGGTCGGCAGAGCGTTGCTACCGGTGTTGCTGCCGACTACTCAACCGACGTTGCTGCCGACTACTTACAGGTCCTGCGCGCGTGCCACAGCATCCTCGATGTCCGGCGCGTCGAACCAGTCGTGGCCGACGTAGGCGTTCGTCCCGGCGCGGTAGAGGTCCGACAGCGCCTCGACGATTTCTTCGGGAAGGTGCTCAGGTGCAATCTCACACTTCTCGCGCCAGTTGGGTTCGCCCGTCTCGATGGCTTCCTGCTTCGCGTCGGAGACGGCGTCGACCCACTCGGGCTGGACGCGCTTGTAGTACTGCCGGACGACCTCTTTCGAGACCTGCTGGCCGTCGTACGAAAAGCGGTTCTCGTCGAACGTGCCGACCACGTCTGCGACCTTCACGGTCCCGTCGTGGTACAGACACTCGATTTTCCCGTCTTCGTGGGTGAACCCGGCGTCGGCGGCCTGCTGATTGAGAACGTGGTTGACGGCGAGCGCGAGTTCTTCGAGGCGGTCAAGGTCGACCGCGCCCGCGACGTAGTCGGCTTCCTCGCGGTCGAGATAGCGGTCCTGTTCTTCGTACTTCGTGGAGAACTCGACCACCGGCTCAGACAGGTCGAGCGGTTCGTCCGGCCACTCGTCGAGGTCGAGTCCGTAGTCGGCTGGCTCGCCGCGCTTGCGGAGGCTCGACCCTACCGGGACGGTGTTGCGGAAGACGATTTCGAGCGGGATGAGGTAGTTCTCGCCCGCGGCTTCGTGGTAGGCTTCGTAGTCGTACTCGCCGTCTTCGTGGGGGAGGTCGGGCACCTGCGTCAGGTCGATAGCCATCTCCGTCGGCGGTGACTCACACTCGCCGAGTTCTTTGACCTCGCCGTCTTCGACGACCCCGCGGTAGTGGGTCGGGACGTGGTTCACGTCCAGGAGTTCGAAGTTGTACGCGCCCATCAGACAGAGGCTCGCGCCCTTACCCGGGATGTGGTCGGGCATCTCGCCCCAGTCGAACACGGAGTAGCGGTCGGAGAAGACGAAGCGGCCCCGGCCGAGGTCAGTCGCCGTCGCGTCCTCCTCGACACGGAAGTCCTTCACGCTGGTCATGCTCCAACGTCTGCACCCCTCCCACTAAGAACCTTCCACTTGTGTGCGCATATTGGAGAGAATACTGCCACAGATGTACACATACTTGCTTACTCTCGGCGACCACGGCGCTTTTTCGCCCCCACTACGTCTGTTCGGGCATGGACGCGGATTTCGACGCCGACGCCGACTGGGTTGCCAGCCGTCTACGCGATGCGGACGTTGCGGTCGCCTTGACCGGCGCGGGGATGAGCACCGCATCGGGCATCCCGGACTTCCGCGGCGACGACGGTATCTGGAACACCGAGTTCGACCCTGCGTCGTTCCACCGCGACCGATTCGTCAACGACCCCGCGGGCTTCTGGCGTGACCGCCTTCGGCTGCACGAACGGATGTTTCCCGACGAGGTCGGCCCGAACGCAGGTCACGACGCGCTCGCCACCCTCGAATCACGGAACGTTCTCGACGCCGTCATCACCCAGAACACGGACGGACTTCACCGAGCCGCTGGGTCAGAGCGCGTGGTCGAACTCCACGGTAACGCCGCCGACGTGGTCTGTGAGTCCTGCGGAAGCAGATTCGATGCCGAGATGGCGTTCGAGCAGGTCAGAGACGACGCCGTCCCTGCGACCTGCCGAACCTGCGACGGCGTCCTGAAACCTGACGTCGTCCTCTTCGGCGAGCAACTCCCGCGTGCCGCCTACGCCGAGGCGACGACGCTCGCCGACGACGCTGACATCATGCTCGCACTCGGGTCGTCGCTGACGGTCCACCCCGCGGCCGGGCTCGCGGGCCGGGCCGCAGAAGGTGGCTCGCTCGTCGTGGTTAACTTCGACGAGACGGAGTACGATAGAAGGGCAGACGTGGTCGTCCGCGCCGACCTCACGGAGTTTCTTCCGGCGGTCGAAACGCGGCTCTGAGGAGCGGGCGACTACTGGAATTCTTCGCGGAGATACGGCCCGAGGTAGCCACCGAGCGCCCCGAGTCCGACAGTGTACACGAGGGCGACGGCCAGACCGAACAGGACGACGAGACCGAAGCCGAGGATACCAAGCCCGACGCCCAAACGCGGCGCACCGACGAGGGCGAACACGCTGACGAATCCGAATCCGACGAGTGCGAACAGAACGACGACGAGGCTCACGAAGACTCCTGAGAGTGCCCCCGCTTTGACGCCTACGTCGCGGTCGGTACCGGTCAGGTAGCCTGCCAGCGCGCCGCCGAGAACGGTCGAGCCGGGCAGTGGCGAGAGGACGATACTGACGACTGCGCCGACGAGCGCCGAAAAGAGGACGCTCTCACCGTCGTCGTTCAGTCTCGATTTCGCCGACTCCACGACGCCGTCTCCTGACGATGTCGAGACGCTGTCTCCCGAGGATGTCCTGTCGGTCTCGTCCGACACGGAGGCAGTGTCTTCCGACGAGGGGTGTTCCATACTCGACACGAGACTGTCTGCGCGGGTAATCCTTTCTCCGGGTCAAACGCGCTCTGATTCCACTTCCGCTACCGCCCCGTTTTTTACCGCCGTAGCGCGTTCTCCACGACCATGACCGGTGCCGCCCGCGACGACTTCGGGTTCGACCACGTCCCGGAGACTGACCAGTCGTTCGAAGAGGCCTTACAGAAGGCACGAGCGGGCGAGCGCCTCACTGTCGCCGACGGCGTCGAACTGATGACGACCGGCACCGACAGTGCCGGAATCGACGCCCGGCGAAAGGAACTCGTCCTCGAAGCGGCCGACCGCCGCCGCGCCGAGATGGTCGGCGACGAGGTGACGTTCGTCGCCAATCTCAACAACAACGTGACGACGGCCTGTACCACCGGCTGTCTCTTTTGCAACTTCAAGAACACTGCCCACCTGTTCGAGAGCGATTCGGAGGCCGACCACGCGGGATTCACGAAGACGCCCGCCGAATCCCGCGACATCGTCGCCGACGCCGTTGAGACGGGAATCTACGAAGTCACCTCTGTCTCCGGCCTCCACCCGGCGCTCGTCCTCGACGAGGAACATCGCGAGATTCTCCAGTCGTACGACAACCCCGCCGCCGAGGTGAACTACAAGCCACCCGAGGCCTACGACACCGACCCCGGCACGTACGCCGAGCAACTCACGGCGATGTCGGTCGACGGCGTCCACGTCCACTCGATGACGCCCGAAGAGGCCCACCACGCCAAGCGCGGGACCGACTGGACCTACGAGGAAGTCTACCGCCGCCTCGACGCGGCCGGTCTCGACAGCGCGCCCGGCACCGCAGCGGAGATTCTCGTCCCGGAAGTCCGCGACGTCATCTGCCCGGGGAAAATCGGCACCGACGAGTGGGTCGCCGGGATGGAAGGCGCGATGCAAGCCGGACTCGACGTGACGGCGACCATCATGTACGGCCACGTCGAGAACGAGATGCACCGCGTGATGCACCTCGACGTCGTCCGCGACTTACAGGACCGCTACGGCGGCATCACCGAGTTCGTTCCGCTGTCGTTCGTCCACCAGAACACGCCGCTGTACGACCGCGGACTCGTCACCGGCGGCGCGACAGACGACGAAGACGAACTGATGGTCGCCGTCGCGCGACTCTATCTCGACAACGTCGACCACATCCAGTCGTCGTGGGTGAAGTTCGGCAACGCGAAGGCGCTCAAACTGCTCAACTGCGGGGCCGACGACCTGATGGGGACGATTCTCTCCGAAGAGATTACGAAGCGCGCCGGTGGTGAGTTCGGCGAGTTCCGCTCGTTCGACGAGTACGTCGACATGATTACCGCAATCGGCCGCCAGCCAGTCGAACGCTCGACGGACTACCGGACCCGTCGCCCGCTGGACATCGACGCCGACTCGCACGGTCCGATGCTCGGGCCACATGCGGACGGGACACCGCTGTTGGAGCGCAGTCGCGACCCCGCGCTCGCAGACGATTGAGATGATGGCGACTACCCACGCGGCGGTGGGACTGGCACTCGCCGCGCCGCTCGTGTGGATTGCACCCGAACTCGCACCAGTCGCTGCCGTCGGCGCGCTCGTCGGTGGCGTCTTCCCCGACGTAGACCTCTTCGTCGGCACCCACCGCAAGAGCCTGCACTTCCCCGTCTACTACACGCTTGCGGCCGCGTTGGTTGGTCTCGTCGCGGTCGTCGTACCCAGTTCGGTGGTCGTCGCTATCGCGTTTTTCCTGCTCTCGGCGGGCGTTCACTCCATCTCGGACTGGTTCGGTGCGGGCGACGAACTCCGGCCGTGGCATCGAACCTCCGACCGCGCCGTGTACGTGCACCCGGCCAAGCGCTGGGTTCGCCCTCGTTACGTCGTCCGTTACGACGGCGCGCCGGAAGACCTCGTGTTGACGCTCCTGTTTTCGATTCCGGGCTTCCTCGCGTTCGATGGCGGACTTCGACTTGTCGTCCTCGTCGGTGTCGCTGTCGCCGTCTTCTACACCGGCTTTCGAAAGCGGATGCCGGAGTGGTTCAATATCTGAGTCGGCACAACTCTCTGGCTCTCACGCCACCCCTACCATAGCTAGACGCCCGTCTCAAGACTTGTCGCCGCATCTACGTACCAGATGAACCACGGCACTGAAGCGTCTCCACGACGGAGAGTAGCGAAGGATGTCAATTTCGCCGACTCAACGGGAGGTGACGACCCGATGATGGCACCCACGCATGCCGCCATGAGCATCGCATTTGCGGTCGTCGTCGCGGCCGTCGTCCCCGCAGCGATGCCGCTCGTCGTCGCTGCTGCGCTGGTCGGCGGACTCGCGCCCGACCTCGACATGGTCGTCGGCGTCCACCGCAAGACGCTCCACCAACTCGAAGCGTTCGTCGGCGGGGCAGTCGTCGCCGGTGTCGTCGCGGTCGCGACAGGTGACGTGACGCCGGTGCTCGCGGCGACCGGATTTGCCGCTGCGGCGCTGCACTGCCTCGCCGACCTCGCGGGCGGGAGCAGCGAACCGAATCCGTGGGAGGCGGCCACTGACCGCGGTGTCTACGTTCGGTCTGCGGGTGGCTGGGTCGCACCACGCCGCTGGGCCGCCTACGACGGGTCGCCCGGCGACCTCGCACTCGCTGCAGTGCTGTCCATTCCGGGCTTTCTCGCCTTCGGCGGCGACGTGCACCTCGTCCTCGTCGGCAGTCTCCTCGTCGCAGTTGGATACGCAACCGTTCGAAAACGCGTCCCGCAACTCTCCGGGCGGACCCCCGCGATGTATGCGGCGCTGGTTACGTTCGTCTCGCTGCTCGGCCGTCGCCGATAGCATGCGCGGAGGCCCGTCGCTCAGTTCTCAGGCACTGTGAGTGGGCTGTCGCCACGAGCAACGTCACGAAATCGTTGCCCGTGGATGTCGCCCGCGCGGATTCGGTCGGCGATACGGTCCCGAACCCAGTCACCGTCGGCCCGGCGGTCGTCTGCAACACGTCCAGAGTCCGCGTCGTACCGGAGGTCAGACGGCAAGAACCGCTCGTAGACCGGCAGTCGCTCGTGGAGCGAGACGCCCGCTTCGTCGGCGATATCGACGAGTTCCTGCAGCGCCGGCCACGCGTAGTCGGGGTTGACGTAGTCGTCCGTGACAGGCGAGACGCCGCCGAGGTCGTCGACGCCGCAGTCCACGAGCGACGCGGCTTCCGAGAGATTCGGTGGTACCTGTACCGACACCTCCTCTGGAAGCGCCGCGCGCGCCATCGCCACGACGCGGCGCATCGTCTCGATAGACGGGCGCTCGAAGTCGGACCGCTCGTTAGGGACGACGTTCTGGACGATGACCTCTTGGACGTGGCCGTAACGCTCGTGGAGGTCGCGGATGGCGAGAAGACTCTCCGCGCGGTCGCGCCACGATTCGCCGATGCCGACGAGAATGCCCGTGGTGAAGGGCATACCAACTTCGCCCGCGGCGCGGATGGTGTTGAGTCGCTGCCCCGGCGTCTTTCGTCGGTTCCCGGCGTGTGCGTCCACGTCGGCGGTGGTCTCTAACATCACGCCCATACTCGCGTTCAGTGGCGCGAGGTCGGCCATCTGCTCGCGCGTGAGGTCGCCGGGGTTCGAGTGCGGGAGGAGGCCTTCGTCGAGCGCGACCTCGCACGCGGCGGCGAGGTAATCGAGGATGTCGTCGTATCCCCACTCATCGAGTTGGCGGTGAATCTCGGTGTACCGGTCGTCGGGTTCGTCGCCGAAGGTAAACAGCGCCTCCGTGCAGCCGGCGTCAGCACCCATGCGAACGACGTCCCGCACCTCGTCGAGCGACATGAGCGTCGCCTGTCCGGGGACGTCGTAGTACGTGCAGTAGGTACAGGTGTACCGGCACGCGGTCGTCAACGGCAGGAACACGTTCCGCGAGAACGACACTGACGTCGGTTTCTCGACGTCGTCGGGGCCGACCGAGAGGAGTCGGTCGACTTCGTCGGCGTCTACGTCGACTTCGACTCCGTACTCGTCGGCTCCGGGGAACATACCACTCGGTCTGTGGTGGAGGACAAAAAACGTGTCAGTCACGGGGCTCACTGGTCGGAACCGATTGGCGAGAACGAAGTCGGAGTGTTGGTGCCAGACACTACTCCGACTCCTCCGTAAACCCACCACACACCAGAGAGACTGACTACAAGAGTCGACCTGGTCGTATTGTGGCGGTCGGAGTTTCGCTGCCTCCCTCACCGCCGACAGACGGTTCGGAAGGGCGCGGCGCACGTGGCCTCAGTTCCCGCCGGCGCACAGACACACCGCGCCACGCTACTGTTTACCGTGGAACATTATGGTCCTATCGGCGCGCGCGACCCACACCGACCCGTCCGTCGCCACGTTGGAGGTGGATTCCAGCGTCGACCACCCACTCGCGGGCGCGTCCCGCTCCGTGAAGGAGCACGTCGACGAAATCGGCGGGTTCGTCCACGTCGACGGCGAGGCGCAGTGAATCAACTTCGACGAACGTCGCGCCCACCTCGTCGGCGAGACGCCGGTGGTCGGCGATGGACGCGCCGTGGTAATCGACCGAAAAGTCCGGATGGCGGACAACGAGCGCGTTCGTGCCGCCACCGAGTCCGGGTGCAGCGACTACATCCCCTGCTGTTTCGAAGAGTCGGGAGAGGGCTTCGGGTGTCGCGAGCGCTAAATCCGCCATGACGACGGTGACAGGCGTTCCCGCTGCGAGTTGGTTGTTCACTGCATCCGTAAGGGGGCGGTCGTCGACCGCGACGGGCGCGTCGATGGGTTCGCCGAGGGGTGCATCTGCGAGAACGAGTGGTGTCCCGCCGGCGTCTCGCACCGCGTCGAGGACGTCTCGAAGCATCGCGACTGCGAAGTCGCGTCGCTCGTCGTCGACGAGTAGTGGAGCGAGCCGCGTCTTCGGGGACTGCACCCCGAAGGGAACGACCACTCGCACGGAGAATCAGCCCAGTTTGTCGTAGGTCTGCTGCTGGGACTTCCAGTAGAGGAAGCCACCGGCGAGCAGTGCGACGACGACGAGCCCACCTGCTGCGTAGATGAGCAGTTGGGTCGTCTGACTCGACTGCTTCGCTTTGTTCGCGCGCGTCTCTGCTTCTTCGGCCAGCGTCGTCGCGAGGTCGAAGTTGCCGCTGTTGTAGGCGTCAACTGCGTTGTCGAACGACTGCTGTGCCTCCTTCGTGTTCGCGCCACTCACCGAAGCGATGGTCGCCTGCGCGCTGTCGAGTTTGGCGCGCGCGGCGGCACTGTCTTCGGTGTAGTGGTTCACGTCCCACGTCTGGATGTGGTTGCTAGAGCCACCTTCGCGGGTCTGGTTGAGCGAGACGGCGGTGAACGTCTGTGCAGGGTCGTAGGAGTACTCCTTGACCGCTGGCACCGTTCCGGTCACCTTGACTTCGACTTCGCTCGTCCCGTCGTCAGCGGCGACCTGTGCGCCACTGAAGTTCTGTCCGTCGAAGGACTGCTGGTCGACTTTTGCGCCCGTCTGGTCGTAGTACGTGACGGTCCACGTCACTTCTTCGAGCTCAGTGCTTCCGGCGAGCGACCACGATTCGAGTTGTGGGTTCTTGTACAGTTCGTCGAGCGTGACCGAGGCGGTCACCTTCGAGTCGACCTGTGCTTCGCTCGGGACGTCTTCGGACGCGACGCTCACGGCTCCTGCCGGGGCCACGAGGGCCGACAGCAGCACGACGAGCGCGAGCGCCAGCTTAGAAGAGCGATTCCAGCTCGTCTTCGTCATCGTTTACGAGGTTCTCCAAGTTCGAATCGCTCTCCTCTCGAATCTCTTCGATGTTGTCTTGCGCCTCGATGGCGACCTGCTGGAGCTCCTTGATGCGTGGCACGTTGGTCACGCCCGAAAGGAGGATGACACTGGCGACCTTGCCGGCACCCGGAATCGGGTAGTCGCCGCCGCGAACTTCCATGGAACCGGTCTGCTCCTCGATCCACTTCCGCCCGCGCTCTATGCCTTTCCGGTTCAGATGCTCCGGCGGGCCAGCGAGTACGAGCAGCGCGCGCTCGGCACCTTCGATTTCACACGGGAGTGTGAGGCGGCCGAGTGCAGCCTTGCGTACGAGGCTGGTGATGCGGTTCGTCGTGTGGGCGGTGTCGAGGTTGTCGTCGGGTTCGTCACCGCCAGTGAGTCGCGACAGGAGGCCGCCACTCTTGTTCTGTCGGGGTTCGACACCCTCGGAGGCGTAGCCGACGGTCGAGACGCCGCCGCCAGCCAGTGTGTTGATAATCTCCGAGGAGTCGACGACAGATTCTGCGACTTCCTGTCCGTCCTTGACCTCACCGGCGCCGAAGAGGACGCCGAAGCGGTTGACGATTTCCTGGTTAATCTCGTCGTAACCGCCCTGCACCGATTCGCCGGTCTTCCGCCACGCGTCGTTGTCGAACACGAGGAGGTTGTCGACCTCGCGGACGAACGTCTGGAACGAGCGTGCGGCGTTGAGAGTGTAGATACCACCCTCGTCGGACCCCGGCAGGATGCCGAGGCCGTAGACAGGCTCAGTGTAGATTCGTTTGAGGTGTTTCGCGAGGACCGGCGCGCCGCCGGACCCGGTGCCGCCACCGAGTCCAGAGACCACGAGGAAGGCATCGACTTCGTGAACTGGGATGCTATCGATTGCACCCTGCACTTCGTCAATGTCTTCTTCGGCGATTTCCGCGCCTAGTTCGTTGTCCGCACCGACGCCATGCCCCTTCACGCGGGACTGGCCGATGAGGACGCGCTGGTCCTTCGGGATGTTTTCGAGTCCGAGCAAGTCGGCTTTCGCCGAGTTGACTGCAACTGCTGCACGGACGATGTCCGAGTTGCGTTGCCGGTCGTACTCGACGAATTTGTCGACGATCTTTCCCCCGGCTTGCCCGAATCCGATCATTGCGAGCTTCATAGGTTCGGTCCCCTCGCCATTGCGTGAAAGCCAGTACGAACGCAGACATAAGCGTTGTGATGGCCAGGTGTCAACCCAAGAACAGATTAGCTGGAAAAAACGGCGGACGGAGGCGGAATTTTAAGCAATCATTATTCTGGCTGACGGGCGTGTGACATTATCAATATTCGTGATTTATATATGATTAACAGGGTTTTCTCGACATCACGACCCGAGAAACGAACCGATTGTTCAGTTCGGTCGGCTCGGCTCGCCCGGCCAGTGTGTCCTCAGTTCCGTTCCGAGAGGAACGCTTCGAACGTCTTCAGCGACGACTTGTCGACGCCGAAGGCACCAATGTCGTTGTTGGCGACCGCGTTGTCGATTTTGAGCGACCGGTACTGGTCAGAACCCATCGGGAAACCGGGAACGAACCCGAGCGTCGTGAGACCGACGCGAGCCAGCGGCATCGGGAGCGGTACGATGGTGATGGACTTCCCTTCTGACTCGTATATCATCTCTGTCACGTCTCGAAGCGTGAGTATCTCTGGACCGCCGATTTCGTAGGTCTCACCCACATGCGCGTCGTCTTCGAGGGCTTCACCGAACATGGGCGTGAGGTCGTCAATCCAGATTGGCTGGAACCGCGTCCGACCGTTACCGGGCAACGGGTACAATGGGACGCCGGGCGCGAACATCCCCTTGAGCTTCTTTGTGAAGTCGATTATCTCCGCGCCCTCGCCGAAGATAATCGACGGCCGGAAGATGGTCCAGTCGAGACCGGACGACTTCACCGCGTTCTCGGCGTTTCCTTTCGACCGGATGTACGCAGTGTCCGCGTCCGGGTCCGCACCGAGCGCACTCATCTGCACCAGCCGAGGCACGTCGTGTGCCTCGGCGGCTTTCACCACGTTCTCGGTGCCTTGCCAGTTGACGATGTCGTGCATTCGGTAGCCGCCGTCCGGCTTGAACAGTGGGGAGAGGGCGACGAGGTTCACGACGGCGTCTTTCCCCTCGAACGCGTCGGTGATGGAGTCGTAATCCGTGACGTCGCCGACGGCCGTCTCGACGCCCTCTGGGAGGTCCTCGCTAGTGGGGTTGCGAGACATCGCAGTCACGCTGTGCCCGCGCGACTTCAGCTCTCGGCAGAGGTTACTACCGACGAATCCGCTTCCGCCGACAACAAGGACTTTCATAGCGAATTATTCGGCGGAGCGAGCGTAAAGCTAACGGGAGTTTGAGGTGGATTTCGCCGGAATAGTTTCCGACGACAAGAGTGTTCGATAGACCGAGAATTCGAGTCAGTTCGGCGGTGTGCCTGTCACGCCAATATCGGTGGCATAAGCGGACCACCCGTCCGCTTAATCATCTTCCCGCCTTCGTCGTAGACGACAACTTCCTCGTGTTCGTACTGCCATTCGTCGGGGGCCTCACACGGTGTTGCAACCTCTCGAAGCTTGGTTGCGAAGCCCTCGTCTCCCGGTGGCACCGTCTCGTCGTACCAGACGACACTGTACGGTAACGACACTGGGAGAAGCGCGTCCCATCGGTTACTCACGGAACAACACATGCGGTAGTCGTAGTGGTCTGACATTATCGTTACGGCAGTTTGGGGGCGAGTATCGCTTCGGCAGTTTTGGGTGAGCATCGCTGAGGCAGTTCGGGGCGCTTTTTTCGCAGGGGCGACTCGGAGGACGTATGCTCGTCACCCTCGAGGGACTCGACGGAAGTGGGAAGACCACCGTCTGGGAGGCGCTCCGCGACACGTATTCGGACGCGGTCTTCACACGAGAACCAACCGACGATTCGTGGTACGGTGAGGCGGTCAACCGCGCTATCGGCGACGACGACGCCGACCCGCTCGCGACGCTGTTTCTGTTCACTGCTGACCACGCCGACCACCTCTCGCGCGTCGTTCGACCCGCCCTCGACGCGGGTGAACTCGTCATCTCCGACCGATACTCCGACTCCCGGTACGCCTATCAGGGTGCCTCGCTCCGCGACAGCGACCTGAAGCGCCCGATGGAGTACATCATGGGCATCCACGCGGCGTTCACTCGCCCGCCGGACAAGACCATCTACCTCGATGTCGACCCCGAGACGGCCGCTGCTCGGAGTGGTTCGACGAACAAGTTCGAACAGGCGGCGTACCTCGCCGAGGTGCGCGCGAACTACGAGCGACTCATCGAGGCGGAACCAGAGCGCTTTATCAGAATCGACGCGACGCAGTCGCCCGAAGAAGTTCTCGACGCAGTCGAAGCGGCCCTCGACGACATTCTCGCAGACGCGTAGGGCCTTCAGCCGTACCTCTCACGTCCGCAGGTCGTTTCCGCTACCGCGACTCAGGAAGGTTCTCGAACTCTTCTGGGGGAGGGACGTACAGCGTGTCGATGGTGAACCCGAGAACCAGCGGCATTCCAATCATCACGCCGAACGCCGCCGCGGGACTGCCGAGGTTCACGCCGATACCGAACACGCCCGAGAACACGAGTGTGGACACGAACAGTACCAGCGGGATGAGGAACAGGGCGTAGAGGATATACCCCCACTGCGTCTTCAATCGGAGGCGGAAGAAGCGCGTCATGACCGCCGCGATGAGGGTGTGAAGCAGGAGCACGACGCCCATCAGCGCGAGGTTGACCACCGAGACCATACCGGGGGTTAGTATCGGGGCGTCTTTTCCCTGTCGCTCCCGGCGGGGCTATTCGGCGCGGAAGGGGTTGGTTCCCGCGTCGAGTTCTTCGGTGTTCGAGACGCCGTCATCGTCGAAGTCGTCGTCCATGACGCGATTCTCGGGGTCGGTCGGGTCGAGACCCGCTTCGAGTTCGACGCGGTCACTCAGCCCGTCGCCGTCGGTGTCGTGGTCGCGCGCGTTCAGGCCGATAGCCTGCTCGTAGTCGTTGGCGAGTCCGTCGCCGTCCCAGTCGTCGATTTGCGCGTCGTCGCTGGCGTCAGTCGGGTCCGTTCCGGCCTCGATTTCGACGCCGTCGTACGCCCCGCCACCGTCGGTGTCAGGGTTCTTCGGGTCGGTCGTGTAGCGTTCGTACACCTCGTCGCCGTCGGGGTAGCCATCACCGTCGAAATCGGGGTCGGCGGGGTTGAGCCCGGTTTGCTGTTCGCTGTCGTCTTCGAGACCATCGCCGTCAGTGTCGGACTGTTGGATGCTCACGTCGCCATCGACCGGGTCGCCGCCGAGGCTGTTCCACTCGGCGAGGTCGCTACTCCCGTCGCCGTCGGTGTCGGGATTGTACGGGTCCGTCGGCGCAGTCCGTTCGAGGGCGTCGCCGACCTTGTCACGGTCGCTGTCGCGGTCGTTGTAGTTCGGCAGTCCGTCGCCGTCGGTGTCGGCCGTCCCTTCCCGACCGTCCGGGATGCCGTCGCCATCGGTGTCGGTGTCGTACCACGCGGGCGCGCCGTCGTTGTCCACGTCTGACGGCCAGGTGTCGAAGTGCTCGCGGGCCGTCGAGATGCCGTCGCCGTCGTCGTCCCAGTCTTCCACGTTGGGGACGCCGTCGCCGTCGAGGTCTCCCGCGCGCTCGTCGCTGTCAGGGATGCCGTCGCTGTCTGTGTCTTTCGGCCCGTCCGACTCGACTGTATCAGAGTCCTCCACGGGCGTGGCATCTGCTGTCTCGTCGGTGGCTGTGGAGTCGTCAGTCGTCGTTTTGTCTCCCTGCTCCGAGTCGTCAGTCTCGTCGCTGTCGTCACCGTCCGAAGCAACTGCGTCGTCTGAATCGTCCGAGTCGTCCGAGCCACCTGAGTCGCCCGTGTCATCCGAGTCGTCGGACGCACCTGCGTCGTCTTCACTCGTCGTTCCGTCTGTACTCCCTGTCGATTCGACGGTCGTATTCTCACTGCTGTCCGTCGATTCGTCCGTCGAGTTCGCTTCTGTCTCGGTCGAGGTGCTCGTCTCGTTCGTCCCGTCCGTCTCGTTGGTCGCTGTCCCGTCCGTCTCGTTGGTCGTCGTCTCGTTTGTCTCAGTAGTCGTCGACCCGTCGTCTGTCTCGTTCGTCTCTGTTGTGTTGGTCTCTGTCTCCCCGTCCGTTTCGTTTGTCACCGTCTCGTTGTCTCCGATGACACCGACGCTCTCCGACTCGCCGAGTGACCCAGTCGAGCCCGCGTCCGAACCGGTGTCGGTCGCGGGCATGAGGGGACCACCGAAGCCAGCACCGCCGAGGGCGGCGAGCATGACGACCGCTCCGAGCGCCGTCGCGGCGATAGCCTTCGCGCTCTCCTGCAGACGTGGATACATAGCCCAGTCGAGACAGGGGAGGTGAATTGCTATCCAGTCGCTACGTCGCATTAATAGACTATTTTCGAAGCACGTCACGCGCGAGTCGCCGGGCCGCGCGGCGACGTGAATTGACCGACCCAACCGAAGTCAGTCGAGTGACACCAGGGTTCAAACCGGGGACGTTTATCACGAAGGACCGTGACCCTCCGCGCATGCATCGACTCATCGCCGAGCACGGGTTGGACGACACGGACTTCACCGAAGACGACGCCCGTGCCGCCCTCCGCGACATGATTCGAGCGCGCCGGTTCGACGAACGTGCACTCGCCCTCCAGCGACGCGGGTGGATGAGTGGCTACCCACCGTTCAAGGGACAGGAAGCGTCACAAATCGGTGCCGCGCACGCGATGCGCGAAGACGACGTGCTCCTCCCGACGTATCGGTCGAACGCACTTCAGATAGCTCGCGGCGTGCCGCCGAGCGACCTCTTTCTCTTCCGCCGCGGCTACGCCGAGTACGAGTCCGACCACGACGTTCCGGTGTTCCCGCAGGCCGTCCCGATTGCCAGCCAGATTCCCCACGCGGCCGGGGTTGGCATGGCCAGCACCTACCGCGGCGACGACTACGCCGCGCTCGTCTGCTTCGGTGACGGTGCGACCTCTGAGGGCGACTTCCACGAGGGACTCAATTTCGCGGGCGTCTTCGACGCACCGGTCGTCTTCTTCTGTGAGAACAACGGCTGGGCCATCTCGCTCCCTCGCGACCGCCAGACTGCGAGTGACTCTATCGCCGTGAAGGCCGAGGCCTACGGCATCGAAGGCGTGCAAGTCGATGGGAACGACCCGCTCGCGGTTCGGGAAGTCGTCAGCGACGCGCTCGAAAAGGCTCGACAGGGCAAGCCGGTGCTCGTCGAGAGCCTGACGTACCGACAGGGCGCGCACACCACCGCAGACGACCCGACGCGCTACCGAGACGACGACCCCGACCTCCCAGAGTGGCGGACTGCCGACCCCCTCGAACGGTTCGAGGAGTTCTGTCTCGACGCTGGCATCGTCGACGAGGACGAACTCGACGCGATGTACGAGGACGCGAACGAGGAACTCCGCGAAGCCAAGGAGACCGCAGAAGAGACGCCGGAGCCCGGTCCAGACGAGTTGTTCGACTACGTGTACGAGGACCTCACGCCGGAACTCGCCGAACAGCGGGCCGAGCACATGGCGCACGTCGACGAACACGGACCGTTCCACATCGAACGCTGACGCCGCAGCCGGTCTGTCGGTGACGGCGTCGGCGACTCAGTCGTCGAGTGAAATGTACGTCTTCGTCTCGGAGACGCCCTGTAACCCCTGAATTCTCGTCGATGCCGTTTTCAGGACTTCGTACACCGCTTCGGTGTCGACCTCCGCGATGATGTCGTACGCCCCGGCGACGATGTGGGCCTCTGCAACCGTCTCGAAGTCGCGAATCGGACCGAGCAACTGTTCTGATTCCCCGGCACCAGTCTTCACCATGATGAAGGCGTGAACCATGTGTGGGATATTCTATCACACAATGCAAAAGCCTTGCTCCGTTCGATGTCCGGTGATTCGACCGAAACCGGGGTAAGGTTATTTGCCTTCGCCGACATACCGTACTCCCATGCGGTTCGTTATCATTGGTTCTGGACGGGTGGGGCTACGGACAGCCCGAGTCCTTCGAGAGGAGGGTCACGACATCGTCCTCATCGAGTTAGACCGCGACCGGGTGAAACAAGCTCGTGAGATGGACTTCGATGTGGTGGAAGGCGATGGCTCCCGTGAGGAGGTGTTGTTGGAGGCCGGTATCGACGAGGCGGACGCTCTCGGCGCGCTGACTGCCGATCTCAACGTCAACTTCGCGGCGTGCATGATTGCCAAACACTTCGGCTGTCGGACGGTGCTCCGCGTCGACGAGGACTACCGCGAAGAAGTGTACCAGAAGTACGCCAGGGAAGTCGACGAAATCGTCTACCCCGAACGACTGGGTGCGATTGGTGCGAAGAACGCCCTCCTCGGCGGGTCGATTCGCGCTATCGCGGACATCGCCCAGAACTTACAGGTCATCCTCGTGACGGTCACGGAGAGTTCGCCCATGAACGGGTACAGTATCGAAGAGGTTGCGCTGCCAGCCCACGCGCGCATCCTCGCGTTCGGGAAGAAAGACAGTCCGATGAGTCTCCCGCTGTCGGATGACTCGCTCGAAACCGGCGACCGCGTCGCCGTTCTCGCCGACTTCGACGTGCTCGACGACGTGCGTCAACTCCTCGTCGGCGACGAAGTCGTCACTGCTGCAGGAGGTGCTTGAGATGGTTCATGCATACATCATGGTGAAAGCCGCAACCGTCGCGAATGGTATCGACCAACTGAAAGAAGAACTCGTCGACGTCGACCACGGCATCGAGAGTGTCCACATCGTCGCGGGCGATGTCGACTTCATCGTGAAAGTCGACGTTGACTCCCCGGCCGAGGTCAAGGAAGTCGCAAACGGCATCCAACAGGTCGAGGGAATCGAAGGCACACAGACGTATATCGCGATGGACTGAGCGGCCACCAGACTTGCTTCGGCCGCCGACAGCGAACTCCAGTCTCAGAATCCGGTTCCGGCGTTCTCCTGTGCTCGACTCAGGATGCTCGTCACCGGTTCGGTGTAGTCGTACCCGGGGATGATTCCCTGGACGAACGTCCCTTCGACGTAGTCGATAACTGCGCCAGCGTCGTCGACGCCGCGACGCTCGTTGATGTCCGCAAACGACGTTTCGACGAGTGCCTCGTCGTCCTGACGCGTCACCGTCGGTTCGAGCTGGTGGTCGCCTGCGGTAACGCCGCCAGCATCGTCCATTCGAAGTTCGAACGTCTCGAACCAGCCGTCTTCGACGATGTCGGCGACCTCGTCTGCGGTGACGGTCGACAGCATCGGGACGCGAACCGACACTTCGAACTCGATTTTCCCGTCGTCCCGCTGTGCGACGGTGACGCGGCCATCGAAGTGCGTCGTCATCGAGACGAACGTTCGGTCGCTCTCGTGCTCGAACGAACCGTGGTCGCCGAACGCCCGGCGGACCCGACCGGGGAGGTCCTGCTGTTCACTCATGGCGAGAGGAAGGAACTGATGGGAGAAAAGGTCGTTGCGTCTCGGCCGGTTCGTGTTCGGTCCCTGAATCGCCCGATTCCGCCAGAATCGGCAGAATGGCGGCATGTTTAAGTATCTCGCCGCACTCCGTTTAGGTGACGCTTCGCTTTGGAGGGCCGAAGCGTCAGCGGGGACCAATCTAGGGCGGCATTCGCCGCGCGGGCCGCTCCCGTGCGGCTGCCTATCCCTTTCTGAAGAACTCAACCGTCGAGCCGCCAGTCTATCGATTTCACCGGCTGTATCCGTATCGAGTGACGACGCTGTTCTCGGCTCGTGTACTGACAGCGTTTGCAACGGTTCGTTGGAGAAGAACGTTCGCGTGAGAATCGCACTCGGCCGTTCTGCGCGGCTGAGTACTACTCGTCGTCGCCCGTGCCGTCGGCCGCGAGCTCCGAGAGCGTCGGCGACGAGAGCACGTCGTCGTCGACGTCAGGCTCTGGGACGACGTCGATGTCGTCTGGCGCTTCCGGTTCGAGAGTGTCGTCGGGGTGCTCTCCGTCAGCACCATCGCTGCTATGCTCTCCGTCAGCACCATCGCTGCCGTGGCCTTCGTCAGGCTCGCCACCGGGTTCGGCTGCGGCGTCCGACTCGACACCTTCCGGTAAGGGCGTCGGCTCGTCGGTCGCCTCGGATTCGACGGCGCTGTTCTCGCTGTCGAGAGTCTCGCCCTCGTCGGTTCGCACCTCGAACCGGTCGGCGAGCGCCCGGAGTTCTTCGGTCGTGCCAGAGAGTTCCTGTATCTGTCCAGCAACGCCCATCATCGCGTCGTTCTGTTCGCGGGCCGCGGCAGCGACGTCTGCGGCCTCGGTTTGCGTCTCGCTGGCGATTTCGACTGCTTCGTCGGCGCGGAGCGCGACCGACTGCGCCGCCTCGGCCTGCGAAGCGGTCGCGGCGTCGATAGCGGCCACGCCGTCGTCGACCTCGTCGAGTCGGTCGACCGCTTCGTCGATTGCCTGCACGCTGTCGGCGACCGTCTCCGCCCCGTTGGACACGCGCTCTCTGGCGGCGTGAACCTCTGAGACGGTCTCTTCGGCCGCCGTTTCGACCTCGTCTATCGAGGAGGCGATTTCGGTCGTCGCTTCGGCCGTCTCGGTAGCGAGTTGTTTGACGCTGTTGGCGACGACGGCGAAGCCTTCACCCGCCTCACCGGCGCGGGCGGCCTCGATGGAGGCGTTGAGCGCGAGCAAGTTCGTCTGGTCGGCGATGTCCTCGATGAGGTCGACGACTTCGCCAATCTCCGCCACTTCGTCGCGGAGCGCTTCGACGCCGTCTGCTGCCGCGGCGACTCGGTCGTCGATAGCTGCCATCTCTTCGTGGACGGCGGCGCTCGCATCGCGGCCCTCTTGTCCGCGTTCGCTGGCTTCGGTAGCGAGGCTGGCGAGTTCGTCGGCGGAGGCGGCGACCTCTTGGACGGTCGCCGAGAGGTCCTGCATCTCGGTCGAGACTTCGTCGAGGAGCGTCGCTTGCGTGGACGCCCCATCGGAGATGTCGGCAGTGGCTCGCTCGACGCGCTCGGAGGCCGAAGTGACCTCTTCGGTTCCTGCAGTGACGCGCTCGCCAGCAGTATCGACGGTCGCCGCGAACGTCGCGACCTGCCCGATGGTGTCTTCGAGTTCGTCGACCATCGAGTCGATGCCGTCGCCGACAGCGGCCATCGCGTCGTCGTCCGGTTCGACTGAGGTCCGAACCGTTAGGTCGCCCGTCGCCACGCGGTCCATCGTCGCTTGGTAGTCGGCCGCGGCTGCAGCCAAGTCCTCTTGGGCCTCCTCGGCCGCTTCGATTCGGCCCTTGAGATTGTCGCGCATCTCGGCGAATGAGTTGGTCAGCGCACCGAACTCGTCGACACGCGAGGTCGAGAGGTCGACGTCGAGGTCGCCACTCGCAAGGGTTTCGGCGCGACCACGGAGTCGCCGGAGCGAGACGACCGTGCCGCGACCGATGACGAGGCCGACGAGCCCGAGACCGCCCAGCGCGACGCCGATGAGGATAGTGATATCTCGCTCGACGAGCGCTGCGAGAGCGTAGGTGTTCTCGGGTGGCGCTTGGATGAGCACGGCCCAGTCCGTGCCCTCGACGGGAGCGTGGCCGACGACTTTCCCGTCGCGTTCGATGACGCCGGTCTCTCCCGCGACCGCGGCGTCGAGCGCGGGCGTCGAGGAATCGCCACGGTACTGTTCGAGGACGTTGCTGTGGTACCTGTCGAAAGCGACGACGCCATCGGCGGTGACGACCTGCGTGTGCGACCCTTCGATTGGTTCGCTGATGGTCTGGGCGTGACGCGACGCGTCGACGACAATCATGACCGCAGCGTCTCGGCCCGCGACGGGGCTGAGGAACGCGAGGCGCTGGCCGCCGCCGTAGCGGTACACCTCGGAAATGGCGACGCCGTCGTTCATCGTCAGCGAACCGGTCGTCCACGACACCTCGAGGTCGGCGATGGTCTTCGTCTCCAACACGGCGTCGGTACTGTGGACGATATCACCGTTCGACGGCTTGACGTAGTGGACTGCGAGCACCTCTGGTGGGAGTTGGTCTTTCTCTCTTTCGAGGGCTGTGTCGATTGCGTTGGGGTTCCCAGAGCGGATTGCATCGTACTCCGAGAACATCCGGGCCGTCCGCGTGTATCCCTCCAACCAACTTGACAACTCTTCGGCTTCGAGCGACGCGACCATCTCCAGTTCGGAGTGCGCGTCAGCCCGGACCTCCTCGGTGACCATCCCCGAGATGTAGAAGCCCAACCCGCCCATCACCCCGGCGACGACCACGAGGACGAGCAAGAACTTCCGGAGGTAACTCCGTCTGAGGACCTCTGGAACGAACCGTGCGATTCTCATGCTACTCGTTCGCAAGCTAATCGAACGTAAAGTGTTGACCCACCAGATATCAGTGGTGATAACGCGTGTCGTGGCTGAGCGAATTCGTCAGAGTCCGTCGGCGGTTGCACCCAATGCAAGCGCCGCTGCGCCCGTTGCACCGCCACTCGTCGCGAGGTGGGTCGGAATCCCAGAAACGAGACCGACGACGCCACCGAGGGCTAAACAGACCGCCATTCCGGCGAGAGCGACGTCAAATCGGGAGGGGGCGTTGGCGGGCAGCACGATCTAATTACATGTTATTACAGCATCTGCAAAGTGTGTTGGGGTGGCGGGACTACTCGCCGGGCTCTCGGAGCGTGCCGTCGTCGCATTCGCGTTCCGTGGCTTGCTTTCGGGTGCTGCACAGGCCTCGATTTCGCCGATAGTCACTCCTGTCCGATTTTGTTCGCCGTACACAGATGCGGCGAGTCGTCCGTTCGTCCAGTAATTGGTGTGTCACTTGGCCACATTGTTTATCTATTGGTAGTGTGGATGGCCACGTGACTGGGGGGCCCTCCACCAAACGGGTGGATGCAACGAGCCGAACAGTTCGGTCGGTCCTGTCCGGGCACTTCAGGACCCAATTCGCGCATCCAGCTCCCTTCTCGCGGACACTCCTAGTCACGCAACCCAACCATGAAACTAGGAATAATCGGCGTCGGCAATGCCGGTAGCAAGATTGTCGACAAGATGGTCGAGTTCGAATCGCTTACGGACCGAAAACTCTGCCGCCACGTGATGGTGATAAACACCGCACGGACTGACCTTTCTAAACCAGATCACATCCCCGACAGCCAGCGGATTTTAATTGGCGACACGCACCAGAAGGCCAAAGGCCACGGCGTCGGCGGCGACGTCGAAGTCGGTGCCGAAGTCGCCCAAACCGATATCGACGAGATTCGGCGCGCGTTCGACGACGTAGACATCCACGAGGTCGACGCCATCTTGGTCTGTGCGTCGCTTGGCGGCGGCACCGGGAGTGGTGCAGGCCCGGTCGTCATCAACGAGTTGCAGAAGATGTACGACGAGCCAGTGTACGGACTGGGCGTCCTTCCCGGAAAGTACGAAGGTGGTCGCCCGGCGCTGAACGCCGCTCGGTCGCTCCAGTCGTTCGTCAACAACACGGACAACTTCATCGCCTTCGACAACGACGCGTGGCGCTCGAAAGACCAGACGGTCGGCGAGGGCTACGAGGGAATGAACCGCGAACTGGCGACGCGCCTCGTCACGCTCCTCGGTGCCGGTGAGTACGACGAACCGACCGTCGCCGAAAACGCGATGGACTCGAGTGACATCATCCGAACGCTCGATACGAGCGGTATCTCCTCGATTGGATACGCGTCGACCTCGGTAGACAAGGCAAACGGCGAGGGGCTGCTCAAGCGCTTCCGCGAAGACCACGAGATAGAAGACGGCTCGAACGCCGCAGCGAAGATAAACGGTCTCGTCCGCCGCGCGGTCAACTCTCGGCTCACGCTCCCGTGTGAGGTTTCGAGCGCCGACCGAGCGCTCATCGTCCTGTCGGGGCCACCGTCCGAACTCTCGCGGAAGGGCCTGGAGAGCGCCCGCGAGTGGATCGAAAACGAGGTCGACACGGTCGAAGTGTTGGCTGGCGACGACCCCCGAGAGAACGCCACGGCGCTTTCGGCGGTGGTGCTTCTGTCGAACGTCACGGAGACGCCTCGAATCGAGTCGATTCAGGACCAAGCGGTCGAAGCACAGGAGAAAATCGCCGAACAGGAGGCCGTCCGCGAGGAGGAGATTGCCGACCTGATAACCGACTCGGACGGGAAAATCGACCCGGTCATCTGACCATGGCTCCCGTCACGTGGAGCACGACGACCACGGCTTCAGCCACGCGGAACGCGTCCACGAGGACCACCGCAACGCGGAGCACATCACCTCCGCAATCCGCCACGCGGAGTCCGGTGTCCACCTCCCGAGAGGTGAGGCCGTGAAACTGGCAGTCGTCGGCGTCGGGAACGCGGGGTGTCGCCTCGTGAACCAAATCCTCGAAGCCGAGCAGACGACGGGCCGGAACCTCTGTAACGGGAACACGTTGCTCATCAACTCGACGGAGCCGACGTTCGACGCGACAGCACACGTCCCCGAAGCGCGGCGACTGACGATTGGGGACGTCTACTGGGAAGCCGACGGCACGGACATCGACGGCGACCCCGACCTCGCGGCCGAAATCGCACGCGAGGAGAAAAACGACATCATCCGTGCGTTCGACCACATCGAGTTCCACGAGGTCGATGGAATCCTGGTGATTGCCGGACTCGGCCGGGGAACCGGCGGCGGTGCCGGTGCGGTCGTCATCGACCACCTGAAGGCAATCTGTGACGAGCCAGTCTACGCGGTCGGCGTGCTTCCCGCGGATTCGGAAGGCGAGCAAGAAGCACTGACCGCTGCGCGGTCGCTCCAGTCGTTCGTCTCGAAGGCTGACAACGTCATCGCCTTCGACAACGACGCGTGGCTCGATGGTGAGCGTCCAACTGGTGGTGCGCTGGACAACCGTCCCGAAGACGACACAGCAGACGACGAAGCGCCTCCCTCGCGACCAGAGTCAGACGGCAGTGGCTATGCAGCCGTCAACGCCGCGCTGGCAGAGCGACTCGTCGCCCTGTTCGCCGCTGGCGAGTTCCGTGAGCCGTCGGCAGAAGAGTACCGAATGGACCCGAGCGACATCATCCGTGCGCTCGATACGGGTGGTGTCTCGACAATCGGATACGCCTCGTTCGACCTTCCACAACCGGGCAGGCTTCGCTCGTGGGTCCGCGCGCTGAGCGACCGCTTCGCGTGGATTCCCGAGCCCAGTTGGGCGTCTGCCACGCCTCGCGGCGACGAGGATACCCCCACCGACGCGGCGAAAATCAACAGACTCGTCCGCGAGGCCGCCCGGTCGAAGCTCACGCTCCCGTGTGAGGTGTCGAGTGCTGAACGGGCGCTTGTCGTCCTCTCGGGGCCCTCGAAGACAGTCTCCAGACAGGGGTTCGAAGGCGGCCGCTACTGGCTCGAAAAAGAGGCGGACATCGTCGACGTGATGGCTGGTGACGAACTGAACGAACGAGCGACAGCACTCACGGCCGTGGTTCTGCTGTCGAACGTGACCGACGTCGACCGAATCACGGAGATTCAGGAGACGGCGGTCGAGCACCAACAATCCCTGCGTACCGAAGGGAAACAGTACGGTACGGCACGCTCCGAATGACGAACCCTGTCGACGACGACTGGCAACAGACGCCCGCGTGGGTCCCGTCCCGCGTCGCCACCATCGTCCGAGCAATGCGTGTCGACCTGCACTGGTTGCACGCGAACTGGATGGAGATGGCGTTCGCTCGGGAACGGACCGGTAACCACTCGGTGGTCGAAAACTGGAACGCACAGTCCAGCCCCAAGCGCTGGGGATACCGGCTGTGGGCAGTGAGTGGCGCACTGCTCCTCGCGTTGGTGTACCCACTCTTCGTCGTGGGTCTCGCGACCAGATTTTACGCCCACCGTATCGACCGACTGACCGCAGGGCTCGGCTTCGTGGGCGTCGCACTCCTCTCGGCGCTCGTCTGGGGTGTGCTCACCGCTGCGACCTACGTCTCGTCTATCGCCTTCGAGGGGTTCGTCGCAGTCGGTGCCGCGGGCGTCGTCGCGACTGTCGCGGCCGTCCTCGCACTGCTTTTCACCCGGCGAGGTGGGCGAAAGACGACGGTCGCGCTCGCCTACCCGTTGGGTGTGACAGCGCTGTTTCTCCCACCGGTCGTCGCATCGCTCTACTCACCGACACTCGCGTCAGTCGTGTTCCCGAGTTCGACGTCGCTGGCGATTTGGCTGTTGGACAACGTGCTCGACGTCGCCGGTCTCGCCGCGTTCATCCGAAACTCGTTCGAACTGAAGGGGTTCGCGTACGTCGGTATGTGGTTCGTTCTCGCCATTCCGACGGGATGGGCACTCGGGATACTCACCACGCTCGTCGACCGTGTCCGAACGCCTGGTGGCCCGGATGTCGACGAGCGAGGGTCGAAGCTCTACAGGTAACCGAGACGAGGAGTCTCGGTTCTGCACGACGTTCCCCGACCGTCGTCTCTGGTATGTTTCATGTTAGCAAATTACTATGTTCTGTCTCGTCGTAACTCAACACAGCGTCTGTTCGCCAGTGACGTGCGACGGTGGCTATGGACGCTGGAGGGTGCTATGGCAACAGAAACGACGGAAGAGAACAAACAGCGGGTCCTTCGGGAGTTCGAGGAGGCGTGGAACGGCAGCGACCTCTCGGCGCTCGACGACCTGTACGCGGCAGATGTTCGCATCGCGACGGTTCGAACCGGGTCCGACGACACGCTCGTCTCCCGGGACGACCTCAAGGAACTGTACAGCGAGTGGGACGACGCGTTCCCCGACGCGACGACCGAACTGCACGCGGTGGTCGCCGAAGACGACGCCGTGATGGTCTGGTGGTCCATCCACGGCACGCACGAGGGGACGTTCCGCGGCATCGAACCGACCGGCAACCACATCGACGTGGAGGGATTCAGCTACCGCCGCTTCGACGACGACCGAATCGTCGAGTCCAAGGACGCGGCGAGCATGGCGGCGCTGTTCGAACAACTCGGGGTCGAACTGCCGGTCTAAGGCCGGTCTAAGGGCGTCGGTGGTGCTCTAGTCGAGTATTTTTTGGGTGGGTTGGTGGGAGTGGTTGCTCGCTTCGCTCGCGTCGCTCCCTGATTCAACTCTCTCTGGCCGCACGTGACACTCCTCAGTGTCGTTCGTCGGTACAAGTGCGGGGGACGAGATTTGAACTCGCGAACCCCTACGGGAGCGGATCTTAAGTCCGCCGCTTTTGGCCTAGCTCAGCCACCCCCGCTCAGGCTATCGTTCTCGGAGGGACAGAAAAGTGCTTTCGTTTACCAGTCGACCGACAGCGTCCCGTCGCCGTTGGGGTCCGGGGAAATCTCCTCGTCCGTCCGGCGGTCGACGACGTGGATGACTCCACGGCCCTTCTTCGCCGGACAGACCTCCGCTGCGCGGATGTTCTCGTCGAGTTCGTCCTCGCCGACGAAGTACGACTTCGCACGGGCGAGCCCGGTTTCGAGGTCCATCTCCCAGTTGTCGGCGACTTCCGCACACCGCCCTGCTCCGAAGCACTTGTTCGCCTCGAAGATGATTTTATACGGCTTCTCGTCGACTGGTGGGGCGTTTTCGTCGGTTCCGAAGTCGCTCGGCTTGGGTTGCTGGGACTCCTCGCTCATCGGCGGTGATTACGACCCAGTGAACTTTGCGCTGTCGGTCGCCCGGTGACCACACACTTCGGTCGGTGGTCGAACACTCTTCATGCGAATACCACTCACCAATATGGAACGTTTTGGTGACTGAACGAAACACCGGATTTCGAACTGACTCGAGCGACCGGGCGTATTGTATTCGAGTCCATCAGAGCGCATCTACAAGCGACTGAATCGGCAGATTGATTTCTAATGAATAAACTCCCCGTAACAAACCTAAGCTTCAATTCTGATATTCAGAGAGGTGAACTTATCATATTCCGATAATCTCGTCCACCAATGACCGACGACAGGTATCTCCACAGACGGGTGTCGTCGATTCGTGCGTCCGTGCAGGCTGCGCTGGGCGCACACGCGACTGACGACGAACAGACTGAAGAATCCGCCTCGGCCGAGAGCGCCCGCGAGCCACGCCACGACGGAGGGACGAATGTGTCTGCCGACGCGAGACAACGTCCCGACCGCGACGCCTCGTTGTCGCACCTCGACGATTTCTCAGACGCCATCGAGCAGTGCATCGAGGGCGACCTCACCGTCCGTGTCGACGTGCCGGACGACCCGGAACTCGCACGGCACGCGAACCTCCTCAACCAACTGTTCGAGGAGTGGCAAACGTCGATGCGGAACGTCGACGCCTTCGCGGACCAAGTCGCCTCGTCGACAGTGATTGTCTCGAACGCCGTCGGCGACAGCCGCGGAGAGAGTCGCGCCGTCGCGGAGTCGGTTGACGATATCGCTGACGGTGCGACGCGGCAAAGCGAGAGCGTCGAAGAGGTCGCCGACGAGATGCGGAACCTCTCGGCGACAATCGAAGAGGTCGCGGCGTCAGCAGACGAAATCAGACAGTCGACCGACGAAGCCGTCGCACGCGGCAGCGAGGGGAAACAGGCGGCCGAGGAGGCACTCCACGAACTCGACGTTATCAGCGACCAGACCAGCGCGACGGTCTCTCGCGTCCGGGAACTCGACGAGCGAATCGACCAGATAACCGGTATCGCGGCGAAGATATCGGACATCGCAGAACAGACGAACATCCTCGCGCTCAACGCCTCCATCGAGGCCGCCCGTGCCGGTGAGGCAGGCGAGGGCTTTGCCGTCGTCGCCGAGGAAGTCAAGTCGCTCGCGGAGGAGACGCAGGCCGCGACCGAGGATATCGAGACGACCATCGAGGCGGTTCGAGCGCAGTCTGACGAGACGGTCGACGACATCACCGATACGAACGGCCGACTCGA
The DNA here is from genome assembly GCF_000336755.1 of Haloferax elongans ATCC BAA-1513. Lineage (GTDB taxonomy): Archaea > Halobacteriota > Halobacteria > Halobacteriales > Haloferacaceae > Haloferax > Haloferax elongans. The sequence continues at coordinate 386,574 of NZ_AOLK01000022.1, read as the reverse complement.
AGAGGGTAGCGAGACCATCCAAGACGCACTCTCGGCTCTCGACGGTGTCGTCGAAGACCTCGAAGAGACGAACAGCAGCCTCCACGAAATTAGCGATGCGACCGACTCGCAGGCGGCAACGTCACAGGAGGTCGTGAGCCAAGCCGACGAAGTCGGGAGCATCAGCGACGAGACCGCAACACTGGCGTCGGACGTGGCCGGTTCGGCCCGCCGACAGACGGTGTCGCTGTCCGAGGCGATGACGAAGATTAACACGCTCTCGGAGCAGGCAGACGACCTGCAAGCGTCAATCGACGACTACCAACTCCACTCGGCGACCGAGTCGGGGCAGACGGTCGTCCAGTTCTGGCACGGGATGACCGGCGACACGGCGCTGGTTCTGGAGTCGCTCGTCGACGAGTTCAACGCGACGCACGACGGTGTCCGCGTCGAAACCGCGGCGAAAGGGAGCTATCGCGGGACGTTCGACGCGACGATGGCTGCCGCGCAGTCGGGAACGCCCCCGACAATCGCCCAACTCTACGAGGTCGGCACACAGCGGGCGCTCGACAGTGAGGCGTTTACGCCCGTCGAGTCAGTGCTCCCCGACACCTCGTTGGTGTCGTCTCTCGTTCCCGAACTCGCGAACTACTACCGACAGGACGGAACGCTCTGGTCGATGCCGTTCAATTCCTCGAATCCCGTCCTCTACTACAACGCAGATGCGTTCGACCGCGCCGGTCTCGACCCGGGTGCCCCACCGGAGACGTTCGATTCGGTGACGCGGGCGGCGGCGACAGTGAAGACGAACACGAACGTCGAATACGGTGCGACGTGGGCGAACTACAGTTGGTTCGTCGAACAGTGGTTTGCCGCTGCTGGTGCGTGTCTCTTCGACGCCGACAACGGCCGAAACGGGACGGCGAGCACGCCTCATCTCGACGGCGAGGTCGCGAGAACTGTGTTCGGATGGTGGCGCGACCTCGAACAGAACGACCTGCTGTACAACCCCGGCGTCGAAGCCAGAGGTGCCGCGAGAGAAGCGTTCCTCGACGGCCGTGCTGCGATGCTCGTCGACTCAAGTTCGAGCGCCATGTCCATCGTTCAGGGGGCCGAAGAGCGAGGATTCACGACCAAGGTCGGAAAGTTCCCCGCGCCGGACTCGCGTGCGGGCGTCGTCGTCGGTGGTGCCTCGCTGTGGGTCGCAGACGAAGCGACAGACCAGCAGCAGGCCGCCGCAGGCGAGTTCATCACGTGGCTGACCCAGCCCGAGCAACAACAGCAGTGGCACCAACACACCGGCTACTTCCCAGTTCACCGCCAGACGGAACAGCGTCTTCAGGACGCCGGCTGGTTCGACGAGCGACCCGGATTCGAAGTCGCGTTCGAACAACTGGCCGAGAGCGAGGATACGCCGGCAACTCGCGGCGCTCGTATCGGGCCGTTCACGGCGGTTCGAACCATCGTCTCTGAGGGGCTCTCGGAACTGTTCGACGGCCGCGACCTCGACGCCGTGCTCGCGGCGATGGACGACCAGATAACGACACGGCTTCGGGAGTACGAGTCGTCGGACTGCTGAACGCGTCACTGCAATCGCCTCTCGTCGCGTTCTCCGGTGCTTCTATCGGCCTCGCGCAGTTCGTCGCCGACCGTGGCACCGACTTCCCCTGCTCTCGGCAGTACGAGGCGGTCGCACTGGTCGAAGAAGACGGGGTCGGTTGACGCCTGCGGCAGTCGCGTTACTGGTCGATGTCGACTGATTCGAGGACGACGTCGGACACCGGCTTGTCGTTGCTGTCGGTCGGGACCGAACCGATGTCTTCGACGACGTCCATGCCGTCTGTGACCTTTCCGAAGACGGCGTGTTTGCCGTCGAGGTGCGGCTGGGCGTCGAGCGTGATGAAGAACTGCGAGCCGTTCGTGTTGGGGCCGCGGTTCGCCATCGACAGGACACCGGGGCCGTCGTGGCTGAGGTCAGAGTGGAACTCGTCGTCGAACGTGTAGCCGGGGCCGCCGCGGCCGGTTCCGGTCGGGTCTCCACACTGAATCATGAAGTTGTCAATGATTCGGTGGAAGAGGATGTCCTCGTAGAGCGGCTCGCCCTCTTTGGTCTCGTCGGTGTCGGGGTGGACCCACGTCTTTTCGCCTGTCGCGAGGCCGACGAAGTTCTCGACCGTGTTCGGAACCTTGTCTTCGAACAGTTCGACCGTGATATCGCCCTTGTTCGTGTGAAGCGTAGCGGTTGGGTTGTCGCTCATGGTTCCACCGTCGGGCGGATGGGTGAAAACCGTGCCGCCTCGCACCCCAGTCGGGCTACCGATAGAACTAATTGTCATTCGACAACGACTATCACGGAATGGATTATCAACGAACTGTGATGTCTTGGGGCAGCGCGATGCTGTCTGCTCTCCGGTGGCTCTCGGACCTCGCAAACACCTACTTCGTCGGCCTCGTGCTCGTTGCGTCGGCGACCGCACTGATTCGACCCGGGGCGTACACGTGGATTGCACCGTACATCTCGCCGCTCCTCGGCGTCATCATGCTCGGCATGGGGCTGACGCTCCAACCCGGCGACTTCCGGCGACTCGCCGAGCGTCCTCGCGACGTTGCCATCGGTGCCGTCGCGCAGTGGGTCGTCATGCCCGTGGCCGCCTATGCGCTCACTATCGCCCTCTCGCTCCCGCCGGAACTCGCCATCGGCGTCGTGCTCGTCGGTGCGGCACCCGGTGGCACCGCGTCGAACGTCATGGCGTATCTTGGGAAGGGCGACGTTGCGCTCTCGGTGGCTATCACGACTGTGACGACGCTGGCCGCGCCGCTCGTCATGCCTGCATGGGTCGTCGTACTCGCCGGAGAACAGTTGCAGGTCGGATTTATGGACCTGTTCGTCAACATCCTCCAAATCGTCTTCATCCCGGTCGTGTTCGGTTTCGCGCTCCGCCTCGCGCTCGATAGATACGCGCCCTCGGCGGCCGAAGTCGGACTCGACGTGTTCCCACTCGTCTCGGTCGTGACTATCGTCGCCATCGTCGCGGCGGTCGTCGGCCTCAACGTGGACACCATCCTCGGCGCAGGTGTCGCAGCCGTCTCGGCCGTCGTTCTGCACAATGCCATCGGTCTCGGAACGGGGTACGGCACGGGTCGTCTCGCCGGGATGTCCCCCGACCGCGTTCGGACGACGACGTTCGAAGTCGGCCTGCAGAACAGCGGGCTGGCGGCCGCACTCGCACTGTCGTTTTTCTCACCGGCGGCGGCACTTCCGCCCGCACTCTTCAGCGTCTGGCACAACATCACCGGGCCGCTCTTGGCGAGTTACTTCTCCCGCGGCGAGGACGCTGCCGTCGGTACCGCACCTGCTGACGACTGACGGATTTCAGACCCACCACCTGTGGTCGTGTCGCCCCCTAACTACAAGACGACACACTGCGATGCCTCGAACATGCACTCTGCGGAGACCGTGACGCTCGCCCGGCTCCCCTCCGGCGTCCCGGTACAGACGACGGTTCACACCTACGAGCCAGCCGACGGCGCGGACGGGCCGACGCTGTACGTGCAAGCCGCCCAGCACGGCCGCGAGATAAACGGGACCGAGGTCCTTCGACGACTGCACAGCCAACTCGAACGCGCCGACCTCACGGGTCGCATCGTCGCAGTCCCAGTCGCCGACCCGCTCACGTTCGACCGCGTCTCGTACGCGACGCCGGAAGCACTCGATTCCGTCAACTCGAACATGAACCGCGTCTGGCCCGGTGACGCCGACGGTACGCTCCACGAACGCATGGCAGCCAAACTCTGGGAGTTCGCCGGGAGCGCCGACGCTATCGTCGACCTTCACACCGGGAGCCCGGACATGCTCACGCACACGGTCTACCGCAAGCACGACGACCAGTCACGAGAACTCGCCGAGGCCTTCGGTGTTGACCTCCTGCTCGCGGAAGCCGCGGGTGAAGACGCCGAAGAAGAGTGGTCCGAACGCAACTTCGGCGGGAAGCTCCGCGTCGCGGCGACCGACGCCGGAATCCCCTCTATCACGCCGGAACTCGCCCACAACAAGCAACTCGTCGAACCCGCTATCGTCGCGGGCGTCGAGGGCTTACTCAACGTCGCCCGAAACATGGGCATCCTCGGCGGCGCTGTCGAACCGTGGGACGGCCAGACCTACCGGAATCACCTCGGTCGCGTCACCGCCGAAACCTCCGGGCTGTTCGTCGCGCGCGAAGACCTCCAACTCGGCCGCGAGGTCCGCCCCGGCGACCACCTCGGCTGGGTCTACGACCCGACGACGTACAACGTGCTACAGGAAGTCGAAGCCGAGCGTGCCGGTGTCGTCTACTCTATCACCCGCGAAGCGACCGTGACGGCCGGAAAGACGCTCGTCGGCGTCGCGCTCCCGCTTGACGATGGCCTCGACGAAGACGACCCCTTCGCAGACGGCGACGAAGCGTTCGAAATATAGTTTCGACTGCGTCTCGCGTTGGCTCTCACTTTCTCCACCGGTCGACGGTTCGTATCTTCTGCCAATCCGTAGCAAATAGTTAATATCTCTGTCTACATTTAACAATGTCCCATGTTACCACTTCAACTGGGTGTCTCGCTCGACCCACAGCAGTACGTCCCGCAACTGGTCAGTGCAGCCACGGCGGTCCTGTTGTTCATCGTCGTGTTCGCTGTTATCTACCTCCTCGGGAAGTCCGTCATGACCCGGGCGGTCGAAGAGGGTCTCAGACGCCGCGGCTTCGACGAGACGATTATCGGACTCGCAGTGAGTACCACGGTGGTCGTCACCGCTGTCGTCGCAGTCGCGTTGGCCGCGACAGTCGCAGGCTTCGGCGTCGTGCTCGCGGCGTTCGCGACGTTGGCCGGTGCTCTTGCCCTTGCGGTCGGCTTCGCCGCACAGGACCTCATCGCGAACTTCGTCGCCGGGGTGTTCATCATCCAAGACGAACCGTTCACTGTCGGCGACTGGATTGAGTGGGACGGAAACAGCGGGGTGGTTCGTGAGATTCAACTGCGGGTGACGAAGTTGGATACGTTCGATAACGAACTGGTGACCGTCCCGAACAGCGACCTCGCGAACGCGGCAGTTGTCAACAACGTAGCGAACGACCAGCGCCGGGTGTCTGTCGGCTTCGGCATCGGATACGACGACGATATCGGGCAGGCACGCGACGCCATCGTCGACGAAGGGTCGCAAATCGAGGGCGTCCTCGACGACCCCGAACCGACGGCCCCCGTCACGGAACTGGGTGACTCGGCGGTCGTCCTCTCGGGGCGAATTTGGATTGACCCGAACACGAGCAGTTACGGCGCGGTGCGCGCGAAATTCGTCGAGGCGGTCAAAGAGCGCTTCGACGCCGAGGGAATCGATATGCCGTACCCCAACACCGAACTCTCGGGCGGTCTCGAAGTCACGAATATCGACGGAGCGGCGGGGGCGACGAGCGACTGAACTGCTGCCTGTCGGCCGGAGACGCAGCGTTGTCATCGGCCCTTTGGTGTAATTCAAAGAACATTTATTGGACGCCGGACGAGTTGTCTCATGCAACGGCGGTCATTTCTCGCTGCGGTCGGGGGAGGAGCGGTTAGTTCGCTCGCTGGATGTGCCGCCCGGCATTCGATTCCGCAGAGCCGATTCGATTCGGACGCATCGTGTCCCGAGGAAGTCGACCGGTGTTACCACGAGACCGGCGACGAAGCCGTGTATCTGGCTCCGAAACGGGAGCGCGTCGAGATGGGTGGGTCCGCCACGTTCCATCTCGTGAATCGCCGACCATCCTCGCTGTCGATTGGGCCGGACTACTGGCGTCTCTGGCGGGAGACGGACAGTGGCTGGACGAAGGTACCCCGAAAGTCAGTCGTCGACCCCGGAATGTCGATTTCACCGTTTGGAACGCACCCGTGGAACGTCCCGATTACTCCCGATGACACGCCGCCCAATAGAGACGCCACTCCAGACTGGGTTGCCGAGTCCATCGCGTTCGAACCGGGTCGCTACTGTTTCACCGCGTTCGACGTGCAGGCCGAAGCAGGCAAGGATGAGACGTTCGGCGCGCTGTTCGACGTCGTGGAAAAACGGTAACGAACGGGGGTGTCGGGAAGTCGGAACTCAGAACGCGCGCAGGTCTTCGAGCACGTCAGCCGCAGCACCCGACTCGATTGCCTCGCGGGCCATCTCCAGCCCTTCGTCGATGGAGTCGGCGTCTTCGCGGGCGTAGATGCGCAGTGCGGCGTTGAGTGCGACGGCGTCGGCGAAGCGGTCGTCGCGCTCGCCGGAGAGCACGGCTTCCGTAATCTCCGCTGAGTCGCCTGCAACGTCGTCTTCGTCCACGCCGAGGTCGTCGTACTCGAAGTCCATGCCGTACTCGGCGGTCTCGATTTCGAAGTCGTCGAACTCGCCATTGGTCCACTCTGCGACCTTCGTGTATCCGGGGCGGATGTCGTCGTAGCCTTCCATGCCCTGGAACATGACGACGCGGCGCAGGTCGTGGTGCTCGCTCGCTTCGAAGGTGTTCACCATCTTCTTGGCGAACGCGAGGTGGTAGAACGAGCCGAGGTGCGTCGAGGCGTTCGCCGGGTTGGCGATGGTTTCGATGGTGTTGACGAAGGTACGGACGCCCATGTTGTCGCGGCGCTCCCACAGGTCGTGGATGGCGGGGTTGAACGCTGGCTGGTAGTAAAAGCCGAATCCGGTGTCGTCCACCATATCGGCGGACTCGTCGGGGTCGAGTTCCGTGCGGACGCCGAGTTCGTCGAGGACGTGCTTGTAGGCGTCCTGCTTCTGCGTCGGGACGCGGTCGCCGGAGTGGACGACGACCGGCGTTCCGGCCGCAGCGGCTGCGACGCCGGCTGCGACGCCGAGAATCGCCGTCTTGCCCTTGCCGTCGTAGTTCGCGCCGCAGTCGACGGGGTCGACCTTCGGTTCGGCGTACTGGACGTGTTCGGCCATCACGTCGGTGTAGGCGGCGAGCTCCTCGGCGTTGTTGTGTTTCCAGCGGTTCGCGAGCCAGAACGCACCGAGCGTCGTGTGGTCGGGTTCGTCGGCGAGGATGCGGCGCATCGCCTCCATCGCCTGCGCCCGCGTCATGTCCTCGGCGGATTTGGTCCCGGTGCCGACGACTTCGGTCATCAGACGTTTCAGCGGCCACTCTCCGAACTCGGTGTCGGCTGCTGCCATGGTGGAGCGTTCGGCCGAACGCGCAAAAAACGTCCTGTTCGGTCCCGCCATTCGAGGACCATCCGCCCCGTCGTCCCGGTGTGTCGCGTCCGTCCGAAAGCGATAGGCCCCCTGACTCCTAACCCCGGGCAATGAGCGCCCTCTCGGACGACTGGCGAGCCGACCTCGACGAGGTCGACGCCGCACTCATCGACGACTACCAGAGTGGCTTCCCGGTCGAAGCACACCCGTTCCGCGCTGTCGCCGCGGACCTCGGCATCGACGAAGCCGACGCTCTCGACCGCGTCCGTCGCCTCCGCGAGCAGGGAATCTTCCGTCGATTCGGTGCCGTGCTCAACCCGCCTGTCATCGGGAGTTCGACCCTCGCGGCCGTCTCGGCACCTGAAGACAGGTTCGACGAGGTCGCCGAGGTTATCAACGGCTATCGACAAGTGAACCACAACTACCGCCGCGACCACGAGTGGAACATGTGGTTCGTCGTCACCGCCGGGTCGCGGGAGACGCGCGACCGCATCCTCTCGGAAATCGAGGAGCGAACCGGCTGCGAGGTTCTCAACCTCCCGATGCTCACGGACTACTACATCGACCTCGAATTCCCCGTCATGAACGAGGACCGCTTCGCCCGCGAGAGCCTCGAACAGACGGCCGTGAGCGCGACTCGCATCTCGGAGAACGCGACGGGCAACCTCTCGGACCTCGACGCTCGGCTCCTCGTGGAGATTCAAGACGGCTTCCCGCTGTCGAAGACACCCTACGCGGACGTCGCCGAACGCATCGACGCCGACACCGACGATGTCGTCGCGGCCATCGAACGCCTCGTCGACGGCGGCTGTATCAAACGCATCGGCTGTATCGTCAACCACGTCGTCACCGGGTTCAGAAACAACTGCATGGTCGTCTGGGACGTGCCGGACGACGAACTCGACGCCCGCGGCGAGAAGGTCGGCAGCCTCCCGTACGTCACGCTCTGTTATCACCGCCCGCGACGACCCGAACAGGACTGGCCGTACAACCTCTTTACCATGATTCACGGCCGCGAGGCCGACGCCGTGGACGAGAAAATCGACGAACTCGCCGCCGACTACCTGCCGTTCGACCACGAGCGACTCTACTCGACGGAGACGCTGAAACAGACCGGCGCGCAGTACGAAGAACTCGTGAGTTCGGACGAGTAGGCGACGCGACAGAGTGCTGACCTCCGTTTCGACTGGAATTTGGGTCTAACTCGTGCCCGTTTGATGGCCGTCTCGTGCCCGAGTTCGGCAAATCTCCTTATTGCCCTCCAGCCACCGGTTCGACGGGTAAACACCCATGCGAAGCAAGACACTCCTCGGAGCGCTCCTCGCACTGCTCGTGGTGACCGGCGGCGTCGTCGGTCTCGCCGCGGCACAAGAGGGGACGACGGACACGCCGCAAACGGACACTGCACAGACTGACGACCAGCGACCGACTGACCGCCAGACCGACGACCGACCAGCAGAACCCCCCGCTGACGCCCCGCTGTCGGAATTCCTCGACCGACTGAATCTCACCGACGACCAACGCACGGCCATCGAAGACGAGGTAACCGAGATGCGCGCTGACGGTGCCTCCGCCCACGCGATTCGGCTCGTCGCTCACGGCCGTCTGCACCAGTTCGGTGTGACCGACACGGAACTGCGCGACGCTCGGTTCGACCACCGCCTCGACAACAAACTCGACCGACTGCAGAACCGCTACAACCTGAGCGACAGGGAGGTCGAGACCGTCCGCGACGCCGTCGAGGACGCTCGCGCCGACGGTTCGAACCCCGGCGAACTCCGTGAAGTCGCCCTCGACACGCTCGAAGAACTCGGGTACGACGTGAGCGACCTGCGCGAGCGCTGGAACGAACACTCGGCGAAGCACTGGCACCGACACCACCGCGGACACGGACACGGACACGGCCATGGCCACCGCTAAGCCTCGCACGTAGCCCCTGAGGGTACCCTGACGGCTCAGAACCTCCACCCGCCCGCACTGTTTTTATACCCGAACGGAGAGATGCGAATAGATGCGTCGGGTGCTCTGGTGGCTCATTGGCGGTGCGCGTGGCGGCAAGAACCGCCTGCGCATCGTCCGCACGCTCTCGGACACACCGATGAACGCGAACCAACTCGCCGACGAACTGGACCTGAACTACAAGACGGTGCGACACCACCTCGAACTCCTCGAAGAAAACGGTGTACTGACCACCATGGGCGACGGCTACGGAAAGACGTACTTCCTCTCAGACCGGATGGAACAGAACCTCGACCTGCTCGATACGATTGCGACGGAGGCCGACCTCGAATGAGCGAGCGCGACCCCGACCCGACGACACGGACGCTTCTCGTGACGCTCGTCGGCCTGCTCGTGGCCCTCGTCGTGACACTGGGCGTGCCCGCGTTCCTCGGACGCGACTTGCGACCTCGACTCGCGTTGTTCCTGCAGGTGAAACTCCTCGTCTCGACGTTCAACGTCGCACTGCTCGTCGCGCTCGCGTACAACTACGTCCGCGTCTACCGCGACTTGCCGAACCCGTTTACGATGAGCCTCGTCGTGTTCACCATCGCCCTGCTCCTGTACGCGCTCACGTCGAATCCGCTTGCGGCAGTAGTGTTCGGCTTCCGCCCGGCCGTGAGTATCGGCCCGTTCACGTTCCTTCCGGACCTGTTCGCGGCCGTCGCTGTCGTGGTGTTGCTGTACCAGAGTTATCGGTAACCCGTCGAGCGAGAGGTTCGTGCTACCGCGACGAGAACCGCGACAATAACTGGACGCCAGCGAGCGCGCCTCGCTTGGCGAGATAGCCGCTCTTGAGTGCGCCAATTTTGGCGTAGTAGCCCGATTTGAAGGCACCTTTCTTCGCGAGAATCGCACTGACAAGTGCCCCCTGTTTCGCGTAGTACGCAGACTTCCGGCCCGCCGCACCGACGTAGTGTTTCGTACTCGTCGGAATCGGCGTTCGTCGGCCCTGAACCGCGGTCGAGCCGTTGCGAATCGCGTCGAGGATGTGGTCGGCCGTGAGCGACGCGCGCGACACGTCTGGAATCTCTATCTCGGTGTATGCGCGGCCGACGTATCCGACCTTGTGGGCGTCGCTGCCGGCGACACCGGGATAGTTGCGCTCGTGCGCGAACCGTCGGCCGCGACGGTTCTTGTACCCCGTAAAGAGCCACGAGTTGTAGGTCTCGATGGCGTCGAACGCGTCGCCGTCGGCGTTCTCGTCGTATCGCGCGAGTCGCTTGCGACGGACGCCGTGACGACTTCGCTGGAAGGGGTGCGGGACGATTGCGACACCGCCGCGGTCGCGAATCCACTGCGCAGTCTCGTCGAGGGGCTGTCGACGCGGCGGGAGCTCTTCGACGCCCAGCGCCAGAAGGTGGCCGTCGGCTGTCGAAACCTCGACGCCGGGGATACCGACGAGGCCGTACATCGGCGCGAGTTGCGCCGCCCGGATGGACTCGTGGATGACGTCGTGGTCGGTGATGACCACGGCGTCGAGGCCGATTTCCGCGGCCTGCTCTAAGATGAGTTCCACCGGGTCCTCGGCGTCGTAGGACCCTTCTGAGTGGACGTGGGGGTCAATTCGGACGGTCAGCGAAGACACACCAGAAGCTATGAAGTACGGAACGAAAAATGCATGCCCGACGCATGCTAGCGCTTGACGATTCGTTTGAGGGACGAATTCCGGGTGTTGGACCCGAGAAATGCTCGAATTCGGTCTCTTCTCGATAAATGACAAATAATGTACGAAAATTCCGTTCAGCGAAGCTTTAGGAAATCTCATGGCGTTCGCTAGCACATGTCTTCGCAAGACCGCTTCGTCCCGGCCGTCGAGCGCGACGACCTCCGCGAGACGGGCCGAAAACTCGTCTCGGTCGATGGCCGAGCAGTCGCCCTCTTCGACCACGAAGGAACCGTTCGCGCCGTCGACAACGCCTGTCCGCACATGGGCTTTCCCCTCATCGAGGGAACCGTCGACGAGGGCGTCCTGACGTGCCACTGGCACCACGCTCGGTTCGAACTCGAATGCGGCGACACGTTCGACCCGTGGGCCGACGACGTGCTCACGTATCCCGTCGAAGTCCGCGACGGGACCGTCTACGTCGACCCGCACCCCGAACCGGACGAGCCACCGGAGGTCCACTGGGCGACCCGGCTCGAAGACGGCCTCGAACAGAACCTTCGTCTCGTCGTCGCCAAGTCAGTCATCGGCCTGCTCGATGCCGACGTGGACGTGACGACACCGCTCGAAACGGGCATCGAGTTCGGGTGTCGATACCGACGGGACGGGTGGGGCCCCGGCCTTACTATCCTGACGGCGATGGCGAACGTCGTGCCGGACCTCGACCCCGAGGACCGAAAGCGCGCGCTCTATCAGGGACTGGTACAGGTCGGAAGCGACGTTTCGGGTGAACCGCCGCAGTTCGAACAGCAGACGCTCGGCGCGACGGAGACCGATTTCGACCGTCTGCTCTCGTGGTTCCGCGAGAACGTCGAAGTCCGCGACCCCAACGGGGCCGAACGCGTCCTCCGAACCGCCATCGAGGCCGGGTACGACGACGCCGACCTCGCGCGGATGCTCGCGACGGCCGCGACCGACCACCGCTACATCCAGACGGGCCACGTCCTCGACTACATCAACAAAGCGTTCGAGGCACTGGACCACGTCGGCTGGGACCACGCTGACACCGTCCTCCCGAGTCTCGTTCGCGGCCTGACGACCGCCGAACGAAGCGAAGAAACCTCGTCGTGGCGGCGGCCAATCGACCTCGCGGGCCTCCTCGACGACACGTTCGACAACCTCGACCAGCACGTCGAGGCGGGTTCCGGGGAGTCGTGGACACGACCCGAAGATATGGTCGAGACGCTCCTCTCGGACGACCCACACCAAATCGTGGAGACGCTGGTCGAGGCGATTCGAGCCGGTGCGACGCCCGAGGAACTCGCCGACAGCGTCGCGCTCGCGGCGGGGACCCGTGTCGCCCAGTTTTCGACCGCGAACGAGTTCAACGACTGGAATACGGTCCATCACACCTTCACCTACGCCAACGCGGTCCACCGCCTGACCGAGCGAACCGACGCGACGGAACTCTATCGCGGCGTGTTCGACACGGCCGTCAACGTCTATCTCGACCGTTTCTTGAACACCCCACCCGCGCCTCTCCCAGAGACGAACGCCGACGCGAACCCAGACGTCGAACTCGACACGCTCTCGGAGACGATGGACGCGGAGGGTCGCGTGAACGACGCTGGCCGCGCCGCGGCGCACTTCCTCGACGGCGGCGGCGACCCCGAGCGGCTCAGGCGGGAACTCGGTGCCGCACTCCTCCGCGAGGATGCTGGATTCCACACGTATCAGGCGCTCGAAGCAGGATTCGCGCAAGCAGAACAGCGGCCGCCGGAAGAGGCGCGGACGCTCTCCGTCGCGGTCGCGCGCTATCTCGCTGCACATGCACCGACCCGCCGCGAGCGAGAACAGACGTACACCATCGCCGCCCGTCTCCGGCGCGGCGAAAAGATACACGAGTGAGTAGGTGAGCCGCGAGCGTTACCGACTATTGATGCGCTCGCCAGCCTCGATACCGCTCCAGAGGGCCGCGTGGACGCGCCCTTCACCGACCGTCCAGTCGCCGGCGAAGTACAGGCCGTCCGGTTCTCCGCGCCGGATGACCTCCCGGTTGGCGACGCCATCTGGAAGTGCGTAGCGCCATCCTTGGTCGTCTACCCAGTCGGGGTCTCGAAGTCGCTCGTCGTCGACCAGCGTTGCGACCTTGTCGGCGACCACGTCTGCGACTTCGTCCAGCGGGTCGTCGTAGTGCGCGGCCGACCACTCAGGGCTCAATTGGACGACGAGCAGGCTCTCACCGTCCGGGACGTGGCCGTCTTTGCACTCCTCGCGGGCGAGCCAGCCCACGTCGTGTTCCTTGTCGGTGTTGACGAGCGCGTACCACGGGGTGTCGAGTTCGAACGGATAGTGGAGCATCACCGACCGAATCGTCCGGTATTCGACGCTTCCGATGGCCTCCCGAAGGGACATCATGCAGTGGTCGCCCCATCCCATCTCGGTGAGGAGCGACGCCGTCTGCGGTGCCGGTGGTGTCAAGACAACGTCGTCGTACGGACCGTGTCGGGCACCCTCGGTGTCGACGACGGACCAGTATTTCGTATCCGGGTTGTGGTCGATTGCGGCCACTCGCGTCTCGCGCTCGACGGTGGCGTCAGTCTCGTCGAGGAGTCGCTTTGCGAGTTGGGTGATTCCCTCGGTCCACGTCCACTTGTATTGGTCTCGGTCGTCGCCCGCGGAGACGACACCGTCGGCGTCGAACGTCCAGATAGGTTCGTCGATGTCGACTAACCCTTCCTCGCCGAGACTTCGAACCAATCGCTCTGTTCGGTGGTCGTACTCTTTCACGTAGTTCGCCCCATGGTCGTACAGACACCCGTTCTTTCGCCGGGTCGCTGCGCGTCCACACACGCCCCTGCTCTTTTCGAGAATAGTCACGGTCGCCTTCGAGTCGCGGAGCGCATATGCGGCACCAGCCCCGGCGGCACCTGCGCCGACGATACACACGTCGCGGGTCATGGTTCGCCCCCACGTGTGAGTCCAGCCAACATCGAATACACCTGTGGTGTCGAGGGGCTAAAAGACTCGTACCGCGGCGAGCGAGGTGTTTACTACAAGATGCGAAAACAATTCACCCCTCGGCCCCTCTCTGCAGATATGTACGACTCGGTCATCTTCGACCACGACGGTGTTCTCACCACACTGGTCGACCTCTCGGTTCTCCAAGACGCCGTGTGGGAGACCTTCGACGAACTCGGCGTGTCGGACCCCGACCCGGACCACGTCGAGCGGATGGTCATCCACGTGCAACCGGACGACGTGCACACTGTCGCCGGAGCCTACGACCTCGACCCTGAGACGCTGTTTCGAACCCGCGACGAAATCGCCTCGTCGCTCCAACGCGAAGCCCTCGTCGACGGTCGTAAGGTCCCCTACGACGACTTCGATGCGATTCAGCACATCGACGCGCCCATGGGAATCGTCTCGTCGAACCAACAGGCGACGATAGACTACGTCCTCGAACATCTGGACGCGAAGCACCTCTTCGGCACGGCCTACGGCCGCGAACCAGCGATTCGGAGCCTCCATCGAAAGAAACCGGCGACCTACTATCTCGAACAAGCGATGGCTGACCTCAGCGTCGACTCGCCGCTGTTCGTCGGCGACAGTGACAGCGACATGGCTGCCGCGGCTGCTGCGGGCGTCGATTCGGCGTTCATCCGTCGCCCGCACCGCAAGGACCACACGCCGTCACCCGACCCGACACACGAAATCTCGGGACTCAACGACCTGCTCTCGCTCGACGGTGTTCCGGTCGCAGACGACTTCGCCACTGTCGGAGACGACCACACCACTGCCGCAGACGGAGGGGCGTCTGAATGACGAACGTCCCTCGCGTCGGACTCGGGACGATGGGGCTCAACACTCCCGCGGAGGCGAGCGCGGTCACGACCGCGCTGGAGATGGGCTACCGTCACGTCGACACCGCACAGATTTACGAGAACGAAGCGGTCGTCGGGGATGCCGTCGCCGCCGCCGCCGACGTCGCCCGAGACGAGGTGTTTCTCGCCACCAAAGTCTGGGCCGACAGCCTCGGGTACGACGACGTGATTCGAACCACGCGTGAGAGCCTCGACCGTCTCGGAACCGACTTCGTCGACCTGCTGTACGTCCACCGTCCGAGAGAGACCTACGACCCGCCAGAGACACTTCGGGCGTTCGACGACCTCGTCGACGACGGTCTCGCCCGTAGCGTCGGCGTGAGCAACTTCACCGTTCCCGAACTCGACAACGCACTGGACCTGCTGGATACACCGCTCGTTGCACACCAAACCGAGTATCACCCGCTGTTCCAGCGCCCCGACCTCCTCGACCACGCCGACGACCACGGCTACGATGTGGTGGCGTACTCGCCGCTGGCTGGTGGCCGAGTTCGTGAGGTGGACGAAGTGGTCGATATCGCGGAAAAGCACGACACAACCCCGGAGTCGGTGAGTATCGCGTGGCTCGTCGCAAAAGGCGTGTGTGTCATTCCGAAAGCGTCGAGTGAGACCCACCTGCGTGCGAACCTGCGTGCTGCCGACCTCGAACTCGACGCCGAGGACGTCGCCGCCATCGACGGCATCGAGAGAGAGGTCGAACTGTACCCAGAATGAACGCTACAGGCCGCTGACAGGCCAGAACGTCTCAATTCTGTCACTTATCCCGGAACGATTATAATTGGACGGGCGGTGTGTCCCAACATGCGGATTCCTAGTGGGGTAAGCGGGTTCGACCAACTCATCCAAGGAGGCTTTCTCCCTCGGCGGCTGTACGTACTGAGCGGCCCGCCAGGGAGTGGCAAGACGACGTTTACGGCGCAGTTTATGGCCGAAGGGCTTCGAAACGGCGAGCAGTGCATGTACATCACCATGCACGAGACCGAAGAGGAACTTATCAACGACATGTCGAGTTTCGACTTCGGGTTCGAGACGCTGGCGAACTCCGACGGCTTCCGCTTTATCAATCTGGTCAGTCCGAAGGGCAAGCACATGCTGAACCAGTTCTCGAAGGGTGGAAGCACATCGAGCGTCCAGAGTCTCACCGACAAAATCGTCGCGTTCGTCAACTCTCGGCAGGTAGACCGGCTCGTCATCGACTCGACGATGCTCCTTCGGCTGTTCTTCGCGAACGGGTCCGAGGAGATGACACGCTTCCTGACGGCGCTCAAGCAGGGTGACGCGACGACGCTTCTCATCTCCGAAATGACCGACCCGTCGTCGTACTCGGACGAACACTTCCTCGCGCACGGTGTCATCTTCTTCCACAACTACCTCGAAGCGACAGGGATGACACGCGGTATTCAGGTCATCAAGATGCGCGGGACGAACATCGACTGCGACATTCGGTCTTTGACCTTCACCGACGACGGACTCGTCGTCGACCCCCGGTCAAAGGTCGACATCTGAGGTACCATGTACGAACGGGTATTCGGTACGGATTGGCGAACAATCACGGACGAAGAGGCGGTCAGACGCATGTACGCGCTGGGCGTGTCGACCGGGCTTGGACATCCAAACCGCGGCGAATTCGAGCGCCTCCGGCGGCAGGCGAGTACCGCCTACGGGCGGAGCGTCTTGCAACTCGCGTTCGAGGAAGGAAAACAGCGCGTCGCGCGCAACGAAAGCGAGTACGAGACGAAACAAGACGTCTGGGAAGCGCTCGTCGACGAGGAGACGACGCCCTCGACGACGGGCCGGGCTGACGTGACGATGCGGAAGCCCACCGACAAACAGGGCGTCCCCGAAGCAGTGAGTCGAGCGGGCGTCCTCGACGGGACGACTGACGACTTCGCCGGACTCCGCCTTCCCGAGTTCCTCCGACGGGAGTAGGCGACGCCGCTTTCTTGCTGGCGTCCCTTGAGTCTCGTATGAGTGACGGAGAGTTTACTCTTTCAGACGCCGAGTGGCGAGAGCGCCTGTCGTCCGATGCGTATCAGGTACTCCGAAAACAGGGGACCGAACCCCGGTTCTCCGGCGAGCACGTCGACCGGACAGAAGACGGAGTCTATCGTTGTGTCGGCTGTGGAACCGAGTTGTTCACCTCGGAGACGAAGTACCACTCCGGCTGTGGATGGCCGAGTTTCTACGCCGCCGAGGAGTCGAACATCGAACTCCGCCGCGACACGAGCCACGGGATGGACCGAACCGAAGTGGTGTGTGCCACCTGTGACGGCCACCTTGGTCACGTGTTCGACGACGGCCCGGACCCGACTGGCGAACGGTACTGTATCAACTCGGTTGCACTCGACTTCGACCCCGAATCGGACGACGGCACCGAGGAGTAATCGGCTACTAACGCCCTGTGGTGCTGGTCGAGGGCTTGTCCGGGACGTCTAGTTGCTCCTTCGATTGTGGGGTGCTACCGTGAGACAGAGCGTGTGCGACGGATTTCTGTCGGCGTTTCCACTCCCGAGCCGAATCGCCAGATTCGCCCGAGTAGGACGTCGCTAACGAGAGAACCGCCGTAGTAGCCGATTCGTACCAAAATGGAAACACGTCGTACCGTGAGGTATGTCTCGCGGCTACTCGACTCACAGTCCACCCCGGAGCACGAACTCCCTCACACCGTACGTTCTGGTCGTTGCGGGGCTCATCGCGTTCTGTATCGCGCTCTTAGGGCCCGTCGCCGACGTCTCGTCCGGGCTGTCTATCACGAACATCGCCGCGGGGGAGATGATTGTCCTCGACGGCCGCCTGCTCGTCGTCAGCGGCGGTCTCTTGCTCATCAGCGCGATGTCGACGCTGTTTGGAGTTGCGCTGTTGCTGTTGCGGTTGGTGTGAGAACGGCAGGGAGAAGGATCAGGACTCGGTGAGCGGGGTTGCGAGAACCGGGACGTCGGCTTCGACGACGACGGTCCGCGAGACAGACCCGAGAATGTTGTCTTCGAACCGGGCGTGGGTCCCCATCGCGATGAGGTCGACCTCGAGTTCGGTGGCGAGGTCGAGAATTTCGTCTGCGGGGTCGCCGTGGTGCAGATGCGTTTCGACGGCTACCTCGTGGTCTTTCATCGTCGCGCTGGCGACTTCGAGGGCGGCCGAACCCTGTGCTTCGAGTTCCTCGATAACTTCGTCGCGTCGGTCGTCTGCGAGCGTCAAGAAGGCGCGTTTGTCTACGACGTACAGCAGATGGACGGTCGCGTCTCGCTCTGCGGCGAGAGTTGCGGCGTCTTCGACGATTGGTGCCATCGAATCGCTCCCGTCGACTGGCACGAGGATGGTGTCGTACATCACGGGGTGGTTAGACCGGTGGTGATATCACCCTGTTCATCGGTTCCCGTCCGATGGGAACAAAATCACGTCAACGAAAGAGACCGACTACGCCGTCTCGTCACTGTCTGTGTCGTCCGTGCTCGCCTGTCGTTCTGTGTTCTCGTATGATTCATCTGTCTCTTCACTCGCTTCCGCCGCGCTCTCGCGTTCGTCCTGTTCTGCGGTGAGTTGTTCGGCGCGCCGTTTCCAGTCTGAAACACGTCGTTCGGAGACGTCTGCAGTTGTCGCCGGTTCCGCGGAGGTTTGTCACTGACTTGGGGTCGCGTGGGAGCAGTCGCTGGAAACGTAGTCTGAAGTAAGTCAGAAGTAGCCAGAACGTCCCTCTCAGTCCAAGTCGTCGTCCCGCAGGACCGACTGCACGTCGACCGATTGCGGGTCGGTAATCACGGTTTCGAGTTCGTCTACGAGTGTTGCGAGTTTTTCATCCACCACGTGTCCTGACGTCTCGTCGACCCCGTTTCGACGGCCTCCGGACGATTCGAGATGCGAACGGAGACGCTCGACGAGCGTCGCGGCCGCGTCGAGTTGGGCAGTCTTTCGTCGCTCCGTAGTCACGTCCTCGGCGATACCGAGTACCGCCGGGGTCGAAGCCGACTCGATATCGAACGGGAACTTCATCACCCGCTCGACGCGCTCGGCTCCGTCTTCGGCGACCACGTGCTGGTCGCTGATGTACCTCGCCACGCCCTGTTCGATGACTTGCCGGTCTTCTTCCCGGAACTGGGCGGCCGTCTCGGGGTCGTTTACCTCGGACTCCGTCTTGCCTTCGATGTCTTCGGGAGAACCACCGTACGTTTCGGCTCCGTTTTCGTTGATGAGGAGATACTGGCCTTCGATGTCCTTGACGAACACGCACTGTGGGAGATGGTCGATGACGTTCCGAAGCAGGCGAGTGCTCTGGCGTGCGGACTGTTCTGCACGGCGCTTGGCGACAACGTTTCGGATTCGATTCGCGAGGACACCGAACCGGTCTCTCCGCCCGCCTTTTCGGAGATAGTCTGTGACGCCGGCTGAGATTGCCTTACTCGCGATTTCTTCTGACCCCCGGCCGGTAAAGAGAATAAAGGGGAGGCCAGGGTGGTGCTGTCGCACTTTCTCCAGCAGTTCGAGGCCGTCGACGACCGGCATATCGTAGTCGCTGACGACGCAATCTACCGTACCGAGAGGCGGGTCGACGGCAGTCGGGTCCGTCTCGGTCTGGACTTCGAGGGGAGGTCCTGCAGTCGACTCTCGTTCCAACAGTGTCGACGTAAGCTCGGCAAACGAAGCGTCGTCGTCGACGTGGAGTACGCGAATCGGATTCTCACGCTCACCAGTCGTAATCGCGTGCGCTGTCCCTGCCCCTTCCCCTCGACTCATGTTGCCCGGTATGGCGCTCTATTTGATAGGTATTCGGGAAGGTGGTAATATATTGATGTTTCTGCCGCCGAATGTGCCACGTCAGGCGAGTCGCGCGAACGCGAGCGAGCCGCTCGTGTTCTTGATGTAGACGCGGACCGTCTGGCCTTCCTTCGCGCCGGGAACGAAGATGGTGTAGTCACCGCGCTTGGCGACGCCGTCGCCCTTGCGGCCGGTTCCGGTAATTTCGACCTCGTAGGTGCGGCCTTCTTCCACGGCCTCGCGCTGGCGCTTCTTGCTCGTACTGGAGCGCTTCTGGACGGGACGGAAGGCACCACAGGCCTCACAGCGGAGCATGTCGACGCCGTCTTCGGTCACGAGGCGCGTGTCCGGCAGGCCACACTCCGAGCAGATGACGTACTCTTCGACGTATTCGTCGATGGCCTCTTCGAAGTCGTTGATGGAGAACGACCCGCTGTAACGGGCGCGGTCGCCTTCGAGTTGGCCGCTCGTACCGAAGGTACGCTGGATGGCGCTGTGGAGGTGGGTCGGCGTCCGCGAGAGCGCGTCGGCAATCTCGCCGAGGTTGGTGAGGCGCGTGAATGCACCGTCCGTTTCGCCCGACGGGTCCGGTATCGTCAGGCGTTCCTGTTCCACGTTCCGCTCCGGAAGGATGTCGAGCGCTCGGTCGAGCGCAGTCTGGTATTCCATAGGGTGTGGAGTGACTGGCGACGTATAGACGTTCCGTGACTGCTTTGCCCATGCCGTGCCAGATGGTGTTTGGTTCACATCCACCTCCCCCGAAACTAGCCAGTACTCCTTCAGTGCTGGCTCCCGTTCGTACTCGCATGGACTACACGTGGCAGTACTACGACCTTGTCCTCGTCGGGATACTCGTGAGCCTCGTCGCTGGCGTCCTCATCGGCCAGTTCACGTCGTTTCCCCCGACGACGAGCATCGTCGGGTTTAGTTCCGTCGCCGCCGTGTTGATGGGCCACGGCCTGTTTATCAACGGCCCGGTCGACGAACCGGCTGACCTCACAGACGAGGTCGAGACACTCAACTGACGCTCATTTCGCGGCTATTGCCCGATGCCACTACTGTTTCGCTATTTCTCCGATGCAACCACCGTATTCGTCAGCGTGCCCACGCCCTCGTACCAAATTTCCACGTCGTCGCCGGGTTCGACGAGCCCTGGGTTTGCCGGGCTTCCGAAGGAGACCACGTCGCCGGGGCGGAACGTGTAGCGCTCCGAGAGAAACGAGACGACTTCGGCGGGCGAAAAGAGCATCTGGTCGGTGTTCGCCTCCTGTCGCAACTCGCCGCCGACGTGAGTCGTCATGCCCATGTCGGAGGGGTCGACGTCAGTCTCTATCCATGGGCCGAGCGGGCCGGACCCGTCGAACGCCTTCCGAGCAGTCCGGCCGGGTTGGTCGAGGGCGTCGAGGTCGTTGAGAATGGTGTAGCCGCGCACCACGTCGGCAACCTCGGCTTCTGAGATATCGTGGCACTCGCGGTCGATAACGGCCGCCAACTCGCCCGCGTAGGTCAGTTCTTCTGTCCACGAGGGATACACGATGGGTGCCCCGGGGTCGAGGACCGAGGTCGGCGGCTTGATGAACCAGTCCGGCTGGTCGGGAATTTCGTAGTCCATCTGGTCGACCGTGGCCGCGTAGTTCCGCCCGACGCAGTAGACCGCCGATGGCTCACAGGGTGCGAGAAGGTCGGCATCGACGCCGACTTCGAACTCGTCGCCATCGACCGTCACGAGACCGTCCTCATAGCGCCCCGTCGCAACACCGTCGTCGGTTTGAATCCGTGCCAATCGCATCGCCCGCCACTGGGCGCGCCAGTCACTTCAAGCGATGTGTCGCCGCAAAGCGGGTGCCTGAGCGAGAACCGAGGTGTGAAGACGGAAACGAGATGCGATTCCGCTGGCCGTATTCGACGGTCGAATAGCCCTGTGACGGCTGGTGACCTCAGTCCATCCGCGGTAGCGACTGATTCTCCCGGTCGACGAGATTGTGGAGTCGCTCGGTTCGATTCGACTCGAACTGACGTTGACACTGTGCTGTCCACGAGTCGGCGTCGGCAGTGTCGGTGGCGGCGGTGTCGGCGTCTGGCGTCGAGCGCGACGAGCGTCGGTTTGTTCGCAGTTGCGGTTCGTATGTTCGGCGTGTGTTCGTGCTCACGGTTGGGGGTTCGATGGTGGGTCGGTCGGACAGCGATACTGGGCGTCGAGAGTGTTACTGCTGTACGTGTACGACCGACATTGTGTACTCCGCCCTTCTGGCCAATCTATAATAAATGTTCATGTTGTATACGGCCGGACTGTCTGATTCCCTCGACGTTAGCCGCGGGGAGAGGCCACTGGCTGGCGTCTCACTCCCGTGAATCGTACTCCTGGTAGATGACGTGGCCGCAGGACTTGCAGTGGGAGGCGTCGCGGTCATGGTACGCGAGTCCGCAGTTCTCGCAAACGACGTTGACTTGGTCTCTGTGGGCCCACTCTTTGACGATTTTACTCGCCTGCCACGGGATGAGGATGATGCCTGCGAGAATCGCGGCGACGGTGACTGCTCGCCCCGCCTGTGTGACGGGTATGATGTCGCCGAACCCGACGGTCGTGAGTGCGACGACGACGAAGTAGAACGCGTCGGCGAACGTCGCCACTTGCGGGTTCATCTCGTGTTCGAACGAGTAGAACATCCCCGCGGCGACGAAGAAAATCGTCAGCACGGTCAACAGCAACTTCATCACTCGAAGCGTCCCCACGGAGACGGTGCCGAAGAAGAACTCCTCGTCGCGGGTGAAGCGGTAGAACCGAAGGACGCGAACCACCCGAATTACACGAAGAAAGCCGATGTTCGCTGCGAGCGCCGGGACCGGAAGCAGCCACACCGAGAGCGTCGGAACGATTGCTACCAGGTCGACGAGCGTGTACGGGTCGGTCAGTTCGCCGACGCGACTTCGTGCGCCATAGACTCGGAGGACGTATTCGAGGAGGAAGACGAGTGCAATCGCGACTTCGAATTGCCAGAGCGCCTCTTGGACGGCCGACGACAGTGGGTACGTTTCGAGTACGAACACCGCCACGAACACGAGGTTGAGGCCGAGAAGTCCGATGTCGATGGCCTTCCCGACGACCGTCCGGTGGTCCAGAAGATAAAACCGAATCACGTCCCGGAGGGTGTCCCCATGGCGGGACGGAACGTGGCTTTCCATACTGTTCGTTAGCCGCTGGCGCACTTATAGCGTCGCCGTGTCCGTTTTATCGTGTGGCTCTGTTTGGTCCAGTTTGATATCAATATTGATGGATATATAGATTAGAATTTTTAGAGAGAATCATTGTCGATATTTTCTCACGATGATTACTCTCTTGAGTCTGGGTTCGAAGTCACTCAGCGAGACAATTATGCTTACTATACGGGATTTATCGGTGGTGGTTGCGCGTTATATTGAACTCGTTGCAGTAGCGCCTCACCATGCGTCTATGACTCTCAAAACACTATATAGCAACCCAATTTATCACAGATGAAATCAGAATATCGATTCAATGCGAGAACGCTGGTCGCGTCTCTGGAGTGAGCCGATGTCCGATTCTATCCGAGCAGTCGGAGAGAAGATTAGACAGGCAACTCCATCGTCGGTTGCACCGCGTGTCATCCGCCGGACGTACGCACGCAAGTTCTTCGCCGCGGTGCTCGTCGCCATGGTCGTCATGGCGGGCGTTGGCTTCGCCACCTACACGCAGGTGCAGGGGACGCTCGACGACCAGGTCGAACAGCAACTCACCTCGACTGCGGAACTGCAGGCCGACGGAATCGAAGCGTGGGTCGAGAGCAAACGCACCGAGACGAAATCCATCTCCTCTGCGTGGCAGTTCCAACTCGGAAACGAGCAGGCTGCCAGTAGCTTTCTCTTCCAACGCAGTTCGGCACTCGGCCAGCAAGATATCACCGCCATCCACTACGTCGACTACAGCACCGGCGAGATTCGAGAGAGCACGGCGAGTTCGTTAGAGGGTAAGACCGTCTCCGAAGTCGGACTGCCGTGGGATGACCTCTCGGAGAACATCAACCCAGAACCGGACAGAGTCTACGTCTCGTCGAAGACGTTCGCGTCTCCCATCAACGACGAGGCGTCGTTCGTCCTCGCGAGCAAGCCGCCCGAAAACGCCGAAGCGGCAGTCCTCGTCACGGTGAGCCTCCCCGAGCGAATCGCTGCGACAGAGCAAACGATGGCCGGGAGCCAGACGACGCTCTACGGGGCCAGCGGGTCGCCTGTCGTCTCGACCGCTGAAAACGGAACCATCACCGGACCGACCGAGTCGGTCACGAACGGCACGATTCTCGATAAATCGGGCGACCGCGTCGTTGCGTACACGCCGGTCGAAGGCGTCGACTGGACGCTCTCGACCGCCGTCCCGGCAGCGAGCGCGTACAGCGTCCGCGACAGCGTCGGCGGCGGGTTACTGCTGACGATTCTCGCTGCGATTGGCTCACTCGGTGCCGTCGCCGTGTTCGTCGGCCGTCGTACGACACGCCGACTCAGCGAACTGACGAGGCGTGCAGAGGAGATGTCCGACGGCAACCTAGATGTCGACCTCGAGACGGAGTCTATCGACGAGTTCGGGACGCTCTACGACTCGTTCGACGAGATGCGTGGTTCGCTAAAAGAGACGCTCGACGAGACCGAGGCGCTGAACACGCACCTCGAAACGAAAGCCGAGGAGTACCGCCGCGTCATGGAGCAGTGCGCCGCGGGCGACATCGCCTGTCGAATGGACCCCGACTCCGAGAGCGAGGCGATGGCCGACATCGCGCGGACGTACAACGAGACGATGGACGAACTCGGTGGAGTCATCGCGGATGCACAGGCGTTCAGTGACTCTGTCGCCGAAGCAAGCGCGGAGACGAGTGCCAGCGTCACCGACGTCACCGAAACCAGCGAAACCGTCTCCGAGTCGATGGCGACGATTCTCGACGATATCGTCGAACAGGACGACCACCTCGACGACGTGACCGAACGCATGAACGACTTCTCGGCGACCATTCAGGAGATGACCGCGTCTGCGTCCGAAGTCGCCGAGCGCGCGGCGGCGGCATCCGAGCGCGGTGAGTACAGCCGCGACGCCGCATCCGACGCAATCTCCGAACTCCGTGCCATCGAATCGGCGACCGAGAACACGGTCGAGCAAGTCGAGGAACTCGAATCAGTCATCGAGGAAATCGAATCCGTCGTCGGCTTCATCGACCAGATTGCCAGCCAGACACACATCCTCGCGCTCAACGCGTCTATCGAGGCGGCTCGCGCTGGTGAGGCGGGCGAAGGCTTCGCGGTCGTCGCGGACGAAGTGAAAGACCTCGCCGAGGAGACACAGGACGCGACCGGCAAGATTGACTCCGCTATCGACCGCGTTCGCGAGCAGACCGACGCGACTGCCACAGACATCCGCCAGACGCGAACTCGCGTCGGCGAGGGGTCCGAGACCATCGAAGCGGCGATGGAGGCAATCGACACCATCGTCGACGACGTGGAGGAGACAGCCGACGGGATTCAGGAGATTCGTCGAGCCACCGAGCGGCAGGCACACGCGACCACCGAAGTCGTCTCGATGGTCGAAGATGTCTCCGAAATCAGCGAGCGAACGAGCGAGAACGCACAGGACGTGACGGCCGCGACAGAAGCCCAGACGTCCTCGCTCGACGCAGTGTCCGAACGCGTCGACGACCTGTCGTCGCGTGCCAGCGACCTTCGAGTCGCACTCGACCGGTTCGACGTGGCTTCAGACGGCGACGCACAGGCCAATACAGATGGTGACGCACAGGCCCCCGACGCCCACTCACTCGTCCCGGCCGACGAGGTGGAGACGTCGCTGGAGACCCAAGAGCACGGAAGAGACGCACCCGACTCACAGCCAAATAGCCCGCCGGCACAGCCTGAGCCAATCGCGAAACCTGACGGTGGCGATGATGGCGTTGGCTCCGATACATAACAACGTCTACAGACTCTGCCGACGCAAGCCGCCCGGGGTTAGATAACGAGCGAGCCTTCGGGGAGCAGCTCGCGCTCGGTTCGCTTTGCTTCTTTTCCTTCTGGAACCAGCATGGGCTCTTCCACCGGTTCGTCGAACCGGTCTGGGTCTGGTTCAACGCGTTCGAGGACCGACGAGAAGAGCGACCCCTTTCGGCCGCCGCCCGAAACGATACCGCCGAACTTTCGCTCGTCGAAGGACGATTCGTCGGGGTCTGGAAACTCCTCGCGGATGATGTCCGCCCAGGCTCTAATTTTGGCTGCAGCCTCCTTTTGCTCGAACAGGCTCTCGTTGTAGTACCGGTCGAAGTACTTGTCTTCGACGTCCTCTTCGGAGTGCTCGGGCGACTCGTACACGACGGACTTGGTCGTCGCGTAGCCGCTCGCAAAGCGGATATTCACGGTGAAGCTGTCGGGATAGCGGATGATGATGGGGAAGAACATCATGTCCGCGACGGTGATGCGCTGTTGCATCCGCCACAGCCCCTCGTAGTAGTACGCCGCCAGCCGACTCACGCGGTCGTCTCGGTCCCCGTTGAAGTGAGCGAGCGCGACCGATTCGTAGTCGTCGCCAGCGATGCTCTCGAGCCGCCGTTTGTAGCTCTCGGAGATGCCTTCGAGTTGCCGCTCGTAGGCTTCGAGCAACGTGATATCGGGGTCCTCGAGCATGTCTGCCTTCTGCTCTTGGGCATCTGCGACGTTCATCATGTTCTCGTAGAACATCCGCTCGGCGTCGATATCCGGTAACGGCGTCCGAACTGCCTGCCGATAGAGAACGCGTGTATCCCCATTGAACCGACTTCGGTGTCTCTCACCCCGTTGCTCGCTCATATACACCATCGGTTTGTAGGGGACCAAAATTAATTCGTTGGTGTTGAGACTCTCTCAACGAGTATTTCTAGCCGTATTGAACGTTGAGAACTATTTTCTAGTACAACGGTGTTCTACGGTCGCTCGAATGTGTCGCTACGTGTGAGGTCCGACAGTGGCGTCCTCGAGTTCGGGTCGTCCATCTTCGTCCGCGGGTGACTCACGCGTGGCGAGCCAGTATAGAACCCCCGAAGCGGCGGCAGCGAGGCCAACACCGAGCGCGACACGGACATCGACGAAGGTGGCGAACCCGTGTGCGAACGACCGGACCTCGTCCCAGTCGGTGTACTCGTAGTCACGAGACGTGTCGGTGTCGCCGGTCAGTACGGCCGAGACCAGTCTGAAGAGAGCTTGCTTATACGCTCTGTGTCACGTTGATGGTTTGTCACACGACTGTCGTCCACGCGTCCCAAACGGGACGCGCAGACCCGTCCGGTCGTCGCAAGGTCATGTCGTCGAAGGCGGCCGTGTCACCGCCCTGGTCGTACATCCATAGCCAGACGAGCATCGCGACGTCGACAGGTTTTGTGAGGTTGGACAGGCGTTCGACGAACGCGACCTGCTGGGCTTCCGTCCGCTCCCAACCGATGTCTCTCGGCGTTGCTGCCCAGCCAGTTTCGGTGATTGCAATCGGTTTTTCGACGCGGTCTGCCGCCTCGACGTAGTACTCGTCTGGGATGTCCGCCGGTCGCTCGAAGACGAGGTCGGGATAGCTCGTGAACGCGACGAGGTCGGCCTTCGGAAAGCGGTCGAGAAGGTCCCACTGTGCCTGACTGGCGTCGTTTTCGCCCCCGAACACACCACCGCGAAGTCCGCGCATCCATTCGAGTTGGAACCCCGTGTACACCTGCGTGGACGGCGAGGCGTCCTTGATTGCGTCGTAGGTGTCGGCGAAGAGCGAGACGAACGTCTCGAACTGCTCCGGTTCGTCCTCGGCGTGGAGATTCACCTCGACGCCGATGCCGAAGTAGGGTGGTTTCCACTCCGCGGCAAAGTCGCTGACCGTCTCGACGAACGCGGCTTGCCCCGCTTCGTCCAGCGGCTGAAATAGCTCGCCAGCGTCGACGGAGTAGACGCCTGTCTCGATAATCGGCTGGTATCCATACTGCTCTGCGAGCGTACAGACGACAGCTGGCGCACCCTCGTCGGCAGCGAGGTCTTGCCAGTTTCCAGCCCAGCGAACCGCGAGGTCGGTTTCTCGAACGTGTTCGAAGAATTCCGTGAACTCGTCGTCCGAATAGCTTCGTGGTGACAGTGAGACGCCGCGAAACGGTGTCTCGCCTCCCGCCTCGGCTGCCGTCGATTCGTCGGTCGCGACAGTCGCCGACTTGTCAGTCGCGACAGCCGTCTGCTCGGCCGTCGCTGCTGTGGTCTCGGTGCCGTTTGTGTCGCTCTCACGGGATGCACATCCTCCCAGAAGCCCGAGCCCCGATGCTGCCAAGAACGCTCGTCGGTTCATGAACAGACAGACGTCTTCGTCGCGTGCGATAACTGTTCTGTCGGGTGAGTTTCAGCAGTTCGGGCCAATCACGACTGCATCACGACCCAGTGTCGCATGTAACACCCACGGACAGCCACGTCAGATATCTGCCGTCCGGAAGCGGAGATATGCGACCACCAGCGGAACGAGTACCCAAGCGCCGAGCACGGCGAGTGCAAACGACGGCTGATGATAGTACGGGACCGGCGGCTCGACGACTTCACCGAGGAAATGCGCGGACGCTAGTTCGGGATAGAGACCGATTAGCGCGGACGTGAAGGCCCGAATCGGATTGAGTTGTTGGAAGACCAACCCCCATTCAGGCATCGTCTCTGGGGTTACCATCCCGTTTCGGACCAGTTCGACGACCGTCGGAACGAATCCCCAGAGCCGGAAGAGAAACACTGCGAGAACTACCAACGAGCCCGCAAAGGCGCGGGTCACTGACTGAGTCTGCAGCGAGAGACAGACCGCGAGGCCAGTAAACACCATCGCCAACAGCAACGTGATGGCGAAGAACGTCGCCAGTCGTTCGACTCCGAGGGGACTGCCAATCACGACTGACGTGAGTGCGACCACAGACACGTACAGCGTGACAGCGGTCGCAACGACCGCGTAGCGACCGACGAAGGTCCCAGCGACGATATCGAGGCGGTTGTAGGGCAGTCCGAGCATCACGCGAAGCGTCCCCCGACTCCGCTTTCGTGCGATGGCATCACTACTTGCGACCACCGCGAGAACGGGAACGACGCCGCTGAGAATCATAAACATCGCGCCCGCGATACCGACGGTTTCGATGAGTTCTGGTCCTCTCTCGTACGCGTTGACGTAGAGGAGGCTGTTTCCGAGTCCGACTACGAGGCAGAACGCCATCGCCGAGACCAACAGCCGTCCGCGCGCCGCGGCAGCGTACTCTCGGACGCTGAGGGTGAGCCACCTCATGGTTCCTCCGTCGTGTAGGAGACGAACAGGTCTTCGAGCGACGGTTCGTCGGTCGTGATGTTCTGGACGGTGTTGCCGTCGACCCGCACCGCGTCGATGACAGACGCTTTGGCCGTGTTTTCACAGGCGACGACGAGTGACTCTCCCTCGACATCGACGGCTGTCACGCCGTCGAGCGCGTCGAGTTCGTCGAGGACGCCGTCCGTGACACGGTCGAGGGTGACTGTGAGTTGTGACGATGCGCCGACTGCCTCCCGTAGTCCGTCCATACTGTCGAGTGCGACGAGCGACCCTTCGTTGAGGATGCCCACGCGGTCGCAGACGGCTTCGACCTGTTCGAGGATGTGGCTCGAAAAGAACACTGTCGCCCCGCGCTCGCGTTCCTCGCGGACGATAGTCCGCATGACGCGAACGCCGAGTGGGTCCAGCCCGGTCGACGGCTCGTCGAGGACGAGGAGGTCGGGCGACCCCACGAGCCCCATCGCCAGCATGAGACGTTGCTTCATCCCCTTCGAATACGACGTCGCCGGGCGGTCCGCGGCAGATTCGAGACGGACGCGTTCGAGGAGGTCGGTCGGGTCGTCGTCGGCCCCTTTGGACCGTATCGCGAACTCGACGTGCTTGCGTCCGGACATACGTTCGAAGACCGCGTACTGGTCCGGCAAGACGCCGACGCGCTTCTTGACCACGACGGGATTCCGTCGTACGTCTTTTCCGAGAATCTCGACTGAGCCGGACGTGGGCCTGATGTAGTTGAGGAGGATGTCGATGGTCGTCGACTTTCCCGCCCCGTTCGGCCCCAGAAATCCGAACACTTCGCCCCGTTCGACAGACAGTGAGAGGTCCGAAATCGCCGTCGTTCCGCTGTAGCGTTTGGAGACGTTGTGGAGTTCGACGGCTGCCATTGCGAACTGATGGCAAACGTGTTATTTAGTGATTCTGGTCAGTCGTGGAGTCGTTTTGGTCGGCTGGCTGAGGAGTTAGAGAGTAATCGGTGGCCTCGGCACTCATAGGGTTCCTCATCGTCGGGTGCCGAGTCCGACTCAGAGCGGTGCCATCGTCATCGGCCACTCGTTTCTACACACGCGAGATAAAAACCCGCAGGGATTCACCTCACGCCTTCTGAAGCGCCACCAAGTCCACCAGCGGAAGCGGACGCCCGAAGAACATCGAAGTGGTGCCAGCGACACGGCCCCACACCGTGACGCGCTCGTCGGTCAATAACCGAAAGCCGATATCGTCGTCGAAGAACTGCCCGGCTGGCCAGCGACCGACGATGTCGCCTTTGGGCAGTCCGTTTGCGCCCTCGACGGCGATGACGGCGAAGCGCTCGTCGTCGCGTTCGGTGGTCTCGTCAATCATCCCGGAGTAGGTCACAGCCGTTCCCTCGTATCCCTCCGGGTCGTCTCGGAGGTCGTCGTACGGGATGGCCGTCGCGTTGGAGGGGGTCGTCTGCGCCGAGGCGTTCGTGTCGGGCACCGACGGGTCGTCCCGAATGGGCTGTGGCGAGGGAATCGACCACTCGACCGTCGGCAGCGACACGTCCGGGAGGAACGACCCGACCCACGCGACGCGCTCGGCGATGGCGGCCCGGAGTTTCGGCGAGTTCTGAATCATATCGGAGATTCGCTCGACGACGAGATACGTCACGAGTCCGCCGGTGACGTACCCGCCGACTTTCTTCAGCGCTTCCCGGCGAGAAATCGCCTCGGGGGCGTCGTCCTCGGCCTCGTCACCGTCGCTGTCGCCTTCTCCATCCGCTTCGTCGACGCGCTCACCCAGCCAATTCGTTTTGACGTGGTCTTCGTCACTCGCCGCGAGGTCGCGGACAAACGGTTCGATGTCGGCCTCTCGAATCTCGACTGCAATACTCGACGCGTCGAGTTCGACGAGACCGGTTCGGTGTGCGTTGGGGTTCATCTTTCCACGCCCGATTGCGGCGACGTACGGTTCGACGCCCGCCCGGTCGCACTTGCGGACGAACGCGCTCGTCATGTCGGCGGTGATTGTCCTACTCGTCGTAATCCAGATTCGAACCTCGCGGTGTGCGCCGTCGGGCGTCTCGCCCTCGGCTTCGACATGGACGTCGGGACCGCTGAACCGGACGCGCGTCTCGTAGCCTCTGGCCTCCCAGATTCGCTCGAAGACCGCGGCGAGTTCCACGTCGGAGCGCTCGTTGAGGAGCGACACGAGCGACGGCTCTTTCATTCCGTTCGAACTGTCTCGGCGGGGTGATTAGATGTTTGCGCCCGATTTTCGAAAACGAGAATGGATACCCACTACCGAGAGCGACCGCACGCAGGGTTCGGCTCGAGTGGAACCGTCTGTTCGCTGAATTCGCTGAATTGATTATGCCAGTCGCTCGCGGGCTGACGCGACGAGCAGCGGGAGCATGATGGTCGCGTCGCCGAGGACTGTCGCGTTGCGGGCGTCTTTTTCGAGTTTGCCCCAGGAACGCGCTTCGTCGAGCGTCGCACCCGATAGCCCACCGGTCGCTTCGGGGTCCATCGTAATCTGGACGCCGTAGTCGTACGCCCCCGGCGTGACGAGCATCGTCTGGAGGGTGAAGTTCTTCGGGACGCCGCCGCCGACGAGCAGACACCCCGCCGTCTCGGCGTCGTACGCGAGGTCCGTCAGCGGCGTCATGTCCGCCAGCGCGTCCAGCGTGAACGCCGAGGTCTGGGAGTACATCCACGCCTGCAGGCCGAGCACGGAGTCCTGCACGGCGGGGCAGTAGATGGGAACGTCGGACTCGTAGGCCGCCGCAGCGACGCCAGCGTCTTCCTCGATGTCCTCGCGTTCGTTGACTTCGCTGTTCGCCCGTCCGAGTTCACGGCAGAGTCGCTCGATGCTGACTGCGCCTTCTTCTTCGAGTGGCGGGAACACCTCGTCGCGGAGGTGCGACTCGAAGAGAGCGAAGTGCTCCTGCGGGAGATAGACGTTGTAGATGCGGTCGACTTCCTCGTCGCGGAGCGTCTCGTCGTGCTCGCGGGGCGTCTTCTCGCAGTGGTGCTCGGACCCGTGTTCCCGCGAGTCGTGCGAGTGGGAGCTAGACGGGCCCGGATGGGTCCGTCCGTGGTGGTGCTTGCCGCCGATGGCTTCGATGGCGTCGTGGGTCAGATTCGCGCCGGTCGTCACGAGCGCGTCCACGTGACCGTCGCGGATGAGGTCCGAGACGATTTTCCGCATTCCAGTCGGGACCATGGCCCCCGCAAGCGACATGAAGACGGTGCAGTCCTCGTCGGCCAGCATCTCGGCGTAGATGTCGGCTGCCTCGTGTACGTCGGCAGCCCCGATTCCGGCGTGGCCGTACTGCTCAACGAGTTCGCCGACGGTCATGCCCGCGCTGACTTCGGCGTGACCGAGTGGGTCGTGTTCGAACTCCTCGCGCTCGGGCATCTCGTAGCCGCCGTCGTGGTCGTGGGCGTCAGCCTCGTGGTCGTCGTCCGCGTGGCTGCCGTCCTCGTGACCCCCGTCGTGGGCGTCGTCGTGGTCGCTCATGGAAGCCACTGCGACGGCCGAGCGTTTGAACGCCCCGGTCCGGAGAAGCCGTGCGGGGGGTTGACAGATGAACTGAAACCAGAAAGCGAGGACTACAGCCCGGTCGGGTGGCTGATGTACTCCGTCTCCACGCCCATCTCGTCGGCGAGCGCGGCGAGGCTCCGAACGCCGAACGTCTCGGTGGCGTAGTGGCCGGCGAGGAACACCGTGAGACCGGCCTCGCGCGCTTCGTGGTACACTTTCTGCTTGCCTTCACCAGTGACGAGCGCATCGACGCCGGTCTCGACTGCTTCGTCTAACCAGTCCACTCCCGAGCCGGTGACGATAGCGACGTCCGAAATCTCGTCGGGACCGAAGTCGATGACCTGCGTCCCTGTGCTCCCGTCGAGTTCGTCGAGCGCCTCACGGACTTCCTCGGTCGTCTTGGGCGAGTCGAACACGCCGCGCTGACCGATGTGGACCGGCCCCATGGAGCCGAACGGCTCCCGAACCCGGAGGTCGAGGTGGTCCGCTACCCCGGCGGCGTTGCCGAGTTTCTGGTGGCCGTCGAGCGGGAGGTGCGAGACGTAGAGTGCGATATCCTCGCGAATTAGCGGTTCGACGCGGTCGAAGTTGCGGCCGGTCAGGCGGTCGAAGCCACCCCAGACGAGGCCGTGGTGGGTAACGAGCAGGTCCGCGTCGGCGTCGATTGCAGCCTCGATGGTCGCTTCTGCGGCATCGACGGCGAAGGCCACCGTTTCGACTTCCGCGTCGTCGGGGCCGACTTGGAGGCCGTTCGCGCTGGCGTCCACGTCGGCGAACTCGTCGGTCGCGAGTGTCTCGTCGAAGCGGGCGACGATGTCGGAGAGGTGCATCGTCAACATAGTGGTCTGTCGCTCTTATTTTAGTACTGCTTGTAGGATTTGCAAGACACACTCTTACCAGCCATGTACGGCTAGAGCAGAATCACTCCGATGGTGCCCTTGAGTATATGATATGCCTGCTGTCAGAATATTTGGATAATTTATGTAAAATATATACTACCATTATCGAGAAATCACGTACAATGATGTAAGTGAGAGGAGCAATCAAAAAGTAGCCAGTTACTATTTATGTCACCGTTCATTAGTATTGGATATGAGTCCCCCTGAGAAACTTACTAACAAGCCCCCAATTAGTTTTGAAACTGCACTGGCATATGCACTTCACCGAGAGATGAGACGTCTGATTATTGTATTTATTGCAGGAGTATTTATTTCCAATATCGGTTTAGTGGCATTCTTTGGATATAATGTAGCTCCTGAGTATTATCCAATTCCTAAAATACTAGGACTAATTGTCGCGATTATTGGTTTAACACTCTTGTTTGGTGGCCTTGTTGGTTCGTTGTTTAAATTAGTCGTGGATGCTACCTCTTTAAATTAGATTTAATATTCTCATCTCAAATACAACCCAATTAAGGCAGATTTTCTGGAGGAAGGGAGTTGACAGCACTGTTCTTTCTATTGCTCCTAAATATGATAGGAATTGACACACTCTCCGATTTTAATTAAAGCTGTTGAATCTAAATTAGATACTGGGAACAACTATCTAAGAAACCTGGGCTGAGTATAGATATCCCCAACCCGTATTAGTAGGTGTATTCAACTAGCTCGCATTAATGTAATTGAGTCTGAATGATAACTTATTAGTTAATTGAATGAGACTGACTGTTTGGATGTCAAACAAAGACAACCGCCCTGTGATTGGTCGCAGAAATTTGTTAAAAACCAGTGCCGCTGCCTGTGCCGGTGCGTCAGTAATACCGGCAACTACGAGTGCGAAGAAAAATCCGATTATTGAATTAAAGGGGACAGAGAATAATCCTGTGACTGCCAAAGATATCCAAAAGAAGGTTGAGAACTTAAAGAACTCATCAAAGTCTGTTCCTAAATCAGTCACCGCCCTCCCAGAACCTAGTCAGGGACAGTACACTGCCTCCTACGTTTTAAAAATTGGTTCGGACGGGGTACCAATGAGTTTTGTCGGTTACGCTGAAATTAGTGAAAAAGATCATGGGGAATCGGTCCAGAACCTCGGTGAAAAAGCCCGTTCGAGTATGGAGGATGCTAATACTATCCACGATTACCAAACCAGAGGCCAACCATCAATCCAGTCTGACGGTCTTAGCATTGGAAGTGATTGGATGCCTAAAGGCTCGCCGAGTGCAGTTGCTGAGGGAGATAATGGCAAATCCGAATGCCATGGGCAAATTCACGTATATGATATGTCTATGATTAACGATCCAAATAAACAGAATTCTGAATTATGGGCTGCGAATTGCAATTACATTTCGACAGCAAAAGAGAATAACAATCATGAGAGGGTAACTACTCAAACTTGCCAACAGAGGTGGGCAGATGCAGTTGCCACTAGTCCGACATCTGCGGGTATCTCACGAACGGCACCTTCAAACGGAGAAAACGATACAGTCAGCCATACTTACGGAATAGGCTACTCTGGTGGGCCATCCGGAACATATCAGGTCACCCACAATCGGCAGGACGTGCACATGGAAAACCAAACTGACAAGCCAAGCGATGGTACGACTGATATCGCACAGTGGTACTTTGACCCCAACGACCTCAGAGAACGGCTTGAGTATCTAACGGGGAGTAGATGCTGGTTTGAGGATATTGATTCAAGTAAAAATGAGTGTAGTGAGTATTATAAAAACTCCACCATCGGGAAAATTAAAAATGACACCAAATTCAACGCGATGGTTGGTAGCCATGTCGTTGCAACCGCAACAATGGCAATTAATATTTGTTAGGTAGCTAGCCAGCCTCGACTTCCATTTTATCTAAACACGATAAAACACGGTGTAGAAAGGAAGGAATAATACGAGTGTGTATAATTCTTCGAAACGTGTTCAGATGTTGTTGTTCTCCCCGTCCTCGTGTATGCAAGTACCTACTTATTTGATTGCAGAATGAATCCATACAGTGATGCGGGAGAGCTTGTTCAAGTAATACATCTGGTTATAAATCACACAATTGGCAACTCGTATTTGTTTGTCTTATTCTATACAATTAATTTAATTTAAAATTAGAACATTTAATAAATATCAGGGTTAGAATATTCAAAATTTTTAACTAGAATATATTTATGGCACTGTCTAGATAAGGAACGAGCAGGTCGAAGAGCTAGTGATCTATGCTACTCTCAAACCTGCTCAAAGAGAGTTTAGACACTGCTCTATCTATGAGTCTGCCTGCGAGAAGACAAATTCGCGGAGTAACTTCGCCGCCAGCGACGCTGATTGCCCGTCGTCTCGGTCGTTGACTTCGACCACGTCGAAGCCGTCAGCGAAGGGGGCGACCGACCGAACTACATCGCGCATCTCACGCGAGGTGAGGCCGAACGGCTCTTTCGTGCCGGTTCCGGGTGCAAACGCCGGGTCGGCGGCGTCGATGTCGACGCTCAGATAGACGGCGTCGTCATCGTCGAACTCTGGTTCCCAGTCGGGGACGTCCTCAGGTTCGACCACGGTCACGTCGTCGGCCTCGGCGCGCTCCCACTCCTCGGGCGACCCGGTGCGAGCGCCGAGGATGATAGCCTCATCCACGTCGAGTTCGTCGAGGACGCGGCGGGTGATAGTAGCGTGGCTCCATTCGTTGCCGTCGTACTCGCGGCGGAGGTCGAGATGGGCGTCGAGACAGACGAACACGTCGGGTTCGACGCCGCCGACGCCAGCGGCGGTGATGGTGTGTTCGCCGCCGAGGAGCAGCGGGACGGCGTCGTCCCAGACGATATCGCGGACGCTCCCAGTGAGCCACTCGATGTATTCGGGTGCGTCGTCCCACGCACGGACGTCGTCCGCGTCGTGGACGTTCAGGTCGGTGAAAAAGTGGTCGGTGCGCCGGTCGTAGTCATCGAACGACTCGGCGAACCGACGGATTCGATTCGGTCCGAAACGGGTTCCTGGTTGGAACGAGGTGGAGATGTCGAGCGGAGCGCCGAGCACGACGTAGTCTGCGTCGTCGCGGTCGGCTATCGCCCCGGGGAACATCTCTCTACCCTCCGTTTAGACGACCTTGCGCTGGCCTTCGTATTCGAGGTACTCGATTTCGTCTTCGGGGTTGAGGTCCTCGTCCTCGGGGATGCGCATCGTGAACGTCTCGTAGGTTTCGAGGTCCATGATCTGGGCGTCCTCACCGGTGACGGAGACGACCTGACCCTGCTTTCGCTCGATGATGGGAACCCAAACCTTCGCGTCGACGGGCTGGGAGAGCGAGCGCTTCTTGTTGTCGAAGACGCCGCGGGCTTCGACGCGTGCCTTCGCGCTGCCGTGCTTCCCGGGCTTTGCGGTACTGTAGGCGTAGATTTTGCACGGCTTTTCTTCCATCATCACGTAGCTTCCTTCTTGGAGCTCGCGCACCTGCTTCTGCTCTTTCGCCATGTCCTCCCGTTATCGGAAGGAGGCTATAAACGGTTTGGAACGGCGCTCCCTCGGGAAGCCTTCTCGTAGCCAGTCACACGCGCCGACGGGTCAGATTACAGGCGGTACGCGCAGAATGAATTGCAAGCCTCGACCGCACCGTCACTACTGTGCGTCTTCGACTGCTTCGACTTCCGCCATCGCCGGGTCGAACCACGTTCCCTTAGCGTCGCGTCGGGCGAGACTCCCGAGCGACCCCGAAACGACGTTCGGCATGGCGAGTGCGAGCATAATCGCAGTCGTAAGCTCACCCGATGTCTCCAAGAACGGCATGATGTACTGGAATGGAAAGAGAATCGGTGTCTGATTGAGGAACGTGAGGAGAATCGAGAGGGGCATGAGAATCGAGCCCCAGACGACGCCTGCCATCATCCCGTGCCAAGCACCGTCTGCGGGGTCACAGCCGATGAGGTAGCCGGCGAGTGCACTCCCCGTGATACCGCCGACAAGCGTAAATTGCCCCGTCATCGCGTAGACGAGGGCCTCGGTACTCGCGGCGAGACACACGCCTCCGAGTACCGGCCGCCACTCCGTCATGGCAGTCAGTAATTAGCTCGATGCGCATAAATTTACGCGTCTGATTCTCACCGCTGATTACTCTTCACGGCGCTCCCTGAGGTTTTGCCGAGTAAACTGCGGCTTCGCCTTGATTCCCGTACGAGTGCGGAACGAGCGCCACAGGAGGATGGCAACGGCTGCCGTCGGAAGGCCAGCAGCGCCGACTGCGACGAAGTTCTGTGGTTCCAACGTGTAGACGATAATCGTGGAGACGAAGCCGAACGACAGGAAGATGCCGTAGACGAGCCGTTTTGCGAGTTTGTCGAGGACGCCTCGGCTGTCTTCGAGTCGGACGTTCACCGTCAGGTTGTCGCGGTCGGCCCTGTCGAGGACGCGTTCGAGTTTCGGCGGGACGCGAATCAGCGACTTGACGGTTTGCTGTCCCTGCTGACCGGCGTTTTCGATGATTTTCTGGACGCTCTCCTCGCGGTACCCCTGTTCGGTGAGGTAGTCCGTCGCGACCGAGATGAAATCGAAATTGGGGTCGAGGGTGACACAGACGCCTTCGACGACCCCGGCCACGCGAAGTACGAGCGCGAGGTTTCGGGGGAGTCGAAGCGGGAACTCGTAGATGGTCGATTCGACCTGTTCGAGGATTTGGTTCACCCGGTACTGCTCGATGTCGTCGCCGCGGGCGTCGGCGATGGCGAGTTCCATCACGTCGCCCATCACCTGCCGGTCGACGTTGGGGCTGAGCGTCCCCATCTCGATGAGCGTATCGAGGATGGCGTCGACGTCCTGATTGGCGACGGCGATGTAGAACTCGACGATTTTCTCCTGGATGAACGGGTCGACCTCGCCGTGCATCCCGAAGTCGTAGAAGATGATGCGACCGTCGTCTGTCACCGAGAGGTTCCCCGGGTGCGGGTCGGCGTGGAAGACGCCGTCTTCGACAATCATCTGGAGGTAGGTCCGCTGGAGGTTCGTCGCCAACTCGGTCCGGTCGATACCGAGTTCGTCGAGGGCGGCGACGTCGTTTATCTTCGTTCCCGGGAGGTACTCCATCGTCAGGACGCGGTCGTCGGAGCGCTCGGGTACCGGCTCGGGGATGACGATTGCGTCGTCGTCTTCGAAGTTCTGCTGAATCTCGCGGAGCGTCCGCGCTTCCTCGTCGTAGTCCATCTCTTCGCGGATGGTCTTCGCGAACTCGTCGGCGAGGTTCTCCAGCGAGAACGCGCGAGACTGCCCGATAAAGCGCATGAGCAGCGGCAGCAACCACCGAATCGCGCGAAGGTCGGCTTCGACCAACTCCTCGATACCGGGGCGACGAATCTTCACGGCGACTTTCTCGCCGCCGTACTCCGCGACGTACACCTGTCCGAGACTTGCTCCGCTAATCGGGTCGGTGTCGAACGAGTCGAACGCCTCGTCGACCGGGCCGAGTTCCTCTTCGAGGACGACCTTCGATTCGGACCACGGTGCCGGTGGAACGTCGTCTTGCAGACTCCCGAGAACGTCGATGTACTCTGGTGGGAGGATGTCGGGGCGCGTCGACAGGAGTTGGCCGAGTTTGATGAACGTTGGCCCGAGCGTCAGCAGCGACTCGAGCAGTATCTCGGCGCGTTCGCGTCGCGTCTCCGAAGAGACGCGTCTGCTACCGCCGAAGAACACGTACTTCCGCCTGTCGCGGGTGTACGCGACGATAAGCGGGAAGAACTGGTAGATGACGACGAGGAACCGCCAGTAGGCGCGGAGATTAACCAGCGTGACCACCCGCCTCGTCAGGCGCCGTCGTCACCGGTTTGCGTCCTGTGGGCCGACGAGGCTTCCTCGGAGTCGTCGCCGGCGGTAATTGGGATGGTCCGCTCGGGGGCGGCCGCCCGCTTCGGGAGGCGAACTTCGAGGACGCCGCGTTCCATCGTCGCCTCGGCGTCGTCACCGACGGCGTCCGGCGGCAGCGGGAGTTCGGCGTCGAGGAACAGCGGGCGCTCCTCGCGGACGTAGTCGAACTCAGATGGGAGGTGCTTGTCGCGTCGCGCTTCGACGACCAGTCGTCCCTTCTCTACGCGGAGGTCCGCGGTCTCTGCGGTCACACCGGGGAGGTCGAGGACCAACAGATACGCTGTTTCGGACTCCAACAGGTCGGCGAACACCGCGTCCGGCAGTTCGGACAGCGCGTCGCGCAGTGTTGACATGAACGGTTCTTAGGAGGGAGGGTCGAAAAACCCGACGGTCCCCCACATGCACGCGGGGGAATTGATGCGGCAAAACCGACCGCCACTACCGGGTCGAGGCCGGTGCTTTTTGTCTCCGGCACCGAAGGAGAGCCATGGTTCACGACGACCGGCGCACGGCCGGGTTCAAGGAGCGAACGCGGCTCGCAGACGCTCGCGAGACGCTCCTCGCGGCAGTCACGCCACACGAGCGGACAGAACGTGTCGAACTGGTCGATGCCGACGGTCGCGCACTCGCGGAACCGGCCGTCGCCCCGACCGACGTTCCCGGATACGACCGCGCTGCGATGGACGGGTACGCCGTCCGCGCCAGCGACACCTACGGAGCCAGCAGCCGCAGCCCGGCTGTCCTCCGTGTCACCGACGACAGCAACGGCGACAGTGACGACAGCGACGGCAGCGACCGAACCGTCACGCCCGGCACTGCGATTAGGGTCCACACCGGAAGCGACGTTCCAGACGGTGCAAACGCCGTCGTCAAGGTCGAAGACACGGAACGCGTCGGCGACGAACTGGAGGTCTTTCGAGCACTCGCCGAGGGGAAGAACGTCGGCGAGCGCGGCGAAGACGTCCGCGAAGGAGAGACGCTCTTCGACGCCGGACACGAACTACGCCCCTCTGACCTCGGATTGCTTCGGTCTGTCGGCGTCGAGGACGTCGCCGTCTACGAACGCCCGCGCGTCTCGGTCATCCCGACCGGCGAGGAACTCGTCGAATCCGACCCCGACCCGGGCGAAGTCATCGAGACGAACGGGCTGACCGTCTCACGACTGGTCGAACGCTGGGGTGGCGAGGCAACCTATCGAGACATCGTCGTCGACGACGCCGACCGCCTGCGCGAGGCCATCCAGTCGGACCTCGACCACGACGTGGTCGTCACGACTGGCGGGTCGTCTGTCGGCGAGCGCGACCTCGTCCCCGACGTGGTCGCCGAACTCGGTGAGGTGCTCGTCCACGGTGTCGCGCTCAAACCCGGCCATCCCGTCGCGCTCGGGGTCGTCGAGGACACGCCCGTCGTGATGCTTCCGGGCTACCCGGTCGCCTGCATCGTCAACGCCTTCCAGTTCCTTCGCCCGGTGCTGAAACACGTCGGCAGGCTCACCGACCATCCTGTCCCGACCGTCGAAGCCACGCTCACTCGGAAGATACCGAGTTCACCGGGGACGCGGACGTTCGCACGGGTCCGACTCGACTACGAAGGCGGTGACGACTCCCGAAACGACGACGACGCTGCCACCAGCGACACACCCACTGCGGAGCCGACCCGAACGAGTGGGTCGGGAATCCTCTCCAGCGTCGCGCGCTCTGATGGCTGGGTCGTCGTCCCCGAGGAGTTGGAGGGGTACGACGAAGGCGAAACCGTAACCGTCGAGGGATGGGAGTGGTCCGCATGAGAAAACAGTTCCGCGACCTCGCCGCGCCGGAGGAAGCGCGCGAGACCATCGCGTCGCTCGAACTGACGCCCGACGCGGAGACGGTTCCACTGGCGGAAGCTCGCGGGCGCGTTCTCGCCGAGCGAATCGACGCCGAGATAGACGTCCCCGGATTCGACCGCGCGAGCATGGACGGGTACGCCGTCCGCGCCCGCGACACCTTCGGCGCAGACGAGGCAGACCCAGTCGAACTCGAACTCGTCGGCGAGGTCCACGCTGGCGTCGAACCCGATGTGGAAGTCGAACCCGGAACCGCGGTCGAGATTTCGACCGGGGCGGTGATGCCTCCCGGAGCCGACGCCGTCGTCATCGTCGAGCGAACCGAGGAGCGCGACGACACGCTCGTGACCTACACCGCCGTCGCGCCCGGGGATAGCGTGATGCCCGCCGGGACGGACATCGCCGCCGGTGCCCGCGCACTCGGCCCCGGAACGCGTATCACGCCCCGCGAAATCGGCCTGCTCTCGGCGCTCGGACTTGACGAGATTCCGGTTCGCGGCACGCCAGTCGTCGGCATCATCTCGACCGGCGACGAACTCGTCCGCCCGGGCGACGAACTCCACTCCGAGCGAGGCGAAATCTACGACGTAAACTCCTACACTATCGCCGCGGGCGTCGAGGAAGCCGGTGGCGTCCCAAAGTTCTACCCCCACGCTGGCGACGACTACGAGGAGATGGAGCGCTTGCTCCGACAGGCCGCCGAGGAGTGCGACCTCGTCCTCTCGTCGGGGTCGACCTCGGCGAGCGCCGTAGACGTCATCTACCGGGTCGTCGAGGAACGCGGCGACTTGCTCCTCCACGGCGTCGCGGTCAAGCCCGGCAAACCCATGCTCGTCGGCACGCTCGGCGAGGGAAGCGCCTACATTGGTCTCCCGGGGTACCCTGTCTCCGCGCTCACTATCTTCCGAACCTTCGTCGCGCCCGCCATCCGCGACGCTGCCGGACTCCCAGAACCACGGACTGCGACTATCGAGGGGTCGATGGCCGTCCGCGAGCGCTACGCCGAAGGCCGGATGCGACTCATGCCCGTCGGCCTCGTGACCGACGGCGACGGCGAGACGCTCGTCTACCCGGTGGACAAAGGCTCCGGGGCGACGACGAGCCTCGTCGAAGCCGACGGCGTCGTCGAAGTCCCGCCGGACGTGGAGTATCTCGCCGAGGGCGAGTCGGTCGAAGTCCAACTCTTCTCGCCGGACGTTCGCCCGCCTGAACTTCTCGGTGTCGGCGAGGACGACCCCGCGCTCTCGCGCCTCCTCGACCGTGTTCCGTCACCGCGCTATCTCGCTGTGGGCTCGCGCGAAGGCCTGCGCCGACTCCGAGACGGTGTCCCCGACGTGGCGGTCGTCGCTGGCGACACGGACCGTGATGTCGATGCTGTCGAACTCGGGTCGTGGACGCGCGAGTGGGGCCTCGTCGTCCCCGCGGGCAACCCCGAGGAGGTGTCCGACCTCGGCGACCTCGTCGATTCGGACCTTCGGTTCGTCAACCGGGATACGAACTCCGGGCTGCGGACCGCGCTGGGGAACGCCGTAGCCGACCTCGCGGACGAACGTGGCACGACCCGCCACGAACTTGTCGGGGCCATCGCCGGATTCGAACGAGCGACGAAAGCGTTCGAGAGTCCCGCCCGCGCTGTGCAGTCGGGGCGGGCAGACGTCGGTCTCGGACTCGCGGCGACCGCCGACTCACT
The DNA here is from genome assembly GCF_000336755.1 of Haloferax elongans ATCC BAA-1513. Classification (GTDB taxonomy): domain Archaea; phylum Halobacteriota; class Halobacteria; order Halobacteriales; family Haloferacaceae; genus Haloferax; species Haloferax elongans. Next base: position 344,062 of record NZ_AOLK01000022.1, on the reverse strand, counting down.
CGGGATGGGCTTCGTCTCGCTCGGCGTCCAACCAGTCCGCGTCCTCGCCGACCCCTCCCGTGCAAGAAAACCGAGCGTACAACACCTGAAACGGGTCGTTAAGGGTGGAGCCGACGTACTCGATTCGCTCGACGGGTACGAGTTATCCGGCATATAATCATAAGAAATGCTATAATTCCCGGGAACTGAATAATTCTGCCATTTGTGAAATATAAAAAATGTGTAACGTTTTTATCCTCTCGGATGGTATTGACTACCATGCAATCTCAGTTGACGGTCCTTCACGCAGACGACGACCCGGGGATGCTTGCCCTCTCGAGGGCGGCATTTCGGGAAGTCGAGGCCGTCACCCTACTCACCGCCGAATCCGCGTCTGAGGCTATCGATATCGTTTCGTCTCCTTCGACACCGGTCGATTGCGTCGTGAGTGACTCACTCGTCTTACCGAACGGCGTCTCACTCGTCGAGGCAGTTCGCGAGGAGAACGAAGAGATGCCTATCTTCCTGTTCACCGCGAAGGACTGGGGCGAAGTCGAACAGGTCGCGACCGCTGCGGGCGTCACGGAGTACGTTCAGAAAGCGGGACCGGGCGACCTCTCGACGGTTCTCCAGCGAGTACGGGGTATCGTCGAAACGGACGGCGACGACGTCGATTCAGCGCTCAAGATGGGCTCTTCGGCGGTCGGTGCCGCCCTGACGGAACACGAGACTGCCGCTTCGACCGCGACACTCGGCCTCGCGGAGGACTGGGAACTCATCGGTCAGTGGCTCGGTGACGAAGAACTCGGGTTGGTCATCGTCGAGGCAGTGGAGTCGTACGCCGGCCTGTCGGCTATCAAAGACCCGCTTTTCGAGTCTATCGACACTGACTCGCTCGAATCGCTGATTCGCCCGCTCGTCGAGAACACAGAGCGTCCGGGTATCGAAGTTCGATTCCCCTACGGAGAACTTCAACTCGCAGTGACGAGTTCCGGCGACATCCTTGCACGCCCGCTCGACGAGGCGACGTGACGACCGCACCGCCCTCCGAGGCAGAGACAGAGGCAGGAAGTTAGACGGCGGTGGAGCGGACCAACGAACTGTGACTGACGGCGACCGTGGCCGTAGGCTCTACGACTGGTGGAGTCGCCACCAGGGCGTGTTTCGATTCTTCTCTCGGCTCTTTCTCGCGGGACAAACACACCTTCGTGAGCGGGCACGTGCAGCCCTCGATTTGGATTCGGGAGACACCGTCCTCGACGTCGGGTGCGGCCCCGGCGTCAACTTCGACGCACTGCGTGCTGCTGTCGGCGACGAAGGAACGGTTCTCGGACTCGATTACAGCGACGGAATGACAGTCGCCGCACGAGAGCGAATCGAGCGCGACGACTGGGCGAACGTCCACGTCGTCCGCGCTGATGCTGCTCGGCTTCCGGTGTGTACGTCGTTCGACGCTGCCTACGCGACGCTCTCGTTGAGTGCGATGGCGAAGCCAACACAGGTCATCGACAGTGTCTACGACGCGCTCGCTCCCGGCGGTCGGTTCGTCGTCTTCGATACGCGTCCGTTCCCGCGACTCCCGCTTTCGCTTCTCAATCCGCTTTTCAACCCGCTTTCGAAAGCGGCGACGAACTGGCATCCAGAACACGACCTCCTCTCACTGCTCGACGCTCGGTTCGACTCGGTTCGGTTCACGGACGCGAACGCCGGGACGTTGTTCGTGGCTGTCGCGACCAAACACGACGCAGACGGCCGGTCACTCCGCGCTTCGGTACCGGTTTCTCACCAGGACCGCGCGAGTTCGTCGAACGTCTCCACTCGGTAGTCGCCGAGCACACAGCGCCCGCGGAAGTCGGGACCGTGGCGTTCGATGTGAATCCCGTCTAACGAGGCGTTCCACGCCGCGCCGATGTCGCTTTCGCCGTCGCCAGCGAGGACGCCCGCAGTCCCGCCGTCGGACCGGAGTCCGTCGTCGACTCCGAGTTGCGAGACGGCCTGTTTCACCGGGGCTGCGTCCGGTTTCCAGCCGGTTTCTTCGGTACAGCAAACTACCGTGTCGAACCAGTCGCGGATGTCGAGGTGGTCCAAGACGGGGTCGGTGAGGAACTGCTGGCAGTGCGTGACGATTCCCACGGGGCGGCCCGCGTCGTGGATATCGTCGATGATTCGGGCCGCGTCCTCGTGGAGATACGTGGCTTCGGCCCGCTTCATCGGGTCTTCTTCGCGGTGGAACGCCGGCCAGAACTCCTTGGGGTCGATACCCCACTCGCGGAGCGTCGGGTCTCGCGCACCGCCGAGGCCGTGCCAGATAACTTCCGCTTGTCGGTTGGTGAACTCGTAGCCGAGGCGGTCGCCGACGCGGTCGAACACGTCACGCGTGTACGCCCAGTCGGCGTCGACGAGCGTGCCGTCGAGGTCGAACAGCCAAAAGTCGTAGGTGGAGGGACTCATTCGGACTACGAGATAGGTCACGTCCAAATAAAGGTATTCCGCCGCTGAACATCAGCCAAGTCACCCCGATTGAGCCACTCAGTCGTCTGCTTCGACGTGAATCGCGCTCCCGAAGTACTTGTGCAGCGCGTCGCGCACCGAGTCGGCGTTGAACTCGTCAAGGTGTTCGCCGACGGCAGCCCTGAGTTCGTCCAACGACGCTTCGTCGGTGCGCAACTCCGCGAAAGTACACGACTCGACGGGGACATCGACCCACGACGAGGCGAGTTTTCGGGCGTAGACGGGGTCGTTGACCTCGCCGCGCCAGAGCACGTCGCGGAACAACATCCAGCCTTCCTCACCCGGCGGTGGCGGGGTCACACGGACTGTCGTCTCGAACGACGCCGGCTCTGTCTCGATGGTCGGCATCGTTTCGAGGCGGAACTCCACCCGAAACACGTACGTGAGTGTCATCGCCCGAGTGTCAGAACTCGTCGTCGAACAGGTCGGCGAGTCGCAGGTCTTTCTCGGTGATTCCGCCTTCTTCGTGGCTCGTGAGGCGGACTTCGACCGCTTCGTACCGAATCGTAATCTCGGGATGGTGGAACTCTTCTTCGGCGACTTCCCCGACGCTGGCGGCAAACGCGACCCCATCGAGGTAGTCGTCGAACTCGTAGACGCGCACGATTTCGTCGTCGTCGCGTTCCCAACCTGCCCCGAGTTGGCGGTCGACTTCGTCTGGAGAGAGAACCTCAGCCATAGCGGATATGTCGCGTGGCAGACCGATAAGGATTCTGCCGACCCGGGGGACGTGGGAGTCGTTTCGCTGGCAACACCTCCGGTTTCACCGCTTTCGCAGGACGAATCCCGGGCCAGTCAGTGTCCATCGGCCGTCACGACGCCGGACGACCTGCCCGGTGACAGAGAGTCGGTCACCGCACTCGACGGTCGTCTCGGCTGACGCACCGCGTTCGCCCACGACGGCACCGGCGGGTGGGATTCGAACGTGGACCGCCCCTGTGGGGTCTTCGAGGACGAACGGGCGCGTCGCTCGGCCACTGGCGACTCCGGCGAGTCTGGCGTTCGCGTCGGCCGTCCACGCTTCGAGTGCCGGTCCAGTGCCCACGACGTCGGCAACCGTCCCGACGACTGTCGCTCGGGCGACGTCGTCGAGGTCGGCCACTCGCCGCCGAGGTGCCGAGGCGACGAGTCGGCGACGACGCCACGCGCGGACATGGGCGGCGATTCTACGGCCGAATCGGCAGCGGCGAGCACTCGAAGCGTACTGGAAGGGTGACCTGTCTGTGGACGAAGCGAACATCGAGACGGTCTGGACTCGGATTCGAATAAAAAGGTTCGCAGCCACGCCGACCGCGACGTCCGGCGCTCGCGTCTCAGTCGTCAGGGGACACTCGCGCTTCAGTCGTCAGAGAGCTGTTCGAGGACGCGTCGCGGCAGTTCGTCGTCCGACTCCGCCCGGTCGCTGTTCTGGTCGGGACGTGACCCCGATGCGCCGAACGAGGGGCGTTTCGATTCGCCCTGTTCGTCGGGTCTCCGCGTCGGAATGTCGTCGAATCCCGGGTCGAACAGGCGCATCGCGGTCTGGATGGTCGTCCAGTCGTCGTCGCCCGCGGCGTCACGGAGGCTCTTGGTCGGGGCAGCAAGAATCTGGCCGACGAGCGCGTCCGCGAGCGACTCCACGGTCTCGCGTTGCTCGTCGTTGAGGTCGCCCTGTGCTTCTAACTTCGAGAGCGCGGTCGAAACCTCGCGACGCTTGACGTACTCGGCCGCCTCGTACATCGAACTGATGGCCTCGTCGGCCCGCTTTCGCTTGTAGGCGGCCAAGAGCCGGTCGAACTCCTCGTCTATCATGACTTCGACCTGCTGTGCAGCGCGTTCGCGCTGGACCTCGGTCTGGTCGGTCACGGTTTCGAGGTCGTCGATGTCGTGGACGATCACGTCCGTGAGGTCGTCGACCGCCGGGTCGACGTCCCGCGGTTGGGCGATGTCGATGAGCATCGTCTCGCCCGCGTCGGCGAGCGTTGCCGCCTCGACGACGTAGTCAGGGCTGCTGGTCGCGGTGATGACGAGGTCGGCCGCAGCGATAGCCGACTCGATAGTATCGAGGCCCGTCGCCTCGGTCGAACCCGGAAGGTCTTCGACGAGACTCTCGGCGCGGGCGACCGTGCGGTTTGCGACCACCAATTCGGCCACGTCCGCGGACGCGAGGGCCTGTGCCGCGAGGGTACCCATCTCGCCCGCCCCGACGACGAGAGTCTGAGCCGTTTCCATCGGGTCGTCGAGTTCCGAGCGTGCAAGCCGGACAGCCGCGCTGCCGAGCGAGACCGCTCCCTCGTTGATTGCCGTCTCGTTACGTGCGCGCTCGCCGACGTGGACTGCTTTCAGCAGCGCGTCTTCGAGCATCGGACCGATACCGCCGACGTCGCGAGACGCCTCGATGGCGGCTTTCACCTGCCCGATAATCTGGTCCTCACCGAGGACCAGCGATTCGAGCCCCGCCGAGACGCGCATGAGGTGGCGAAGGCTCTCTTCGTGGTCCATGTGTCTGACGCCCCCATCGCGAACCTCGGGGGCGAAGTCGTCCAGCGCGCGGCGGCCGTCGGCGGCGTCCTCGGTGACGACGTACGCCTCGGCACGGTTACACGTCTGTAGCGAAAACGCCTCGGTGACGCCCTCCTGTGCGAGGAGGTAATCGACGACGGTCTGTACGTCGTCTTCGGAAGCGCACTCTATCTCCTGGACGCTCGCCCGGTCGTGGGCGACGCTGACGCCGGAGATGACACCCGCGCTCCTCATAACTCACCTCGCTGTGTGTCCTTAATCACGCGCGCTGCCTCTCGCCGGGGGTTTGCGTCCCCACTACGTAAAGCCTTCCAAACTGACGGGTCCCGAACCACGGCGCGAACCGCATCACGGCGCTCTGTCGGTGACATGTCGGACGCTTTGAGGTCGGCCCGAATCTCGGCAGTCAACTCGGCCATCGCGCCCGCACCGTCGAGTTCTGCTTCGATACGCTCGCGGAGGTGCTTCGACAACGCCGGACTCGCCCCGCCCGTCGTAATCGCAACCGACACGTCGCCGTCGTCGACTGTGGCGGGCACGACGACGCTTCCAGCATCTCGCTCACCGCTCCGGTCGGCACGGTTGACCAGTGCCCCTGCGTCGCGGGCAGCGGCGACGATAGCGTCGTTTACGTCGGTGTCACTCGTCGCGGCGACGACCAGTGCGGGTTCGAAACGGTCGACCCAGTCTGTCACGTCGTCTGGGTCTGGTGCCGCCCGGACGAGTTCTGCGTCGCCGAAGTCGCGGTCGGCGAAGTCGGGACTGACGACGACAGTTCGCGTTTCGCGGGCGAACCGACGGGCCTTGCGGGCACCGACCGGGCCGCCGCCAAACACGAGGATGGTCTCACCGCCGAAGTCGTGCACCAGTGGAATCATCTCACTCCGTGTTCGCTGCTGCTCGTTCGTCCAGTCTGATTCCCGTCTTCTTCAGGATTCGCGTCGAAAAGAGGGTGTCCCAGTCGTCGTCGCCAACCTCCCAGTACTCGCCCATGACTTCGCGAACGCGCTCGATGCGTTCCTCGCTTTCTGCTTCCGACCGGCCGTGGGTCATCGCGAAGAAGTTGTACGGCCAGACGCCCTCGTGCCGGGGGCGACGGTAACAGTGGGTGACGAAGTCGAGGGCGGCGATTTCGGGGCCGACCTCCATCACGAGGTCGTCGGGAACGTTCCAGACTGTCATGCCGTTCTCGGAGTAGCCGAGCGCGTAGTGGTTCGGAATGACGCCGACGCGGCGCACCTTTCCCTCCAGATTGAAGCGCTTGATGGTCTCGACGACCCACTCGGTGTCCTGTCCGAGCGCGTCGGCGACGTCGGCGTACGGCGTCTCCGTAATCGGGAGTCCGCCCTGAATCTCTAAGACAAGGTCGCGCTCGTCGGGCGTGATGGTTCGTTCGTCGGTCGGTTCCACGTCGGGGCCGAGATGCGAGAGGTCGAGGTCGCCGTCGGGGACGGGACCATCGAGGAGGAACTTCGCGCCGACGTGGAACTCGTGGCGCTTCGGCATGTTGTAGGTCTCTTGGCCGGTCTCATCCTCGATTTTGCCCAGTACCTCGTCGACGCGGGCTTCGTCGGCGACGGAGACGACGAACCACATGTTCAGATGCGGGTGCTCGCGTTCGTAGTTGTGCGCGACTTCGCGGTGTGCGTTTACCTGTTCGGCCACTTCGTCGAACCGCTCCGGCGGTGCGTGCATGGCGACAAGGGTCGCCGTTCCGCCGATTTCCTCGGCGTTGACGAGTGCTCCGAACCGCGAGAGGACTCCGTCTTCGTCGAGCGTTCGAACGCGTTCACAGAGGTCCGTTGCACTCACGTCCACTCCCCGCTCGCGAAGCGCTGCGGCGGCGGGTTCGAAGGGGCGTTCGACGACGGGGAAGCCACCCTGGAAGGCGTTGACGATGGCGCGGTCGAGAGGAGAAAGTTCCGCGTCCGCCTGTTTCATAGAGGTGTCTCGGGATGCGAGGGGAATAAACGCCTCGCTTGTTCTCAGAAGGGAGAGACCGCCGCGAGAGTCGGACAGTCCCGAAAAACCGGCTCAGGGAACGGGCGTGACGCGGTCGACGTGGTCGAGGTCGGCGAGGTCCTCGACGATGGCGTCGTGGTCGGCGGTCGCCTCGTAGTAGAACACGAGGTCGAAGGTCCCGTTGCGGAGGAGTTGCTGGCACTCCCAAACGAACTCGTCGTCGTCGACCGAGAGGCCCTGGAACTGGTTCGACGAGAAGTCCGTGTCGTCGTTTCCGGCGTAAATCCACGCCTCACCTTTGTCAGCGTGTCCGGAGATAATCTCGTTAATCGAGACGGTCAACTCCTGCATTTCGAGGTCTTCCTGCCCGGAGAGGTCGGTGTGGATGATAGCTCCCACGAGTTCGATGTCGCCCGGTTCGATGAGCGCGAGCGTGCGCTTGTAGAGGTCCTCGTCGATGGTCTCACTCATGATTGACTCTTCTCGGGGAGGTACAAACGGGTGGCGATTCGCCCCGATTTAGACGACTGTCTCGATTCGCCGTGCGAGGCGCGCGTAGCCTTCGTCGCCCATCGACTTGGGGACGTAATCTGTCACGCCCGCTCCGATAGCGTCTGCCGCGATAGTCTCGCTCCCACGACCGGTGTAGAGGATAAACGGGAGGCTGGCATCGCGGTCGCGAACGCGGCGAAGCAACTCCAACCCGTTCATTTTGGGCATCGAGTAGTCGCTGACGAAGCAGTCCACGTCGTCGTGTTGGACCGCTTCGAGCGCCTCGTTCGGGTCGTCGTACGCGACGTAGTCGTATCCGTCGGCGAGCGCTGAGAGACGATGGCAGACCAACTCCGCGAGGTTCGGTTCGTCGTCGACGACGACGACAGTCGGTCTGTGCGTCGATTCGAGTTCCACAGACGGCGTCGTCTGGAGGTGCCTGATGAACAGGTTTCGGTGTCGAGCCTGCTCGAATGCGACCGCTATCGACCCCGAGTCAGCACCGAGCACGACCGCCTGCTCTTCGCGGCTAATTCGGGTGATACTCTCGTACCGGAGGCGGGCAGTCCGACCATCGCAGTCGACCGCGACGCCCTCTCGCGTAACTGCCAGCGACCCAGATTTGCAGGTCTCGTCGACCGTAACGACACACGAGGCATCCGCGAGCAGTGCCTTGACGAAGAGCACTCGGAACCGGCCGATAGTGTCCTCGTCACCGCCGATTGAGACGATTTTCTGCTGGTCGTTTTGGGTCGTTCCGACGACGAGTTCACGCTCTGTCTCGCCGTCGTCGGGGATGCGAACGACGAAGTCGAATACGACCGACAGCGGAATCGACACGCTCTGCCCGTCGGGTGACTTCACAACGAGCGCATCGGGCGTGAGCGTGACGACCGCCGATTGTGCACGCTCGAACGATGGGCCTGCCACTGTCGCCTCGAACTGGGCGAGCGTGGTGTCCGCCATAACGTCTGTATATTCACGAATTTGGACAAGAATCTGTCGGGCAGGACACGGGTGCGTTCGAACCCACAAGAAACATACGTCACGCAGGTTACTCATCGAATATGCTTGGGTGGGTTCGACGTGGTTTTCGGCGCGCGTACGAGCGCGTTCTCCGGCGTGAAATCGGAGACGGACCGACCCACGTCGCGATAATTCAGGACGGAAATCGTCGCTACGCCAGAAAGCACGGCGACGACGCCTCAGACGGTCACCGGGCGGGGGCTGAGACGACAGAGCAGGTGCTCGAATGGTGTGAAGAACTCGGTATCGAAGAACTCACGCTCTATACCTTTTCGACCGAGAACTTCGACCGACCGCCCGAACAGCAGGAAGCGCTCTTCGACCTCATCGAACAGAAGTTGTACGACTTCGCCGACGCGGACCGCGTCCACGAGCGCGAAGTCTCGGTCCGCGCGATTGGCGAGGTCCACATGCTGCCCGACCGCGTCCGAGACGCCGTCGAGTACGCCGAGTCGCGAACCGCCGCCTACGACGGCTTCACGCTCAACATCGCACTCGCCTACGGCGGCCGAGCCGAACTCCTCAGCGCGGCGCGAGACGTGTGTCGCGCAGTCGAGTCCGGGACCATCGACCCGGCGGACGTCGACGTAGAGGCAGTCGACGAGCGCCTCTCTCGGAAAACGGTTCGAGACGTGGACCTCATCATCCGCACTGGCGGCGACGAACGGACCTCGAACTTCCTGCCGTGGCACGCCAACGGGAACGAGGCGGCCGTCTACTTCTGTGCGCCCTTCTGGCCGGAGTTCTCGAAAATCGACTTCCTCCGCGGGATTCGAACCTACGAGTCGCGGGAGAAGTCGTGGCAGCGAACCCGGACCGAGCGCGCCGTGGCGCTGGTTCGCGCCGTCGCCGAAGTGGAGTTAGCAGACGCGCGTGCCGTCTCCGGGCGGCTACGCGGGCAACTCCCCTCCTCGGGGGCAGACGAGGTCTCCGCCGAGTTGGAGCGGCGGACACAAGAGTCTCGAACCGAGAAGTCTGCTGACTGAGGATTCCTGGGCTGAGACTGGTACTAGAAGCTTATTCGCTTCCCTGTGCGTTTCCAGCGTCGGCGACCCGACCGAGGAAGAGCACCGCGTCTGTCGGCCGGTCGCGAATCGCGAAGAGGAACGGCCGGTCGAATCGGAGTTCACCCCACGACGGCGGCAGTGACTCTTCGACGAGCACGGCAGTCGCGGCGGCGGCCTCGGTTCCTTCCTCGTCCACTGAGACGAACGACTTGTGGAACACTTCGTCGATGTGGAGCCCGGCGTCGCCTCCCGCGACCATTCCGCTGAAGTCGGCACCCGCACCGAACGGGGCAGGCATCCCGAGGTCCGAAAGCGCCTTCGAGAGTTGCACCTCGGTCTCGAACTCGAATTTGGGGAAGACGAGCTCTCCGATACTGGTGCCCAGTTCGTCGAAGATGCCGAACAATTGGCTCGCGTCGAGGTTCTTTTCGAACTCCTCGAAGGTTCCTTCGTCGGGGAGAATGAGCACCATCGACACCTCCTCGCCGACGTAGGGGAGTTCGATGGCCTGCGCACCGGGAAGGTCCGCGTACTGGGTCTTCAACTCCTGTCGCATGAGCGGGACGGTCGATTCGGACCCATCCAGCGCGGTGAACGTCCCATCGGTGGTCTTCTCGGGGTCGAACTTGTGCAACCACTCGGCCATGAAGTAGATAGCATTGGTGAGCACGAGCACCGTCTGCGGCGAGATGGCGTCCGCTGGCAGCAGGTTTTCGATGCGGTCTTCGGTTGCATCAGCGACCCAGCCGTTGATGCGCTTTCGTTCGCCGTCGGGGTCGCCGGTGAAGTCTGCTTCCCGGAGTCCAGCCCCGTAGTACTCTTCCAGCAACGCGAGATAGTCCTCGGAGAAGGGATAGCCCTCCCGACCCCACAGCGCATTTGCCACGGCCAGTTGGAAGGCGTCCACTTCGGACCCGTCGATGGGGTCCATCGCAGTCTGTCGCTGCTCCAGCGCGGCCTGCAGGTCAGAAAAGGCCGGATGGATATCCTCGCCGAGGGTATAGTGGAGTACTTCTTCCATCTGCTTGCGGGTGTCTCCCCGGGCACCGGCGTAGGTCATCGCAAGTGCAACTGAGATGCTGTAGGGTGAAAGGAACTGGTTGCCGCCATCTTGGCTGGCGAGATGCGTGTGCAGGTCGAGGGCGAATGCGGCGTTCCCGGACGCGAGCGCAGCTAACTGCTCGTCGTCCACGCTTGGTTCGCCCGTGGGCGGTTCCCCTGTCGGTTCTTCGGTCGTCTGTGTCGGCGGCGCTGTCGTGGTCTCTGTGTCAGTTTGGGTCGTCGGACCTCCCTGTCCGTCACCGGTACATCCCGCTATCGTCGCAGCGGCGAGGGCACCCGACAGCGCAAGTAGTTCGCGCCGGTTCATACTGGTGATTTCACTCGTCCGACAATGTGTTTTCTGTAAACTCAGATGGGCGTTTGTGTTATCGCTTCGCTGGCGTTACTCGCTTCCTTGCGCCGCCCCGGCGTCGACGACCCGGCCGAGAAAGAGCACCGCGTCGGTCAGCCGGTCACGAATCGCAAAGAGGAACGGGCGGTCGAATCGGAGTTCGCCCCACGACGGCGGGAGCGAGGTAAACCCGATGACCGCTGCTGTTGCACCTGCCGCCTCGGTCCCCTCTTCGTCCACTGAGACGAACGCCTCGTGATGCACATCGTCGATTTTGAGGTTTTGCTGGCCGTCCGCGGACATCCCGCTGAAGTTGGCAGCCCTCTCGAACGCGACGGGCATCCCGAGGTCCGAAAGCGCCTTTTTCAGTTGGACTTTCGTCTTGAATTCGAATTTGGGGAACACGAGCGTCCCCTCCGCGTCGCTCAGTTCGTCGAAGATGCCGAATAGTTGGCTCGCATCGAGGTTCCTTTCGAACTCCTCGAAGGTGCCTTCGTCGGGGAGAATCAACACCATCGAAACGTCTCCACCCACGTAGGGCAACTCAACGGCCTCTGCGCCGGGGAGCGATGCGTAGTTCGTCCTGAGGTCCTGTTGCATCATCGGAACCGTCGATTCCGAACCATCCAGCGCGGTGAACGTCCCGTCTTGGGTCTTCTTGGGGTCGAACTTGTGCTCCCAGTTCGCCATGAAATAGATGGCGTTGGTGAGCACGAGGGCTGTATCCGGGGTGATAGACCCTGCTGGCAGCAGGTTCTCGATTCGATCTTCGGTCTGGTCAGCAACCCAGTCGTTGATACGTTTTCGCTCGTCGTCAGGGTTGTTTGCGAAGTCCGCTCGCTGCAACCCTGCGCCGTAGTGTTCCTCCAGCGACGCGAGGAAGTCCTCGGAGAAGGAGTACGCTTCTTGCCCCCAAAGTGCGTTCGCCACGGCCAGTTGGAAGGCATCCAATTCCTCTTCGCTCCCGGGGCCGGTGGCAGTCTCGCGTTTCTCCAGCGCACTCTGGAGGTCAGAAAACGCCGGATGGATATCCTCGCCGAGGGTGTAGTGGAGGACCTCTTCCATCTGCTTGCGCGTCTCACCCCGAGCGCCAGCGTAAGTCATCGCCAACGCGACCGAGATGCTATAGGGTGAGAGGAACTGGTTTCCGTCGTCTTGGCTGGCGAGGTGCGCGTGTAAATCGAGGGCGAACTCGGCGTTCCCGGACGCGAGCGCGGCCAATCGCTCGTCGTCTACACTCGGCTCGCCAGCCGGGGGTTCGTCTGCCGGTGTCATGGTCATCTCTGTCGGTGGTGTTGTCGTGGTATCCGCGTCGGTCTGCGTCGTCGGGTCTGCCTGCCCACTGCCGGTACACCCGGACAGCGTCGCGGCGGCGAGGGCACCCGACAGCGCAAGTAGTTCGCGCCGATTCATAGTACAACTGTCAGCTACCTAACGATGTGCTTTCTGTAAACTCAGATGCGCGTTTGTGTTATCCAGTGTAGACGCTCGAGGATTCGATTGCAGACTATCGAGGACGGTGTCTCTGTGTCGGCGCAGAGCGAATCCGTCGTCTGTAGGCTCTCCAGCCAGACATACCAAGCATCCCAGCGCTTACTCCTCCGAATAGCGAGATAGCCACGCCCTCGTATTGCGGGCCGAACAAGAGTATCGTCGCACAAAAGACCACAGACGGGAGCCACGACCGCCAGTCATCGAATTGGAATTCGGCGTACAACCACGGAAACACGAGAATTGCACCGACGACGACCCACTCCCACTGTATCGGTTCCAGTGGAGGGCCGAGCAAGAGCACGAAGAGGAAGGTGAGTGGAAAAATACTATCCTCTCTTTTCACCCACTTGGTCGGGTGCTCGGTCTGGAGGGCGTCCATACGAAAAAGACAATGTAGTAACAAGTATATGTGTGTCTTTGTTTCCCTGCGAAGACATCTCGACTATCGCCCACCTCACCTCGCCGACGAAGCCGACGCGAAGTTCGGCCTACCGCCCAAATCTCCGCTGTCTGTCCTGATAATCCCGCAACGCCCGCAGGTAGTCCCGCTTTCGGAAGTCCCGCCAGTTCACGTCTGTGAAGTACAGTTCTGCATACACCGACTGCCAAATCATGAAGTCCGAGAGGCGCTCTGCGCCGGTCTTGACGACCAAATCGGGTTCGTCGGGGAACACCAGACGCTCTTCGACCTCTTCGGCGTCGATGTCGTCGGGGTCCAACTCGCCGTCGTCGACTTCTTCGGCCAACGACCGAACGACGTTTGCGAACTCGCGTTTGCCACCGAGGCCGATGTTCACCTGTACGGGTTCGTCGACGCGTTCGGTGTCGCCGGGTTCGCGGACTGCGACGGGATGGGGACTCTCGATATCGCGGAGTTCGCGCGAGAGAGTCGGAATCACTGCTTCGTCGAGGACGCTCACGGAGACGGTGACGCGCTCGGTGCCGTGCTCGAACGCCCAGTCGAGGAACTCGGCGAGCGTGTCGTAGGCACCCTGTTCTAACAGGTCGCGTTCGGTGATGACGACCGCGACGTGGTCCGGGGTGTCGGCACTGTCGAATCGAAACCGGAGGGCGAGGTAGTAGTCGTACAGTCCCACACGATGTCGTCGCGCCGCGGACGCCCCTAATGCTTCGGGTTCGCCGTGGGAGCCGTCCCCGAAGTCACCGATGTCGGGAGGGTTAAGTGCGCGTCGGGGAAACCGAACGATGTGACTTCCACACTACGGCGAGCGGGTGGATTCGCGGTTGTCGGGACGTTGGCCCTCGCGGCCCCCAGTCTCGGCTCGGCCGCGTTTGCACCGTTCGCCGCAGTCGCGCTCTTGGCGGCCTTCGTCATCGACGACGGGCCGCTGTTCGAGCTGTTCGCGCGACCGGGAGACCGCGAGGACGGCCGTCTCAACGGACTGGCCGGATTCGCGCTCGCCGCGACCGGACTGGCACTTCTCGCGACGGTCCCCCGGGTCAAGATGCCACTCACGGCGTTCGTCGCTGCCGTGTTGGTACTCGCCTACGGGAACCTCGGAGGGCGACTGGCTGACGCTCGCCTCGACGACGAGTTCTTGCAGACCGCCGGATTTGTCGGCGCGGGACTCGTGGCCGCGACTGTCGGCCAATTGGCCGTCGCCAACGTGACGGGAGCGCCAGCGCCGCTCGCTCGGTTTACGTTCGTCGCAGCACTGGGCGCTCTCGTCGCTGCACTCCTCCGAACGGCCTTCTACGAGCGCGACGACCCGCTGGTCATGATTACCGTCGGGTTCGTCCTGTGGGGTGTCGAAGTCCTCGCAGGCCCCGTCTCACCCACCCAGACCGGCATCTCCATCGCGCTGACGGTCGCACTCGGTTATGCCGCCTACGCGCTCGGAACCGCGTCACTCGCCGGGATGCTCACGGGCGTCCTTCTCCTCTTGGTTGCCATCGGTCTCGGCGGGTTCGGCTGGGCTATCGTCCTCGTCTCGTTCTTCTCTATCGGCGGCCTCGCCACCAAGTTCCGCTACGACCACAAGGCGGAACGCGGCGTCGCAGAGAAGAACGAAGGGGCTCGCGGGACGGGCAACGTCCTCGGCAACTCTGCGGTGTCGCTCGTCGCGGTCGTCGGCTACGCTGCCACACAGACTATGGGGCACAATCTCGGTAGCAACCTCTTCATCCTCGCGTTCGGCGGCTCCGTCGCCGCCGCGATGAGTGACACGCTCTCCAGCGAAATCGGCGGCCTGTTCGATAACCCGCGGCTCATCACGACGTTCAAGCCCGTTCCCCCGGGAACCGACGGCGGTGTCACGTGGCAGGGCGAAGTCGCCGGTATCGTCGGTTCGGCACTCGTCGCCGCGCTCGCGTACGTCCTGTTGCCGCTTTCGACTGAGCCTGCTGCACTCGCGGTGCTCGTCGGCGGCGTTGCGGGCATGACAGTCGACAGCCTCCTCGGCGCGACCGTCGAAGGCTCCGGCCTCGGCAACCAGGCGGTCAACTTCCTCGCGACCCTCGCCGGGGCGCTGGCAGCCGTCGTTGCGTGGCTTCCGCTGTAACTGTGCCTGTGAGACCTGCGCGTCCGGGCGACCGCTCGGCTCTCTCGTCGCTCCAGCGACTCATCTCTGAGCCGTCGCCCGAACTTCTCGATGCGTGGCCAGCGGTCGGGACAGTTCTCGTCTCTGTCGATACTGCTGACCGCCCGGTCGGGTATCTTCTCGCCACCGGCGACCACATTGCCGAACTCACAGTCTCACCCGATGCACGACGCGAGGGGCGTGCCACCGCGCTGGTCGATGCACTCCGAACCCGGCGAGGAGACGCGTCGCTCACCGTGTTGGTGCATCCCGACAACGAAGCCGCCCGAGCGTGTTACGAGGCTCTCGGATTTCGCCACGATGGGCGCGTCGCCGACGCGTTCGAGGACGCCGACGCGATTCGGCTCGTGTCCGACTCGCCCGACCAGCGATGAGTCGTCTCAGGCGAGCAGCTGGTCAGCCGTTCTGACGCGGACGCTAACGGGCTTTTTGACGAACTCTCCGATAGAACGCCCGACGACGTGCTCGACGCCGCGCTGGGCCGCGATATCGACGAGTTTCTGACTCGTTTCGCCGTCGACGACCACGAGCAACGGCACCGATTCGATGTCTTCGAGCGCGTCGTACACTGCTTCGACTGCGACTTCTTCGAGGAGGTCGAGTTCGTCGTCGAGGAAGCGAGCGCGGCCACTCTCTTCGGTGACGACTTCGCGCACGTGGTCGGCGAGCGACTTCGATTCCGGAACCTGTTCGTCGGCGGTCGTCTCAGCTGTGGTGGCAGCCTCCGGCGGTGCACCGGCGAGGACCTCCGGTTTCGGAATCGGTTCCTCTGCTGTGGCGTTCGGCGGCTCGCTCGTCGTTTCGACGGTTATCGTTCCGCTGTTATCCGATTCTGTCTCGGTGGTCGCATCGGTGGTCGAGGTAGCGGATGCGTCGGTACTCGGGGCGGCGGATGTGTCGGAGGTTGAGGCGGCCGACGTGTCGTCAGGACCTGGTGACTCCGGTCGTGAGTCTGAATGCACGCCCGACGCGTCGCCAGCGGCTGCGACAGCCGCCCGCAAGTCGCCGTCGTCCGGCAGTGCCGAGAAGGCAATCTTGTTCCGAAGAGACCGGAGCACGTCGCTCCGGTCGAGGTCTTCGACCGACTGCCCGTCTGGTGCGAACGCGACGTAGTCCACGTCGCCGACCTGTGCGAGTTCCCGAAGGATGAGTTCCCCCCCGCGGTCGCCGTCGAGGAAGGCGGTGACTGTCCGGTCCTGGGTGAGCGATGCGACTGCGTCGGGGACGTTCGTCCCCTCGACCGCGACGGCGTTCTTGATGCCGAAGCGGAGGAGCGTCAGCACGTCGGCACGGCCTTCGACCACGATGATTGCGTCGGAGTCGGTGACACGTGGTCCGGCCGGAAGTCCGTGGTACTCGGAGATGTCTTCGACGCGGACACTCTCTTTGACCTCTTCGAGAATTTCGGTCGAGGACATCACGGTGTCGTCGAAGGATTCGGTGAGGAGTTCCTTCGCCCGCTCGACGACCTTGCGGCGTTTCGCCTCGCGAACGTCTTCGATACTCGTGACCTCGATGGCCGCCTGACAGGGGCCGACGCGGGTGAGCGTCTCCAGCGAGGCCGCGAGGATGGCTGTCTCGACCTTGTCGAGACTGCTCGCGATGGTCATCTGGCCGAACGAGTGGCCGTTTTCGGAGTCTATCTGTACGTCTATACGTCCGACTTTGGAGGACTGCTGGAGGTCACGGAGGTCGAGTTCGTCGCCGAGCAACCCTTCGGTCTGCCCGAAGACGGCGCCGACCACGTCGCTCCGTTCGACAACTCCATCGGCGGAGATTGAAGCGTGGATGAGGTATTTTGCGGTGTCGTCCATTGGTGAAACCCCCCTGCAGGGGGTGGTGTGATGATGATGGTGATGATGCTGTTGCAGGTCGCTCCTGCGAACGTCGTTATATAAATTGTGCTGCAGGGAAATATCTATCGCGGCTGGTGTGTCGGCTCGGTAATTTCCTTCGTAACAGCGCTCTATCGGTAGGTAGCGAACGTCTCGCCGGCGTCTCGACAGAACTCTGCTGGGTCGTCTGGGTCGTCGTGTTCCGCGATGACCCACTCGACGAACTCGGCGTCGGCTGCGGCGGCCAGACAGTTGTCGATGTCCAGTTCGCCCTCACCGAGTGGGACGGGACGCCCGCCGCGCTCGGCCGCGGAATCGATGACCACGTCTTTGAGGTGGACAAGCGGCGTCCGGTCGGCATACGTCGTCAGATAGCTGACCGGGTCGTAGCCAGCGGCCAGAACCCATGCGAGGTCGAGTTCGAATCCGATGCCTGAGTGGTCGGCCAGTCGGTCCAAGGCGGGTCCACCGTCGACTGACCGGAGTTCGTGCTCGTGGTTGTGATAGAGGAGCCTGATTCCTCGGTCGTCACACCGGGCAGTCAAGTCGTCGAGACGGCGTGCTGTCTCGTCTACCGAGTCGGCGTCGGCGAAGTCTTCCGGTGGAAGATACGGGACGACGAGCGTCTCGACTCCCAGTTCCCCGTACTGTTCGCACACCGCGTCGAGGTCGGACTCCAACTCCTCGATTGGGACGTGGGCGGCGGGCGCGTCGAGTCCCGTCTCCGAAAGACTCGCTCGAATCGCATCGGTGTCGTCGAGCCCTGCGAACTCGACCCCGTCGAACCCGGCGTCGGCAGCACGCTCGACCAGTTGGGCTGTCGATTCTCCGAGATTTCGGAGTGAATAGAGCTGAATCCCGAATTCCATACGGGTTCCTCGACCCGCATCGAGGAAATTGTTTCCACCACACTGGACGAGCAGGGAAGTTCGACGTAGACGATTGAAGAAAATTCTTCTTCAGTAGCTCCCGACGTAGGAGAATAGAGTAACATTTACGTCCGGTTATCAACTATCGTTTCCAGTAATGACGAGAACGCGCACCGATTACCTCTGGATTGCGACTTTCGCAGTCCTCGTGGCGCTCGCCGTCCCGTGGTTTCTCTGGGGCGATAGCCGCGTGTTCGCTGGCCTCCCACTGTGGCTCTGGTGGCACATCGGCTGGATGTTACTGACTGCTGCGGTCTTCCACCTGTTCACGCGCCGGGCGTGGGACCGCGGGATGGGCGAGGTGAGCAACTGATGGTCTCCGCGCTCGGCATCCAACTCGGCGTCGTCGGCGTGTACCTGGTAGTCGCGCTCGCTATCGGGCTACTCGCCTACCGACTGACCAGCAGTGACGCCGAGGATTACTACCTCGCAGGGCGCTCTATCGGCACCGTCGTCCTGCTGTTCACGACGTTCGCGACGCTGCTTTCGGCCTTCACGTTCTTCGGCGGGCCGGACCTCGCGTTCCGCGCTGGACCGGAGTGGATTCTGGTCATGGGCGTCATGGACGGTGTGCTCTTCGCCATCCTCTGGTACGTCGTCGGCTACAAGCAGTGGCTCGTCGGCAAGGTCCACGGCTACGTCACGCTCGGCGAGATGCTCGGCGACCGCTTCGGGTCCAAGCGCCTCCGCGCCTTGGTCGCCGGAATCAGCCTCTTTTGGCTCTTCCCGTACGTGATGCTCCAGCAGATGGGTGCTGGCGAGGCTATCGTCGGCCTCACGAACGGTGCCATTCCCTACTGGGCGGGTGCCGCCGGAATCACGGTGTTCATGATTGCTTACGTCGTCATCGCGGGACTCCGCGGCGTCGCGTGGACTGACACGCTCCAAGGGCTGTTCATGCTCGGTGTCGTCTGGCTCGCCGTCGGGTGGGTCGCAGTCGCGGCTGGCGGGCCAACCGCGCTCTCGAACGCGCTCGCGACCAACAAACCCGAATTCCTCGCACTCGGCGGCGGTCTGTACTCGCCGCAGTTCATCATCTCCACCGCCGTCACTATCGCCTTCGGCGTGGCGATGTTCCCGCAGATAAACCAGCGTTTCTTCGTCGCCAAGTCCGGCAAGGTTCTCAAGCGCTCGTTCGCGCTGTGGCCCGTGCTCGTCGTCTTGCTGTTCGTGCCAGCGTTCCTCCTCGGGACGTGGGCTGCCGGGCTCGGTATCTCCGTTCCCGAGGGCGCGAACGTCCTGCCAGTCCTGCTCAACGAGTACACGCCGGTCTGGTTCGCTGCGCTCGTCGTCGCCGGCGCGATGGCGGCGATGATGTCCTCGTCGGATTCGATGCTTCTCTCGGGGTCGTCGTACTTCACGCGTGACCTCTACCGGCCGTTCGTGAATCCGAGTGCGACCGACGCCCGCGAAGCGTGGCTCGCCCGCATCGGCGTCGCCGTGTTCGCGACGCTGACCTTCGTCGCCAGCCTGTTCCGCCCCGGAACGCTCGTCGAAGTCGGTGACACTGCATTCGGCGGGTTCGCACAGATGGCGCTCCCCGTTATCGTTGCACTCTACTGGCCGAAGACGACGCGCTCGGGGATGTTCGCCGGTATCATCGGGAGTCAGGCGTTCTACCTCGCGCACGTGTTCGTCCCGCCTGTAGACCTTGCCGGTGTGACGCTCTTCGGCGCGACGTACCTCACGTGGGACTTCGCCCTCTGGGGCATGCTCCTCTCGGCGCTGTTGACCGTCGGCGTCTCCGTGCTCACTGTCGCTGCCCCCGAAGAGAACCAACAGCGGTTCTCTGAGGGAATTCGCGCCGACTGAGGTCGGCGACCACAAACACCCTCGCGTTCCTCCGAATTGGGAGGCGGGGGAGGATTAATCTCCTCGGACGCCGTCTGTTGTTCTATGCCTGAAGAAGTCCTCTTCAAATCCGAGAGCAAGCAGTCGCGCGCGGACATCGCATCGTACCTCCGAACCGTCGCCGACAAACTCGACGCCGGCGATTCGATTACGCTGACCGCTGGCGACCAGTCCGTGACGCTCGACCCACCCACCTCGCCGACCTTCGAGGTGAAAGCTGAACGCGAGGGACCGACCGGCCGTCCGGGCGAACTGAGTATCGAGTTCGAACTGGAGTGGGACGAAGACGGCGGCGATGGCGGCGGGTCCGGCAGTCTCGAAATCGAATAAGCGAACCGTCGCCGTTCATCGAGAGAAACAATAGATTTTTGACACACAGTCGAGTGGTCGAAGACCAATGGACGTCCGGCCCCTTCGACCCGACGAGGTCCCCACGTTCGTCGACGACCTCTGGCTCCCGTTCGCCACTGAGATGGGTGACCTCGACGAGTACGACGCCCTCGCCGGTGACGAGTACGTCCGAGTCAATGCACTCGCGTATCGTCAGGCGCAGCTTGCGGACGAGGACGTACAGACGTTCGTTGCCGAAACCGATGGGTCGCAGACGGGGTACACGACTGTCTCGTACTCGGAGTCACCGCCAGTGTTCGACCGCGGGGCGACGGCGAAGGTGACTGAACTGTACGTCGAGCCGGACGCTCGTGGTAGTGGTCTGGGGACGGCACTTCTCGAACGGGCACACGAGTGGGGCGAGAGACGCGGGTGTGAACACGCGGAGCTGTCTGTCCACACCCGCAACGAGACGGCACAGGCGTGTTACGAAGCAGCGGGCTACGAGACGCGGTACCTGAAAATGGACCGACAGCTCTGAGTCGACGTCGACAAACACCCGTCGTTTCGAGGGGGTGATTCGGGTAGTAAACCCGAACTCTCAAATCGTCACACGCCAACTCCCGCGCATGAACGAGTCGGGACTGCAAGTGCTCATGGAACAGGACGTGCTCCGCCGCCGCATCGACGATGGCGACCTCCCCGAGTGGGCGGTGAAGCACTACGAGACGTTCCGCGAGACGATGCTCGGCGAGCGCGACGGTGCACCATTCCCGTGTTACTTCGGGGTCGAATCCGAGCGCAACGGCGACGCACTTTACACGTTCGTCGAGTCCTCGACGGACAAAGACGCCCTGCTGGCGCTTCGCGACAACCTGCTCGAGTACCTCGACGTGTATCGAGACTACTCGGACGCGTGCTCGCTCGTCACGTTCTTCAAGCCACCCGAAGAGGACCTGACGGAGGCCGATTATCACGAGCGTCTGTGGCACATCCTGCAGTTCCTCCACGTCAACGACCCCGAACCGTGGCCGGAAGACATCCCCACCGACCCCGACACCCCGACGTGGGAGTTCTGCTTCGGCGGCGAGCCTATCTTCCCGACGACGCGCGCGCCGTTCTACGACGAGCGACTGAGTCGCTACTGTCCGTGGGGCCTCGAAATTACGTTCCAGCCCCGACCGCTCTTCGATGGCATCACTGCCGACACCGAGGCCGGACAGAAAGCTCGTGCGGTCATTCAGGACCGCATCGAAGAGTACGACGGCGTCTGTCCCCACGCCGACCTCGGCGACTGGGGCGTCGACGGCGACCGTGAGTGGCCGCAGTACATGTTCTCCTCGGACGAGTCACAGGCCCCCGACGAGTGCCCGATTCGAATCACCCGCGAGCACCCGAAGGTGCCGATGGCACCGGCGGACGACTGATGGCTGACGACGACACCACACCGACACCGGGGCTCGAACTCCCCGAGGACGCTGTGCTCGTCTGCATCGACATGCAGGTCGGCTTCGACGCGCCGGGCTGGGGTGACAGAAACAACCCCGAAATGGAAACCCGTATCGCCGACTTGCTGGCGGCATGGCGCGGCGTGGACGCTCCCGTGGTGCACGTCCGCCATGAGTCCACAGAACCCGACTCACCGCTCCGCAGCGATGGCGAAGGTTTCGACTGGAAGCCCGAAGCCGAACCCGTCGAGGGCGAACCGGTGTTCACGAAACACGTCAACAGCGGGTTCATCGGCACCGACCTCGAAGGATGGCTCCGCGAGCGCGACTACGACACGCTCGTCGTCTGCGGCCTGACGACCGACCACTGCGTCTCGACGACGACGCGGATGGCCGAGAACCTCGGATTCGAGGTGTATCTCCCGTCCGACGCGACCGCGACGTTCGACCGCGAGGGGCCGGACGGCGAATCCTACTCGGCCGACGAGATGCACCGAACCGCGCTGGCGCATTTGAACGGCGAGTTCGCGGCGGTAGTACCGACGGAAGCAGTGTTGCAGGCGCGGTAGGCCGACTTACGCGCCACAATAATGTCGGTGGATTTACACCGTCACTGGGTGAGGTCACCCGTGTGAAACGACGGTTTCTCTTCGGACTCGGCGTGTTCGACATGGTCGTTCTCGCCCTCCCGATAGCACTCTTTGGCTCGCCCGAACACCTCCACCAATGGGTCTGGATGGGCGGGTTCGCCATGGCCGGACTGCTCTTGATTACCGCCGCACTGCGCGACTCGGTCGGCGTCGGAGCAGCATCGCTCGACTGGCACGTCGTCGCAGGCCTCGGATACCTCTGTTTCGGCATCGGGATGGTCGCAAACGTTGCGCCAGAGCTCGGTGGAACGCGCGGAGACGTCTTCTTCGGCGCGCTGGCCATCGTCACAATCGTCCCCATGATGGTCTTCATGGGAATCGACTTCATCCGTGGCGGCGTCCACCTCGACATCTCGAAGTGGGAGTAACTGAATCCAGTTTCAATTCACTCTGTCTGCGCACACCTATCGTTACGCAAACATATTTGCAGGAATCCATCGTACTGTGTCTGGATGGCCGTATCGCTGCCGTATCGCGACGAACTCGCCGTCGATTTCGCGTGGAACGAGTTCACCGGTGCGGTCGGTGATTCGGTTACGGTCCTCCCCATCGTGGTCGCCGTCGCACGGCTGACCGACCTCTCGCTGACGCTCGTCCTCGTCTGGTTCGGTGTCTTTCAGATCGTGTGGGGCCTGTACTACGCGGCCCCGCTTTCGGTCGAACCGATGAAGGCGCTCGCGGCCCTCCTCCTCGCCGAGACAGTCACCACTGGTGAGGCGCTCGTCGCCGGTCTCGTTCTCGGTGTCACCCTCCTCGCTATCGGTCGAACGAACTCACTCGGCCGACTGAGCCACTACATCGGCGCGCCCGTCGTTCGCGGCGTCCAGTTCGGCGTCGCACTCGTTCTCCTCTCGACGGGCATCGAACTGGGTGTCGGCGACCCGCTTTTGGCCGGTGTTGCGGTCGGCATCGCCGCCTTCGCGGCTCTCGCCCGGCGCTGGAATCTGAGCGCTCTCGCCGTCCTCGTGGTCGGTGCCGGGATTGCAGCGTCCGACGTTGGAACGCTCGGACTCACGATTCCGTCGCTCGGCGACAGCGCGCTGTTCACGCCTGCAACGTTCACGCTCGCGACTGTCACCCTCCCGGCGTTCGAAGCGGCGGCCGCCCAGTTGGCGATGACCGTCGGCAACGCCGCCCTCGCGACATCGGTCCTCCTCTCGGATTACTTCGACCGCGACGTGTCGGCCGACGAACTCGCCTCCAGCATGGGCGTGATGAACCTCCTCGCGGTCCCCTTCGGCGGCCTTCCGATGTGCCACGGCAGCGGCGGGGTTGCCGGGAAATACGCCTTCGGTGCCCGGACTGCGGGCGCGAACGTGGTGTTGGGGGTTGGATACGTGCTCGTCGCCCTGTTTGCCGTGGACGTTGCGGCCGCGTACCCGGTTTCGATGCTCGGCGTCGTACTTGCGATTATTGGGGTACAGTTAGGCCGGACGAGTCTTCGGGAGGTTGGGGTCGGTGCGTCCCCGTTTGTCGTCGCGATTGGGGTCGTTGGCGTGGTGGTGAATCTGGGAGTGGCGTTTGTGGGTGGAGTTGGGGTTTGGTTGGTGTGGGAGTGGTGGAGTGGCGATTGAAGCCCTGCGAAGATGTGACAACGAGAATCTGCTGTGGAATTACTGTCAGTCGAATCGTGGTCTCACGAGTGGGTCGGAACTTACTGCTTCGATAATTCGTCTTTCTTCGTGTGGACGATTAGTGTCAAGACCACACCGAATGCGGTCGTCAACAGGCGGAGTTGGTTGAGACTGACGCTGGTAGAGAGCTTCGTGAGTGCGGCCACGAAGACAATCCCAAACAGGAGACACGGGAGGATGACGTACACCGTGAGCGCCTTGTTTCGTTCCATGGGCGACCTGCAGTAGTGTCAGCAATAAAATTACTTTCCTTCGCCTCTCTGTGGAGTCGTTCGTCGGGTCCTCGAACTCCACGGTGCAGAAGAGACACACCGCCAGCGCCCGGCTCACCGACCGACAGTCTGGCCATTTTTATAACTGCCACACCACCGTTCAACGTATGCAGACGCACATCGTTCCCGTCGGGTTCGACTACGACCGACTCATCGCGCCGCTCATTCGCGACCAGTTGGACGTCGACCGCGTCATCCTGCTGGAGGGGGCCGTCGGGAGCGAGGCGAACGTCGAGTACTCGAAGGACCTCTCTGGAAAACTCGAAAAGGACTTCCAGAACCTCCTCGGCGCGGAGACCCACCGGGTCGTCGTCGACGACGTGTACGACTACGACGCCGCCTTCGAGCAGGCGTACGACCTCATCAACGCGGAACTCGACGCCGACGACGAACTCCGGGGCGACGACGACGAACCGGGCGAAGTCTGGGTCAACGTGAGCGCCATGCCGCGGCCGGTCTCCTTTGCCTTCGCGACCGCCGCGCACTCGATTATGGTCGAACGGCAGGCCGACCGCGAGCGCATCCACACCTACTACACGGCCCCGGAGAAGTACCTCGAAAGCGAACTCGCCGAGGAGTTGCGCACGGGGCGTGACCTCCTCGAAGACATCCTCGAATCCGGCGAGATAGACGACGAGCGACTCCGCGAGCGAATCGAGAGTTCGTCGGACCTCCTGGCGGAGTTCGACGAGCGCGGAACCACAATCGGCGCGAAGCAAATCGACGACCGACACATCGTCGAACTCCCGGTCGCGTCCTTCTCGAACGTCAAGCCCTTCGAGGAAGTCATCCTGTTCAAACTCGGCGAACACGGCGAGTTCGGGTCCGTCTCCGAACTCGCGGAGGCGCTCGCCCGCGAGATGAACGAGGAGTACACCGACTCCTTCCGGTCGAAGGTCATCTACAACGTAGACCGCCTCGGTCCCGGTGGCAAAGGCTACATCGAACAGCAGGAACGCGGGAAATCCTACCGAACGCGACTCTCGCGCATCGGTGAGTTGTGGGTGCGCGCCCACGCCGACAGCGACGAGTAAGCCGCGTGAACCAACCCATGGGCGGAACGATGTGCAAGACGGGACGGGGCTGTGCGTTCTGGTCACTATCGTGTATATAAGCCTAGGGGCGCGGTGCATCCGGCAAACCGTGCCGCCTCGCGCTTAATCGGGTTCCGCCCCCAGTTTTAGCCGGGTGAACAACACGTGGCGTCGATACTCGCAGGCCTCGTCGGTGGGCTGCTCGCGACCGTAGTCATGACCGCCTTGATGATGACGATGGGAGACGATTCTCCGCCGCCGACTGCGGCCTTCTGGTCGAAGTACGTCGGCGACGACCCCCCGGCGGAGTACATGATGCAAGGCATGGCCCTGCACTTCCTGTACGGAACCGTCGCAGGCATCGTCTTCGTGCTCGTCGTCCCGCTAGTGCTGAGCGTCTCGACGCTCACTGCGGGCATCATTGCTGGCCTCGCCTACGCAATCGTCCTGTTCGTCGTCGCCGCCGTGTTCTGGATGCGACTCGTCCTCGGCATGCAAGCCGATATGCAACAGGCGGTCGGCTTCCTCGTGTTCCACCTCGCGTACGGGCTGGTACTCGGGGGCGTCGTCGGCCTCAACGTCCTCTAAGCTGGCACGGACGCACGTCGTTCACCCTTCCTGTACACCTTCCCCCATCCCTCATTTTTTGGTCCTCAGAAGTCGAGCCCCGCTGAACCTTCGCTCGGCGTGAGTGGACTCGTCGGCAACCCTGCCGGTGGTTCCGGGAGGTTGAACTCTCGGGGCGCAACGTCGTTCGGCCCGTCGGGGTAGAACACCGACGCGAGCAACTGAATGTGGTCGCGGCCGACGTCGAGTTCGAACTGACCGCCGCCGTAGAGTGACATCCCTCGTTCCTCGGCGTACTCGATAGTTTCGAGGAGCGATTCGACGGTTCCGAACCGCGAGGGCTTGATGTTCAACCACGAGGGCTCGAACGGGAGTGCTTCGACCGATTCGACGCCCGTAATGGGTGCGTCCCACGAGACACGGTCTTCCGCACCGTCGAACACCGGGCGCGTTTCGTCGGTAAAGGCCGGGTCTTCGACGACGGCCTCGGGGAACCCGGTGACGACTCGCTCGTACAGTTCTGGGTCGGGGTCTTGGTCGACGTCCGTGCCTTCGTACTGGCCTTTCAAGTCGAGGATGCGGACACAGTCTCTCTCCGAGAGCGACTCCACGAGGTCGGCGTCCCAGTCGCTCGTCGGGTCGAGTTTGAACTCGCAGTCGGGGTCACGTTCGAGGAGCATCTCGACGCGGTCGGCCGACGGTGGGTCGCCGAGACGTGTGCTCACGACGAACCGGACCGGGTCGCGCTCGCGGTCGAGCACGCTCGCGAGGTCTGTGTCGTTCTGGCGGAGTGCGAGGTCGAGCCCGGCCGATTCGAGCGCCCACCGTCGGTAGTGAAGCGAGGGTTCGCGCTCGGGAACTTTCGTCGGAAAGAGGTCGGTCCCGTCGAGTGCGGCCGAGAAGTTGACGAACGAGTCGTACGACCCGACGATGTCGAACACGTTCCCGGGCGTCTTGGTCAGCGCGTCGTGGTCCTCAACGTCGTAGGTCACGTCTTCGCCTCGCCCCGTCTCGCCCTCCCCGGAGAGCTTGAAAACGGTCGTCTTGCGGTGAAAGCCACTCGACGTGTCGCTCTCGAATTGCTCGCGCGAGACGGACTCGATGGTGAGCGGCAGGTCGGCCACGCGGTCGAAGAGAGTCATTGCGCGGCGATTTGCACGCGACGAGCAAAAGGCTAGTCCGGGGTCGTATCGAGTTCGGAACCCCAGGGCCGTATCGAGTTCGGAACCCCAGGGCCGTATCGAGTTCGGACCCCCGAGCCGTATCGAATCCAGAGGCGTCAGGCGGCCCGCCAGCCCCGACTCACGCGAGACCGCCGAGTTCGAGCTTTTTCACGCGAGTTGCGAGCGCGAGGAACGTCGCAAAGAGCGTCAGGAACACTGCGCCGGCGGCCGCGACCTGAAGCACCGTCGTCCCGTAGGCGGCCGCCGAGTCAGCGACCGGGAGCGCCGTGTGGTGCGGGTCGCCGACGAGTGGAACGAAGTAATCGACGAGGTCGTTGAAGCCGTACCACGCGACGGCGACGGCGACGGCGCGAATCGGGAACGCCGAGTAGCGCTGGATGAGGAACGCCTGGACCACCATGGCGAGGTGGCTGAAGAACAAAAACAGATACATCGGGAACCACGTGACCGCGAGGAACGAGTCGGCGAAGGCCGCGAGGACGAACGGCGTCCACAAGCCGAGCTTCCAGCAGCCGAAGAAGGCGAGCGCGTTTATGTACTCGTTCGAGCGTCCGAGTTTCCAGAGCGCGAGCGAGAGAGCGATAAAGAGTGTCGCCACCGGGCTGTCGGGGACGAACGGCCACATCACGAGTGGTTCGCTGGCGAACTGCAGTTGGACGATTGGGTCAGAAAACGGGTGGATGCCGTAGTACCAAAACCCGAACGCGGTGCCGACGAGGTTGATGGCGACGACCAGCCACGCGACGTTGAGGCCGAAGTTCTCCAGCCACGTGGGAAGCGGCGCGAGCCACCACGGCAGGTTCGTGTTCGGTGGGAGGTCGTCGTCACCGAAGAGGCGTCTCGGGTCGTCGAGTATGCGGCGCAGTCGCGTCGCCTCGTCCATAACCGGGCGAAAGCGTGGCCGAGTAAAAGCGGTGCCGGTCTTCCCCATGCGGCCGCCGCCCGTGGGAGTGACTGACGACCGGAAGCGACCGCTTAAGTGTACCCAGTCGCAAGCCAGAAACATGGCAGAGGAGACCGACCTGGAGGAACTCCGGCGCGGGACGGAACTCGTCAAGCGCGGGTTCGCCCAGATGCAGAAGGGCGGCGTCATCATGGACGTCGTCGACGCTGAACAGGCGAAGATTGCCGAGGAAGCTGGCGCGGTTGCCGTCATGGCCCTCGAAGCCGTTCCGGCCGACATCCGCAAACGCGGTGGCGTCTCTCGCATGGCCGACCCAGAGAAGGTCAAAGAAATCATCGACGCCGTCTCCATCCCGGTGATGGGGAAGGCCCGAATTGGCCACTACACCGAAGCGCAGATTCTCGAATCTATCGGCGTGGACATGGTCGACGAGAGCGAAGTTCTCACCCCCGCCGACAACGACTATCACATCGACAAGCGCGAGTTCACCGCCCCGTTCGTCTGCGGTGCTCGCAACCTCCCCGAAGCGCTCCGCCGCATCCACGAGGGTGCTGCGATGATTCGCACGAAGGGCGAAGCCGGCACGGGCGACGTGAACCAGGCTGTCACGCACCAGCGCACTATCAAGAACCAGATTCGCACGCTGACGGGTCTGAACCACGACGAGCGCGAGAAGTGGGCCCGCGAACACGAAGCCCCAGCCGACCTCGTCCACGAGACGGCCGAGATGGGCCGCCTGCCGGTCGTCAATTTCGCCGCCGGTGGCATCGCGACGCCTGCCGACGCCGCGCTCATGATGTACCACGAGTGTGACGGTATCTTCGTCGGCTCCGGTATCTTCGGCGCAGAGGACCCAGAGACGATGGGCAAGGCAGTCGTCGAGGCGGTCAACAACTGGGACGACCCCGACAAACTCGCCGACATCGCCTCCGGCATCGGCAAGGGCATGAAGGGCGAAGCGAACGTCGACATGCCCGAAGAGAAGAAGCTGCAGGGCCGCGGCGTCTAAGCCGAGTTCTTCACTTTCTATTCGTTCGACGCATCACAGAGCGAAGCCGCCCGCAATCGAGCAGTTGCTCCGGGGTGGCTGAGAAAAGAGAACTAGTCGTCTGTCTCAGGCGAACAGCTCGCGGTCTTCTTCCGCTTCTGCTTCGTCTTCTTCGCCGAGGAGGACGGTGACTGGCCCGTCGAACTGCAGCATCAGCGTCTGCGTCAGGTCGCGCGAGATGAGCTTTCCGGCTGGCGAGCGGCGGCGACCCGAGATGAACAGGTGGTCGCACGCTTCCCACTGCGCCGTCTCCAGCACGGAGTCGACTTCTGGGCCGATGTCGGCGACGATGCGGTAGTCGACGTCGAGTCCGTCGAGGGCTTCGCGAGCGACGCGGTCCGCACGGCGACGCGCGGATTCGGTCGCTTGGTCGATACCGTAGACGACGTCCGACGAACCAACGTCAGCGAGTGCCGAGCGTGTTCGCTCGAACTCCTCGCTGGGTGTGACCGTGAGGACGACGAGTTCCGCTCCACTGCCGGCGGCGAATTCACCGGCTTCTCGGAGGATGCGCTTCGACCGCTCGTTCGGCGAGACGACGACGAGTGCTCGTTTCATACCCACAACGTCTCGCGTTAATGAGAAAAGTCTTCTCGGAATCGTGCTAGCACGAGCCATGTCAATTCGTTCCAGTAGCTTACAGCGCTGAATACGGGACCATAAACGGAACGCACGTCTGTCTAACTACTACTCAGAATTCGAATATTTCTGCGCCACTGCCGACGCGAGTCTTGTAGGCTTGGGCGGATACGTCGACGTCGTCGAAGGCTTCGAGCATCGCGGCGGCGACGCGGGTTCGGTCGTTCGAACCGCAGACAGCGAGAATCGACGGGCCTGCCCCGGACACAGTCACGCCGTCTGCTCCGGCGGCGAGTGCAGCGCTGCGGACTTCGTCGTAGCCGGTGATGAGTTCCGCACGCGCTGGCGTGACGACTCGGTCGTCCATTCCAGCACCGACGAGTCTCGGGTCGCGGCGGCACATTCCCACAGAGAGCGTCGCTGCGCGCCCGACAGTGTGGACGAGGTCGTCGATACTCGCCTGCTTCGGGACGACTCGGCGCGCGTCCCGCGTCGAGACGACGATTTCGGGGAGGCACGCGACGAGCGGAATGTCTGCGTCGATGGTGGTGACGCCTTCGTCGGTTGCGACGGTGAACCCACCGAGGAGCGCAGGCGCGACGTTGTCGGCGTGTGCCTCGCCGGAGACGACCGCTTCGCCTTCTGCGGCGATTGGGACGAGTTCCTCACGCGAGAGGCCGCGGTCGTACAGTTCGTTCAGTGCGAGGGCGGCGGCCGCGGAACTCGCTGCCGACGACCCGAGCCCAGAGGAGGGTCGAACACCCTTGTCGATGCGGATGTGCGCCGGTGCGTCGAGCGCCTCGGCGACAGCCCCCACGACGTTGCGGTTCGGGTCGGTGGGGATGTATTGGCTGCCGACGCCGGTCACTTCGATTGTTGTGCGGTCCGCTCGCTCGACGTGAACCACGTCGGCGGGACGGTCGAGTGCCACACCGAAAACGTCGAACCCGCTGCCGAGATTTGCGCTCGTGGCGGGTGCGCGGACCGTAACCATGCCCCGCTGTTGCCGTATCGCAGATAAAAATGTGGCGAACGTCGCAACTGCGGCGAATATCTCAACCCGTAGTGATTTCGGGCGTCGCGGTGTCTTGAACGTCTTCGACACCGTAGAACTCGAACCGAGCACCGCCGGTCTCGCCCGTGGTCAGTTCGATTGTCCACCCGTGTGCTTCTGCCACCGAGTGAACGATTGGCAGTCCAAGTCCGGTCCCGTCATCGTGGGTCGTATAGCCGCGCTCGAAGACCTGCTCGCGGTCTGCTTCGGGAATCCCGGGGCCGTCGTCTTCGACGTAAAACCCGTCGTCGAGCGTGTCGACGACGATGGCGACTGACGAATTCCCGTCGGTGACACCGTGTTCGGCGGAGTTGCGAAAGAGGTTCTCGAACAGTTGCCTGAGTCGTCCCCGGTCGGCCATGATGGTCCGGTCGACTGCTACGTCGACGGTCACGTTCGCCGCGGCCACGCCGTCCCACGCCTCGCGTGCGACAGTTGCGATATCGACCGGCGAGAGGTCCGAGAGCGTCTCGCCCCGTCTGGCAAGCGTCAGGAGGTCTTCGATAATCGCTTCCATCCGGTCGTGGGACTCTTCGATGCGCTCGAAGTGCGCGTCCTCACCCGTCTCGTGTGCTAACTCCAGATAGCCACGCGCAACCGTGAGTGGATTTCTAAGGTCGTGTGAGACGACAGATGCGAACTCGTCGAGGCGTTCGTTCTGGCGTTCGAGTCGTCGCTCTCGCTCTTTGCGGTCGGTGATGTCGCGGACGAGCAGCAATCTGCCCGCGGCGACTGCGTCCTCGCCGAGCGAGTTCGTCTCGACCAGCACGTCTTTCGTGTCGCCGTCGCAGGTGAGGACCACCTCCGAGTTGGTTTCGTCTTCGAGCGTCGCGACGAGTGTATCGGGAAGGACGGCAGACGCGGGGCGGCCGTAGGCGTCGTCGAGGTCGACGCGGAGGCACTTTTCGCCCGCCGAGTTCGCAGCGAGTATTATGTCGTTCGCGTCGAGGACGAACGCTGCGACGTCCATCGATTCGACGGCCGACTCCCACGCCACTGGGACGAGCGTGAACAATCGGTGGCGGAAGACGCTCCACGCGACGGTTCCCGCAGCGAAAGAAAACGAGAGCGTCGGAAGGTTGAGGCCGGTGACTGGGCTCGCGCCGAGGACGTAGACGAGACCCGCAACTGCGGGGACCGCCCCGCCGACGAGCAACCCAGCGGTCTGCTTTTGGTAGATGCCGTCGGCCCGGACGAGTTCGTGGACGAGAACCGCGAGACCGATGACGATGAGGACGTACGCGTAGACGATGTACCCTAGGAACGCGATTCCGTGGTCGTTGACGAGGATAGCGTACCCGCTGTCCATGGATATCCAGAGGTGACGCCAGATGAGATGGTGCCAGTCGTTCGTCAGCACGAGACCGATGACGACGACCGGAACGGTCCCGAGCGCGGCCCAGACCGACCGCGGGAGGTCGGCAATGTCGGTGTGGCGCATCACGTAGGCGAACCACAGGACCGGAATGGGGGCGATACCGACGTAGCCGAGTTGGTTCAAAAGCACCTTCGTCGCGAAGTCGGTCCGAGAGAGTTCGAGGGCGTACATCCCCATCCACAACCCAGAAGCGAAAAGCAGGAGCGCTCCGAGTACCGTCCCCGGGACGAGTCGCTGTTCCGAGCGTCGTCGGAGCAGGTACACACCGAGTGCTACGAAGACTCCTGCACCGACCCCGAGCGGGAGCGTATAGGGCGTAGCCTGCCAGTGAGACACGCCGTTCATGCTCGTTGAGTTGTTTGACGTGGGATAAATCCCTCTACTTCTCGTACGGGAGCAGTCAACCAGAAAGGCCTTTCGTGCCCCCGGCAAACTCCGGCGCATGATAGGTATCGTCGGCGGCGGCATCGCGGGTCTCGCCGCGGCGTATCGACTCCGGAAACGGGGTCACGACGTGCGAGTCTTCGAGGCGAGCGACTCGCTCGGCGGACTCGCAGCGACGTACGAGACGAACGGCGACGACATCGAACGGTACTACCACCACCTCTCGAAGTCCGAAGAGACCATCGTCGAACTCGCCGACGAACTCGGCCTCGGCGACGACCTCGAGTGGCGCATCGGCAAGAACGCCTACTACGTCGACGGCGTGGTCCATCCGCTGGACACGGCGTGGCAAATCGCCGCCTACCCGCATATGAGCCTCTACGACAAGTTCCGCCTCGGCATGCTCACGCTCGGTATCGACGTGCGCGGTGGCATCCCCGACTTCGACGCCTACGAGGAACTCGCCGAGTACGAACACACGCCAATCGAGGACTTCGTGGTCGAACACACCACGCGAGGCGTCTACGACAACTTCGTGGACCCGCTTCTCGACGGCAAGTTCGGCGAGCGTAAACACGACGTGTCGGCGGCGTGGTTCCTCGGCCGCGTCCGCTTCCGCGGCGAGCGTGACCTTCTTCGCGGCGAACTGCTCGGCTACTTCGACGGCGGATTCGCCCCGCTTATCGATGCGCTCATCGACGCCGTCGGTCGCGAGAACATCCAAACCGGGTCGCGAGTGACCGAACTCGACACCGAGGGCGACGAAGTCGACACCATCACCGTCGAAACGGCAGACGAGACTGAGGTCCACGAGGTGGATTCGGTGGTCGTCGCGGCGATGCCGAACGTCCTCGAAGACCTGACCGGGTTCGAGTGCGAAATCGACTTCCAAGGGGCGGTCTGCGGGCTTGCCACCATGTCCGAGTCGCTGATGGACACCTACTGGCTCAACATCGCCCACGACGCACCCTTTGGCTCGCTTATCGAACACACGAACTTCGTCCCGACCGAACGCTACGGCGGCGACCACCTGCTGTACGTCGCAAGCTACGTTCAGGGGCCGCACGAAGACCTCTGGCAACTGTCCGACGAGGAAGTCGAAGACGTGTGGTTCGACGAAATCGAGGACATGTTCCCCGACTTCGACCGCTCGGCCGTCGAGGAGTTCAAGGTCTCACGAAACCCCCGGGCTGGCCCGGTCTACGAACGCGGCTACCTCGACCTCGTCGTCCCGTACGACCTCGCAGACGACGTCGCCGAGGGCGTCTACTACGCGGGGATGGCCTCGGAAGCGCAGTATCCCGAGCGCTCCCTCAACGGCGGTATCGTCGCAGGCTACGAAGTCGCCGACAGAATCGACAAGCGGCTGCAGTAACCGACTGACTGACGACTGCAACAACCGACCGGCGACTGTAGCACGCTCTCGTTTTTTAGTCTCACTCGGCACGACACACCGAGCCACGCTTACCGGCAATCTGTTTCGGATTCGGAACCCCTTTTCACGTCGCTGACTGACTAGTCAGTTAGTGACTACGGACTCCACCTCGGACCGGTCGGTCCCCGACGAGGTCCACGAGACGTTGATGGAGGCGACCTATCGGGCGTTGTGTGCCCACGGGTACGCCGAGTTGACGATGCAGCGAATCGCCGACGAGGCTGGAAAGAGTAAGTCCCTCCTCCACTACCACTACGGGACGAAACGCGAGCTGCTCGTCGCGTTCCTCGATTTCCTCCTCGACCACTTCGAACAGCGAGTCGAAGAGACCGAAGGCGACGCGCCCGAGGAGCGACTTCGGTTCCTCCTCGACAAGATGGTCCCCGACGAGGACGACGACGGCGAGTACGACCGCTTCGGTCTCGCCCTCGCCGAGATTCGGACCCAAGCCCCCTACGTCGAGGCGTACCGCAAGCAAATCGCCCAAAACGAGGCGGCGATTCGAGGACGCCTTGCGGACGTCATCCGCGACGGTATCGAGCAGGGTGTCTTCCGCGATGTCGACCCTGACCGGACGGCCACACTGCTGTTCGCTGCACTCGACGGGGCACGGCTCCAGCGGGTCGTCGTCTCGGAACCGGACGCGGAGAACGAACAGACGGCAGCGACTGAGGCACCGAACGAGGTTCGGGCGGCGCTCGAAACGTTCGTCGTCTCGGACCTCCTCCGCGAGGAGGGGTCGCAGTGAGCGCGAAGCCGAAAGACGTCAATCTCGTCGACGGCGAACTCGTCAAGCCGATGTTGGTGCTGTCGCTCCCCATCGTCCTCTCGCAGATGATGCAGGTGGCGTACAACCTCGCCGACACCTTCTGGGTCGGCCGCGTCGGCGCGAATGCGGTCTCTGCGCTGTCTTTCTCGTGGCCGCTCGTCTTCCTCATGATTTCGTTCGGCGGCGGCTTCACCGTCGCCGGGACGGTGCTCGTCGCCCAGAACAAAGGCGCGGGCAACGACGACGAGGTCGACCGCGTCGCCGGACAGACCCTCGGCTTCGTCATCCTGTTGTCTGCTGGATTCGCCGCGCTCGGCTATCTTCTGACGCCGGTGTTGCTGCCGCTTATCGGGACGACGCCCGGAACAGAGGTCCACCAGCTTTCGGTCGATTACACGCGCACTATCTTCCTCGGCGTCGCGTTCATGTTCGGCTTTTTCATCTTCCAAGCCCTGCTGCGCGGCTGGGGCGACACCAAGACACCGATGTACCTGATGGCATTCGGCGTCATCATCAACGTCGTTCTCGACCCCTTCCTCATCCTCGGGTTCGACGCGAATCCGGTCTTTGCCGTCCTCGGTCTCGACGGGCTACGCCAGTCGCTTTTCGCCGCGACTGGATTCTCCGGGTTCGGCGTCCAAGGAGCAGCTATCGCGACGGTGTTCTCTCGCGGTGTTGGCGCGCTCGTCGGCTTTTGGCTCTTGCTGTCCGGTCGCGTCGGTATCAGCCTCTCGCCGCGGGACCTCATCCCTGAGCGCGAGACGGTCGAGAAAATCGTCCGTATCGGCGCTCCGTCGAGCATCGAGCAATCGACGCGCGCACTCGGTGTCACGGCGCTCACGGCGCTCGTGGCCTACGCCGCAGTGAACGCGGGCGGTGTCGACACCGAAACCGCAGTCGCGGCGTTCGGTATCGGCAACCGTCTCAACTCGCTCGTGTTCCTCCCCGCAATCGGACTCGCACAGGGGACTTCGACGGTCGTTGGGCAGAACCTCGGCGCGGACCAAGCCGACCGGGCGGAGCGCGCAGTCTTCTGGGCGGTCGGCATCATCGTCGGCGCACTCGTGTTCGTCTCCACGATAGCGTACTTCTTCGCCGAACCCATCGTTGCGGTGTTCATCCCCGGTGAGGAGACGGTCATCTCGATTGGCGTCGACTATCTCCGAATCATCGGTCCGACGTTCCTCTTCCTCGGAGCGTTCAACATCGTCAACGGTGGCTTCCGCGGCAGTGGGTCGACCCGGACGGCGATGATATTCTCGCTCATCTCGCTGTGGGTGCTTCGAATTCCGGCGTCGTTCGTCCTCGTCGAGTTCTTCTCGATGGGGCCGACGGGAGTCTGGTACGGTATCGCCTTCTCGAACGTCGCCGCGGCGCTCCTCGCGCTGGCGTGGTTCACGCGCGGAACCTGGAAAGAAAGCGTCGTCGACACCGGCCCACCGATTCCGAGCGACGACTGATTGGAGAACTGTGATTTAGGCCGCTTCTTCGTCGACGTCGTCGACCTCTTGCATGCCGGGTGCGACGCTCACGTCGACGTCGTCTGGCTCTTCGGTACCGCCGGTGGCGACCTCACCGCTGGCGTCTTCGACGTACACGTCGTCGGCGAAACCGCCTTCGGCGTGGGGATGTTCGGGGTTCTCCAACTTCTCCAGCGTCGCGGGCGCGTCCGGGATGTCGATGGTGCGGAATTCGCCCAGCGGGTTGGCGATGTCGATGTCGTAGCGCTCGAAGAACTGCTGGTAGCGCTCGTAGTGGGCTTCGAGTTCGTCTGCCGGGAACTCCATCATCTCGGTCCAGCCGTGGTTGTAGAAGTCGAAGTTGGCCTGGATGTGGGTAATTTCCCGGGCCTCGGCCTCCGGGAACCCCTCACCCAGTGCCGCCAGATAGGTGTCGAAGGTGCACTCGAAGAACGCCGCCATGTGCGGTTCGCGCTCCTCTCGGTGGTCGGGGTCCGCGCGCTCGCCGAAGACGCGAACGTGAAGGTCCACCATCTTCTCGGTGGCGATGTCGCCGATGACGGGCATGGTGAGCGCCTTTTTCGTCGCGAAGTGGCGGATGTTCTGACGAATCTTCATTTCGTCGCCCGCTAAGGGTCGGATGCACGTAAAGACCACGTGTACCTGTGGATGCCCACTCCCCACGTGTTCCGCAGGAGACAAAAGAAAATTACACGACCTGTTTTATTGTCGCTCGAAGTCGATGAGTACGATATGAGCGATTCCGCCCCCACACACGAGGACACGCTCCTCGGCTGTGAGGACTGCATCTCCCCGGCCGAAGCGTTCGCCATCGTGGCCGACGAGACGCGATTGAACATCCTCGAAGCACTCTGGGAGTCACCCGACAGACCGGTTCCGTTCTCGGAACTCCGACGGCGTGTCGGCGTCGACGACAGCGCCCGATTCAACTACCACCTCGGCAAACTCCGCGGCCAATTCGTCCGCAAGACTGACGACGGCTACGACTTCCGCCACGCCGGGGAGAAGGTCGTTCGTGCCGTGCTCGCAGGGACGTTCAACGAGGACCCGGTGTTACCGGCGTTTCCCGCACCGGGGACGTGTGTCGACTGTGATGGTGCACTCGAAGCGACCTACGCGGACGAGAAACTCACCATCGCGTGTGCAGACTGCGGGCGCGTCCACGCACACGAGGAGTTCCCACCGGGCGGAATCGACGGGCGCTCACCGGAGGCGCTTCTCGGCGCGTTCGACCAGCGCGTTCGACACCTCCACTGTCTCGCCGCCGACGGGGTCTGCCCGGAGTGTGGCGGCACGACTGAGACAGTTCTCACTCCCGAGTCGGACCTGTACGACCTCGACGTAGTCGTGAGCCACCGATGCGGACAGTGCGCCTACGAAGCCGTCTCACCCGTTGGACTCGTGCTTCTCGACGAAACGACAGTCCTCGGCTTCCTCTCGTCGCGGAACACCGACTTCTGTGCGACCCACTTCTGGCGCTTCCCGTGGGTCGTCGGCAACGAGGCACTCACCGTCGTCGATACCGACCCGTGGCGACTCCGCGTTCGCGTCGAAGACGGTGACGAAGCCCTCGTCGTCGAACTCGACGAGACGCTCACGTGTGTCGATTCGTACACGGAACGTGTCGAACAAGTTGCATAATACAGCTACGGTAAGGTAGCTTACAAAACTATCATTCTGCTTACGCTTTTGGTGTCGGGGGTCGTCTATCCAAATGAGGAAAACGACCATGGGACACGACACTACTCTCGGACTTCCCGACCCGCTCGACCGCGCCCCACAGGGCGTTGAAACGCTCGTAGACACGTTGTTCGTCGTCATCGCTGCCGTCGTTGGCATCACTACGGCGACCCTTCTGGCGGCAGTTCTCGCACCACTTGGTGCCGGGGTTGGCCTCGTCGCATTGTTCGTCGGTTGGCCACTCGGATTTGTCGGCGCTGGCATCGTGCTCCGCGCTGGCGTGCGTGCCCTCGCCGATAGCGGTGTTCTCGTCGACCTCCGACGCGCACTTTGGCGCGTTCGCGCCGGAATTCGACGGGTTCGAACTGGTGCATCGCCGGTCGTCACCGACGGCGCTGGGACCGCCGACTGTGACACTGCCAACGAGTGCCACTAGCCCGTCATATTTTGGGGTTGTCGCCTCTCGCTTCGGTTTTTGGCCGCCTCATGAATAATGAGGGAGATAGCAATCCACATTAACCCCGAATACAAACGTCGGGTTATGAGTCAATCGTACGTGATCGTCGGCGACGGTATCGCGGGTGCCTCCGCCGCGGAGACGCTCCGCGAGGAGGACCCTGAGGCCGACATCACAATCCTCACCGACGAGGGTGAAGCACTGTACAATCGTATTCTGATCAAAGAATTCGCCAAGGGCAAACTCCCCGAGGCGCCGATCTCTATCCACGACGAGTCGTGGTACGACGACCGCGACGTCGACCTCGAACTGAACACGCTCGTCACGAACATCGACCCCGACGCGCACACGGTCACCGCCCACGACGGGACCGAGTACGAATACGACAAACTCCTCCTCGCTATCGGTGGCACGCCGACGCAACTCCCTGTCGAGAACTCCGACGCCGAAGGTATCCACCACTTCTGGACGTTCCAGGACGCTCGCAACATCAAAGAGCACATGGAACAGGCCGAGAACTCGGTCGTCATCGGTGCGGGCCTCCTCGGCATCGACCTCGCGGCTATCACCGCCGCACAGGACGTCGAAGGCAAGTACCTCATGCGCGGCAAAGCGTGGTGGCGCTACGCGCTCTCGCAGGACGGCGCAGAGATTATCCACAACGCGCTCCGCGAGCGCAACGTTGAACCCGTCTTCGACTCCGGCGTCGACCACTTCGAAGTCGACGACGAGGACCGCGTCACGACGGCTGTCGACCCCAACGGTGACCACTACGACGCTGACTTCGTCGGCATCGCCATCGGTCTCAACTTCAACACCGAGATTCTCCGGGGCACCGACATCGAGTACGACAACGGCATCTACGTGGACGAGTACATGCGGACGAACCACGACGATATCTTCGCCGCCGGTGACATCACCGAGTTCCACGACCTCATCCTCGGCGAGCGCGCCCAGAACGGTGCGTGGGGCTCCGCCAAGGAACAGGGCACTATCGCCGCGAAGAACATGGTCGACTACGGCACCGAAGAGTTCCGCTGGGTCTCGTCGTACTCCATCACGCACTTCGACTTCCCGTTCCTCTCGTTCGGTCACCCGACTCTCGGCGACGACCACGTCGAAGCCAAGTACTCCGATACCGAATGGCGGCGTCTCGCCATCAAGGACGGCAAAATCGTCGGCGGCGTCCTCATCGGCGACCTCTCGCCGCAGACGAAGTACAAGAAGCTGATGCGCGAACAGGTCGACATCAGCGGTCAGAAGGAAACTCTCGTCAAGCAGGACTTCGAACTCGAAGACCTCGAAGGCGCGGCGGCCGAGCAGTAAGACCGCGTCTCTCGACGTTCTTCTGGACGGATAGCGTTCGTTCAGTCTCTCACTCTCACTTCTCCGTCTCTTTCACTTCCACCACTATCTCTCACTCTCACCTCTCTACCTCTCTCATTCTCACTCTCACCCTCGTTTTCGACGCGGCTGGCTGTCGAACACGCCGACTCTCCCAGTAACCCTGTCACTCATTCATGGATTGTGATACGTTGATATGTCACAAACACTTATGGTATCCAAAGCCATGTGTTACCATATGTCATCGAAGGATGGACAGCCGGCATCGGCGTCAGCGTTCAAAGCTGCTCCTGCCGTCGTGCCAATCACGGACGTTCCCCCGGGTGCTCGGGTTCGACACTTCGACGAACTGAGCGACCGGACGCAACAGGCTCTCACGACTGCGCTTCCCTCGGGTCACCTCGATATCGACCCGGAATCCACGAATCTCTCGCGTGGAGACGTCGTCGTATTTACTGAGTACGTCCGCATCCAGTAGACGTCCCACTGTATCGTTCGCTTACAACGACTTTCCTGTCGTCCCGTCACCCGCGAGCCGTGCTGCCGAGCGACGGCGAGGACCGAAGTGGTTTTCCACGCTTCGCCGCTATCGCAGGACATGGCAGCAGGCGGCGGCCAAGGGACGATGACGCTCGCGTTCGAACTGGAGGCGCTCAAGCGCCTCGCCGACCCCAATGGGGCCTTTAGCGACGCGCGGCGCTGGTCGAAGTACGTCGGCGTGGTAAGCGAGAAGCCGACCTACGTCGTGACCAACTTCACCCGGAAGGAGCGAATCCGTCAGGACTTCTTCTCCGGGCCGCGCGGCGTCGAGGAGAGCCTCGAAAACGTGATGCGTCAGTTCGACACGGACAGACACGTCTTCGTCGGCACGACCGACGACGACCGCAGTATCGCCGAGGAAGCCGGCTGGGAGTTCCTCCCCGTCGAAGAGGCGGCCGACGCCGCCGAGTGGCCTCTCGCTGGCGACGACGACCCGGTCGAAGACCCCTTCGAAGACGACGACGGCCGCGACGACTGGCCGTAGTCAGCGAGTCCGGGTCTCGGGTCGGGCCGGTGCAACCGCTCGATAGCGACGCAACCCACAGCCGAGACGCTCGAACGAAAACAGTCGGACTACCGACCGCTCAGAACGGCGGTGAGTAGTCTTCGTACTCGTCCATCTCTTCCATCTCCTCGGTCTTCGTCGGCATGACCGCGGCTCGCGGCCCGCCCGCGCGAACCACGTTCACTTTCGAGATGCCGTCGAGTTCTTCGGGGAGGCGGTGCCGTATCGCTTTCATCGTCATCGGTGCGATGCCACACCCTGAACACGCGCCACCGATTGCGACTGTCACTTCACCCGCTTTCTCGTCCACGTCTTGAATCTCGAAGAACCCGCCGTGTTCCTGAATCTGCGGGATGTTGTTGCTGAGGTAACTCCGGGTCTGTCGTTCGAGGCCTTCGGCACTCATATCATGTCATACGCCAACATTATGCAAATAGATTGTCCCACTAACACGAGCGCGAACACGAACTGGTCGAACGGACCCGCAACCGACTGCTGTCTTTCCACGAGCCGTCGCCGTACGCCACCGCGAGTTGCACCGATTCGGGTCCCCTACCGAAAGCCCTAATCACGGACAGTCCTTTTGCTTCCCCGATGAGTCACCAGTTGCCTGACGTACAGGCCTCTCAGCCCGACGTAACGGTCGGATTGAGTCAGGTCGGCGTCACAGGCGTCGAGAAGCTCGTCAAGATTGCCCGTGACGACAAGCGGCCGCTCATCTTGATGGCTGAGTTCGAGGTATTCGTCGACCTGCCCGGCGGACGCAAGGGTATCGACATGAGCCGTAATATGCAGGTTATCGACGAGGTTCTCGAAGCTGCGGTCTCCGAACCCGCCTATCGCGTCGAAGACATGTGCGGCGACGCTGCCGAACGATTGCTCGCAAAACACGACTACACGACGACCGCCGAGGTCAAGATGACCGCCGAACTCGTCATGCGGGAAGACACCCCTGCAAGCGGGCTGGCGACCCAGAGCACCGCGAAAATCATCGCCGGTGCGACGGCAACCGACGAGGGAACCCGCGAAGAGATCGGTGCCGAAGTCGTCGGCATGACCGTCTGTCCCTGCTCGCAGGGCATGTCGGCGTCCCGCGCCCGCGACGTCCTCCAGGACCTCGCGGTCGACGACGACACTATCGAGGAG
The DNA here is from genome assembly GCF_000336755.1 of Haloferax elongans ATCC BAA-1513. Taxonomy (GTDB): domain Archaea; phylum Halobacteriota; class Halobacteria; order Halobacteriales; family Haloferacaceae; genus Haloferax; species Haloferax elongans. Next base: position 302,697 of record NZ_AOLK01000022.1, on the reverse strand, counting down.
TTCCTCGACCAAGTCCCGCAACCGGGTCACTCCCAGCGCGGTCACGCCACGCTCACCGTCGAGACCGAGGGGTCACCGGATGTCGACCTCATCGACCTCGTCGACATGGCCCGTGATTCGATGTCAGCGCGCATCTACAACCTCGCGAAGCGCCCGGACGAAGACCACATGACGTACCACGCACACGCGAACGCGAAGTTCGTCGAAGACTGCGTCCGGTCGATGGCCGAGATGGTCGTCGAGAGCTTCGACCACCTCGCAGATGACGCCGTCGTTCACATGAAGCAGTCGAACGACGAATCGATTCACCAGCACAACGCCCACGCAGAACGAGAAGTGACGCTGGGACAGCTTCGCGACGAACTCGCGCGCTAACCCAACCCGACTTTCCTTACAGCGCCAGTGGGACCGCCCGTTCCCACCGGGGCTCGAACGTTTCTCGAAGGTCCGCGGCGAAGTCCGGGTCTTTCAGGTCGATCATCGCAAAGGCCTGTCCGGGGTCCAGCGGATTCGGCACCTCGATACAGACTTCGACGTCGTCGATGAGGTTGAACACGCCCGTCAGATTCTCTGCAGTCCGAACGTGGAACTTCGGGTGGTCAGAGAGCTGGTCCATGTAGCGCCGCCCGACACTCTCCGGGAGCGAATCGACCATATCGGGAGACATGAGAACCGAAACGTCGACGCCGCGTTCGAGTGCCGCCTCGATTTCTTCGACGACGAGGTCGCCGACCGCTCCGAGGTCGAACTGCGGCGAGGGCGTCCCAGCAACCATCACGAGGCTCTCGTCGGCCGCCGACAGTCGCTCGATGAGCAGGTCGACCGTCTCGTCGTCGCCGACTGCGGCCGTCCAGAACTGGTCGTGAACCGGCTCTGCGGCGTCGAGTTCGGTCGTCAACTCGTCGACGACTTCCTGGTACTGCTGGGCTTTCTCGTCTAACTCCTGTCGCTTGCTTTCGAGCAGCCGGTCGAGCGCCGTGTCGGGTTCGACGGCGACGTACTTCTTGGGCCGACTCGCTGCCTGACTCCGAATGAGGTGGTACTGCTCGAGGCTGTTCAACACGTCGTAGATTCGGCCCATCGGAACGTCACTCGCCCGTGAGAGTTCTTTGGCCGTCGTTGCTCCCGTCCGAAGGAGCGCGCGGTACGCCCGCGCTTCGTATTCCGATAATCCAAGATCTCGAAGACTCGCCATGCTCCGTCTGTCTCGTTTCTTCGTTATAAACAAACCGGATGTTTACACCAACATCCGGTTGGAAAACCGCCGACTTAGGCGTCGGGTGTGACTGAAGACACCGCTCGCATCAACTCGTCTGGAGTGGTTGCCTCTCGATTTGTCTCTCCGAGGCTGACACGTGCAGTCTCGTGTTCGACGTCCGCGTCGGGGACGACGAGGGCCTCGTGGTCGGCCACTCTGAGTGCTGCTCGGTGGAGGTCTGTCCCCACGTCGCCGCCGATTTCGACCACGAGTGGGTCGCGGAGGAGACGGGCGGCGACGGACCCGAATTCGGCGACCTGGACGCCGATGCGGTCCCACGCTCCTGCGAATGCGGCCATGGTCTCTTCGGCAACGTCGCGGTAGCGGTCGTCACCGGTCAGAATGGCGAGGTCGACGAGCGCGTTCGCCATCTCGACATTTCCATCGAGCGGGCGGAGGGGATGTGCGAGGAGGCCGTCGCCGGTCGCTGGCCCGTCGCGGAACGACCCGTCATCCAAGAGTTCGTCGATGGCGGTATCCGCGACAGATGTCGCGAAGTCGAGGTACGATTCGCCAGCGACACCGTCGGTTCCCAAGACTTGTCGGGCGCGACAGGCGGCCGCGACCACGCGGGCGTGGTCTTCGAGAAGGAGCGACTCGCCTGTGTCACCGCCGGACCGGAAGTGTGTCACGACCCCGTCGTCGACCAGGTCTTCTCCGATTCGATGGAGCGCCCGGTCGGCGTACTTGCGGGCGGTCTCGTCGTCGGTGAGCCCGGCGAGGACGAGAAGCGCGTCGACTGCGAGGGCGTTGCCACCGGCGTAGACGGTGAAGTCGGTTCGCGGGCCGGGCGAGTCCTCGCGCCCTTCGGCACCGAGGAGGTAGTAGTCGGTTCCCGCAGCCGGGCCCATGCTTCCGCCGAAGCCCGTCCCCGACCACAGCGACTCGACGAGGAAGTGCGCCGTCTCGACTGCCGGGTCGCGGTATGCGCTGTCGCCGGTGTATCGATACCCGTTTGCGAACGCTCGCAACAGGGCGGCGTTCGATTCGAGCGTCTTCTCGCGGTGGGGATTCGTCCACGAGCGGTCGTCGGCGTAGCGGAAGAACCCACCCTCGACAGGGTCGAAGAGGCCGTCTCGAACCGCGTCCAGACTTCGGAGCGCGCGCTGTTGGTCGCGCTTGAGTGCGAACTCGATGGTGCGTGGGAGTGGGAACTTCTGGGCGTCGCCCCAGCCACCGTGCTGCTCGTCGAAGGTGACCTCCAGTTGCCCCGCGAGGTGTTCTTCGATTCGCTCCGATAGCTCGCCACCCGGCGGCAGGTCGCCGGCGAGCGCGCGAGGCATTCGACCGGCGTCGGACCCCTTCTTTTCCCACACCTCTCTGACGCGCTCTATGACTTGTCGCATCCCGTCCGGTCGGACGAACGTCGTCCCGGTCATGGGCCGCCCGTCGGGCGTGAGGAAGACTGTCGACGGGAAGCCACCCATGTTGTAGCGCTCTCGAATCCGTGGGTGTCGGTCCACGTCGACCCGAATCGGGACGAAGTCGTCGTTGATGTTCGCAGCGATGCGCGGTTCTGCGTACGTTTCGGCGTCCATCTCGTGGCAGTCCGAACACCACGTCGCTGTCAACGACAACAGAATCGGCTTGTCGGCCGACTGCGCCTCGGCGAACGCGTCAGCACCCCACGCTCGCCACTCGACGCGCGTCTCGTCGGTCATGTCAGTTCATGCGCGGTGGATGCGGGTAAGCGCTTCGAGGTGGCAAGGCACACGGCGGGGTGTCGATGACCCCCGCGCCACTCCGGTGACAAAAGGGCTATGGGCCGCGACCCGGTAGTGGCGACCATGCGAACGCGCACGCTCATGGCGCTCTTGCTCCTCATCCCTCTCTCCGACGCCTTGCTCCTCGTGGTCGTCGCGCAGTACATCGACCTCGTGCCAACTGTCGCGCTCGTGGTCCTGACCGGCTTGGTCGGGATGCTCATCGTCCGCGCAGAGGGGAGACACACGCTTCGGAATCTCCAATCGAAGTTCGCGACAGGCGACCTGCCGACGAACGAACTCATGGACGGTGGCCTGCTCATCGCGGCGGGCGCGTTCCTCCTGACGCCCGGCCTCGTCACCGACACTATCGGCTTCCTCATCTCCATTCCGGTGACGCGCTATCCCATCCGCGAGGTGCTCAAGCGGTTCGTCGTCAAGCCGTACCTCGACAAGCGCGCCGACGGGTTCGTCTCGGGCACGGTGTGGACCGCTGGCTTCCCGCAGGGCGACTCCAGCGGCGACGGCGTCTACGACGCCGACCCCAACTCGTATCGATTCGGCGGCGACGACTCCGAGTAACGCGCTGATTCTGCTGTTCTGTCTCGTGTCCCGTGGTTCTCCGGGGCTTTCACACCTGTAGCCGTGTGCATAGCGACTGCTCGAAATCACGGAATCGACCGACGACGGCGACATTCACTAACACGCACCAACGCTGGTTCGAAAAGAAAGTCTTAAAATCAACAGCGCACAACGAGTGAATGCGCTTACCTGGGCCAATAGCTCAGTCAGGTTGAGCGCTCGGCTGATAACCGGGAGGCCCGCGGTTCAAATCCGCGTTGGCCCACTCACATCGGGAACGATTCGTTGCCGATGAGAGTTAGGGGCTCAAACTCCCCGGCCACCCAACTTCTGACGAAACTACACCCGATAGAGAGTGTTCTCTCGCGGTCGTGCAACAACATCGATTACGGCTGTCGACACTGCGTAGTGAGTCATATCGACGCTGTCTGGCGAGTGAGAGAGCTGAGAGCGTGTCAGAGACTCCGAACGCAACTTTGAGAAGTGCATCCAGAAGGCCGATTAGCATCATCTCTCGGCACCCTGCAGTACAAACACCACGTGCCCGCCCGAACCGGACGGCCGAAACCGAAGCGCCCCACCAGATTGCCGAAGCACCCAGTTCATCATCCACATGCCCAACCCAGAGCCATGCGTGATGGACGTTTTCGGACCGGACTCTAACGCCTCGTATTCGATGTCTGGAATCCCCGGTCCGTCGTCGACGACGTGAACCACCACGTTCTCGCGGGTTCGCTCGGCTGATACCTCGATATGCGGTGAGTCGGCACCGGCGTGTCGGTACGCGTTCGAAATCGCTTCTTCGAGGGCGGTTTCGAGTTGTGGATGTGCCCGTGCAGTCAGGTCGTCGGGAACGTCAGTGGTGATGTCGACGTCGGGGTACTGGGCTCGGATTTCGGTGACGGTGGCGTCGACGAGTTTCGAGAGGTCGATGGCGACGTGATTTTCGTCGTCGACCATCGTCGTCTCCTCTATCGTCGACGCGTGTTCGCAGAGCCTGACCACGCGGTCACTCTGTCGGAGAATACGGTCGATATCCTGGTTGTCGTTCGGGGCTGGAAGGTCCCGAGCAAGGTTGGTCGCCGAGCCTTGGACGATGTTCATGCTGTTCCGGAGGTTGTGCCGGAACACGCGGTGAAGAACGGTGCGTTCTTCTTTCAATTCCCGGAGGGACGCGTTCTTCTGTTGCAGCGAGCGGCGACTCCGCTTCGTCAACACGTAAATGAAACCGGCGGTGAAGAGCACTTCCAGCCCTCCTTTAGCGGCTTGCAATTGGGCGAGCAAGGCCGCTGATTCGACCCGCTGGACCAACAACACGTCCGAGAAAAAGAGCGACCCTGTCCCGAGAACCAGATAGAGCAACGAAATTCGAAGCGGCGTCAACTCCCACCGGAGGACGGTTTTCAGCCACTGTTCGATGGAAAATCCGTACTGTTGGTGGGTTGATGGAATGGACATGGTGGGGCGCAACTCCGTTATTTATTCGCCTACAATATCATTTTCAGATTACAAGTTAGCTCTTCCCCCGAAGGAATAAAATAGACATACGAATAATATGTAGAGATTCGGCTGGCGACACTCTGGGGTAGTCGAGCCAAAGTTGGTGTCGCAGCTTCCCCGTCGACGACGAAAGCTAGTCGACGGTCACGGAGATAACCACGGCCGGTGGCCGAGCGATTGTCAGCGAAAACCAACGAAATCTGATATATGGCTGTCCCTCAAAGTCACCATTTCGGACCCTCGAACTCGATGAGAAATACCGAGCAGTCGTGCGATTCCCCGCTACCAGCCTCTCGCCCTCCGACCAAATTTACTCAGTTCTGTATTCCAGTAGTATTAAAACCATACACGACATATGGACTGGTGATGCCTACCATCGACGTTTCCGAACACCTGTACCGACAGCTCCAGTCCGCTGCCGACGGCGAAGACCTGAACGCAGCGATGTGGAAGATGGTCGGTCGCTACCAGCGCGGCAACACCCCGGGCGACTAAGCAGGTTCGGAACCCTCCGACCCCGGCCGCTCTTGCGGTCAATATCAACCTCGCTCGTCGCGACAGTTCCCTTCTCGCGGCGAGTTAGTTTTTTCCTCGGTGAGCGACTGCGCTCGCGAACCCGACGTTGATTCGTCGTCTTCGCCATCCGATTCTTGGTTCCCCCGGTCCTACCGTCCGGTGTGCTCGACGACACGCTCACGAAGTTCGCGGAGACTGCCCGCATCTTCGCCGAGCGACGGCCGTCTCTTCGTGGTCTGTGGGCCAGTCGAACCGGGTCGTTCGACCGCGTTCACGCGATTCTCCCTTCGACGGCCGCCGTGGGCGAATCGCTCGACCTGACGGTGCAGGTGTGGGACGAGTACGAGCGACTCCACGACGTGTACGACGGCGACCTGCACGTCTCGGCGACTGACGACGAGGCCGACTATCCATCGCGCGTCTCGTTCGCCGGTCGAGACGAGGGGTACGTCACGCTCCCCGGCACAGCGTCCTTCGAGACGCCCGGCATCCACTACCTCACGTTTTCCCGTCCCGGCGGCGACAAGCGGTACGTCTCGAACCCGGTGTCGGTGACGGCCGAAGAGCCAGCCGAACGCGTCTACTGGGGCGACATCCACCTCCACTCGCGGCTCTCCGATGGGACCGGGAATCCATCACGTGGCTATCGGTTCGGCCGCGACGTGATGGCGCTCGACGTCGTCGCCTACACCGACCACGACACGATGGGATTTTTCATCCCGCCGACGCTCCAGCGCGCGCTGATGCACAACTGGTACTTCGACCGACTGCGGCGGGTTGCAGACCGCTTCGACGACCCCGGTGAGTTCGTCACGCTGTTCGGCTACGAGTGGACCAAGCAGCCGAACTGCGGCGGCCACATCAACGTCTACTTCGAAGACGGAGACGACGCCATCCTCTTCGACTCGCGGACCGGAACGACGAACACCTACGAGAAGCTCTGGGACCGCCTCCGCGAGTTCGAACAGACGCACGACTCGCGAGTCGTGACGATACCCCACCATCCGACCGAGGCGATGTATCCCTTCGATTTCTCCGCCGTCGACTACGACGACGAACTCGCGCCGCTGGTCGAAGTGTACTCACAGTGGGGCTCCGGCGAGCGCCCCCGGGCCGACGGGAACCCCTTCCCGCTGGCGATGGGTCGCGGCGAGATTCCCGACCCGGGCCATTACGTCCGCGACGCGCTCGCGATGGGAAACCGAATCGGGATGATTGCCGGGGCAGATTACCACGGCCCGCATCCCGGCCACTCGCTCATCCACGCCGACCCGCATCTCCCGTCGACCATCGAGTGGCTCAGAGACGGCGTGGGCTGGGCGAGCATCTGGCGAATCTGGAACGAGCGAAGCTACCCCGGCGGTCTCACGGCGTTCCGCGCTCCTGACTTGACCCGAGCGTCCATCTTCGAGTCCCTTCGGTCGCGCCGAGTGTACGGTACTTCTCAACCACACCGCATCCTCGCCGACATTTCGGTTGCAGGTGTCTCACCCGGTGAGACCGACAGCACGGTCCGACTCGACGCCCGCGACGAGGCCCGGGAAGTCGCCGTCGACGTTGCTGGTACCGCTCCGCTCGAACGCGTGGAAGTCGTCAAGAACGGCGAAGTGTGGCGAACACAGGCGCTCACCGCCGACCCCGACGCCCCGCTTTCGACGTACACGACGAGCGTCTCGTGGACCGACGACGACCCTGTCGAGGGGATGACGTGGGACGAGAAGCGACGGTCAGAGGCCGACGTGTACTATCTTCGCGTCACGCAGGTTCCGCGACACTGCGAGTTCCCCGGGGCCGCGTGGGTTGGCCCAATCTGGGTCGAGCCACCGGGTGCGTGATGGTGTCACAGGCTCTCTGAGGGGCGCTCCCGGTCAGCCGAGGAGCTGAATGACCCCGAAGCTCTCCGCGACCAGCCACGCGAGAAACAGGCCGTAGGTTCCGAGTAGGACGAACGACTCTCCGCGCGTCAGCGCCATCTCGGTTCGGAGGACGGCGAAGAAGACGATGGACGCGCCGGTCAGAAAGCCCATCATGGGCACGACTTCTTCGAAGGCAATGACCGCACCGCCTGCCACGAAAATCCCCGCCGGGAGTGCAACGAGGAGCGCGAAGACGTTGCTTCCGAAGACGTTCGCGAGACTCATGGTCGCGTTGCCTTGTCGGGCGGCCGTGACACTGACAAACGTGTCGGGGAGGCTCGTCCCGGCGGCGACGACGGTCAGCCCCCAGAGGAACGTCGAGGTGCCGAATAGTTCGCCGAATCCGACCGCCGCACGCACGAGTAGTTCGGCTCCGACCAGAATCACGACCAGCGAGACGACGAGTGCGACCCACTGCCGAAGCGGGTCGATGTCGTTTACGACTTGCGTCAATATTGCGCGGTGGTCCAGCGTGTCGTGGTACTGCATGAAGAGATAGAGGCCGTACAACGCGAGCGGAATCGTCGCGAGCGCGGGCGTGACGACCCCGTCCAACTGCTCGGGGCCGTTTGTGGGACGGTAGATAACCGCCAGCGAGAACGTCAACACGAGGACGGCGAGCGCGAGCAGGTAGAACTGCGCTTCCTTGTACACGAGGTCTCGATTCGACGCGAGCCGTTGGTTCTCTCCCGCCAGCGCCGACACCGCCGGAATCACGAGGATGTTGAAGACCGCCGAGCCGACGATAGCGCCGATACCGATGTCGAATGCGCCGTACCGGAGCGTCGCGATGATGATGCTCGACAGTTCGGGAAAGCTCGACCCGACGGCGGCGATGACTGCGCCCTGAACGATAGCCGGGAGGCCATAGTACGCGCCGAGACGGTCAGACGCCCTGACGAGTAGGTCGCCACCCTTCCACGCGAGGGCGGACCCGACGACGGCGAACACGACGAGGACCGGAAGTGATGTCACGGCGACCATTCGAACCCTGTCGACAAAAAAGCGTACCGAACGAGCAGCCGAAGCGACGCCCCGACTTGGTCGCGCGACTTCAGAAAAACTCGCGGAGGTAGCAGTCTCGCTCTGTGAACGTCGCCGTGAGCACGTCCCGAGTCGCATCGTCCCGAACCGAGAGCGAGTCGGTTCGGACCAACTCGTCGACCGACCGGGCACCGACGAGCAGTTGTGAGAGCGCGCCGATATCGGTCGTCGCGTCGGCGTCGGTGTGGCTATTGGTGGTAATCTCCACTGATTCGACCCGCGCCTCCCCGTCCGCGACGACGACGTGGAAGGTGCCGTCGTTCCACGGGCAGTGGTCGTCAGACACGTCGAGGACGAACTCGCCTGCTGCATCGGAGGGGAGCGATACGGCTTCGAGCGCGGCTTCGACATCGACGATGCGGACCATCGGGCCGGGTTGTATCTCGACTGTCGCAGCGCGCGGGTCGGTCAGGTCGTCGATGAGGCGCGTCGATTCGTGTTCGCGCCGAATGGTCACGGTCGCTATCTGCGAGTCGTGGTCACGGACGAACCGCAGGAGGTGCCCCCGCGCTTCCGCATCGACGGCGGCGAGTTCCTCGATTTTCATCGTCCGGTCCCCGGAACTCCCGTCGATTCGGTAGATGAGGTACCCTCGGAGGTCGCCGTCGCGTTCCCACCCGTAGACGTACGGGTCTTTCTGCCAGCCGCGGAAGACGCGGTGCCGCCACCACCCTTCGGTCCGGTCGAGTGCAAGGTCTTCGGGCGACGCCTCGGCGTAGACCCTGTCGAGTCGCGCCCAGTCGTCGGTCTCGAAGCGGACGAACTGGCCGCTTGCTCGGGGGGCGACAGCATCGAGTTCGTCCACGGGGACGGTCGTCTTCGCGTAGTTGTTGGTCCGTTCCCAGCCGAGTCGTCGGTAGAACTCGTACTCGAAGGGCCAAAGCGCGGAGAGATACCGACCGGACTCGCGGAACTCCACGAGCAGTTCGTCGAGCATCGCGGACACGTGCCCCTGACGGCGGGTTTCCGGTGGGGACGCGACCGCGGAGATGCCCGGAAGCGGGTGCCACTCGCCGCGGACACGCGCCGTGAAGTCGTAGAAGGCGCAGACGGTCACGAGGTCCGAGGCAGAAAGGTCCTCTTCGGCAATGTCGGGAGGGGCGTCGTAGAAGCCGCGAGGGTTGTAAATGTCTGGGTCGGGTGGGTTCTCGTCGTCCCAGTCGGGGCCGTCTTCGGCCCGGAAGGAGTAGTAGAGGAACTCGTCGTACGTCTCTAGGTGCTCCTCGGGAAGGGGACGAAGATGCATGGCACCGCTGCGTCGGCGGTGAATATATGTTTTGGGTGAGGGGTCTCGGATTTTCGTGCTGCAGTCGGGTGATTTCGGCGCACGCACCGTGCTGTCGGACGAACCGTGCCATTCACGTCGTCGCGCCCCCGACGCGAAGACATGAACGAGACACAGGGGTCGTGGTTCACCCGTGGCCGACTCCTCCTCATCGCGGTCGTGACGGCCGGCATCGTCGTTCCGGGCGTCTTGCGCCGACTGCTCGGAGAAGCGGGATACAACGACCTCGGGATGGTCGTGTTCGTCCTCGGCTACGCTGGGATGGTTTTGGTCGTCTGGTACGGGTGGATTCGCCCGCTCGAAATTAATGGGCCGGACGACCAGCAGCACTGAGCGCACCTAGAGGCGACACCCCACCACCATATGGGGGGCTGTAGGTCCCAAACGGAACGGCAATAACGGAACTTTGATAGTCGAATCGAACCGACCGAGAAAACAAGAATGCTTCCCCTTCAGCTCATCGACAGCTTTCTGCTCAATTACAACATTGGGCAGGCGCTGCTGCTCGTGTTCATCCTGTCAACCGTAGGGGCACTGCCGCTGAAGTCCCGGCGTATCCTCGGCATCAACACCATCGTCTTCGGGCTCATCTTCCTGTTGACCCCGGTGGCAATCGCAAAGCCCCACTACCTGTTCCTGGGCATCGCGCTGCTCATCGTCGGCCCCATCCTCTTCGTTTCGGGCCGTCGCTGACCACACTTCTTCTCCACGGGGTAACACCCCAGAACGCGACTTTTAAACACCGAGGACCGTAATCCCTCGGTATGTCTGAACCGCGCGTCCCCGGCGGACGCGGGGCGGTCCTCGACCTCCCCTGCGGCGAACAGAAACGCGTCCGTGAACTCGACCTCGGGAAGCGAGAGTTCGACTGTCCCTGTGGCGACGCCCACGCCGTCGTCATGGACGTCCACCCTGCCGACCGATTCCTCCCCGAATTCCTCGTCGAGGTGCTGCAAGGGACCATCGAAACGACGAGCGAGGACATGCCGGAGTTCGGCACGGCCCACCTCATGGGCATCGTCCTCGAAGAGTTCCCCAAGGCGGTCGTCTCCGAGGACGTGTCTGACGACGGCGAAGTCGGGGCCGGCATCGTCTGGGTGACTGACTTCGACTCTCGCCGACTCCACGAGATTATCGTCGAACTGGTCGTCGAACTCATGGAACACGCCGTGAGCCACGCGTCCGACGACGGCGCAATCACCGAGTTCGAAGAGAAGATGCTCCAGTTCGACGTGAGCGAGTTCGTCGAGCAGTACCGCGCCCAGCGCGACCTTGACCCCGGGCCGTACGCCTAACGACGAACCGCCAGCAGGGAGTGCCGGCTTAGTCGTCCGCGTGTGACGACTCCGGCGTGAAGGTGACGCCGTCGATTTCGATTTTCTCGGGGACGCGACTCGTGTCGTGCGTGCCGACCGGCGGGAGGTTCGTCTCCGCCGCGAGCGACTCGCTCAGGTCGGTCTCGTCTTCGATGGCAGTCATCTCGCCGTCCGCGTCGCGCGCGTCCTGGTCGATTCGCATCGAACAGAACTCGACGCCGCACATCGAGCAGAAGCGCGCTTCTTTGTAGTTGTCGCCGGGGAGCGTCTGGTCGTGATAACTCTGGGCGCGCTCGGGGTCGAGCGCGAGGTCGAACTGTCGCCGCCAGTCGAACTGATAGCGCGCTTCCGAGAGCGCGTCGTCCCAGTCGCGCGCGCCGGGCAGGTCGTTCGCAACGTCGGCGGCGTGGGCGGCGATTCGATACGCGGCCAACCCTTCTCGAACGTCTTCCTTCTCGGGTAGCCCGAGGTGTTCTTTCGGCGTGACGTAACACAGCATCGCGGCACCGGCGCGTCCCGCCTCGGTCGCGCCGATGGCGCTCGTGATGTGGTCGTAGCCGGGCGCGACGTCGGTGACGAGCGGGCCGAGGACGTAGAAGGGCGCACCGTCACAGACTTCCTGCTGTTTCTCGACGTTCTCCGCGACCTGGTCCATCGGGACGTGGCCGGGGCCTTCGACCATGACCTGTACGCCGTGGTCCCACGCAGTGCGAGTGAGTTCGCCAAGTGTCTCCAGTTCGGCGTACTGCGCTTCGTCGCCCGCGTCGGCGACACATCCGGGCCGGAGACCGTCGCCGAGCGAGAAGGTCACGTCGTGCTCGGCGAATATCTCACAGAGTTCCTCGAACGCCACGTACAGTGGGTTCTGCATGCTGTTTTCTTCCATCCACTGGGCGAGAATCGACCCCCCGCGTGAGACGATGCCCGTCTTTCGGCCGTCTGTGAGCGGTAGGTGTTCCATCAGCACGCCAGCGTGAATCGTCATGTAATCGACGCCCTGCTCGGCCTGCTTCTCGATGACGTCCACGAGGAGGTCGCGGGTGATGTCTTCCGGACTCTCTGCTTGCTTGACTGCCTCGTAAATCGGGACCGTTCCGACGGGCACGGGCGAGTGAGCCACGTTCGCCTCGCGAATCTCGTCGAGGTTCGTCCCGGTCGAGAGGTCCATCACCGTGTCAGCGCCGTAGTGGACTGCCGTGTGGAGTTTTTCGAGTTCGCCTTTCAAATCACTCGTCTCTTCGCTGTTCCCGATGTTCGCGTTGACCTTCGTGGAGAACTCTCGGCCGATAATCATCGGGTCCAGCGACTCGTGGTTGTGGTTACTCGGGATGACTGCCTGCCCGGATGCAACCTGCTCGCGAACGAACTCCGGTGTTCGATTCTCGCGGTCGGCGATTCGTTCCATCGCCGGGGTAATGGTACCCTCGCGTGCGTGTTGGAGCTGTGTCTGCGCCATATGACCTAGTGATATCACTAAGTAATAGATTTTCTGATGGCACGCTGATGACACGCCGTGCTCACGCTTTTACGCCTAGTAGAACGCTGGCAGCAGAGCGCGCCGAAAACGAGACGACAACGGTGACGGCTACTCGAACCGAACTCGCCCGACAGTGGGGTCGAGCGTCGCCTTCGCGCCGAGTGGAAGCGGGACGTTCGGGTCGGCGTGCCCGAACTCGACGTCGAAGACGGCGGTCGCGTCAGGGTTGTACTCGTCGAGGACAGACAGGACCTCCTCTCGGAGTTGCTCGCCGTAGTCTTCCGGTGGCTCCCACTCTAAGTCAGGTGAGAACGTCCGCGGTCTGCCCATCATCACGCCGTCGAACCGTTCGAGAAGGCCGCGTTCACCCATGGTTCGCAGGGTGTACCGAACCTCGCGGGGAAGGGGCACGTCCTCGGACGTTTCGAGCGCGAGAACCGTCCCGTCGAGGTCCGTGGGGTTCGGAAGGTAGCGATTCGTCTGGAGGTGCCACTTGACGATGGCGAACGACCCGCCCCAGAGGCGGCCTGTCACGCGGTTTTCACCGTGCCACGTCCGGCCGGAGTTTTCGTGCCACTCACGCGACTCTCCAGAGTCGAAGTCGAACCACTCGTCGGTCCACTCGGGAGCCGGTTCGACGACGCCGAGAGACGACTGGAAGAACGCGCGCCGGAGGTAGCGTTCGAGGTAGGGGTGAATCGCCGGGTCGACGGTAAGCGTCGGGTGAAGCGTCGCACCGTAGCTCACGATACCGTGGTTCCAAAGGAACAGCCGAAGGTTGTCGTTGTCGCTGTAGCCGTAGAACCGTGTCGGCGACGCGGTCAGTCGGTCCGGGTCGAGGTGCTTCAGCAGTCGAATCTGGTCGTCGCCGCCGGTGACTGCGATAATACCCCGAATCGTGGGGTCCTCGAACGCGTTCATGATTTCTTCCGCGCGCGCCTGCGGATTGTCTCGAAGCCACTCCCAGTCTTTGTGTGCCGACTCGAAGACGACTGGTTCGAGGTCGAACGTCTCCCGCAACCGGTCGCACGCGCGGTCCAGCATGGACTCGTCGATTGGACGTGAGGGGGCGGCAACGGCGATTCGACTCCCCGGTTCGAGCGGCGGGGGAGTCGTGAACACGTTAGGCATGCGTAGCGTGTTCTCACAACCTCCTCAAAAGCCTTCCCCGGGCGGTCTGTCGGCGCTCGGTGTGATTTTCGAAATTCGCAATCGAGTTTCGGACCTCGTAATTTTTCGCCGGACTTATTACGATGTGCGGATTGGATTGCGACGATGACTGACGAGGACACCCCGGCCGGGACTCAGACAGGAACCGAGGACCGGACGATTCTGCTCATCGGAAGTGGCCCAATCCAGATTGGACAGGCGGCGGAATTCGACTATTCCGGCGCGCAGGCTTGCCGCGCGCTTCAGGAAGAGGGTGCACGAGTTGTCCTCGTCAACTCCAACCCGGCGACGATTATGACGGACCCGGAGATGGCCGACAAGGTCTACATCGAGCCTATCACGACCGACGCCATCGCCGAGATTATTCGGAACGAACGCCCCGACGGCGTCATCGCCGGGCTGGGCGGTCAGACGGGTCTGAACGTCACCGCAGAGTTGGCTGAGGAAGGCGTCCTCGACGAGTTCGATGTCGACATCATGGGGACGCCGCTGGACACGATTTACGCGACCGAGGACCGCGACCTGTTCCGCCAGCGGATGGAGAAAATCGGACAGCCCGTTCCACGTTCGACCACCATCTCGCTGGAAGACGGCGAGAAGGTCTCGAACATCACCGAAGAGGACCTCGAAGTGCGCGTCGAGGACGCCGTCGACGAAGTCGGCGGCCTCCCCGTCATCGCCCGCACGACCTACACGCTCGGCGGCTCCGGGTCCGGCGTCGTCCACGAGATGGACGAACTCGTCGCCCGCGTCCGCAAGGGACTGCGCCTCTCGCGCAACAGCGAGGTGCTCATCACCGAATCCATCTCCGGATGGGTCGAACTCGAATACGAAGTGATGCGCGACGCCGACGACTCCTGTATCATCATCTGTAACATGGAGAACATCGACCCGATGGGTATCCACACCGGCGAGTCGATGGTCGTCACGCCGTCGCAGGTCATCCCCGACGAGGGGCACCAGGAGATGCGCGACGCCGCGCTCGAAGTCATTCGCGAACTCGGGATTCAGGGTGGCTGTAACATCCAGTTCGCGTGGCACGACGACGGCACGCCCGGCGGCGAGTACCGCGTCGTCGAAGTGAACCCACGTGTCTCCCGGTCTTCCGCGCTCGCCTCGAAGGCGACTGGCTACCCAATCGCCCGCGTGACCGCGAAGGTCGCACTCGGCAAGCGCCTCCACGAGATTACCAACGAGATTACCGGCGAGACCACCGCCGCGTTCGAACCCGCAATCGACTACGTGGTGACGAAGATTCCGCGGTGGCCCAAGGACAAGTTCGGCGACGTGGACTTCACGCTCTCGACGGCGATGAAGTCCACGGGCGAGGCGATGGCAATCGGCCGGACCTTCGAGGAGTCGTTCCTCAAGGCGCTTCGCTCCACCGAGTACGAACCCGCTCCCGACTGGGATGAAATCCCGGACGACGAACTCGAAGCCGAGTTCCTCGAACAGCCCTCGCCCGACCGCCCCTACGCCATCTTCGAGGCGTTCGAGCGCGGTTACACGGTCGAGGACGTCGTCGAGATGACCGGCATGAAAGAGTGGTACGTCGAGCGCTTCAGCCGCGTCGTCGAAGCGGTCGAAGCGGCCGCCGAAGGTGACTTCACCGAAGCGGCGACCGTCGGCCACACGAACGCCAGCATCGCAGCGACGACCGGCGCGACCGTCGACGAAGTCGAACAGGAAGTCCCCGGCCGCTCGTACAAACAGGTCGACACCTGTGCTGGCGAGTTCGCCGCACAGACGCCGTACTACTACTCCTCGCGCAAGCCGGAGTTCTTCAGTGGCCCGCTCAAGGGCGCGGCCGCTGGCGAAGAACTGCAGGTCGACCGCGACCTCGAAAGTATCGTCGTGGTCGGCGGCGGCCCGATTCGCATCGGACAGGGTGTCGAGTTCGACTACTGTTCGGTCCACGCGGTGCAGGCGCTCCGCGATATGGGCATCGACGCGCACGTCGTCAACAACAACCCCGAGACGGTCTCGACCGACTACGACACCTCCGACGGCCTGTTCTTCGAACCCATCACGGCCGAGGAAGTCGCGGACGTCATCGAGGCCATCGACGCCGACGGCGTCATGGTCCAGTTCGGCGGCCAGACTTCGGTCAACATCGGCCACCCGCTCGAGTCCGAACTGCAGCGCCGCGGACTCGACTGCGAGGTGCTCGGCACCACCGTCGACGCGATGGACCTCGCCGAGGACCGCGACCGCTTCAACCGCCTGATGGACGACCTCGGCATCCTCCAGCCAGAAGGTGGCTCTGCGACGAGCGAAAAAGAGGCGCTCGAACTCGCCAACGACATCGGCTACCCCGTCCTCGTCCGCCCGTCGTACGTCCTCGGTGGCCGTGCGATGGACGTGGTCCACTCCGACGACGAACTCTGTGAGTACATCGAGGAAGCAGTTCGCGTCTCGCCCGACAAGCCAATCCTCATCGACGAGTTCCTCGCCGACGGCGTCGAACTCGACGTGGACGCTGTCTCCGACGGCGAGAACGTCCTCATCGGTGGTGTGATGGAACACGTCGAGGCCGCTGGCGTCCACTCCGGCGACTCCGCGTGTATGATTCCGCCGCGCTCGCTCGACGAAGAGACGCTGACACGCGTCCGCGAAGTCACAGAGGACATCGCCACGGCACTCGACACGGTCGGCCTGATGAACGTCCAACTGGCTGTCAAGGAGAACGAAGACGGCTCGAACGACGTGTATGTCCTCGAAGCCAACCCGCGTTCCTCGCGTACCGTCCCGTTCGTCTCGAAGGCGACCGGCGTTCCGATTGCCAAACTCGCCGCGAAGGTCATGGCGGGCCAGACGCTGGACGAACTTGACGCAGCCGAGCAGATTCCCGAGCAGGTCTCGGTCAAGGAAGTCGTCCTTCCGTTCGACCGCCTGCCGGGTTCGGACCCGCGCCTCGGCCCGGAGATGAAGTCTACGGGTGAGGTCATGGGCACCGCGACCACGTTCGGCAAGGCCTACGAGAAGGCTCAGGCCGCCGCGGGCGACGCCGTTCCCGACGCTGGAACGGCTCTCATCGACCTCTCGGACTCCGAGTTCCCGGACGCCGACAGTGAGGCCGGACAGGAGCTCCTCGACGACTTCGCCGAGTTCTACGATGTTGTCACGCCCGACGACTTCGAGGGTGACGCCATGCTCACCACGCTCCGTGAGGGCGAAATCGACTTCGTCGTCTCGCGGAACCGCGAACTGCTCATCGACTGCGTCGAAGAAGACGTGAGCTACTTCTCGACGCTCGCCTCGGCGAAAGCCGCGCTCGAAGCGCGCGCCTCGGCCGACGAAGATATCGACGTCCACCCCGTCTCCGAGCGTCCGCGCGTCGTCGCCAACTGGGGCCAGTAAGGCACTCCGACGGCACGCTGCGACCCGCTTTTACACACGCGAACCGCGTTTCGACCACTCCCTTTCGGGATACCCGACTTTTGACGCGTCCACGAAGGTTATTGACCCCCGCCGCTACGTGTGGGTATGACACGGACCGACGGACGCGTGCTCGTGGCAGGAGCGACAGGAAAGACCGGCCAGCACGTCGTCGAGGCGTTGTCGGAGACGCCGTTCGTCGTGCGGGCGGTTACTCGCGATGCGGACGCTGCCGATTCGCTCCGGGCGCAGGGCGTCGACGAAGTCGTCGTTGGCGACCTTCTCGACCCTGACGACGCGGCGCGTGCGGTGGCTGATGTCGATGCGGTCGTCTCAGCAGCCGGGGCCGCGCTTCGCCTCGAAGATATCCGCGGCGACCTCGTCGACGGCACGGGCCTCGTCAACCTCATCGACGCGGCGGCCGACGCGGACGTCAAACGCTTCGTTCTCACCTCGTCTATCGGCGTTGGCGACTCCAAGGGTGGTCTTCCGCTCTCTATTCGCGCAGTTCTCACCGCTGGGGGTGTCCTCTCGGCCAAAGAACGCAGCGAGGAGCGCCTGAAAGAAACCTCGATGGACTACACTATCGTCCGACCGGGCGCGCTGACTGATTCTCCGGCGACAGGCGACGTGCTCGTCGGCGAGGGCGGCGACTCGGTCTGCGGGAGCATCCCCCGCGCCGACGTTGCAAACGTGCTCGTTCACGCGCTCTTTACGCCGGAGACGGAGAACCGAACGTTCGAAATCGTCTCGCAACCCGGACTTCGCGACCCGCCGAACACACTCGTCGATGTCGAGTGGGGGCAGATTCCGCGCGCAGAACCAGCCGAGTGAGTGGCTGTCGAACGGCGGCGGCGTACTAGTCGAGTTTTCCGAGGGCTTCGAAGAAATCCGAGGTCGGTCCGGCGAGTCGGACTGGTGAGTCAGACTGCTCGATAGTGACCTCGATTGGGGGTTCGACGGTTCGTCGCGTCCGACCGTCGCCGACGACGATGGCTTCCTCGGCATCTGTGACCGTTACGGTCACTGTGGCGTCGAGTGGGACGACGAGCGAGGGCATCCCCTCGCTGGCGGCCATCTCCGTGACGACGAGACCTTCGACGCCGGGGTGGACGAGTGGGCCGCTCTCGCTGAGGTTGTAGGCCGTGCTCCCTGCGGGCGTCGACACGAGGACGCCGTCGGCGTGCCCGCCGGAGTACAGCGAGCCATCGACACGAACCTCGATGCCTGCGCCCCCGCCGTGGCCTCGGCGGGGGCCGTGGACGACGACCTCGTTCATCGCGGGGTCCAGTTCCCAGTCGTCGCCCCGGGCGACGATGCGCGGGACTTCGCGAATCGCTGGTTCGTCGGCGCGGATTTGTTCGACTACGTCGAGGACGGCGTCGATGGCGTCGTCGGGCGAGACGGCGTTGAGAAAGCCGACTTCGCCGAGGTTGACGCCGAGAATCGGCACGCCGTCGCCCCCACGGGCGGCATAGAGGAATGTACCGTCACCGCCGATACTCACCACGAGGTCGCAGTCGGCGAACTCCTCGACCGGGAGGCCGTCGATACCGAGTTGTTCGGCCGTCGCGTCGTCGACCAGTGCCTCGGCATCGACGGCCGCGAGTGCCTCGCGCATGTCTGCCGCGAGATACGCGGCTCGACTGTTACCCTTCTGCGCGACGATGCCGACGTTCATAGCCCGCGGTTCGATGGCCCCGGTCAAAAGCCCACCGTCACAGGCGGGCCAATACGGGAAACGTTCATCACGTCCGCTGCCAACGTTGTTGTGATGGCAGCGACGGAAGTCGTCCACTTGGGCTCCCGCTGGTGGTTCCCGTGAGCGACGACGACTGGTTCGAACGGGCCCTCCAAGAGGCCGACGAACAAGCCGACACCGACGAACAAGCCGCTGACGAGGAAGAAATCAGCGACGACGAGGAAGTCGACGACCACGCGGAGTCAGAGTCCCCAGCCGACGAGACAGCATCGGCGGTTGACGAGACGGAATCTGAGTTCGACGAGACGGAAACGGCAGTCGACGAGACAGCAACTGAGTTCGACGACACGGCACCGACCCCCGACACAGAGACACCTGTCGAGACGGACGACGACACACTGTCTGCGCCGGGGTCGGACGCCGGTTTCGACGCCGAAGGCGACGCATCGATGCCCGAGACGTCCGCGGACGAGTCGGACGACAACCCCTTCGGAACCGACTTCGCGACCGCGCTCGAGAATGCCCCGTCGCCGGACACCATGGGTGGCGCACCGGGCGAAGGTGGGTCGAGTGAACCGGGTGCAGGATTCGGATTCGGCGGTGGCGGTGGTGCCCCCGGCGGGCAAGGCTCCCCATCGTTCGACGACGAGGACTTCGAATCCGATATCGACCGTATCGACGTCGGAATCAGCGGTCTCGACGAGATGATTCTCGGCGGAGTTCCGAAGCGTTCGCTCATGGTCGCTATCGGGAGCGCCGGGACAGGGAAGACGACGTTCGGAATTCAGTTCCTCCACGAAGCGCTCAAAAACGGTGGCAGTGGAGTCTACATCACGCTCGAAGAGAGTCGCGAACGCATCCTCGATACGGCCGACGAGAAGGGATGGGACTTCTCAGGATACGAAGACGATGGCCAACTGTCGGTCGTCGCCATGGACCCCGTGGAGATGGCAAACAGCCTCACGAGCATTCGAAACGATCTCCCGCGTCTCGTCGAGCAGTTCGGTGCCGACAGGCTCGTCCTCGACTCGGTGTCGCTTCTCGAGATGATGTACGACCACCCGTCGAAGCGCCGCAGCGAGGTGTTCGACTTCGCGCGGTCGCTCAAGAACGCCGGCGTGACGACGATGCTCACTTCCGAAGCAGACAGAGACAATCCGCACACGTCGCGTCACGGCCTCGTCGAATATCTCGCCGACGCCGTGTTCGTCCTGCAGTACGTTCGTCCCGACGACTTCCGGGAGACGCGACTGGCAATCGAGATTCAGAAGATTCGCGATGCGAATCACTCGCGGGAGACGAAACCGTACGAACTCACCGACGAGGGTATCAGCGTCTACCGACAGGCGAACATCTTCTGATTGCGAGAAACGAGCCTTCTTCTATCGGGTCACGTCCTGTCGCGTCACTCGATGTCTTCGAGCGAGTCGTAGTCGCTCCAGCACTCACACTCTAAGTCGTCGATAGAGGTCACCTCGTCGGGCAGGTCGGAAATCGACATTCCGGCGCCGACGTCCTCGCAATCGTCGGCATGTATCGAGAAGTCATCACTCGACATGATTGGCATACTCGCACGTACCGACTCATCTGTGATAAAGCTATGAATTATCGCTCGGAGTTGCGGATTAGTCGTCTGCCGGGGCGGGGTCGGCAGACTGCTCCGGGGTGAACTCCTCGTAGTGGACGACTTCGTCTACTGGGCGGCGATACTTGCGCTCGGCGTCCAGTTCACCAGCGTCGGCGGCGGGGATGCCCATCGTCAGCAGCATCACGGGTTCGTACTGGTCGCCGTCGACGTCGAAGGCGTCGAGGACGGCGTCGGAGTCGAAGCCGCCGATGGGACAGGTGGCGACGCCCTCGTTCCACGCGGCGTGCATGAGCGACATCGCGACGAGCGAGGTCGAACGGACGGTCCAGACCCGGCGTTCCTGTTCGGGGAGGTCGGCCATGCCAGCGATGTTTTCGAGAATCCCATCGCGGACTTCCTCGTTCGGCAGGTAGCCCTTTTCGAGCATGTCGTCGGCGACGGTTTCGGCGTGCGCTTCGGGATCCTTGTTACCGAGGATGACGACCGATGCGGCGGCACCAGTGACGTGCTCTTGGTCGTAGGCGGCTTCACGGAGGGCTTCCTGCGTTTCATCTTCGCGCAGGACGACAAACTCCCACGGCTGAAGGTTGTAGCTCGACGGTGCCTGAATCGCGTTCTCGAATATTGTTTCGAGCGTCTCGTCGTCGAGCGGTTCGTCGGCGTACTCGTGGAGCGAACGGCGGGTCGTGGCGACCTCTTCGAAATCCATTATTTACCGAAATGGCCCTCGGCATAATAGGACGTGTGAACCCGGTCGAAAACGCCGATTTCGGTGTGCTCGCACCACTCGTTGCGTCAATCTCACCTAATAACACTCGTGTAACTACGACGGCAACGTGGGCGGCCCCCGAGAAACAGTCACTCGACGCTCGTCACGTGCCCGCGTTCGAAGCCGCGTGTCTGTCTCATCTGACGATAGTCACCGGAACGGGCGCATGTCGAACGACCGCTTCCGCGACGCTCCCGAGGACGATGCGCGAGACACCCGTGCGGCCGTGGCTGCCCATCACGACGTGGTCGAAGTCCGCGTCGTCGGCTTCCAGTACGTCCACGATGGTTCCGGCAGGGCTTCCGACTGCGATTTTTTCATCGACCTCGCGGTCGCTGTCGACCAGTCCGACCTCGGCTTTCGCCTCTGCGAACGTCTCTCGTGCCTCGCGTTTTTCTTCTTGGTACCACTCTTGGGTTCCGCTGAGCGCCCGTTCTCTGTAGTCGGCGTTGGAGGGATTGATGATGTGAAGCAGCGTCAGTCGTGCGTCGGGCCACTCCGAAGCGGCAAACCGGAGCGCAGCGATGGACTGCGGCGACCCGTCGACAGGAACGAGCACGTGTTCGGCCATGCAACGCCCTAATCGGTGCGAGGACAAAAACCCGGGCGACGGGCGGGGAAGATTCGCTGTCGTGATGCAGTCGTGGCGACGCGGGTCAGTCGCCGTGGCGCGTCACACACGTCGAGAGGCCAGTCAGTTCGACCGGTTCGGAGTTGTCCGGCGAGTAGACGACCATCTGGCCTTTCTCCATGTACGGGACCTTGTCTTCGAGGTTCGGCGGGATGTTGACGCTCTTGATAGCGTCTTCGTCACCGAGGTTGAGCACGACTTTCGTGTTCACCTGTTTGAACACCGGGTCGGCGATGTCCTGTGGGTCCTGCGTGATGAGAAACAGGCCGAGTCGCTCTTTGCGACCCTGTTTGGCCGCTTCCGTGAACTTCTGGATGACCTTCTGGGCCTGCACGGTGTCGGCGTCGGTCAGGAAGTTGTGGGCCTCGTCCATCCCCAGCACTAGCGGTGTCTCTTTGATTCGCTCGCTTTCGGGGTCGTTCGAGAGTTTGTCGTCGATGAGAAGCGACGAGACGGCGAGGACGAATAGCTCTTTGGCGCGACTCGACGGCAGGTGATAGGTTGGAACGACGGTCAGGCCACCGGGTCGGACGAGTTCGTGGTCGAGGTCCGTGATTGGCCGCGCATCTTGGTCGAACACCCCGCTCGGAACGCCTCGAACCCGGCGCTTGACCGCGTCGAACGTCGCTTCGTGGACGCGCCCGGACTCGTGGAGTTCCTCTTTGAGCGCCGGGTCGTCGAGGAACGTCAGGAACTCGTCGTAGGTTCCTTGGTCGCCGTAGTTGCGGAAGAACCGATTCAGCAGTTCGAGGAGCGCCGGATACTGGTTATCGTTGAGATTGCTTCCAGCGACCAACCACGGGAGGTCTCGGGCCATCGAGAAGGGGATGGTGAACTCCAACTGCTCGGCGCGGTGGTTCGACCCCGGATACGACGACCCGGCCATCTTGGGGACGAGTGCGACAGTGTCGTCGTGGCCGCCGTACGCGATACCCTCACGCTCGTAGCGCTGGGCGGTTTCGGCGTCCATATCCGGGTTGTCGTCGTGCATCTGGGCGTATTCGTCCTGTGGGTCGAACTGGACGACTGCGGTCTGTACGTCTCGGCCGTCGTCCATCTCGTAGGTTCGCTCGGGAGAGAGATACTGCCGGAGGATATTTTTCGACCCGTGGGTTTTTCCCGACCCGGTTCCGCCCGCGACAAGGGTGTGTCGGAAGACCAGTGGGTCGCCGTCGGTGTAGTCGTCTTTCAGTCGATAGTCGATGGTCGGCGGTTGTGCCGCGGTTCGGACCTTCTCGCCGCTGACGGAGAGATGGCCGAGGAAGACGCCCTCCTCGGGAATCTTCAGTCCGGTCTTGATTTGCGTCGCGTCGTCTGCTTCGCCGACTGTCGCACCCGGTTTGGGCACGCGGTCGACCATCCGGCGCTTCAGTTCGCCGCGGTCCGAAAACAGCACCGCGATGGGGTCGAGTTCGGCGACGAACTTGTAGTCGCGCTCGGCAAACTCCTCGGCCGACCGGCGCATCGCCCGGCGGGCGTGAATCTCGGTCGCGTCGTCGGCCTGGAACTCCTGGGCGTACTCCAGGCCGACGATTCGGCAGAACAGCAGTTCGTCGCCCGGATAGGGGACGATGAGGTACTTTCCGAGACGGACGTGCTCGCGGTTGCCCGCCGTGACGAACGCCCGCAGCGTCGTTCGGTCTCGGTCCTCAGAGACGCGAAGCCCCTGCGAGACCGAGAGCGCACCGAGACCGCGTTCGGTGCCGACGGGGTCCGCATCGTACTGTTCGAAGGAGACGCTGTCGTCTGCTGTCGCCTCCGCCGCGACGTCGCCGCGCTCACTACCAGTCTCGCCGCGGTCAGCGTCGTATCCTGTGACGGCGTCCTCGCCTTCGCTGTCGTCCGACTGGTCGCGTGGCTCGGGCTGAGACGCAAGCTCGGACTCGGACTCAAACTCGGACGCGGAGTCAGTGGTCGCGTCGTCGTCCTCGTCGCCGACGAAGTCGTTGAAGTCCCCCAGGTCAGTCATGTCCGAAGGCTCTCGGGCGACGAGTAAAAAGTCTCACCACCGGCCGTGGTGGGGATGCCACCGACCATCGCGTCGTCTCGGCGGACACGCTTTTCTCGCACGCCTTTTCAGTGTCGCCGCCCTAGGATAGCTATGCTCTTGGTCCGCGGTCACGGCGGCGGAACTGCCCTCACTGGCACGATTTTCGAACGGGGTGAAGAAGCGCCCAGCTACCGGGGTGCGCCCGACGAGGACGCGCCCTACGTCTGGGTCTGCGACGAGTTCTACGAAGTCGAAAGCGGCGGCACCGAAACGACCATCGACGGGCAGAAGATTCGGGTCGCGTTCGACACGCCGCTTCCCCGCGGCTTCGACACTCGCGAGCAAGCGATTACGGCGGCAAAAGAACACATTCGGACGCAGTTCGCGCGCGTCGGTGTCGCCAGCACCGACGTCCGAATCGAAGTTATCAGGCCGGAAGACGAAGGCGACGCCGCGGCCTGACTACTCGCCTTCGCCTTCGTGCCAGCGCACGTCGTCGTAGGTGCGCATCGACCCCGACGACAGCGTCTCTTCTAACTTCCGGCGAAGCGCGGCTTTTTCGACGCCACTCACCCGCGCGAGTTCGTCGGCTTTCGCGATTGCCTTCGGCGGGCCGCGCTCGGCCGCCACATCGCGAACGAGGTGGTGCATTAGGTCCTCGCGGACGTCCGGGTCTTTCGTGAACGCGTAGGGCGCTTCGATTCGGTAGCAGACGTCGGTCCGCGGGTCGTACAGGACGAAGAACGTGACCGTGTACGCCTCCGGGTCGAGTTTTCGGTCGATACCGAAGGCGTCGCCGTCGGCGCTCAACTGACGGTCGGCCCCGCCGCGCGAGACGAACCAGTTCGTGAACGTGAGCGCGTTCGTCTCTCTGCCTTCGTGGTCGACTCCATCGCCACGTTCGAGCAGGTGGACGAAAAACGAGGTGTCGTCGATCCACGGTACGTCGCCGCCGCCGGTCTCCCGGAAGTGCTTCTGGACGGTCTTGACGATGTTCTTCGCGGCGGGGTTCTTGACGAATCCGGCCAGTGGAACGTCTCGCTCGACGAAGTGTTCGACGAGACGGACGTAGTTCTCGACGACCTGCTTCGGCTTGGCCTCCCGCGCGAGGTCGCGGAGTTCCGCGTCGCGGTCTTGCCAACTCAGGAGTTCCTTGGGGTACAGCGGGCCGTCGAGAAGGAGCAGGTCGTCGACCTTCTCGGCGTGTTCGAGCGCGTGCGAACTCTCGGCGAGATACAGCGAGAGCGCGTGAACGACGCCCTCTGCGTACTTACTGACCCGCGGTGCACGGAGCGTTCGACGACGACCGTATCCTTCGTCAGAGCGGTACCACTCGTCGTCGAAGTGGGCGGTTCGGTCGCGCGTGTGGACCGTCATGACGATGCTGCGGTGGCGGTGGAGGTCGAGGTTCGAGGGGTCCGACGCCATCGCGGCGTGTGCGACGTCGAGGACGAGGCCGTTCTTGAACGTCGTCGGGTTGATGGTCCCGGAGTCGAGTCCGTGGACGGTTGGAAACGGCGAGTCCGCGAGCGCGATGTCGTCGATTGCGGCCGCGTAGAGTTGCTGGTCGCCCAGCGCCTCGACGATGGGCAAGCCGCCGTCGGTGGCGCGAAGCGGGTCGAGCCACTGTTCCCACACCGTCCGCGCGATGTCGTCGTGGTCGGCGTCGTCGACCGACGTGGCGATAGCGCCCGCCATCGACGCGATGTCGTCGACGTGGACGGGGTCGAGCGTCATACCTCGGCGTCGTCGCGGACAGTAAAAAACCCGCCTCTCCATCGGAGGCGACTCCCGCGCCCAAACGACAGTTGATGCACTGCCGGTTCCCGGCACGCTCATATCACTTGCTGTCCAAGGCTCCGACGACGATGTCTGTCACCGCAGTCGGGTTCGACCTCGACTACACGCTCGCCGTCCCGACGCGGGACCGCGAGACAATCCTCGAAGAAGCTGCGGCTGCGGCGGGCGCACCGCAACTGTCTCGAGAGGCGTATCTGGAGGCGCACCAACAAAACCTCACGAACCGCACTCGGACGCCGATTTTCGAGTCACTGCTCGCCGAGCACGACTCGGCGGTGGATCCGAAGCACGTGGCGACGGCCTACCGCGAACGCATCACTGACGCTGTCGTCCCCGTCGAGGGCGTCGCGGCGATGCTCGCGGGGCTTAGAACGACCTACCGCGTCGGCCTCCTCACCAACGGTCCGGTCGTCGCACAGGAGGCGAAACTCGACAAACTCGGCTGGAACGACTACTTCGACGCCGCCCTCGTGACCGGCGCGCTCCCGGCTGGCAAACCGGACGGACGGGCGTTCGACGCGCTCCTCGATGCGCTCGACGTCGAGCCCGACGAACTGGTCTACGTCGGCGACAGCGTCCACCACGATATCGCCGGTGCGCACGACGTCGGTATCCGTCCCGTTCAGGTGCTCGGCGAGGGCTGTGACGACCCGGACCCACGGGCTATCGCACACATCCCTCGCGCCGAACTCCCGACGCGACTCCCCGAACTGCTCGCCGACCTCTGAAACTGCTCGCTGACCGCTGATTTTTCTTCTCGCGTCTGCTCTCGGTTCGATTCGGCTGCGTTCGCTCTCAGTTCGATTCGTCCGCGTCAGCTTCGAGTGCTGCGACTAACGCGCGGAACGCCGGAAGCGTCCACTTCACCTGCGCACCGTCTTCGACGAACACCAGCGTCCGCGGAGGCCGGACTGCTTTTGGACGAACCCGGAGCCCTTCTTCGTCCGCTGCCTCGGCGGTTACGTCGGGGTAGGCGATGAATTCGATTCGGGTCCGGTCGGGCTGGACGTACACTTCGGCAACGCGTTCGTTGTCGGCCGCGACGGCGTAGGCGAGCGCCCCGTCGTCGGTTGGCTCGACGTCGGCG
This sequence comes from Haloferax elongans ATCC BAA-1513, assembly GCF_000336755.1. Lineage (GTDB taxonomy): Archaea > Halobacteriota > Halobacteria > Halobacteriales > Haloferacaceae > Haloferax > Haloferax elongans. Next base: position 275,985 of record NZ_AOLK01000022.1, on the reverse strand, counting down.
TCGGAATCGACGATGGAGAGAATCGAGAACGTGTCTTCGTGCCCGGTCAGTTCGGACGCGAGAAGCTGTGCGATGCGCTTCCCGTCCGAGAGTCTATCGACGACCATACCCGACGTTCGCGGGGCGACGGTTTTGGGGTGTCGCTTCGGCCGGACCGTGTCGCGCCGGGTGTTACTCCGCTAACCCTGACTTGGCCTTCGCAGCCGCGTCGCCTACCTCGACGCCATTCGAGCGAGCGAAGAGCACGGCGGCAGCCTCGGCGGTCACACCAAGTTTCGACTGTCGCTCGTTGATACCGGCGACGGCAGCCTGTTTTTCGATGCCAGCAGCGACGCAGGCGTCGAGAATCTGTTCGAACGCGGACTGCTCGCGGAGGACCGACGCGTCTGGTTCGAACTCCTCGGGAACCTGCACGTCGGCGGGGTCGAACGTCGCGACGATTTCGGTGCCGTCGCGTTCGACGAGGCCGCGGCCCGCGGCGAGGTCGATGAGGCGTTTTGCCTGGTCTGGCGAGAACCAGTCGCGGTCGAGCGACAGGGCGACGACGAACTCGCCCTCGCCGAGGCGGGTCGACCCGTGCTGACGGAACGGGACGGCGACGGTGACGTCGAGACTCATTGGTTCGGAGGCGGCGGTGGGCGACCAAAATGGTTTGTGTTCGCTTCGGTGCGTCCCTCCACACGCTCAGCTCCCCGCCACACACATATGCGAACGCCTCACAAGAGCTGATTCGAGCGATTCAAGTAGTCACCGAGGTTTTTACCCCGTATGAAGGACCAAGGACGCTCCAAGCGGAAGCGAACCGGTGGGCGGCTCAAGCCGTCTTCGAACAAGAAGCGCTACCAGCTGGGTCGCGAGCCCGCCGCCACGACGGTCGGCGAACCCCGATTCCAGACCATCGACTCCCGCGGCGACAACGAGAAGCTCCGCACGCTCTCGACGAACGTCGCACAGGTCGCCGACGGCGCAGAGGTCACGCAGGCCGACATCGAAGGCGTCATCGACAACCCGTCGAACGTCAACTACGCCCGCCGGAACATCATCACGAAGGGCTCCATCATCGACACGAGCGCCGGTCGCGCCCGCGTTACCTCCCGTCCCGGTCAGGACGGTCAGGTCAACGCCGTCGCCGTCGACGAAGAATAACGTTCTCTCTGCCGCGTCGCTCCTGACGCGGCACCGACTGTCTTTTTGCTGAGAGCCAGCGGCATGCCACTCGCCTCACTGAGCGATAGCACCGCCGCTCGAGGAAGCACCGTGAAATAAACTCAATAGATTTGGAGAGGCGCCTCCGACTCTCTGGTGGTCGAAAGAGAGCGGTTAGGGCGTCGGTGCGGCCTTCTGAAGCGCCGTCTCGGCGATGTTGCCGCCGTAGTCGGCACTCCGGGAGACGGAGTCGACGATGAGACCGAGCAGTTGCGCACGGGCTGGGTCGAGACCGCGGAGGAGTTCGTCGATTTTCCGGGCTCGCTCGTCGATGGCCTGGACGGCCTCACGCGACTCGTTTGCCAGTCGCGTCGCCTCGTTGCTGTCCTCGGCGAACAGGGCGTCCATCCCGCCGTTGACGACCTTCTTGGCCTCGTCGAAGAGGTCCTCGATGGCAACGACGATTTCCTCGTCGACGGGTTCTTCGAAGTTCAGCGTCAGGTGGGCAATCTTGGTCGCGTGGTCGCCGATACGTTCGAGCTGTCGTGCGGCGGATTGGTAGTCGAAACACGCCTCACGGGGCAGGCCGAGTTCCTCGGCCGCCTTCGGAGTGCGGAGGGTGGCGCGGAAGATTCGGGAGACGACCATCCAGAGACGGTCGACGTCGTCGTCGCGCTGGATGACGTCGCGGGCCATGTCCGTGTCCAGTTCGGCAAGGGCCGCGATAGCGTCTTCGAGCATCGACAGTGAGATGAGTCGCATGCGCGTGACCGCGTTGTGAATCGAGAGCTCGGACGAGTCCAGCAAGTCGCGGATGACTACTCGGTCGCGCGTCTCTTCGAGCACTTCCAGCCCGACGAGACTCTGGGTCGCCTCGCGGATGGTTCGTCGCTGGTCGGTCGTGATGCGCGAACTCTCCAGCGCGATGATGTCGAACCCACTCACGTACATCGTCATGACCGCGCGCGTGAGTTCGTCGCCTTCGAGGTTCGTGATGTCGAGAGTACCCTCGGTTCGCTCCTCTTCGGAGCGCGGAGTCAAGAATAAGGAGTCGCCTTCGGGGTAGAATTCGACTTCGCTTCCGGCGGAGACGCCGTTTTCCGTCGCCCAGTCTTTGGGGATGGAGACGGTGTAGGTGGAACCGCCTGTCACCTGCACCTTTCGGGTTTCGACCATACGCGAGCATGGTCGTTTACGCACAATAAAACTGTCTATCTCTATATAATGGTGGATGGAATTACCCTGTTGGGTGGAGTTTCGGGTTAGTTGGGGGTGATACGAGTGCCAATATCCATCTCTTGGGGGGCAAGTGGTGTCAGGCCGTAATCATCACCCCGGGGGTTGCGGGGAGTCGAACGCTTCGGGAGATATTCACACGCCTCACTGCTATCCGAAGGACGGCTCACTGACCCGGAGATTCGCATCGAATGTTCTGTCAGTCCCCATGACCCACATACCAGAACGTACCTCTATATATTTGTCATAGCAGCGTATTTACCCACAAATCGGATTCATAGCGATAATGACGCGCAAGACGGACGACATCCTGTCGCGACGCAAGTTCCTGATTGCTTCTGGCGCGGCTGGACTCACCGGGCTCGCTGGCTGTACGGAAAACAACAGCAACTCTGAATCCGAACCCACCGAAGCGTCCGGTGGCTCGGGTGGCTCTGAGGACTCCGGTTCGGGGTCTGGCTCCGGCGAGAGCGCGACGCTCTCGGGCGACATCAACATCGCTGGCTCTTCGACCGTCTTCCCACTTGCTACCGCGATGGGAGAGCGCTTCAAGAAGGAGCACTCCGAGGTCAACATCAATCTCCAGTCCACCGGCTCCGGTGGCGGCTTCGCGAACTACTTCTGTCCCGGCCAGACGGACTTCAACAACGCCTCGCGCCCCATCAAGGGCGAGGAAGAACAGCAGTGTGCGGATAACGACGTCACTCCCGTCGAACTCAAGGTCGCAACCGACGCTCTGACGGTCATCGTCAACAACGACAACGACTTCATCGGCGAGGGACTCACCGTCGAGCAGCTCAAGACCATCTTCTCGGCCGAAGGGAAGCCGACGATGTGGTCCGACGTCAACTCCGAGTGGCCCGAGGAAGAAATCGAAATCTTCGGTCCCACCGACGCCTCCGGTACCTACGACTACTTCATCGAGGCCATCATCGGCGAGGAAGGTCCGGGTCACCGTCAGGACTACTCTGCGACCGAACAGGACCGCACCATCATTCAGGGTGTCATGGGGTCGGAGTTCGCTATCGGCTACATGGGCTTCGCGTACTACAGCGAGAACACCGACGCCGTCCAGGCAGTCGCTGTCGACAACGGCGACGGCTACGTCGAGCCGTCCCTCGACACGGCGCTCTCCGGCGACTACACGCCGCTTTCGCGCCCGCTGTTTACCTACCCCGCCAAGGGGTCGCTCGCGAAGGACCACGTCGCCGAGTTCGCCCGCTACTGGATGGAAAACTCCACGAGCAAGAAAATCGTCGCCGACGAAGTCGGCTACGTGCCGCTCGGTGAAGACGAGCAGCAGGAGATGCTCGATAAGCTCAATTCGGCCATCGAAGAGGCTAACTGAGCGTCTACTGCCAGAATAGGGTAACGAAGCGCTTTTTCATACACCACGATTCATACAATCCAATGAGTACAGATGACCTCGAAGCAGACCTCACGCGGAACACGGAGAACGCTCCGCGTGAGTTGCTGACGCGGTCGTTCTTCTTCCTGTGCGCGGCGCTTTCCGTCGTCACAACCCTCAGCATCGTTGGGCTCCTCATCACAGAGGCGTCCAAGTTCTTCAGCCTCACCGCACCGCTGATGGGTGTCGCAGGAGAGACGGCGAACCTCGTCGACTTCCTCACGGGAACGACCTGGCAAATACATAGCAAAGAGTTCGGTGTGATGGCCCTCATCTCGGCTACGCTGATGGTGACTTTCGGCTCCGCCATCATCGCACTCCCGCTCGGAGTGGCGACGGCCATCTACCTGAGCGAGTACGCGAGTCCGCAGGCTCGCTCCCTCCTCAAGCCTGCGCTCGAAATCCTCGCCGGCGTCCCAACCGTCGTCTACGGGTTCTTCGCGCTCATCTACATCACGCCCGCGCTGCGGGTCGTCTTCCCCGACATCGGGACGTTCAACATGCTCTCGGCGAGCATCGTCGTCGGCATCATGATTATCCCGATGGTCGCGTCCATCAGTGAAGACGCGATGTCGGCCGTGCCTGACGAACTCCGACAGGCCGGGTACGGGATGGGTGCGACGAAGTTCGACGTTTCGACGGGTATCGTCGTCCCCGCCGCGCTCTCCGGCATCTTCTCGTCGTTCATTCTCGCGCTCTCGCGTGCAATCGGCGAGACGATGGCCGTCACCGTCGCCGCCGGTGCGCAGGCGAAGTTCCTCAACCCGCTGAACCCGGCATCGTACCTCGAAGGCGCGCTGCCGATGACGGCCGCGATGGTCCAGCTTCTGACCGGTGACATCACCGGTGGCGGCCTCGCCTACCGCAGTCTGTTCGCAATCGGGCTGGTCCTGTTCGTCATCACACTCATCATGAACATCATCAGCGACTTCGTCGCACGACGCTACCGGGAGGTCTACTGAGATGGCAACCGAACAAGATTCCAGTTACGCACAAGGGTTCGGGCAAGTCAGCCGGACCGCCGGGCTCATCTTCCGGTACTTGCTGTTGGCCGCGACGATGTTCGGTATCGTCACGCTGGCGGTGCTTCTCGTCTACGTCGCCAACGACGCCATTCAGCCGCTCACGGCCGACGCCGGATGGCACCTGACGTTCTTCTTGACGCTCGTCCTTCCGACGATACTCGTCGGCGGCGCACTCTATCGTCGGAACCGCGAAGCGCTCAAACTCGGTGGCATGGTCGTCGGCGCGCTGCTCGTCTCGCTGATGTTCAGCGGTGGCGTCGCAATCGTCTTCATCGATATCATCCCGCCACTGACCGGGTTCTCCTATGCGGTCGGTCTCGTCGTCGCCGTGGCCGGGACCGTCCTGCTGACAAAGTACGAAAGGCAGATTCCCTTCACCGCACGCGTGGCCGCCACAGGCCTGTTGTTCTTCCTCTCGCTGTTTGGCGTCCCGGGCTACTTCCACAGCATCCCGGAACTCGTCCAGAAGGCCCCAGTCGTTCCCACTGACTGGATTATCCTGACGCTCGTCCTCGGCGGCGTCACTGCACTCGTCGTCGGTCAGTACATCGCTCGGGTTCGCGAAGACAACAAAGCTGGATTGGCCGCCGGTGCAAGCGCGCTCGTTCTCACGGCCCTCGGTGCTATCGTCGGACCGTTGGTCGGTATCGATGCCAACGCGCTCGTCGTCGTGACCGCGGTTTCGTTCGTTCCCACCGCGGCGTACGCTGGCGGTTCTGTTATCACCCGCGAAGAGCTGAAACCCGGCCTCGTCTTCGCGGCTACCGTCATCGTCGGCGCGCTCGTCGGCGCTGTCGCCGTCGACGCGCTCGGATTCGCCGGACCGCAGGCGTGGACCGACTGGCAGTTCCTCACCAGTTCGCACAGCGGGTCTGCCGAGAACGCTGGTCTCTACCCCGCCATCGGTGGGTCCATCCTCCTGATGGTCACCGTGGCCGCACTCTCGTTCCCGCTCGGTGTCGGTGCCGCGGTGTATCTCGAAGAGTACGCCCCGGACAACCGGTTCACCCGCTTTATCGACGTCAACATCTCGAATCTCGCTGGCGTCCCCTCTGTCGTCTACGGACTGCTTGGTCTGGGCGTGTTCGTCACGTACCTCGGACAGGCAACCGGGACCGTTCTCATCGGTGGTGCGACGCTTGCACTGCTCATCCTGCCAATCGTCATCATCTCCTCTCGTGAGGCGATTCGCTCTGTCCCGAACGACATGCGACAGGCATCGTACGGAATGGGCGCGACACGCTGGCAGACGGTTCGGAACGTGGTTCTCCCCGAGGCGTTCCCCGGAATCCTCACTGGGACTATCCTCGCGCTCGGCCGCGCAATCGGTGAGACCGCACCGCTCATCATGATTGGTGCCCCGAACGTGCTTTTCAACCTCCCGACGGAACTCTCGTCGAAGGTAAGCGCGATGCCGCTGCAGGTGTATGCGTGGTCGAGTCTGTTCGCCAGTGAGGACTTCTACACCAAGGCCGTGCCCGCTGGTGTCGTCGTTCTCCTCGCAGTGCTCCTCGCGATGAACTCCATCGCCATCGTCCTCCGGAACAAGTACGAAAGCGAAACCTAATACAGCCAATGAGCCAAAGAGACAAAGAGACCGAGGTTGAATCATCAGCAATGACCGGGACAAACGACCCGACGAACGACGAGATGCTCGTCGAGACCGACGTGAGTGATGGCCTCTCGGCGGCCGAGAGTTCGGTCACAGACGACGCCGATATCGTCATCGAATCGGAAGACATCAACGTCTGGTACGGCGACGACCACGCGCTCACGGATATCTCGATGGAGATTCCCGAAAACAGCGTCACCGCGATGATTGGTCCGTCGGGGTGTGGGAAATCGACGTTCCTCCGGTGTATCAACCGGATGAACGACCTCATCGACGTCGCGCGCGTCGAGGGGAACCTGACGCTTCGCGGCAAGAACGTCTACGACGACGACGTCGACCCCGTTGCACTCCGCCGTCGCGTCGGGATGGTCTTCCAGAAGCCGAACCCCTTCCCGAAGAGCATCTACGACAACGTCGTCTACGGTCTGAAGATTCAGGGTATCGACGGCGACTACGACCAAATCGTCGAGGAATCGCTGAAGCGCGCCGCCCTCTGGGACGAGGTCAAAGACCGCCTCCACGAATCCGGTCTCGACCTCTCCGGCGGCCAACAACAGCGCCTCTGTATCGCTCGCGCGATTGCGACCGACCCCGAAGTCCTCCTGATGGACGAGCCGGCATCCGCGCTCGACCCTGTCGCAACCTCGCAAATCGAGGACCTCGTCGAGGAACTCGCCGAAGACTACACCGTGGTCATCGTCACGCACAACATGCAGCAGGCGGCGCGTATCTCAGACAAGACCGCGGTCTTCCTCACCGGCGGTGAACTCGTCGAGTTCGACGACACCCAGAAAATCTTCGAGAACCCCGAGAGCCAGCGCGTCGAAGACTACATCACCGGGAAGTTCGGATAGTCGACCACACGGGGCAGTTGCGCCCACGTGCGGGGTTCCGGTCTCTCGCTTTCTTATCTGGTTTTTGCTTGTCACATGCTATCGTCACCAGTGGCATCACAAGGAATTTCACCACGCCTAACGCAACGCCACGTATGGCCCGCAACAGTTATCAAACGCTGCTCAACGAACTCGAAGAGGACGTCTTGTACCTCAGCGAGCTCGTCGCCGAGCGCGTCCGATACGCACTCGATGCGCTCGAAGACAAAGACGAGCGCAAAGCCGAGGAAGTCATCGAAGGTGACCACGAAATCAACCGCATCTACCTCGACCTCGAACAGGACTGCATCGACCTGCTCGCACTCCAACAGCCAGTCGCGAGCGACCTCCGGTTCATCACGGCCTCGTTCAAGATTATCACCGACCTCGAACGTATCGGTGACCTCGCGACGAACCTCGCACAGTACGCCATCGACGCGGAAAACGACGTGTACACGGAAGTCGATATCCGACGTATCGGCGATGCCGCCCTCGACATGGTCGACCAGGCCATGGATGCCTACGAGAGCGAAGACACAGAACTGTGTCACTCCGTGGCCGAGCGCGACGACAACATCGACACGATGTGTAACCAAGCCTCCCAGACCATCGTGCGCGACCTTATGACTGGAAGCGACTTCGAAGGCGACGGCGAACTCGACCCCGAAGAGTTCCTCATCGACGTCCGCCGCCTCCTACTTACGGTGCGTGACCTCGAACGCATCGGCGACCACGCGGTCAACGTGGCGGCGCGGACGCTCTACATGATTGACAACGACGACTCGCTTCTGTTCTAAGGGTATCGCTGCGGTTTCGTTTTGTTCGGTGCAAACAGACCCACCAGAGATGGGACAGTAGGTCAGGCCTGCGTCTGGACGAACAGATAGCCGAACGTCGAAGCGTGCCAGACAGAAACAGCAGTCGTGATTGTCACAAGTCTCAAGAAACCACAGACGACAGACATGCCGTCCAGCGAGAGTCGGTGTACGACTATCTCCTCGGCGACGAGTGGGGAGAGGACACTACGGCAGGTATCGAGGGGAACTCTAGTGGATGAATTTAGTCCCATTCACGCTGTTTGTGGTCATTCGTTTTCCTATGGCCTCATCCTGGTTGAATATCCTGTTGTTACTGCCGGAGTGAAATCAACAATTTATGTCACAGTACGTCGTTGTGTTATTTGCCGGAGTGCCTCTGACAGTAAACACCGGCGCCTTGCCTAACCGAGCTGCCCAACTCGGTTTAGGCCGTGGTGGGATACTCTCCGCGGTGGGGTGGGATTCCTCACCTGTTATATTATCACCCTGTTCTGAGAGCGCGAGCCGTGAAACAGTGATAGTAAACCCTAGCACGCGATTCACCACCTCCCGTTTTCACGACCAGAACGTCCTATCCGTCAGCGTGCGCATGACCTGTTCGAGTGGGCCGCGTGAGTACCGTTGGAGCCAGAGAGACGAGAAGATGATACCGAGTACGGAGAACGTGAGTGCGCTGGCCATCGCAAAGGGTGGCGACTGGTTTTCGAGGCGACCAACCATCTCCAGAACACCCATTCCGAGCAAGACGTGTGCGACGTAGAGGCTCAACGCCATCTGTCCGGTCGCGACGAATGGCTGCAGCAGGTCCTCATCAGAGACGTACTCACAGAGTTCGAGACACCCTGTGATAACGATAGTCGCGGTACCAGCCCCCGCGAGAATGTAGAGCGGCATCGGCGGCATCGGCTGAGTCCCGAACAAGGCCACGATATCCGACTGCGGAACCGATGGGAGACTACTGACGAGTGTCTCGGTGAGCATCCGGGAGGTCGCTTCTGCGACGACCACGACTGCGATTGCACCGGCCAGTACCCGCCGCCGAAGGGTGACGTTCTGCAGGTTCATCCGGCCGAGAAGCATCCCGTACAGCAGAAACGCCACCCACGGGAACACTGGGTGGAAGCCATTATACAGTAGATGTCGGACCATGCCGCGGACGGTCCAGAAGTTCGTGTAGGTGAGTGTCGCGAAATCCCAGCCGCGCTCGTAGTCGACGACGAACAGGAGCACCACGAAGCCGAGCACGAACCCACTCATGAGTATCCACAGTCGCCGTCTGGACGCGGTCACGGCGAGCGCACCGATGGTGAGATACAATCCGTAGAAGTGCAGGATGTCTGCTGGCCAGATAGGGACGTACAGTAATCCAACCACGAAGAGGAACACCGCACGTCTGAACAGCGTGTTCCGCTTTTTTCGGAGGGTCTCGCTATCTCCCGCCAGTCGCGCTCTGTTCGTGTACAGCGTTATTCCCACGCCCGCCAACACGACGAACAAGGCGGCCGCGCGGCCGTGAAACAACTGTGAGATAGACAACACCCAGTGTGGGCCATTCGAACCGGCCCCCATCACAATCTCGAAATTCACGATGACCATCCCGACGACGGCGAACGACCGTGCCACGTCGTAGCCGATAATTCGGTCACTCATGGCCTACAATCGGTGGGTTTGGATTCAGTGTCGGAACCGGTCTCTGAGAATATACATTCACCACGTTCCAAAGGAGCACACCGACATGTCTCTCCACTACCTCATCTACTTTCCTGTCAGTGCCTCCTCGATTGCTTCGTCAGGTCTGCCCATCGAGAGGGGTCGGTCAGTAGACGTATCCCCTGTACAGGGTACCAGAGACGACTTCGTTACCTCGTCAACTCTCCAGCACCTCGTTCGGGCCTTCCCACTCCGAAGCGAGTAACCCGTACCGTTCGACATCCACGTACTCCCCGTTCGCGAATTGTGATTGGCGAGCAGTCCCTTCGTGTACGAATCCGAGACGTTGACAAAGCGACTGAGAATCCTCGTTTGGGGCCATCACGGTCGCAGAGACACGGTGTAATCTGAGTTCTTTGAATCCGTATTCAAGCAGGTGTGCGCTAGCTTCGAGGGCGTATCCTTCTCCCCACGCCTTCGGATGGAACCACACGCCAAAGTTCGCGTATCCATCTGTATAGATAACGGGGGCGAGTTGTACCGAGCCAATTGGCTCCCCCGAGAGATCGCCGTCGGTCGGAACGACGAGTAGCGAGACAGTGTCTTCGTCGTGTTCTCTTGGCCAAAGCTCGTCTCGGTAGCGTTCTTCGGTGTACGGGGTTCTGAATACGTTGATGTATCGGCGGACGTCAGGGTGGTTCGCTCCCTCTCTGAGGAACTCGATGTCGTCTTCTTCAGGGGGCTTGAGTTCGAGCCGGTCGCACTCGATAAACGTTGGTCGTGACATGATGTATCTGTGGCTGCAGGGTGGCTAACGAGCGATACAGCGGCACGCGAAGCTGACGACACCCTCGATGGAGACGGAGGTGACAGTCAGCTCAGAAGCAGAAAGAAACGGTCATCGGTCAGCTCTATCACCTGATACTCGAATCCGTTGACAAAAATGTACTGGTCAGCCCTCTCGAAAGTGACTCACTCGCGGGATACACTCTATATGTGTGTCACACCAGTCCTAACTGACTCTGTGGGGGGCGTTGCGGTCGTGTTGGACTCTGGTTGGGGGTCGTCCAAAACTACTCGTGAATTCGTGGACTGGTCTCGCTGTGATGGACGTAGTAATTGACGAGCAGCAGGATAACCAGACCGAGGAGAAGGGCGACGTTGACTGTTTTTATCCCGTTGGTGATTGGAAAGGCGTCACCCCCACCTGCTGCTTGAACTAATAACACAGCGAGAATGTAACCGGCAAAAAGATAGCGCATAAGTCGTTTTCTATCCATTACCTTCTGTTCGGAACAGACTCACAAAATAATTCTGTGACAACAGGTTCGGGATTGACAGACCCATCTCACGTCTGACTCAACACTTTTATGTCTATATTCTGTCTCGAAAGCATGGTCGACTCCAAAGCCCTCTCAGTTGGTGTCATCGCTGGCATATTCGCGTCTGGGGTGTACTATCTCGATGGGTCGTGGGACGCACAATTACTGTTGTTTCTCGGACTCACGTGGGGCATGGCTGGGTGGTTAGTGGCCCGAAATCTGTCCAGTCTGGAGAACCCAAACACTGTTCCACAGATTCTGCTCGCTCTCTTGGTGACGGGAGTCCCGCTGTTCGGTATCCACTCAGACCTTCCACTTGGAAGCCTTCGAAGTCCGCTCGGACTGCTTGTTATGGGTGTCGCCGTTGCAGGAATCGGTCTCGGAGCGGAGATGAGTACGTCACCTGCTGAAGAACAGCGCACCACGGTCGCTCCCGCCGACTGACCTGCTGACCGATACACCCTCTCTATTCAACACGTCATCACTATCGTATTCTACGGATTCGGATTTTCGCCAGAGGCGGACCGCCAGATAGCGCCCCCGCTATCGGTCTGATACTCTTAAAAAACGAGACCCCCGCAGGCGTCGACTTACTGGAAGCCGATACGACCGTCGCGGGTGTCGGGGGAGAGTCCCTCGCGGGAGCCGCCCTTGAACTGGTCTTGAATCTCTTCGTAGTAGCGCATCAGGTCTTCCGTGATGGTCGGCCGCACCGCCTCCATCGCCTTGCGGAAGTGTCGCATCTCGATTTCCTCGGCCTCGTCGTCCTCGCGGAGCGCCTCGATAGCTGCCTCGCGGCAGATGGATTCGAGGTCCGACCCGACGTAGCCGTCGGTAATCTCGGCGATTTCGCGGAGGCTCACGTCCGGCGCGAGCGGGGTCGACTGGGTGTGAATGTCCAGAATCTGCTCGCGGCCTTCCTCCTCGGGCTGGCCGATGAGGACGAGTCGGTCGAAGCGACCTGAACGGATGAGCGCGGGGTCAATCATGTCCGGGCGGTTCGTCGCCGCGATGACCATGACGTTCCCGGCGTCTTCGAGGCCGTCCAACTCGGTCAGGAGCTGGTTGACGACGCGCTCGGAGACGTTGTTGCCCATGTCGTTGCCGCGGGCTGGCGCGAGCGCGTCCAGCTCGTCGAAGAAGATAATCGTCGGCGACACCTGCCGCGCCTTGCGGAAGGTCTGCCGAATCGCCTTCTCCGACTCACCGACCCACTTCGACAGCAGTTGCGGCCCGCGCACCGAGATGAAGTTCGCGTTCGTCTCGTTGGCGACGGCCTTGGCGATGAGCGTCTTCCCCGTCCCGGGTGGGCCGTAGAGGAGGACGCCTTTCGGTGCCTCGATGCCCATGCGGTCGAACTTCTCGGGAGTGACAAGCGGCCACTCGACGCTCTCTTTGACCTTCTGTTTGGGGTCTTCGAGACCGCCCACGTCGTCCCACGTGACCTTCGGAATCTCGACGAGCACCTCGCGCATCGCCGAGGGTTCGACCTCGCCGAGGGCACCGCCGAAGTCGTCGTTCTTGACGACCATCCGGTCGATGAGACTCGGTGGGATGTCCTCGCGGTCGAGGTCGATTTCCGGCAGGTAGCGGCGCAATGCCTTCATCGCCGCCTCCTTGGTCAGCGCCTCGATGTCGGCACCGACGAAGCCGTGGGTGTCGTCGGCCAGCGAGTCGAGGTTCACGTCGTCCGAAAGCGGCATGCCGCGGGTGTGTATCTGGAGAATCTCCTTGCGACCCTCCTCGTCGGGCACGCCGATTTCGATTTCGCGGTCGAACCGACCGGGGCGACGCAGCGCGGGGTCGACGGAGTCGACGCGGTTCGTCGCCGCGATGACGATGACCTGACCGCGGGCTTCGAGGCCGTCCATCATCGTCAAGAGTTGGGCGACGACGCGGCGTTCGACCTCGCCAGTCACGTCCTCACGCTTCGGCGCAATGGAGTCGAGTTCGTCGATGAAGATGATACTCGGCGACTCCTCTTTGGCGTCCTCGAATATCTCGCGGAGTTGCTGTTCGGACTCGCCGTAGTACTTCGAGATAATCTCCGGGCCAGCGATAGAGAAGAAACTGGCAGAGGTCTCGTTGGCGACCGCACGGGCGAGGAGCGTCTTCCCCGTCCCGGGCGGGCCGTGGAGCAGCACCCCTTGCGGCGGCTCGATGCCGAGCTTTTGGAAGATTTGCGGGTGCTTCATCGGCAACTCGACCATCTCGCGGACGCGCTGAATCTCGTTGGTCAGGCCACCGATGTCCTCGTAGGTAATCCCGCCGCCGGTCTTTTCGAATCCCGAAATCGGCTCCTCGCGGAGGTCGACCTCGGTGTCCTCGGTGACGAGGACGACGCCTTCAGGCTTCGTCTCGACCGAGATGAGCGGAATGGCCTGTCCCGGCGACCGCATGAATGGGTGGTTCGTACTCGACATCACCGGGACGATGTCGCGTTCGACCACGGGCCGCTTGAGAATCTGCCGCTTGACCATACCGGCCGCGTCAGAGCCGAACTGCACGCTCGCCTCCTCCGGCGGCGCGAGCACGAGCTTGTCGGCCTTCTTGGCCTCTGCCTTGCGAATAGTTACGCGCTCGCCGATGCTCACGTCGGCGTTCTGCCGAGTGAACCCGTCGATGCGAACCGTATCCGTATTCCAGTCTTGCCGGTCTGCCCGCCACACCTTCGCGGCGGTCGTCTTCCCTCCTTCTATCTCGATGATGTCGCCCGGTGAGAGCTTGAGATGGAGCAGGGTGTCCGGGTCAAGACGGGCGATACCGCGCCCCGAGTCGTTCGGGTACGCCTTCGCCACTTCGAGTTGGACTTCGTTCATAGTATCCTCGCGGGGATGCTGATACCTGTGAGATGCCTTCGGATAAGTCCTTCCCCGAGTCGACCTCGGTGACAGTCTTCCCGCAGGTGACAGCCTACCAGACCCTACGGCAGGTGGCTACTAATCCCTACCGACTAAACACCCCCCGGCCGCGACGATGCCGGGCGTTTTTACCCTTCGACAGCAACGAATTGGTATGCGACTGCTCGCGTTCGACGGCCGGATGGGTGCCAGCGGCGACATGCTTCTCGGTACGCTCGTCGCCGCCGGTGCCGACCCGGACGTCCTCTCCCCCGTCGAGGACGACCTCGACGTCTCCTACCGCATCCGTACCGTCGATAAAAACGGCATCTCGGCGACCAAAGTCGACGTGCTTCTCGCCGAGACCGACGGCGGCGACCCGCGTGGCGAAGGCCACGGCGCGGACGAATACGGGCACAAATCCGATTCAGACGCCGATGCCGACGAGGTCGCTGACGTCGATGCTGACGACGACGCTACCGACCACGACTCACGTCGTGAGCATCGCCTCCGTGGCAGTCTGGCCAGTGGGAGCGACCACGGGCACAGTCACTCCGACCACGGGCACAGACACTCCCACGAGGACGGACACACCCACGGACATTCGCACGACCACGGTGACGACGGCCACAGCCACCACCACGACCACACCCATGCCGAGGGGCACGGCCCACACCGGACCTACCCCGAAGTCGTCGAACTCGTCGAATCGATGGACCTGCCGGACTCGGTCATCGAGGACGCGACCGCTATCTTCCGCATCCTCGGCGAGGCCGAGGCCGAGGTCCACGGCACCGACCTCGAAGCGACCCACTTCCACGAGGTCGGCGCGGACGACGCCATCGCCGACGTGGTCGGAACGTGTCTCCTCCTCGATGACCTCGACGTCGAGCGCGTCGTGACCGGCCCCATCTCGGTCGGTGGCGGCGAGACGACGATGAGCCACGGTACCTACCCGATTCCCGCGCCCGCGGTTCTCAACGTCGTCGAACAGGCCGACTGGTCCATCCGCGGCGGGCCGGTCGAGGCCGAACTGCTCACCCCGACGGGGGCGGCAATCCTCGCGCACGTCGCCGAGGGCGTCGAGACGCTCCCCTCGATTTCGGTCGAGTCGTCGGGCTACGGCGCTGGCGGGTGGGACTTCCCCGACCACCCGAACGTCCTCCGTGCGCTCGTCGGCGACGGCGGCTCACGACTCGTCCGAGACGACATCTCTGTCCTGGAGACCAACCTCGACGACGTCGAACCCGAGGTTCTCGGGAGCCTCCAAGAGACGCTGAAAGACGCGGGCGCACGTGACGTAACCATCCTGCCGACGACGATGAAGAAGTCCCGACCGGGTCATCTCGTGAAGGTCATCGTCAAACCCGACGACGTCGAGCGCGTCGCCTACCGCCTCGCGGTCGAAACGGGAACCCTCGGAATCAGAGAACACGGCGCGGGCCACCGCTGGACGGCACGCCGCGAGTTCGAGACGGCGTCGCTGGATATCGACGGCGACACCTACGAGGTCGCGGTCAAAATCGCAAGCGACGTCGATGGCGATGTCTACGACCGCAGCGCCGAGTACGACGACGCGCTCGCGGTGGCGAAAGAGACGGGCCTCGCAGTTCGGGAAGTCATGCGCCGGGCGGTCGATGCGGTCGTCGAGAACGACTGACTGCACCGATTCGGCTGTTCAGTCGTCGGTGAGTTTCGGATACGCGACTTCCCACAGGTGGCCGTCCGGGTCGGCGAAGTACCCGGAATAGCCGCCCCAAAACACCTCTTGTGCGGGCTTGACGATTTCTCCGCCCGCGGCTTCGGCCGTTTCGAGAGCGGCGTCGACGTCCGATTTCTCGGAGACGTTGTGGGCAATCGTGACGCCCGAGAAGTCGCGTTCTGCTGGGGAGGAGACGGCCTCTGGCGGGACGGTCGCATCCTCGGCGAGTGCGTCCCACGGGTAGAGCGCGAGCCACGTCCCGTCGAGTGTGAAGAACGCGATGTCACTGTCGGGGTCGCGGTCGCGCAGGGGAAATCCGAGACCGTCGCGGTAGAAGCGAATCGACTCGTCGAGGTCCGACACGCCGAGCGTCACGACCGTTATGTTCGGGTCCATTCAGAAGCGGTTGCTCGGTGCGGTGATAAACACAGCGCGGGCGACTTCACAACGTTTCGAGGAAGTCCCGAACCAGCGGCACGAGGTCGGGGCCAAACTCCTCTTGGACGTAGTGGCCGACCCCGTGGAGTCGGACCGACGAGGAGTTCGCGAACAGCCCCTCGAACGTTCGAAGTTCGGCCGGACGGAACGCCATGTCTTCCATCCCCCAGATGATTCGCGCGGGGAGGAACGCGATGCGCTCGCGGCGTTCCCACAGCGACGAGAGCCACGCGGTCGAATCGAGAATCGCCTTCGGAAACACTGCTGTTGCGGTTCTGTCGCCGCGGTTCGCCATGCGGTACTGCTTGCGTGCCGCCGCCGAGAGCTTCGAGCGGTCGGCGAACCCCATCGGCATCATCACCCGTGTAAAGAGGTCGAACCGTTCGATGAGTTCGCGTCCGAGGCGACTTCCGAGGAGCGACGAGAAGCGACTGAAATGCGTCTCCTCGTTCACGGGCCACATCCACGTGTTCATCACGACGAGTCCGCGGACGTTGTCGGGGCGCTCGATGGCGTACGAGAGACCGATTGGGCCGCCCCAGTCTTGGACGACGAGGACGACGTCTTCGAGTCCGAGTTCGTGGATGAACTCCTCGACGACAGCAGCCTGGGCTTCGGGCTGGTACGAAAAGTCGTCGGGGCGGTCCGACAGTCCGAACCCGAGGTAGTCGAGTGCGACACACCGGTACTCGTCGCGCAGGCCGCGAATCAGGTGTCGGTAGAGAAACGACCACGTCGGGTTCCCGTGGAGCATGAGTAGCGTCGCCTCCCCGCCGTCGTCCGGTCCCTCATCGACGAAGTGAACTGCACCGGCCGAGAGACCGAGACACTTCGATTCGAACGGGTAGGCGTGTCTGTCGACCCACTCTGTTCCGTCGTGGACTGACGAGAGCGACTCGTCGAGTGCGCTCGGGCTGACGGATGTCATAGGCTGGAGATACGCGCCGAACCCGTATAAGCCCGAACCTCAAAACACGCGAATTCGGGAGTTAGACGCGGACTAATCGGAACAATTCGGGACGAAACGAGTGGTTGAACTGCCAGCGTGACACCGGCGACCGACTCACGTTTCACGCTCGCGGTGTTCGTCCAGTGCCTCCTCGACACTCAACTCGCCGCCAGCGACGCGGCGGGCCAGTTCGTCGTCTATCGTCCGGTTGTCACTGGAGCGCTCGCGGGACTTGGATTTGATGCGCTGGAGTTCGCCGTCGGTCGGTTCTATCTCGCGGGAGTCGATTCGCTCACCGTCTATGCGTGCGATGTTGACCGCGGCGAGCACGTCACCCATCCCGCGCGCACCGGAGCCGAGATAGGGGGTCGTTCCGGTCTCGTCGACGAGTTCGACCGGGACGTCGTCGAGGTCGTTGATGATTTTCGCACCCTGGAGGCGCGCGCCGTCGCCAATTCGGACCAGCGGGTCGACGGCGTCGTCCGTCTCGCTTCGGATGACATCGACGGCGTCTGCGAGCGGGACGTGGAACGCCGCGACGACAGTCTCGCCCGAGAGGACGGCGATTCCGGGTCTCGTTCCCGGGTCGACGCCGACGACGATTCGCCCGCCGCCGCCGCGGAGTGTTGCGAGTGCCTCGTCGACTGCGCGGCGAGCGTCGTCACCGGTCGCGGTCACTCGCGAGCAGTCGGTTTCGACCTCGTCGTCGGGGCTGGTGATGACGACTTCGGCGCGGTCCGGCAGGGGGTCACCCGGCTCGACGGTGGTGAAGGTGACCCCGCGACTTCGGAGTTCGGCCACGGCTTCGTGGTAGAGTTCGAAGTCCGCGGTGGCGACGACTATCACGCTGAGAGCTTCGTGACCGAGCGGATAAAACGTATCGCGATTTCACACCCCACCCGGACCGAGGACTTTTTCGGTCGGTGGCGCACACCTTCCGTCGTGACAGAGCCAGTCTCCACCGGGTGTAAACCCCTCGACGACCTGCTCGACGGCGGCTTCGAGCGCGGGACGGTCACGCAAGTCTACGGCCCGCCAGCGGCCGGAAAGACGAACGTCGCCCTCTCGGCAGCCGTTCGCGTCGCCGCCGAGGGTGGAACCGTCGTCTACATCGACACCGAGGGACTGTCGGTCGACCGGTTCCAACAACTCGCCGAAGCGGTCGCCCCCGGCGACGTGGAGGCCGTGACATCGCGACTGATGATAAGCGAGGCGTACGACTTCGAAGACCAAGAGCAAGCCGTTCGCGACGCCAGTGAGTTCGCCGAGCAGGCTGACCTCATCGTCGTCGACTCCGCGACGGGCTTTTATCGCCTCGAACGCGCCGGTGAGGGCGACGGCGGCGAAACGCTTCGCCGCGTCGCCCGACAGGTCACGCACCTCCTCTCGATTGCGCGCAAACACGACATCGCGGTCGTCCTCACGAATCAGGTGTACTCCGACCCCGAATCCGACCGCACGCGGGCACTCGGCGGCCACACCCTCGAACACTGGACGGGAACGGTGCTCCGTCTCGACCGCTTCCGGGGCGGCAACCGCCGGGCGACGCTAGAGAAACACCGCGCGAAGCCCGCCGGGGAGAAAGCAGCATTCAAAATCACCGACCGCGGACTGGCCGGGACTGAGTTTTAGCGACGCTGTTTGGATTCGATCTCAAAAAAGCGTTCGAGCGCGGTTCGGTGCGTTTGGACGGCGTCGTCGCCGAGTTACAGTTCGTTGAGCTTCCGCAGGAGTTGGCCGCGGTAGCGCTCGTCTGCTTCGAAGCCCTTCACTTCGAGGACGTTGCGTTCGAGCTTGTCGAGCGCGACGTGGAACGCGTGTTCGGCACCGTAGCCTTCGCCGCTTCCTGCCAGTTGGCCGTGACTCGTGCGGAGTCGAATCTGGCACTGGATGAGGGGCGTGCCGCGGAGTTTCTCCTTGTGTTCGTGGAAGCGCACGTGGGCGTGGTGGACGTTCATCCGCTGGTACTTGTCCGCCACCTGCGTGATGGCCGAGATGATATCGCCGCGCTGGAGCGTCTCCAGCAGGTCGATGTTCGTCACCTGGACGTCCATCTGTTCTTCTTCGGTGTAGGTGAGCGCGCGGAGCACGTCGGTCTTGGTCAGGACGCCGAGGACCTCGCCGTCGTCTTCTTCGGGCGTGACGACCAGTCCGGCGATGTCCTGTTCGAGCATCCGGGCGACCGCATCACGGACGCTCTCGTCGGGCGTCGCCGTGAGCGCCGGACTCGTCATCAGGTCGTAGACCGGTAGGTCGAGCATCCGGTCGGTGTCGCCGCGGCGGTCCTGCTTGCCCTGTCGACCCTCGTCGCGAACCATGAACTCGACGAGGTCGTAGGTGGTCAGAACGCCGGTGAGGCGCTCGTCCCGGTCGATGACCGGCAGGCGCGAGATACCGTGTTCGCGGAGCCGGTTGATAGCCTGTCCGAGGTGGTCGCGCTCGCCGATGGTCACGACGTCGCTCGTGAAGATTTGCTCGACAGTCAGCGTGTCGAGATTTTCGAGGACCGCTTCGAGGATGCCGTCCTGGGTGATGATGCCGTACTGCTTTTCACCCTCGTAGACGGGAGCGACCTTCGTGTCGCCCTCGACGAGCATCCGAGCGACCTCTCGCACGTTCTCGTGCCGGTCGAGTTTCGGAACGGGCTTCATCAGCGCCGAGGCCTTCGTATTGTCCTCGACGTGCGAGTTGATGAGTTGCTTCTCACCAATCACGCCCGCGTATTCGCCGCCCTCGCCAACGATGACGCCCTTAGGGTTCTCGCGCTCGAAGATTGCGCGGACCTTGCCTAATCGCTCGTTGGCATCGACCTCGACGAAATCAGGAGTGGCGATATCAGCAATATCCATAATACACGTTGATATAGGACCCATCCTCTCTTGAAACTTCGTCCCATTTTTACCCCACAAGAAACGTCGAAATCGCAAGGCCTCGGAGGGGTAGAACCCGCGAATTCGAACGATAGACGCCCCAATGACTGTGTTTAACATTGTCATGGCTCGAGGCAACATGATTCTCTGAGTACATCACCGACCAGTGTCCCGGGCAGCGACGACAGGCAGCCCGAATAGCATCGACAATTACGGTGTGATGTCGTGCGTGCGAGGAGCGTAACAAATCGTTCTCATTCGACAGAAATTCCGTTCCCGTTCGACAGGAATCACGTGTTTGAACGCGTGCTCACTTCGTCGGGAGAGGCCGCAACCCACAAATCAGAAGATGGCCGAATTCGGGCAGTAGGTGTGACCTAACCTGCTGAATTCGAACCCGTAGCCGCCCCATACTTACAGGTATTCCTACCGTTCTCTTCTCCAAGACAATGACGGCTCCTGACACTAACCCGACGAACAACGAAGACGGTACCGAATCGGCCCGCACCGACGGTTCCGGCACGGAACTGGCCCCAACGACTGGGCCAGAGGAGATAACCGAGCGGGCGTCGGAGCTTCCTATCCCAGCGTCTGACCGAATCGAGTACGGATCGACCGAAAACGTCACCGAAGCGTTCAAACACGAAGACGAAGCCGAACGGCCGGAGACGCTTCGCGAGGCGGTCCTCAAGGAAGTCAAGGAGTACTTCTCGGGCATCGACCCCGAGACTGCCTTCGCGCCAGCGCCTCCCGAGGAGTTCATCGAGACGCAATTTTTCGACTTCTCGTTCCTCGAGGGTGCCGAAGACGTCGAACACTACTGGGTGAACAAACCCTTCGCGTTCGTCTCCATCCTCTACGACCCCGAACTCCGCGAACACCGGTACCACGTGAGCGAACCACAACTCGACACGTTCGAGAACTTCGTCCGCGACGACCTCACGAAGATTCTCCGCAACAGCCTCCTGTACCGTGACCTCGAAAACGAGGGCGAACGTGAGGAGGTGTTCGACGAAGAAGCCCGGGATATCATCTCCGAGCACGCCGCGACGGTCGAAGACGGCTCTCTCTGGAAGCTGTTCTACTACCTCCTCCGCGATTTCATCTACTACGGTCGTATCGACCCCGTGATGCGTGACCCGAGCATCGAAGACATCTCCTGTGATGGCGACGAGGTCCCGGTGTACGTCTTCCACGGCGTCTACCGCGACATGCCGACGAACGTCGTGTTCGACGACGGCGACCTCTCGTCGTTCACGATTCGCCTCGCGCAACGCGCGGGCAAACAGGTGACTGTCTCGGACCCACTCGTCGACGCCAGCCTCCCCGACGGGTCGCGCGTGCAGTTGACCCTCGGCTCTGACATCGCCACTCGCGGGTCGAACTTCACCATCCGGAAGTTCTCGGACGTGCCGCTGTCGCCGGTGGACCTCGTCCGGTGGAACACTTTCAGCGTCGAGCAGATGGCGTACTTCTGGCTCGCCATCGAGAACAACCGCTCTCTCATCTTCGCGGGCGGAACGGGGTCGGGTAAGACCACCTCGATGAACGCGGTGTCCTTCTTCGTCCCCGGCCACGCGAAAGTGGTCTCTATCGAGGACACCCGCGAAGTCACACTCCCCCACGAAAACTGGATTCAGTCGGTCACGCGCGACACCTTCACCGCCGACGGTCGCGGTGAAGTCTCGATGTACGCGCTCTTGCAGGCTGCCCTCCGGCAGCGTCCCGAATACCTCCTCGTGGGGGAAATCCGGACCGAAGAGCGCGTCGCCCTGACGTTCTTCCACGCCATCGCCACGGGCCACACCGCGTACACGACGTTCCACGCCGACTCCGCGGAGGGCGTGGTCCACCGGATGCAGAACGAACCGCTCGGAGTGCCCGAACAGATGCTGTCGGACCTCGACATCATCTCGGTCCAAAAGCAAATCTACCTCGACGGTGACCGAACCCGACGCAACGTCGGCGTCACGGAAATCGTCGATGCGGACGGAGAAGGGTCGGTCGACCTCCACAACGTGTTCCAGCGGAACCCGACGAACGACGCCCACGAGAAAGTCGCCGACTCCGAGGTGCTCGCTGGCATTGCTGCCGAACGCGGCTGGACCAAGGCCGACCTCGAGTACGAACTGGACATCCGCGCCGACGTCCTCCGGTACCTTGCCGCAGAAGGTATCGACGACTACCGCGACGTGGCTGCGATGATTCGCCGGTTCGAACGCGACCGCGAGGGTGTTCTCTCGCTCGTCTACGAAAACACGTCGCTCGCGACGGTCGAAGACGCAGACGAGGACTCGGCGGAGGAGTCCGACGACGACGCCGACGAACTCTCTACCGAGACGGAGGAACTTCTCGAAGACCTCTTCGACCTCCACATCGGCGACGCGGCTACCGGTGACGATGGCTCTGAGACCGACGACGACTCGGACTCCGAGATGCTATTCGGTGAACCGGACCCCGAGGTTGCGAACGGCGACCCAGATGCCACCGATGCTGGCACTGGGGACGTCGACGACGAGGAGGATGCCGATGAGCTCTGATACCGAGACTTCGGTCCCGCTGCCCGACTACGAGGTCGAGCAGTACTTCCCCCGAGAACACCTCGACGAGTCACCCGAAGAAGTCCGCCGACTCCGTGACCGATACGGATACATCCGGGCGTACTTCAAGCGCCACCCGTCTGGGCACCGCGACTTGCAGCGCTGGCTGAACCAGGCACGGGTGGGAACGACCTACGATATCTACCTCACTCAGTCTATCAAGCTGGCCCTCATTACGACGCTCGTCGGGGCTGTCCTCGGAGGCGTTGCGGCTGTGGTACTGGCCCGTCTGGGCATCCTCGCGAACGTCTCCAGTCCCCTGCGGCTCGGTCTCTCATCCGGACTCATCGCGCCGCTCCTCCAGTACAAAGTCGCCATCCTCGCGTGGGCACTCGTGCTCCTCGCAGGGCTTATCTTCGGAGGCGGGACCTACTACGCTCGATACTACATCCCGAAGAGCCGAGCCGAGATGCGCGGCCGGAGCATCGACATCCTGCTCCCGCACGCCATCGTCTACATGTACGCCCTGAGCCACGGTGGCATGAGCTTCCTCGAAGTCATTCGGTCTGTCGCTGAGGCAGACGACTACGGCGAGGTCTCCCGCGAGTTCGAGATGATTGCTCGCGACATGGAACTGTTCGGCAACGACCTGTTCACCGCACTCCGCAACTCTCGGAACCTCACGCCATCGCTCAACTTCGAGCAGTTCCTCGACGACTTGCTGTCGGTGCTCGACTCCGGCGGCGACGTCACCGCGTTCTTAGACCGCGAATCGTCAACCTACCTCGAAGAGGCCCGCGACGAACAAGAAGAGTTCATCGAGACGCTCTCGATGCTCTCGGAGGTGTTCGTCGCGGCGTTCGTCGCCGCGCCGCTCTTGCTCATCGTGACGCTGATGGTCATCAGCTTCCTCGGCGGCGACACGCTCGTCCAACTGTACGCGCTGAACTACCTCATCTTCCCACTCGGGATGGCGTTGTTCCTGCTCCTCGTCGACGTGCTGTCGGCCCCGTACACGCAGGACACGGTCGAAACCCAACACGACGTGACTGTCGTCGAAGAGATTCGAGACGCAATCAGCGACGCAGCCACGGTCATCCGCCGCGAGATAGAACGCACCCGAGCGGAACGCTGGGGTGACGGCAGCGCCGTCGCCTCCGACGGGGGAATCGTCGATGTTCGATACGACACGTACCGCCGCTCGAACGTGCTGTACACGCTCCGTGACCTCGTCGGCAACCCTGTCGACCTGATGAAGCGACAACCGTACCTCTCGGCTATCGTCACGGTCCCACTCGCGCTCGCAGCGCTGGTCGCAGTGCTCGTGCTCGGACTGGCGACGCCGACCCTCGACGCGATGCTCGCGAACCCCTACAACACCACCGTGTGGCTGGCTGTGGTGCCTTTCGGCATTGTCGCGGTCCCGCTCATGGTGTTCCACGAGATGCGCGTCCGTCGCGAGCGAAACCTCGAACGTCGGTTCCCGGACACGCTCAACCTGCTTTCGAGTGCCAACCAGATGGGTATCTCACTCGTCGAGTCGCTTGCGCTCGTCGCACGCTGGTCGAACGGTGCCCTCGCGGACGAACTCCGCGCACTCCGAAACGACATCCGGTGGAATCACGACGCACACGCCGCGCTCATGGCCTTCGCCAAGCGACTCGGCGTCCCGCAACTGTCGCGAGTCATCCGTCTCATCGCCAGTGGTGGCCGGACCAGCGGTGACCTCTCGCGCGTCCTCAGTGTCGCCGCCGAGGACACCCGCAACCGGTACAAACTGGAGAAGTCGCGGCGTCGCGCCATGGGGTCGTACATCGCCATCGTGGTCATCGGGTACTTCGTGTACCTGTTTGTCATCCTGATGCTCGGCGCGAGCTATCTCGCGCCGCTCGCCGAGATGACCGTCCCCGAGACGTCCGCCGCCAACGGACAGAGCCTCCCCATCGGCATCTCGTCGATTCCAATCAGCAGTTACCACATGGTGTTCCTCCACTCCGCGCTCATTCAGGCGATTGGCAGTGGGCTGCTCGCCGGAAAACTCGCCGACAACAGCGCCCTCAGCGGGCTGAAGTACGCACTCGGTCTCGCTGCGCTGGCGCTCGTCGCGTTCGCACTGGTGTAAGACAATGACTCGAAATACCCCCTCCAACAGACACGACCATTCGCCTCACAGGCACGACCAATCGTCACGCAGGAACAACGTCCGCGGATTCGTCGCGAACGTCGTTCGCGGCTGCTCGCACTTCCGAACCGACGACCGAGCGGCTTCGGCCGTCCTCGGGACGATGTTCGCCTTTGCGCTCGTCGTCTCGGTTGTCGCGATGGTCCAGGTCTCGGCGGTCCCCGCGTGGAACCAACAGACCGAATTCCAACACCTCACCGCGGTAGAATCCGACTTCGCCGCGTTCGACGAGAGCGTGTCGAAAGCGGTCGACAACCGCCAGACGCGTGCGACCATCGACGCCGGCGTCGACTACCCGACCCGCGCGCTGTTCCTGTCGCCTGCAGCCGGGTCCGGAAACCTCCGGACGACTGCCCCCGCGACAGCCCGAATCGACGGTGCGGTTGCGACCGGCGCCGCCAGCACCTACTGGGACGGCTCAGAACACGCGTTCGACACCCAGCAGTTCGTCTACCGTCCAGACTACCGCTACCTCCAGAGTGAACCCTCACTCGTTCACGAAGGAACCACGCAGTACACCGCCTACGCCGGGAGCGAAGTCGGCGCGACCCAGTCGCTCATCGACGGGACGAAGATTTCGCTCGTCTTCCTCGAAGGAAACATCGACACCTCGGCTGGCGATGCCCAGACGTTCAGCGTCGTCCCGCTGAGTGCGGGCACCGACTACATCACGGTCTCTGACACCGGAACGCCGATTACCATCTCCGTTCCGACCCGCCTCTCGGAATCGACGTGGCGGTCGATGCTGGCTACGGAACCCAACGTCCAGTCCATCACGTACACGAACGGAACCGACTACAACACGCTGACTGTCGAACTCGTGCCCGGAAAGACGTACGACCTCCAACTCTCGCGTGTGGGCATCGACACGGCCGGAGCGCTCCAAGAGCCTGCTTACATAGTAGACGTCGAGGGCGACGACGCCGTCGTCCCGCCGGGAGCGACTCACCGCGTCGTCGTCGAAGTGCGCGACGCGCAGAACAACCCCGTGCCGAACGCGACTGTCAAAGCGAGCACCGGATTGACTGCCGAAAGCGGCCGGGTCGCTGCCCGCGACACGGGAACCACCTCGACTGTCACCGACACTGACGGACGAGCCACGTTCGTCTACACCGCAACGAGCAGCATCGACGGCGTCGTCTCCGACCAGTTCGACGTCATCGTCGAGAACTCCTCCGGAGCCGAGGTCGACCGCGTGACGTTCGACGTGCAACTGCAACAAGGCGGTATCACCGACCCACTTCGCGGACTCGTCGCCGCCGTGGGTGACCCCGGATTCGCCTACGCGGACGTGGACGAAAACGGTGAGTTCAACGGCGCAGACTACCGCGTCAACGACACCGGAAGCGGTTCGGACGTGGTCTACGACGCCGGCACAGACCGACTCGTCGTGCCGCCGAGCGTCGGAACCATCGCCACCGACGGCGACGTGACACTGGAAGGCGAAGGCGTCTCACTCCACGTCGACGTGGTGACGACCGGTTCGAACAGCGAAATCACGGTCGACGCGCACTCCAAATCCGTGGAGGCTGTCGGCGTGGGACTCCTCTCGGTCAAAGGAAAGGACGTGGAGGTGACTGCAGGCGACGAAATCGACCTCTCTGGGGCCTCGATAAACCAGGGTGGCAAGGGTGACATCACTGTCACCGCCACCAACGACCTCGACCTCGACAACGCCGGTATCAGCTCTATCGAGTCGAACCGCGACATCACCGTCGAGTCGACGGCGGGCGTCATCAGCGCCCGAAGCGCCGACTTCAGCGGGAACGGTGACGTCAGCGTCATCGGTGAGAACGGTGTCGACCTGTCGGGTGCCGCAGTCTCGGGCGTCAAGGACAACCGCGGTATCTACATCGACTCTGCATCCGCTGGCATCAACCTCAACGGCGTGGTCATCCTCGGCGACGGAGGAACCGAAATCGACGCCGAGGCCAACATCTACGTCGTCGGGGCAAACATCGCATCCTCGAAGGGAAGCGCGAACAGCGACGTTACCCTGACGTCCCACACCGGAATGGTCAGCGGTCGCGAAGCAGCCATCTCCGCGAAGCGTGACGTCGTCATCACCGCCGCGACGCGCATCTCCCTGCCAAACTCCTCGATAGAGGACAAGGATAGTCCCGAACTGAACGCCCCGGTGGTGGAGGTCTGAGCCATGTCTCGATTCATCATCTCCGACCGCGGAACCTCCGAAATCCTCGGACTCGTCTTCGCGTTCGGACTCGTCGTGTCCGTCATCGCGATGGTCCAACTCGCGGGCGCGCCGGTCTGGACGGCCGGTGACGAAGCAGACCACAACGAACGCGTCTCGAACGACCTCGCGTCGCTCGACACTGAGATCTTCCGCGCGTCAGGCGTCGACTCCGGCGGCCGCGTCGCGGTCGACAGCGACATCACGTACCCCGAGCGGTATATCGTGGTGTCGCCGCCGGATAGCACCGGAACGTTCCGGGTCGACGATACGGACTCGGTCACCATCACGGGCGTGTCGGCCGTCGGACCGGAGTCGGTCTTCTGGAACGGGTCGGACCACACCTACACGACCAGTTCCATCGTCTACGTGCCTGAGTACGCCGAGCGCGACGAATCCAAGTTGATCATCGAAAGCGGCGTGTCGTATCTCAACGACGACGGAAACGCCGTCGTCAACCGCCAGTCGCTCGTCCGTGGCACCTCGGTCACGCTCGTCTTCTTCGAAGGCGACCTCGATGGACACACGACTGCCGGAGACACCGTCTCGGTCTCGCCAGTCTCGGTTCGCACCGAGTCGCTTTCGGTCTACAACGCCACCGACCCGGTTCGCATCTCGCTTCCGACGTCGCTATCGCAGGCGGAGTGGAACGACCTCATGGCAGACGAACCGCACGCACAGGTGGTCTCGTACACGCCGAGTGGTGACCACGCTATCGTCACTATCGAACTCGACGCAGGCGTTCGGTACGACTTCCGAATCGCCCGCCTCAGTGTTGGCGAAGCGATAGAGCCGAGTCCCGCTGCCTACGCGATTCCAGTCGAGGGTGAGAACGCAGCGGTTCCGACTGGCGGGTCTAAGACACTCGTCGTCCGGGCGTTCGACCGATACGGCGCCCCCGCCGCAGGTGCGACGGTGACCATCCAGTCACCTACGCCACTCGGTGGGACTGTCGCCCCAACTCACGGAACTACGGCTGTCGCCGACAAATCGGGGCGAATCCGGCTCTCGTACACGGCTCCGAGCAACGTCACCGATATTCAGTCTGACACTGTTACCGTCACGCTTGACGGCGCGAGCGGTCCCGGCGCGACGGTGACGATTCCGCTGGAAGTCCGCGGTGTTGGCGAAACGTACGATATCGGGGATGTCGGTCCAGACCCAGACCCAGACCCAGACCCAGACCCTGACCCAGACCCTGACCCAGACCCAGGCCCGGACCCAGGGCCAACGCCTGTGGATAAAGACGACTTCGACATAGACAACGGTGAAGTCGTGCCCTCGGTGGACTTCAGAGGAGAATTCGAACTCCTCGGAAGCGCGATTAAGAGCGGAAACTGGGATGTCCCCGTCGAAGTGACGTTCATCGTCGGGAATTCGACGCACTCGCCGTCAGAGTGGGAAAACGTCAACGATGGCGAAAAGCGGTCGTTCAATGCCACTGGGAGTGCCGACGAAGGAATACATGTCGTCGCAGCTACGGATTGGTACGTCACAGCGAACTCTTCGGAAGACCACGACCAGGTCAGAGTGCTCCGCGACGGTGACCCAGTCCCGGACATCAAGGGCTACAACGGTCAAAACGACGCCGAAGAGTTCGTCAAACCCTACATCAGCGACGACGGCGAGACGATGGAACTCGACGACAACCAGGCCATCTACCTGTTCGAACTCGGGACGAGAAACGAAAACAGCGGTGCGTACGACCTCCAAGACGCCGTCATCCTTGTGACGCTCTGGGAGGACTGACGCGACTCCCATCGCGTCCCTCTCGAAACAGTCTCCACCGTAAAATGATAGTAACAGTATTTTATCTGGCAGACAACATCTAGCAATGGAACCGCGCAGAGCCAAGGGAGGACTTATTGCACTCATCGGCTTCGTTCTCTCGCCGCTTTCGTGGTGGAACGACCTCGTGGTCAATCTCCCGCTCGCGTACGGATTCGGCCTCCTCGTCGCGCTCGTCGCCCGCGAGTGGTTTCTGCCGGGCGTCGTCGCAGGGTACTGGCTGACCAATATCGTCGGCTTCGTGCTCCTGCACAAGGGCGCGCTCGATGTCGTGTCCGACGAACCCGTACCGTATTCGACACACGCCCTCGCGAAGGACCTCGCGCTCTCTGTCGGGTACACGCTCGTCGTGGTCGCGCTCATCTGGTACGGTGTGTTAACCGTCCCAGACGGTCTCCTCAGCGCCGTGGGAAACGGTCCGTAAGCGTAACTGTTGGTTCGGTTTTCGCCGAGTAAACCCCACTCGTATCATGTTATCTGAGGGTGAATAGACCGGAATTCCTGGCAATTGTTTTATAACAATACCGGCTTGGGTCGTCTCTCAGGTATAGTGGTGAGGCCACTTGAATCGAACAATGACTCACGACGAACAACTCGAATCATACGGACTGACGCGCCGGATACTGTTGAAGGCCGCTGGGACGGCGACTGCACTCGGTGTGAGCGCTGGTGCGTTTGCCGGAACGGCGCTGGCTGGCGACTTACCGGACAACATCAACTGGTGTCTGTGTAAAGAAGTGTACGCCAACGGGTTCAAATCTGAGGCCTTCGACACGATTGAGGTCGTCCTCTACGACGGGTCGAGTATCTCATACGAGGAGATAACGGAGTTCGACCCGTACAACGGAAAACTCGAATTCGCCTACGAGGCGGCCACCGGGGTGTATATCATCGCATTCCGCATCGACGTCGACACCGGTTCGGGAACAGACTATCAGTACTACCTGAATCCCAACGACTGCGCGGACGAGGGACTCGACGAACTCGGGAGCGTTCCAGAAGGCGCACTCGAACCCGACGGCACTGTCACGACTGACTGCGATGAACTCTGCCCAGCCCCAGACGACGTGTGGTTCTGTGGCTGCAGTCAGGTCAGCGCGCACTGCCCCGAAAATGGCAACGGCGAACACGGCTTCACCCTCGTCTTGAAGAAAGAGGGAAGCAGCGAACTCCACACCATGTTCGTCGCCGCCGACAGTGACGGACTCGTCAACAAGGAGGTCTCCGAGCCCTACGGTATCGTGGGTCTGAAGACCTCTGACGGAGTTATCCTCAACCCGAATAACTGTGCGGTTCGGTGGCGTGACACGGTCGAAGGAGACTACGAAACCCTCGAATTCGACCTCGAACACATCTGGACGGCTGCCTGCGGCAGCCGTAAAAAGGTAAAGAACGCCGCGGACGCCCCCAGTCCAGAGCGCGGCCCCGAGCGCGGACGCCGTCGTGGTCGTGGGCGTGGTCGCGGACGTGGTCGTGGGCGTGGACGTGGCAGATAAACTACCGGAGACACCCACGCCACCGCTCTGGAAGACCGCACCATCGGACCCGAAATCCTCTTTTCCCGCCCGCTACTCGTGAGCCACTCGCTCGCTCGCATCCGAGAACGCTTTCGCCATCACCTTGTTCAACGCCGGATGGACGTGGATGGTATCGGCCAGTTGGTGGACCGACAGGTTGTGTCTGACCGCAATCGTCGCCTCGTGAATGAGCATCGACGCCTCGTGGCCGATGGCGTGGACTCCGAGAATCTCCCCGTCGGTCGGTGACGCGAGAACCTTGACGAACCCGTCTTCGAGCTTCAGCGCCCGCGACATCGCCGTAGCGGTGAACGCCGCCCGTCCGACGACGTAGTCCGTGCCGTTCTCACGTACCTGCTTTTCTGTCGCACCGACGCCCGCGACTTGCGGGTCGGTGAACACTGCGTGGGTGAG
This sequence comes from Haloferax elongans ATCC BAA-1513, assembly GCF_000336755.1. Lineage (GTDB taxonomy): Archaea > Halobacteriota > Halobacteria > Halobacteriales > Haloferacaceae > Haloferax > Haloferax elongans. Next base: position 245,465 of record NZ_AOLK01000022.1, on the reverse strand, counting down.
CCCGTCGAAGTTCGCTTCGCGGGCCTTCCCGTGGACGATGTTGTCCGTGACGACCTCGACTTCGTAGTCGGCCGAGTGTTTGAACATCGCGTTGCCAGCGATGTCACCTGACGCCCAGACGCCCTCGACGCTCGTCTCCAGTCGGTCGTTCGTTCGAACGAATCCACGCTCGTCGAGTTCGACGCCCGTTGCGTCGAGATTCAGACGGTCGGTGTTCGGTCGCCGACCGAGCGCCACGAGGAGGTCGTCGCCGGAGACAGCGATTGTCTCGCCCGACTCGTTCTCGGCGTGGACGGTGACTGTCTCGCCGTCTGCGGAAACGCTGGTCGCTCGGTAGCCGGTGTACACCTCGTGTCTCGTCTCGGCGATGTCGGTGAACGCCGCGGCAACGTCTTCGTCCTCGCGCGGGAGGAGTGTGTCCATCATCTCGACGAGCGCCACGTCGGTCCCGAGCGACTGGAAGTAGTAGCCGAGTTCGGCGGCGATGTACCCACCGCCGAGGATGACAAGTCGGTCGGGTAGGTCGCGGAGTCGGAGCGCCTCGGCGCTCGTGAGATAATCAGTCTCTCGAAGACCGTCGATTGCACCCGGAACCAGTGGCCGACTCCCTGCCGCGATAAGAATCTGGTCTGCGGTGTACTCCTGTCCGTCGATTTTGACGGTGTGGTCGTCGACGAACTGTGCTTCGTGTTTGAATAGCGTGAGGTTTGCTTGTTCGACTTTCTGGGATGCCATTCGCTCGGCGATGGGGTCGAGCGTGCCGAACACGTCGTCGACGATACCGGGCACGTCCACCGATTCGACGCTGGCTTCGATTCTGAATCGGGCCGCATTCCGAATCTGGTTCAGGCGCGTCGCATGCTGAATCAGCATCTTCGATGGATTGCACCCGCGGTTGAGGCAAGTGCCGCCGAGTGGTCCGGGTTCGACGAGTGCGGTTTCCAACCCCTCGGCGGCCGCGTTCGAGGCCACCGTGTTTCCGGTCCCGCCGCCGATGACGACGAGGTCGAAGTCTGTCATATGTTGACAAACTCGGGATTCTCGAATAAGCTCACGCCGCTCTGGGAGTCCGGTCGCACAAACGGTGTGTCTGTGCCCGTCACCCACCAGTCCGTTCCGACCCGTCGTCACACGACGAGGACGGACTGGACGGTTGTGGTTTCGTTTGGCGTCGTCGTCGCCGTCTCGTTCGGTGTAGTTGTGGTTTCGTTTGGCGTCGTCGTCGGCTCCGACACGACAGTTACGACCCCGTCGTCGGTGACCGGCGTTCCGTCGTCCGTGTAGGGACCATCTTCGTCTCCGTTGGTCTGCACGAAGTCGAACGTCTCGTTACCGTTGGTGTCGAGGTGCGGCATCGCGGTTAGGGTGGTGTTTTCGACCACCGGAGTGTCGAGCACCACCGACACGTTCGTGTGGGTTCCGGGAGCGAGATACGTCGATGCACCGACAATTGCGCCGCTCTCGTTGTGGATTGCGACGAATCCTCCGTCAGAGAGCGTCGCGTTCGCGACGGTTACCGACGTCCCATCGCTGGTCTGGTTGTCGAACACGACGGTAGCCGTCGAGGGTGGCGTCTCTGACACCGTCAGGGTCGCCACCTCACCCGTGTCTCGCGCTTCGATACCGTGGATGTACGTTCCGTCGTCGAGACCCTCAGCGGTCAGCGTGAACGTAATCGTCTCCGTCTCGTTCGGGTTCAACGCCCATCCTCGTCGCTCGACGACGTCACCTTCGAACCGGAACTCGACGCACTGAATCAACGGAGCGTCGTTCGGATTGGAGATATCCGCCGAGACTACCACCTCGTCGCCCGGTTGGACGGTCGATGGTGCCGAGAGGTTCGACACGTCGAACGACTCGGACGACGCGTTCGCGGGGAACGGACACGTCGCCTGTGTCTGTCCGTGCTGTGCTTGATTGGCTGTCTGTACTGCTCGGTCAGTGGCGTGTGTGCCGTCGTCGACGGTCCCGATGCCGGGGGCAGCGGCCACCGCGGTGACGACCGCGACGACGACGAGCGTGCCAGTGAGGTACATTCGGAAACTCATGTTCCTGCGACGACACGCTACCGAGCGAACTGACAAATACCAGTGCGACCGTTTCACTGATTTTTCGACCCACGTGTCGAGTTACGTGACTACATACCCGGTTAGACACCGTTTGATAGCCGTTCAGCAGTGGGTCGATTTTCGAATCGTGACTTGTCGAGACCCACGATATTTTACGCACGACTGTGTCGGTTAATTGTCACTCTACCGAGTCTGTGTCGTTCGCGAGAGAGTCACCTCAGCGTGGCTCACTCCGGCCAATGAGCCGGCGGGTCGCTCGTCAGCATCGTCTCCGGGTGTCTGTCGTCACTCCGAGCAGTTGGTCCTGAAGTACACCGGCTCACCAGCTCTCGGACGAGTACACGACGAAAATCCCGCCTCGGAAGGCGGGAACGAAACTCAGTCGGCAGGTGACTCGACGACTCCAAGCTGCTGCATGACACCCATCATATCTGCCAGCGGCCACGATTCGACGAGTTGGTTGTCTACGATACGGTTGATGACGATGCCCTCGGATTCGACTTCGACTCCGGTTGGTTCGATGCCCATGAACGCACCTTCGTGAGTGCCTCGGAGCGTCACCCGGCTGACGACTTTGTCCCCCTCGACAATCGTGTCTTCTTCGGTGAGCGTCAGGTCGGGAAACGCCGCTCGGAACATCTGAACCGACTCTTTGTAGTCGTCCGGCCCGCGAGCATCGTGCGGGACTGTCGGATTGTGTTCGACGTAGTCCGCAGCCACGATTTCGTCTACGAGGTCGAGGTCTCCCTCGCTCCAGATTTCGCTGTGTAGGCGATGGACTACGTCTTTCTTCTCGGCTTCGGTCGTTGCCATCTTCTCCCCCTCCGGTGCTCGGTCGATTCTGGTGCCCCTTCTACCGGTCTCACTGCGACCCACCCGGTCTCCCTGCGAGCACCGTTTGTACTTTGATGTGTTCAATGTTAACTATTGTCTATGTTGTGGAGGAGAGGTTCCATCCCACCAACTCCCGAGGAGGTGATTCGGTAGTGTCCGGTTCGAGAGCGAACTCACCTGACAGCCACGCGGACGAAGTACCACGTGCCTTCGTGGTTCACGAACTCGGGGCGGCTCTCGTCGTAGTAGTCGAATGGATTGGTCTCGTTCGGCCGGAAGGTGAGTTGGCCGTGGTCACGGACTCGCTGGAACGTCTGTCGCTGGTCGGCCGTGAGATTCTCGAAGGTGCGGCAGGTGACGGCCTCCGACGAACAGTTGCCGGGGTCGTTCTGGCTTATCGAGACGAACTGCGTGCCGTGGCCGTATCCCGACGTTGCCGAGGTCGATGTGGGTGTCGCGGTGGTCGAAGTCGCGGTCGTCGTGGTCGTTCCCGAAGTTGAGGTTGTCGCCGCCGAAGTCGATTCCGGAGGTGCCGCAGTCGAGTGTTCAGCCGCGCTCGTTGCTGCGGGCGGCGCTGTCGGAGTCGTTGTGGCACAGCCTGCGAGAAGCACCAAACTCACCACAAGGACAGCCTGGAGGGCAATTCGTGGCATTTGAGTTTCATTTTAGACGAGGCTGGTAAATGATTTTGTTCTGTGATTTCCGCGGCTGTCACTCGGTTTCCCCACCCCCGAAAGCACATATCCTTCCTCGCATACTGTCCTGCCATGGAGAACGCATCCCGCCGGAGCGTCGTCGGTCTCTCGGCCCTTGCCTTCGCCGTCTGCTTCGGGGCGTTGACCGCGCTGCGGGAGTTGCAGGCAGCGCCCCCGACGTCTGTTCAATCGCTCGTCGTCGACGTGGCGCTCCTCCTGCTCGTCGCCGCCATCGCATACTTCGTCTACCGGGGCGGCGGTGCCATCGAGAGTTGGATACTCGCGCTTGGCCCGAGTCTCGCGTTCGCGTTCAATTTGTTCATCCCCGTCTCCGCGATGGAGTCGATTATGTGGGTTCTCTACCCTCTCGGGAGTGGAGTGCTCATCTCAGTCCTCCTCGGCGGGATGGGCTTTGGCGTGGGCTACGCCGGGCGGACGTTGCGGAAGGCGCAGGGCGTCGTCGAGTCGTCGTAGGGGGGTTTTGCTTGTTGGGGCAGATTCGAACTTTGGTCGCTTCGCTCCCGAGTTCGAACTGCCGTCACCATTTTCGATCCCACGGACTCCTCGCTCCGCTTCGTTCGCTTCGCTCACGGACGCGACGCTCGTCGTTGCGAGGAATCAGAAAATGGGTTGGGGCAGATTCGAACTGCCGACCTGCTCCGTGTGAAGGAGCCGTCATAACCTGGCTAGACCACCAACCCGGCTACAAAGTCTGCTTCCCTTCGCCGTCAATTAAGACTTACGTTGTGACCCGATTAGGGAGCCGAGCCACTACTCAGTCCGCTCGACGCGACGGCGAACCTTTCTGGCAGCCCGCCGCCCACGAGTGGCCGCCCGGCGCGCACCGTACTCCACGCGCTCGCGCCGCGACTGCGGCTCTATCTCTTCTTCTTCCATCTCTCGTCCCATCGCTTTCATGATGCGCCGGCGCAGTGGCTCGCTCTCCTCTTTCAGGCCAGTGTAGAGGTGGTCGAACCCGCGTCGGAAGTAGTACCGTGCATCGCTGAAGTGTCGATTCATACCTACTGATAGTCTCGGAGAAAAGAAAACCATTATGCCACTCGGTACCGAGTATCATATTTCTCTGAAAGAGCGATACACTTTAGTAATTCTTAGGCATGCCTAAAACACGGGCAAGTCGGCCACCGGCTTTGCCGACACCCCCGTCATGCGTCTGTCCCTCCGGGACGGTAGAACCGTGGGCACGATTCATCCGTCCTGGACCTCTTCTCTCGCCGAGCAGTGCGTCTAAACTCCCGTACAGCGGTCTCGCCCGCGTCGTCTCACTCCGATTCGTCGTCCGGCACCCGGTCGTACACGCCGCAACTCGTCGTGGTTATCTCGCCCGCCGCGACCAGTCGCGCGCAACAGGCCTCGACGCTGAACAGGTGCGAGTCCAGCATGAGTGCGACTTCGGAGGCGTGGAGCGGTCCCCGGCGTTCGAGTACCTCGATCACTCGCGCGTCGAGGTCCATCGCGTTAGTCTGCACCTTGTGGTTCCCACCACGAACACTCGATACAGCGGTCGATTCCGGTTACGAGCGTGGTCTCTCCGCCGCAGTTTGGGCACGGTTGTCGTGTCATCGTACGCAGTCGGTCACGCGCCATCGGATAGGAAAGGATACCCAACCATAGACGGGTTCCGTTCAGAATCTCAGTATGTCGGCGATTCTTCGGGCACGCCGTCGCGCGCGTTCACCAGTCGAGCGTAGACGAACAGCGCGTCCGAGAGGCGATTGAGATACGCGACGACCGACTCGTTGACCGACTCTTCACCGGCGAGCGCGACGACGCGGCGTTCCGCGCGACGGCTCACTGCCCGTGCGTGGTGAAGCTTTGCCCCCGACTCGCTTCCGCCGGGGAGGATAAACGACGTGAGTGGGTCGAGTTCCTCGTCCGCGGTGTCGATCCAGTCTTCGAGGTCGTCGACGTGTTCGTCTCGAATCTGCGGGTCGTCTTCGTCCGGGTCCGGGTTCGCGAGGTCAGCCTGCACGATGTGGAGGTGGTTCTGAACCAGTTCGAGCACTTCGTCCACGTCGTCGTACCCCGTCGGCCGGACCGTTCCGAGCAGCGCATTAAGCTCGTCGACGGTGCCATAGGCCTCGATTCGGTGGCCCGTCTTCGACACCCGAGTCATGTCCCGGAGGTCAGTCATCCCCTCGTCGCCGCGGCCGGTGTAGACCTTCATTGTGCTAGTGTCTGCTCGATGTACTGCAGGATGTTCTCGCTTTCTGCCATCGTCACGCCGCGCTCTTCGTCGACGAGGACGGGAACGGCGCGCTGGCCACTCACTCGCTTGACCTCGTTGCGGTCGGAGTGGAGTGGATCGACCCAGTTCGTCTCGTAGTCGATGTCGGCGGTCTGGAGGGCGTCGTGGACCGCTTCACAGTACGGACACCCATCGAGCGCGTACAGCACGGTTTCCATAGTCCGGCGTTCGGTCCCCGCGGCCAAAGAGATACTGGAGGCTCCTGCTCTCGTTCAGCCTGCTCAGCGAAAATCACGTTTTCAGATTCTCTCTGCCCGCCTTTCAGGCTTATTGAGTGGTGTTTTTGCGCTTTTTAGATTCGTCTAAACATCAGATTAGAACAGCAATCATAAATACTGTCACTGTACTACAACTGAAATGATGAAAGACGAAACCCGCACAGACGGATCGTATCTCTCTCGCAGACGTGTTCTCGCAGCAGGTTCGAGCCTCGTCGCAGCAGGGCTCGCCGGGTGTACCGGTGGCGCTGTAAGCGGAGACAATGACGAGAGCTCCGGGTCGGGCGAGAACGCCGACTCAGAAGATGGTCCCGTCGCTGTCGCGTCTTTCTTTAGTTTCTACGACTTCGCTCGCAAAATCGCAAAAGACACCCCGGTCACGGTGAAGAACCTGATTCCGACCGGGCTTCACGGTCACGGCTGGGAACCCGACGCAAGCGTCACGCGCGACATCATCGAAGCGGACGCGTTCATCCACGTCGGCAAGGACTTCCAGCCGTGGGCCGACCGTGCGATTCAGACACTGAAAGACGACGATGTCGACACCCAGCTCATCAACGTCCGCGAGGGCGTCGAACTCGTCGAACTCGCCGCCAGCCTCGACAGGGACGAAGAGGGTGTCGGTGAGGGACGCGGCAAGGACCCGCACTTCTGGCTCGACCCACAGCGCGCGAAAACCTCTGTGGACAACATCACGGAAGGTCTCGTCGAACTCTCCCCCGACCACGAAGAGACGTTCCGAGAGAACGCGTCGGCCTACAAGACCGACGTTCTCGACCGAATCGACCAAGACTACCAGGACATCTTCGACCGTGCATCGCGAGACGTCGTCCAACTGGCCGCCCACAACGCGTTCCAGTACATCGGCGTCCGCTACGGCGTCGAGATGCGCCCACTCGTCGTCAACCTCGCGGCCAGCGGCGACGTGAAACCCTCCGACATCACGGAGGCAAAGGAGGTCATCAGCGACAACAACATCAAGTACATCGGTGCTGGGGTCTTCGAGACCCGAAAGCCCGCGAAACAGCTCATCGCCGAGACTGCAGTCGAGGCGTACTACCCCGTGACTCCGTACGCGGGCGTTCGCAAGGACTGGGTCGAGAACAACTGGGGCTACGAAGAGATTGCGTACAAAATCAACATGCCCACCTTCGAAGTCGTCCTCGGCAACAAGTCCCCGGCCGAGGCGGGCTACGACGGGTGGGACAGTGAGTGGAGGAACTTCGAATGAGCATCCTGAACGGTGAAGAACAGTCCGAAGCGGAGTCGACCGCCGACTCGCCAGCCGAGCCAGCGGACCCGCTTATCGAACTGTCGGATGTCGAGTTCGGCTACACCGCGGCACCCGTCGTGGAGAACATCTCGCTCAGTATCACTGAGGGCGAGTACGTCGCCATCGTCGGCCCGAACGGGTCGGGCAAGTCGACGCTGATGAAGCTCATCCTCGGCTTGCTCCGCCCCGACGAGGGCTCTGCATCCATCTTCGGTGAACCGTCGCACACGTTCGACGACGGTGCCCGAATCGGGTACGTCGCCCAGCACGCGAGCGCCTCGAAGGAGATGCCCATCACGGTCCGCGAAGTCGTGAAGATGGGTCGGTTCCCCCACGTCGGCTTCGGGATGCTCTCGGCCGAAGACCACAAAATCGTGGACGAAGCACTCGCGACAGTCGGGATGTCGGACTTCGCCAACCGACGAGTGACGCAACTCTCCGGCGGCCAGCGCCAGCGAGCATTCATCGCCCGCGCACTCGCGGGAGAAGCCGACTTGCTCGTCCTCGACGAGCCGACTGTCGGTGTCGACGCAGAGTCGGTCGACGCATTCTACAACCTGCTCGAATCGCTCAACGACGAGGGTATCACTATCCTCCTCATCGAGCACGACCTCGGCGCAGTCACCGACCACGCAAAGCGCATTATCTGTCTCAACCGCGAAGTGTACTTCGACGGCCCGACCGACGACTTCGTCGAGAGCGACGCTCTCGCCCGGGCGTTCGGGACGGCCGCGACGGTGATGGGTGAGACGTGATGCACGTCGAACTGTTCACTTTGTTGCAGGCGGGGCCGTTAGACACGGTGCTCGCACCGCTCTACTGGTTCCTCTCGCTTTGGTCGGACCTGCTGTTCTTCGTCGAGGGCGTGACTGGATTGGAGTTCCTCCAGTACCAGTTCATGCACCGTGCCATCCTCGTCGGACTCTGTATCGGCGTGATGGCTCCCCTCATCGGGACGTTCCTCGTCCACAGGCAACTCGCACTCATCGGTGACGCGTTGGCACACACCGCCTTCGCCGGTGTCGCCGTCGGGTTGTTCCTCAACGGCGTGTTCAGCCTCGGCGTCTCGCCGTACCTGACTGCCGTCATCGTGGCCGTCATCGCGGCGCTGCTCATCGAACTCATCTCCGAGGCGACCGACGCCTACAACGACGTGTCGATGGCAATCGTGCTCTCGACCGGGTTCGCACTGGGGACCGTCCTCATCAGCCTCAACGCGGGCGGTCTCGCGGTCGGCATCAATCAGTACCTCTTCGGGAACCTCTCGACGGTCTCCGCCGAGAACGCGGCCATCCTGCTCGTTCTCTTCGGTATCATCGTCGCAACGATTGCCCTCACCCGGAACCAACTGCTCTACGTCACCTTCGACGAGACCGCGGCCGCGGTCTCGGGCATCTCGGTCACGTGGTACAACCGCGTGATGGTCATGCTGACAGCGCTGGTCGTCGTCGGTGCGATGCAGATTATGGGTGTCATCCTCGTCGCCGCGATGCTCGTCGTCCCCGTCGCGGGCGCGGCGCAGGTCTCGAAGAGTTTCACCCAGTCGCTTCTGGTCTCCGTAGTCCTCGCTGAACTCGCGGTTCTCCTCGGTATCGGCGTGTCGTACTACGGCGGTGCGACCGCCGGGGGCGTCATCGTCCTCGTCGCCGTCGCCATCTACGCCGTCTCCGTCATCGTCGGCAAACTGCAGGAACGCGCGAGCGACGATTCCGTCCCCGAACTGGGAAGCATCGACTCCACCGAAGCGTAACCAACCACTCTGAACGCTGCGGCGATTCGGTTCGTGCTCGTAGTTCGATATCGGGTGGTGGCGAACGTACCGATTCTATTCCCGAAAAAGATACCACGAATCCAACAGAACTGGAGACATACGATGAGCACTCACTCACGTGGTGGTATCGGTGGCATTCTCGTATACTCGCTTTTCCTCCTTAGTACAGTGATTATCGGCCCGCTCGAAGCAGTACTGGGTCTCGCGCTCTACTGGCTGTTCAGTGACTAGAACGACCGTTCTCGGGAGCAACCGAACTCTCACCACGAGATAGCCGGTCGTCGTTGATTTCGCCCCGGGGAACCACGAGCTACCGGTTAGCGGAGACAACACCGTGGCTCCGAAACCGTATTGTGCCGTTACTGTGTGGTGGTTGCCATGTCGACACCATCGTCGTCTCTCACGCGTGCCGACGTTTCTCAGGCGCTCCATCGGGTGGACGCGCCGGAACTCGAAGCATATCTCCCGCTCTCGGAGGCATCGATGATTCACGTTGGCGACGGTGTCAACGACGTGTTCGTCCTCTCTCCGACCCAAGGTGACAGCCGAGCCGAACCCCAAGACGACCGAGACGCCGACCGACTCGTCGCCAAATTCGGGACGTACTCCGAACCGGGACACCTCCGCTCGGGCGTGGCCGCGTACCAACTCCTCGCCAAGTTCACCGACCTCCCAGTCCCCGGCGTCGTCGCGCTTGACGAGGGAGACGACCAAACTCTCCCGTTCGTGGTGATGGAGTACCGCCCCGGCACGGCACTGGCCGGTGGGTTTCCCGACATCGAGCGGGCGACGAACCCCGGCGCAGTTCGACTCCTCGGCGCGGTCATGGTCGCGTTCGGGTCGATTCCTGCACACGCCACCGACGGCTATGGGTATATCGAGCGCACCGACTATCGGGACGGAAGTCCTGTCGCGGTCGGCGAGTACGACGACTGCACGACGTGGCTCGTCGACTACGGAACCGAACTCTACGAGGCGGCGGCCGAACACGAGCAACTTGACCCTCTCGTCCCGGACGTGTTCGACTACCTCCAAGCGAGCCGCGACCGACTCTCAGAATCCCCATCGCCGTCGATTCTCGTCACCGACTTCTCACCGGCGAATCTGATGAGTCGAGATGGAACCCCACCAGAGAGCGCCGCGGGACTCACCGGCGTTATCGACCTCGAACGAGCGAAAATCGGCCCGCTGGAGTTTGCGGCCGTCAACGCCGAGTATCTGTTGACGCGCTACGTCGACGACCCGGAGCCAGTTCGTGAGGCGCTCTACGACCCATTGCCGTTCGGTCCAGCTATTCCGAGACGTGACTTCTATCGCGTGCTCGCGATGGGGCGGTCGGTGGCGGCGCTTCCCTTTTGGTACGACCCCGAGAGCGAACTGTACGAAAAGCGGGCGCGTGTGATTGCGAGTGAACTCGTCCGAATCGTTCGCTGAATCCGGTCTCTCACTTCGAGTCACTTCCGTAGACGTTGCCTGTCGGGTCCCAGACGAGGTCGACGACGCTGCCGATACCGAGCAGGATGAGCAAAATGGGCAGGTCTGTCGGTGCGCCGAGGATGTACGCTCCCACGCCGATGACGCCGAGAGGAACCGCAGCGATGCGGCTGATGTGCGGTATCCGCTGCGAGAGGAGGTTGCTCCCGGCGTACGCCGTCAGCGAGGCGAGAAGTATGACGCGAATCACTGCTTGTCCACGGAGGAACGACCAGACCGTCATCGCACCGAGGAGAATCGTGAGCAGGCCGAACGCAAGTCTCCGAGCGTTTCGTGCGGTTGGGTCGAGGAAGGCGAGCACGGCCAGCGTTTCGTCTCGGGCGAGGATAATCTTTTGACACATCATGCTTGGGTTGCGAGCCGACGTTCGTCGAGCAGACGCCGTCCACGCCGGATAGTGGTCCGAGCGCGCCTGCTTTCGAGACCAATCACTATTTCATATCGCGTTATTTGATTTATGCAGGCTGTCACAGCGCCCGCGAACCAATATCTTCAACAACGACTACAACGGATTCGACCCCATGAGCGACCTCGAAATCGAACGCGACTGCCCCGAGTGCGGCAACGACACGTTCTACCTCGCCGCCAGCATGGAGATTCACCTCGGCAAGAAGACCAAGTGGAGCTGCACCGAGTGCGACTACGGGTACATCCACATCACGGACGATATCGAGACGTACGCGAAAGCGGAAGCAGAAGCGTAAGACCGTAAAAGAGGGTTTTTCGTTATTCGTCGTCGCCGAGCGCCTGCCACGAGAGCCGCGGGTTCCGCGCCGCCGACACCTGGTCGATGCGGCGGGCGCTCGTCTTCGTTGGTGCGGTTTCGAGCGCTTCGTCGGAGTCCGCGTAGGCGGCGTTGAAGGCGTGCGCGAGGTCGTCCAGCGACGCCTTGTCTTCGACTTCCGTCGGTTCGGTGAGCATCGCCTGCGAGACGAGTTCGGGCCACTTCGTCGTCGGTGGGTGGACCCCGTAGTCCAGCATGCGCTTCGCAACGTCCGCAGCATCACGGTCGCCCGACGTGGCCGCGAACTCGTGGTGGAACGGTCCGTACGGGACTTCGAGGTCGAGTTGCGAGGCCAGATAGTTGGCGTTCAAGACGGCCTTGGCGCTGGCGTCCGACAGGCCTGAATCGCCGAGTCGAGCGATGTAGGCGTAGGCTTTCACGAGGACGAGCCAGTTACCACCGAAGCCGTGGACCTTGCCGATAGACGACTCAGGCTCGGTGAGTTCGTAGCCTGCGGCCGTCTCTTGGACCATCGGACTCGGAAGGTACTCGGCGAGTTCCTCGACGACACCGACCGGTCCGGCACCGGGTCCACCGCCGCCGTGCGGCGTGGCGAACGTCTTGTGCACGTTGTAGTGCATGATGTCGAAGCCCATGTCACCGGGTCGAGCGCGGCCCAGAAGGGCGTTGAAGTTCGCGCCGTCATAGTAGAGCAGGCCACCGGCGTCGTGGACCATCTCCGAGATTTCGAGGATGTCGCGCTCGAACAATCCGAGCGTGTTCGGGTTCGTGAGCATGAGCGCGGCCGTCTCCTCGGAGATGGCGGCGTCGAGCGCCTCGATATCGACGCGACCGTCCTCGTCAGATGGGAGTTCGACCACGTCGTAGCCCGCCAACGCAGCGGACGCGAAGTTCGTCCCGTGGGCGGACGCCGGAATGATGATTTCCGAGCGGTCGTCGCCTCGGGCCTCGTGGTACGCTTTTGCGATGAGGATACCGGTGAACTCGCCCGCGGCACCAGCGGGGGGCTGGAGCGTCACGGCGTCCATGCCGCCGATTTCGGCGAGTTGCTCCTGAAGGTCGTGGAGCAGACCGAGCGTCCCCTGAATCGTCCGGTCCGACCGGTCCGGGTGGACTGCGGCATTCGGGTCGGCCGCAACGTCCTCGGTGAACGAGGGGTTGTACTTCATCGTACAGGAGCCGAGCGGGTATGGACCCAGCTCGACGCTGTAGTTCATTTGCGACAGGCGCGTGTAGTGACGCGCAAGTTGGGGTTCGGACAGTCCCGGCAGCGTGAGTTCGTCACGCGTCAGGTCGTCAGGCAGGACGCCGTCGTCGTCCACTTCGACCGTCGTGCTGTCCTTCTCCGAGAGGAGCGGTTCGTAGTGGTCGTCGCGGCTGAAGCGTGCTTGGTCGAAGTTCATCAGGCTACCTCCTCGAAGGCCGCGACCAGTCTGTCGGCGGCATCGGCGTTCACGTCGGTGATACAGACTTGCAGGTGGTGGTCGTCGAGCGTGTGGACCGCGAAGCCGCGCCCCGCGAGGTCGTTCGCGATGGCCGGTGCTGGTTGGTCCGTGTGGACGACGAACTCCCGGAAGTGATGTCGGTCGTAGACCGGGGCCTGCAGGCCGGAAATATCGTCGAGTCGCGCCGCGAGGTCACGCGCGTCGGTGACTGCGCGGGTCGCGAGGTTGACGAGGCGGTCCGGGCCGAGCCACGCGATGTGCATGGCGGTTCGGAGCGCGACCCACGCCTGATTCGTACAGATGTTGGACGTGGCGCGCTCCTTCCGAATGTGCTGTTCGCGCGTCTGGAGCGTCAGCGTGAACGCACGCATGTCTTCGGCGTCTTCAGAGGCACCGACGAGACGACCCGGAACCTGCCGGAGGAACTTCTCGCGTGTCGCGAAGATTCCCAGTCCCATGCCGTAGGAGGTGCCAAGCCCGAGGGCGTCGGCCTCGCCGACGACGACGTCAGCACCGACGCTCGCGGGTTCTTCGAGGAGCGCCAGCGCGACCACGTCGCTTCCGAGACAGAACAGCGCGTCGTTCTCGTGGGCGAGGTCGCCGATTTCAGACAGGTTCTCTTCGATAACGCCCCGGACGGTCGGACTCTCGGCGTACACCATCACGGTCTCGTCGTCGACGAGGTCCGAGAGGGCGTCGAGGTCGACAGCGCCGTCATCCATCGGGTAGTTGCCGATTTCCATGTCGGCACCGTCGAGGTAGTTTTCGAGGACGCCGAGGCGACCTTCTTGGAGGTGTTCTGGAACGAGCACGCGGTGGCCGCTCGCACCGCGTCGAAGGCGGTTCGCGAGCAGCGCGGCCTCTGCGAGGGCCGTCGCGGCGTCGTACATCGAGCAGTTCGCGACCGGGAGGCCGGTCAGTTCGACCAGCATCGACTGGTACTCGAACAGGGCTTGCAGGAAGCCCTGTGCGATTTCCGGCTGGTACTGCGTATAGGAGGTGAGGAACTCCGAGCGACGCGAGAGGTCGTCGACTAGCGCGGGCACGTAGTGTGCGTGGTGGCCGCGACCGAGGAACTCGGTCAGCTCCTCGTTGCGAGCGAAGAGGTTCGCGATAGACTCGCGAAGGTCGCGTTCGTCGGTGGCGTCGATGCCGAACTCGCCATCGAATCGAACGTCTTCGGGGATGTCGAAGAGCGATTCGGCGCTCTCGACCCCGACGGCGTCGAGCATGGCGGCTTCGTCGGCGTCAGTGTGTGGCGCGTAGGGACTGCCGTCCCGGCGTCCGTTTCCAGCCGTCATCTCACTCCGTCTGCTCGCGGTACTCCTCCGGCGAGAGGAGGTCGTCGAACTCGTCGGAGGAAGACGGTTCGAGTTCGAGCATCCAGCCGTCGCCGTAGGGGTCTTCGTTGACGAGTTCCGGTGCGTCGAAGAGGTCCTCGTTAACGGCGACGACCGTCCCCGAGATGGGTGCATAGAGGTCGGAGACAGCCTTGATACTCTCGACGACGCCGAATTCGTCGCCGGCGGTAATCTCGTCGCCCTCGTCGGGGAGTTCGACGAACACGACGTCGCCCAGTTCGTCCTGTGCGAAGTCGGAGATGCCGATTTTGACGGTGTCGCCGTCAGTGGTCGTCCATTCGTGCGATTCCAGGTACTTTCGGTCGTCGGGAATTTCGAACATTAGTTGTCGATGAAGGGTGGTGTAACGATTTCTGCGCGTTTCTCACGGCCACGAGCGAGGACGATGAGTGCTGTTCCGTCGTCGGCGTACTCGACGGGGACGTATCCGAGTCCGATAGGCTCCGAGAGCGTCGGACTCATGGTTCCGCTCGTCACGGTCCCGATGACGTCGCCATCCTCAGTCGCGATGTCGTAGCCGTGTCGGGGGACGCCTCTGTCGAGGAGCGTGAAGCCGACGAACGTCTCGTCGACGCCAGCTTCGTGCTGCTGTTCGAGAGCGTCGCGTCCCACGAACTCGGTGTCCAGTTTGACGACGAAGCCGATTCCGGCCTCGTACGGCGTGCGCGGTTCGTCCTCGGGGTCGAAGTCCTGCCCGGAGAGCAGGAACCCCATCTCCATGCGGAGGGTGTCGCGGGAGCCGAGTCCACACGGGGTGGCGTCCAGTGCCGACCACACGGTCTCAGCGTCGTCCCACGGACAGAGGACTTCGAAGCCGTCCTCGCCCGTGTAGCCCGTTCGGGCGACCCAGCACTCGACGCCAGCCACGTCGGCGTACTGCGCTTGGAACTTCGAGAGGTCGCCGACCGGCGCGTCGGTCGTCGCAGAGACGGTTTCGAGCGCATCTGGACCCTGTACCGCGAACATGGCCCAGTCTTCGGTCACGTCTTCGACGGTCGCATCGAGGTCCCACTCGTCGCGGAACGAGGTCCACCGGTCGTACATCTCTTCGTCGTGCCCCGCGTTCGGGATGAAGAGGTACACCGGGTCGTCCCGGTCAGGAAGACGGTAGACGACGGTGTCGTCGATGATGAGTCCATCGTCGTCCACGATGGCCGAGTACTGCGAGTCACCCGGTTCGAGGACCGCCACGTCGTTCGTCGTCAGGCGTTGCATCAGTGCGGTGCCGTCCGGCCCGGAGACTTCTATCTCACTCATGTGTGAGACGTCGAAGATACCCACGGACTCGCGAACGGCCGCGTGTTCAGCCCTGATGGAGTCGTACTCCACGGGCATGTCCCATCCGCCGAACTCGGTGAACTGTGCCCCCGCGTCGGCGTGGACATCGTACAACGGCGGCTTGCGAAGGCCCATACAGGCCACTGCGAACTACGGTAAGTAATGCTTTGGTATCTTCTCTCCCAGTGTATGCACGATAGTGTATCAATTAGTACTTGTTAGTGGGTAAAAACACCACAATCCCGCAACTCACGTGCGAAAAATTGCCATCGAAGTCGGTCTTGGAACCGCTGGCGAATAGGGAGGTAAACTAGATAGTGCGATACAAAATCTGGGTTCGACGGGTGATCGACCGACGAAAACGACTGTCCCCAGAGATATCTGCCGACGAGCAGCTGTTCGACCGCCAGCACGTCGCGGACATCATCAACGAGTTCTGAAAACGGAGCACAGCCAATTTCCAACTACTGAGCACACCGCTCAGTTGGGCTTCGATTCAGAGGGAGTACTCTGCCGGGACTGTTCGTCGGGAGCCGGAGCCAAGTGTACGAGTTCTCCGGCGTCCGTTTCCATCCACTCTTCGCCTGTCTCTGCGTTCCAACAGCAGACACGCCAGATACCGTCCTCCAATCGCTCCCAGATTTCGGTATCCGAGTAATACTGCCCGTCCGAGCCGGAGTACCAAGCGTTCATTCCGTATCGACCCTCCCCCCACCGCACTGTCCGAGCGTTTCGCCGAGGTTCATGGTTTCTGTCACCAATCGCACCGACCACACAGGTGCACCACGACCAGTCTGGCCCACGACCAAACTGAGACGACTGAGTCACCCATCATGAAGACTGGACCGGAGTCGTGCCCACCACAGCACTATTTCGTGGTCCACCGTGTAGACGGTACTCGCACGAACGCTCTCCTCCGATACGAATTCGATACCTAGCCACCTAGGTGAGTGCGGTGAAAAGTGTGGCTAGCAACCTAGGTCGAACCTCGCGCCACCGTCTGTACGAGCTGAGACTTCAATTTCCACCATAAATTAGTGTGTATAAAATTACCAATATGTTTGAATAAACGGCCACGAACAAATGACAACTACCTATGGAAAAAGAGATGGGAAACGTCTGGGAGGTAGTTAATCAGCGGTTCGAGCACCCACTAGTGAGCGCTCTAATTGTTGGGTTATTCGTTGGCCTCGGAATGATGTTGATCGAAGATGTCGCTACGACCGTCGTCAGCGCTCCTGACGTTCTCGTCGTCGTCACGATGATTCTCGGTGGAGCGACGGTCGCACTGGTCATCTCGTACTCGCTTTTGAAAGCAGGCCTCTGATACCGACACCATCTACGGTAGTCATTCGAGGTGGTGGGTTCGGCTAACTGGGAGAGTCACCCGGGGGTACGACTACTCGGAGACGACGTCCGAAACCACCTCGGGTGCGACGAAGCGCGTCTCGCCGTCTCGCGTTTCGAGTTCGACATCGCCCGTCTCACGGAAGCTGTTTCCGAGGATGACCTTTCGGGGAATTCCGAGGAGGTCGCTCTCGGCGAATCGCTCGCCGATAGTCTGGTCGTCGTCGTCGAACAGAAGCACCTCGTCGCGACCGCACGCGTCGTAGATGCGGTCGGCCGCGTCTGCGAGGTCGCCCTCGTATTCGAGGGGGATAATCGAAACCTCGTAGGGGGCCACGCTTCCGTGGTCGGTGACGGGCCACCGGAGGCCGTCGTCGTCGCCGTGTTGTTCGACGAGCGTGTGGAGGAGGCGCTCGACGCCGATGCCGTAGCTTCCCATTCGAACGAGTTGCTTCGAGCCGTCGGCCGTGTCGAGCGTGAGGTCGGCGGGCTCGGAGTATCGCGTCCCGAGTTTGAACACGTGGCCGACTTCGATGCCCTCGCCCGCGACGAGGGTCGCCCCGCAATCAGGGCAGGTGTCGCCCTCCCTGAGAGTGGTGCCGGGTGATTCGTCGGTGACGCCGACGCGACATCCGTCAGTTTGGCAGTAGACGAGTTCCTCGGACCCGGTTTCGACGGGTGCGACGAACTCCTCGGAGGTGGAGCCACCCATCACGCTGTTCGACGCGTCGACGACGACGAAGTCGAGGCCGACGGCATCGAAGATGCGACAGTAGGCGTCGCGGACGCGAGCGTACCACCCGTCCAGCGACGCGTCGGTCGCGTGGAGGCTGTAGGCGTCTTTCATCGTGAACTCTTTCGTCCGCAAGAGCCCGTTTCGGGGGTGGTCGTCGCGGTGTTTCCGCTCGACCTGATACAGGAGGCAGGGAACGTCCTCGTAGGACCGAACGGTGCCCTCTACGAGGTGAACGATTCCTTCTTCGTGCGAAGGTGCGAGACACATCGCCTGCCCCTCGCGGTTTTCGAAGGTGAACATCTCGCCTTCAAAACTCTCCCAGCGACCGCTCTGTCTCCAGACGTCGCTGTATTGGAGGTTGGGGAGGCTGATTGCCTGTCCACCGATGCCGTCCATCGCCGTTCTGATTCGGGAGATGAGTTTTCGCCGGACGCGCTCGCCCGTGGGTGTGAACCCGAATAGCCCGCTTCCGAACTGTCTGACGAGCCCGGCGCGCACCGCGAGTTCGACTGTGTCGTTCTCCCAGCCCTCGGTCTCGCGGCTGGTGAATAGCGTCGCGTCGCTACGCCGCATTGCGCTCACCTCGGGCGTGGCGGCTGCTACGAAACTCGACAGATGACAGTGAACTGCTCGTCAGTACTCGGGGAGAAACAGCGTCGATACGACTATCGCGGAACCCAGCCGTGAGCCACGTCCGACTCACGGCTTCGAATGCAGGTTCGGTTGCTTCGAGTCATGCGCCCGGAACGACTCAGTTCCGATTATTAAAACCACAGGACAGTACCGGCGAGACCGGGCGCTTCGACTGCCGTCTCGGACGCTCGATAGTTCCAGCAACCGCAGATAGATTTATCAACTCGGGACACGATTTGGTTACTATGATAGTTGTAAAGAATTCCGAACTCGACACTACCGCTCGCCAGACACCCCTCCGCCGCACGGCCACCTTCGCCGAAATGGCCGAAACGATGCGGAACATCTGATTGCTTGAACTTATCCACTCCTTTTCGGCGTTTTGACCACTTTAGTGACTCCGACAGTCACTCCTGACAGTTACACCTAGCTTGGCACTTGGCTCCGACAATCGCACGTCGGTATTCTAACACATCGTGTCTAGGAACATATGTTCTGGAAGAAATATCAGCTTGATTGATAAATCTAAACGGGCGAATTTCAGGTTCTCACAGCGTACATTTCGGGACAACGGATATACTCTTGGATGTCATATTCAACTAGAATGGGCGACAGCGCCCTGGATACTATGGCAGACAAACCACACCAAAACCTGGCCATCATCGGGCACGTCGACCACGGGAAATCGACCCTCGTCGGCCGACTCTTGTTCGAGACAGGCAGTATACCCGAGCACATCATCGAGCAGCACCGAGAAGAGGCTGAAGAGAAGGGGAAGTCCGGGTTCGAGTTCGCGTACGTGATGGACAACCTCGCAGAGGAGCGCGAGCGCGGCGTCACCATCGACATCGCCCACCAGCGGTTCGATACGGACAAGTACTACTTCACCATCGTCGACACGCCCGGTCACCGCGACTTCGTCAAGAACATGATTACGGGCGCGTCGCAGGCGGACCACGCACTTCTCGTCGTCGCCGCCGACGACGGTGTCGCGCCGCAGACCCGCGAGCACGTCTTCCTCGCCCGGACGCTGGGCATCGAGACGCTCATCGTTGGGGTCAACAAGATGGACGTCGTCGACTACAGCGAAAACACCTACAAACAGGTCAAAGAGGAGGTTCAGCAACTCCTCCAGCAGGTCCGGTTCGACTCGGACGACGCCCACTTCATCCCCATCTCAGCGTTCGAGGGGGACAACATCTCCGAGCACTCGGAGAACATGTCGTGGTTCGATGGACCGACGGTGTTAGAGTCGCTGAACAACCTTCCAGAACCGTCGCCGCCGACCGACGCACCGCTTCGCATCCCGATTCAGGACGTGTACACGATTTCCGGTATCGGGACGGTTCCCGTCGGCCGCGTCGAGACGGGCATTCTCAAAACCGGTGACAATGTGAGGTTCATGCCCTCGGATGCGGGCGGCGAGGTCAAGACTATCGAGATGCACCACGAGGAGGTCCCGGAAGCAGGCCCCGGTGACAACGTCGGATTCAACGTTCGCGGTGTCGGCAAAGACGACATCCGCCGCGGGGACGTCTGTGGTCCAGCCGAGGACCCGCCGTCGGTCGCCAAGACCTTCCAGGCACAAATCGTCGTCATGCAGCACCCTTCGGTCATCACCGCCGGGTACACGCCGGTCATCCACGCTCACACGGCACAGGTCGCGTGTACGTTCGAATCAATCGACCAGAAGCTCGACCCCGCGTCGGGTGAGGTCGCTGAGGAGAACCCGGACTTCATCAAGGCTGGCGACGCCGCAATCGTGACGCTCCGGCCGCAGAAGCCACTCAGCATCGAGCCGTCGTCAGAAATCGCCGAACTCGGAAGCTTCGCCATCCGCGACATGGGACAGACCATCGCGGCCGGCAAAGTCCTCGAAGTCCACGAGTGAGCCTCTCGCTGGCAGCGCCCCACTCAGCTATTTTCTCGCACTCGCAGGACAGTTAGCGATTGCTCTCGGTGATGGGCTCCCCCGAGTAGAGTGCCGACACCTTCCAAACGTTCGCTCTGACTCCTGCTCTCACGAGGTCCATCCGAACCCGGTCACCAGCCCGGAGGTCCGCGAGGTACGCACGAAGCATCTCGTCGGCGTACGCCGCGACGTGATAGGTCGACCCGTTGTCCCCCCGGACTGTCGCTGCTCCGTGGTCGTTTACTTCTCGAACGACCGTGTACACTTCCGGCTCCCCCACCACCATTGTCTGAGACATGGTTGTGAATCACGGACACATTGCCAATAAATCTGCCTAGAAAATCAATAAACACGAAGATTGTTGTCGTTCTGTTGCTTATATGCGTACAAGTATACAACTACCGGGTGGTGAGTGTTCGACGGGCGGCAGAAAGGTTCGAACCCGAAGCCGCTCCGTGAACGAATACCGTTCTCCGACCGATTGTGGGATGGGTGGAGTGGGACATCTCGCGGGGGTGGACACCATCCAGAAGAATGGTGGTGTCGTGGGAGTCGACACGCCACACGAGTACGGTCTGTCAGCATCGGAGGGCCCGGGCTCGAATAATCTATGAAGGAACGAAGGAAAACAAACAGGCTTGATATAGCAAGGTCAGTTTACGTGTCCGAGTCGTCTTTGACGCGGCGACGAACGTCGACGTAGAAATTCCGCAGGACGTCGCGGCCGATGTGGAGTGGGTCGTCGGGGTCTTCGACGAGGACAGCCGTCACGGTCTGGCGTTGGTCTGCGAGTTCGACGACGACATCGACCTGTGGTTGGACGTCCTCGTCGTCGAGGACTGATGGGGGCTCGGCGCCGACTTCGGTCGCGAGCACTGCGTCGAGACGCGTCTTGGCCGCTCCCGTGTCGATGCGGGCGAGCACTTCCTTCGAACCGCTGATTCCCGTGACGGTGACGCGCTCTGCGTAGCCGACGACTGGAACACGGTCGTCGCGGACTGACGACGGGGCGTCTTCCGGGGGCGACCCGTCGAGGACGTGCGACAGGCGTTCGACTGTCTCGTCGTCAACAGTGTGACCAACACGTTCGAGCGCGAGGCGGGCGATGTGCACCGCCGGAGAGCGTCCAGTCGCCCGGAAGAGTCCGCGGAACCCGGCGGTCGGATTGACCTCTAAGACGAGCCATCCGTTTGGTCCTTCGATGAGGTCGACACCCGCGTAGTCGAGGTTGAGCGCTCGAACTGCTCGGAGTGCGATACTAGTAGCCTGCTGGGACAGGTCGTCGGTAGCGTCTTCGACTGTCCCGCCGAGGGCGACGTTCGTTCGCCAATCCCCTGCCGGAGCGTACCGATACATGGCCCCGATGATTTCGTCGCCGACGATGTAGACGCGCAGGTCGCGGTGGTCGTCGTCGTTGGGGTCGAGATACGTCTGGATGAACGCACGCCGACTATCCACGGTCGGTGAAATCGTCTTATCGTGGTCGACCAACCACGCGCCACCGCCGTTGGTTCCGATGGCGGTCTTGTAGACGAACGGGAGTTCGAACGCCGAGCGCGCGTCGTTCAGATGCGCTTCGTCGGTCGCGAGGTAACTGTGCGGGACAGGAACGTCTGCCGCAGCGAGTCGGGTCGCAGTCGCGTGCTTGTGGATTGCGAAGAGGACGTTTCTCGGGTCGTTGAGGACGGGACGCGCGGCGGCGTAACAACTGGCGATAGAGAGATCTTCGAGCGGTGTCGACGACTTCGAAAGGAGGAGTCGATTGA
This sequence comes from Haloferax elongans ATCC BAA-1513, assembly GCF_000336755.1. Lineage (GTDB taxonomy): Archaea > Halobacteriota > Halobacteria > Halobacteriales > Haloferacaceae > Haloferax > Haloferax elongans. The sequence continues at coordinate 223,619 of NZ_AOLK01000022.1, read as the reverse complement.
CGACGACGTCTACGTCCGGTTCGAATGCAACACCCGACTCCGAGACGTCGATACCGATTGCCTCCTCGTGGAGCCAGACGGCGTCGTGGCCGACTGCTGCGACCGCGTTGCTAATCGCCTTCGTCTCACGGCTATTGTGAAACGACAGAATTCCAACCGTCACTGTCGCCGAGTCCTCAGACATACGAGACGTAGGCGACGAAGGTGTATCAGCACGTCGGGGCCTGTGATGGGAGACGGTCGTTCGCAACGGCGTCAGCCCAGACGACGGACTGCCGCCTGTGATGGCGCGCGGGAACTCGGCCCCACCGTGCTCATGAAGATGTCACAGTCATGGACACTAGCACCACTCTCTCGCGTGGTGATTCTGGTACCTGCTCGGCCGAAACCGGTGACGGCGGGAATGACTTACCCTGCCGTCGCCGATGGTGTGGTGCTTACTCCTTTTCGGTGATGGTCACCGTGTAGCTGCCACTTCCCGAGTAGCTGTCGACCATCATGGCGAGGTCGGCAGCCGTGTCGGGGTTGTCGATGGTAATCTGCTCGTTGCTGTCGGTGGTCCACGAGCGGTAGTCGTAGGTGCTCGTCGAGGGGCACGTGCCGGAGCCCTCGTTGACGTAGAGGTCGAAGTCAGCGTTGGACGGGCCACTGAGTTCGACGACGACCTGGGACGGGGAGCTGTACTCCCACGTGTAGGACCAGCAGTCGGAGTCAGCGTTCGACGAGAGCGAATCGTCGATGGTCGTGGTGGTCGACCCACCGCCGCCACCGCCGCCGCCACTTCCTGGGTCAGTGGTGACAGCGTTGGCAGCGTCGACGCGGCCTGAACCCTGCTTCGCGCTGCTCAGTCCGACGTTGACCGCCGTGTTCTTCAGGTGGTTCCGAAGGTCGGACGGCGAGAGGTCGTAGACGTCGAGTGCGAGTCCGGCCACACCGGAGACGACGGGCGTCGCCATCGACGTACCGGAGATTTCCTTGTACTCGGTGCTGGTCGTCCAGCAGGAGAGCACGTTGGTACCGGGTGCGGCGACGTCGATTTCGTCGCCGTAGTTGGAGTAGCGTGCGAGCGTCTCGTCGGGGTCGAGCGCCGAGACAGCGAGACACTCGCTGTAGGCGGCCGGGTAGGAGACGTTGCGGCGACCGTCGTTACCGGCAGCGGCGACGACGAGCGAGCCCTGCTGGGTCGCGTAGGTCACGGCGTTCTTCATCGTCGAGGAGTAGCCGCCACCACCCAGCGAGAGGTTGATGACGTCTGCGCCCTGGTCTGCGGCCCACTCGACGGCGTCCGCGATGTCACTGGTAGCGCCAGAGCCGCCCTCGGAGAGCGCGCGCCCGGAGAGAAGCGTCGAGTTACTGATGCCGCCAATACCCTCGTTGTTGTCCGTCGTCCCGGCAGCGATACCGGCGACGTGCGTCCCGTGGTACTCGTCGGAGAGCACGTCCGGGTACGGGTCGTTGTCGTTGTCGACGAAGTCTTGGCCTTTGTCCGACCCGAACTGCGAGGAGAGGTCGGGGTGGTCGTACATGACGCCCTGGTCGACGACGGCGATAGTCACGTTGGAGCTACCGAGCGTCGTATCCCACGCGGAGTCCGCGTTGACCTGCTGTGGGGCATACTGGCTGCCGTACTTGGGGTCGTTCGCCGTATAGAGTGCTTCGAGCGTCGCGTTCTCTTCGGCGTACTTTACTTCGTCTTTCTTCGTGATTGCCTCGATGAAGTTCTCCCGAGCGTGCGAGGGAGCATTCGAGGGGAACTTGACTGCCGCGTAGCTGAGCGACTTGTTTTCGTGAACAACCTCGGCGTTACCCGGAACGTGTTGTTCGACGGCCGCTTGCGGACTGTCGGCAGTCTTGGAGACACCAACGAGAATCTCGTCTTTCTTCGGCCCGGGGTCGCGTCCGGGCGTCGCGGAGGTCACGCCAGCCATTCCGGCGAGACCTGCAGCTGCGGACAGTTTCAGGAACGTTCGTCTGTCGAAGTTCGGTGTGCCTGCCATGGGCAAACAATGCTCAGTGGGGTAAGGCAATATTTGTTAGCTTGACTGAAATTCGGATTTCACCATTGGTTTCAAGGTACAATTGGAAGAACCTAGTAAACCTAAATAAATTCTATAACGATTTTGGTTAGATTCGAACAATTGGGTTCGGCGTGCAGTGTTCCGACTGTCGGAGACTCGCTCGAAATGTATAAACCGGAAACTGGGAGAGGTTGTGTATGGACCTCCTGCGGCGATTGTTCGGTCCTGAGGGCCTTCCCTCGGGACGTGTCGCCCTCTTCGTGGACGGGCCGAACGTCCTCCGCGACGAGTTCGACGTCGACCTCGACGATATTCGGAACGCTGCGCGGTCGCTCGGCGACCAGACGAGCGCGATGCGACTCTATCTCGACGAGCACGCCACGCCGGGACTCATTCAGGCGGCCGAAGCCCGCGGCTTCGAAGTCGTCATCACGAGCGGCGACGTGGACGTGAAACTCGCGGTCGACCTCACGCGCTTTGCGGCCGACGGGTGCGCGGACGTTGTCGCGGTCGCCTCGCGAGACACCGATTTCAAGCCCGCACTGGAAGTCGCAAACGAGTACGGTGTCCGAACGGTCGCTATCGCACCGGGGAGCTACGGCCGGTCAGACGCGCTCCAGAACGCGGCGAACCACGCCGTGACGCTCGACGAACTCTCCGACAGCGACGACTGAGAGTCGCACGCGAACGGTTCGTTTTTTTCCTGCGCCACTCGACCACTCGACCATGCAAACGTTCGATACGCCGGTCGTGGACAACCACCTCCACCTCGACCCGGACCACGGTCGCGGGGTAGAGGCGGTGAAAGACTTCGCTCGAAGCGGCGGCACACACCTGTTGGTCGTGAACAAACCGTCGTGGCTGCTGGGCCACGAGGTCGAGACGGGCGAGGACTTCCGGCCGGTCTTCGAGACGACTATCGACGTTGTTCGTGACGCGTCCGAACTTCTCGACGGCAAAGCGTGGCCCGTCCTCGGTGTCCACCCCGGACTTGTCTCGAAACTCGTCGACGACCGGGGCTACGACCCGGCCGACGCGCGCGACCTCATGTGCGCCGGTCTGGACGTCGCTGCCGAGTACGTGCGCGCTGGCGACGCGCTCGCACTCAAATCAGGTCGGCCGCACTACGACGTCACCGACGCCGTCTGGGACGCCTCGAACGCGGTTCTCAGACACGGACTCGACCTCGCCGCCGACTGCGACTGCGCGCTCCAACTCCACACGGAATCGACGACTGACCTCTCGGACGTTGCCGAGTGGGCCGACGAGCGCGACGTCCCACGCGAGCGCGTCGTGAAACACTACGCGCAGGGACATCTCACCGGCGGCACGCCGAGCGTCATGAGCAACAAAGACCGTCTCGAAGACGCGGCCGAGCGTGGCGTTCCGTTCCTCATGGAGACTGACTTCGTCGACGACCCGGACCGTCCCGGCGCAGTGATGGGCCCAAAGACGGTACCCCGGCGAGTAGATTGGCTCCTCGACGAGGGTCACGACGACGCGGTCCGAAACGCGCACGTCGAGACGCCGGCGCTCGTCTACGATATCGACACCGAATCGACGCTCGATAGATAACTCGGGCGCATAGAACAGGGGGAAACGAGAGACACAGTCGGTTCGGGTCCCCTGTCGTTGGAACACACGCTTCCGAATCACACACAGTTGCCAAGAGGATAAGAAAGGCATTTGAGTCCGGCACGGGAGGGTGTAGGTATGACCGAGGCCGAGGAACGATACTACTCCCCGGAACGCTGGCAGAATTGGTTGACGCGCGTCGAAGAAGAAGACCTGGACCTCGAAAGCGAGGAGACGGGTCGGCTTCTGATGAACATTCAGAACGACGCCGCCATCGCTCTCGCCAAGATTCTGACCGCGCACGACGACGACACGCTCGACGAAGAAGAAGCGCTCGACGAACTCGCGACCGTCCACGACATCGTCATGGCGGAGCCCGAGTTCGAGTCCGAGAACGAAGAGGCGGAGATTCTCATCGGAAGCGTCCAGACGAGTCTCTCGTGTGCGTTCTTCGCGGCCGAAGAGTACCTCGTCGCAGGTCCGTCTGACCTCGAAGACGAGATGTCGGCGTACATCATCGCCGCCGCAGACGCCGAAGAAGCAGACGACCTCGACGCTGCACTCGGCTACATCGTGCAGGTCGGCACGAACGTCATCGCCGGCGAGGAACTCGACCTCGATGTGCTCGAAGACATCGAGTTCGGTCTCGTGACCGAGTGGGTCGACGGCATCGAGAGCCTCCAGAGCGGACTGGCGGAGCCCGAAGTCGTCGAAGAGGAAGACTGAACTCGGCCTCTCTCGTTTCGTTGCCCTCCGCTCGATACGGGGGATAGCCTTTTTATAGTTCAAGCCGCCCTTCTCAATGATGAACTTTCGGGACGACCGACGAGGCGTCGCCGTACAAGTCGCTGTTATCGTCTTGTTCGGCTTTTTCGTCATCAGCGCCTCACTCTATCAGGCGACAGTCGTCCCAAACGACACAAAGCGGACCGAAGCAGCCCACAATCGAATCGTCGAACGGAATCTCGAAACCCTCCAGCGAACAGTCGAGACCACGGCTCGAACTGGTGGGTCTGTCCCTGTCTCGGTAGCGCTTGGAACGAACTACCGGCCCCGCGTGCTTTTCGTCACGCCGCCACCAGCGAGTGGCCGCCTAACAGCGACACAGAGTAATAGCGGGCCAATTCGCGTCGAGAACGCAGTGGCTGTCGACTCGGAGACGGCAGATTACTGGAACAACTCGACGAAGACGTTCTCGACGCAGGTAGTCGAGTACGAAGCCGAGTACAACGAGTTCGAAGGGGCACCCCGGTACCACTACGAACACGGTGCGCTGGTGAAGCAGTTCGACAACGGGAAGGAACTCCTCGTTGGTACCTCAACACCGCTCGTCGACGGCCAGCGGCTCTCTCTGACGTCTATCGACGGGTCGGTCGACACCTCGTCGAGCACGACGACTACACTCGACGTTCGAGCGACCAGTGCGACTACTCGTGTCGTTCGTATCCGCAACGAAACCGGTGAGAACGTCGTCATCGAACTCCCAACAGACCTAGCGCAATCGACGTGGGAGAAACGATTCGAAGATGTCGAGAACGCGAACGTCAGTGTCGCCGGTGGGTACGCCCGAATCGTCCTCGACCCCGGCGAGTACGAACTCCGACTCGCCGAGGTTGCTGTCTCACCGAATGCGACACAACCCGACGGACAGTACGTGACGGCCGTCGGAGCGACTAATAGAACCGTCGCACCGAGCGAGACGCAATCGCTGACAGTCGAGGTGAGAGATGGGTTCAACAACCCTGTGAGTGGTGTCGCGGTCGACAGCCGTGCAACCGGCGGCACGATTGAGAATGTTGACTCCCCGTCGGACGAGTCAGGACAGGCGACAGTCCGGTACACGCCGCCAAGAACTGCAGGTATTGCGACGGTAACGGCATCTATCGACGACGACTCGACCGCCGCAGAACGCGTCACGTTCACGATTTCTGTGGCCGGTGTCGATTCGCTTTCGTGGTCGCTGGCGGAGTGGGACGCAGCGTCGAAAACAGGCGAACGAGGAGTCGTCCACGACGACGGCGGGAATCATGACCCTGCGGAGGTCGCTGTTGGCTACCCGAAGAACGGCTCGCGGTGGGACGTCGGTCCCAATGGATACTGGGCGTTCGACGATTCGCCCGACGACGCAACCGGAAACTACTCTGGAACCGTTGTCGGTGCGGCCCCGACGAGTGGCGTCCTCGGCGGGAACGCATACGAGTTCGACGGGAACGACGATTACATCGGTGTCAATCGGAGCCTTCAGGATCCACTCGGCGGCACTGCATCCCTGTCGGTGTGGTTTAAGACGAACCAGACTGGCGATGGGGACGTCAACTGGCGACAGCCCGGAATCACGGGCGTCGAATCGAACGGCGACGTGAACGACATCTTCTGGGGATGGCTCGACGGCCAAGGGCGAATTGGGTTCACGGTCGGTGACGACAGCGGCGGCGAAGTCAAGAGTCCGTCTCGTGTGGACGACAGCGCGTGGCACCACCTCGTGTTGACGCGAAACGCCACGACTGGACGGCTTAGAATGTATCTCGACGGGTCACTCGTCGACAGCAGCGTCTCCACGACCGGTGTCAAGACAACGGACTTCTCCTCGATTGGCCGAATCGAGGACACTAGCCCGTCACCGGAGTACTTCCCTGGAACGCTGGACGAGGTCCGAGTGTACGACCGAGACTTGTCGCAGTCAGAGGCGCTCGCGCTGTACGACCCTGTCGACGCGGCGAGTTATCGGACGGCCACGCTCAACTTCACGTCTGACCGTCGCCCGGACATCCAAAACATCACGTACGACGCTGATGGGGGGAGTATCCACGTCCAGGTTATCGGCTCGCCGGGTGAATCCGGGGAAGAGCGGTCAAAGACGGTGACGCTCACTGGCAGTGGCTCGGAGAGCGAGTCGCTCTCGTGGGGGTCGTCGCACGACTCGTTCGCGGTGCAACTCAACTTCACGGTCACGGACCCCACACAGCGGCCAGCAGTCTCCCGGGTGGAGATTGGGTGAGACCGACGATGCGTTTTTTACCGGGCGCGCTGCGAGATAGGGTAATGCGACTTCACCGGGACGACCGTGCAGTGACAGCCCAGGTCGGTGCTGTCCTCCTGCTCGGATTTCTCGTCGTTGCCCTCTCGGTGTACCAGGCAGCGGTCGTCCCGATGGAGACAGAACAGACGGAGTTCAGGCACAACCAACAGGTGCAAGGAGAACTCCAAGACGTACGGAACGCCATCGTCGGGACCGCGACGACCGGGCGAACGCACTCGGCGCTCGTCACGCTCGGAACGCGATTCCCCGGACGAGTCGTCGCCGTCAACCCGCCCCCAGCGAGTGGGACGTTGTCTATGAAACGTCTCCCGAGCGGAAGCCAGGCTTCGATTCAGAACGTCGAAGCCCACGACGACGAGACGAAGGAGTACGTCACGGGAACGCTTTCGTTCCCAACGGCCGGGTTGGTGTACAGCCCCGACTACACGAGATACGGCGCTGCACCGACGACGAAATTCGAGAATACCGTCCTCTACAACAACTTTTCCGACTCGAATACCTCCCGTGCGCTGACCGAGCAGCGACTCGTCGAAGACCGGACGCTCTCGGTCGTGACTCTGGACGGGAACATATCGAGGGGCGGTGTCGACCCTGTCTCGGTCGATGCCCGCGCGCTGAGCCCCGAGTCGATGTCCGTCAGGACAGTCGCGGTGACGAACAGTAGTTCCGGACCGCTCGTGCTGAAGATCTCGACAGACCTCTCGGAACCGACGTGGCGGCGACTCCTCGAAGACGAGATGGCACCGGACGGCCACGTCCAGTCTCTCTTGGTAGCCGGCGGGACGCTCACCCTCGAACTCGAACCGGGTGTGACGTACAACCTCAAGACGAGTCGTGTCGGCATCGGTCGCGACCTCACAGCTCCCGGCGAACGATACCTCACGGGTGTGTCGTCGACGCGGGCGACGATTCGGAACGGTACGACCTACGAGATGGTCGTCGAGGCGAGAGACGAGTACAGTAACCCGGAAAGCGGGGTCGAACTCACAGTGAGCGACGATGCTGACGGGCCGAACGGTGGGCTCTCGCAAACGGCTGTGACTACCGACGGAGAGGGACAGGCACGCATTCTCTATCAGGCCCAGGGGACCGGAACCGACAGTATCACCATCTCCTTCGGTCCGGGAGCAGAGCGGCGAGTCGTCTTCGACGTGACCGTGATTTCGAACAGTGGCGGTGGACCACCGGGGGTGACGTACACGCCGTCGTGGACCGCCCCTGACACGACCCCTGGGTCCGGCGCAGGGACGTTCGACCCCACGTCGCAGTCGGGTGGTATCGACCTCGAAGCGACTGTCTCCCCGAAGGACGCCAACGTCGACGTGACGTTTTCCACGAACGATTCGGGAATCGTGAGTCTGAATCGGTCGACTGCGACGACCGGCGGTGGCGGACGCGTGGCCGTCACGACCGACTCCGGTCAGTACTGGTCGGCTGGAACTGGGACCGCGGCGCTCACGGTCTCGACAGACGATGGGTCAGACTCACTGACCGTCGAGAATCACATCGTCGAGCAGTTCGAATCTGGGTCGCTTCCGCCGGGGTGGACGAAGACGGCAGACCGTCCGGGGAACAACGATGCGCGGCTCGTTGGCCCGAATACGGAGACCTCGAACTCCGGGAGCCGAAGCGTCCGCATCGTAAACGACCACGGCAATGGTAACAACGACGAGACGAACGCGGCGCTCGTCTCACCAGACGTTGACGCCGCCGGTACAGACCTCCTCACCGTCGAGTACTGGGTCCAGCAGGGCGACTCACAGGGTGGGCCTGAGTCAGATGACTCACCGCCAGAAGACCTAATCGTCGAATATCGCCGCCCGGGCGGCGGGTGGACTGAAGTCGACAGAGTGGCTCCCCAGTCGGGCCAGAACCAAGACAGCTGGTTCCGCCGAGTCCGAATCGACAACGCGAACGCCCTCCACGACACCGTCGCTATCAGGTTCCGGCAGCCAGCTTCCACGGCCGATGGGGACAGATGGTACGTAGACGACGTGCGAATCACCACGCTCTCGACCGAGTGAGAGCCATCACTCTCTGGACTGAGTGAGAATCACCACCTTCTCCACCGAGTGAATTCCACTCGTGCGAGCCTTTTTTACTATCGTCCGCAGACGGCTAGACGTGCTTTCCGAGTGCCGTGCCCAGTCAGAGACAATCGGCGTTGTTACACTCGTCGGAGTCGTACTCGTCGGTGTCTTCATCTTCGGGTTCGCGTATCTCGGAACCGTTCCGACGGACGAAGCGTCCGTCGCGGACCTCTCTCTCGAACGCGACGGTGCCGATCTCATCGTCGTTCACGAGGGTGGTGACCCACTCCCGATAGCAGAGACCGAGGTGGTTGTTCAGGGAGCGAACGGGTCAGTTCGGCGGTCACTCGCAGACGGGTCGCCGTTGAGTGCCGACGGAGACGACCTGTTCGAACCCGGTGAACGCTGGCGACTGGTGGATGCAGCCACCGACGACGACAAATTCTACCGAGTCGTCAACGCAGATGCAAACGAAGTCGTCTACGAGCAGTCACTCGACGGAGAGACCGCTGCAACCTCGACGCAAACGCCGACACCCGAGCCCACGCCTACCCCAACACCCGAACCAACTGACGCCCCCGAGGCCGACGCTGGGAGCGACGTGTCTATCACCGGCGAAGAAGACGAGACACAGACACTCGACGGTGGCGGGAGCTACGACCCCGACGGCGGTCCAGTGTCCTACGAGTGGCAGGTTGTGGAGTACGATGGGCTCGACGACGAGGTTGGAATCCGCGATTCGACTCGACAGGCCGAGCGTGCGACGGTCGAAGTCACGGAGAACGTCACCGACCGAAACCACACGGTCGTCGTCGAGTTGACCGTCAAAGACGACGAAGGAGACACAGCGACCGACCGAGTGAACGTCAGCGTCGAGAAGATAAACCGCCCGCCGAACGCGGATGCAGGCGAAGATAAAAACGGGACGCCGGACTCCGATGGCGGCAGCCAAGGGGCCGTTCGCAACCCGTCAGCCTCGGTGGTCGAGCGAGCCGATCCGTCCGCGAGTGAGAGCGAGGTCGTATTCGAGCGTGTCGAGAAGCCGGTGTACCAACTCGGCGGGACTGGACTACTGACCTTCTCCCTCGACGGGTCGAACAGTTCTGACCCTGACGGCGACCCACTGACGTATCAGTGGTCTATCGCCAACGAGGGGTCGCTTCCCCCGCTGCTCCAGAACGCACTCACGCTGTCGAACGTTGGGAGCCAGACCGCACAACTCAGCGTCGACCCGCTGTTGTTACTCCAGAGCCGAACGGTCGAAGTCGAACTCACGGTTACGGACGACGACGGGGCGACTGACACCGATACGGTCAACGTCACGCTCCTGCCGAACAACGAGGCACCCGAGGCAGACCTGATCGCCGACTGTACTGGCCTCACGTGTGAGTTCGACGCCAGTGGCTCCTCAGACCCAGACCTTGGTTTGCTCCCTGACGACGAACAAAACCTGACCTACGAATGGGCGTTCGGCGACGGAACGACGCAGACCACTGACTCACCGACGGTTTCTCACACCTACGACGAAAGCGGCACGTATGACGCGAGCGTGACCGTCTCAGACGGTGTTGCGTCGGATACGGCGACGATGACGGTTCAGTTGGGGTCGCTCCAGTACGTCGACGGCACCGGAACTGCGATCTGTCGCGACGAGGCAAACGGGGGCGGAGACTGCACCGGTGACGACGACGACCACGTCCGATTCGACGTCCGAAACGGTGCCGGCGAGGCGATTCGAATCACGGGTGTGAGTATCGTCGACGCTGGAACCGACGACGTGTACGTCCGGGAAGACGACTGGCCGTTCGACAACCCGACCATCGAGACGGCCGTAGAGGTCTCGGGAGGGTTCAACGACGATTGGACCCGCTTGGAGGGGCTGTTTGCAGCGCTACTGTACGACACCGGGACCCAGAACGAACTCGCCTCGGACCCGAGATACATCCCCATCGTCGACACTGTACCGTTTGTGGGGAGTCGCACACTGGACTCGAGCGAGACGGCCACGATGACTATCGGCTCACTCTATCGGAATCCCGGCGCGACGCAGCCAATCGACCTCGACGGCGAGGACGTGACTGTCCGGGTCTCGTACGAGTACGTCGGCGGGTCGGGAAGCGGTGAACACGAATTCACGTTCACGGATGGTGGCGACGACTCGAGCGACGACACCTCGGTCCGCGGACTCCGTCTCGAAGACCAGAGTCAGTACTCGAACGCCGAGTACGACATCTCCTACGACATCTCGAACGCCGACCCCGACGGCCGGGTTGAGGTCTCTGTCGACAACCGGCAGAACACGTGGTCCGATCGCCTCTTGGAGTCAACTGATACCCGAGGAACGTTACAGTATTCCAACGGCGGGACGATGGGCGACACGTACGAAATCACGGTTCGCGCGTACGGCGCTGACGGGACGCTTCTCACGGAAGAGTCCATCGTCGACGTTGCGGACGGCACCGACCCGCCGCAGAAGGGGACCCTCACCAAACCCACTAGTCCGACGATAGAGAGTGTCTCGGTCAAAGACAAGACCAAGCGCGACAACGGCGACTATCAGGTCAAGGTCAAGGTCGAGGATAGCGACGACGAGTTCTCTCGTACGGAAGTCATCTTCCAGAACAACGACCACTCGTGGGCGACTCGCACCGAGTCGAGTACGCAGAAGAACGCTGTGCTACGATACCGACAGGGTGGCGTCGAGGACGATTCGTACGATATCGTCGTCCGCGTCGTCGATAGCGATGGTATCGTCGTGGACGAACAAGTCGTGACCGACACGGCCGACGGGAACGACCCGTAATTTCGACGTTCGACGTAAGTCCTCATCGACAAAATCTTATCCCCCGGTTCTGTATGGCCGACCATGACTTCCGTCGGCATCGACGCCATCGAGATTTGGACGGGGAAACTCGTTTTAGACCTTCCTAACACCTTCGCGCCGGTGAAGGGCGAAGACCCGGAAAAGTACACGAAAGGCCTCGGGCTGGAGAAATCGTCGTTCCCCGACGTCTACGAGGACATCGTGACCATGGGTGCGAACGCCGCCAAGAACCTGATGGTCCGAAAGGGTCTCTCGCCCGAAGACATCGGCCGCATCGACGTGGCCACCGAGTCGGCGTTCGACAACTCCAAGCCGGTGTCGACGTACATCGCTGGCTGTCTCGAACAGGTGTTCGAGGGCGACTTCCGTCACGCCAACAAAGGCGAGCGCAAGTTCGCCTGCATCGCCGGGACGCAGAGTCTCGACGACGCGTACAACTGGATTAAGGCCGGTCGCAACCGCGGACGCGCTGCACTCGTCATCGCCACCGACACCGCCCTCTACGAGCGCGGTGACCCGGGCGAGGCGACGCAGGGTGCCGGTGCGGTCGCGATGCTCATCGACGAGGACCCAGACCTCGTCGAACTCTCGACCGAGCAGGGCTACGGCAGCATGGACGAGACGGACTTCCTGAAGCCCAACCAGCAGTTCCCGTCCGTTGACGGCAAGCGCTCCATGCAGGTGTACCTCGCACGCATGCGCGAGGCGCTCGAAGATTACGAGAGCGTCGCGGGTCGCACACACCCCGACCTCTTCGAGTACATCCCGTTCCACACGCCCTTCCCGGGCATGGTGCGCAAGGCCGCGCTCCTCGGGTTCCGTCACATGACCCGCGACACCGACATCGAGGACGACCTCGAATCGGAAATCGGTCGCCAGCCGCGCGAGGCTGACTTCGAGACGTGGGACGACTACGAGGAGGCCATCCGCGCGTACATGGACAAGCTGAAAACGACCGAGGAGTACCGCGACTGGTACGGTCGCGTCATCGAGCCGACGCTCGACATCTCCAGTCGCGTCGGCAACTGGTACACTGGCTCTGTCCACATCGCCCGCGCGTCGGCACTGAAAGCCGCCGCCGAAGAGGGCAAGGACATGGTCGGCAAGAAGCTCCTCGTCGGTTCCTACGGCTCCGGTGCACAGGCCGAGATTCACGCCGAGACCGTCCAAGAGACGTGGCTCGACGAAATCGAAGCCCTCAACGTGGACGAGCAACTCGCCGCACGCAAGGAGATTACCTTCGACGAGTACGAACTCATCCACGACGTCCACAACCACGAAAAGGAAGTCGAAGTCGAGGAACTCACCCAGCCCGAAGACGAGTTCGTCTTCACCGGGTGGGGTCGGATGAACGAGCGCCGCTACGAATACGTGGAGTAGCGGGGACCGTCCGCGCGAACGAAGTGAGTGCGGAGACGAAGCGCCCGCTGGCGCTTCGGAAATACGAATACGTGGAGTAGCGGGACTCGTCAGAACGACCTGTTTTTCTCGTTTACGACACCCCACGACTCCGCCGGGTCGCCGCCGCGGTCGTCGTAGAACTTGCGACCGATGTAGTCGTCGGTCACGCTCCCGATAATCGTCGTGAACAGTTCGTTCCCCGAGGTGTAGGTCTCCGACCCCAGTCGAGCGAGAATCGACTCGATAGTCTCGGAGTCTTCGTGGTCCGGCGCGTCGACGGCAACGTGGCCTGCCTGCGCGACGACGTAGTCGGTGGTGACTGGGTACGTGAACTCCCGTTCGACGAACGAAGCGAGTTCGTGAAGATTCATGAACAATCCTTGTCGCGCGCGACGTTTCGGTGTTTTTTGCCTTCGCGGTGACAGTCAGGAAAGACAGAGGGAGTTGGAATATCCTAACACGGTGGGGTCAAAGTGGGCGAGAAACCGAGAAACGCGTGGTTCGAGCCGGTTATGGGAGCTTCCGCAGCGCTTCGAGCATCTCGTCGAGGTCGCGGTTGGTCACGGCGAGACCGAAGCCGTCGATGGTCGCGAGCGACGGCGCGTGTTCCCAGAGGTCGTCTTCGGTGAGTCCGTGCAGGACGACCGCGTTCGGCGTGGGGGTGACGACCCGCATGGCGACAAGCGGCGACTCACCGCGGGTGACGTCGGTGAAGACGAGCGAGCGACTCGTCGATTGGCCGTAGAGGCGGTAGAACTCCTCGGAAGAGAGGCGCGTAATCGCCTGGATGCTGTTGATGACGGTGTGGCCGCTGATCCGGTCTTCGTCACCGCTGACGATTTCGGTTGCACCGATGGCGTCGTAGAAAGTGTCCAGCGGAATCGACGTCGGATACTCCCGCAGGTCTTGGACGATGTCGCTTTCGAAGCCAGCCGAGAGGACGCGCGCGTACTGTCGGATGCGACTGCCGCCGCGGGCTTCGTCGATGTCGAGGAGTGCCTCGACCATCCGGCGGATGACACCGATTCCGGGGCTCTCGCGACGGCCGCTTTCGTAGTCCGAGACGACCGACGAAGAGACGTCGAGTTGCTCGGCGAGGGCAGTCTGCGAGATATCGAAGTCCGTGCGCCACTTGCGGAGGGTTGCGCCGGGGTCGTTAGAGAGCGTAATCTCGCCCGCGATTCGGCGAGCGAGGTCGTCGCGAGGTGCTGCGGTCACCGGGCGCACCTCCATACGACGGGGAGGTCGGACATGCGAGACAGTGCGAGAGTGTCCCGCAAAAGCGTGTCGAAAGGGGACATCGTCGCCTGACGAATCTTTCGGGGAACGCTTCAAGTCTATCGCGTTCCACGAGTGGGTATGCCATCGACACTCGTCCACGTCGCGGTGGGCGGACTCGTCGGGGCGGCGTTGCTCGGTCGCTGGTTCGACACGCGAAGCATCGCCGTCGTCCTGGTCGCAGCGGCGGTGCCGGACCTCGACTCGTTTACCAGCACGCTCCTCCCCGGTAGTCATCGAGCCCTCCTGCACACATTGTTGCTCCCGCTCGTACTCGGCGCGGTCGTGCTGTACGACACCAGAATACGCGAGAACTCACAGATTCGAGGTCGGTGGGGGTTCCGCGGCGTCGTCGTCGCGTGGGTCGCCATCGCCGCACTTCTCGGTGGCGGTATCTTCCCCGACCTGTTTACCAACGGCGTCAACGCCTTCTATCCCGTCCACGACGCGTTTTACTCGGTGACTGGGAAAGCCGAGTTATCGAGTACGCAGGGGTTCGTCCAGACGTTCTTCGAACTCCAGACCGAATCGGCTCCGCCGACGACGGAGAACTTCCACTACAGCACCGCTGTCGACCCGACGCCGGGAGCCGAACCCGAGAACGTCGAGCGAATTGCCCCACTCGCCTCCTCGGGGCTGGAACTCATGCTGGTGTTACTCGGCGGCGGTGTCGTCGGGGGGCGACTTCTCTCGGAGCGGTGGCGGCGGTCGTCGGAGTAAGCGCGGCCGGTCTCCGAGAGTTCATAACGAATGCCGACCCACCGCTTTCCATGAGCGACCTACCCGAGGGCGTCGCGGTACGCCCGTACGAGCCGACCGACGCCGACGCATTTTGGGAACTCAAACGCGGGTTCGAACTCGGAATCGGCGAGGGGACCGGCGGCGACGACAAACTCGACACGTACGAGGCGAAACTCACCGACGACTACCGCGAGCGATATCTCTCGTGGGTCGAGCGCTGTACGACCGAGGACCACGGGTGTGTCGTCGTCGCCGAGGCAGAGAGGGGCGAAGACGACACGGAGTCATCTCTCGCCGGGTACGCCTTCGCACTCCCCGAGGAGATGACGTTCATCTGGGACGCGGCGGTGCTCAACGAGATATTCGTCGCACCCGAGTTCCGTGGGACGGGTGTTGCCGACGCGCTCATGCAGGCCGTGCTCGACCACGCGCGCTCGCAGGACCTCCCGTTAGACCGGATGGTCCTCGACGTCGACGAGGCAAACGACCGGGCGCGGGCCTTCTACGACCGCTACGGGTTCGACCACTGGGGCGAACTCGTGGCACGCGACCTCTGAGGCGGCTGCGAACGGCAGGGAGAATTATCGAATCGCGGAGGCTGCCACACCGCCCACGGTGCCGAGGACGGCGGGGTAGACGATACCGGCGAGGAGCACTGACGTCACCGGGTCGGGCCGGGCGACAGCGTCGCCGATGGTGATAGCGAACAGCGCGAGTCCGGCGAGCGCGACGGGGAGATAGCCCAGTACGGTCGACCCGCCTGCTATCGCCCCCGATTTGGCCGACGATGCGCCGCAGGCGACGGCCGCGACGACACCTGCCGCGAGGAGTGCCACCGCGGGGACGGCGTACAGCGCGGCTGAGAACGCTTCGGCACCTTCGATGAGGTTCGTCGAGGACGTCGTTCCGAACAGGCCGGGGAAGTTCGTCGTCACACCGTGGGCGTTCATGAACACCCACCCCACGACCTTCCACGTGGAGATGTTCGACCCGAGTGCTTCGAGCACTTGGCTCGCGGTCGAATTCTCGATGGTCGACGCGGTTGCGACGTAGGTAGCGAGGTACCCGAGGAGGGCCGCACCCAGCCCGGCCACCGCACCGATACCGACCGTTTTCGCCGTCGATTGCGTCGAATCGCTGGCTGACCCGGTTGTCACTGACATTGTGTCGGAAGCGATTGTGGGTCGCCGGTATATGTCTCGTGGCCGCCGTGCGAGGCGTGCTCGTGACGCGTGCGCCACTGAATCACGCCGCAACGAGACGAGTCAGTGGTCGGCGTTGGCGTCGTCGTCTGCGGTGGTGTCGATGGCGGCGCTGGTGTTGTCGTCCGGAGTGGTGTCGGTAGCGATGCTGGCGTCGGCAGCGCCATCCCAAGAGAGCTCGGCGTCAAAGTCGCCGCCGGTCGCATCCAGCCACTCGTCCTGTGAGACACTGTAGACGAACTGGTCGGCGACGCCGTCTTCGACTGGCAGGCTGTTTCGGTCCCGCCCGTCGCGGCCACCGCCGAGTGCGTCCATGTACTTCTCGATGGCGCGTTGGGACTTCTCGTTCTCGACGGCGTGTTTGACCTCGACGACTTCGAGGTCGAGTACGTCGAACGCCAGTGCGGTGAGGGCTTCGGCGCGCTCACCCGAGTAGCCTCGGCCCCAGAATTGCGGGCGGAGCCAGAAGCCGAGCGTGCCAACCCGACGGGGCCACTCGGTGTGGATGCCACCGAAGCCAGCGAGTTCGCCTGCACCGTCCTCACCATCGCGCGGGTAGACCGCGTACTGGGCGCTCTCGGCGTCGTCCCACTTCGACGCGCAGTCGTCGAGGAAGTCTTTCGAGACTTTCGGCGTCTCGTGGCGCGACCACGGCATGTACGTTGCCACGTCGTCCATCTCCGGTTGCGAACAGGCTTCGTACACGTCGAGCGGGTGGACGTTCTCGGGGCGGGCAGCCACGAGTCGCAGGCGCTCGGTCTCGATGACCTCGGGAAAGAGGTGACTCATTGACGGTCCTCCCAATGGAATTCGGCGTCGTAGTCGCCGCCAGTCGCATCGAGCCACTGCTCGCGCGTCACCGAGTAGGTGTGAGCGTCGTGGGGCGTCCCGTCCATGTCGACTGAGGCGTTGCGGAACAGACCGTCGTGTTGGCCACCGAAGCGGTCGATGTACTTCTCGATGGCCCGAATCGACTGCTCGTTCTCCGGGAGCACCTGCACGTAGGCGAGGTCGAGGTCGAGCACGTCGAAGACGGTGGCAAAGAGTGCGGCGGCGCGCTCGCCCGAGTAGCCCCGCCCCCAGAACTTCTTTCGAAGCCACATGCCGAAGACTGCTCGGTGCGTGTCCCACTCGGGGTTGAATCCGGTCGTGCCAGCAAATTCGCCAGCGCCGTCTTCTCCCTCGCGGGGAAAGATAGCGTAGATGGCGTTTTCAGCCTCTCGGTGGCCCTTCTCGGCCTGCTTCAGGAAGTCGAACCCTTCTTTGGGAGTCTGGTGGGGGTTCCACGTGACGTATTCAGTCTCTTCTTCGATGGTGTCCGACCGCGACGCCGCGAAGTAGTCGTATGCGTCTACAGGGTCGACAACCTCCCGCGACAAGGCGCGAAGCCGAAGCCGCGGGGTGACAATTTCGTCGGGAAACATGGACCAGAGCGCACTCGGAGGGTGGTAATAAATTTTCCGTGTGTTGACATACGTGAACACCGGACAGTGTACAGGTCGAGTCACTCCGAGACTACCGGCTAGTCGGTCGTCCACCGAGGCTCTCGGCTGTCATACTCGCCGACGGCGACGACCCAGCCCACGACGAGAATCAGTTGGCTGTGTCGTCGCGTTGTCTGGCTCCCAGTCCCCATGTTTTCTTCCAGTGTCTGTCGAAGACGGCATTTCGAAAGACGAGGTTGTTAGAGGTCTTTGCCCCCGTTAACGTCGATGACCTCGCCAGTGATGAACGACGAGCGGTCGCTCGCGAGGAACGCGACGACCTCGGCGACTTCCTCGACGGTGCCGAGTCGCCCGAGAGGCGTGTCCTCACGGATGCGGTCTTTTATTTTCTCGGGGAGTTCCTCGACCATCTGCGTCGAGATGAACCCCGGTGCGACGCAGTTGGCAGTCGTGCCTTCACGAGCGAGTTCGAGGGCGAGCGTCCGGGTGAAGCCGAAGATTCCGGCCTTGGCAGTCGCGTAGTTCGCCTGCCCGAAATTGCCGCCCTTGCCCACGATACTGGAGATGTTGATGAGGCGGCCTTGTTCGGCAGCGACCAAATCGTCGTAGAACGTCTGCGTGCAGTGAAACGTCCCGTCGAGGTGCACGTCGAGAACGACGTCCCAGTCTTCGTGGGACATCTCCTTGAACAGGATGTCCTGATTGATACCTGCATTGTTCACCAGCACGTCGACCGGTCCAAAGGTCTCGTGGACCTCCTCGCGCATTCGTTCGACTTGGTCGACGTCGGTCACGTCAGCCTGCACCGCGATAGCTGACCCACCTGACGACTCGATTGCGTCGACGACTGCTTCGGCCGCTTCCGGGGAGGACCGGTAGTTGACCGCGACCTCACAGCCTTCGTTCCCAAACCGCTCTGCGATTCCACGACCGATTCCACGCGACGACCCCGTGACCACGCACGTTTTCTTCCGCATAGTACTGTCCATACAGTCCGAACCATAATGTAATCTAGCGGTGACACTATCGACGACCGTTCTCGGCCGTTTACTCCGAAGACGGTGCTCGTCGAACAGCGCTCCGCAACCACTAAACGCGCCTCGGTCCTTCCTCCGGTAATGGTAGATTGGACGGAGAAGTACCGCCCATCGACGCTCTCGGAGGTGCGCGGGAACAACAAGGCCCGGGACGCACTCGCCGAGTGGGGCAAATCGTGGGATGACCACCGAGAGGCGGCTATCGTCCACGGCAGTCCGGGTATCGGGAAGACCTCCGCCGCCCACGCGCTCGCGGCCGACATGGGGTGGGAGACAGTCGAGTTGAACGCCTCGGACCAGCGGACTGCCGACGTCATCGAGCGCTTCGCCGGTCGGGCCGCGAAGAACGCCACGCTCGCCGGGTCGTCGGCGGGCACGTCCACACGGCAGTTAGTCATCCTCGACGAGGCGGACAACATCCACGGCAACTACGACCGCGGCGGTGCCAGCGCCATCACGAAACTCGTCAAGTCGTCGAGCCAGCCTATCGTTCTCATCGCCAACGAGTTCTACGACATGAGTCGCGGCCTGCGGAACGCCTGCCGCGAAATCGAGTTCCGAGACGTGTCGGCGCGCTCTATCGTCCCCGTCCTCCGCGACATCTGTCGAAAAGAGGGCGTCGAGTTCGACTCGGCGGCCCTCGAACGCATCGCGGACATGAACAGCGGCGACCTCCGGTCGGCGGTCAACGACCTCCAGGCAATCGCCGAAGGTCGCGACCAAATCACCGAAGAGAACGTCGTGATGGGCGACCGAGACCGCTCGGTCGGTCTCTTCGAATTCCTCGACGCCGTCCTCAAAGAGAAATCCGCACAGGAAGCACTCTACACCGCATACGACGTGGACGAGACGCCGGACGACCTCACGAAGTGGATAGAGGACAAGGTCTCTCTCGTCTACGAACCGGACGAACTCGCACGGGCATACGAGTTCCTCGCCAACGCGGACCGCTGGCTGGGTCGCGTCCGCGCCACGCAGAACTACTCCTATTGGCGTTATGCGACTGACAACCTCGCCGCTGGCGTCGCCGCCTCACGAGACCGTACCCGTGGTGGGTGGACCCGATACGGTGGCGCACCGTATCGCTCGACGCGAGACAAGACGCGCGACACTGTCGTACGGAAGATTGCCGAACACGGCGGATTCAGCATGGCCACGGCGCGGCGTGAAGTGCTGCCGTTCCTCTCGGCTATCACGCACCACTGCAAACCGCGTGAGTTGACTGTGGCGATGACGGCGTACTACGACTTCGACACCTCGCACGTCTCGTTCGTCACCGGAAGCGGCGAGACGACGAACAAGGTCCAGTCCATCGTCGAAGACGCCGAGGAACTGCGCGAGGAATTAGTCGAAGAGCACGCCGGGGGTGCCTTCGCCGGGATGGACGACCTCGAAACTGGCGAGCCGGGTGACGGAGGACGAGCCGATGGCGACGCCGACACCGGCTCCGACGACGTCCTCGATAGAGACGCCGACGAGACAGACGAGACGGGTGAGGCGTCTGCGACGGACGACGGACAGGCTGGTCTGTCCGACTTCTTCTGACTTCGAGCGGCGTCAGCCATCGGTAGCTGGTCACTCTCCGACGTGGGGCGTCTCCCACCGAGTCAACGCCCGAAAGAGCCGGAGGACGATGAGATAACAGAGCGCCAACCCAGCGACGGCACGGCCCGAAACGACCCAGAACGTAATCACACCGAGCGATTTTACGAGTCCGACCAGCGCGATGGTTGGCTTGCGACCGAGATACCCCGCCAGCGTGGTCTTGTTCGACTTCGAATCACCGTCGATATCTTGGATATTCCGCGATTCGACGCCGGCAAACGCAATCAGAAACCAGCCGACGAAGACGCCACCGAGTTCCCAGCCAACCGTGACCGTCGTCGAAACCAAAAGGGAGAAGACGACGACGAACGCCCACGTCGCCCCGACAGCCAGTGAGTCGAACGTCGGATGTTGCTTGAGGTGGCCGTAGACGAGCAAGACGAGCAGCGGAAGTTGCCCGAGAGCGAGGTACTCGACGCCGAGGTCCGGGCGTTCGAGAACGAGCATCCCCGAGAGGGCGACGTATCCGAGCAACGCGAGCAGTTCAGTCACGAGGAGGGCAGACTGATGCCGTCGAACCAATTCGGTTCGGTACGGCTGGTTCACCTCGTCTTCTGGAGCGACTCGCCGTCTGTCTTCGACGTAGATGAAATAGAACAACAACGGGGGAAGAACCAATCCGACGCCGACAGACGAAAGCGGAATCGAGAGTGCCACCGCAGAGATTGCGACCATCAGCGACGACGCCAGACACAACCAGATATTCAATTTCAAAAACAGAAACCGTATCTCGTGGAGGGACATATGAATTGGTCTGTAGTTGGTCTGTTAAGCTTGTTGCCAGTGCTGTCGGCCAAACCGGGTCGGTTTGTCGGTTACAGTCGTCATACTGATGGTGTTACTGGGCTGGGACGCCGTCGGCTTCTGACGTCGTTTGGTTCTGTGGCAGTCGTGGAAGGGGGATTTTGATTTTGGTACCCGACTCGGTCACTTCCGTCGTCAGTTCCCCGTTCGACCGGGCGACGATCCAGTGGACTAACCACAAGCCGATTCCGGAGCCGTGTTGTAGGTCGGTCTCTTCTTGCGCCTTTAGGACGCTGACTTCGACCGATGGAAGTCCTGGTCCGTTGTCCTCGACGACGAGGGTAACACTCGTGTCGGTCAGCTCGGTGGAGACGACGATGTCCGCCGGTTCTGAGCCGTGGTGGTGTGTGAGGGCGTTGTCGATGAGTTCCAATACAGCAAGGTCGAACCGTGGGTGGACCTCGACTTCTACGTCGTCAATATCGAACGAGACGGCCGCGGGGGGTGTAACCTGATATCCTTCCCGGGCTTTCTCGATGTCTTCTCTGAGTGGTCGCTGGACTGTCTCGTCGTACGAAAACACCGACTCGATTTTCCCCGCCTTCTCGGCTTGCTTGACGATTTTTGTCGACCGGTCGTTGATTCTCTCCGCCCATTCGGCAATGTCTCCACTGGACGCGTCTTCGATGATTTGTGCGTACCCGGAGATGACATTGAGGTCGTTGCGGATGTTGTGGCGGAAGACACGAGAGAGAATCTGTTTGAGGAGGTCCAACTCGTTTTCGCGTTTCTTGAGCGCAGTGATATCACTCAACACCATTATCTCACCTTCGAGGCCTCTCCCGTACGCAATCGTAGAGGTCTGCACCGAGAAGAACCGTGTCTCGTCGTTGCGCCGGAATTCGAGGGTCGAGGCAGCACCACCAGTCGAGGTCACGTGCTCAGAGAGGACGGCGTCGATTTGTTGGCCGATGATTCCGGCCCCGAACAACTGCCCGGCGGCGTCGTTCACGTCGACGATATTCCCTTCGGGATTGATGACAAATATCGCATCAGAGACCTCCTGGAACGTCTGTTCTCGGGCGACGGGGACGAACTTCATGAATCCGTTTTTGCTGATAGAGAACGCGAAAAACACGCCGGAAAACGAGTAGACCACGGAAGTCAAGTCGAAGTATACCGGTACCAACTCCGCGACCTTGACGACCGTCGAGAGAACGAGCATCGAGAAGATAACTAAGAGATAGAGCGTCTGCCGGCGGTGGGTGCCATTCGTTCGGAGTGCTTCGCCGACGAACATCCCCGCGGCTAAGAACACCAGCAAGTATCCGTATATTTTCGTGACGAAGATTTTGAGCGGACCGCCCAAATCAGGGGCATGCAAGTAGCCGTTTGGTCCGACGTGGTATTCTGGTGTGTACACCAGGTTATCGGGATTGAACCACGACACGACAAACAACACGAGTATCGGGAGGAACGAAGCGACGGCGACCCTTCGTGAAACGTTGTGCTTGAAGACGAACTCGTAGGCGAGCAGGAACATCGTGACCGCTGCGGTCGGTATCATCACCCAGAAGAAGTTCGCGAGGGCGAGTGTGAGCCCTGGGTCGGAGACGAGCGTAAACGTCGCAAAGAGGAACGCCCACGCACCACCGGTTGCCATCGACAGGATGAACCAGAGCACACCGGGTTTGCGTCGGTCTCCCCAGAGGACGTAACTGTTAGCTATCGATGGAATCACTCCAAGATACATCAAAGCGATAGCAATTTCGGGAGTGAGCCAACTTTCCATTCGCACGTGTGCAATTCTGGAGGGTGCTATTCAATTGTTCGCCTACTTGATGGTCAAGTTTTCTATCTATTGACAACAGACACGAGAGGGGTATATAAAAACCCGATAAAAATGAAATATAAAGAAAGGGACACAGTAGACGGTATATGTCTACACGAGATACCACCGGTATGTCTGATTATTGGTGTATTAATCGCGGTCGCCAAAACCTGTTGACGAGCCGAATTTCACAGTTGTGATTGTAATTCGATTTTGGGAGTACTACCGCGACGGGCTGGGCTTCCTCTGCTGTCTGTCTCGACAAAAGAGTCGCAGTCAGTTCGGTTCCGAAACGGTGTGTTGGGGGCGTGGAGACTCGAACTCAGGGAATCGGTGCCGACACGGTGCGGCCCGCGCTGTCGTCGTCAGCGGTAAACCCACGCCACACGGTCGCTCCGCAGTCTGGACAGTCGATACGCTGGAGTTGGCCGTCTACTTCGTGTGTAGGCCAGTCACCGAGCGCTGCTGCGCGGCCACAGGTTTGGCAGAACAGTATCGCCTTGCGGTGGTCGAAATCGGGGGGGTCGGTACTGAATTCGCCGGGTGTATCGCTCATGCCGCCACAACCGTGATTTCCGGCAATAAGACTGTTGGGAGGTGTGTTCCCGAGTGGCTCAGAACAGCTTCGAGAGGAACTGCTTCCCGCGTTCGGTCTCGGGGTCCTCGAAGAACTGCTCGGGCGGAGAGTCCTCGACGACGCGCCCGTCGGCCATGAGGACGATACGGTCGCCCACTTCCCGAGCGAAGCCCATTTCGTGGGTGACGACGAGCATGGTCATGCCCTCGTCGGCGAGGCCGTGCATGACGTCGAGCACTTCCCCGACGAGTTCGGGGTCGAGTGCACTTGTGACCTCGTCGAAGAGCATGACGTGCGGGTCCATCGCCAGTGCGCGGGCGATGGCGACGCGCTGTTGCTGCCCGCCGGAGAGTTGGTTCGGGTAGGAGGCGGCTTGGTTTTCGAGGCCGACTCGGTCGAGCAACTCTTCTGCTCGCTGTACGGCGACCCCTTCGTCGAGGTCCTTTACCTTCTTCGGAGCGAGAGTCACGTTCTCCAGCGCCGTCTTGTGCGGGAAGAGATTGAAGCTCTGGAACACCATCCCGATGCGCTGCCGAAGGTGATTGATGTCTGCGTCAGGGTCGGATATCGAGGTGCCGTCGAGTCGAATCTCTCCGTCCTGAATCTCTTCGAGTCGGTTGGCACAGCGAAGGAGCGTGGACTTCCCCGAGCCGGATGGCCCGATGATGACGCACACTTCGCCCTCTTCGACTTCGAGGTCGACATCCTTGAGGACGTGCGTCTCGCCGAAGTATTTGTCAACCTTGTCGAATTCAAGAAGACTCATCGGCGGTCACCTCCCCAGTCCGAGCGGGTTTCGAGGTGACTGACGATTTTTCCAAGCGGAATCGTAATCATGAGGTATGCGATAGCGACGAGAATAATCGGTGTCCACGGGTCGAACGTAGCCGAGTTGACGTTGCGGAACGCACTGATAAGTTCGGGGACGGCGATAACTGTCAGGAGTGAAGTGTCCTTCACCAAAATAACTTGGTCGTTACCGATTGCAGCAAGCGCGTTGCGCCACGCTTGTGGGAGGACGACCTCGCGCATGCCCTGAACGTAGGACATCCCAAGCGAGCGGGCGGCTTCCATCTGTCCTTCCGGAACGGCGTCGATGCCGCCGCGGACGGCCTCACCGACGTAGGCCGCGTGGTTGAGCGTCAGACCGATAATCGCGGTCGGAATCGCCCAGTCGGAGATAGGAAATTGACCAGGCGGCCAGAACGCTGGGATTCCAGTGAAAATGACGAGTAACTGGAACAAAAGCGGTGTGCCCCGGAAGAACTCGACGTACCCGGTCGCAACGGCGTTCGTGAATCTCGTGTTTGACACCCTACCGAGACCGACGATGACACCTGCGGTAACAGACAACATACTGCCGACGAGGACGATACCGAGCACCCGTAGGAACGCCTCGAAGAACTGCGGGTAGATGATCTCCACGAAGAGTTCGAAATCGACCTGCGTGAAGATAATCACCGCAATTAGCCCGCCGACCCCGAGCGTAAATAGCCCCGCGATGGTCGCGCCCAGTCGCCTGAGTGTTTTGTCGTTCAAAAACTGTTCTTGGTACTCCCCGTCTCTTGTTCGCCCCTCTGAGTAAGATTCGGCCATGGTGTTTTTTCTCACAATAGTGGGATAAAAAATGCGTCTGGTTTGGCTTACCCGGAGAAGTACTTGGAGTAGATCTCGTCGTACGTCCCGTTGTCGCGTATCGTCTGCAGCGCGCCGTTGACCTCCTCGCGGAGTTCGTCGTCGTCTTTCCGGAATCCGATACCGTACTCCTCGACGGTGAAGGTGAGATACGGTGGGGCATTTTCTTTGCCCTGTTCTTCGGCGGCACCGGTCCCTTCAAGGAAGCGGACGTTGTCACTTTGCTCGGCGAACTCCGCGTTGACGGTGTTATCGTTGATGACCGCGCTGACCTGGTTGTTTCGGAGCGCATCGAACGCACCGGTTACTTGGTCGTAGCTCTGAATCGTCAGGTCGCCGTCAAACTCTTCTTTGAGGCTCTTCGCGGCACTCTCGCCGGTCGTCCCCTTCTGGACACCGACGGCGACGCCTCGGAGGTCTTCTTTCGAGGAGATGTCGCTGCTGTTCAGGACGATAGCCGTCTGGTACGCCGTGAAATACGGGTCTGAGAAGTCAATCTCCTCTGCACGGTCTTCGGTGATGGTCATCGCGGACATGATGACGCGGAAGTTCCCGTTGTTTAGCGAGCCGATGATGGTATCGAAGCTTGTCTCTTGGAACTCGTGCTCGTAACCGAGTTCATCAGTGAAGACGGCCTGTGCGATGTCAACGTCGAAACCGACGAGTTCGTTCTCGGTCGTCCTGTACTCGAACGGACGGTATGGAATGTCAGACCCGATAGTAATCGTATCACCGCCGCCGCCGAGACAACCGGCCATCGTGAACGTGGCTGCAGCCCCTGCGGCACCCTTCAGATAGGTACGACGTTGCATAACAAGGCACAGGTAGCACATCCGCCTATAACACTTCTTCGGTCCGTCCCCCGATTCACGTTTGTTTTGGTGAAATTTGCCAGAAAAACGTGAGAATGAATAAGAAATAAGCACATCATAGAAAATATATCAATTCAGGTTAAGAATCTTGGTCGATGATACAACATAGCAAGGATATTTTGATTCATCGAACTGAAAAATCGTCGTGAAAAATCGAGTCGAGAAGTTAGTCTGCGTCGTTGGTGACGGCGGTCCGGGATGCGGGGAGGCCACCGCGAACCACGGAGAACGCGGCGACGACGAGGACGAGTGCGACGACCGTTCCGCCGAGGTGAGCGAGTTGGAGCGTCGACCCGTACACCTGCCGACCGACGATGAGGAGTGCGACGACAATCACGCTCGCGGGCGCGGCAAGTAGTCGCAGTTTGCCGTACGCGTCCTGCCGAGTACCGTGTGCCGCAGACGCCCAAAGAGTCGCACAGATGAGTGCGGCGTAGGTCGTGAGGCCGACGACGTAGTAGGTCGCCTGCGTCATCGGGCCGAACGAGAGGAAGCTGTGCGGTGCGAGGACGAGCATGATTGGCATCCCGAGGAGTGCCAGTCGGACTGCGTCAGCGGTACGTCCGATACCGCGGTTGGCGAGTCCCCACGCGGCGGCGGCGACGACGGCGGTGAAGATGGATGTCGCGACGACGTAGTGGGCGGTCAGGATGACCCACTCGTACTCGGTGACGGTGAGCGCGCCGAGGACGATTTGGAACGGGAGGATGACCGTCGCGACGACGAGCGCGTAGCGGACGCGTGCAGCGACGCCCTCGCGCCACGCTTTCACCGTCGTTCCGAGGATGACGAAGCCAGTGAGCATCGCGACGAGGCGGTGGAACCACTCGATGAAGCTGCCCCAGTTGGCCGGGAAGAGGCCGAGAAAGCCGTCGCAGAACGGCCAGCGACCGGCACAGGTGAGTCCAGCGCCCGACGCGGCGGTGTAGACGCCGAGGACCATCAGAATGCCGGTCATCACGGCACCACCGGCGAGGAGGCGACGAAGCCGAGGTGTCATACGCGGGGGTCAGGTCCNGAATGCCGGTCATCACGGCACCACCGGCGAGGAGGCGACGAAGCCGAGGTGTCATACGCGGGGGTCAGGTCCGCGTAAACTTATACCTCGTAGGTATGGTCGTCGAAGGCGGCGTCTCCTGTGAGTCGTTTCCTTCCGCCACCGAACGCGAGCCGTCCCATTCAAGTCGATTCGGTTGGACGCCCGAGATATGAACGAGCGACTCGAATCACGGGCCGAGCGTCTCGACGCGTACCTCGCCGAGCAGGACGCCGAGGCGGTCTGGTTCGCCCGCCCGAACTCCTTTGCGTGGCTCCTCGGCGGCGACAACGTCGTCGACCGTGACTCCGATGTCGGCGTCGCAGCCGCTGGATACGACGGCGACGAGTTCCACGTCGTGACCGACAACATCGAAGCGACCCGACTCCTCCACGAGGAAGTCCCTCACGAGGACGTGCAAATTCATCAGTACCAGTGGTACGAAGGCTCTCTCGCGTCTGCCGTCGCGACTGTGTCGCCGACGCCCGCAGCCGCCGATTTCGACGTCCTGGGTTTCAGTGAGGTCGATGCCGGAAGCCTTCGACAGCCACTCAGCGAAGACGATATCGAGGCCTATCGCGCCCTCAGCCGCGACGTGGCCGACGCAGTCGAGCGCGTCTGTCGCGAACTCCATCCCGACGACACCGAACACGAAGTCGCGTCCGGCCTGCGTGTCACGCTCCACGCGATGGGTATCGAGACGCCAGTGACCCTCGTGGGTGGTGCGCGCCGGGCACAGAAATACCGGCACTACACGCCGACCAAAGAGCGACTCGGCGACTACGCGCTGGTGTCGGTGACGGCCCAGCGAGACGGGCTTTACGCGAGTTGCACGAGAACCGTCGCATTCGACGCCCCCGAGTGGCTCGAAGAGCGCCACGAGAAGACGATGCGCGTCGAAGTGAACGCGCTCGCCGCAACACAGCGCGTCGCCGCCGAGGATGGTACCGCCGCAGACGTGTTCGATACGATTCGCGACACCTACGACGAGGTTGGCGTGCCAGACGAGTGGCTGAACCACCATCAGGGCGGTGCTGCAGGGTTCGCCGGACGTGAGTGGTTCGCGCGCCCGGACGCCGACGACGAGGTTCGCGTTCCGATGGGCTACGCGTACAACCCGACTATCGAGGGTGCAAAGAGCGAAGACACGGTGCTCGTCACCGAGGACGACGCCGAAGTGCTGACGACGACAGGGTCGTGGCCGACTCGAACCGTCACCGACGAGACGGGCACCTTCGAACTCGAACGCCACGAAATTCTTCACATCGATTCGGAGTAATTTTTGTTCGCGTGCGGCGTCGAAGCGTCGCTTTCATCGAACTTCCGTCTGGCGACAATTCGACGACCGTCGAACTCGATATTCGACGCCCTTGGATAGTTTTTTGCCTCCGGACTGAGGACCACTGAGTCATGGGACTGGACGACGACTCACGGGAATACCACCGACGGGACCCGCCCGGAAAGATAGAGATTGCGACGACAAAACCGACAAACACGCAGCGTGACCTCTCGCTCGCGTACTCGCCGGGTGTCGCGGCACCGTGCCGCGATATCGACGAAGACGAGGACGCCGCATACGAGTACACCGCGAAGGGGAACCTCGTGGGCGTCGTCTCCAACGGGACGGCCGTCCTCGGCCTCGGCGACATCGGCGCATCGGCGTCCAAGCCCGTCATGGAGGGCAAAGGCGTCCTGTTCAAACGCTTCGCCGACATCGACGTGTTCGACGTCGAACTCGACATCGCCGACGTCGACGACTTCGTCGCGGCGACGAAGGCGATGGAACCGACGTTCGGCGGCATCAACCTCGAAGACATCAAAGCGCCGGAGTGCTTCGAAATCGAGCAACAACTCCGCGAGTCGATGGATATCCCGGTCTTCCACGACGACCAGCACGGGACGGCCATCATCTCCGGGGCGGCGCTGTTGAACGCCGCGGACGTCGTCGACAAGGAACTCGACGAACTCGATATCGTCTTCTCTGGTGCGGGCGCATCTGCCCTCGCGACCGCTCGGTTCTACGTCTCTCTCGGCGCGAAAAAAGAGAACATCACGATGTGCGACTCCTCGGGTATCATCA
The DNA here is from genome assembly GCF_000336755.1 of Haloferax elongans ATCC BAA-1513. Classification (GTDB taxonomy): domain Archaea; phylum Halobacteriota; class Halobacteria; order Halobacteriales; family Haloferacaceae; genus Haloferax; species Haloferax elongans. The sequence continues at coordinate 194,648 of NZ_AOLK01000022.1, read as the reverse complement.
CGGAGGCGCGTGTCGAGTCGGGCGACGTCAACAAGTACAAAGCCGAGTTCGCCCAGCCAGTCGAGGAAGGTGACCTCGCGGACGCGATGCGGGGCGCAGACGTGTTCGCCGGGCTTTCTGTCGGCGGCATCGTCTCGCAGGAGATGGTTCGGTCGATGGCCAACGACCCCATCATCTTCGCGATGGCGAACCCAGACCCCGAAATCACCTACGAGGACGCCAAGAATGCCCGCGACGACATGGTCATCATGGCGACGGGGCGCTCCGACTACCCGAATCAGGTGAACAACGTCCTCGGATTCCCCTTCATCTTCCGCGGTGCGCTCGACGTGCGCGCCACCGAAATCAACGAGTCGATGAAGCGTGCGGCCGCCGAAGCGCTCGCCGAACTCGCTCGGCAGGACGTTCCCGACGCGGTCGTCAAGGCGTACGGCGACCACCCGCTTCAGTTCGGTCCCGACTACCTCATCCCGAAGCCACTCGACCCCCGCGTCCTGTTCGAAGTCGCGCCCGCAGTGGCACAGGCGGCGGTGAACTCCGGTGCGGCCCGCAAGCGCGTGGACCTCAACGAGTACCGCGAGCGCCTCGAAGCCCGCCTCGGCAAGTCCCGCGAGATGATGCGCGTCGTCCTCAACAAGGCGAAGTCTGACCCCAAGCGCGTCGCCCTCGCCGAGGGGACTAACGAGAAAATCATCCGCGCAGCCTACCAGATGCAGGAAGAAGGCATCGCACAGCCAATCCTCATCGGGAACACCAAACGTATCCTGCGGAAGGCGGAGGAACTCGGCCTCGACTTCGACCCCACGATCGCCAACCCGCGTGACGGAGAGTGGGACCACTACGCCGACCGTCTCTACGAACTCCGCAAGCGCAAGGGACTCACGAAGTCCGAGGCGAGCGAACTCGTCCGCCGAGACTCCAACTACTTCGCCAGCGTGATGGTCGAGACGGGCGACGCCGACGCGATGCTGACGGGGCTTACCCACCACTACCCCGGTGGGCTTCGCCCGCCGCTCCAGGTCGTCGGCACGGCCGAAGACGCCGACTACGCGGCCGGTGTCTACATGATGACGTTCAAGAACCGTGTCGTCTTCTGCGCCGACGCGACGGTCAATCTCGACCCCGACGAGGAAGTTCTCGCGGAGATTACGAAGCACACCGCGGAACTCGCTCGCCGGTTCAACGTCGAACCCCGAGCAGCCCTGCTGTCGTACTCGAACTTCGGCAGCGTCGACAACGAAGGCACGGCGAAGCCACGGAACGCCGCGCAGTTGCTGCAGGACGACCCGGACGTCGACTTCCCGGTCGACGGTGAGATGCAGGCCGACACGGCACTCGTCGAAGACATCCTCACGGGCACCTACGAGTTCGCAGACCTCGACGAACCCGCGAACCTGCTCATCTTCCCGAACCTCGAAGCGGGCAACATCGGCTACAAACTCCTCCAGCGTCTCGGCGGTGCGGAGGCTATCGGCCCCATGCTCGTCGGCATGGGCAAGCCCGTCCACGTCCTCCAGCGCGGCGACGAAGTGAAGGACATCGTCAACCTGGCGGCGACTGCGGTCGTGGACGCACAGAACGAGTAGACGCGCCCGAGCGGAGCGAGGGCACTTTTTGGTCCAGATTTTTCGAGGAGCGGTCGCCGGAGGCGACCCGACGTAGAAAAAGGTGGTCGTTCGATCTGGCGGCGACTGCGGTCGTGGACGCACAGAACGAGTAGTCGCACCCGAGCGGCGCACCCGTTTTCCAACTTCTATCGAAAGTCGACCCACGCAACAGCGACAGCGACGCCAGCGAGCGGCGGGGCCGCATAGAGGGCGAACGTCGTCGGGTCCGGCGGCGAGAAGAACGCGGCGAAGGCGACGATGAAAAGCAGCGCCACACCACTGGTTCGACCGCCGAGTCGAGACCAGAGTGCATTTGCCCGGACTAACCCGACCAAAAGCGGTGGGATGGCCGCACCGAGTCCGACAGCGACGGGGAAGAATAGTTCGAGTTCGAGCACCGCCTGTTGGGCCGAGAGCGCGATACGGTCCGCATCGGCGAGGATATCGACGAGCGTCGGCGTGGCGAGCCACGCGAGTCCGACACCGGCGACGAACAAGACCGCGGCGGCGACGAGATGGGGCACAGCAGTTCGAAGGGAGACACTGGAGTCGCGGCCAGTCAGCGAGATGAGGTGCACACCGCCTGTGAAGACGCCCACGAGGACGGCCAGTTCTCCGCGGACGAGGAGGTCCGAAGACGCGCCCAGTACGTCGCGTCCGAGTTCCGCAGTTGGCGAGAGATACCCCGGGTCGGAGACGAGCGCGAAGACGACCGCCGATGCGACGAGACTACTGACGGCGACGTCCGGTGCTCGACACCTGAGCGTCGCGGCGAGCGGGGACAGACCGAGGCCGCGTGGGTCGAACGACTCACCAGTTTCCGTCGCGTCCATGAGCGCCAGTCGTCACACTTCGTTGTCAACTTTGTGCCGGGGGGAGTTCCCGTTCGTGACGGAGCGCCCCTGTACAGCAGGCGCACTCGGGACGCAGATTCATACCCGTCTCTTCCGAGAGTCGTCCTATGGAGGTCACACTGGCCACCGCCGCGCTCGTCTTCGGCATCGTCGCGTTCGGTGGCTTCGTCACCGGTGTCAACGGATTCGGGTTCTCTGTCGTCGGCACGGCACTACTCGCAGCGACGATTGGCCCGCAACTGGCGGTTGTCGTGATGATTCTCCCGATACTCGCCGGTAACGTCTCTCTCGTGCGCGAACTCGACCGGTCGAGCCTGCAATCTTGTGTGCGCCGCTTTTGGCCCTACGTCGCTGCGGCGGCCGTCGGCACCGTCGTCGGGATGGTACTCCTGTCGGCGATTCCGACCGGGCCGTTGACCCTCGCGCTCGGTGTGTTCGTCCTCGTCTACGTCGCTTTCTCGCAACCGTGGGTGCCGATTCCGGGCGAGGACCGGTTCCGAGAGGTCTGCTTCACCGAGGGGTCGGGCATGAAAGCGGCGCTCGGTCTCGTCTCAGGGGTTGTCTTCGGCGCGAGCAACGTGGGCGTACAGGTCGTCGCGTACCTTCAGAGCCTCCGACTCGACCGCTCGACGTTCGTCGGCGTCGTCGCGCTGATATTCCTCGGTATCTCGACGGTTCGTGTGGTCCTGGCGGCGTGGCTCGGGTTGTTCGGTGGGACCGACCTGTTAGCGCTGTCTGCGGTGGCTTCACTGCCGGGATTGGTTGGAGTACAGGCGGGAAAATGGGTGCGACCGAAAATTCCGCAGTCGTCCCAGCAGGCCGCGACGATGGGCCTGCTCGCGCTCATCGGACTCCGGTTGACGACGCGTGGGATTGGGCTCTGAGAGCGAGGGTGGGCCCTCATGTACGTCCCGCGAGCGCGAGACTGACCCATAGCGAGGGTGCGGGTGAGGTCACCCGCGCCGGGAGTTGAGGGGCGTTCGTTCGGGACTTAGTCGCCTGCCTGCCCTTCGAATCGGGAGGGTGGGAGGTAGCTCGCATCCTGCTCCGATTCGAAGCCGAGGGGGTCCGGGAGGACACACCGGTCCGGTTGCTCGTTGACGTGTTTGTACTCGTTTGGTGAGTTCGCCAACGGATGCGCCGGGTTCTCTCTCCCGTCGATACTCGCGGCGCGAACCTCCTCGAAGCCCGCGATGCGGGCTCGAATCCCGCGCCAGTGGTATTCGCTTCCGGCGGGGACGCTGATTGGCTTCGGCGGTTTCCAGTCGGGGTGGTCCGACGCGAGTACGGCGTTGTTCACGTTTGCAGCCAGGTCGTCGAGGTCGACGAGGACGCCAACGCGGGCCCCGGGCGGCGCTCGATGAGCGAGCACGTCGAGTCCGAGGTGAAGTGCGCGATACTCCGAGACGTTGTTGTCTGGAGCCACGTCGGGAAGCGAGAGTCGGGTCACTCGTTCGCCATCGCGGGTTTCGATTACCACACCGAGTCCACCGGAGTTCGGGCGGTACGACCCGTCCGTCGCGACGTAGAAGTGACGCCGATGCGTCCACGGCGGGTGCGCGATGTGAGGCGTGGGCGACTCGTCGAACAAGTCCCTGAGTGTGGGACGGCCGGTCACGGCCATACCGAATCTTCTGCTATGGAGGATAATAAGCGTACCCCGGGTTTGTGTCGGTCTAACTCTATGTTATAAGGTACCAATATATAGAGTCGCTGCGCTGGATGGGGGTCGAAACAGGCAATGGTTATAAGAACGACGGCGACATTTTTCCTTCGATGACTGATAACAACCCACACATTGGCAGACGGAAATACCTCACACTGGCTGGTGGCGCGGCAGCTTCTGCCGCAATCGCTGGGTGCGCCGGCGGTGGCGGCGAAGAGACGACCACCACCACGGAAGACGACGGGGGGATGACAACCACGACCGGAGAGACGCCGACGCCGTCGCAGGAGTCGTTCGACGTGACGATTACGCAGGGCCAGATGCCCTCGGGTCTCGACCCGCACGACCACCGTGAGACGCCGACCGACATCGTGGTCCTCCACGCCTACGAGGGCGTGCTCACTCGTGATGCGGCCGGTGCGATGCAAGAAGCGCTCGCGACGAACTACGAGCGAATCGAGGGCGAGAACGCGGTTCGGTTCGACCTACGCGAGGGCGTCACGTTCCACAACGGCGACGAACTCACGCCCGAAGACGTCGCGTACAGTATCAACCGCGTCGTCGACGAGGAAGTCGGCTTCGCGAGCCCGCAGAGTGACCAGCTCGCTGGCGTCACCGGCGCGGAGGCTATCGAGGGCGAGATGGCCGTCAAAGTGACCAACGACGGGCTGAACCCCATCGTGTTCTCTGAGTTCGCGACCTATCTCGACGTGATGCAGCAGTCGTGGGTCGAAGAGCGCAGCAAGGCCGAAGTCGGCCAGCAGATGAACGGGACCGGTCCGTTCCAACTCAGTTCGTACACCGAAGACGAGGAAGTCGTCCTCACGGCGTACGAAGACTACTGGCAGGACCCCGCCGCCGTCGACACACTCACCTTCCGCGCCGCATCGGAAGCGAGTACCCGCGTCAATCAACTTCTCCAGGGCGAGACAGACGTTGTCGTCAACGTCCCGCCGCAGGAGGTCCAACGCGTCAACAACTCCGAGAACGCTCGGGTTGCTGCCGCACCGTCGACACGCATTATCTACAACGCGATGCGCTTCGACGTGGAACCGTTCACGTCGGTCGAATTCCGGCAGGCGATGAACTACGCTATCGACCTCGAAAGCATCGTCCAGAACGTTCTCGGCGGCTTCGGTGCGCAGACGAGTCAGCCGACGCTCCCCGAGTTCGTCGGCCACAATGCCGACCTCGACCCCTACCCGTACGACCCCGACCAAGCCGAGCAACTGGTCGAAGACTCCGGGTTCGCCGGTGCCGAAATCGAGCTTCACACGCCCGTCGGGCGCTACCTGAAGGACCTCGAAATCGCGCAAGCAGTCGCGGGCTACATCGACGAACTACCGAACGTCACAGCCACGGTTCGCCAGCGCGACTTCGGGTCGCTCGTCGACGAACTCCTCGCGGGGTCCATCGAGGCGCGACCGCCTTGGTTCCTCATTGGGTGGGGTGAAGCAACGTTCGACGGTGGCCTCGTCATGCAGGCGCTGCTCGCTTCGGACGGGACGCTCACCACGTGGCAAAACGAGGAGTTCGACGCCCTCCTCGAAGATGCCGGGACACAGACCGGAGACGCCCGCGACGCCACGCTTCAGGAGGCCAACGCGATGGCGCACGAACAGTGCCCGTGGATATTCCTGAACCAGCAGTTCAGCGTCTACGGTGTCAACGACGCTATCGCCTGGGAAGCCCGCTCCGACGAGCGCATCGACGCCTACGCGATGAGCCTGAAGTAGTCAATGTCACTGTCGAGGTTCCTCGTCAAGCGCTCGCTGCAAGGGCTGTTCGTCATCTGGGGGGTCATCACCGTGGTCTTCGGACTGCGGTTTATCTCCCCCGGCGACCCGGCGAACGTCCTGTTACCGCCGGACGTCGACCCGGAGGTCAGAGCTGAGGTCATCGCCGAACTCGGGCTGAACGAACCCCTCTACGTCCAGTATTGGGACTTCATCTCGGGTATCCCGCTCGGTGAACTCGGCAACTCGCTCGTGACTCGCACCCCGGTCGCGGCGCGCGTGCTCGCGAAGCTGCCAGCCACGCTCGAACTCGCTATCGCGGCGACCATCGTCGCAATCGTCATCGCCATCCCCCTCGGTGTCATCTCGGCAACGCGCCGACACCAGCCCGCCGATTACGGGGCGACGGTGTTCTCGCTGGTCGGCATTAGCACGCCGAACTTCTGGTTGGGCGTGATGCTCATCATCGTCCTCGCGGTGCAGTTCGACCTGTTCCCGACGAGTCAGCGACCTATCGGTGTCGACGGGATTGTGCTGCTCTTCGTGAGCGGGAGTCTCGGCGAGGCGGTCAATGGGCTGACGACGTGGCTATGGCACATCACGTTGCCCGCAGTCACGCTCGGGACGTACTTCACGGCGCTCATCACGCGACTCACCCGCAGTGGGATGCTCGACCAACTCGGGCAAACCTACGTTCGGGCGTCGCGTGCGAAGGGGCTTCCCGAGACGCTCGTGCGGTACAAACACGCACTTCGGAACACACTCATCCCGGTCATTACCGTCATTGGCCTCCAACTCGGCACCCTCATTGGCGGGGCCGTCATCACGGAGGCCGTCTTCGCGTGGCCGGGATTGGGGACGTTGATTATCAACAGCATCAACGCGCGCGATTGGCCGGTCCTTCAGGGGTCGCTCATCGTCGTGGCTGTCGGCTTCGTCCTCGTGAACATCCTCGTTGACGCGCTCTACGCGTACGTCAACCCACAGGTGGCATACGATTGAACCACGTCGTCTATCGATGATATCGGAACGCACACTCAGGAATCTCCGCCGCGAACTCAGGCGGAGCCTTCTCGCGAAGATTGGCATCGTCGTCGTCGTCTTCATCCTCTTGATGGCAGTCTTCGCGCCGTTCATCTCGCCGTATAGCCCGGGCAAACAGAACCTCGACGAAGCACGTCTCCCGCCAGTCGGCTTCAGTACTGCCGAGACGAGGGAGGTGACCAAGATGGAAAACGGGAGCGTCGTCATCGAAGGCGGTGAGGTCGTCACCGAAGAGCGAACCGTCTACACGAACGCGACCGCGGCCCATCCGCTCGGGACCGACGGGAACGGCAGAGACATCCTCTCACGCGTCATCTACGGCGCGCGAACGTCCATCCTCGTCGGCATCTTCGGAACCTCGTTGGCCGCTCTCATCGGCGTCCTCGTCGGGCTGACAGCGGGGTATTACCGGGGGCGCGTCGACGACGTGTTGATGCGGAGCGCCGACATCATGTTGGCGTTCCCCTCGCTCGTCCTCGCTATCGCCCTCGTTGGCGTCTGGGGCCAAGCGCAAGCACCCATCCCCGACCCGTTCGTCGTAACCGGACTCGCACCCGCGTTCCGGTCCGCGCTCGGATTCACCACGGGGATGCCGGACACGGTGGTCTTACCGGGGACCGTTATCGTCGTCGTCGCGCTCGTCAACTGGGTGTGGTTCGCCCGCGTCGCGCGCGGCGAAGCGCTCTCGATACGCGAAGAAGAGTACGTGAAGGCCGCACGCGCACTCGGCGCGAGCGACGGGTGGACCGTGCTTCGACACGTCCTCCCGAACGCCATCACGCCGATTCTCGTCCTCGCGACGATTCAGGTGGCGGCTATCATCCTGCTCGAATCCGCGCTGTCGTTCCTCGGATTCTCCGGGGCCGACGTGTCGTGGGGCTTCGACATTGCACTGGGTCGCCAGTACCAGTCCACTGCGTGGTGGATTTCGACGATACCGGGGCTGGCAATCGTGATTACCGTCGTCGGCCTCAACCTCGTCGGCGACTGGCTCCGCGACGCGCTCGACCCCGGCATCGAAGGCGAGGGAGGTGTCTGAGATGGCCGAACCCATCCTCAAGATTCGCGACCTCTCGACCAGCTTCTTCACCGAAGAGGGGAAAGTCAACGCCGTCGATTCGGTCACGTTCGACGTCGAAGACGGTGAGATATTCGGCATCGTCGGCGAGTCCGGGTCGGGGAAGTCGGTGACTGCGTTGTCGGTTATCGACCTCATCGACTCACCCGGCCGCGTGACCGGCGGCGAGGTCTGGTACCGAAACGCCGACCTCGCCGAGGAGTTCCGCGGGTCGAGGCCCGAAGCGGTCGACGGCGACTTCGTCGACGTGCGCCGTCTCCCCAAGGGAGTCCGTCGGTCGCTTCGCGGGCCGTCGTTCAGCATGATTTTCCAGGACGCCATGAGCAGTTTCAACCCCTCGATTACCGTCGGCGAGCAAATCGCCGAGGCGGTCGAGGTACAGCGTCGCGCCCGCGCCAACCCGCGGCGCACGCGCTCGCGAACACAAGGCTACGGACTCGGGTCTGCCATCCTCGATACGTTCCTGCCCAACCGAGACTACGTCTCGAACAAGAGCATGGACCGTGCGGTCGAATTGCTCGACCAAGTCGGAATTCCAGACCCCGAAGACCGTGCCGAGGAGTACCCACACCAGTTCTCCGGTGGGATGCTCCAGCGGGCGATGATTGCACAGGCGCTCGCGGGCGAACCGGACATTCTTGTCGCCGACGAACCGACGACTGCGCTCGACGTGACGATTCAAGCGCAGATTCTCAACCTCCTGCGCGACCTGCAAGAACAGGAGGGCATGAGCATCCTGATGATTACGCACAACTTGGGCGTCATCGCCCGGATGTGCGACCGCGTCGGCGTCATGTACGCCGGAGAAATCGTCGAGCGGGGGCCACTCGGCGACATCTTCGAGAATCCGGTCCACCCGTACACGCAGGGCCTACTGGGGTCTGTTCCGGACATCGACGACCCCTCGGACCGTCTCGAACCTATCACTGGCAACGTTCCGAGTCTCCTCGAATCAGAGATGCCCAACGCGTGCTACTTCGCGGACCGCTGCCCGAAAGCGATGACAGACTGTATGACACGCATCCCAGAGTACGACCTCGACGGCCGCCACAGCGTTCGCTGTGTCCTGGCCGAACGCGAGTACGACGAAGCAGACGCACTGGAGCAGGAGGTGATGGCCGATGACTGAGCCACTCCTGTCCGTCCGCGACCTCCAGAAATACTACTACGAGCAGGACACGTTCGTCGATACCCTGCTCGGTCGGGAGCGACAGAGCGTCAAGGCAGTCGATGGCATCTCGTTCGACATCGAACCCGGCGAGACGCTCGGACTCGTCGGCGAGTCCGGGTGCGGGAAATCGACGACTGGCGAGACGTTGTTGCGACTCCGCGAGGCCACCGGCGGGGCAGTCGAGTTCGACGGCGAGAACGTCTTCGAGATGGGCTCAGCTGAACTCAAGGCATTCCGAAAAGAGGCCCAAATCGTCTTCCAAGACCCGTTTTCGAGTCTCGACCCACGGATGACTATCGGCGACATCATCGCCGAACCGCTTCGGATACACGACATGCCCGTCGACCCGGGCGACAAGTCCAAACGAGAGTGGCGGCGTGACAAGGCAAGTGAGCTGTTGGCGCGCGTCGGCCTTTCAGCGACCCAACTCGACCGCTATCCACACGAGTTCTCCGGCGGCCAGCGCCAGCGTATCGGTGTCGCCCGCGCACTGGCGCTCGAACCCGAGTTCATCGTCCTCGACGAACCCGTGTCAGCGTTGGACGTGAGCGTGCAGGCCCAAGTCCTGAACCTCCTCGACGACCTGCAGACGGAATTCGGCCTGACGTACCTGTTTATCGCCCACGACCTCTCTGTCGTCCGGCACATCTGCGACCGCGTCGCCGTGATGTACCTCGGAAACATCGTCGAACTGGGGCCGACGGACGAACTGTTCGAATCGCCGAAACACCCCTACACGGAGGCGCTGTTGGAGAGCGTCCCGCGACCATCGACGGGCGAGCAGGGTCGCCGCGTGGACGCACTCTCGGGCGACGTTCCGTCACCGCGGAACCCGCCGTCCGGGTGTCGCTTCCGAACGCGCTGTCCGAAGGTCATCCCGCCAGGCGACCTCAATATCGACCAAGAGGCGTACCGGGCCGTGATGGACCTCCGCGACGCGCTCGTCGTCGGCGACGTGAACCCGGACCACATCTGGGAGGCGGCCGACCCTGAGCGAGTCGACGAGGAAGCGTTCATCGAAGAAGCTCGTGCTCGACACGTCGACGTCGAACTCAGAGGCGCAGTCGCCAGCGTGGTAGACGCTGCACTCGGTCACCTCGCTGACGGCGACGTCGAGCAGACACAGACTGTGCTTCGTGAAACGTTCGAAAGCCCCTGTGAGATACGTCGTCCGGGGGTCGGTGATACGAGCCATCCGGCCGCGTGCCACCTCTACGAAGGGTCAGACGAGGTCGAAGTCATCGAGACGACGGCGGACGCGCCCGTCTCAGCCGACGACTGAGCGTTCCAGCAGGGGGAACCCGCCGATATTCTCCGCTCATCTTCCGGCGAAACCTCCCCAGAACGAAACGTTCAGGCACACGCATAGCACATCATCTGTGTGACACGGTACCGCAACCTCGGACTCTTCGTCGTTCTCGCAGCCGTATGGGGCTCTGCGTTTATGGCTATCAAGGCCGGATTGGCGTACTTCCCGCCAGTGCTCTTCGCCGCGCTCCGCTACGACGTGGCTGGCGTCGTGATGCTCGGATACGCACTTTATGCGACCGACACACCGCTTCCTCGGGGTCGCGCAGAGTGGACTGAAGTGGCGATTGGAGCCGTATTCCTCATCGCCGCCTACCACGTGCTGTTGTTCATCGGGCAAAACGACCCCACGGTGACGAGCGCTGCTGCGGCCGTCATCGTGAGTCTCAGCCCGATTCTCACGACCGGGTTCGCGCGTGCACTGCTTCCGAGCGAGCGGCTGACCGCACTCGGTATCGTCGGGATGCTGCTCGGACTCGTCGGCGTCGCCGTGCTGTCGGAACTCGACCCAGCGAACCTTCTTGCGGGTGGCACCGTCGCCAAGCTACTTATCTTCGGGGCGGCGGCCGCGTTCGCCCTCGGGGCAGTGCTCACCCGGCGGGTCGACTCGGACCTGCCCATCGAGACGATGGAAGCGTGGTCGATGCTCGGCGGCGCGCTGTTGATGCACGTCGTCTCATTCGGTCTCGGCGAGTCGCTTGCGACCGTCGAGGTCAACTTGCAGTCGATGCTCGCACTCGGCTATCTCTCGATTGCAGCCAGTGCGCTCGGCTTTCTCATCTACTTCGACCTCTTGGAACGGCTCGGGCCAATCGAAATCAACCTCGTCTCCTACGTGGCCCCGCTTTTCGCTGCACTCGCGGGGTGGGCGTTCCTGAGCGAGGTTCCGAACACAGCAACTGCTGGTGGATTCGGACTCATCTTCGTTGGATTCGTGCTGCTGAAACGCGCCGCGATTCGCCGCGAACTCCGACATCGGTTTGGGGACGGCGGCCTCGACGCAGCAGACTAAACGGTCTTACGAGTCGATTCGCTCGACGGACGCGACGTTTCCGACCATCTGCCAGCCGTCGCTGTCGGGGTCTTGTCGGCCAACGATGACTGCATCGTTGTCTTCGGTCGTCGTAAACCGATAGACGGCGTCGTCGCCTTCGCGGCTCCCTTCGGCCTGAAAATCAGTCTGGAAGAACTCCGCACTATCGAGGGTGAACGTCCCCTCGATGTCGTCGCCGACGACGAGACGCATCGGCTTCGGATGGATGTTGTACATGCGCTTTGCGATGCGATTGAGGTCAGCCATGCCTCGTCTCTCGTTCCGGTCGAATAAATCGGTGCGGGAAACTCGTCGCGAACGACGGTCTCTGTGTGGCTCGAATAGACCGATTAACCCGCTACTTGCGCTCACTCTCCAGTATTCACGACGTTCGTGTTTTATGTGGCTGTTTAGATAGACATTCAACCAATTACGATGGTACAATAAGAGAGAGTGAATATCTGAATAAAAGAGTTAGCGAACGTTATGAATCGTTAAATCGGTTTTGAGGACATGATAAAATTTCACATTTATAAGAATATACTGCCTAAACGACCATAAAACGAGCCGAATTCTCGCGCGGAATTATGACCCCTCACGTCGATATACAGGTTGTAGGTGAGCCCTCCACTATGTCAAACTCCTCATCGACGGTCCCCCGAGAACGCCTCGCCCAAGTATGGGACGTTCTCGCGAACGTACAGCACAACAAATCCGGCGTCAAACTCGTCGCCGCTCCACTCAGATTCGTCGGCTTCTGGACCGCTGTTGCCCTTCCATTCCTGTACCTGCCCCTCCTCCACGGTGGTCTCGAGTCGAACGAACTCTCGGTGTTCGTCGCACTCGTCGCGGTAAACGCGGTCGCGCTCGTCGTCGGACACAACTACGGCCGGTAACGAACGCACGTCGCCCCTCCCCGCTCCGTTTTCGATTGTTGGCTGTCGCGCTCGCGAGTGAAACAGCCGTCGAACTGTTCGGCGAAAAATCGTGGACCTTTACCACCAGCCTTCCGTCGGTCTTCGTATGTCGCTCGAGACGGTTCCACTGGGACGGACCGGGACGAAGGTCTCTGAGATTGCCTTCGGAACGTGGCGGTTCGGTCGCCGTAACGACGCCGACGAGGTCGAAGTCGATGCCAACCAGGCGCACGAACTTCTCGACGCGTACGCCGCGGCCGGCGGGAACTTCATCGACACCGCCGACATGTACGGCGAGGGCGCGAGCGAGACCTACATCGGCGAGTGGCTCTCGACGCGAGACCGCGAAGACTTCGTCATCGCCTCGAAGATTTTCTGGCCGACGAGAGACGACCCGAACGGTCGCGGACTGAGCAGAAAGCACCTCCGTCGGCAAATCGACCGCATCCTCGACCGCCTCGGCACCGACTACATCGACCTCCTGTACATCCACCGCTGGGACGACGGCACGCCGGTCGAAGAGTTCATGCGGACGCTCGACCAGTTCGTCCGCGACGGGAAGGTCAACTACCTCGGCACCTCGACGCTCGAACCCAACGCGTGGAAGGTCGTGAAGGCGAACGAACTCGCGGACAAACGCGGCTACGAACCGTTCCGCATCGCCCAACCCCGATACAACGTCGTCAACCGTGAGGTCGAAGGGAACTATCTCGATATGTGTGACGACTACGACATCGGCGTCGTTCCGTGGTCGCCACTTGCCGGCGGATTCCTCACCGGGAAATACACCCGTGGCGAGTCACCGCCGCCAAACTCCCGGGCTGCGACCGACCAGCGATTCGCCGACTCGTATCTCACGTCGGCGAACTTCGACGTGCTGGACGCGGTCGAGGCCGTCGCCGAGGAAGTCGACGCCACGCCCGCACAAGTCAGCCTTGCATGGCTCGTCAACCACCCGCAGGTCACAGCACCCATCATCGGTGCACGAACCGTCAGCCAACTTCGGGAGGACCTCGCCGCTGCGACTATCGACCTCTCGTCCGAGCAGTTCCACCGGCTTTCGGCCGCCAAACGAGACCATTCCGTCTGAGTCGAGAACCGCCTCACCAGTCCGTACAGAACCGTCAGGTGTAGGTGTGGCCGGTGGGTATCCCCGGCCATGACCGACGCTGACGCGTTCGACCCCGAGGCCTACGTGACGTCGCTCCGGGCGAAGCGCCGCGAGAAGGACGAGTTCTTCGACAGCCACCCGCAGTCACCCATTCCGCCCGCAGACCGCGACGACTTCGACGGACTGGATTTCTTCGAGCCAGACCCCGAGTTCCGTATGACGGCGACCGTCGAGACACACGTCGACCCCGAACCAGTCGTGATGGACACCTCTGCCGGTCGGGAGGTTCGGTACCTGCGCGTCGCGACGTTCCACTTCGAACTCCGCGACACCGACCTCGTACTCGGAGCGTACCGACAGGAACACGACGATTCTCAGACGCTCTTCGTCCCCTTCCGCGACAAGACGACCGGGCAGCAGACCTACGACGGCGGGCGATATATGGAACTCACGCCGGACGCCCCGCTCGACGAACTCGACGAGGTCGTGGTCGATTTTAACCTCGCGTACAACCCCTTCTGCGCGTTCACCGATACTTTCGACTGTCCGCTCCCCCCGGAAGAAAACTGGCTCGACGTGGTCGTGCCCGCGGGCGAGAAGAAGTACGAGTCGGCGTAGCTCGCCACGCAAAAGCGCAAGTTCCATATCGCCCCCTTCCGCAGAGACACGACATGGGACTACTCACCTCGCGCAAAGCGCTCATCGGACTGGTTCTGATGGTCGTTGGGACCCTTGGCATCATTCCGGGTGCGCTCCCCGGTTCCGCACAGACGATGACCTACGCACTCGTCCCCGCCGCAGCCGCACTCACCCTCGGTACGTGGCTCGTCGGTACGTCTGAAGGCGGCCGTCCGGTCTAAACGCGGCTCTCCGACGAGGAATCGGCGTTCAAAAAAGAATCTTCTCCGCGGTTACGCGTTCGGTCCAGTCCACTTCTGGAGCGTCGCGGACGAGGAACCGGACTCGGAGTTCCAGACAACGCGGACGGTCTGGTCGGCGAGGGTGGAACTAGGTTCGGGGTAGATTGTGACTCCCGAACCTGCCTTCACGTCCTCTGGACCATTGTTTAGGAACGTCCATGACACACTGTTCGAATTCTGGTTGCTCGTATTCTCTGTGGAATTGATTTCCACACCAGTACTCACACTCAGCCGGTCTGAGTTAATCGCTTCACCGCTCTCGTGGGTGATGTTCAAGTAGTCGTTGGAGCTTTGGTTGTACTCAAAGCTGAAGCTGGCTTGTGGTGCGGTCTCCGTCTGTTCACCGAGGCCGAGGACGAACGTCCCGATGACCGCGGCAAGGATGACGGTGATTGCCACCATCAGGATGACCCCGATGACTGGCGATACCGCGTCGTCGTCTGTGATAAGTTCTTGGAGTTTCATGGTTCCTGAATGTGTTAACAGTTGACCATTCTAGTTGATTTCACCTAAGGCTATCGGGGATTTGGGACAAAGAAAAGAGCAGCGGTGGCAGCTGTCGGTTTAGGCGTCCGGGCCAGACCACTTCTGGAGCGTTGCGGACGAAGAACCAGAGTCCGAGGTCCAGACGACACGAACGGTTTCACTACCGAGCGTGTTGCTACTCGGTTTGATCGTAATTGAGGACCCTGCGGTCACGTCGACTGCTGTTCCAGTATCAAGGTCAGTCCAGCTTAGACTCGTTGCAGCAGCTGGGCTACCCGACTGGTTCGTGATTTCAGTACTGGCAGTGACATTCAAGCGGTCAGAGTTGATCTCTTCACCGCTCTCGTGCGTAATCGTTAGGTTCGAGTTCCCGCTGCTGTCGTATTCGAAGCTAAAGCTGGCTTGTGGTGCGGTCTCCGTTTGCTCACCGAGGCCGAGGACGAACGTCCCAATAACCGCGGCGAGGATGACGGTGATAGCCACCATCAGGATAACTCCGATGACGGGAGATACTGCGTTGTCGTCTGTGAGGAATTTTTGGAGTTTCATAGTCCGTGACTGTGTGTGTAGGTGACTATTCGAATTCCCGTACCTAAGGCTATCGGGTAGTTATCACATCTGAAGAAGAACGGATGACTGAAGGTTGGTTCCGATTAGGCGTCCGGTCCAGACCACTTCTGCAGGGTTGCAGACGTGGAGCCGGATTCTGCGGTCCACACGACGCGGAAGGTTTCGGAGTTGAAGTCGCCTGTCACTTCAACCGACGTCCCGGCAGTTACGTCGCCGCTGACGCCGAGGTCGGTGAAGGTTAGCGAGGTTCCAGAGCCACTGCCAGTGATTGCAGTGAAGCTCGAACCTGCAGTCAGGTTCACATTGTCCGCATTGATTGCCTCACCACTGTCGTGGGTGACAGTAAGATTGTCAGTTGCACCATTATCTGTGTAGTCGAAGCTGAAACTCGCCTGCGGAGCTGTTTGACTCACTTGGTCGCCGAGGCCGAGGACGAACGTCCCGATAACCGCAGCGAGGATGACGGTGATAGCCACCATCAGAATGACTCCGATGACTGGGGACACCGCGTCGTCGTCAGCGAGGAGTTCTTTGACGTTCATTACCCATTGTAAGTCCACTTTTGGAGGGTAGACGAGGTGCCACCGCTCTCGGAGCTCCAAACGATACGGACGGTGTCCCCGTCAGAGAACGTCCCTGCCGAGGAGTTTACGACGACACTTCCGCCTGCACTAATCGGGTCGGAGCCGCCGAACGAGGTCCAGTTGCCACCGTCGCTGTTGATGGGCCCAGTAACTGTCACTTGATTAGCTGCGATCTGTTCACCACTCTCGTGAGTGATGGTGAGGTTGCCTGCACCATTGTAGTCAAACGCGAAACTCGCTTGGGGTGCCGTCTCCTGCACTTGGTCGCCAAGCCCGAGGACGAACGTCCCGATAACGGCTGCGAGAATCACGGTGATGGCCACCATCAGGATAACCCCGATGACTGGCGAAACTGCGCGGTCTTCTGTGAAGAGGTTCTTGAGTTTCATGTGTTGCGTTGTGTCCCACACCGAGACGGCCGTGAGTACACCCTGTTACAGATGTACTAAGGGGGATGGGTTGCACTCCCCCTCTGCCCGGTGGCCGTCCTAGTGTGTCCAACCGATGGTTATCGTGGGGTGACTTAAAACTGGGTGCCAAATTAATGGTATGTTAGGGCCGATAAATTCTCTCTTAATATAGGGTTTATATGGGGTTTATTCTTGGAACGGCACCCGAAATCGGCCGTTCAATAGGAACTATTGACACGTTTGGGGGAGTTGTCACTCTATTGCTGTGCACGTCGGGGCAGGTGGCAAGGGCGGCGAACTCCCAAATGGGGTTGCAGGAATAGTCCCAATTGAACAGTAATTCTTGAGAACTTATTTTCGAGAGAATTGCTTCTTATCGCGCGCTCGCGCGAGAGAGAAGTGTAGTACATCACTTGAGTATATTACTTGACTACAGTTCAGTCAAATCCGAGTAAGGTACGACTCAATGAATCAGTTGTCGAGGAAAGCGCGTCCGCTCTACAGTTTGTTTCGTCGAGAACGAAGAAGTCCCCGGCGAACCGGGGACATCGTTCCTACCCAAGGTGGCGTGCGCACGCGTTAAACAGATACACTTTCTGTCTACATATGTCTTGTGGGGTACATTGGCGTTTCTGGGCCTGTACTACATGTTTGTTAACGTTTCAGATTAAGTCAATCACACAAAGTATTTACCGTGAACGCCCAACATGTCCAACCGTACCCCTGCCCATGGAGACACCTGTGAGTACCCCACCTCGGTCCGGGTTTTGCCCGGTTCGACTCAATCCGAGGATTGACGAAAACGGTGTCCCCGACTGCAACACCCATCAACAACAATGACACGTAACAAACAGATCCGTGCAGTGCTTCTCGCTGCGCTGATGGTCTTCTCGGTTTTCGCCGGGACCATCGCGTTCTCGGGCAGTGCTGCTGCGGCTGCGTCTAACGTCTCTGCATCTGCGAGCGGTGACACCCTTACGGTAAGTGGTGACCTCGCAGGTACGGAAGACAACCTGACGGTTTTCGTCGACGAAAACGGCGACGGAAACTTCCAGGCAAATGAACCGCACACGAACAACACCTCGCTCAGTGGCGCTAGCTCCTTCTCCGAGACGATCGACATCTCGAGTCTCGACGAGGGTCAGTCCTACACGGCTGGCGCAATCGCACAGACGGGTGCTCCGTCTGATGGCGATGCTGCCGACGAGACCGACACGTTCTCGGTCTCGGACGGCGACGACCCCGAGCTTGACTCGGCCGTTCACTTCGTGAACGACACGAGCACGAACGTCGTCGAGCTCGCATTCAGCGAGGAGATTGACATGAGCAGTGTCAGCGCGGCTGACTTCACGCTCTACCAGGACGATGACGAACAGTCCGGTGCCATCACGGCAGTTACCCAGAAGAACCCCGGTCAGCTTCTTCTGACGACTGACGAAGTCTACACCGGTGAAATCGAGGTCATGGTTGGCGACGACGTCACAGACCTCGACGGTAACAACGTCGACGATGGTCTCGACGACGACAACAACGCGTCCGTTACGGTCGCGACGGTTACGGTTACAGACGACGACTCTGTTTCCACCACCAGTGCCTACAAGGGCGAAGTCGTCGCTCTGACCGGCGGTAGCGTCGCACAGGACGTCTCGATCGAGTCCGACGAAAGTCAGGACGACAACGAAGGCTTCTTCCGCGACGGTAGCACCGGTTCGAACTCCGAAGTCTTCATCTTCGACACGACCGACCGCAACACCGAGCGCTACAACATCACGATCGGTTCGACGCTCGACGAGAAGGTCCAGATTCGTGACCTTAACCTGAATGTCGCCATCGAGGACCTGAACGTCACCGACGAGGACCTCATCGAAGGTGAGGTTAGCGCTCGCGCAGACCAGCGTAACATCGAAGTCCGCCTCCTCGACGACGACGGCGACGAAATCGAAGAAGTTACCATCACCGCGACCACGGACGGTCAGGGTGACTACGAATTCGAATTCAACGCCTCCTCCGATGACATCGGCACGGGCGACTACACAGTCGAAGTCATCGACAGAGCCTCCGGCGTGACGGTCGAATCCGACACGATCACGGTCACCGAGGCTGGAGAAGGTAAGACGAACTTCGGTGGGGATGGCGTCATCAACGACGAACGTGGTGACGTCGTCGCAATCCCTGTTACGCTCTCGAACACTGATGAAGCTACTGTCACCATCGGTGACGACGGTGATGGTTACCAGGCTAACGTTACCGTCGAAGACGGCGACGAGGACGGCGAAGTTGTCATCCTCTGGGACAGCTCCGAATCCACCAGCTCCACCGTGGATGACGTCTTCGACGTCGAAGACGGTGACGACGAGATCCTGACGGGCAACGACGGTTCCACTGGTGTCAGCGAGACGACCAACGATCTCATCGACTCCGGCGACTACGAACTCGAGATCCGTACCGGTACGGACTCCGCGAAGGACGCCGACAACGTCGGTTCCCTCGTCCTTGGTGACGCCTCCGTCGACACGGTCGCAATGTGGACTGCGCCGGACTCTGAGTCCCTCAGCGACCTCGACGACGTGAACGAAGCACTCGAAAACGGTAACATCACGCAGGACAGCAAGGTCGCCTTCGGCGACAAGGCTGTCATCCAGATCGTCGCCCCCGGCCTCGAAGGCTTCGTGGGCGCTCAGGACGACGAGACGCCGAACTTCTTCAGCGGCGCTTACAACGACTCCTACCGCCTCACGGTCAACCAGAGCAACCCTGGTCCGAACCGTGACGCAAAAATCATCAACGTCAGCAACGCGTCGGTCGTCGCTGACGGTGACAACGACACCTACTTCGTCGTGTTCAACACGGAAGAGATCGACGCAGTCCGTGACGAAGACGACGACGGTATCATCGACAACAACGAGAACGACAACGCTGAACTCGAAGACGACGACGCGTTCAACGTTGAGTTCAAGATGGTCGGCGAAGATGACGTCTCGAACAGCAACCTCGCGCTGGTCGAAGACGACAACTCCATGACGACCTCCTTCGAGAACATCGAAGCAGAGCACACGTTCGACATGGACCCGGTCAACGTCACGAACGCGGAAAGTCAGACCGTCACGGGTACGACTGACGTCGCACCCGGTACGGAACTCACCGTCCGCGTGAAGTCCGACGGCGACACTCAGCCGCGCTTCCTCAAGACGGCGACCGCCTACGTGACCGAGAACAACACGTTCTCCGCCACGTTCGACTTCTCCGAGCAGAACGTCGGTGACACCTTCACCGTGACTCTCTCCGGTGCTGGCGACGTCGCCTCTGACGAAGAGGTCGACGGCAACGTCGTCGAGTCTGTCGACACGGCAACCCAGACGCCGGAAGAGACGACGGAGACTCCTGAACCGACGACGGAGACTCCTGAACCAACGACGGAGACTCCTGAACCAACGACGGAGACTCCTGAACCGACGACTGAGACGGCAACCGAAACGACCAGCACCGACACGCCTGGCTTCGGCATCGCCGTTGCTCTCGTCGCGCTCGTCGCTGCGGCGCTCCTCGCAGTCCGCCGCGACTAACTCGGATAACTAACCACCGGGACTTTCCCGGCTCTATTCTTTCTTTCGACGCTACACCAAGAGCCGCAGCACTCAACCCAATACGAACAGTCACCGGTGAGTCGGAGGAGTAGATATCTCTGGTCGACGTAGTCGGCTCAGAAAGTGAGAGAGGCAATTGGCCAGAGAGCGTGTGCTCTAGGGAGTAGTCACGACGATTCGTCGTCGGTGCGTCCCCGTAATTCCAGGGTCGATAGCAGGGTCGCGGTGTTGCTTTCGTGCTCGTTTCCTAGCGGCACCAACGAGTGAATCACATTCCTTTGACGTTCGACGAACTCCGTGTCTCCAATTTTTCTTGAAGCGATCTGGTGGAGGCCTGCGTTGTTTGAGTCACCGGAGGATTCGAAGTTTCGAACCAGGGCTTCGCTGAATCGCTGCAGTGTCCAGGCTGGTGAAAATCAATAGACTGCGACGCGACTATCTAATCCAAGTGAGTATCTTCAGAAATGGTATGCCCGGGGTGGGCTCCGAACCCACGATCTCCGCATGTCCCAGGTGCGAGGCCGGCATGACCTCGCGAGGGGCGGAGGCTTCCAAGGCGTTCCGCACCGATTGTGAAACCCTATGAGTGCGGCGCTATGTCCAGCTAAGCCACCCGGGCTCAACTTCCCGTTGTGTGCTGGTTGTATTTAAGCTTCTCATCTTCGACGGCTTCGAGAGGAGTCACCACGGGACTCGATTGGCCGCATCACCCACGGATTTATGCCCTAACACTGGGTGACTCAACCCATGAGCCAACCGGAGATCGTCCAGTCCATCCTCGACGAGGAGACCGTGGTGTCTCGCGTCCACCTCGGGGGCGAGGACGAACTGTTTGTGACTCCGAACCGGACCCTCGTCTACCGTGCAGAGGGCCTGCTCTCGGACGAGTCCGTCGACGAATTTTCGCACGCCGCCGAGCGGGTGTCGGTGAAAGAAGGACGACGAAAAGCAAAGATATCGCTCGACTACGGCCTCGATGGGTCCGAAACGTTCGGCCTGTCGGCGAAGCGTCTCGACGAAGCACTGCAACCCATTCTTGAAGGCGTTCTCACGAGCGCGGGCGTCGTCGGCGACGACGAGCGCCTCGTCGAGGCGTTCCGATTCAGCGAACTCACGTTCGTGGTCACCGAAAAGCGCGTGGTCCGACACATCGGAAGCGCGGTGTGGGACGAAGACTACGAGACGTACCACTACGACGATGTCACAGACCTGACGTTCGAGTCGGGGAGCGTCGCCACGACGGTCGTTCTCACGGTCGATGGCCGCCAAGAGCGGTTCAAGACGCCGAACGAGGACGCACGCCTCGTCCGCGAGAAGCTTTCGAAGGCAATCTGTGACCACCACGGCGTCGGGAGTCTCGAAGAGTTCCGGGTCAAGATGGCCGAAGCACAACAGCAGGCGGAAGCAGAACCCGAACGTGACAACACCAACTTCGGAGAGGGTCCAGACCCATTGAGTGCCAATCCGGCGGAACTCTCCGAAGACCCGACGAACTCGACACGTGAAGAAGAACCCGCCGAAAGCGTCGAACGACAGCCAGTCGAGGCAACACCGACGACAGGTGGGCAAACAGAGACGGGGACAGAGACGGAGCCTGTCGAATCCACGAACGCTACAGTCGCAGACGCCGGGGACCTCGGGTTCGAGGGGTCTGGCTTCGAACCTGCCGACGAGGCAGTGTCGTCGGAGGAAGACATCGTCGCCGAGATTCAGTCACTCCGCGAAGTCGTCGAGACACAGGGCGAGCAGATTCGCTACCAGCAGGAACTCATCGAACAGCTCATCGAGGAATTGCGACGCGGCCGATAGAGACGGCGCACCGAATCTCCGCCGTTCTATTCTCTTCCGAGTACCTTTCTGATACACGACGACCCGAAGGGGCCGAGTTCGCCCGATTCGAACTGGACGAAGTGTCCCGTGGTTATCGACGCACCGCAGCGCCGACAGTCGAACTCACCTTCTTTTTGGACCACTTGGCTCTCGAAGCGCACGAACGTCCCACCGCGATTGTGACGGATTCGACCGCCTTCGCGGTCGATGATACCGCGCATCTCGGCCGTATCGAGGATATCGCGTGTGAGCGTCGGGTCAGTCGTCACCGTCTCGATGCGGTCGACGACCTCGGCGAGCGAGAGCTCGTCGGCTTCGAGGTGGGCGAGGAGTTCGAGCGCGAGTTCCACGAGCTCGTCGCGTGTCGGACCAGTCACGGTTCGACTCTGTCTCGGAGCGGTGCGGGCTAAAGCCCACCGAAGCACAAAGCGTTTGGTCGCCGCGAGCACATCCACGGTCGAGACCCCGTGCCTCGTACCCGCCTCGCTGCTGGACTCGCTTTCCTGTTCGTCCTCGCGGGCGCGCTCGCTGTCTCTCCAGAGACGGTCTTCAGCCACGTCGCGTGGCTGGCTGCCGACCCAGTTCGGCTCGTCGTCGCGGTGAGTGCACTCGCACTCGTCAGGCCCTTTGTCGCGTGGCCGACGACGCTTCTCGCACTCGTGGCTGGGTTCGGACTCGGTCCCACGGCGATTCCGCTCGCGCTTGCACTCATCGTCTTGACGAGTATCCCACCGTTCCTGTTCGCCCGTCACGTCGGTGGCGCGGGCAGACTCGCAGACGTCGGCGAGCAAACTGTCGCGGTGACTGGCTCGGTCCGCGGCGTGACTGCGAGCCGACTCCTTCCGATACCTTCGGACGTCGTCTCGGTGGCCGCGGGCGTGTCGAACGTCTCGCTCGGTGCGTTCGTCCTCGGGACTGCGGTTGGAGAACTCCCGTGGGCTGTCGCGGGCGTCGTCGCGGGCGCATCCGTCGAGACGCTCACGACCGAGTCGCTGCAGGCGGTGATTCAACCCGAGTTCGCTGCCCTCGCTGCGCTGGCGGGAGTGTCGCTTCTCGTCCCACCGGCGTACCGCCGTTACCGTGGCGGAGTGGGCGTCGACGGAGGATAAGCCGCGTTAGTCGAGCAGCGACTCGCCCGTCATCGCGGACGGTTGGTCGAGGCCGACCAGTTCGAGCAGTGTCGGTGCGATATCACACAGCGACCCGTCTTTTCGGACAGTTCGGCCGCCGGAAAGCGGACGGTCTGGGTCGGTGTCATCCTTCTCATCAGGGATGGTCGGCGATTCGGTCTCCTCTCCGTCGACTGCTTCGGGAACCAAGTAGACGAACGGGACTGGATTGAAGGTGTGCGCCGTGTGAGGGTCGTCTTCGGTCCCCATGTCGTCTGCGTTTCCGTGGTCGGCCGTGAGACAGGCGTGACCGCCGTGGCTGCGGACCGTCTCGACGAGTCGGCCGAGTTGCTCGTCCACCGCTTCGACCGCTTCGATAGCCGCCTCGTAGTCGCCTGTGTGGCCAACCATGTCTGGGTTCGCGTAGTTGAGAACCATCAGGTCGGGGTCTTCGGTCTCGATGAGGTCGATGGCCGTGTCGGTGAGTTCGGGTGCGGACATCTCCGGTTGGAGGTCGTAAGTCGGAACGTCCGGACTCTCGACGATGCGCCGAATCTCGCCGTCGAACTCGATTTCGCGGCCGCCGTTGAGGAAGTAGGTGACGTGCGGGTACTTCTCGGATTCGGCGAGGCGCAGTTGCGTCATCTCGGCTTCGGAGAGCACGTCGCCGATAGTGTCTTCTGGCTGCTCCGGTGGGAACGCGACGGGGAGGTCGAACGTCTTGTCGTACTGCGTCATCGTGGTCAGCAGCGTCTCCGGCGGCGTCGTCTCGACGGCCCACTCGGGTTCGATATCGGCGAGCATTCGGACGAGTTGGCGAGCGCGGTCCGCGCGGAAGTTGAAGAAGACGACTGCGTCGCCGTCGTCGAGTGCGGGCGCGTCGTCGACGAGCGTCGGTTCGACGAACTCGTCGGTGTCGCCGCGGTCGTACGAGTCCGTGACCGCATTGACGGCCGTTTCTGCGGTCCACCCGGCTTCGCGCTCGACGATGGCGTCGTAGGCGCGCTTGGTGCGCTCCCAGTTCTCGTCGCGGTCCATCGCGTAGTAGCGCCCGCTGACGGTCGCGACCTGTCCGGTGCCGTGTTCGGCCGCGACAGATTCGAGGGCCGAGAGATACTCCTCGCCGCCGTGTGGGCTGGTGTCGCGGCCGTCGGTGAAGGCGTGGGTGACGGCCTCGATGCCGCGGTCTGCAGCGAGTTCGATGAGCGAGTAAAGGTGCTCTTGGTCGGAGTGGACGCCCCCGTCGGAGACGAGCCCCATGAAGTGGATGCGGCCGTCGTTCTCCTCGGCGTAGTCGAACGCGCCCGTGAGCGCGTCGTTCTCGAAGAACGAGCCATCGTCGATGCTGTCGCCGATGCGCGTGTAGGCCTGTTTGACGACGCGACCGGCACCAATGTTGAGGTGGCCGACTTCGCTGTTGCCCATCTGCCCGTCCGGGAGGCCGACGCGACGTCCGTCGGTGACGAGCGTGCCGAAGGCTCCGGTGTCGCGATAGCGGTCGAAGTTTGGTGTGTTCGCTGCCTTGACGGCGTCTCGGCGGTCGTGGTCGCCGAGACCCCAACCGTCGAGGATGACGAGGGCTGCTTTCATTATCGGCCATTCAGTGTGCCCGGCTAATTGTCCTTCGCTCTCGGCAGTCACGAACAGTGGTGTGTGCGGGGTACTGGAAGCAAGCCCGACGGCCTTTTCTCCTGCCGCCTCCTCGATTTTGCCGATGCGCCGTCGTGACTTCGATTTCGACGAACGGGTCGACGAGTGGGTCGAGTACTACCTCGGAAACGGACCCAGTCTCGTCGTCTTTCTTGTCCTCACCGGGTCGGCGTTTCTCGTCGGCGTGAGCTTCTACGTCCACTCTGACCCGTCGCTTTCGGACCTTCCGACGTTTCTCTACCCGCTTTTCGGTGACTCACCGACCGCGCTCGCGCTGTTGACGCTCTCGGCTGCGACGTTGCTTCCGAACCTTGGGCGATCGGTTTCGGACGCGCCGGTCAACCGCCCACTCGCGTATCTCCACACGCTCGCGTTCGTTTGGCTCGTGAAGTACGGCATCTGGACGTTCGTCGCCCTCAACCTTCGACCAGACCTCTATGTTGGCTTCTCCGGAGCTGCGCTCTGGGACTACTGGGGCATCATGCTGACCCACCTTGGATTTCTCGTCGGCGCGTATCTCGTCCCGCGATACGGCGCAACGACGCGGGGCGCGCTCGCCTTTGCGCTCACGCTCGCGCTCGTCAACGACGTGTTCGACTACGGGTTCGGCTACTACCCGCCGCTGAAGTACGACGCTGGCCTCTTACTGGCTGGAATTACCGTTGCACTGTCGTTTGTCGCGGTGGCGCTTGCCGCCCGCGCGTTCGACCGCCTCGACCGGACACCAGACGGGAACACTGTTCCACAGAAACAGTAATCGCACGACTGCGGTCCATTGTCTATGAGAAGGGCTTTTGCCCGCCCACGGACTATGGTCGGATAATGGACTCCGCGGTACTGCTCGACTTACTCGGGAACGAAAACCGGCGACGAATCCTCCGGTTGCTCTCGCACAAACCGTGCTACGTCACCGAGATCAGCGAGTACCTCGGCGTCAGCCCGAAGGCGGTCATCGACCACCTTCGGAAGCTGGAAGACGCGGGGCTCATCGAGTCCCGGACCGACGACCAGCGCCGCAAGTACTTTCATATCTCTCGAAACCTCCGACTGGAGGTCAACGTCTCGCGCTACGGCTTCGGTGCCAAGAGCGCCTACCCACCGAGTCCGAGCCTCGACATGGCCGGGCGGTGCCCACACGTCTCACTCGAACTCGACAATAGCGATACGGACGACATCGCCGAACTCGCACGCGAACTCGGGAAGTTAGAGGACCTCGACAACGAACTCTCGCTCGCACAGCGCTGGGTGCAAGGAAAACAAACAGAGGTGTTAGACCGCATCAACGACCGCCTCGGCGTCGACGCAGACAGCCGGTTCTACGCGGAGATTCTCGCGGCACTGGCGAACGGGTCGAGCGCGACAGAGAGCGTCGCGCGCGACGTCAACGCCGACCCCGAAGCGGTCGACGCCGCACTCCGCCACCTCGCCGACAACGGCCTCGTCACCTACGACGGCGACAGGTGGGATATCGCGTCGTCGACAGCCGACCACTGACGACAGCTTTTTTCAGACGTCGCGGGTCAGCCCGTCGCGCAGGTCGCGCCCGAGATAGTGTCCGACGAGCCCTGCGAGCCCTCCGCTGAGTGCACCCACGCCCGCGATGGCGAGCCCATAGTCTGCGAGCAACTGCACCGCAAACGGCGCGAAGACCGAAGCCAGCGTCGAGAGGACGAACGCGAGCCCCGCAGCGATGGCACCGGCCAGTCCGATTTCGACGTACCGGCGTTTCGAGCCGACGAGTCCGAGCAGGAACCCGGCAGCGGCGATACCGACAAAGCGGCCGATGAAGCCGACGATGGGGATGGCACCGCCGACGACGAGGCCGCCGATGGAGAGCGCGAGCGCGAGCAGGAACGTCCGGGCAGAAAACAGGCCATCGAAGCGTCCTGTCTTCCCGCCGCCCGACTGTGTCGGCGGCGGCGACGACGACTCGTCCTCGCCGAGGTCGAGGTCCGAGAGGATGTCCTCGGCGGACCGCTCAGACTCGCGTTGGTCTGACCGTTGCATGTGTGTCAGGACGGCCGGGAGGCTGATGGCTCTTGTGCCGCGTGCGCTGTTCGTCAGAAACTAGCGTTACAATGTCTTTGCCACGGTGACCGTCACCGAGTCGTCGCGGTCGCAGTCCCGTCAGTTCCGGCCGAGAAGGATGTACAGGAGGATTCCAAGGATTGGGGCGAGAAAGACGACGATGGCCCAGAGGAACGCTGGGTGACCGCTGTTCCGCCGCGCGTCGCTGTACGTCCAAACGGCTAACCCAATCGTCACGAGGAAGAAGAGGAAGAACACCGCACCTGCGCCGCCGCCTGACTGGAGGAGTATGCTGGAGGGCATACTGTAGCCGACGACCCTTGGGACAAAATGATTTTTGGTTGCCATTTATGCACTTTCGTCGGAATGTGCCGTTGAGGAAAATCGCTCCAGCTACCGTACCGAAAGCGAGCGAAGCGAGCTTTTCGGCTCTTTTTGGTCCACTGTGAGACGCGCTGCGTCTCACGAGCCTCCGTTCGCTCACGCTCACGGAGACAGGTTTTTGCCGGAGGGATGGCGCTGCCATCCCTCCGGTAAAAAGGTGGGTTTGAAGTCTGACCCCGCGGTATCCCGCGATATGAACGCAGGGGACCTCGTCCGCGTCACCCGCGCGGGCGTCACGAACGAAGGCGTCCTGATGCCCTCTTCGACGGAGGAGTACCTCGTCGTCAAGCTCGACGGCGGGTACAACATCGGCATCGCGCGCGAGGACGCAGACGTCGACGTACTCGAAACCGACGTGTACGACATCGAAGACGCACAGACCGACAGCGACGGGACCTCCGAAATCGAGTTCGACGAGGACCTGCCGACCATCTCGCTTATTTCCACCGGCGGGACCATCGCCTCGACCGTCGACTACCGCACGGGTGCGGTGACCGCCCAGTTCGACGCCGAAGACGTGCTTCGGGCCGTCCCGGACCTCGCAGGGCGGGCGAACTACCGCGGCCGCGTCGTCGCCAACATCCTGTCTGAGAACATGACGACCGACGTGTGGTTCGACCTCGCGGAGGCCGTCGTCGAGGAAATCGAAGCCGGAGCCGACGGCGTCGTCATCATGCACGGGACCGACACGATGCAGTTCTCCGCGTCGGCGCTGGCGTTCATGCTCGATACGCCCGTTCCCATCGTGTTCACGGGAAGCCAGCGCTCGGCGGACCGCCCATCTTCAGACAACGTTATGAACGCGGTCTGCGCCGTCGAGGCCGCGAAGGGCGACGCAGCGGAGGTCATGATTTGCATGCACGCCTCCGAGTCCGACGACGCCTGTGCCCTCCACGAGGGGACGCGCGTCCGCAAGAACCACACCTCGCGCCGCGACGCCTTCCAGACCATCGGCGCGAAGCCACTCGGTGAGGTCGACTACGAGAGCGAGGAAATCACGTTCCGTCGTGGCTACACGCCGCGAGGCGAGACCGACCTCGCACTCCACGCCGACCTCGACGACGAGGTCGAACTCGTGAAGTTCACGCCCGGGATGGACATCGCCGCGCTGGACTACCTCGACGAGAAGTCCGGCCTCATCATCGAGGGGACGGGTCTCGGACACGTCCACACCGACTTCATCCCGCGTATCGAGGAACTCGTCGACGACGGCACTGTCGTCGCGATGACTTCGCAGTGTCTCGAAGGGCGCGTCTGCGACCGGGTTTACGACACGGGCCGCGACCTGCTCGATGCGGGCGTCGTCGAAGCCGGAGACACCCTGCCGGGAACGGCGAAAGTGAAGCTCATGTGGGCGCTTGCGAACCTCTCGGACCCCGCAGAGGCGATGGGCCGAGACCTCGCCGGGGAGTTGACACAGCGCTCCGTGCCGTGGGAGTGACCTGATGGAGATACGCCCCGCTCGACCCGAGGATTACGACGCGGTCGCAGCGTTCACCCGCGACACGTGGGCCGACCGCGACGGCTCGGACTATATCCCCGACATCTACCACGACTGGATTGCCCCTGACGACCCCACACAGGCGACCCTCCTCGTCGATATGGGCGACGAGACGCCCTCCGACGATATCGCCGCCATCGCCCAGATGGTCATGCTCTCGGAGTACGAGGCGTGGGCACAGGGGATGCGCGTCGCCCCCGACTACCGCGAGCAGGGGATTGCGACGACGCTCACCCACGCGCTGTTCGACTGGGCGCGCGAGCAGGGCGCACGTCGCGCTCGGAACATGATTCACTCGTGGAACATGCCCAGTCTCGCGAACGCCCGTCACGTCGGGTTCGAACCCGGTGTGGAGTTCCGGTGGGCGATGCCGGAACCGGACGCTGACGCCGGAAGCAGCGAGTTCGACTACCGCGTCGGCGACGATGCGGACGCGGCGTGGGCGCTCTGGACCGGCAGCGAGATGCGAACCGAACTCTCCGGGCTCGCACTCGACCCCGACGAGTCGTGGGCGCTCTCGGAGTTGACTCGCCAGCGACTTCACGATGCTGCGGCCGACGACCGTCTCTTCGTCGTCGCCGACGAGCGAGTCGCGGGTTTCACCCACCGAGTTCGAACCTACACTCGCGAACCCGAAGACGGGGCGGAAGTGACGTGGGCGGAGTACGCAGTCGCCGCGTGGACCGACGCGGACGCCTGCCGTGCCCTCATGGACGCGATTCGCCGCGACGCCGCGGCGGTCGGTGCCGACCGGACGCGAGTGCTCGTCCCGGAAGCACTCGAATGGCTCTCGGACGTTGCACTCGCCCGAAGCGACCTCGCAGACGAGCCGACGTTCGTGATGGAAGCGGACCTCACGTAGGCCGCACCGTCGACACGCTCAGGTCCACGTCACCCCGTCGATTTCGTATCTCGAACCGCCGAGTTCGGAGTCAGTGACTTCGAGCCCCCACCCGTGGAGGTCGGCAATGCGGGAGACGATTGCAGTGTCGACCATCTCGTAGTCGGCACCGAGAAGTTCGTCGTCGGAGAATTGAGCGCGCTCTTTGGCCGACATTTGCGGGCCGTCGTCGTCGATGAAGAACCCGTCGCTGGTCGTGCCGACGATGATTCGCGAGAGGGACGCGGCGGTCGCGCCCCGATGGCTGCTGTGGTTTAGAAGCAACTTACAGAACAACCCAAAGAGGTGAGCGTCGGCCATGAGATACCCGCGTCCGACGATTCGAAGCGACGCACCGGCGGGGTCGATATCCTCCCACGCGACTTCGATTGCCGACCGGAAGTCGACCGGTTGCGTGTCGACTCGTGCGGTATGGCTCGACAGCGCGACGCTCTGCTCGACGACGCTGTCCATACGCTTGAGGGCCTCGGCGAGCACCGCGGCGTCTGCACCATCGGTGGCGACCAGCCGACTAGCAGTCTCCATCGCCGACGAGAGCGGTTCACGAAGCTCCGCCGAGAGGAACCCGACGAGCATCGCGAGTTGACGATTCTTCCCGCTTATCTGCAACTCCATGAGGCGACGCTCGGTGATGTTCTGGTGGACGATGAGGGCGAACCGGCCGTGTCTGGGTGTGTCGAACGGCACCGCCTGCATCGTGAACCACCGAAACTCAGACGGCGAGTGACACGGGTACTCGACCGTAAAGAGGTCCTGTGTTCCCTGCAGGAGGTCCCGAATCCCGTCGGCGACGACGCCCGCGACTGCCTCGTCGTCACGGGCAGCGTCGCACGTGTCTAGATAGTTGACGCCAAGCGAGTCCGGCGATCCGACGTAGTCGTTCGCGCTGGCGAACGTTCGCCAGGCTCGATTCGTGTAGACGATGTCGCCGTGGCTATCGAGTATCGCGACTTCTGTCGGTAGTTCGTCGAACGCCAGTTCGAGAAACGACACCTCCTCCATGGCTAATAATGACTCCCAAGCATCTTTGGCCTTTCTGTGGGGTGACTGTCTGTCGTTCGAGGACAATCGGAAGGGATGCACAGCGACCAGTGTCGAGAAAGCGGGAGCTACACAGAGCTATCTACGTCGAAAAAAGAAAACGTCCGTTCGGTCAGTCCGAGGCGACGACGCGCCGCTTACGCCCGTTTCCCTCTGACTCCGTCATCGCGAGGACGTCGTCGAAGAAGTCGAGCGTGTCGTTCGGGCCGGGGTGGGCTTCGGGGTGGTACTGGCGCGTGATGACGTCCAGTTCCTCGCTCGCGAGGCCCTCTGCAGTGTCGTCGTTGACGTTGATTTGGGTGACGTCGAGGTGTTCACCTGGGTCAGCAACGGTGTAGCCGTGGTTCTGGGTGGTCATGACGACGCGACCCGTCTCGATGTCGCGGACGGGCTGGTTCACGCCGCGGTGTCCGAACGCCATCTTCTCGGTGGTGCCGCCGAGCGCGCTGGCGATAATCTGTTGGCCGAGACAGATGCCCGCCATCGGAACGTCGCCTGCGAAGTAATCGACGAGTTCGTGGGTCGGCTCGTAGTTTTCGGGGTCGCCGGGGCCGTTGGAGATGAACAGGATGTCGGTGTCGAGCGCGTCGACGTCTTCGGGCGACGCGTCGTACGGAAGGACGTGGACCGTCGCGCCGCGCTGGACGAGCGAGTCAACGATAGACTGCTTGGCACCGCAGTCGACGAGCGTGACGGTGGTGTCGCCGTCGCCCTCGTAGGTCACTGGCTCGGGCGTCGTGACCTGTGCGCCGATTTCGGTGTGGTCGCTCATACCCTTGCACTTGGCCAGTTCCTCTTTTGCGGCTTCGGGCGTCGCGTCGTCGCCGACCGCGATACCGACTTTCATCGCGCCCTCCTCGCGAATCGACGTGACGAGGTCGCGCGTGTCGAGGTGGTCGACCGCCGGGACGTCTTCCTCGGCGAGCCACTCGACGACTTCTTCGGTGAACTCACGGGCGACAGCGGCGCGCGGGTGAACCCGGTCGGATTCGAATCGCTCCGCTCGGACGCCGTAGTTCCCGATGAGAGGGTACGAGAAGGTGAGAACCTGTTCTTCGTAGGATGGGTCAGTCAAGCTCTCTTCGTACCCGGTGTATGCAGTCGTGAACACCAGTTCACCACGTGTACGTCCCGGAACGCGACCACGCGCTTCGACCACGCGGCCGTCTTCCAGGGCCAGATAGGCGTCCGACATTACGAGAAACGAACGGAACACGGGTGCATAAGTGTTGCTTTCGAAGCCGAGTTACGAAATTCGTAATCGGTAAGTCGCTGGGGTGGCCAGGAAAGATATGGACGAGTTGGATAGGCGAATCCTCGACATCCTCCGGCGGGACGCACGAACCCCGAACACGGAGATTGCGGCCGAAGTCGGAACGTCCGAAGGGACGGTCCGAAACCGTGTCGAGCGACTCGTCGAAGAAGGCGTCATCGAGCGATTCACGATCTCGACCCGGACGGGAAACCTGAAGGCGATGATAGAGGTGACCGTCGCGGTTGACGTCGACACTCACAGCGTCTCCGAGCGCATGGCCGACTGGAAGGACGTCGACTTCGTCTGGCAGGTCTCCGGTGAGGAGGATATCGTCCTCGTCGTCGACGCCGCCGACACCCGCGCCGTGAACGAACTCATCACGCGAGCGCGCGAGCACGACGACGTGAAGAGTACGAAGACGCGCCTCATTCTCGACGAACGGTTGGGCTGAGGAAACGGTTAGGCTGAGGACCGCACTCCACGCGCCGACCTCACCGCGTCGCATCGAAGCTTAGTTGTCCCCCGACTTCGACGAACGTGACATGAGCGACACACAGGCCTCTCAAGCGACTGAAATCCACAAGAACGCCGAACAGGACGTCATCGCCGTCGACTCCGACGACAACGCCGAGGGAACGGTCAACCGCCTCGACGCCCACACGGGCGATGGCATCCGCCACCGGGCCTTCACGTGTCTCGTGTTCAACGAAGAGGGGCAACTCCTTCTCGCCCAGCGTGCGCCGAACAAGCGTCTCTGGGACACCCACTGGGACGGCACCGTCGCCTCCCACCCCGTCGAGGGACAGACGCAGGAGGAAGCGACCGAAGAGCGCCTCGAAGAGGAACTCGGTATCACGCCCGACCAGTACTCCGACCTGCGCGTGACGGACAAGTTCGAGTACAAGCGCTACTACGGCAACTCCGGTCTCGAATGGGAAGTCTGCGCCGTGCTCAAGGTCACCCTCGAAGACACCTCGCTCGACCCCGACGAAGACGAGATTGCCGGCATGCTCTGGGTGGACTACGAGCACCTCAACGACCACCCCAAGTGGTACCGTCAACTGCGTCTCTGCCCGTGGTTCGAAATCGCGATGCGCCGTGACTTCGAGTAAGCTCTCGCTCGCCGCATCCGCCCGCGACGAGATTCGTTCGCACGCACGCGACGGGGCCGCCAGCGACCCTCCAGCAGAAGTCTGTGGCGTCCTCGTCGGCGACCGAACCACCACTACCATCTCCGCCTCACTCCCCATTTCGAACGTGGCCGACGAGCCACGCGTCGCCTACGAACTCGACCCCTCGGAGACGGTCGCCGCCTTCGACGAGGCCGAGGCTGCGGGTCACGAAGTCGTCGGATTCTATCACTCTCACCCAGAATCAGAGCCAGTCCCAAGCGCCGCCGACCGCGAGCAGGCGTCGTGGCCGGGGTACGTCTATCTCATCTGTACTCCTGACGGGCGACTCACCGCTCACGAGTGGACCGGCGACGAGTTCCGCGAACTCGATATCGACATCGACTGACTCCGGCTTTCCCGTTCGGTCGTTTTCGGTGAGAATAACCCGGGTGAGTGCTCACGGACTCGCATGGAACCCGACATCTACGACGACCTCGACGGACAGGTCGCCCTCGTCACGGGCGCGAATCGGGGGCTCGGCCGCCAAATCGCCGAAAACCTCCGCGACCTCGGTGCGACGGTCTACGCCGGGTCCCGAAGCGTCACGAACGAGACGCCCGAGGGGACAGAGCGCGTCCTCCTCGATGTGACCCAAGAAGGCGACATCAAGGACGTCGTCGATGGCATCTTCGCCGACCAGGGGAAACTCGACATCCTCGTCAACAACGCCGGTATCGGCGGGGATGAGGAAGACATCGTCGCCGAACCGACTGACAAAATCGACCGCACCCTCGGTGTCAACCTTCGCGGGCCGGTACTCATGTGCAAGCACGCCGTTCCGCTCCTCCTTCAGAGCGACGCGGGTCGCGTCGTCAACGTCTCGTCCGGACTCGGCGCGCTCGAAGAAGGCCAATCCGGTGGCTTCCCCTCGTACCGAATTTCGAAAACCGGCCTCAACGGCCTCACCGTCTACCTCGACGGCCAGTACGGTGAGGATGGACTCATCGCCAACTCGGTCTGTCCCGGGTGGGTCCGAACCGACATGGGCGGCGAGGAAGCCGACCGCCCCGTAGAGAAGGGTGCCGAGACACCGACGTGGCTTGCGAGATTCGAAGCGGGCAGCCCGTCGGGGAAATTCTGGCGGGATAAGGAAGTTATCGACTGGTAAACGGGCGAGTCCAAGACTCGGAACGCTGCTCTCCTCTTCTCTCGACGATAGCTACTGGACGAACGTCAGCCCGAACCAGACGACGACGAAGAAACCGAGCATGCCGAGAAGAGGTAATAAAACACCGGAGAAAATTGAATAGTTACTCAAGGTCATGTAGTAGGTCTGAACGATGAGAAGGAGCGAGATGAACATGAGCCACCGCTGTATCGACAGGAGTTGCGTCTCGGGGTCCATACGAACGTGTTCTGCTAACTTGTTATATTTCTGACTGCATCGAATTACGTCACCCCGCCGCTTTGCTTTGCAAACTCCTCGTACTCTCCTTCATCAAGCACCTCACGCAAGTGCTCGACCGCCTGAAACACGTCCTCGAAGCCGACGTAGGACGGAATCGGCGCGATGCGAATGACGTTCGGTTGGCGGAAGTCCACGACGACACCGCGCTCCTTGAGCGCGAGGCTGATGCGGTACGCTTCGGGGTGTTCGACCGCAACGTGGCCGCCGCGGGCCGCCGGGTCGCGCGGGGTG
Source organism: Haloferax elongans ATCC BAA-1513 (assembly GCF_000336755.1). GTDB lineage: Archaea > Halobacteriota > Halobacteria > Halobacteriales > Haloferacaceae > Haloferax > Haloferax elongans. The sequence continues at coordinate 160,059 of NZ_AOLK01000022.1, read as the reverse complement.
CCGACCTCGCAGTCGGGCAGTTTCTCGCCGACGAGGTCGATGAGGAAGTCGGTGAGCGCGAGGGACTTCTCGCGGAGCGCGGCCACGCCACCGGCGTCTTCGACGATATCCAGTGCGCCGTCGAGGGGCGCAGTCGAGAGAATCGGAATCGTCCCGGTTTGGAACGCGGCGGCGGAGTGTTCGGGGTCGTAGGTCAGCGCCATGTCGAACTGCGTCTCCTTGTCGTTGCCCCACCAGCCGGCGAGCGCGGGCGTCACGCCGAAATGCCGCTCGTTGACGTAGAGACCCGCAATCGCACCGGGACCGGCGTTGAGGTACTTGTAGTTACACCAGACGGCGAAATCGACGCCGATGTCCGAGAGGTCGTGGGGGACCGCGCCAACCGAGTGCGCGAGGTCGAATCCGGCCAGCGCGCCTGCGTCGTGGGCCGCCTCGGTGATAGCCTCGATGTCGAACAGTTGGCCACTCCGGTAGAGGACCGAGGGGAGAAACACCATCCCCACGTCGTCGTCGATGGCGTCGAGCACGTCTTCGGTGGCGATAGTTCGGCCGTCGCGGCTCTCGACGACTCGGAGGGCGTCGTCGGGGTCGCGGCCGTGCTGGCGGAGTTGCGCCCGAATCGCGTAGTGGTCGGTCGGGAAGTCGAGGTCGTCGACGACGATTTTCTCGCCGCGGTCGGGGTCGTAGAAGGTGCCGACGAGCGTGTGGATGTTGACCGTCGTGGAGTTCGCGACGACGACTTCCTCTGGGTTCGCGCCGACGAGCGGGGCGAGACGCGCGCCGAGTCGCTCGCCGTAGCTGTGCCAGTCGGGGTCGGCGTCGGTCCACCCGCGGATGGCGAGTTCGCGCCACTCGTCGACGACGTGTTCGAGGGTTGCTTCGGCGTCCTTCGAGAGCAAGCCGAGCGAGTTCCCGTCCATGTAGAGGTCGCCATCGGGGATGTAGAAGCGGTCGCGTAGGTCCGAAAGCGGGTCTGCCACGTCCATCTCACGAGCGTCTGCGATGGTGATTGGGTCGCCGTCACTCATACTCACTACTACGGCGTTTTCTGCGAAGTAGGTTCGCGAGCCATACGGCAAGGCATACTCCTCGGGGTGGATAGTTCGAGGACTCCTGTCGGTGGTTAGTCGTCGCGTCTGCCAGCCAGTCGGTCGTAGGCGTCCCACGCCGGGTCGACGTCGGGGTGTTCGACTCGCTCGCCATCGACGACGACACCATCGCCATCGACGACAGTTCCCGCGACACCGACTGGTGTCCCGCGCGAACTGAGTGCGGCGAGCACATCGTCGGTGACAGCCGGGTCCGTGGCGATGACGAGCGTTCCGGCAGTCGTCGAGTGCCACGGGTCGATGTCGAGGTAGTCACAGACGTCCCGGACGCCGGGTCTGAATGGAATGCTCGACGTGTCTATCTCCAGTTGCACGCCAGCACTGTTCGCAATCTCGTTGAGTGCGCCGTAGAGGCCGCCTTCGGTGGCGTCGTGCATGGCGTGGACGTTGCGACCACCAGCGGCCGAGACGGTCATGGCGTCGCGGACGGCGTCAGTCTCGTCTAGCCTGTCCTGTGCAGTGGCGAGGACCGCCGGGTCGAGGTCGTCGAACCCCTCCGGGAAGAGCGTCGTCAGGAGGCCAGTAGTCTCGACGCCCGGACCCTTGGTTACGAGCACGTCATCGCCGGGGCGGGCACCGTCGGGGCGAATCAGGTTGTCGTGGTCGCCGACTGCGAGGGCGGTCGCGCCGCCGACCCACGGGTACGAACAGCCCGAATAGCGGGCCGTGTGGCCGGTGACGATGCTCACACCAAGGTCGTCGGCCTCGTCGTGCATCGCGGTCCAGAGTTCGGCGAACTGGTCGTCTGTCATCTCCGGAGGGAGCGTAAAGGAGATGGCGAGATGTGATGGGTCGAGACCGGAGACGGCGACATCCGACAGGACGATGTCGAGTGCGAATCGACCTGCACGGTCGAAGCCGAGTTCCGGGAGGACAGAAAGTGGGTCGGTCGCGAGCGCGACGGCGGTGCCGTCGATATCGAGCACTCCGAAGTCGACGCCGTGTGTCGGGCCGAGCGTCACGTCGTCTCGGGAGGCACCGAGATGGGGGTAGATGTACTCGGTGAAGAAGTCGCGGTCGACCTTTCCGAGGTCGGTCATATTCGCGCTCAGCGGCGCGTGAGTAAGAACGTACTCATCCCATCTCTGAGTGGTAGGAAAGTGGGACGGTCCCCCGTCCCTGCTCATGAAGAAGGACGCGGCGCGGTACGAAGGGATACAAAACTCCCACCACCGGACTGCTCCCGCGTCATTGCTGTCTCTTGGCCGGTGATACAAGAACCTCGCTAAGTTCCCTCGGTGGACCTATATAGGGGAATCGAGGAACACCCAAACAGACCCTACTTTTGACTGACGATTTCGCTGTCGTTCACACGTGAGCCGCTTCGCAGTACACCCACAGAACCGAGACGATGCCCGACTTAGATTGGTCGGTGGCCGGCTTCGTCGGGCGTGTTGTTCGGTGTCCGCCACGCGTCGTCGAAGTGGTCGACCAGCGCCCGGGCGACCGCCACCGGTTCTTCGTGGTGGACCCAGTGTGTCGCATCGTCGAACGTCCTGAGGTGACTGTCGGCGCAGTACGTGAGGCTCTCTCTGGCCATCTTCTGGCGAAGGAATCGGTCGCGCTTCCCCCAGACGACGAGCGTGGGCGCATCGACCTGTGTCTCTCGTGGTTCTGGCCGACTGCGCACGACAGCACGATACCAGTTGACCATCGACCCGTAGGCGTCGGGGACAGCCCACGCCTTCCGGTAGTGTTCGAGGTCCGTCGGTGTGAATGTTCCCGGAAGTGCCGAATCCCGAAGTGTCCGTTCGAGGAGGGCATAGTCACCGAGTGGTGCGAGTAACTCTGGAACCTTTGGGAGTTGGAAGAACAGCACGTACCAACTCTTGAGCTGTTGTGCCGGGTCACGTCGCAGATGCCGTGCGAAGACGGTTGGGTGCGGGAGGTTCATCGCGGTGAGCGAGTGGACTCGGTCTGGGTGATGAAGCGCGGTCCACCACGCGACGGCACCGCCCCAGTCGTGGCCGACGATGTGGGCGCGTTCCTTGCCGAGCGCCCGAATAAGGCCGACGACGTCGCTCGCGAGTTCGTCGATGTGGTAGGCATCGACGGCTGCCGGGTGGTCGCTCAGGTTGTAGCCCCGTTGGTCGGGAACGACGACCCGGTATCCCGCCTGCGTCAACGGGCGGAGGTACTCGCTCCACGCGTACCAACACTCCGGGAAACCGTGGAGAAGGACGACCAAGTCACCGTCTTCAGGCCCTGCCTCGACGGCATACAGCGTCACGTCGCCGACATCGACGTACTTCCCCTCCGCCTCGACCGGGGCGTCCACCGTGTCGAACGTCAGACCCGATGTACTCGACATAGAGTTCGGTACGAGAGGGGTGATTATAGATGCCGTGGTGGGGGTGAACTCATATCAAATTAAACTGCGTTGGAAATTCGCTGCGTTAAACAAGCATCGAAAACGGCGAATCGCCGAAAACAGAAACTCGATTCGCAGTAGTGGGTGCGCGTCTCAGTCCGACCCAAAGAGCCGCTCGCGGAGGCTCCGCTTTCTGGATTGTTCGGCGAGGAGAACCGAACACTCGACGTCGTCGACGACGTTCAGCACCAGCGCCCCTCTGACGAGGCGTGAGAGCAAGCCGCGTTCGGTCGCACCGATGAACAGGAGCGAACAATCGGCCGCGTGCGACTCGATTGCCCGCTCGACATCGCCGGTCTCGACGACCAGTTTGGCATCGCCGAGGCCCCGCTCTTCGGCCCACTCGCGGAGGAAGGCTTCACCCTCCTGTTTGTCGTCGGCGACGTGCAGGAGCGTCACTTCAGAGTCGTAGAACTCCTGCATGACGTTGGCGACGGACGCCGAGAGGTCGGAGTCCGGGCCACCGGCGGTCGGGACGAGCACGCGAGATGGGTCGAAGCCGCGGTCTTTCAGGACCAACACGTCGTAGGACAGCGAGTGGGTCATCTCTTCGATGGCACTCTCTGCGCGGCCGGGCGCACCGTGACTGTCGGGACCCCAGCCCATCACCATGAGGTCGGCGTTGTAGGTCTCTGCGGCGTCGAACACCTCTTCGAACGACCGGTGTGAGAGGATGGTGTGTGTCTCGATTGGGACACCGAGTTCGTCGGCGTCGATGCGGGCCTGCTCGAGCAGTTCGTCCGCCTCTGCGAAGTCGAATTCTTCGCGGGCAGATTCGAGTGCCGTCTGGTCGGGAACTTGTTCGATGTGGACACCGACGAGCGTTCCGTTCCGCGCTTTCGCGACCGACCCGGCGAGTTTGATGAGGTCGGCCTCGCTCTCGGGATTGGCCAGCGGGACGATGACGCGGTAGCCACCGTCAGGTTGGACCGAGGTGGTCGCCGAGACGGCAGCGTCGGGAATCTGCTCCGACCGCGAGAGGATGTACTTCCCGAGGATGCCCTGCTTCGTCGCCTTGCCGCGGGCGTAGACCGCGTACCAAATCATGGCGAACACGACGAATCCAACCGCAAGCAGGACGATGGTGTTGGCGAAGAAGGCGATGAGCGCGAACGACGTAATCGCCCCAATGATTGGCGTGAACGGGTACAGCGGCACCCGGTAGTCCGGTTGGTAATCCTCGGGGTCGGACACGCGCATCACGATGAGCGAGACGTTGAGCAGGCCGTAGATAATCAGGTGGAGCACGCTCCCGGCGTTCGCGAGCGTTCCCACGTCGGCCAAGAGGATGAAAAGCAGGATGAACCCACCAGTGATTCCAATCGACCGGTACGGCGTTCCGAATCGGGGGTGAATCTCGTTGAGTTCCGACGAGACGATTTGGTCGCGCCCCATCGCGAAGTTGATGCGCGAGGACGCGAGGATGGAGGCGTTCGCGGACGACGCCGTGGCGAGGAGTCCTCCGAAGAGCATCGCCCCTGCACCAACCGGACCGATAAGGTGCCGAGCCACGTCGACGACTGCGGTCTCGTTTCCGGCCACGAGACTGTTGTCGACGGCGGCAAGCACCGTTACGAGGACGAGTGCGTAGACCGCGGTGACGATGATAACGCTCCCGAGCACGGCACGTGGCAGGTTCTTACCGGGGTTCTTGATTTCCTCGGCGACCGAGGTAATCTGGACGAATCCGAGGTAAGAGACGAAGACGAGGCCCGTGACGGGAAGCAGCGGGCTGATGCCCTTGTCCGGCGGGACGAACGGTCGAAGCTTGGCGAGGTCGGCGTTCAGCAGGCCGAACACGGTGAAGACGGCCAAGATTGCGAGGAGAATCAGAACAATCGCGTTCTGTAGTTTCCCGGTCTCTTTCGCGCCGACGTAGTTGATGAACACGAACAGTGCACCGCCAGCGAGTGCGACGATTTTGACACCGGAGATAGTTATCCCGGCGATAGACAGGCTCGGGACGGGAAGGAACGTGACGACGTACTGCCCGAAGCCAGTCATGTAGAACGCGGACGCGAACGCGAGGCCCATCCAGTTGCCCCAGCCAGCGACGCTCCCGAACAGTGGGCCGAGTGCGTGGTTGATGTAGTAGTACGCACCGCCGGATTTCGGCATCGCAGTCCCCAGTTCACTGGCGGAGGCAGCGGTGAAGATGGCAATGGTGCCACCGAGGACGAATGCACCGGCAGCGAGCGGCCCCGCCTCTTTGACTGCGGCACCGGGGAGAACGAAGATACCGGCACCAATCATCGTCCCGATACCAATCGTCAGCGCTGCGAGCGGGCCAAGGTCTTTTGCGAGTTCTTCGTCAGTCATGTTTCACCGTCTATCGTCTCGGAGTGGTCATCGCGCTGTGCTGGCAACACGACAACCGGGCGGTCGCTGTTGCGGACGAGTCGGTCCCGAACGTCACCGGAAAACAGGTCCCACCACGACCGGCCGCCGCGGGGCGTAAACACGATGGCTGTCGCGTCGATATCCTCGGCAGCATCGAGAATCGCGTCGCCGACGTCGGTTCCGAACCGAAGGTCGGTGTCGAGTTCGATGCCAGCCTCGGTGGCGACGCCGCGGGCGAGCGAGAAGATGTCCTCCGCGACCGTTTCGCGCTGCTCGACGCTGGCCTTGTCGGGGGCACCGCCAGCCTTCTCGATGACGTGGACGACGTACGCGTGGCCGCCTTCGGCCACGATACGGGGGGCTGCGGCAGCACAACTCGCCTCGGCGTCCGCCTCGTTCGCAAGCGGGAGAAGCGGACGCGAGAACAGGGACTCGACCTCGTCAGTCATGGTTTCGTGCACATTGATACGGGGTGTACAGTAGTCGATTCGACCCGGCGGAGCGGTGTTGTGCCGGGACAGCACGGCCCGGTCCACAACGTGACCGTCGGGAAGTCATACCGCTTTCTTGGGAGCCAACTGGTTTAGAAGTTCCCAAATCATGTCCGGAAATAGGTGATATTCGCCGCAGAAATATCACGTTCGTTTAGTTCGGTCGTCAAATAGCGACGACCCACGCACGATAGTCTTCCGCACGGCCGTATACCGCCTGAAACACCTCGTCGGCGAATCCAGCGAGTCGGTTCGCGTCCGAGCGCGCAGTGATGCGAACGTTGGTTCCTTCGGCCTCTTCGGGGCTCTCTAACTGGTCGATTCGGAACTCGGGAAACGACGAGAGTAGGTCTTTCAGCCGGTCGAGTTCCTCGTCGGTCACGTCCATGTTGAACGTCTTATCGGAGAACTGCACCCACGGGCCGGGAGCGTCCTCACCGTCGAGGTCAGGGTCGCGGTCCGCTTCGATAGTCAGGAAGGCGCTGCCGCGGTTTCGGTGCGCCACGACTGCGTCAGCGAAGAGTTTCCGGCGCTCGCGAGACGTGTCGGCCTCGAATCGGGTCATGAGCGGTCGTTTACTCCCTCGGTACAAAAACCGCCCGCGTCGTGTCGATTCTAGAGCGATTAGCGCGCCGTACCTGCCCTTCAGAAGATGGCGAGGACCAGCCCCAACGAGACGACACTCACTGCCACGAGATGTGCCGCGAGGACGACGACAGGTGCCACGCCAGTCTTGCGCATCGAATCGACCCGAACGCCGAGTCCCAACCCGACGAACGCGAGGGCGAACAGCGCGCCACTCGCCGAGTCGATTATCGACAGTGTCTCCGGGTCGAAGAGGCCGAGATTCGCGGCCGCAGCGACGAGACCGAATCCGACGAGAAACCGTGGGACGCCTTCTGCCGCCGAGGCGAGACTGTCCGTGCGCCCGCCCGCGTAGTGCACTGCGTACCAGAGCGCGACGACGCCGAGCATCGAGTTGCGCGCCAGTTTCGTCACGGTAGCCCACTGCCCGGCGACATCCGAATGGGCGAATCCGGCGGCAGTGACGGGGCCGGTGCTGAACATGCTCAGACCAGCCCAGATACCGAACTGCTGCCCGGACAGCGGAAGGAGGCTACCGAGGGCGGGAAAGATGGCGAGCGTGAGTGCGTCGAACAGGAGGACGGCAGCGACGACGTGCGTCAGCGACTCTCCGTCGGCGTCGATGGTCCCCGCGATGGTCGTCGCCGCGGAGACGCCACAGACACTCGCTCCCGCTGCGAGAAGCGACCCCATCTCGTCGGCGAGTCCGAACACGCGTCGTGAGATGAGTTCGACGAACGCGACGCTCGCGACGACAGTCGCGACGACAGCGCCGACGAGCATCGGCCCCGACGCGACGAGTTCGTCGATGGCGATTCGCGCACCGAGGAGGACGATTCCGGTTTCGAGGAGGAGCTTCCGTGTTCGGATTCCCGGCTGTGCGATGTCGGGGACACCAGCAGTATTTGCGACAAGTGCACCGAGTGCGACGCCGAGGAGGAGAGCGTTCACGCCCGGAACAGCGTCCGCGAGGAGAACGGAAGCGGTGGCGATGAGGACGAGAAGTGCGAATCCGGGAAGGAGGCGACGGACAGCGTCGAGCGGTCCCCGAGAATCCTCACTCACGGCCCAACAACGGAGAGGGCGCTCACCAGCACGACACCGAGTGTGGTCGCCTGCCACCCACGGTCGAGCGAGTGCCACCAGCCAATCAGCCGCGCGAAGGGACCAGTGTTGGACAGTAAGCCACGCATCAGTCGTGACAACGTGGTCGTTCCCGTTGAACGTGTCGCTCCACGTCAGAAAAACCAGCAAATAGTTCTTGTATCTGTGTCGTTCGGGTCTCGTCCTTCGTGACGCCCTCGATAGAGAGGGGACGAAAGCGGTACCATGGAGCACTTTCGTCGCAGAACTGGGCGCGTATCTTCAACACTATATGCTCTCGCCGGGTGGTGGACGATATGGGAAAGCGCATCCTCCTGCTCGGTGCCCCCGGCGCCGGGAAGGGCACGCAGTCGAAGCGACTCGCCGAGGAGTACGACGTCGAACACGTCACCACAGGTGACGCGCTCCGCGCGAACAAGGACATGGAGACGGAGTACGGGACGCCGCGGTCGTTCATGGAAAAGGGAGAACTCGTCCCCGACGCCGTCGTCAACGAAATCGTCAAGGCCGCTCTGGAGGACGCCGACGGCTACGTTCTCGACGGGTACCCGCGAAACCTCTCGCAGGCGGAGTACCTCACCGAGATTACGGACCTCAACGCTGTCGTCTACCTGAACGTCGCCGAAGACGAACTCGTCGAGCGTCTCACCGGCCGCCGCGTCTGTTCCGAGTGCGGCACCAACTTCCACGTGAAGTTCAATCAGCCCGAAGAAGCGGGCGTCTGCGACGAGTGCGGTGGCGAACTCATCCAGCGCGACGACGACACCGAAGAGACCGTCCGCGAGCGCCTGTCGGTCTTCGACGAGAACACGGCTCCCGTTATCGAACACTACCGCGACGAGGGCGTCCTCGTCGAGGTCGACGGCGAGCAGACGCCGGACGAGGTCTTCGAGGACGTCGCCGACATCGTCGACGACGCGTAAGCCTCCATTTCGTCTTTTTCGACGCTATCGTCCGTCTAGCGGCGAGTCTCACTTGTGCGCGCTCACGCCCACAGAGTAAAAGCTTGATAACGGCCGATTGCCAACGAGTCCGTAATGGCACGAATCGAATCGAAGGTGCGCGACCTCGTCGGCACAGACGCCGACATGCGCACCGCCGTCGAAGTCGTCCTCGAACGGGCGGACGGCGGCGAAGTCGAGTGGGCGGACGTCCGCGACGAACTCACGAGTGGTCAGTGGGGTCGTCTCATCGAGAAGGGAATCCTCGTCGACGGCGAGGAGGGTTTCCGACTCGCGGACCCCGAAGGTGCACGCGCCGGTCTCGAAGACGACGATTCTTCGACGAGTTCGTCGTCGACGTCGACGCCGTCTATCGACACCGGCGACTCCTCGTGGTCGAAGTACGACAAGGGCGCGGCCGTCGTGACCGTCGGCCTGTTCCTCGGCTACTCGGTCTCCGAAGTCCGAAACATCATCGGCGGCGCTATGGACCTCGCGCTCGGCCCGCTGGCCGAGATGCTCCCGTTCTACGCCGTCGTGATGGTGCTCGCGCTCGCAACTGGCCTCTACTCCACGCTCCTGCAGGCGAACCTGATGGACATGGAGAAGATGGGCAAGTACCAAGAGCGGATGAAGGACATCCAACGGCGGCAGAAGGACGCCAAGGAACGCGGTGACGACGCCGCACTGGAGAAGATCCAGGAAGAGCAGATGGAAGCCATGGGCGACCAGATGGGGATGTTCAAAGAGCAGTTCCGCCCGATGGTCTGGATTATGTTCCTCACCATTCCGGTGTTCCTCTGGATGTACTGGGCCATCGGCGTCGGCGGGAACGCAGAGCCGCACATCATCACCGAGAACATCGTGCTCCCGCTCGTCGGCTCCGTCGATTGGACGGCGGGCGTCCTCGGTCCCATGCAGGCGTGGATTGTCTGGTACTTCCTGTGTTCGATGGGCTTCACCCAGATTATCCGCAAGGCGCTCAACATCGACATGACGCCGTCGTCCGCCTGACGGACGCACTTTCTTCTCCTCTCCGCTCCGCTCGGGCGTGAGAAGCCCCCACAGGGGCCGTCGCCAACGATAACCTCTTTTAGGCGACCCACCCGAGCATGGATATGTTACTGACCGTCTCCGGTCCACCGGGCAGCGGAAAGAGTACGACCGCCGCCGCACTCGCCGAGGCGTTCGACCTCGAACACATCAGCGGTGGAGACATCTTTCGCGAACTCGCGGCCGAACACGACATGTCTGCGGTCGAGTTCAACAAACTCGCAGAAGAAGACGACCAAATCGACCGCGACCTGGACCGTCGCCTCCGCGACATCGCACTCGAACGCGACGACGTGTTGCTCGAATCGCGTCTCGCAGGCTGGTTAGCTGGCGACGCTGCCGACCTTCGGTTCTGGCTCGACGCTCCCGTCGACGTTCGCGCCGAGCGCATCGCCGACCGCGAGGACAAAGACGCAGATATCGCCCGCGAGGAGACTGTCACCCGCGAAGAGAGCGAGGCGCTTCGCTACGAGGAGTACTACGACATCGACATCACGGACCTCTCTATCTACGACGTGGCGCTCAACACGGCTCGCTGGGGTCCCGAAGAGGTGACGTCCATCTGTACCGCGGTCGTCGACTCGTACGACCCGGCAGCGGACGAAGGCAAGTATCCCGTCGAAGGCGTCCGCTACGACTTCTGACCATGCTCCGCGACCCGCCCGAAGACCGAAGTCTCGACGCGCTCCTCTCCTTTGGCGTCGTCAATCTCGACAAGCCGCCGGGGCCGTCGGCCCACCAGGTGACCGGGTGGGTCCGCGATATGGCCGACCTCGACCGAGCGGCCCACTCGGGGACGCTCGACCCCAAAGTCACCGGCTGTCTCCCCATTCTTCTCGGCGACGCCACCCGCATGGCGCAGGTGTTCCTCGAAGGCTCGAAAGAGTACGTCTCCGTGCTGGAACTTCACGGCCCTGCGCCCGCCGACATCGAATCGACCGTCGCGGAGTTCGAGTCCAAACTCTACCAGAAACCGCCGCGCAAATCGGCCGTCTCGCGTCGCCTGCGCGTGCGCGAAATCTACGACCTCGACCTCCTCGAAGTGAACGACCGACAGGCGCTCCTCCGCATTCGGTGTGAATCGGGGACGTACATCCGGAAGCTGTGTCACGATATCGGGCTCGCGCTCGGTACCGGCGGCCACATGGGCCACCTGCGCCGCACCGCGACCGACCCCTTCGACGACACGACGCTCGTGGATATCCACGACCTGAAAGACGCGCTCGCGTTCGCCGAGGAGGGCGACGAATCGTGGATTCGCGACGTCGTCTCACCCGCCGAGCGCGCCCTGACGCACCTCCCGTCTGTCACCATCGCCGACAACGCCGCCCGGGAGGTTGCAAACGGTGCGCCCGTGTACGCCCCCGGCGTGCTGGCCGTCGACGACGACGCCTCTCGCGGCGATTTGGTAGCGTGCTACACCGAAAACGGCTCGGCCGTCTGTCTGGGCGAACTTACCGGCGACGCCGACGCGGAATCGGGAACTGTCGTCTCCTTAGAGAGCGTTCTGGTCTGAGTTCTCGTCGGAGGCCGCCCCCGAGTCGTGTTTCTATCGGCGCTTCTTTTCTGCCTTGGCGAGCGTTTCGGCTTGCTCGTTGACGGAATTGACTGCCCGCTTCGCATCCGGCTTGTCGAGGTCGTAGACGTATCGCCACGACGCCAGTGGGTAGCCGTGGGACTCCTCGGGCTGTCGCTCCGGTGGGTGCGAATCCTCGTTGCGTCGGAGGGACCACCATCGCAGGCCGCCAACCGTGACGGCGACGACGACGAGGGCTACCGTACCCAGATAGAGGAGGTCGAACGGGATTGCATCCAGGACACTTGGCATTGTGTTGTCAGTAGTTAGCGCGAGCGTAAAGTCGTATCCCCCGATTTGGGTCGATGACTGCGACGTATTCGCACGACAGACACTCGCTCCCCGACGACGAAACGAAGGGCTTAACCGCGAGACACGCATCGCTTTGAATGCACCCTGGGACCGTGGGGTAGTGGTATCCTCTGCCGATGGGGTCGGTAGGACCTGAGTTCGACTCTCAGCGGTCCCATACTTTTCCCGACGCTACCCTTCGAGCCGTGAGTCCGTCAGGACTCCGGCGAGAACTCCTTGCGTCGGGTGGATTATGCACGGAGCTGAGCGTCGAGCCCGGAAGTCGCAGCCGACGAGCGCAGCGAGGAGGACCGTCTTCCGACGTTCAAATATCTTTTCTGGGTCAGGTTTGTCTCTGGCGACCTACTGCATGCAGGGTCTCGATTAATCCTAAGTAGTCGTACCGGGAGTGTCCAGAGTGGTATACAAATTTAGTTTCAGAAAGTGCAATTGGTCTTTAGAAAGTTACATTAGTCACACAGTCATACCTTCAGTCGGACACCCTATCATCCCGCACCGTGTCCACTGAAAGCCGCTAAGTAGCAAAAAAAGGTTGCTCAGTAGGCTATTCAGTCGTCATCGTAGCCGCAATCGAGACTAGGACAAATCCTTCTGGCCGGCCAGCCAAGACGAGGATTGTCCCACAGATTGCGACTACGATTAGTCGCTTTTCGGAGATTGTGTTCACCTCCTAGATACTTGTTTTAGACGCCTCATATGGCGTCAGCAACGTCTTGGTGACGTGCTAATATACCCCTTGAGAGATTAACGGGAAAGGCTTCGGACTTTGCACCCGAGTTAGCAGAATCGTCAGGATTCTGAATTAGCCATTTACCCTGTGTTCCCAAAGGGTACTAATACAGTGGGCTGGGAGACACATAACGGTAGCCAGAGCGGAGTGGAAGTGAATTATACAGCGGACTAATCGAAAGACAATGGTGGAGTTTTCAATTGAACATGAGGGGGCAGATAACGCCTCAGAAGTATTCACATGATATAGTACTGAGTTGAGTTTTGAAGTCCGCATATCAGACTCAGATTCAGAAAATGTCAGATACCAAAGTGTGGTGGTGGAACCCTGATTTGGTATAGAACCAAGCAAAATTGATTGGCCAATTCGTCCCCAAATCTAATCCCGAGAACACCTCGCTACAGACCTCCTCTGTATCTCAATTCTCCACCCCCCAAACCCACAACCAAACCACCCGAACTCTAAGACCACCGTCCACAACACAAAACCGCAAGACGCACCGCCAACAGCACAAATTCCGATACCAAATAGTTAGAATATAATAATGTATTTGTAGTCTCAGAAACATTTGCTAGTCGGTGTTACACAATGCCAACTGAATTAGAAACAGTCCAGTTCTCGTTCTCGGACGTTACAGGACACGAGTACACTGCCTCGAAAGACGTCGGTGTTCGTGGACGGATTATCGCCGCAGAGACAGCCATCAAGAGCTTCGACATCGGCTACGACGGCGAGGACCACCACATCATGACCGAGAAGATTCAGACCGACGCTGACGTTCACGGCGACACGGTCAACGTGAGTCTGCACGCGCTCTTCCGCGACGCCAGCGGGCACATCGACGACCCTTACGGTGGCAATATCGAGGTCCTCATCATCTCCGAGACTGAGTAATCCGACCGGTAGTTTGGATATTTTTCGCGGTCCGTACCCCACCAGTCCGATTCCCAAATTGTCATATCCGGCCATCCGAAACGCACTCGTCTATGGATGACGCCAGCGAATCGACCGAGGGGAGCGGTGTTTCGCTCCTCTCGTTCATCTCGCGTGATGCGGTCGGTACCGTGGTGAGTCTCGTCGGGGCGAGTGGGGCACTGCTTCTGCGTGGCCACCCCTCGATGATACTGGCCGGGGTGAGTGGCGTCGGTGCGATACTACTCTTCGACTCCGAGGCGACCACCTCGACGAACTCGCTCGGCTACTTTGTCACGCTCGCGTCGTGGTCGCTCCTCGCGTGGGCTGGCCTGACGACACAGCTCTCGATTGCGACAATCCTCAGTGCCTTCTGGTTCGGCATCCAGGCGGACGGAAGGATTACGATTGAGGCGTACAAGTCGTGAGTCCGAGTCAGTTCTCTCCCCCAGACTGCCGTCGGGAATCGCCACCAACTCTCATTACCTCCCCGGAACGACAGGTAGTATGACCATCCACGGACTCCACCATCTCGTGCTCCTCGTCGACGACCTCCCGGACGGTGAGGCGTACTACCGGGAATTGTTCGACATGGAGGTGCTCTTCCGCGAAGGAGTCCGCGGAGACAAGCCGGGAACACTCCCCAAGGATATGGACTGGGACGAGGCTCGCGAAGCGGGCATCACCCCGACGATGTCGTTTCTCGGACGCGACGACTTCACCCTCGCCGTCGCAGCCGAGACAGCGGCGTTCGCAGACGGGAGGGTCGACCACGTCGCGCTGGCCGTCGACGACGACTCCTTCGAGGCAATCTCCGAGCGCGCCGAGGCAGCCGGGCTGGAGGTCGAACACACCGCGCCACACCACCGGCTGTTCACCGATAAATACGGTCTCGAATGGGAGTTGAACGCGAAACCCCGGCCGCCGGGGCGGGCGTTCGAGACGTTCGATGTCTGAGGCCTCCTGCTGCGTACAACCTGAGAGCGCCGCTTTAGGACTGGACCTCAGTCGCGGGAGAAAACCCGCGCGTGGGGTGCGACCTGTTTCGTCACGTAGCCGAGCAGCCACGCCGTCGCATTCACTAGGTTGAGGCCGACGAACAGGAGAATGACACCGACGACGGAAACCAAAAGTGCGCCTTGGAGGGACGTCACCTCACCGTTGACGAGATGAATCGGCTCGGCGATGGTGAACGTCCAGAGGTCTTGGGTGAACTGGATTGCCGGGAGGATCTGCACGTTGTCGGCGGTGATGCCGAACGTGACGCCAGGCATGTCGTAGTACAGCGGGAGCAGGATGAACGAGACTGTCAGGGAGACCCAGGTGGTGAGTGCCGTGAACAGTCCGATACCGACCCAGAGCTTCGCAGAGGTGAAGACGAGACTGACATACGTGCCGTAGTCGGTCGCGAGGTCTTTGATGTACGGAACGAGACCGTCGTCAAGCGTCGCTTCACCTGTTCGGTGTGTCAGGTCGAAGCCGAGGAGTCGGCGAGCGCTCTCCGTCTCGATGCGCATGAACGCGGTACCGAGAAGAAGCGTCAGTACGACGAGCGGGGCACCAAACAGGAAGAGGATACCCGCGCCGCCGATGCTCCCCGTCGTGATGAGCGTCACGAAGTACACGAGGCCGAGCGGGAATGCGGCCACGAGATACAGGAGGTTCTTGTACGTCTGTGCGTGGAAGGGCGCGCCCACAGCCTGCGTGAGCATGGCGGGAACGTCGAACGAACGGGACTCCGTTTGCGTCATCGTATAGTCAATCTGCCAAGGGAAAATAATAGCTTGGCTCCGACTTTCCAGGGTGGAAACTCGGCACTATCTTATATACTCTCCTCGTGGCATCGAAGAACGTGAGTGAGGATTGCAACGACGCGACGGTACTGAGCCTCCTCGACGACGAGTACGCTCGGACCATTCTCACCGCAACCAGCGAGAAACCCATGTCCGCGACCGAACTCGCAGAGACCTACGACATGTCTCCGCCGACCGTCTATCGCCGCGTGGAGTCACTGAAAGCGTGTGACCTCCTCTCTGAACAGACACAATATGCCGAGTCCGGACACCACTTCTCGGTCTACAGCGCGAACGTCGGCCAGTTCACGGTCACGTTCGAAGACGGGGAGATGACCCTCGACGTTGCCCGCGAGTCGGAGCCAGAGTCCACCGCTGACCGCTTTACCCGCCTCTACGAGGACCTACGATGAGCCCACCATACGCCCCTGCCCTTCAGATCGCTCTTCAAGTAACCGAGACGGGGTCGGACACGCAGGTCGCCCTCGTCTTCGCCAGTTTCGTCGCCTCAGCACTGCTCGGACTGTTTATCGCGAGAAAGGCCTACCAGGGCTACCGCCGCAACGAGAGTTCGCCGATGCTCTTTCTCGCCATCGGTATCGTCCTTCTGACCGCCGTCCCGGCGGTGTTCTCGTTCGGACTCTCGACGTTCACGTCCCTCCCGGGGTCGGCCGTCGTCATCGTCACGAATCTGACCGAACTCGCCGGACTGGTCGCAATCGCGTACTCACTGTACGGTCGGTTCTGAGTCGAACACCGACGACGCCGCTGCCTTTCTGACGACGACGTCCGCCGCAACGAGGAGCACGACGCTCGCGACGATGATTCCGACCTCTCTCGGCGTCGAGAGCAAGCCGAGCGAGACGATGAGCGTCGTCGCGCAGGCGGGTGCGTGAACGGTGTCGGTGGCGACCATCCCCCAACTCGTGGCGACGACAGACACGAGACCGCTGGCGACGAGTCCGAGTCCGGCGAGCGAGAACGCCGGTGGTGAGGCCGTGAGTGTCGCACCCGACGCGAGAACAGTGTAGGCGAGGAGCCCTGCGACCGCACCGATAGCGTGCCCCCCGACGACGCGCTTGCCCCGTGGTCGCTCAGACCCGACGGCAAAGGCGAGGACGAACGCCGACGGCCCGAGACTCGGGAAGATAAACGCCGACCCGGACCCCCACGCGACGACGCCGAGCGTGGCAAAGAGCAGACCGGCTGTGAGTCCCGTTTCGAGTCCGCGGCGTTGCATACCGGTAGCTCGGCGGGTGCTCCCTGAAAACAGTGTCTGACTGGACTCACGACGCGAGTCAGCCCTCGGCGACGGACGGATTCAAGTGTTGCCCTCGCAACAACACGGACATGCCCGGTGCAGTCTTTCTCGAAGGCGACCGCGTCGAACTCCGAACTGTCGACGAGTCAGACGTGGAGTTTCTTCACCAACTCGTCAACGACCCGCGAGTTCGACGCGGCATCGCCGCCGTCGACCCGGTGACACACGCCCAAGAGCGCGAGTGGGTCGATTCGCGGAGCGATGGCGACGACATCAACTTCGTCATCTGCAACGATGGCCAGCCGGTCGGAACCATCGGTCTCAAGCCACCGAACATCACCACCGGTGCGTCCGAAGTTGGATACATCGTCGCGCCCGACGAGTGGGGCAACGGGTACGCAACCGACGCGCTGCGGGCGATTTGCGGCTACGCCTTCGAAGAGCGCCGACTGCACAAAGTGTACGCGAACGCCTACGAGACCAATCCTGCGTCGTGTCGCGTCTTAGAGAACGTCGGGTTCGAAAAGGAGGGCGTCCACCGCGACCAGGGGTTCGTCGACGGGGACCACGTGGACGTGTTCCGATACGGGCTGTTAGCTCACGAGTGGCAGCACACAGCGGACGAATCCGGTCGCGAGACCGACCGCGACAGTTGGATTTAGTTTAAATCCAGCCTTCTTCGACGAGGAGTTCGCCGTTGAGGACCGATGCACCGGCCGCGCC
Source organism: Haloferax elongans ATCC BAA-1513 (assembly GCF_000336755.1). Lineage (GTDB taxonomy): Archaea > Halobacteriota > Halobacteria > Halobacteriales > Haloferacaceae > Haloferax > Haloferax elongans. Next base: position 142,758 of record NZ_AOLK01000022.1, on the reverse strand, counting down.
GCGAATCGTGTTGTGGGCGAGACAGTTGTACTTCACGCCGCCCTCGGTCGCCTGAATCGCGCCGGCGGAGATTTGCATGCCGTCGCCGCGGTCGCGGTCGAGACGAGGCTGTGGACGGTAGTTGTCTTCGAAGACGTGAATGAGTTGCTCGGGCGCGCTCGGGAGGTCGACACCGGGGTACTCGCGCATCGCGGCCGCGACATCCTCGGGCGAGGCGTCTTCTTCGAGGTCGGCGAAGACGCTTTCGAGGTGGCCGTCGAGCGTCGGAATCCGGTTACAGGAGGCGTTGACCTCGGCATCGTGGAGCGCGACTTCCGCGCCGTCGAAGCTGCCGAGAAGCTTGCGCGATTCGGTCTCCATCTTCTCTTCTTCGCCGCCGATGTGGGGGATGGCGTTGTCGATAATCTCCATCGAGGTGACGCCGTCGTAGCCCGCGCCGGAGACGGCCTGAAGGGTCGTGACGTGGACGCGGTCGAGGCCGAATTGGTCGAGCGCGGCGAGCGTCGGAACCATCGTGATAGTCGAGCAGTTCGGGTTCTTCACGAGCGCGCCGTCCCAGCCGCGCTCGTCGCGCTGGACCTCGATGAGGTCGAGGTGGCCGGGGTTGATTTCGGGGATGGTAAGCGGCACGTCGGGTGCCATTCGGTCGTTCGAGGAGTTCGACGAGACGACGTAGCCCGCGTCGAGGAAGTCAGGTTCGACCTCCGCGGCGACAGACGATGGAAGAGACGAAAACAGGAGGTCGACGTCGTCAGACACTGCCTCGGGCGTGGTTCGAGTGACTTCCATCGACGCCACGTCGTCCGGAATCGGAGTATTGACCCGCCACTTAGCGGCCTCACCGTAGGTCTTGCCCGCGCTCGACTCGCTGGCGGTCACGGCCGCCAGTTCGAAGGTCGGGTGGTCGTCGAGGAGTTGGATGAATCGCTGTCCGACCGCACCGGTTGCACCGAGAATTCCGACTTGTACTGCCATTACCCGTGTCGTAGTGTGTCACACGCATAAGGTCGTTTGGATTTGGGCCGATTTTCGCGGTATTCCGCTTGTACGTCACGTTCTCGGGCGTTTCCTTCACGGTCGAACAGGTAAATCGTCGTCTGTCGAAGAACGAACCGACGTGCGTTGGAGAAACCGATAGAATAACGTGTGGTTCCCTGAAAGATTACCGCAAATGTTCAGCAAGGTTCTCGTCGCCAACCGAGGTGAAATCGCAGTACGCGTTATGCGTGCCTGCGAAGAGCTGGGTGTCCGAACCGTCGCGGTCTACAGCGAGGCCGACAAGCACGGTGGTCACGTGCGCTACGCGGACGAAGCGTACAACATCGGGCCTGCCCGCGCGGCAGATTCGTATCTGGACCACGAGTCCGTTATCGAGGCCGCCCGGAAGGCCGACGCCGACGCTATCCACCCCGGATACGGGTTCCTCGCGGAGAACGCGGAGTTCGCCAGCAAGGTCGAAGAATCCGAGTTCAAGTGGATTGGCCCGTCGGCCGACGCGATGGAGCGACTCGGTGAGAAGACGAAGGCGCGCTCGCTCATGCAGGACGCCGACGTGCCCGTCGTCCCCGGAACGACCGAACCCGCTGAATCCGCCGAAGACGTCAAGGCTGTCGCCGAGGACTATGGCTACCCGGTCGCCATCAAGGCCGAAGGTGGCGGTGGCGGTCGCGGCCTGAAGGTCGTCCGCACCGAAGAAGAAGTCGACGACCAATTCGAGACGGCACAGCGCGAGGGTGAGGCGTACTTCGACAACGCCTCCGTCTACGTCGAGAAGTATCTCGAAGCGCCGCGCCACATCGAGGTGCAGATTCTCGCCGACGAACACGGCAACGTCCGTCACCTCGGCGAGCGCGACTGTTCGCTTCAGCGCCGCCACCAGAAGGTCATCGAGGAGGCACCGTCACCAGCACTCTCAGACGACCTGCGCGAGCGCATCGGTGAAGCCGCACGTCGCGGGGTCCGCGAAGCGGGCTACACCAACGCCGGGACGGTCGAGTTCCTCGTCGAGGACGGCGAGTTCTACTTCATGGAGGTCAACACGCGGATTCAGGTCGAACACACCGTCACCGAGGAAGTGACGGGCCTCGACGTGGTGAAGTGGCAGATTCGCGTCGCCGCCGGCGAGGAACTCGACTTCTCGCAGGACGACGTGGAAATCGAAGGCCACTCCATGGAGTTCCGTATCAACGCGGAGGCTCCCGAGAAGGACTTCGCGCCCGCGACCGGCGAACTCACGACCTACGACCCACCGGGCGGCATCGGCGTCCGCATGGACGACGCTGTCCGACAGGGCGACGAAATCGGCGGCGACTACGACTCGATGATTGCGAAACTCATCGTCACCGCCTCGACCCGCGAGGAAGTCCTCGCCCGCGCCGAGCGCGCGCTCGCCGAGTTCGAAATCGAAGGTCTTCGAACGGTTATCCCGTTCCACCGGCTGATGCTCACCGACGAGACGTTCCGCGAGGGCCGCCACACCACGAAGTACCTCGACAACGTCCTCGACCCCGACCGTATCGAAGCGGCAGTCGAACGCTGGGCTCCCGACGCCGTCTCCAACGACGACAGCGACGAAGACGTAACCGAGCGCACGTTCACCGTCGAGGTCAACGGCAAGCGCTTCGAGGTCAGCCTCGAAGAGCGCGGCGCGCCCGCCATCCCGCTGGGCGACGTCAGCGGTGGCAGCGCCTCGAAATCGTCCGGCCCGCGCAAGCGCCGCGAGGACAGCGGTGGCGACCAACAGCAGATTATCGAGGGTGACGGCGAGTCCATCACCGCCGAGATGCAGGGGACGATTCTCTCTGTCGACGTCGACGAAGGCGACGAGGTCGAACCCGGAGACACCGTCTGTGTCCTCGAAGCGATGAAGATGGAAAACGACGTGGTCGCCGAGCGCGGTGGCACCGTCTCGCAGGTCCTCATCGGCGAGGGCGACAGCGTCGACATGGGCGACGTGCTTCTCGTCCTCGAATAGACGACTCACCGCGAGTCCCAGACAGGAACCACGAACCTCTTTCTTCGCGCCGTCGTAGCCGCCTGCATGAGCGACACGCGACGCGCCCTCTTGTCCGCCCTCGCCAACGGACCCGTCTCTGGTCCCGAACTCGCCGACCGTCTCGACATCTCCCGCGCCGCCGTCTGGAAACACGTCGAGTCGCTCCGCGACGAGGGATTCGTCGTGGAGAGCGAAAGCGACGGCTACGTCGTCACTGAAGTTCCGGAGTACGGCGGTCCGGCAATCGAATACGGTCTGGAAGCCGATTACGATGTGGCGTTTCATAACGTCCTCGGGTCGACGAACGACACCGCCCGCGAACTCGCCACCGAGGGCGAAAGCGACGTCGTGGTCGTCGCCCGCGAGCAGTCAGCCAGCAAGGGCCGAAAAGAGCGCGCGTGGACCGCCCCCGACGGCGGCGTCTGGATGAGTGTGCTCATTCGCCCCGACGAACCGCCCGCGTTCGCCCCGCTGTACACCTTGGCGATGGCCGTTGCCGTCTGTGATGCGGCGCGTGAAGCGGGCGTGGATGCGAGTATCAAATGGCCGAACGACGTGATTGTGAGCAGTGACTTATCTGACTCAGGCGAACAAGCGTCCGGCCGTGGCTACCGAAAACTCTGCGGCATCCTGACCGAGATGGAAGGCGAGGCCGACCGCGTCTCGTGGTTAGTCATCGGACCGGGCATCAACGTCAACATCGACCCCGAAGAACTCCCCGAGGAAGCGACCAGCGTCTCCGCAGAGGCTGGCCCGGTCGAGCGCCGTATCTTCGTCCAGCGAGTGCTCGAACGCTTCGACGAACTCCGCGCTGACCTCGACAGTGTGCTTCCGGCGTGGCGCGAGCGAGCAGACACGCTCGGGCGACGGGTGCGCGTCCACACGGCGAATGGCGTCGTCGAAGGCGAAGCTATCGACATCGAACACCCCGGGACGCTGGTCGTCCGAACTGACGACGGCGAAACGCGAGTCCACGCCGGCGACTGCGAACACCTTCGTCCAGTGGCAGAAACGTAGGTTACTCGTCGGCGGTTGCCGCGGTGTCGGTGCCCGAATCGGCCGATGCGCCCGCCTCTGATTCAGCAGGCGTGACATCCACCAGTGGGTCAGACTCCTGTCCGCCCTCGATTCTGACAGTCAACACGGGGACGCTCGACGCGCGGACGACTTTCTCCGCGACCGACCCGAGAAGCAGGCGGTCGATACCGCCGCGACCGTGCGTTCCCATCACGATAAGGTCGCACTCGCCGCGCTCGGCGAACTCGACGATTTCGCGACTCGGCGTCCCTTCGAGGATGTGCGTCTCGACCGGGATGTCCCGCGCTCTCGCAGCGCGCTCGACGAGTTCGACCGCTGCCTCGGCGTCTTCTCGCAACAGGTCGTCGAGTCCCTCCCACGAGGACTCCATCGGCAACCCTGCAAAGCTCCCGGCGTTCACCACGTACACCCCGTGGAGTTCTGCACCGTGTACTGATGCGAGAGCGGCGGCGTGGGCTGCGACGCGGTCTGAGCCGTCTGAGCCGTCGATTGGGACGATGATTCGGTCGTACATTTCTATGACACGTGGTAACATATTATCGAGTTCGGTAATAACACTTTGCTACGGGAGGAGTACTGCGAGAATATGTATGGGTGCTGTGGCGTCGGCTCCATTGCGGTGAATGTCAAATAGAGATACAATAACGGCCGAACTCGTCATCGCTCCCCGCAGCGTTCTCATGGGACTGGAATCACCTCCCAACTAATTGGCCCTGGTCTCGTTTGTTCACATATGTCACGAATCGCGTTCGCTATCCTCGGAGCCGTCCTCGCAGTGTTTCCCAAGCAAACGCTCGCAGTGTACGAATCGCTCGCCATCGAGAACCGAGACGAGTGTACGCGCCGGTCGTGGGTCGGCCCCGCTGTCCGAGTCGAGGGTGTCGTCATCCTCGCCGCTAGCCTCCTCGGGGGCAAGACGTACCAACGACTGCTCGACTTCGTCGGTGCTGCCGGGGCTGTCGCACTTGCCGCACCGAAGCAGTATCTCGGAGTCGGTGGCTGGCTCGGCTACCAGTCGTCGGGAACTGTCGAGTGGAACAGCCGATTTATCACGGTCGCCCGGTCGCTCGGCGGCCTGGTCCTCCTGTCCGCGATTCGCTCGCACAAGCGCGGCGGTAACGACGCCGCCGCGACGGAGGAACTCGCCGCAGACGACGAGTCACCCTAACGTGTCCGTCGGACGCTCAGAGATACACGTCTTTTACGTCCGCCATTCCGGCGCGGCGGACGACGGCGCGAACCACGTCCTGCACGCCGGCTAAGTTGTCCGAGTCGCCGTCGAGGACGAGGAGTTTCGCGTCGCGTCCCTCCTCGACGAGACCGTAGTTCAGGTCGGCGATGTCCGCACCGTTGATGGTCGCCATGCGAAGAATCTCGACTGCGGGCACGTCGGCCAGTTTCGACGTGAACTCCATCTCGCGGAACATCGAGGGACTGTTCAACATGACGTTGTCCGTGCCGAGTGCGACTGTCGTTCGCTCGACGAGGTCGCGAATCGGCGGGACGCCGACGCCCGTGACGAGGTTCGACCGCGGACAGACGGCGATTGGAATCTCGTCGTCTTCGACTCGCTGGAGGTGCTCGGGTTCGGGGTAGACCATGTGGACGAGGAAGTCGGGGTCGAGGTCCAACGCGGGCGTGATGTCGTGTGAGTCGCGCTCGCCCGCGTGAATGCCGAACAGTTTTCTGGCGTCTGCGGTTTCGGCTCTGAGTTCCCCGAACTCCGCGTCTCGTGCCCCTGACGCACCGAATCCGTCTGCTTCTCGCATCGCATCCGCCGTCTCGCGGCCGAGGACGACTGCTTCGATGTCGCGGCCGTCGAGCGCCTGGCGAATGACGTCGACACCTTCGACGCCACCTTCGCGGAATTCGAGACACGCCGCTGTCCCGCCGTGTTCCATCATTCGGAGCGAGCGAGCCATCGCGGCCGCCTTCTCGTCGGTGCTCGCCGCCCGGAGGAGACGGTGTTTCAGCCCGTCCGGTGGTGCGACCAGTTCGTCGAGCGAGAGCCCGCCACCGGCCTCCTTCGCGATGGAGTCGCCGAGATGGGTGTGCGCGTTGACGAACGCAGGAAGGATGATATCGGTCGAATCGGTGGTCGTCTCCTCGACGGCGGTTATCGTTCCGTCTTCGACGACGACCCTGCCTTCGACCGGTTCGAACGCCCGGCCACGAAGTACGGTCCCCTCGAGTTGCATCGCTCACGACTCGGTCGTCGCGCCGCTTGAACCTCCCGCATCGAGGTGGAACGCGGCCGCCCGCCCGTCGGCGGCGACACCCTCACTCGAACTCGTCGAGCGTCGTATTCAGACCGCCTCGGACCTCGTTGACGAGCGCCCCACTCACATCCAACCCGAGAACGTCGGCGGCGGCGCGGCCCACCGTTTCGGTCACGCCCTCTGGGGCGTACACGCCGAGTCGCCACTGCTGTTCTTGGGCGGTTCGAAGCGCCTGAACGAGCGGTGATTCGCGTTCTAACTGCCGAATCTCGCCGTTGACCATCACCCGCGAGGACGATTCTGTCATCGACGGCCGAGACGGGATATCGACGATGACCGACTCGGCAGGCACGCCCGCAGTGTCGGCGATATCGCGTTCGAAGCCGACGATAGTCTCGTGGTCGGCGTCGAGAAGCGACCCGGGAACGTCGGAGAGTTCGGCCCAGACGGCCCGTTTGTACAGGTCTCGGGTTGCCAATCGGTCGGCGAAGTCGGCGGTCGAGGGGTTGAGTCGGAGACCGACCAAGAGGTCGTAGTCGTCCATCCGCCGGAGTTCGTGGGCGTCGATGTCGGGTTCTGAGAGCAGTTGCTCTGACGCTCGGCGCAACATCGCCTTCGAGATGCGGGCGACGTGGTGGGCGTAGACGGTCGGGTTCATCAGGGCGCGAGCGAGGAGGAGTGATTCGGCGGTCTGGACGTTCCCCTCGGCGAGGACGAGTTCGCCGTCGACGAAGGTGAGTTCCCGAATCAGGCGCTCGTGGTCGATGGTGCCGTAGGGGACGCCCGTGTGGTGGGCGTCGCGGACGAGGTAGTCCATGCGGTCCACGTCGAGTTCCCCCGAGACCAGTTGGCCGAACTTCGCGTCCCCGGAGACGAGTCGTGCGACTCGTTTGGGGTCGAGTCCGTGGTCGTCGAGGACCGACCCGACGGTCCCGCGCGTGACGAGTTCCTCGACGTCGTCGTGGTACTTGCCGGTGTGGCGGTGAGTCACTTCCTCGACGTTGTGGCTGTAGGGACCGTGACCGACGTCGTGGAGGAGTGCAGCGGCCTCGACGTGGGCGGCAGCATCGCCTTCGATGCCGAGATGCGAGAGGGCGCGCGAGGCGAGGTGATAGACGCCGAGGCTGTGTTCGAATCGCGTGTGATTCGCGGAGGGGTAGACCAGTTGGACCGTCCCCAACTGCTTGATACGGCGGAGACGCTGCATCTCCGGCGTGTCGAGAAGGGCTTCGGCGACGCCCGTGACCTCGATGTGGTCGTGGACGCTGTCCTTGATGGTCGTCATGGTGAGGATTCGACCGTCATCGGGTAAAAAGGGTCGGGCGCAAGGGAATCGCCGGACGGCGAGGTAGAATCGACGGCAAGGCGACGAGGTAGAATCGACGGCAGGGCGGTGACGCGAAGTCACCGCTCCGTGAGGAACCCGCCGAGCGGGCCGGGGAGCGAAAACGGCACGGCGGGTGCAACGGTGGCGGCAGCCATCTGTCGGAGCGCCATGGGAGTACTCCGCCACCGGAGATTGTAGTACACAGCGAGTTCGGGACCGAGTTTGGCTTTGAACCCGGTGAGTCGCTTCATGTTCGCCCCGCCGAGGTCGTAGACGCTCGCTCCCTCGGCTTTTGCGGTCTGCATGATGTGCCAATCGAGGAGGCTGACGACCGGGAAGCCGACGCCGGGGTCGACAGCGCCCTGCCAGCGATACACTCGGTCGCCGTCGTGGATGGCGATGATACCCGTCTCGGGCTCGCCGTCGACGACCGCGACGTGGGTTCGGACTGTTCCGTCCGGCAGTGCGTCGGCGAGGTCGCGGACGAACGCAGGCGTGACGCGGTAGGACTTGTCCTGTTGTTCGTGGCGGTCGCGGACGAGGTCGAGCACCATGTCGATATCGTCGCGATCGCCCAGTTCGAACGTGAGACGGTGGTCGTCGAGGTCCTTGATGTTGCGCCGGATGTTCCGACTGAACCGCGATTTGATGGTCTCCTCGTCGGCCGTCAGGTCGACGTGGTAGGTGTAGTCCGGCGTCGCGTCGAAATCTGCCCAACGATAGCACCGCACGTCGGTGAGGTCGGTCGTCCCGCGGAGGTGGACGAAATCGGGGTCGAACGTGTCGTGGAGCCACTGGACCGACCCGGAGACGAACTCGTCGAGGGTCTGTTCGCGCCGCCGTCGCTTTCCGGTGTTGTCCGTGTTCAGTACGGGACCGAGCGAAAAGCTCTCCAGTATGTGTGGGGGCGAGACGACCGCCGGTCGCCCGTAGCGGGTCGTCTCGAAGACCGGAAGCAGACCGACCGGTTCGTCGCCGTGAAGGCCGACGAGGCAGTGAAGCGTCCCCTTCGAGTGCGCTTCGAGGACGCGAAGCGCCTCGGCGCGGTGAAAGGGGGTCGCGCCAGTGACGTGGTCGTGGTCGACGTACCGGTTCCACGTCTCAGGGTCGTCCGTCAGGTCGACGAATTCGAGCGACATGGTCAGAGATAGCCGAGTCCTTGCAGCCGCGATTCGACGTCGTCGCCGACGTCACGGGCCGAGTCGCGGTCGACGGGGCGTTCGTAGGTTGCTTCCGCCGTGGGCGTGACGCCGGGGAGGACAGTCCCTTCCATCCGGTCGCTTCGGGGCAGGCCGAGGAGCGAGAGGACTGTCGGAGCGATGTCGAGGAGATGCGGCGTCCCGAGCGATGCAGTGGGGTCGAACCCGTCGCCCGCGATAGCGACGACGCCGTACGGCTTGTGATTCCACGGTTCGTACATCGGCCCGAACAGGTCGCCACGAAGTTCGGCTTCCGGGAACGTCTCGAAGTCGCGCGGGAGGAGCATGATATCTGGTGCGGCTTCGATAAACGGCCCCTCGAACACCGCTTCGCGCGGGACGACGGCGTCGAATACAGGGTCTCCGTCCGGGGTGCGAACGGTAGAGAGTTTCTCGATGAGTTCCAGCCGAAGCGACTCGTACTCGTCGGGGGAGACGACACCCGCCGGTTCGCGGCCGGCGAGGTTGATTCGGATGCCCAGTTCGTTCGACGTACGCATGTAGGCCCGTGAGTTCTCGAAATCGACGCGGGCGGGCACGTCGGCGGCCCTGAGCGCCTGCTGCGGGACGAGGCGCTTGACGACGCTGGTCAAACCGAGCCGTTCGACGGTGTTCGCCGCGGTCGTGAGTGTTCGGTCCCGTACCCGGTCCACGACAGAGGGGTCGCTTCCGGACTCAGACGCGGACTCGCCGGGCGCTTTCAGGTCTTGTTTCCAGAGCGGAATCCACGATGGGCTTCCTTCCTTGTCGCGGACCGTCTCGACGTAGCCCGCTCGGCTGAGGAACTCGTTGACGCGGAACTCCACGTCCTCGTAGGGCCCGATACCGTGGTCGCTGGCGACGAGCACGACATCCGGGTCGAACGCTTCGACGGCGCGGCCGACCTGTTCGTCGGTGGCACGGTAGACCTCTCGCAAGAGGTCGAGGTCGCCGGGGAAGTCGTGGACCGCGGTGTCGGTCCGCTGGAACTCGACGAAGCCGAAGTCGGGGTCGAACCGCTCTGTCAGGTAAACGAACGCCTCGCCGCGCGAGCGAATCAGGCGTTTGTACTCGTCGGCACGGACCGAGGCTGGCACGCGCTCTGCGTCCGACGTGGTCCGGTTGAATTCATCTTCGCCGTAGACGCGGTACTCGCCGATTGCCTCGCGAACGTCAGCCAAGAGCCCCGGTGGGTGCGTCGCCGGGTCTTCGGGACCGATGTAGCCCGGTATCAACGCGCCGTCGAACTCGCGTGGCGGGTGTGTCACCGGGGCGTTGACGACGACGCTGCGCAGTCCGCGCTCCGAGAGGAGTTCCCAGAGCGTCGATTCCGCGATGTCCGTCGCGTCGGAGATGCGCCAGTCGTAGCCGTCGTACGTGAGGAACCCGAACACGCCGTGTTTGGCAGGGTTGACGCCGGTGTACAACGAGGGCCACGCGCTCGGCGTCCACTGGGGGACCTGTGATTCGAGTGGGGCCGACCCTCCGCTTTCGAAGATTTCCTGAAGGTTCGGCAGGAGCCCGTCGTCGAACATCGGCTGCATCACTTCCAGACACCCCGCGTCGAGGCCGACCAGGAGGACTCTGCGGTCGGCGTTCATCGGTCGTCACCTCCGTCGGAGCGAGCTATCGAGTGCCTGTCGTCTGTGCCGTGTTCGTACAACTCGCCGTTTGTACTTGCAGACGTCGGCCGGAGTTGGCCGACCGGCGTCGCTTCTGTCTCGGCCATCTCTGCCGCATCGACCCCGTCCTCGACACCAGCGAGGTGCCGCACGGCGGGCATCCTGACGAACGACAGAAGGGTGTAGAGCTGGTGACTGTAGTCCGCCCCGGCGAGGTGGGCGTGATAGGTTCGGACCACGCCCTCCCAGTCGAGGAAGGGAAGTGCGTCGATGACTGCGCGGCTCTCGGCGAGCGTGTCGAGGACGAACGAAGTGTCTCTGATGTACTCGCCGTCTTCCATCCACGGGCCGGAGACATGGTACGACTTCTCGCCGTGTTCGGGGCGGACGAACAGGTGGTCGAACGCGTTTACCTTCGTCTGGAGGAAGTCCAGTGGATACCGCCGCGACAGCGGGACGCCCGTCGACGCGTGGGGAATCGCGGCGAGGTCGGCGTCGAGTCTCGCAACGGCGGCGTTCACGAGGTTCGGGCCGATGAGGTGCTTGACGGGGACGGTCAACGCGAGGTCGACGAGTCGGTTGTCGAGGAACGGCGTCCAGTGTCGCTTCGTCTGTGTCAGGCCGTAGTAAAAGAGGTCGGCGTCGTTGGACATCGGGTAGCACTCGCCGTAGGAGACGAGTTCGCGAAGCGACGGGTACGTGACACCGTGGTATTCGAGTCCGTCCTGTCCCGTTTCGACACCGTCGGCAAGTATCTCGTCGAGCGATTTCGAAGCCGATGCCGAGAGATACGGCGGCAACTCAGTCGAACAGCGCTGGACGTACTCGTCGGCATCTGCTGGCGCGTCTTCCCACGGGAGTTGGAACGTCCCCAGCGGGCCGAGTGGAATCGTCCATCGTCGTATCGAGAGGCCCTTGAACAGCCAATCGCTGTAGAGTCCGGTGACCAAGAGGTCCACCTCGTCGTGGATGTCGTCGAGGAAGCCCGTGACGTGGCCCTGATTGAACTCGCCGTAGAAGTTCATCACTGCCGCGTTGTCGTCGAGGATTCGCGCCGGGTAGTGGTCGTCTCGCTGGAGCAGCGAGAACGGAACGCCCGCAGTCTCTGCGGTACGCTCCGCGACGCGAGCCTCGCGGTTCATCCAGTCGTTCATGTGGTAGGTGACGACCGAGGAGTCGTCTGCTGCGGCAAGGATGAGCCGCGAGTCGCTGCCGCCGCTCAGGAGGACGCCAGCCCGCTCGTCGGTTCTCAGGCGGTCGTTGACGACTGTCTGAACCGTCTCGGTGAACTCGTCTGCGACCTGGTCGAACGGTCTGTCGACCGGGCGGTACGAGAGCGTCCAGTACTGCTCGCGGGTCGTCTCCCCCGTCTCGAGGTCGTACGAGAGCGTCGTTCCGGGTTCGAGTTCGGTGACGTTCTCGAAGACGGTTTGCGTCCCCGGAACCGCCGCGGTAGCGAAAAACGCACTAAGTGCGTCGGCGTCGAAGCGAGCGTCGATGTTTGGGTAGACGGCAAGTGCCTGCAGGTCCGTGCCGAAGACGAACGCGCCGCTTGCAGTCTCGGCGAGGTAGATTGGGTGTGTCCCGAGGCGGTCGGTCGCGATGTGAAACCGCTCGCGCTGTCGGTCGTAGAGTGTGACTGCAAAGGTCCCGTTCACTCGCGAGAGGAAATCGAGGCCGAAGCGGTCGTAGAGGCCGCGGCAGTACGCGGGTGTCGATGGTACGTCGTCAGCCGCGTACCGACTCTCGTAGCCGTCTGCGGTCTGTATTCCGTGGATGTCTCCCCAAACCCAGATACGAACGTTCGACGTCGCCAAAACCGGTTGGTCGGCGTCTGTCATCGTCGAAACGCCGACGCGAACGTCGCCGCTGTCGTACGACTGGGGTGTTTCTCCGGTCCTCGTGTGTTCCGTCAGGAGTGGTCCGAGTGGACAGTCTCTCGGACCGACGATGCCACATAACCCTGCCATGCCTGACAGGAGGTGAGAAACGGGGTTAGTTAGTCACGAACCAGTGACTGTTAGCACAGTCGTAACGTCTCTCGAGAGGTACTGTTACGAAGGCAATAACGGATTGCAACCGCATCTCCGGTTTCACGCCTACCCTCCCGAGGTGACCGCTCGCGCGAAGTCGAACACGAGCGACCGAATCGACTCGAAGCTGAGCGCGGCGACAGCGTAGACGACGCCTCCGAAGCCGACGTACGCGAGGACGGCGAGGAGGCCGCTCGGCGGGGCGACCTGCAGCAGTCCCCCGACGGCGACACCCATCACGGCGGCCGCGGCGGTGAGCCGAAGCAGGTTGGCAACGGGAAGCCGATAGGTGACGAGGCGAGAGAGGTACACAACCCGAATCACCATCCCGGCAGTGTACGCGAGTGTCGTCGCCACGGCCGCTCCGATGAGACCGAACTGGAGGATGAGCACCACGTTCAACACGAGGTTGAGCGAGATGCCGACGACTGTCGCGCGGGCGACCAAATCCGGGCGGTCGAGGCCGAGCAGACACCGTCCGACGAGTATCTGAATCGCTTCGGGAATTTTGCCCACGATGAGGACGACGAGGACGAGCCACGCGCCGGCGAACGGCGGGCCGAAGACCGCTTCGAGAAGGTCGGAGCCGATGAGAAACGCGCCGACTGCTGCGGGAATGATGAGCGCGAGGGCGGGCGTCGTCGCCCGAGTGAGAAGGCGACCGATACGGTCGGCGTTCGCCTCGGCCCACGCGCTGGTCTGCGGGAGGATAGACGGCCCTATCGCGTGTGTGAGAAGGAGCGTGACGCCCGCGACGCGCCACGCGATTTCGTAGGTGCCGACGGCGTCCTGCGTGAGGATGAACCCGATGATGAGCACGTCCATCCAGCTGTGGACCTGCAGGCCGATTGTGGGAATGATGTTGTACTTCCCGAAGGACAGAAGTGACCGAATGCGGGCGAGAGAAGGCCGAGCAATCGACGGGCGAAGCTTCCAGACGGCCCAGACGAACCGGACACCGAGGCCGACGAGGTAGGCACCCACGAGTTCGAGTGCGCCGCCGCCGGCGACGACGAGCGCGGTTGCGAGTCCGATAAACACCAGTTGTTGGACCAGTTGGAGCGCGGCCGTCTCGCCGACGCGGAGTTCGCCGCGAAGGGCGCTTTCGGCAATCGTCGTCGCCCGGGAGAGGACGAGCGCCGCGAGAATAAACGGTGCGGCGTCGACGCCGACGTAGGCCGTCACGTCGCCGCGGAAGACGAACAGGCCGAGGCCGACGAGTCCAGCACCGCCGACGGTGATTGCTGCCGCGGCCGCGACGACCTCTCCGACTCGCTCGCCGCGACCGATTCGCTGCTCGACAGCCGTGCCGATTCCGGCGTCGGCGACGATAGAGAGGACGCCGAGGAGCGCCTGAAACAGGAAGAACGTCCCGAGGACGCCCGCGCCGAGTTCTCGCGCGAAGTACGCGAAGGCGGCGAACGACAGGACGGTGTTCGACACCTTCGCGATGAAGAGTTTCGAAGAGGATAGGGAGATGTTCATTGGGGGACTCGCACGGGGTTCGCGGCGGAACGTTCCCCCGCAACGTGATTAGTTATACACCGATTGACGGAGAACGTAGCCGGTCGCGTCGGTTATGAGCGGTCTACTGCGAGACGACGTGCATCGGGAGGTCGAGCACGTCGACCGCCGCCGCGGCCACCTCGTCGCGGGCGACCTCGGGAGCGTACACGCCGAGTCTCCACTGCGCGCGCTCGGTCGCCCGGAGCGCGCCGACGAGTTCGGAGGCAGATTCGAGTCGCTGAACCACGCCGTCGACGACGACGCGACTCCGCGATTCCTTGATTCGCGGCGTCGGCGGCGCGTCGATAATGACCTTCTCGGGCGCGACGTCGGAAATCTCTGCAATCTCACGCTCGGCAGCGCGGGTCTCGTCGTGGCCGAGTTCGACCACGTCTGCGGGGACAGCACTGAGCGGTGCCCAGATAGCTCGCTTGTAGAGGGTCCGACGTTCGATGCGTTTCCCGAGGTCGGGGACACGTTCGCCCAGTGCGACGAGCAGGTCGTGGTCGGCCATCCGAACGAACTCCTCGATTGGCAGGCCGTCGTCGACGAGGCGTTCGGAGGCGCGTTCGAGCATCGCGCCCGCGATACGTGACGTGTGATGGCGGTACACCGTCCCGTTCATCAGGGCGCGAGCGAGGAGGAGCGATTCGGCGGTCTGGACGTTCCCCTCGGCGAGGACGAGCTGCCCGTCTCGGTAGCGGAGTTGGCGGACGAGCCGACCGTGGTCGATGGTTCCGTAGGGAACGCCCGTATGGTGGGCGTCGCGGACGAGGTAGTCCATGCGGTCCACGTCGAGTTCCCCCGAGACGAGCTGGCCGAGGCCGCCGCCGCCGTCGACGATATCGGCGACGTGCATCGGGTCCAAGCCGTGGGTTTCGAGCGTCTCACCGACGACAGAGCCGTCGAGCAGGTCGTGAATCTCGTCGTGGTCGCGGCCGGTTCGGCGGCGGATGAGGTCCTCGGTCTGGTGGCCGTACGGGCCGTGGCCGATGTCGTGGAGGAGCGCGGCGGCGCGGACGTGGGCGGCTTCCTCGCCTTCGATGCCGAGATGCGAGAGGGCGCGCGAGGCGAGGTGATAGACGCCGAGGCTGTGTTCGAATCGGGTATGGCTCGCAGAGGGGTACACGAGGCGAACCGTCGAGAGTTGCTTGATATGGCGGAGACGTTGGAATTCGGGGGTATCGACGAGGTCGGCGGCCACGGGGTCCAGAGAGATGTAGTCGTGGACGCTGTCCTTGACGGCGGTCATATCGGCTGTTGTGCGACTGGCATCAAATAGCCGACCATTCACTTCGGAGCGCACTCCGTGGATCGAAGCACCCCGACTCATCGTGTCATCCTCACCACAATTCCTTTCAGTTGCGGATGAGGTTTCCGAATATGGGTCTGAAGTCCATACTCGGGAACGCCCTTGGATACACGCTTCTCGGGTTCGCGTGCATCTCTGGTCTCTTTGCAGTGTACTGGGCCGGGATGAGTGTGCTGACCGGCGCGACACCGGGCCGCATCATGTTCGTGCTGTTCGGCCTCGGGTCGATGATGACGTCCGGGTTCTTCGGCTATTTCGTCCGCAAGTCGGTCGCGGGGCAGGTGCTACCGTCGGGTTTCGACCGGTCTATCGCGTATCGCGGCGGCCAGTGAGTCGTACTGCGGACGGTCGCTGACAGACGCCCCGACTGCGGCCGTCTCCGGTGAAGGAACTTTCAAACCGCCGGTCACCCTACGCCGGAGCATGGTAACGTTCCTCGCCGGGGGCACGGGCACCCCCAAACTCCTCGATGGGGCCGCCGAGGTGTTCGACCCCGCCGAGACGACAGTCGTCGCAAACACCGGCGACGACGTCGAACTCGGTGGCCACCTCGTCTGTCCCGACCTCGACACCGTCCTCTTTTCCGGTGGCGGCGTCCTCGACACCGACCGTTGGTGGGGCATCGCGGGCGACACCACCGAGACGGACGACGAACTCCACCGCCTCGCCGACGCGGCGGGCCTCGAATCCGGCCCGCGATACCTCTCTCCCGAGGCCCAGACCGCTGGCCGCGATATCGCCCGTTGGCGACGCTTCTCCGGCGTCGCAGAGTTCATGGAAATCGGCGACCGCGACCGCGCGGTCCACATCACACGAACCTCGCTCCTCGACGAAGGAAACTCGCTGACTGAGGTCACACAGACGCTCGCGGACGCCTTCGACCTTGACGTGTCGCTCCTGCCCATGAGCGACGACCCAGTAGCGAGCCTCATCCACACCGAGGAATCGGGCGTCATGCACTTTCAGGAGTACTGGGTTCACCACCGCGCCGAACCCGAGGTTCAGGACGTAGAGTTCCGCGGTGCCGACGAGGCGACAATCACACCCGAGGTTGCCGACGCGCTCTCGGACCCCGTGGTCGTCGGCCCCTCGAACCCGGTCACGAGTATCGGCCCGATGCTGGCCCTCGACGACTTCGCCGACGCGCTCGCCGAGACGCCGGTCGTCGCCGTCTCACCGTTCGTCGAGGATACCGTCTTTTCGGGACCAGCAGCCGACCTCATGGAAGGAACCGGCTACGAACCCTCGACAGCGGGCGTCGCCGAGGCGTACCCCTTCGCGGACGCGTTCGTTCTCGACGACGAGGACGGGACCGATCTCGACAGGCCAATCGTCAAAACCGACACGCGAATCGACGGGCCAGAGGACGCCGCTCGCGTCGTCCGTGCGGTCGCCGACGCGCTCGCGGAGGTGTCGTGATGTTCGCCCCTCGCGTCGCGGTCGCGAGCCTCAGCGGCGAATCTGACGCCGACTGGGCGCGTGCTGCCGCCCCGTACGTCGGCGCGGCGTTCCTCGGCGGCGTCGCTATCGACGAGGCTGCACAGGAAGCTGCGGAAGAACTCGTCGCACGCGACCGCTCGGAGTTCATCACCGACGACCCGACAGAGTTCATCGACGAACAGCTGGCCGAATTGGACGCCGCAGACGGCCCGGATATCTTCGCCGCGGTCAACGTCCGGGCGACGACAGTCGACCCGATTGGAGACGCAGCGTCAGTCTGCGCCGACCACGGTGCAGGCCTCGAAATCAACGCCCACTGCCGCCAAGACGAACTCTGTGCAGTCGGGTGCGGAGAGGCGCTCCTCCGCGGCACCGACAGACTCGTGGAGTACGTCGAAACGGCGCGAGCAGCGGGCGCAGAAGTGGGCGTGAAGGTTCGCACGGAAGTCGAGGGCGTCGACCTCTCGGACCTCGCCGCGGCTCTCGCAGACGCCGACGCGAACTGGATACACGTCGATGCGATGGACTCCGAGGCGGTCGTCGCCGATGTCGTCGCGGCCGCACCCGACCTGTTCGTCATCGCCAACAACGGCGTCCGCGACCGCGAGACGGTTCGTGAGTATCTCGACTACGGGGCCGACGCCGTGAGCGTCGGGCGGCCGAGTGACAACCCGGAAGTGCTCCAGCGCGTGCGCGCCGCGACCGACGAGTGGTTCGCGGAGCAGGCCAGCCGTGCGGATTCGGACGACGAGCAGGAGGCGACCGTCTGATGTCGAACCCAGTTTCGGAGCGCGGATTTGAACCTGCCCGACACGCCGAACTCGCACTCCTCCTCGAAGTCGCCGGGACGCCAAAACCCGGGAACGTCGACCGCCGACGCGACCTCTCGGGCCTCTGCTTCGAGCACTTTCTGACCGGGGCTGTCGGCTCGGCGGCGGGGCTTCGACTGGCCGAAGACGGTGCACCGGTCGGAGAAGCGTTCGAGACCGCAGTCGCCGGGATGAGCAAACAAGGCGGCGGCAACACGCAGTTCGGCTGTCTCCTGCTTCTCGTCCCGCTCGTGAAGGCCGCGGTCGCAGGCGACTTGTCGCCGGAGGGGGCGACTCGCGCCGCGGAAGCGACGACCGTGGACGATGCGGTATCGTTCTACCGAGCCTTCGAGCACGTCGACGTCGCGGTGGGCGACCCACCGGGAGACGCCTCGGACCTCGACGTTCGGCGTGGCTCGGAGGCCGAATCCGCTCTCCGAGCGGAGGGACTGACCCTCTCCGACATCATGGAACTCAGTGCCGAGCGAGATGCGAACGCGCGGGAGTGGACCGGCGGCTTCGCCCGAACGTTCCGCGCGGCCGAGTCCATCCTCAACGACGAGGGCCCAGTTACCGACCGCGTGGCGCGGGCGTTTATCGACCTTCTCACCGAGGAGCCAGACACGCTCGTCGTGACGAATCACGGCGAGGATGTCGCCCGCGACGTGATGGACCGCGCGGCGTCCGTCTCCGACCTCGACGAGGCCGAGACGCTGGCCGAGGAGTTCGTCGCCGAGGGAATCAACCCCGGGACGACTGCCGATATTGTCTGTGCGGCGACGTTCGTCGCGCTGGAACGGGGGGTGCCACTGTGACCCGCACTGGTGATGCTGGCGGCGACGGCGACGACAGCGAGGCCGACGGGACCGTCGAGTGGCCGGTCGAACTTCGCGGCGTCACCGAATCGGTCGTCGCGACGCTGGGACCGAACGGACTGTGGAACTTCGCGGCACTCGGGCTTCACGCGCCCGACACAAACGACGACGTTGTCACCGCAACCACGTGGGGAAACACCCGAACCCGTCGCAACTTCCACCGGCAGGAAGGCGGCGTCGTCCAGTTCGTCACCGACCCGCGTGACTTCGTGGACGCCGCGATGACAATCTGGGAGGAAGAGACACCCGTCCTCGACTCGGCGGACGCGTGGGCCGAAGTCGAGGTAGAGATGGTCGATTCGGGTGACGACGGCGGAACCGACTGGGAGAAATGGAAGCTTCGACCCACGGAGGCGGCAGTCGAAGCGACTCGCCCGTTCACCATCAACCGGGCGTTCGGAGCCGTGGTCGACGCGACGGTCGCCGCCTCCCGACTCGACGTGCCCGCGTTCGACACCGACGAACTGCTCTCTCGACTCGCGTACTTCGAAGAGACCGTCGAGGCGTGCGGCGGTCAGACCGAGCGCGAGGCGTTCGAACGCATCGATGAACACACCGGGTGGCGCAAGTTGGCCGCGGAAAGACGGAACGAATCGTTTTAGTGTTCGTCCGGGGAAATCTCGGACATGGCAATCAAGCCCAAATACGTCAAGCAGTTGGGTAACATCCTGCTGGAGCGCTACCCGCAGGCGTTCAACACGGACTTCGAGACCAACAAGGACAGCGTCGACCAACTGACCACCGTCGAATCGAAGAGCGTTCGAAACCGCATCGCGGGCTACATCACCCGCAAGAAGGGCGGTCAGGCCGCGTAATTTTCGACACAGACGATTCTCTACTGAATCTCTTCTCCGCCCGCTCCGGGAGCGACTGCGTCGGCGCGCTGCGTCCGGTCTTCGGACGACCCGACTGCTGTGTTCGGGGCGTGGTACACCGCCTCACCAGTCTCGCGGTCGAACAGGTGTGAGCGGTCGGCATCGACCGTCAGGACAACCCGTTCACCGGGGTCGAACGCCGCCCGCGGGGTCGTCGAGACTTGCACCGTCTCGTCGCCGAGTTGGCAGTGGACGAGGAGGCTGTCGCCGAGGGGTTCTGTCACGGTCACTTCGGCAGTCGCGGTGCAGGTGCCTGCTGACGCGTCGTCGAGAGGCGCAATGTCGATGTCTTCGGGTCGGACGCCAAGGTCTGCTGCGTCGATGTCGCCCTTCAGGGCCATCTCGCCCGCCGCGATGGGGACTTCGAGACCGGTGTCGTGGACGACGGCGTCGCCGCGGACTTCGACCGGGAAGACGTTCATCGCGGGTTCGCCGATGAACTCCGCGACAAACCGGGTCGCGGGTCGGTCGTAGAGTTCCTGCGGCGGAGCAACCTGCTCGGCGTGGCCGTCGTTCATCACGGCGACGCGGTCGCCGAGTGTCATCGCCTCGGTCTGGTCGTGGGTAACGTAGACCGTCGTCGTCTGGAGGCGGCGATGGAGCGAGGCGAGTTCCGTCCGCATCTGGATGCGGAGCTTCGCGTCGAGGTTCGAAAGCGGCTCGTCCATCAGGAAGACCGAGGGCTCGCGGACGAGCGCGCGGCCGATAGCGACGCGCTGGCGCTCGCCACCGGAGAGCGCGGCCGGTTTGCGGTCCAGCAGGTCTTCGATACCGAGCATCTCGGCCCCCTCGGCCGCCCGCTTCGAGAGTTCCGACTCGGAGATGTCGCGGGCGGCGTCCGCGCCGAAGGTCATGTTGCGCTCGGCGGTCATATGCGGGAACAGCGCGTAGTTCTGGAACACCATCGCCACATCGCGGTCCTTCGGTTCGACGCCGTTGACTCGCTCGCCGCCGATTTCGAGGGAGCCGTCGGAGACGGTTTCGAGACCGGCAATCATTCGGAGCGTCGTCGATTTCCCGCAGCCGGACGGCCCGACGAGGACGAGGAACTCGCCGGGTTCGACCGCGAGGGAGATGCCGTCGACGGCGGTCACGTCTTCGAATCGTTTCGTCACTGAGTCGAGTTCGATTGCAGTCATGTCACTTCTGTTGGAGCGCGAATGTTTCGAGGAGCGGTCGATGCAGGGCGACGAGGACGACAAGCGGGACGCTGAGCGCGAGTATCGACCCCGCCATAATGAGTCCCCACTGCGTCTGGCCTGCCTGACTGGCACTTTGGAGATAGCTGATTCCGACCTGGACGACCTGCTTTTGCTGGTCGGAGACGACGATGAGCGGCCAGAGATACTGGTTCCACGCGTAGACGAACGTGATGACCGAGACGCCGGCAATCATGCCGCGCGACATCGGAACGAGTACGTCCACGAGGAATTCGATGGGACCGACGCCGTCGAGTCTGGCCGTCTCCACGAGCGACGAGGGGATGCTCAGGAAGTGCTGTCGGAACAGGAACACCGCCGTCGCGCTGGCGATGTACGGTCCGGTGATAGCGAGCATCGAGTTCGCCCAGCCGAGGTCGGCCATGAGTTCGAAAAGCGGGACGATACGAACCGGAACCGGGAGGAGCAACGTCAAGAGGACGAACGCGAAGATAGCGTCCTTGTACGGGAAGTCGTAGTAGACGATAGCCAGCGCCGCCAGCAGCGACAGCGACACCTTCCCGACGACGACGATAATCGACATCACGAACGAGTTGACGATGTACCGCGCGAGGTCGTACTCGAAGAGGGCGCTTTGGTAGTTTTCGAGAGCGTGCCCGCCGGGAGCGAGGTTCGTCACGTCGTAAATCTGGGCGGTCGACTGGGTGCTCATCAGCAACGCGAGGAGCAAGGGCGCACCCATGAGAACGATGGAGACGACGAGCGAAAGGTGAACCCACAGCGTGTCCGGAAGTCCGACGGTCGCCGACTCCGACGTGATAGAGGAATCTTCGACCGCCATGTTAGGCCCCGTAGTGGGCGTATTCGCCCGTCAGTTTCAGTTGTGCCAACATCAGTATCGAGACGATACCGAAGAGGACGATGGACTCCGCCGAGGCGAGACCGAGGCTGTTGAACTCGAACGCGTCGCGGTAGAGTTTGAAGATGAGGAGGTTCGTCGCCCCGTTCGGGCCGCCACTGGTCATCAGGTCTACGAGCGGGAACGTCGCGAAGAACGCGTAGATGGTGTCCATGACGACGAGGAAACCGAGCGTGGGCGAGATGAGGGGGACGTACACCTCACGGAGCATCGTCAGCGACCCGACGCCGTCAAGGCGGGAAGTCTCCGCCAGCGACTCCGGGACGTTGTGGAGCGCGGCGAGCAGGAAGACGATGTTGTAGCCGAGTTGCTTCCAGATGGCGACGACGGCGAGGACGCCGAAGGCGAGTGGCCCGTTCGTGAACCAGTCGAACTCGACGCCGGGTATCATCTCGATGTAGTGGGTGATGACGCCGAGGTTCGGGTGCAAGAGGAACAGAAGAACCGTCGCGGCGACGGCCGGTGGAAGTGCATACGGCCAGATGGCGGCGACCAGATAGATGGACCGCCACTTGTCCACGCGATAGAGTTGGTAGGCGACGAACAGCGCAATCGTCAGCGACCCGACGACCACGACGGCCGCGAAGGCGAACGAGACGAACAGGCTGTTGTGATACTCCGGCGACGTGGCGAGCGTGACGAAGTTGTCGAGGCCGACGAACGTCGTCTGCTGGCCCAACAGCAACGTCTCGTAGAGACTGAGCCGGAACGTCTCGAACGATGGGTAGTAGAGGAACAGTACTAACACGGCGAGCGTCGGTGCCAGAAACACCGCCGCCGCTCGTGAGTCGTCGAACGCGCGAATATCTCGTACCATAGAAATGCGAGTGTGGAGGCGTTCAGTTGGTCTTCTCGGCGTGCGCTTCGAGTTCAGACTCGACCTTGGAGTCCATGTTCGAAAGCGCGTCGTCCACCGGGGTTCCCTGAATCATCGAGACGTACCCCTCCTCGATGATGGTCCGGGTCTTCAGGAACGGTCCCATGACCGCCCCACGGGTGGCGGGGCTGTCTTTCGTCTCTTGGAGTTGCTCGAAGGCCGTGACGTAGTTGGGGTTCTCGTCGAACCAGCCGTCGTTTTCGAGGGTGTCGACGGCTCCGGAGTGAATTGGGAAGTAGCCGGTGCCCTTGTGCCAGCGAACCTGCTGTTCGGGCTGGGTCAGCCACAGAAGGAACTCGGCGGCGGCTTCCTGCTGGGCGTCCGAGAGGCCCGAGGGGACCCACAGCGACGCCCCACCGATGACCACACCGTTTCGAGACCCGTTCGGAACGGGCAGGTAATCGACGCCGACTTCGAAGCCATTTTCTTTGCCACCGGTGGTCAGAGACGTGATTCCCGAGGTGGAGGTGATGTGCATGCCGGTCTTCCCCGAGAGGAACGCCTGGTCCGCTGCGCTCCACGCTTCGACGCCGGGGTTGAGGTAGTAGCCCTCGTCGTACATGTCGGCCCACCATTCGAAGATGTTCCGCGAGGCGTCGCTCGTCAGATTAGCCTTCGTCGGCGTCCCAGCGCGGCCGTTCTGCTTTCCGACGAGCAGCGCGTCCTGCTCTGCGAACCACTGCTCGACGAACCACGAGTGGTTGGCGAACGTGATTCCTTTCTCTACGTCCGCGTTCGCGACGAGCGCTTCAGAGGCCGCACGGACTTCCTCGAACGTCTTCGGTGGCGACTCGGGGTCGAGTCCGGCCGCCTCGAAGGCATCCTTGTTGTAGTAGAGAACCGGGTTCGAGGAGTTGAACGGCATCGAGTTGAGCGTCCCGTCGATGCGGTAGTAGTTCATCACCGAGTCGAGATACTGGTCGTAGTCGATGCGGTCCGACGGGATGATTTCCTCGACGGGGACGAACGCACCACTGTCGATTGCGAGTTGCGTCCCGACCTCGAAAATCTGAGAGACTGCGGGCGGGTTCCCGGCTTTCACCGCAGAGGTCGTCGCGTTCAGCGTCTCACGGTAACTCCCTTTCGAGGCCACGTCGAGTTCGATGCCCTCGGTCTGGGATTCGAAGTCCGAACCCATATTGTCGAGCAACTTCGCCGTGTCACCGCCCATCGCGTGCCAGAACTTGATTGTCGTCGTGCCGCCGCCGCCGAGACTGCCTGTACACCCGGAGAGTCCAGTGAGTCCAGCAACGCCTGCCGTGCCTGCTCCTTTGAGGAAACGTCGTCGGTTGAGACCGTGCATCGCTCGGAGGGAACCAAGCGTCGATGAAAAGCCTTTCTTTCAGATAATAAATTAGAGAAAATAGATTTGGGTGTCATAATAATTGTCTATCCAGGCATCATGTTTTTCGTTTGCCACAGTGTGTCAATTGAGAAATGGCTTTCAACCGGGGTATCTCACACATATCTCCATGCGCGCTTTCGCTCACCGGGGCTGTCCCGTACTCGCGCCCGAGAACACGCTCGCCGCATTCCGCGCTGCCACACCGCGTCTCCCTTGCGTCGAACTCGACGTGCGTCGCTGTGGGAGTGGAGAACTCGTGGTCTTCCACGACGAGACGGTAGACCGCATGACCGACGGGTCGGGAGCAGTCGCTGACGCGACGCTCTCAGAACTTCAGGAACTTCGTGTCGGCGACTCGTCGGAGTCGATTCCGACACTCGCGGCGGTGTTCGACGCACTTCCGGATTCGACGTTCGTCAACGTCGAACTGAAGGAGTCGGGACTCGCCACCGACCTCGCAGCCATCGTCGCCGACGTTCCCAACGAGGTTCTCGTCTCGTCGTTCGACGCCGATGCGCTCCGCGAAATTCGGGAGGCGTCTGCCCTCCCAGTCGCGTACCTCTTCGCCGACGACTGGGCCGACTCGCTCGCTGTCGCCGTGGACCTCGACTGCGCGGCCGTTCACCCGTACTACGAACTGCTCTCGGCGGCCCGCGTCGGGGAAGCACAGGACGCCGGGTTCGACGTCAACACGTGGACGGTTCCAGACCGCGAGACGGTCGAGAGACTACGCCAGTGGGGCGTCGATGGCGTCATCGTGGACGACCCGGCGCTCGTCGCCGAGAAAGAAACTGAGAGCAGTTAGAGTAGATTAGAAGCGTTCTGTGCGTCCCGAGGCGGCCCACGCGTCTGTGGGTGCGCCCGACGGAACCCGACGCCCGCATCCGGTGACCGATTCGAGTCGGCCGGCGTACTGCCAGCGCTTTTCGTTCCACGTCTCTTCGTCGCCGTTCGCGGCTGCCGCTGCTGCGGCCGCGGCTTGGTCGCGGATGTGTGCGCCGACGGCGGCGACGATGGCTGCGGCCTCTTCCGGGTCCGCGTCGTCCGGAATCGACAGCCCCGACTGGATGTTTTCGCTCATAGCGGGATGTTGCCGTGCTTCTTGTCCGGTTGCGACTTCCGCTTGGACTTCAGCATCGTGAGGTCGGAGACGAGCCGTTTGCGCGTCTCGGCTGGCTCGATAACGTCGTCGACGTAGCCGCGGTCGGCTGCGGTGTACGGGTTCGCGAACTCCTGGCGGTACTCGTCGATGAGTTCGTCACGACGCTCGTCGGGGTTTTCGGCGGCCGCCAACTCCTCGCGGTAGAGGATGTTGACTGCGCCCTGCGGACCCATGACTGCGATTTCGGCGGTCGGCCACGCGTAGTTCACGTCCGCGCCGAGGTGCTTCGAAGCCATGACGTCGTAGGCACCACCGTAGGCCTTGCGCGTGATGACCGTCATGAGTGGGACGGTCGCCTCGGAGTAGGCGTACAACAGCTTCGCGCCGTGGCGGATGATGCCGTTGTGCTCCTGGTCGGTTCCGGGGAGGAAGCCGGGAACGTCCACGAACGTGAGAATCGGGACGTTGAACGAGTCGCACATACGGATGAATCGAGCGGCCTTCTCGGAGGCCTCGATGTCGAGCGTCCCGGCGTTCACACGCGGCTGGTTGGCGACGATACCGACCGAGTGGCCGTCGAGTCGCGCGAAGCCGACGACGATATTCTTCGCGAAGTCCTTCTGGACCTCGAAAAAGGAGTCCTCGTCGAGGACTCCGCCGATAACGTCGTGCATGTCGTAGGGTTTCTTCGGCTGGTCGGGGACGACTTCGGCGAGGTGTTCGTCTTCGCGGTCGGGGTCGTCCCACGGCTCGACGCGTGGCGGGTCTTCGACGTTGTTCTGGGGGAGATACGAGAGGAGATGACGAATGTCGTCGAGTGCCTGTTCTTCGGTGTCGGTCGCGAAGTGGGCGACCCCGCTCGTCGCGGTGTGGGTCGTCGCGCCACCGAGTTCGTCGAAGGTGACTTCCTCACCGGTGACCGTCTTGATGACGTCCGGTCCGGTGATGAACATGTGGCTAGTGTCGCGGACCATGAACGTGAAGTCCGTCAGCGCGGGGGAGTAGACTGCACCGCCAGCACACGGCCCCATAATCGCGGAAATCTGCGGAATAACGCCCGACGCCTCGGTGTTGCGGCGGAAGATTTCACCGAAGCCACCGAGCGACTGGACGCCTTCCTGAATCCGCGCACCTGCGGAGTCGTTCAGGCCGACGACGGGCGCACCGACTTCCATCGCCTTGTCCATCACCTTACAGACCTTCTCGGCGAACACCTCGCCGAGCGACCCACCGAAGACGGTGAAGTCGTGGGCGAAGACGAAGACGGTTCGGCCGTCGACCTCCCCGTAGCCCGTGATGACGCCGTCGCCGGGGAGCTTCGTCTCTTCCATTCCGAACTTGTGGTTACGGTGGGTTCGGAACTGGTCGAACTCCTGGAACGTGTCGTCGTCGAGGAAGTAGTCGATGCGCTCGCGCGCAGTCATCTTGCCCTTCTCGTGTTGCGACTCGATTCGGTCCTCACCGCCGCCTTTCTTCGCTTCCTCGCGCTTCTCCCGCAGTTCGTCGATCCGGTCTTCCATCGTCATGCCAGACCACCTTCGCTCATTGAAATATCGGTGCGTATCCTGGGGTCAAAGGAGTTCCGCAATCCGGCAACCTGGTGTTCGACAGTCGTCGAAATCTACACGTAACAATCATCACATACCGGTGTGACGAATCGACAGACTGCGTGGGGTGGTGTCGGCAGCGACCACACAAACGGAAAAATGGAGTCGGAGTGCGTGGGTCTCCGCTTCGTCAGACGACCGACTCGGGTCGGCGAAGACCGAAGAATGCGACGGCGCTGGCGACGACTGCGATGCCCACAGTCCGCCAGAAGCCGATGCTTCCGTCCACGCCGAAGTGCGTCAGGAGCGTGAAGACGAGGAACAGTGGGAGCACGATGCCGACGGCAAAGAGCCACGGCGTACTGAGAGAGCGACCGAGCGCTCCTGCGCCCGACGCCAACTCCTCGATAGCGTCGCGTCCCATGACCCAACCGACGAACAGGAGGAACGCGGCGAGTCCGGCAGTCAGGAGGATGTTGACGAGCGTTCCGGCGACGAAACCGAAGATGGAGGGTTCGAATGCGCAGACAGTTCCAGTGACCGCGACGAGACCCGCCATTCCAGCGACTGCGCGCTTGCGAGAGACGTCGTATTCGTCGACGAGGAACGCGACCGGGATTTCGAGCATGCTGATAGAACTCGACAGCGCCGCGAGCGTCACGACGGCGAAGAACGCGGTGGCGATGAGCGTTCCGGCGGGAAGTTGCGAGAACGCGCCCGCGAGGCCGACGAAGAGTGCGCCGGGTCCAGTGCCCGTCTCGGTCGGGTTGATACCCTGCGAGAACAGAAGCGGGAAGACCACCAGACCGGTGATGACGCCGACGCTCGTGTTGAGCACGGCAATGGCGCTGCCGTCGAAGGGGAGCGAACGGTCTTCACCGAGGTAGGAGGCGTAGGTAATCATCGTCCCTGCGCCGAGAGAGAGCGTAAAGAGTGCCTGTCCGGCGGCGGGACCGAGGATAGCGAAGAAGTTCTCCGAGATAACCGAAGGGTCGAAGCGGAGGAAGAACGCGTAGCCTGCGGCCGCGTTCGGTTGGGTCGCGGCCCACGCAGCGAGCCCGCCGAGGAGGACGAGCACAGCGGGCATCATGATTTTGGTGCCGAGTTCGATGCCCTTGCGGATGCCAGCGAAGACGATGAGTGCGGTCAGTCCGAGGAACAGCAGGTGGTAGAGCGCAGCATCCGCTCCGGCGGAGACGCCGCCGAAGTACTGTCCGGGGTTCGTGAAGTACGCGGGGTCAGAGCCGACGAGAGAGACGCCGCTTTCGAGGAGGTAGCGAATAATCCAGCCGCCGACGACGCTGTAGAACGACAACAGCGAGATGCCGGTAATGACCGAGAACATGCCGATGAAGCCCCACGAGCGCTGCCCCGAGAGTTCCCGAAGTGCGCCGACAGGTGATTTGTTTGCGCGGCGTCCGATGACGAACTCCCCGAGGAGTCCGGGGACGCCAACGAGGAGGACGATTCCGAGGTAGACGACGAGGAATGCACTCCCGCCGTTTTCTGCGGTCTGCCACGGGAACCGCCAGATATTCCCGAGACCGACCGCGCTTCCGACGGCGGCGAGGATGAATCCGAGCCGCGTCGCCCATGTTTCTCGTGCCATTGACACTCATTGACAGCCCATCCCTAAAATGACTTTCGGACCGAAGATACGTCACCACAGAAATTTAACGGTTTTACCCGCCTTAAACGCAAAATTCTCCGTCGGATTGTCGGAGAAAATGCATCGCTATCGAGGAATCGTAACTGCTCAAAAATGTGTCGATTCGCCGCCTCAGATGGGCGGAATGATAGCCGGACTCTCGCCGAGGAACAGGGTCTGGAAGCCCAGCACCAGCGTGGCGACGACAGCCACGATGACGAGCGTGCGTGCGAGCCAGAGCCACGTCAGGCCGACGCCGTCGCCGAGGCCGCTTCCCTTCATCACTTCGTCGAGGGCTGGTGCGCCGTAGACCCACGCGACGAAGATGAGGATACCGAGGACGCCCACGGGCAGGAAGAACTTGTACGCCAGCGTGTCGAACCAGCCGAGCCACGCCGTGTCGAGTGCCGAGGGGACGCCGAGCAGGAAGATGATACCACCGAGGAGGACGGCCATCTGCGGGCGCGTCACGTCGTAGTTGTCGATAGCCCACGAAACGACGACTTCGAGGAGGCTAATCGCCGACGAGAGCGCGGCGATGAGAACCACGAGGAAGAAGATGAGACCGATTGCCTGCCCGCCGGGGATGTTGGCGAACGCGCCGGCGACGCTGATGAACACCGCACCGGCACCGCTCGTGTTGGGGTCGATACCCTGTGCGAACAGGAGCGGGAGGACGACGAGACCGGCGAGGATGCCGACGAAACTGTTCAGGAAGACGATGGTAATCCCGTCACCGAACAGGCTCTGGTCGCCGTCGATGTAAGAGGCGTAGGTAATCATCGCACCCATACCGAGCGACAGCGAGAAGAACGCCTGCCCGACGGCGAAGGGAACGATGTCGCCTAAGTTCGCAAAGAGCGCGTCGAAGTCGGGCGAGAGGAAGTACGCGTACCCCTCGGACGCTCCGGGGAGCGTGAAGGCGAAGATTGCGAGCGCACCGAGGATGACGATGATGCTCGGAACCATCAGCTTCGTCGCCTTCTCGATACCGTCTTCGATACCGGCGGCGACGATGACGACCACGAGTGCCATGAAGACGGCGTGGAGCGCGAGCGCGTCCATACCGGCCGAAACCTGTCCGAAGTACTCTGCGGGCGCACCGAAGTACGCACCCGTCAGGCTACCGCCGATGTAGCGGAGGACCCACCCGCCGACGACACTGTAGTACGACAGAATCCAAAAGCCAGTGAACAAGCCGAGGGCACCGACGAAGCGCCAGTTCTTGTGGCCGAGTTTCTCGAAGGCGCTGATGGTATTCAGGTTGCTTCTCCGCCCGATGACGAACTCGGCGAGGATGGCCGGGAGGCCGATGCCGAGTGCGGCGATAACGTAGACGATGAGGAAGGATGCCCCGCCGAACTGCGCAGTCTTGAACGGGAACTGCCAGATGTTCCCGAGACCGACTGCGCTGCCGACTGCAGCGAGGATGAAGCCTGCTCTCGTCGCCCAGGTTTCACGTTCGTTCATGTTCTACCACCGTGTTGCTGACGAGGGTGTGATAAATGACGCGGTATGCAGTCGCATATCGGGCGGAAAACCTACACATTTCTCCAAACGATTATATATGATGGCACGTTCGTCCGAATCTTGGCGATTATTCACCCCTGATTTCTAACGCTTGTCGTGTTCGTGAATGTCATGCGCTCGCTGCAAAAATTCGCGCGCACCCCTCGCAAGTCGGTGGTAGTAGCGCCTAATCAGGGCCGATGTTGTCAAATTAATAATTGTTTCTCACGCTTCGCCGTACACCGGGACCGCCGCCCCACTCGTTGCCGATGAGGCGTCCGAACAGAGGAACAGAATCGTCTGTGCAATCTCCGCTGGCGTGACCCACGTTTCGAAATCCGCGTCGGGCATCATCTCGCGGTTCATCGGCGTGTCGATGATGCTCGGCATGACCGCGTTCGCACGCACGTCGCCGAGGTTCTCCTCCGCAATCGTCTCTGTCAGGAGTCGAACGCCAGCTTTCGACGCCCGGTAGATGCCGTCGCCCTTGCCCCCTTCGAGCGACGACCGAGCAGAGACGCTCACGATAGTCCCTGACGTCTCACGGAGGTGCGAAATCGCGTGTTTCGAGGCGAGGAACATCGTCTTGAGGTTCACGTCGAAGAGGAAATCGAACGTCTCGGCGTCGGTCTCGTCGATGGGCGTCCCGCCGCGCCACGTTCCCGCGATGTTCGCGAGGTGGTCGATGCGGCCGAAGTCGGACGCGACGGCGTCGACGACGCGGGCAACCTCGTCTTCGTCCGTGAAGTCACCCTCGTAGAAACGGACGCCATCCGAGTCGAAGAAGCCGTCTTCGTCGTCCGGTTCGACGACGTCCGCGGCCGCGACTGACGCGCCCGCAGCGTGGAAGGCCCGGGCGACTGCACCGCCGAGTTCCCCGCTGGCACCGGTGACGAGTGCGACTGTTCCTTCGAAATCGAAATCGACAGTCATTGCAATGACAATTGGTCGCACACGACATAAGATGCGGTGGCCAGTCGAGACGACGCAGTAGCCGGAGGGCGATTCAGGGCGTGATAACCAGCTTTCCGAGGAAGCTGTCTTCCATGACGGCTCGTTGTGCGTCTGCAGCCTCGTCGAGGTCGTAGGTTCGCGCAACGTCGATTTCGAAGTCGCCAGCGCCCAGTAGTCCGGCGAGTTCCCGGAGCGGGGCCGTGAGTTCCGGCGTGTTGAACATGCTCATCATCGTAATTTGTAGGTCCTTCCCGCGAGCGGCGGACGACAGTTCGAACCCGACTTGCGGGTCGTTCTCGCCGATGCCGACGACTCGTCCCCCTGTGGCTGCCACGTCGGCGTCGAACTGGAGGTAATCGTCGAGGCGGTGGTCAAGCGTCAGGTCTACCCCACCACCCTTCGCGGCGTCTTTCACTGCCTCGGCGAGGTCGTCGCGGCCGTAGTCGAGAACCACGTCGGCGCCGAGTTCTGCCACGCGGTCGTGATATTCTGGGGCCGCCGTGGTGATGACGTGTGCGCCTGCTGCGTTGGCGAGTTGGACGGCCGCGTGGCCGACGCCGCCTGAGCCGCCGTGAATCAGGACTGTCTCGCCGAGTTGCATTCCACCGTGGTCGACGAGCGCCCGCCACGCGGTGACCCCCGCAACTCCCGCGCCGCCCGCCGCGACGAGGTCCGCGTCGTCTGGAAGGACCGCGAGACGGTCGGTCGGGACCGCCGCGAACTCGGCGTAGCCGCCGTAGTGGTCCTTTCCGATACCGGTGCCGACGACGGAGTCACCCACTTCGAAGTCGGTGACGTCGGTGCCGACGGCTGCAACCTCGCCAGCGACATCGACGCCCGGAATCATCGGCATGGCGAAGGGTTGGTACGACCCGTCTCGGAAGTAGGTATCGACGGGGTTGACGCCGGCAGCGGCGACTTCGACGAGCACCTCGTCGGGCTGTGGCTCGGGCACGTCGATGTCGTCTACCTGCAACACGTCGAGTCCGCCGTGGGTGTGGAATCGAACGGCGCGCATGGCTCTGCGTGCGTCGCCATCCCTGATAAAAACGGAGTCACCGGAGAGATTGGTGGGGGAGAAAAGAGAGCGAGTCGGTTCATTGGGGCGTGTCGGCTGGCCGAAAACACTTACCGGCGTATCGAGAATCACCCGCTGATGCCCTCCCGACGCGTTCTCACGCTTGTTGCGGTCGCCGTCGTCTTTTTCGCCGGAGCGGCGGCGATGCCCATCGTGGACACGTCCCGAGACATCGACTACGCCGTCGAAGTTCACCCCGCGACCGGCGGGACCGTCGACGGACTCTCGTACAGCGAGTCAGACGTCGTTCCCTACGAGTACCTCTCGCCAGCAGCACAGCGTGCCTTCGACCGGGCGAGAGCCGCGTCGAACGACACGTACGTGGTAGACGACGAGAACCAGACCGCACCGGACCTGCACTACGCGACGGACCACATCGACGTCGGCTACGGTCTGTACCCGGTCAGATACGAGGGTGAAGTGTACTCACTGCGCGCCGACCAAGTAGGCGGCGGCATCGACGTGGGTGCGCTCATCCAACTCTATCTGGTGCGTCCGGTCCTCGCTGCGTTCGGTCTCGTATCCGGGCTCTTTGGTGCGTATTATTTCGTTCGCGAGTAATCACTGTCGGCGAATTTCACCGCCCTCCGACGAGGAGATGATTGGGATTTAAGCGCGTGCCTTCCCCTCCCACGGATGGCATGAAGCTTCACGAATATCAGGCGAAGAATATCTTCGCCGAGGCCGGGATTCCGGTGCCCGAGTCCCGTCTCGCATCGTCGGTAGACGAGGTTATGGAGGCGGTCGAGGACATCGGCTACCCTGCTGCCATCAAGGCGCAGGTACACGTCGGTGGGCGTGGCAAGGCTGGCGGTATCAAAATCGCCATGGACGAAGACGAAGCTCGTCAGGCCGCCGAGGACATCCTCGGAATGGACCTGAAGGGTTACACCGTCGAGAAAGTTCTCGTCGAGGCTGGTGTCGACTTCGAGAACGAACTGTACGTCGGTATCACGATGGACCGCAGCGAGGGCAAGCCCGTCGCGATGGTCTCGACCGAAGGTGGCGTCAACATCGAGGAAGTCGCCGAAGAGAACCCCGACGCCATCGCACGCGAGCACATCGACCCCGCGTTCGGTCTGCACCCGTACCAGGCCCGCAAGGTCGTCTTCGAGGCTGGTATCCCGCGTGACGTCGCGTTCGACGTCGCCTCGTTCCTTTCGACGCTCTACGACCTCTACGAGGCCAACGACGCGTCTGACATCGAAATCAACCCCGTGATGATTACCTCGGACCGCGACGTGGTGGCCGCGGACGCCGTGATGAACATCGACGACGACGCGCTCTTCCGCCACGACGACCTCGCGGCGATGGAAGAAGACTCCTACGAGGACGAACTCGAAGCCAAGGCTGGCGAGTACGGCTTCGACTACGTCCGTCTGTCGGGCAACACTGGCATCATCGGCAACGGTGCCGGGCTGGTCATGACGACGCTCGACCTCGTCGACTACTACGGCGGCACACCCGCCAACTTCCTCGACATCGGTGGCGGTGCGAAGGCAGAACGCGTCGCCAACGCGCTGGACATGGTCTTCTCTGACGAGAACGTCGACTCTGTCGTCTTCAACATCTTCGGCGGCATCACCCGCGGTGACGAGGTCGCCAAGGGTATCAACGAGGCGCTGGAGCAGTTCGACGAGATTCCGAAACCGGTCGTCGTCCGCCTCGCGGGCACGAACGCCAAGGAAGGCATGGAGATTCTGAACACCGACCTCGTGCAGGTCGAAGCGACGCTGGAAGACGCTGTCCAGCGTGCTGTCGAGAACGCCAAGGAGGTGTCCCAATGAGCATTTTCGTCGACGACGACACGCGTGTAGTTGTACAGGGTATCACTGGTGGAGAAGGCAAGTTCCACACCCGGCAGATGGTGGAGTACGGCACGAACGTCGTTGCCGGAACGTCCCCCGGAAAGGGTGGACAGGACGTTGACGGCATCCCCGTCTACGACACCGTCTCCGAGGCCGTCGAAGAGGAAGACGCCACGGCCTCCGTCGTGTTCGTCCCACCGGCGTTCGCCGCGGACGCTATCTTCGAGGCGCTCGACACGGACCTCGACCTCGTCGTCGCCATCACGGAAGGCGTCCCGACGCAGGACATGGCCAAGGTCAACAAGCGCCTGTCGGAGACCGACACGCGTCTCATCGGCCCCAACTGCCCGGGCATCATCACGCCTGGCGAGGCCAAACTCGGCATCCTCCCCGGCAACATCTTCGAGGAGGGTAACGTCGGTCTCGTCTCGCGCTCCGGTACCCTCACGTACCAGGTCGTCTCGAACCTGACCGAGCGCGGTATCGGCCAGACCACCGCCATCGGTATCGGCGGCGACCCAATCATCGGCACTTCGTTCATCGACGCCCTCGAAGCGTTCGAGAACGACCCCGACACCGAGGCCGTCGTCATGTGCGGTGAGATTGGTGGCGAAGACGAAGAGCAGGCCGCGAAGTTCATCGCCGAGAACATGGACACGCCGGTCGCTGGCTTCATCGCTGGCCGTACGGCACCGCCGGGCAAGCGCATGGGTCACGCTGGCGCTATCGTCTCCGGTTCCGGGACGGGCACCGCAGAGTCCAAGATTAACGCCCTCAACGACGCGGGCGTCCCCGTCGGCGACACCCCGAACGAAGTCGCCGACCACATCGAAGACTTCCTCTAAGTCTTCCGCACCTATCTTCGTTTTAGCCGCGTTCCGCACATCCCACAGCGATTGCTCCCGACCACGTTCGGCGCACCGCACTCTCGACAGACGACCATTCGCTCGCGCGATTTTTCCTGTGCAGTCTGGAGGAACAGCGTCGGGTCGACTGTCGTCCCTTCACCCTCGACACCCTCGTCGAGTCGGTCGACGACCCGTTCGACGAGCGCGTCGTCCCGCATGCTATCGAGGAGGCGGACAAACCCGACGAAGAGGAGTGACGGGGCCACGATGCAAAAGCCCGCCACGAGGAGGGGAACGACAGCTTCCATGGGCAACGATAGCACTGGACAGACCTATCTGTGACGCTTGATTGGCGGAATCCAATATTTCCAACGAACACACAAGACGATTATCGGTGTTGATACT
Organism: Haloferax elongans ATCC BAA-1513; assembly: GCF_000336755.1. Lineage (GTDB taxonomy): Archaea > Halobacteriota > Halobacteria > Halobacteriales > Haloferacaceae > Haloferax > Haloferax elongans. Next base: position 108,329 of record NZ_AOLK01000022.1, on the reverse strand, counting down.
CGGGGGCGCGGATTTATCGGGGAAATTCTATTCCTGTCTCTTATACACATCTCNGATTATCGGTGTTGATACTCGGGGGCGCGGATTTATCGGGGAAATTCTATTCGTGTTGGATAATGGCTGGAAACATCGTCGAGGAAGCCGAATCTCGGCTTCCTGATGCGATTACGAAGAGCTACGTGCGACGGCTCGTCTCTGCGATGCTACTCGTCTCTATTCTCGTTGCTGGTGTTGGTGTGATTCAGTTCCAACAGACATCAGCGAGCATCAACGAAGACGCCCGCGCCAACTTGCTCACCGAGGCCGAACGTGAGGGCCTGCAGGTGAACTCGTGGATCGAAGAGCGGTCGAGACTCGTCAGCATCGTCGCTGCCGACCCATCGGCGGGGAGTACGACCGAAGACCGGTCCTCGCAAGCGCTCTCGCAAGCGAAAGAGGATATGCCGCAAGACGTGGCTGCGCTCCACTTCGTCAACACCGAGACGACGGAGGTTCTCGGCTCGTCTGAAGACGGCGTCGCTGGGACGAAGCTCTACGAAAACGGGCAAATTCCGCTCCCCGAGAGTGCCGACCTCTCTGACGACGGCGTGGAGCGAACGACGGTGTACGTCAAAGACGGCGTCGCCTACATGGCGTTCGTCGCACCGCTGCCCTCTATCGAACCGCAGGCTATCGTTCTCGTGGCCGAAGCCTCGTCGCTCGGGGCTGCATTTGACGGCGGTGTCGATGGAAGCTTCACCCAACTCGTCACGCAGGACGGGACTATCGTCTACGACGGTGGCGGTGGCCAAGCCGGTGTTGCATACCCTGCCGCCGACGCTGCGGCGCTTGACGCAGCGTTCTCCGGGGAAACAGGCGTGTCCCGTCTCGCGCCGGTCGAAGGGTTCGTCTCCTCACCGCACCTGGTTGCACACGTTCCGATTCACGGCGGCGGCGTGCTTCTCTTGCACGCACCCGCTAGCGCTGTCTTCGCACAATCGCGGTCGATTGGCATCCAGTTCGGGGTACTCCTGCTCATGAGTATGCTCGGCTTCGTCGGGTTCGCACTCATCATCCGTGGGAACACTGCCAAACCGCTCGTCGAACTCGCAGACACCGTCTCGACGCTCCGCGACGGCGACCTTGACGTGGAGCTGGAGACAGACCGCGACGACGAGTTCGGGCAGGTCGTTCGCGGTATCGACAATCTCCGCGACGACCTGCGCGACCAACGGGCGGATGCCCGACGCTACAGTGAGTCCATGGGGAAGGCCGCCGACGGCGACCTGACCGTCCGGCTTCCGACTGACTCGAAGAGCCAAGACATGCGCCTCGTCGCCGAATCGTACAACGAGATGATGGACGACATCGAACAGACGCTCGGAACTGTCGTCACGTTCGGCGACGAGGTTGCGACGCTCGCCAACCGGGTCGCGTCGCGGGCAGACGAAGTCTCCACCGCGAGCGAGGAGGTCTCCGAGTCCGTCCAGCAGATTTCTGACGGGGCGACCGAGCAGACTGACAACCTCATGGCCGTCTCCGACGAGGTGAACGACCTCTCGGCGTCCATCCAGCAGATTGCCTCCGCGGCCGACGAACTCGTCCGAATCACCGAAGAGGCGGAGAACCGGTCTCTCGACGGTCAAGCCGCCGCCAGCGAAGCGCTCGACGACATCGACAAGATTCGCGACGAGACGGAAGCGACCGTCACGGAAGTCCAAGCACTGGACGAGACACTCGAAGAAGTCGGAAACATCGTCGAGGTCATCACCGAAATCGCCGAGCAGACCGACATCCTCGCGCTCAACGCCAACATCGAGGCTGCCCGTGCGGGCGAGGCCGGCGAAGGCTTCGCCGTCGTCTCCAACGAGGTCAAGCAACTCGCACAGGAGACGAAGTCCTCTGCGGCCGACATCGAGGACCTCATCGAGGAGATAGAGACCCAACGCGACGCGGTCGTCTCCCGTATCGAGCGCATGCGCACCCGTGTCGAAGAAGGTGCAGACTCGGTCGACGACGCGCTGGCCTCGTTCGGCGGTATCGTCGAGCGCGTCGAAGAGACCACCGACAGCGTTCGGGAGATTTCCGACGCGACGAGCAGTCAGGCCAACTCTTCGCAGGAAGTTCTTGCCATGACTGACGAAATCGCGGGTATCTCCGAAGAGACGACCGCAGAGGCGGAGACCGTCTCGGCGGCCGCCCAACAGCAGACTGCAGCACTCACGGACGTCAACCAAGACATCCGCGAGCTTTCGACCCACGTCGCTCACCTCGACGAACTGCTCGGTGCGTTCGAGGTCTCCGCGGGTGACGGAGCTGTGTCGGGCGACACCCACGACGGCGACGCTGCCAGCGATACTGGCGCGCACCAAGAGCCAGCTTCCGACCACACCTCCGACCCCGCGGAACCATCGGCTGAGGACAGTCGCTCCTCGACTGCGAACCCGACCGACACACCGACGCCGGGCGACGACTGACGAGGCGGTTCGAGGCCGCGACAACCGTCTTGTCCGCTGGGATTTCCTTACTCACACTGCCACGAAGTCATGCCTGAGAATAACACTCAAATAGGTACGTCGAGTTTTTCACCAGAATGGCATCGCTCACTGAACGAGTCTCTGCAGACCACACCCCATGCAAGTTGACGAAATAATGACCGAGGACGTCGTGACGGTCGACGAGCACTCGACAGTCTCCGACTGCGCGCGGACCATGCTCACGAACGGGGCGGGGAGTGTCATCGTCACTGTCGACGATGAACCGGCCGGAATCATCACTGAGTCCGACATCCTGTGGGCTGGCGTCTCGATAGACGATTGTCTGTCGGGGATACCAGTTCGGAAGGTCATGTCCCATCCGATTACGTGGATTCGACCGACTGCGACACTGCGTGCCGCCGCGAAGAAGATGCAAGACGAGGGAATCAAGAAACTCGTCGTCCTCGACGGGTCGGAGATGGTGGGTATCGTGACCGTGAGCGATATCGGACACCACGTCTCGGATATCGCCCGCGAGGTGACCGAGTCGATGGGACTCAAACGGAAGTGGGAGTCAGACCGACGGTTCAGGTAGTCACTCTGTGGCGGTACTGCGCGCTCCGTCGCCGACGAAGAATTGATATCGAACACGCGCATCTAGCCCACAACAGTGCGCGAGAGAGTCGCGGCAGTCCGAGCGAGTATTACGGCGCTGCCGATGCGCGTCCAATCGGGTATCCAGCGAGCGATTGCGGAGGACCACACACCCCACGAAATCGCCCTGAGCTTCGCCTTCGGCGTTCTCGTGACGGCGCTGCCGACCGCTGGCACTGCATTTGTCATCTTCGCACTCGTCGCCTACTTCGTCGACCGGGCGAGCAAACTCGCGTTGGTCGCGTCGCTCGTCGTCTTCAACCCGCCCGTGAAGTGGGCCGTCTACGGTGCGAGTTTCTGGCTCGGGTCGTTCCTCCTCGGGCCGGTCCCCGGCGCGTCAGTTTCGGACGTGTCTCTCGACGCCGGATTCAACATCGTGCTTCGGCAACTGCTCGGGAACAGTGTTCTCGCCATCGTACTCGCCGCACTCGGGTACGTCGTGGCTTTGTCGCTAGTGCAACTCCACCACCGGCGAGAGTTTACGGTGCCGGATGTCGCCCCCGCGGACGATTAGTAAGAACAGTGGTTGGTGTCTCACACACGAGGCTTCGCCTCGGTGTTCGTTAGGTTCTCGAAGAAGCGAAATGGGTTGGGCAGATTTGAACTGCACTCGTTTCGTTCGCTTCGCTCACTCACTCGAACGTTCAAACCTGCCCCGCGGCACGACTTCACACAACTCACGGTGTCGAGCACACGCTACGCGGTGCTCGACGAGTAGTTCGTTGTGAGAAAGTAGTGGGTTGGGGCAGATTTGAACTGCCGGCCTCCTCCATGTCAAGGAGGTGTCATAACCAGACTAGACCACCAACCCTGGTGTTGCGAACATCGTCCAGAGACCAAAGCGCAGGAAGGTAGTGGGTTGGGGCAGATTTGAACTGCCGGCCTCCTCCATGTCAAGGAGGTGTCATAACCAGACTAGACCACCAACCCGGTTACGGTGCTTCCTACGCCCGCTTGGACGCATCTCTCCGTTGTCCGGGGTTACAATTTAAGCTTTCGAATCGGACCACGTAGGGCGATTCACCCGGTGAGGCGGCCTACACCGCTTTATACTGCAATCACGGCGTGTCGAAATGCATTCTGCGACCGCCGGTTGCGGCGAATCTCGCCAGCCCGACACGCTTAAGATAGTGTACGAATTTGTACATCGTAACCCGAACACGTACACTGGTGATTACAAATGCAGGACTATATTCGGCGCGTTACAGAAGGGTCGGACCTCACGGTCGAGGAGGCACGCGAGGCCGCGACGGCGGTCTTCGAGGATGCAACTGAGGCGCAAATCGGCGCGCTGCTCTCCGCACTCCGGGCGAAAGGCGAGACGGAAGCCGAGATAGCCGGATTCGCACAGGGGATGCGCGATGCGGCGCTGACTATCGACCCCGCCCGTGGACCGCTCGTGGACACGTGCGGGACCGGCGGCGACGACTACGACACAATCAACGTCTCGACGACCAGCGCACTCGTCGCCGCGGGCGCTGGTGCGGCCGTCGCCAAGCACGGCAACTACTCCGTCTCTTCTTCTTCGGGGAGTGCCGACGTGCTGGAGGTCGCTGGCGTGAACGTCGAAGCCGAACCGTCGTCGGTCGAGAAGTGCATCGAAGACAACGGCGTCGGCTTCATGCTCGCGCCCGTGTTCCACCCGGCGATGAAGGCCGTCATCGGCCCGCGGAAGGAACTCGGTATGCGGACCATCTTCAACGTCCTCGGCCCGCTGACGAACCCCGCCGGAGCCGACGCGCAGGTCCTCGGCGTCTACGACCCCGACCTCGTGCCGATGGTCGCCCGCGCGCTCTCGCACATGCCCGTCGAACGTGCGCTCGTCGTTCACGGCTCCGGAATGGACGAAATCGCGCTCCACGATGCGACGACCGTCGCCGAAGTCGACGACGACGAAGTCACCGAATACACGCTCACGCCGGGCGACCTCGGACTCGAACAGGCACCTATCGAGGACGTTGCGGGCGGAACACCACAAGAGAACGCCCGCGACCTCGAAGGCATTCTGACGGGTGACGTGACCGGCCCCAAACGCGACCTCATCCTCGCCAACGCGGGCGCGGCCATCTACGTCGCCGACCTCGCGGACTCTCTCGAAGCAGGCGTCGAAACCGCCCGCGAAGCCATCGACACCGGCGCGGCGGAAGCCAAACTCGACGCCCTCCGGGAGGCGTAGATGGTCCGTGTGAAAGTCTGCGGCGTCACCCGCGACGCCGACCTCGAAGCAGTCGAATCGGCGGGCGCGGACGCGGTTGGCGTCATCGCCGACGTCTCCGTCGACACTCCTCGTGAGGTTAGCGTCGCCCGCGCACGCGACCTCGTCGCCTCAGCACCGCCGTTTCTCACCACGACACTCGTGACGATGCCCGAATCTGTCACTCGCGCACGCGACCTCGTCCGCGAGGTTCGACCTGACGTGCTGCAACTGCACGCGGACTTTTCGCCGGAAGAACTCGCATCTCTCCGCGAGGAAGGCGTTCGCGTCGTTCCGGTGGTCGAAGCGACCGACATCGAACGAGCGCAGGCTGTCGCCCAAGCCGCGGACGCGATTCTCGTCGATACACCGTCTGAATCTGGCGGTGGCGGAACCGGCGAAACACACGACTGGAACGCCTCGCGCGCGCTGGTCGAAGCCGTGGACGTGCCGGTAATTCTCGCTGGCGGCCTCACCCCCGAGAACGTCGCCGAAGCCGTCCAGACGGTCCAGCCCTACGGTGTCGATGTCGCAAGCGGCGTCGAAGCCTCGGGCGGCGTGAAGGACCACGACGCAGTTCGCACGTTCGTCGCGGAAGCGACGGAGAAGCGCCAGGAGGTTTCGGCGTGAGTCGTCCACAGACCGACCGCGAGACGTTCGCCGACCGCCTCGCCGACCACGACGAACCGGTCGTCACACACCTCGTCACCGACCTCGACGTGGACGTAGACCCGCTTGCGGCGTACACGGCGCTCGCAGAGCGCAGCGAGTACGGGTTCCTCCTCGAAAGCGCCGAGAAGGTCGCATCGAGTAACCCACAGGGCGCGTTTTCGTCGCCCGCGACGACCGCAGACTCCCATGCTCGCTACTCGTTCGTCGGCTACGACCCAGAGGCAGTGGTGACTGTCGGCCCGGACGGCGTCGACGTGACCGACCTCGGCGGCCCCGCCGCGGCATTCGTCCGTGAGACCGACGGCGACGTGCTGGACTCGCTTCGCGGCGCACTTCCAGACCTCCCGCGCGTCAACTTCCCCGACACCGAGCGCCAGACCCTCACTGGCGGACTGGTCGGCTTCCTCGCTTACGAGGCCGTCTACGACCTCTGGCTGGACGAAGTCGGTCGCGAGCGCCCCGAGACGGACGACCCCGACGCGGAGTTCGTGTTGACCACGCGGACGCTCGCGTTCGACCACGTCGAAGACACGGTGAAACTCGTCTGCACGCCGGTCGTGACGCCCGATGACGACCCCGAAGACGTGTACGAGTCGGTCGTCGCCGAGGCCGAGCGCGTCGGCGACAAACTCGCGTCGGCCGCCGACCCGAACCCCGGTGGGTTCGAGCGCACGAGCGAAGAGACCGAATCCCGCGAGTCCTACGAGGCGGCCGTCCGCGAGACGAAACAGCACGTCCGCGACGGCGACATCTATCAGGGTGTCATCTCGCGCACGCGACGACTCTACGGGCAGGTCGACCCAGTCGGCCTGTACGCCTCCCTCCGGGACGTGAACCCGTCGCCGTACATGTACCTCCTCCGCCACGGTGAGCGGCGCGTCGTCGGCGCGAGCCCAGAGACACTCGTCTCGGTTCGCGGCGACCGCGTCGTCGTCAACCCCATCGCGGGGACGTGCCCCCGTGGCTCCGGTCCTGTCGAAGACCGCCGTCTCGCGGGCGAACTCCTCGCAGACGACAAGGAACGAGCAGAACACACGATGCTCGTCGACCTCGGCCGCAACGACGTGCGCCGGGTCTCCCAACCCGGGAGCGTCCGCGTCGAGGAGTTCATGAGCGTCGTCAAATACAGTCACGTCCAGCACATCGAATCGACGGTCTCGGGAACGCTCGATGCCGAATCAGACGCGTTCGACGCGACGCGCGCGACCTTCCCCGCCGGGACGCTGACTGGTGCGCCGAAAGTCAGAGCAATGGAGATTATCGACGACCTCGAAGCCGACCCACGCGGTGTCTACGGCGGCGGCGTCGGCTACTACTCGTGGACCGGCGACGCCGACATGGCAATCGTCATCCGCACTGCGACGGTCGAATCTGACGGCAGCGAGGACGTTGTGACAGTCCGCGCAGGTGCGGGTATCGTCGCCGACTCGGACCCCGCGGCCGAGTACGACGAGACCGAACAGAAGATGGGCGGCGTCCTCGACGCGCTTCGGAACATCGAGTACGACACCGACGAGTCTGACCCCGACGAGGACGACACCGACACTACTGACGAGTCCCCTGCACCGGAGGTGTCACGATGAGACGCGTCGTCATCGTGGACAACTTCGACTCGTTTACCTACAACCTCGTGGAGTACTTCTCCGAGCAGACAGTCGACGGCGAATCGCTCGATATCGAGGTGCGGAAGAACACTGCCTCACTGGACGAGATTCGGGACCTCGACCCCGACGCGCTCGTCATCTCGCCGGGACCGGGTCACCCGAAGAACGACCGCGACGTGGGCGTGACGACCGACGTGCTGCGCGAGCTTTCGACCGAAATCCCGACGCTCGGTGTCTGCCTCGGTCTCGAAGCCGCAGTCTACGCCTACGGCGGAACCATCGGCCACGCCCCCGAACCGATTCACGGAAAGGCCTATCCCATCGAACACGACGGTTCGGGCGTGTTCACCGCCCTGAACGACGGGTTCCCGGCTGGTCGCTACCATTCACTCATCGCGACCGAAGTGCCGGACTGCTTCGACGTGTCGGCGACGACCGACCACGACGGAGAGTCGCTGGTGATGGGCGTCAGGCACACCGAGTATCCAATCGAATGTGTCCAATTCCACCCGGAGAGCGTGCTCACGGGCTCTGGACACGGCGTCGTCAGAAACTTTCTCTCGGCGGTCGCTGGCTTCGAGGTCGCATAGCGAGGTCTGTCCCGTCGGGCTGCAATTCCCACGCGTCTGTGGCTCCGCTACCAGAGCCTCCCTGCGCTTTAGAATGGGCTGAGGCCGAAGAACGACAGCAGCAACAACGCACCGATGATGACGGCCGCGATGGTGACGAGCCGCCACGCGATTTTCAGCACCAGTCGCCCCACGAGGATGACGACCGCGATAGCCACGAGCACGAGGAGCAGTTGTCCGAGCTGACTGCCGAGGAGGCCACCAAGCTGGAGCGGTACCGCGGTGAGAGATTCGACTACCATACCTGAACATGACACCCGAAGCGAGGATAAGCTTGTGGGGGGATACGGTGGGTCGATTCTGCGTGTCCCGCCACCGCTAAATCGCCGCGTACACGGCCCGAATCCCTCCGACTCATTCCAACATACAAAATCTGATAATTCTTGGACTGTCGTCTGTCGCCGTAGCCTTTATATTCACCTCGTCGATGCGAGACATCGAACCATGTTACATGTTCAGAGCCGGCTGCTCCCCCCTCTCATTCTACTGGATATCTCGGCTACGTCTGTCGATTTTTCGCGTCGATATTTCACTTCCACTCCGCTCTGGCTACCGTTATGTGGTCAGCCGTCCTCCAACTACAATGTGCACTTCGGACCGCATCGTTTCCCCGTGACACAACTGCACTAAATATGATACTTCGGGGGAGAAAGTCCGAAGCCTTAACCGACCACATCACACAGACCAACATCGTTACCCATGCGCGGAACTATTCCACACGTACGACGAAACACCCGGACACGCTTCGGGTGGGAGGGACAGTAGATGAGCAACGCCGAACTCTCTGCGGACGAACTCGTCTTGCCGGTCAAGCGGACCGAAGGCGACACGCTTGCCGAGCGGATGACGGGCAACGCCTACGACAATATTCTTCCCGCCCGCTATCTGCGGAAGAACGCCGACGGTGACCTCACCGAGACGCAGGAAGACCTCTTCCCACGTGTCGCAAAGAACATCGCACTCGCCGAGGCCGTCTTCGAGGCCGACCAGCGTGATATCGAGATTACCGTCACGCCAGACCTGCTGAAGCCCGACCACCCGCGCCGTGACGAACTCGCCGCGGAAGTCTTCGGCAAAGGCGTCTCCGCGGACGACACGGACGCCGAGACGACGCTCTCTGTCTACAACGTCAACAAGTTCTCCTACGACACTCTCGTCCCGGAACTCCCGGAAGACGTTCGCGAAGCCGTCGTCGACAAGCGCGAGACGTTCCAGGACATGATGGAACAGCTTTCCTTTATGCCGAACTCGCCGACGCTGATGAACGCTGGCGACGAACTCCAGCAGCTTTCGGCGTGTTTCGTTGACTCGCCTGGCGACGACATCACGGACATCCACCAGACTGCGAAGGAGGCTGCAGAGGTCTTCCAGTCCGGCGGTGGCATGGGCTACGCCTTCTGGAAGCTCCGCCCCTACGGTGACGCGGTCGGTTCGACCGGCGGTATCGCCTCCGGCCCCATCACCTTCATGCGCACGTTCGACCAGATGTGTGAGACCATCGCGCAGGGCGGTGCCCGCCGCGGTGCCCAGATGGGCGTCATGCGAGTCTCGCACCCCGACGTGATTCAGTTCCTCCACGCGAAGAACAAAGACGTCTCTCTCGCGCACACGCTCCGTCTGAACGACCCCGACGACTTCACCCACACCAAGTTCGCCGACGCCCTCGAAGAGGCGCGCGAACTCATTGACGAGGACGGCCGCGTCCCCAAGCACCTCCGCAACGCCGTGGAAGGCCACCTTTCGAACTTCAACATCTCCGTCGGTGTCACCGACGAATTCATGGAGGCGCTGTACAACGACGAGGAGTTCGTCTTCACCAACCCGCGCACGGAAGAACCCCACGTTGCGACGCCGCAGACCAAGGAAATCTACGAGATGTTCGACCTCGGCCACCACGTCGAAGTCGGCGAGGTCCTCTCGATTCCGGCGGCCGAACTCTGGGAACAGATTATCGACGGTGCCTGGGAGAACGGCGAACCCGGCGTCGTCTACCTCGAACGCGCGAACAAGCAGCACTCCTTCGACGTCGAGAAGCACCCCGACCACCGCATCCTCGCGACGAACCCGTGCGGCGAACAGCCGCTCGAAGAGTACGAGGCGTGTAACCTCGGCCACATCAACCTCTCGACGCTCGTCGACATGGACGCGCCCGACTGGCGTGTCTGGTACGACGCCCACGGCGACGAGTACGACGACATCTCGGACGCAATCGACGCCTTCCTCGGAGACGCCATCGACTGGGAGGAGTTCGACCACCGCATCGAGTACGGCACGCGCTTCCTCGAAAACGTCGTCACGATGTCGGACTTCCCGGTCGAGAAAATCGAACAGAAGGTCCGCGAACTCCGCAAGATTGGTCTCGGAATCATGGGGCTCGCACAGCTCTACATCCAACTCGGCGTCCGCTACGGCTCCGACGAGGGCAACGAGATGGCGCGCCAGCTCATGACCCACATCAACCACCAGTCCAAGTGGGCCTCCCACGAACTCGCCGAAGAACGCGGTCCGTTCGAGGCGTGGGACGACTCGAAGTACGCGAACCCGACCGAGTACCGCGAGTGGTTCGAACACCACACCGGCGAGTCCGCCGACGACTGGGAAGACGGCTTCCCCATCCGCAACCACAACACGACGACCATCGCGCCGACGGGCACCACCTCGATGGTGTCGAACACTACCGGCGGCTGCGAGCCAATTTACAACGTCGCCTACTACAAGAACGTCTCCGACGACGTGCAGGGCGACGAGATGCTCGTCGAGTTCGACGACTACTTCCTCCGCGTGCTGGAGGCCAACGACATCGACGTCGAGGAAGTCAAACTCGAAGCCCAAGAGCAGATGGCCGCAAACGAGTTCGACGGCGTCGAAGGTCTCTCGACGGTTCCGGACGCTATCGGCGAACTGTTCGTCGTCACGTCTGACCTCACCGGTCTCGAACACGCAGGCGTCCAGTGCGCCCTCCAGAAGGGCGTCGACTCCGCCATCTCCAAGACCTGCAACTTCCCGAACTCCGCCTCGAAAGAGGACATGGACGAGGTCTACCGCTACATCTACAACCACGGCGGCAAGGGCGTCACCGTCTACCGCGACGGCACGCGCTCGAAGCAGGTCCTCACCACGCGTGCGAAGAACACCGAGTTCTCCGACGACGAAGAGGCCGCAGAGGCCATCGTCTCGCAGATTCGCGATGTCTTCGGCGACGTGGACGCCTTCCTCGAATCCGAGGAGGTCTCCGACCTGATTGGCGACGAACTCGAACTCGCCTTCGCCGACTCGCCCAGCGAAGTCGGCAAGAAGCGCCCGCGTCCGGACGTGCTCTACGGCGTCACCCAGCGCATCGACACCGGCTACGGGAAGCTCTACGTCAACATCAACGAAGACGAAGAGGGCGAGCCGTTCGAACTGTTCGCCAACATCGGCAACTCCGGCGGCTTCACCGCCTCCTTCACCGAGGCGCTCGCGAAGACCGTCTCCACCGCGCTCCGCTCGGGTGTCGACCCCGAGGAGATTGCGGACGAACTGAAGGGCATCCGCAGCCCGAAGGTCGCTTGGGACAAAGGCGAACAGATCAACTCCATCCCGGACGCTATGGGCACCGCGATGCGCCGCTACCTCGACGGCGACATCGACAAGGGCTACCCACGGCAGAAGAACCTGACCGAAGTCGAAGCCGAGGCCGCCGAGACGAGTAACACCGACGGCGGCGTCGCAATCGACGCGGGCGACGCAAACGGCGCGGACGTCCAGGCCGACGCTACGGCCGACCTGCTGGCAGCGGGCGAGAGCCCCGAATGTCCCGAGTGTGGAGAGATGAGTCTCTACTACTCCGAGGGCTGTAAGACCTGCCAGAACTGCGGCTGGTCCGAGTGCTAAGCGCGCGACACACAGCACGACGCACGAAAACTGAGTGATTCGGTCGGCCCGAACGCCGGGCCGACGTACCGGTCGTTTTCTTTCGACGCTGAACCGCGGAGGCGACGAGGCGTGCCTACGCGATGCGTTCGACCTGTACGAGCGCCGCGGGGTCGTCCCAGCCGTAGATGGCCGGGTCGAGGTCGCCATCGCCGGTGATGCCACTGTGCGGTGTGATGACGCCGTCTTCCGCGAGGTCGGGGTTGCTCATTCCTGTCCCGTCCACTCCGCCGTCGATTCCGTAGAGGGCCTGCGCAGGGGGAACCATGTCTTCGTACAGCTCCGTGTTCATCTCCGTGCCAGCGTCGTAACTCGATGCGAAGTACGACCGCGACTCGTTGACCCGGTCCGGGAGGGGCACGGTGTCGAGGCCGGTGAACCCGTCGTTCGTCCCGATGAGCATGCTGACGAAAGAGAGGAACCCGCCGCTCGCGTCCGTCTCCAGTTCGAGCGTGGTCCAGTCGGGGAACATCTCACTGGCGGGGAGTTCGGTCGGGACGAGTGGCGTCTCGCCGATGGCAGCGCCGCGAACGTCTGTCGCGCTTTCTGCGAGTTCTCCCAGCGGTCCGAGGTTCCCGTTCTCGGCGATTTCTCGGATTGCGTCGCTGGCTGGGTCGCCGACGGCGAACAGTTCGATGCTGGCCTTGTGCGCGACGACGACCGGCGGAGTGAACGGTTGCCCGCGAGTGAGGTTCGCGACGGTGACCCGGTAGGTGCGTGCAGATTGGCCACCGTTGCCGTTTCCATTGCTGCTCTGTGCGGGAATCGTCGTCTCGCCGAGGCACCCGGCGAGCGCGGTTGCGATGCCAGCGCCGGTCAGTCCTAGTACGGTTCGTCGTGTCGTCCGCGGTGTCGTATCGGTCATGGGCACTCCACTGTGGTCAGAAACCACAGGCAGAGAGACGACAGACGAGCTAAAGGCGATTTTTCGAGATTCGAACCGAGTCTGTGTCGAGTTGGGGTCGAATCAGTACCAAATTGAGGGCGCGACCAGAGGCTCCGGGTCGCTCACCGCATCGTGACGTACGTCAGGAACGCGAGCGCGACGAGTTGGAGGCCGCGAAGAATCAACACCGCCTGTTGGACGTGCGGGTCGCCGGAGTAGAGACTCTGCATCGTGAAGAAGAAGTACAGCGCGAAGGCGTTCTCGACGAGCATCACGACGGCAAACGCGATGAGACCCAAGACGAGAGCGGTCCGGAACGTCCGGTAGTTGCGAACCCACACGACTGTCAACGCCGCGAGGAAAACGATGTTCACGCCCGAGAGGGCGCTCGCTGCAACGATTTGTGTGCCCATAGCCATGATTTCAGTCCATATGCTCCGTGATTTGCTCGAACGTGTCGCGGTTGTGCTCGAACTGGTCAGTCAGGAAGTACAGTCGCCCGTACTTGTTGTCACCGCCCTCGACGACGCCGTGTGATTCGAGCATGTCGAGGTGGTGTCTAATCGTCTTGTAGCCGACGTCGAGTTCGTCGGCGAGGCGGTTTGCGTTCATCGGCTGGTCGGACAGCGCGCGGATGATTCGGACGCGGTTCTCACCACCACGCGTCGCCGTCAGTAGGTACCAAAGCGCCTTCTCCATCGACTGTTCGCTTTACTGATTCGTCGGGGGGCGTAATATTCCCACGGGTACGGTCAGACACGATACACGAGTGCGTCCGGCGCTTTACAAGAGAGGGTCCGGGTGGGAACTACATGAGGGTTGTTCCACATCAGTACCAATTTCGGGGAGAGTTATTCCGGGTGTTCGGAACTACCCCCACAATGGTAGTAAACCATATGTCTGTACAGTCCTACGAAAAGTTCGTATGAACGACGAGTCCGGTCGAGACGCGTGTACGCTCGACGCTCCGAAGGGCAGACCGTGTCCCTTCTGTGGGTCGTCGATGAGTCACCGCCACTGCAAGTACGTCTGTCCGGAACACGGCGTCGTCTACGACTGCAGCGATACGTTCTGGTGACGTGAGCTGACAGGGAAGAGACACCGGATGATACCTTCCTCGTCACTGATTTCGGCGGAGAACATCACTGCAGCACGAAGTGTTATGCTGGTACCGGCCCAATAACCGAGCGAGACCACCCGCGACCACGACGTCCCGCTTACTCGGTCACGCGGTATACGAAACGATGCTAAACGAATCACAGGTCGAAGCCGGAAAGGAAATCCAACAACGGACGGGGAAGACGTTCTACTTCGCGACGCGGCTCCTCCCGCAGCGAGTCCGTCACGCGACGTACGTCCTGTACGCGTTCTTCCGCGTTGCCGACGAAGTCGTCGACGCGGAGGTGACTGCCCCGCCCGCACAGCAACGCGAGCGCCTGGAACAACTCCGAGCCGAAGCACTCGGTGAACGAGAGGCCGACGACCCGGTGTTGTCGGCGTTCGCGGAGCTCCGCAGCCGGTACGATATCGACCCCGACGACGTGAACGTCTTTATCGACGCGATGGAGTCGGACATCGAGAAGGACCGCTACAGGACCTACGAGGAGTTAGAGGCGTACATGGACGGGTCGGCGTCCGCCGTCGGGCGGATGATGACCGCCGTGATGCAGCCTGACGACCCGGAGGCGGCGCTTCCGCATGCGACGGCACTCGGGCAGGCGTTCCAGATGTCGAACTTCCTCCGTGATGTCGGCGAAGACGTCGTCGAACGCGACCGGGTCTATCTCCCCGAGGAGACACTGGCCCGCCACGGTGTCGAGACCGAACAGATTCTGAACCGCGAGTTCGACGAGCACGTCGCCGCGGCGATGCAAGACGAACTTCGCCGGACAGAAGCGCTCTACCGCGACGGTGTCGCCGGTATCGAGTACCTCCCCGAGGACTGCCAGTTCCCCGTCCTCCTCTCGGCGGTTCTCTACGCTGACCACCACCGGTCGATTCGGAACCTCGACTACGACACGCTCTCGACGACGCCCGAGTTAGGAACCGCCCGCAAGGTCGCACTCCTCACGAAGACGGCGGCGTACTGGGCCGTCTGGCGCGACCCGGTCGCGGTGTTCAAAGCCGTGAGCGTCGTCCCGTATCACGACGAAGACGAACTGGAGGCCGACTTCGGCCCCGGGTCGACGCCCACGACGAAGGCACAAAACAGGGGTCGCCTCTCGGGGTGGCTTCGGTCGCTTCCCCTCTGGGGTTCGGACTGAGCGGTTTTCTTTTTCGCTCCGACTACGACCGCCACGGGAGCGACCGCGGAAGTTTGAGCAACTCCGAGTCGAATCGCTCGGTTCGGAGTAAGCCGATGCCGAAGAGTCCGGCGACGAGCACCGGAACGCCGTTTCCGAACCAGAGGTTGATACCGCCCCAGAGGATGACGAAGCTCACCAGGTCGTCGAGCATGAACTCGGTGCGGTCGAGTCGGGCGAGGAGCGCGTCGCGGTCGAACGCCCAGTCGAGGACGACCACGGCAATCGTGGCGCTGACGACCCACCCGGCGTAGTTCGACAGCGGAACGCCGTAGAAGAGGAGCGCGTCGGGTCCGAGTCGGTAGTACTTCCAGAACCCGAGTGCGACAGCGCCCGGGTCGAGAACGACGTCCATCGCGAGGACAGTCGCGATAACGACACCGAGACGAGTTGCTGTGTGTCTGGCGCGGTCGCCGAGGAGGAGCAGACACAGGAGATACGCGTTCATCACGAGCGGGATGAAGAACACGGGGAGACCGATGGGGACGCCCGCGACGGTCGGCCCCAACTCGACGCCGTATTCGAACCAGCCGTAGGGCCATCCGGTCGTGATGCCGGTGTACTCGATTGCGTAGGCGTAGGCGGTGAGTGCGCCGACACCCAGCGCGGCCCGGCGCGTTACGAGCGGGAGGACGCCGACGATGAGCGGCGAGCGCATCACGAGCGTTCCGAGGAGGATGAGAAATGCGTTGAACGCCAGCGGCTCGGGAAGCCAGCCCATCGCGCTGGCGACGAGCAGCACCGCGCCGTTCAGCGGGAAGAACACCGAGATAGTAAAGCGATTCTCCCGAACGAGACGGTCGAGTGCGTGTTCGACCTCGCGGCGCGTTCGGGGGAGTCGCGACCGATACTCACCCATAGATAGTACTCCAAAGTGCCCCGACGGTGATGAGCATGCCGACGACGGTGTTGAGAATCGGGAACCACCAGTAGGCTCGCGCCACGTCCACGTCCGAGGCCGCGACGCCGAGGACGAACACCGGGTAGATGGCGAGCAGTCCACCGAGTCGGGCGTCGACGGTGGCGAACGAAACGGCTGCGAGTGTCCATACGACCGCGCAGTACGCGTAGGTTCGCCCTTCGCCGAGGACGGTCGCAGTGGTTCGGATTCCCGCTTCGCGGTCGGGGGCGATGTCGGGAATCGCGGAGAACGTGTGCATCGCCATCGTCCAGAGCCACGCCCCTGCGACTGCGAGCGCCGGTGGGTTCACACCCGCGACCGCGGCGTAGGCGGCGACGCCGGGGAGGATGTACAGGCCGTTCGACACCGAGTCGAGAAACGGCGTCGTCTTGAACCGAAACGGTGGTGCGCTGTACTCGACGGCGAGAAAGAAGTGTGCCGCAATCCACGGCCACGCCAGTGCGGGCACGAGTGTGATGACGACCGCGCCGAGGACACCGCTACCGATGACGACAGCGGTGTTTACGGGGTCGTCGCGCCACCGCGCCTCGCGGTCGTCTTTCTTCGGGTTCGCCTCGTCGATATCCGCGTCGAAGATGTCGTTGACGCCGTACAGGAAGACGTTCGCCGGGACGAGGAAGTACGCGAACAAGACGACGACGGCGGGGTCGTACAGGTCACTGAGGGTCGTCGCGGCAGCGGCCCCTCCGACGAGAACCGGCCCGGCGAGATAGAGCCAAAAACGGGGCCGCGAGAGGACCAGCAGGTAGGCGAGTCGGTCCCACACGTCGCCACGTCCTGCGGTACTTGTCTCCATAGCAGATTTACGCGGCGTCTTCGGCCATCTCTTCTGCGGTGAGTTGCCCGCTGATGAGGCACATCGGCACGCCGATGCCGGGCGTGGTGAACGACCCGGTAAAGTACAGCCCATCGACCTTCTCCGAGGCGTGTGGCGGCCGAAGGAGCGCGGTCTGTGTGAGTGTGTGTGCGAGGCCGAGCGCGGTGCCTTCCGTACTGTTGTAGCGTTCAGCGAAGTCGCTTACACAGAAGGTCTCTTCGACGACGATGCGGTCGCGGAGGTCAACACCGGTGTGTTCGGCGATGTCGTCGAGGACGAGGTCACGGTACATCTGCCGTTGTTCGGGCGTGTCGTCGAGTCCGGCCGCAATGGGAACGAGCGCGAAGAGGTTGCTGTGGCCCTCGGGGGCGACCGTCTCGTCGGTCTTCGAGGGGACACAGAGGTAGTACGCCGGGTCGTCGGGCCACGCGGGGTTCTCGAAGATGGTCTCGAAGTGGTCGTCCCACTCGGTCGGCAAGACCAGCGTGTGGTGGGCGAGTTCGTCCACGTCGCCTTCGACCCCAAGATACAGGAGGAACGCGGAAGGCGCGTACGTCCGCGACTCCCAGTAGTCGGCGTCGTACTGGCGCTTCTCGGGCGGAAGGAGTTCTTGCTCGGTGTGGGCGTAGTCGGCGTCGCTGACGACCTGGTCACAGAGGAACTCGCGTCCGTCTTCGGTTCGGACCGCGAAGCCGCCGCGCCGCCCCGCGATTTCGGCGACCGGGGAGTCGGTGTGGAACTCCACGCCGAGTTCCTCGGCGAGTTCGACGATGCCGTCGACGACGCCCGCGAGGCCGCCGTCGGGGTAGTACACGCCCATGTTGAAATCGACGTGACTCATGAGGTTGTAGAGCGCCGGCGTGTTGTTCGGCGCGCCGCCGAGGAACACCAGCGTGTACTGCATGATTTGCTGGAGTTTGGGGTGGTCGAAGTACTTCTCGACGTGGTCCTGCATCGACCCGACGAGCGACAGTCCCCACGCATTCTTGAAGACGACGGGGTCGATGAAGTCGGTCAGCTTCGTCCGGTCGGTGTAGACGAAGTGTTCCATCCCGATGCGGTAGTTTCGCTCGGACTTGCGGAGGTAGTCGTCGAGTTTGTCGCCCGCGCCGGGTTCGTAGGCTTCGAAGACCTCCTTGTTCGCTTGGAGGTCCGGGACCATATCGACCCGGTCACCGTCTTTGAAGAAGATGCGATAGTGCGGGTCGAGTCGGGTCAGGCCGTAGTACTCGTCGGGGCGCTTGCCGAAGTACGCGAAGAACTGCTCGAACACGTCGGGCATCAGGTACCACGAGGGACCCATATCGAACCGGAACCCGTCGCGTTCGAGGGTGCTGGCTCGGCCTCCGAGTTGTTCGTTTTTCTCCAACAGGGTGACGTCGGCACCCGCATCAGCGAGGTAGCACGCCGTCGAGAGACCGCCGAAACCGCCGCCGATGACGACGATTGACTCACCGGCCAGAGAGTCGAGGTCCGAGACAGAATTCATGCACGGACCTAGGAACGTTGAGACCATAAAACGACTGACCAAATCGGGCAAAACCGGCAGGTAGCTTTAGGGTGGCGCTCTCCTTACGGCACCCATGGACGACACCACAGTGGTGGTTACTGGCGCGAGTACGGGTATCGGTGCGGCCGTCGCCCGCGCCTTCGGTGAGGCGGGTGCGACCGTGGTCGCCTGCGCACGCGACAAAGACGCACTCGACGAGGTTGTCTCGGACATCGAAGCCGCCGGTGGAAACGCGACCGGCCTTCGGGCCGACGTGCGCGACGAGTTCGACATGGAGCGGCTGATGGAAACCACCGCCCGCGACGGCGGTGTAATCGACGTTCTCGTCGCCAACGCAGGAATCTCTCACGGGACGCCGGGTGAGATGCCGATTGCAGACGAGGCGTACAGCGTCTTCGACGACACGCTTCGGACGAACGTCCGCGGCGTCTTTACGGCCGTCAAAGAGGCGCTGCCGCACATGTCGGACGACGCTCGCGTGCTCGTTCCCTCCGGGAGCATCGCCCGCGACGCGAAGCCCGGAATGGGTGCGTACGCCGTCTCGAAAGCGGCCGTGGAGGGACTCGCCCGACAGTTCGCCGCCGACTGCCCGCAGACTGTCGGTGTGGTCGACCCCGGACTCGTCGATACCGACCTCACGGGTGGACAGGGTCGCGACCCGGCAGACGTGTCCCAGTTGTTCCTCTGGGCGGCCACCGACGCCGACAGCGACGAACTCGACGGTGGCGTCGTCGAACTGAAGGCGTGGAAGCAGGCGACTCGCTGAACGTCGCCGTCTCTCACCGCGGTCGGTCAACGCGGTCGGTCAACGCGGCACTGCCCCGCCCGTGCTTTTCGAACCGGTCTTCTTATTAACCTCAGAAATTTCGTTCACAACATGAATCGTTCCACAGCCATCGGCGTCGGGAGCGTCGTAGTACTCGTCGCACTCTCGGGCTACGCCGTGACCACGCAGGCGTGGAAACTCCTCATCGTCTCGTGGGCGGCGTTTGGGTCGATGGCGCTGGCAGCGCCCCTCGGTGCCCGCGCACGCACCGAACACGCCGAGGGACTCGTCTGGGGATACGGACTCGCCAGCGGTGCCATGGTCACCAGCGCGGCGGTCTTTCTCGTCCCGCAGGCAATCAATCACCATCCGAAGTTCGGCGGCTTCGGCATCGCGTTCGGCATCCTCGCGGGCTTTACGTCGCACACTATCGGCCACCGCTTCGCTCACATGGACCTTCCCGTAGACCGGACCGTAACCGAACTCTCGGCGCACGCCCTCTCGGCTGGTGCGATTATCGGCATCGTCTACGGAAACATCAATGTCGGTGTCGGCCTCGGACTGGCAATCGTCTCGCACAAAGGACCCGCTGGATACGCGGCCGCTCGTCGCCTCTCGTCGCGGAATCAGCCTGTGGCCCCGCTGTTGCTTCCGGCAGCGGGGCTCGGCATCGCGGCTATCATCTCCAGCGCCGTCTCGCTGCCTGCCACTGGTGCCTTCCGTGGCATCGTCTTCGGATTCGCGTCGGGCGTCTTCCTCCACGTCGCGATGGACTTCCTACCGCGCTGTGAAATCGGGAGCGAGATTCACGACCTGCTTTCGGTGGAAGACGAACACGCCCACGCGATTCTGGACCGATTGCGTCTGCACGCCGCCGGGAGTACGATTGTCGGTGGCGGCGTCGTCTTTGGTGCGTGGCTGTTGCTCGGGTAGTCAGCTTCGTTCTTAGGTCAAAATCGTCATTACGCGCTCGATAGTATCTGGACAGGAATGGACGGCCAATCGATACTGTTTGGCGTGCTCTCGGTGGGTGGTGGAATCCTCTCGTACCGGTATGCCTACCGACTGACGAAGCTCGGTGAGCAGCTCGACTCTATCGGGAGTCAGACGCGCTGGCACGAGGTCGAGCCGACAGACTGGAACGTGTTGCTGACGAAATTGCTGGGGCTGTTCTTCGTCGCGCTGGGATTGTACTACGCTGTCGGTCCGTATCTCACCTAATGAAAAGACGAAGGTCTGGGCGTTAGTCCCGCGTCAGTCGCCGAAGCTGAAGCGTAATTCCGAACCCCGCGCCGAGGAGCAACACGAGGTTGAACGCGGCTTGGAAGGGCGCACGGTATTCAGGATTCACCCACGTCGAAATCGCGCGCGAGGTGTTCAGGTAGAACTGCAGCGCCGCGATGAGCGCGAGGAGCAGTAGCCCCGCGAGAACGGCGTAGTCGAGGTAGCGTCGCATCCGCTCTGCGAACTCCTCGTTTTCTTGGTCGGTCGAGTCGAGGTCGGCGTCCGGGTCGGGCGCAGACTTCTCGTCGGCCTGCTTCGTCGCCGATGCCGACGCCGTTTCGTCGCTCATTTCGTCCACCTCCGAGCGACGAGGGCGCTCGCCACGAGTGCCACGAGCGCGGCGAGTGCACCGAAGCCGGGTGCAGACGACTCAGTGTGCGTTGCCTCGGGTTGGTCAGTCATTCTCGGACCGCTATCGTCGTCTTCGAAGTCCTCTACGCGCAGTTCGACGTCTTCTGTGGTCTGGTTCACGCTAATCGTCCTCGTTGGGTTCAGGTTCGCCGCGCCGCGAGCGGTGTCGATGACGACACCATCCCGGAGCAACACGGCGTCGATATAGTAGTTGTAGTCGTTCGGTACCGTCGCCGAGGCCTCGACCGTCTCCGTTCGCCCGGCCTGAATCGCTCCGGCGTCGACCGTGGTTCGAGAGGCAACGATGTTCGACTCCGCCTGCCGAAGCACGAACGTCACTTCGAGGTTCTCCGCTGGGTTGTCACCGGTGTTCGTGAGCGTCGCCATCAGGTTCATCGTCGTCCGGTCTTCCCCGGCATCAGTGATGGAGAACGACACCGGCGGGAGCGCTTCGCTCTCGGTGAACGACGTGGTCGATTGCAGATACGGCGGTTTGATAGCCGAGACGCCGCGGACGCTCTTACGTCGCTCGTCGACACGCTCTGCGTCGCGGTAGAGAACGACTTCGACGTCGTAGCCGCCTTCACGCGGGACAGTCACGTTCGTCCCGGCGGTAACTTCGCCGTCACGCGAGACGTTGCCGACCGAAATGCGCTTTGTCGTCGTGAGAAGTCCCGAATCGGCGTCGACGGCGCGAACGAGCACGCTCACGTTGTTCGTCGGGTTTCCTCGGTGGTCGATTCGTGTCTCGACTGCCAGCGTGACCGTCTCACCTGTCGCGGGTCCGGCCGCGATAGAGACGTCGGCCACGTCCACGGGACCGGGTCTGACCGGTCCCTCGTCCGCCGGGTCGGCGAGGACGCCGGGGACGAGGAGTGCCGTGGCGACGGCCGCGACGACCACGACCACGGCCCCGCCTGCGAGGAGGGCGTTCTTTTCCATGGTCGTTTGACAACTAGCTGCCGGTAAATGTTTTGTCCTAGATGGTTCGAGACCAAAGAGTGTCTGGCTGACTGTGAATACGGTTTTTGCGCTCAGCGCGCCTACTAGTGGCGCTATGTCGAGCGAAATGAAACAAGCGACGTGTTCGTGTGGATTCAGCGTGGTCTCGGAAGATGAAAACGAGATTGTCGAAATCATTCAGAATCATGCCGACGGGAAACACGGCAAATCGATGACGGTGAAAGACGTACGCGGCATGATGAAAGAGGCCTGACCGACACTGGTGGGGCGTGGATTTTTATACGCCCGCGTAGCGATATGTGCCATGGCAACGTACGTAATGGGGACGAACTCAGTACACACTAGTGCCGCACTCTGTGACTACCTCTCGAAGCGGGTCGACACCGGCGACGTCGTCCACGTCGTGAACTCGCACCCGGGCGGTGAGCAAACAGACAGCGACGACGCACGGGACGGAAACGACGCGATGAACGTGGTCGAGTCACGACTCGGCGACCACGTCACCGTCGAGACACACCAGTACATCCGGGGTAACGAGGCTGCTGAGGACATCATCAAGTGCGCCGAAGACCGGAACGCCGACGAAATCGTCATCGGCGTCAGAAAGCGGAATCCGACCTCGAAAATCGTCTTCGGGAGCACGGCACAGGACGTGCTCTTGACATCAAACATCCCGATGGCGGTCGTTCCGTTAGAGAAGATTCCCTAAGCGAGCCTGTCGGCTAGGCTCCAGGTCTGTACTCGACGAGGGTCATCTCGAAGGCGGGTTCTTCGTCACCCTCGTCTTCGTAGAAGGCCATGTGTCCCGGAAGCGGACTGTTCGGAGCGACGCAACTCTCCCAGAAGACGCTCCCGTTCGTCCGAACGACGAAGTCTGCACACTGAAGCCCGGCATACGTGGACGTGCTCTCGACGCTGAAGCTTACGTTCCCATTCGTCCCGGACGCCTCCCAGCCATCTCCGACTTCGAGTGTCTTCCCGTCGAGCCCGCTGTAGTACGGGGAGTTGAAGCCCAGCGTGGCGACAGACCCCGACGGACTCCCGGAGAGTTCACCGTACAGTTCGTCGGCCGGTGCAGTCACCGTCTGCTCTGTCGTCGTCTCGGCCGAGACGAGTTTCGCTCGAATCGTGACGTTCTGTTCTGTCGCCGAGACGACTTCCCACTCGTAGGTCGCCGTGCCGTCCAGATTCGGGGACTCAACCTCGTAGCGGTAGTACTGTCCCGGTCGGTACTGCTGGTCCCACGAGCCGTTGAACTCGAATTCAGTCGCCAGCTTCGCACTCTCGGCGTCGGTCGTAGACGTGCCTGCGGCGTCAGTTGCGGGAGTAGTCGAGGTGGCACCCTCGCCGTCGTTGGTGACTGTCGTCGTTTCGGTTGCCGCCGCACCGTCACCGCCGAGTCCGCCTGAACACCCTGCCAAGAGGACGAGCAGCGCGGCTGCGAGGACGTGTACGTACTGTCCCATATGCAGTCGAACGACTGCGACCGGAATAACCTCGTTGTCACACTGAGTGTCACATCATTCAGAACAAATTGCGGAGATGAAACGCTACTCGTCGGGTTCGTCGAGAACCTTCTCGGCGAGTGTCGGCACGAACGTACCGATGTCCGTTACCATCCCGATGGCCTGCGACGAGCCACGGTCGAGTAGTTGTGTGACTGTCGCCGGGTTGATGTCGACACAGACGGTCTTCGTGGTCGACGACAGGCAGTTCCCGACGGCGACAGAGTGCAGGAGCGTCGAGAGCATGAGAACCATGTCGGCTTGATGCGCCTGCTCGCGGATGGCGTTCTGGGCTTCGATGGCATCGGTAATCGTGTCGGGAAGCGGGCCGTCGTCCCGAATCGACCCCGCGAGGACGTACGACGCGTCGTTTTTGACACACTCGTACATGATTCCCTCCGTGATAAGGCCCTCCTCGACGGCCTCCTCGATACCACCGGCGCGGATGACTTCGCTGATGGTGTAGATGTGGTGTTTGTGTCCCTTTCGGGGGTGTTCCATCGTCTCCATGTCCATCCCGAGCGACGTGCCGTAGAGGCCGCGTTCGATGTCGTGGGTCGCAAAGCCGTTTCCGGCGGAAATCATGTCGACGTAGCCCTCTCGAATGAGACGGGCGAGGGCGTCGCCACCGCCGGAGTGAATGAGCGCGGGACCGGCGACGACGAGGACGTTTCCGCCTTCCTTTTTCGTCTCTTTGAGGGCGTCGGCGATGTCGCCGATGAGCGACTCAGACGGGCGCTCCGAGGAGATGCCGCCCTGCATGAAGCCGAAGGGACCGGAAGCGTCTCGCGGGCGTTCCGGGGGCTTGACACGGATTCCAGTGTCGTCGGTGACGACGAGGTCGTCCTCGTCGATTGAGTTGAGGACTTTCGTGTACGCGCGCGCACCGTCGTCGGTCTCTTCGACGACGATTGCGCAGTCCATCTCGATGTCCTCGACGGGAATCCACTCGCCGTCGTACCGAACGTCTGTTGGGTGGTTCGTCGTCGAGTAGAATCCGACCGGAACGACCTGGTCTGCGGGCGCGCGTTCGACGTGCGCGTCGGCAGTCGACGTGAGGTTCGCACCGATTTGGTTGAGTTCGTGGAGAATCTCTTGAATATCGTCGTCGTCGGCCGAGACCGTCATCCGACAGTACGATGTGTTGTGTTTCTGTCGCCCAACGTCGAACTCTTCGATGTCGAAATCACCACCGAGGTCCATCACGATGCCCATCGCCTGCTGCATCATGCCCGAGTCGATGATGTGCCCTTCGAGTTCAACGGTCCTCGTGCTCGTCATTGAGGGAGAATTGGCCGAGGGGGTAAAATGGGTTACGGGGAGACACATTTTTACATGTTTCCGGCCGCGGCCGAATCTCCCGTCGTCAGCTCAGAGGACGAACCCCTTAAACAGGTTTGCGACGGTCCAGACCGCCTGGTCGACGGGGTGGCCTTTCTCGCCATTGACCCTGATGCGACCGTCACGGAGCGCTTCGCGAACTTCTCCGAGCGGGTCGGGTGAGTCGGCAATCTCTTCGAGAACTGCGCGTTCTGTCGTGATTCGGGTCGAAGCCTCGGGATTCGGCCCGAGCGCAACCTCCTCGATTCGCATGTCGTCGGCGACGACAGCCGAGTAGACGTGGGTCTCGGACCCGTCTTCGACGTAGACGTTCACCGTCTTCCCACCGATGAGGTCACGAGCGAACATCACGTCGAACTGGTCGACGTTCTGGTTGTAGAGGTCGACGCCGTTTTCGAGGAGCCTGAGAACCTCCTCGTCGCTTGGGGTCTCGGATTCCTGTGCGACGACGCTCCCTGTTGGAATCGTGAGTGCGACGACGAGAATCACGACGAGGAAGCGTCTGAAGGATAGTGACATGATGAACGAGATACGTTGGCAGACAACATAACGGTTCCCGCGAGAGTTCACTCCGCCGACGAGGTTGTTACTCGACTGGACGGACAGCCTGCAGGAACGAAAGAAGGTGGCCGAGCGTCTGTTCGAACGTCCGGTCGTAGTGGTCGAAGTGGTCTGCGGGGAGTTCGACGAGCGTCGCGTTCGGAATCTCGTCTGCGAGTGCAGCGACGGACTCCGCCGGTGCAACGTCGTCACGCGTCCCGGAGACGAGCAGTGCCGGACACCTGAGCGATTCGGGGTCCGAAAGGGCAGTGTACCGGAACAGCGAGAGAAAGAGTCGTGCCGGTGTCTCATCTCGCCACGCGCTCCCCGGTGGGAGAAGACTCCGATAGGCGGTTCGAACCGCTGGGTCGTCGAAGACAGAACGGGTGCTTCCATCACCGAGTACCGGCACGCGGTACGGACCGAGAAGGCGCGACTGAAGCTTGTCGCGAGCGCCCGCCGCGAGGGCTGAGAGCGTTCCCGTCAGCCCCCGCCCACCAGTTACGGCCGACCCATCGAGCATCGGATTCTGTGCAACGACGGCCGCGACGCGACCGTCTTCGGCAGCCGCTCGGAGCGCGTATCCGCCGGAGAGGCCGGTCCCCCAGAGGACGATTCCACCGGTGTCGACTTCGGGTCGCTCTCGAAGCCCGGAAATAGCAGCGTGCCAGTCTGCGACCTGTCTCTCGGGGTCGACGAGGTTTCGTGGCTCGCCGTCGGAATCGCCCGTGTTTCGATAGTCGAAGAGGAAGGCGGCGTAACCCGCTTCTGCCAGTCGCTCGGCATAGCGACGCAGTCCGAACCGACGCTCTGCGGCGAGTTCCCCGGCCATGGCGACGACCGATGGGGAGTCAACGTCGTCCGGTCGGTAGAGCCACCCGGCACACGTTGTCCCTTCGCTCTCGAACGATAACGAGACGCGTGAGTAGTCGTAGTGCGAGGGTCGCCGTGGGCCACGCGGCTTCGGTGGGTCGCCGCGGTGACGCCACGTACTCATGGCTCTGCCTCCTTGTCGAGACTGTCGAGGACGCGCTCCGACAACTCCACATCGTCCAGTTCGTACCGGTTGTACGCTCGAACCCAGTCGGCTTCGAGTCGCCACGTCGCCTGTACGTCGTCGTCACTTCGGAGTATCGTCGCGTCCACGCTAGTCGGTTCCCACTCGCCGTCCCGTGCGAGTTCGAGGAACGCGGTGACGGCACGGCCTACCTCGCCACGGTTCGGCTCGACGCCCGGAAACGCCGTGAGATACGTCAGCGATAGCGGCGGGCCGGACGAAAGCGACTCAACGCTAATGCCGTTGCCACGGAGGGCTTCCTCGACTGTGGCTACCGGTTCGAGGTCGTTCATGGCATGCGATACGCCACCCGTCAGCCTAAACGTTTGCCGCGAGACAAGTCCGTGAAGCGATTCTCAGGCTTCGGAGAGCGAATCTTCCCTCAGGCTTCGGAGAGCATTCGACGGAGCGAATCGTGTAGCGAAAACAGTGGTTCGGTGTCGCCCGCGGCGTAGTCGACGAGGAGACGTTCGAGTTCCGTGTGGGTCTGTGTCTCGTCGAGACCGGCGGCGACACCCTCGACGTAGGCAGCACCGAGACCCTCGCCGACGTGCATCCCCGTTACGTGTGGGTCGTCGATACCGAGACCGTCGAGATACGCACGCGAGAGACCGTAGTCGTCGTACCAGACGCTCGGTTGGTCGACATCTGCTTCGTCGCAGGCCTTCCAGAGTGCCGGAATCTCTCGATTCTGGCGAACGGCGTGCGGGAACGCCTCTGCGGCGAGTGGGGCGAGGTCTACGTGGTTCGAAAAGAGGGACTCGATTCGCTCCGGGGCGTCGGCCCAAATACCTGCGTCGGCGACCTGCTCGGCCCACGCCCGGAGGTGGTGTTCGTCGAAGTTCCGCCCGTTGTACGTGAGGACTGTCCCACCGCGTGTCTCGCACCACTCAACGACATCTTGGAGGAGGGCCGCGGTGTGTTCGACGCTCCAGTCGCCCTCTCGAAGCGCGACGGTCACTTCTGTCTCGTCGTTCTGGGATGCACCGAGTCCAACGGCGACCAACTCGAACTCGTCGGTGTTTCGGAAGTCGCTCGGCGGTCCCTCGGGACACGCCGTCTCGATATCGAGTGCGAGTCGGGCGTCGTTCATACTTCGGTGGTCGCCGCGGGCTGTGAAAAATGACCGGAAACGAGCGCCCTACACCGTCGGCTACGCTGAGCGACTCGAACAGCGGACGGGTCGTCTTACTTTCCAAGGGTACGATTGCACCGATGAACGGTGAGATAATTCATCACATAATACTACAACGAGCCTCGGTGACGTCAGAGAATATCACAACTTTCCCCCGAGACAATTGTTTCCGATTTAATCACCCTATTGGTGGTTGTGTGCATGTAACAGTGTGAGGCCTCACTCGATGGCGGTGCCTGCCATGGCACCACCGTCACGAAACCCACTGGCACTCCCACCACACCACCACTTTTTGCCGGTCACATGTCGCTCCCACCAGGCCTCAGGTGCGACAGCCCTCTGTTTTGAGACTGGCTGGTAGAATCGAAGATAGTACAGCGTCCGCGAGAACAGCGCTGCCGCTTTCTGGTTGTGTGAACGCTTCGAAGAAGGCGTTCGGCCGGACGTAAGGCGCGAAGCCTCAGGTGTCCGTTACTCCGAACCGAACATCTGACGCATCATCGGGTGCATTTCCATGAGCTGCTCTTCTGCGATCTCCTCGTACAGCTTGTACGTGATGGAGACCGTAAGCAGCAGCCCCGTCCCGGAGACGGCACCGATGGTGCCCAGCATGTTCGCCATGACGGCGAGCAGACCCACGAGTGCGCCACCGATGACGGTCACCTGCGGAATGTACCGCTCCATGACCTTCTCGATGACTTGTGGGTTCCGGCGGAAGCCGGGAATCTGCATCCCGGAGTTCTGAATCTGCTGCGCGGTAGATTCCGGGCCCATGCCCGTCGTCTCGACCCAGAAGATAGCGAACACCGCGCCACCGACAATCATGAACGTGAGGTCGATGAGCACGCGAATCGCGATATCGAGTGGGTCGGCCGACGTGAGGCCGAGGAACCACATCCAGTCGGAGCGCGACTGGACCGGCGCGAGATAGTAGAACAGGCCACCGGTGACCTGCCCGCTGGTGTACTGACCGAGCCACGCAGGCATACTTGCCCACTGGCTGTCCAGGATGCGCCCCAGGAACTGAATGTTCGCCTGCAGGGCGCGGACGAGGATCATCGGCAGAACACTCGCGTAGATGAGCTTGACCGGGAAGCGACCACGAGCACCCTTCACACGGGCGTGCGAGAGGGGAATCTCGACGCGGACACTCTCGGCGTACACGACGATGCCGAAGATGAGCAGCGTCGTGACGAGTGCGAGCAGTTGCCCCTGACCCAGGAAGATGGTCGAGAGCAAGTCAGTCGGCGACGTCGGGAGGTCGACCGCACCGGTGAGAATCCCGAACCACGTCGGGAAGAAGCCCGACGTGCCACCGAGACCCTGCCAGCTGAACAGCCCACCGACGAGCTGCTGGCTGACACCGGCGATAATGAACAGGCCGACACCGGAGCCGACGCCCCACTTGCTCACGATTTCGTCCATGAACAGGATGAGGACACCACCGACGGCGATCTGCGCGAAGATCAGCGCCTTCACGCCACCCGTGCCGATGCCCAGCGATTGGGCGACGGCAGGGTCGGCAGGCAGGAAGCCGCCTGCGAACACCATCGGAAGGCCCGTCAGGACGATCATGACACCGACGAGCAACTTCTGCAGACCCTGATAGAGAATCTGGTCGCGTGGGTTGTTGTTGGTGTCGAGCCCGAGCAGGTCAGCACCGCCAAGCAGTTGCAAGACGATGCTCGCCGTGACGATTGGACCGATACCCAGTTGGAGCACCGAGCCCTGCTGGCCGGCCAAGATGGACCGGAACTGACCGAAGAGGTCATTCGCGGCCCCAGCGTCGACGCCGAACAGCGTCACGTTCGTCAGGAAGAAGTACAAGACGAGGATGCCACCCGTCCACCCGAGCTTCCGGCGGAACGGTACGTGTCCTTCCGGTCGGGCGACTGCGGGCATCCGCGCCAGCACTGGTTCGGCGGTGTCCTTCCATCCCATGATTTATTCCTCGTCGTCTTCGTCGTCGGCAGCAGCCTCGGCTTCCTCGGCTGCTTCCTCCGCACGTTCGGAGAGTTCGGTGCTGCCACCGCCCTCTTCGATGAGTTCGACGGCACCGGCGGTGAACGCGTCGGCGACGACGTGCAGCTCGTTTCGGACCTGCCCGCCACCGAGCACCTTCACGACGTCCGCGTCCCAGCCATCCTCGGCTACGTCGCGGGCGTCGATGGTGTACGCGTCACCGTCTTTCTCGGCGAGTCCGTCAGCGGCGAGGAGCGCGGCGTCCTCGTCGAGCTTCTGGACCTTGACTTCGGCGACGTCGTCCTGCAGGACGTCGGGTCGCTTGAAGCCGTGCTTGCCGAGCGGTTCGTAGTTGTGATACTCGTGTTTGTCGCGCCCGGCACGGCCACGGCCACCACGGTGACCGGCACCACGCCGGTTCTTGTGGGTACCGCCGCTGTGTGTCCGGGAGCCACGTTGGCGTCGCTTCTTGGACGTCATCGCATTGCCTCCAGAAGCTCGTCAATCTCCTCGGTGGTATGCTTTCCGAGTTGGCCACCTTCCTTGGTGACGTGCTTCTGACCGCGGTGTCCGCCACGCGGCGGGTGCAGTCGGAGCACGGGAGACAGACCCTGCTTGCGCAGCGTCGTCTCCTCGTCGACGACGGCCGACGCGAGGTCGGAAACGTCGTCGTAGTCGGTGTTCTCGGAAACCCACTCGTCGGTGATCTCGTCGCTGCCCTCTTCGGGCTCGGCGCGCGTGCGGACGAGCGTCTCGACGACGTCGGCGCTCGGCGTGCCGTGCGCGACGTAGTCGTTGACCTTCGTGATCATGCCACGGTAGGTGTCCGACTCGGGAACGAACGTCGCGTGGTTCACGCTGCCGATGTTGAGCATCGTGAGCGTGTCACGGACGTCCTGTGCCATGTTGACTTCACCGCGAAGCTGAACGATGGCTTGCATTATTCGCGTACCTCCTGTCGAATCTCGCGAGCACGACGGGGCGTGCGGGACTGCGAGGCGTTCTTCAGCGCGTTGTACGTTGCCTTGGCGAGGTTGACGGTCGTCCGCGTGTTCCCGTCACTCTTGGTCCAAGCGTCCTGGACGCCTGCGAGTTCGAGGATGTTGCGGACGGTCTCAGCAGCCGCGAGGCCGAGGCCCTGCGGTGCCGGGATGACCTTGACCGTCACGGAGCCGGCCTTGCCCTCTGCCTTGCGGGAGAGGGAGTTCAGACCGCCTGCGCGGTCTTCCCACGAACCGGAGCCGCGGTCAACCTTGATAATGTTCAGTTTCGCCACCTCGATGGCTTTCTGGATTGCGCCGCCGACCTGGTCGTCGCGGGCTTCAGCGTAGCCGAGGTAGCCGTCACGGTTCCCGACTGCGACGACACACCGGAACTTCACCCGGCGGCCGGAGTCGGTCATGCGCTGGACCATGTTGATGTCGAGCACTTCGTCGTCCAGTCCGGGAAGGAGTTGGTCGACGATCTGGGGCTCCTTGAGCGGAAGCCCGGTCTCGAGCGCGTGGTCCATCGACGTGACGTCGCCGTTCTGCACCATGCGGCCGAGCCGCGTTCGCGGCTCCCAGCCGTTGTTATCTCTGCTCATTCGTCCTCCTGAAGGTTCCCGAGCACTTCGTCGAAGTGGTCGGGGAGGTTCGTGGCGTCGAAGTCTCCACTGTAGAGCGGCTCGTCGAGCTGCTCTGCGTACTCAGCGATGTGGACACCGCGGTTGCGGTCCCAGTCAGCGAGTACGTCGTCGTTGTGGGGGATTTCGAGGCCAGCGTCGATCGCACCCTCTTGCACTGCGAAGACCTTGTTGCCGGGCGTGGCCGTGTTGAGGCCGATGTCGAGGACTGCTTCCTCGAGACCGGCGGCCAGCGCTCGCTTTCCTGCGAGGTACCCCGTGAGGTACGCGCTTGGGAGGTTGCCCGTGGGGGCTTCCCAGCCGTACTCGGCGAGGTCCGCAGAGGTCGCTGCAGCGTGGGTGTTGTCACCGTTCGAGCCCGGAGTGACCAGCTGCGCCCTGACGTGCTTGTTGCTCACGCGAGCAACGAGGCGGGGCTTACCCGATTTCAGCAGGCGCAACCTTTGATGGTAGTCCGTCCGGACTTCACGGCGACGTCGCATCGGAACCTTGTATCGTGGTCCGGTCGCCATTATTGAATCTCCACCTGGTAGTTGTTCTGGATGTATGCTTCGAGCCGGTCGACGCTATCGAATTCACCGCCGGACGCCTTGTTGTAGACTTCGCGGTACTGGGAACTGTCGAGCGTTCCCTCGTCGCGAAGTTCCTTGAGGCGACGGCGCTGAGCGCGGATTCGGCTGACCCATGCGTCTTTCGTGTTCTGACGAGCACCGGAACGGCCCTTGCGGGACCCGGCACCCTTGCGGTGGCCGTAGGAACGCTTCTCGGCGCGCTCGCGTGCGCGACCCTTGGAGTTACCCTTGGCGTCCTTGGCGCGAATCGTGCCCTCGTCGACGAGTTCACGGATGTCTTCGCGCGTGATGGCCTCCGCGATGTCGGCCTGTGCGTCAGGGTCGAACCAAATGCGACCCTTGCCAACGTCGAGGACGTCGGCAGCCATTCGCTTCTGTGCTTTCAGGTCCGTCATCAGTTATCCACCTCGACTTCGATGTAGGTGGGGTTGAGGACGCGAATCTCGCGGTCCTCACACACTTCCTCGATACGCTCGCGCTTGCGCGCGCCGACCGAGGAGGCGATTCGCACGGCCTGCGTGTCGCCGTCGACGCCTTCGAGGTCGTCCACGTTGTGGACGCGAACTTCCTCGAAGCCGGACGGGTGCAGTCCGCGGGCGGCCTTCGGCGTGCGGTAACCCGCTTCCACCTTCGGGCCCTTGCCCTTGATGCCGATACGCTGCTTGGACAGGGTACCACGGGGGCGACGCCACGATTTGGGCGTGCGCTTCTTCTTGTGGTAGTCCTGTCGGTTGAACTGCGGCTTGCCTTCGCGGCGCTTCTGCGCCAGCGCGCGAGCCGTCTCGTCGTCGAGCTGGGGCTTCTTGTCCGCGTGACCGCGGGGCTGAAGCTCCGTCTCGACGTCTTCTTCTGGCTCTTCCTCTTCGGCTTCGGACTCGTCTTCGACTTCGGCCTCGGCCTCTTCGGAGACCTCGAGACCACCGACGTCGGCTTTGATACGCGCGGCGAGCGCGTTGCCGATGCCGTCGACTTCGGCCAGCTCAGACTGGCTTGCGGCCTGTACGTCGTCGACAGATTCGAAGCCAGCTTCGCGGAGCGCGTCGGCCTTCGATGGGCCGACACCGCTGATGTCTTCGAGTGCTGTGATTTCTTCCGACATTAGGCATCACCAGTCTTCGGTTTCTGCGTGATGTACACGCCGTCGGAGAACACGCGAGTGTCCTTGTCCTTGACGCGAGTGAGCTGTTCGATGTCGGCGGCAGTCTGCCCGACGTCCTCCTTGGAGGGGCCCGTCAGGGTGACTTCTTCGCCGTCGACCTGTACGTTGGTGTCGCCGCGGACGGTCGTCCGTCGGGGAGCTTTCTCACCGAGGAAGTTCTTGATGACGACGTCGTCACCTTCGACGTTCACTTGCATTGGGAAGTGAGCGTAGTGAACTTCCATCTTGTACTCCCAGCCGTCGGCGACGCCGTGAATCATGTTGTTCACGTGGCTCTCGAAGGTACCGACCGTCGCGTTCGTCTTCGCGTTCGTGACGTTGGTCTCGATGACCACGGCACCGTCTTCGACGGTGACCGAGACGTTCGGGTACCAAAGGCGTCGCGTGACGCTCCCTTCGGGACCCTCGACGGTGAGTTCGAGGTTGTCGACCTCGGCGGACACGTCGTCTGGAATTTGGATTTCTACTCGACTCATGATTCTAGTAGACGTAGGCGATTATCTGGCCACCGATACCCTGGTCGCGGGCCTCGTAGTGGCTCATGACGCCGTGGCTCGTCGTGACGATGAGCGCGCCGTAGTCACGAGCGGGGAGGAATCGCTTCTCCCACTTCTCGAAGTCGTCGGCGCCCGCGGAGTATCGCGGCTTGACGACGCCACACTTGTTGATGGCGCCTTTCAGTTCAACCTCGAACTTACCGGCCTTGCCGTCGTCGACGAACTCGAAGCCGTCGACGTACCCTCGGTCGTAGAAGACCTCGAGGACGGAGCCGATGATGTTAGAGGCGGGCTGGATCTCGTGGGACAGGTGTCCGACACTTTCGGCGTTGTTCACACCGGAGAGTGCGCTACTGAGTGGATCGTTGTCAGCCATGGCTTATCGGTACTTCTTGAATCCCATCTCGCGGGCGATCTCTCGGAAGCACTGGCGGCACAGGTTGATGTCGTACTTGCCGACAAGTCCCTGCTTTCGACCGCAGCGCCGGCACTCGTTCTCCTGGCCGGTGCGGCGGCTTGCGTGCTCGCCCGTCTGTTCTGTTTCGCTGTCGCTCATTCTTCAACCTCCACGTCGAACGTGGATTCGATGAACGCGACAGCGTCGTCGATGGTCATCCGGTGGGACGACGGAATCTGACGAGAACGCTTGTCGCGCTTCTTCACACGGTATCCGGGGCGGACGAGGTTGACCGTCACGTCCAGTCCGTAGATACCGATCTGCGGGTCGTACTCCTGGCTCGGGAACTCGGTGTGCTCTTCGACGCCGAAGCCGAAGTTCCCCGTCTCGTCGAACGACGAGCGGGCGAGGTCCGAAATCGGGAGCGCGGTTTCGAGGAACTCGACGGCGTTGTCACCGCGGAGGGTGACCTTCGCGCCGACGGGTTCGCCACGGCGGACGCCGAAGTCCACCGAGGCACGGCCCGAGAGTGTCTGGACGCTCTCTTGGCCCGTGATTTCCTCGAGGATGTCTTCGGCGTTTGCGAGTTCACGACCACCTTCGCCGACGCCCATGTGGACGACGACCTTTTCGATGCGCGGCTCGCGCATCTCGTGGAATTCTGCCTCGCTCATTCGTCATCACCCGTGAAGTTCTCGTCGATGACGACGACGTACTGTTCGATGGTCTCGAACCCGCCGTCTTCGTTGTCGACGATGACGGAGTTGTTTCCGCTGCCCGGCGTGACGATAATCTCGTCGATTTCGCCGATGTCACCGGCGTGAGAACCGGCAACGGCAGTCACGAGCGCACCTTCCTCGTAGGGGAAGTGCGCGACGATATCCTTCGACTCGTTGTCGACGACGATGGAGTCCTTGTTGGTGTACTCCGAGGCGTCTTCGACGACGATGTTGGAACCGTCGTGCAGGGTCAGCTGGAAGTTGCCGCCAGTGACCTGCGACTTGCGGACGATCTTCCCGAGACGGCTCGACGCCGAGTCGGCGTCGATGAGAGTGAGCGATAGACGGCCACCCTCGTCGGGGAAGACGCGGTAGTACTCCTCACGCTCGGTGAACGCCAGGATGTCGAACATCCCGATGGGGCGTCGAACGTCGGAGACAGCGTCGCCGTTGACCAGCACACTCTGCTGGTTGAGGGCGTACTGCGCCTCCTTCTTCGAGTCCACGTAACCGAGCACGTCGCGCAGGACGATGAGCAGGGGAACCCCCGCCTCGCCGTGCGGACCTGCACCGGCCTTGACCGTGAACGTGCCTTCCTTGCGCTCGACCGGCCAGGACTTCGGTACGGACAGTCGCTTCTGGTGTCGAGTCATTCGTTATCCTCCTTGAGTCGGGCCTCGCGGACGTCGTCTTCGAGGTCCAGCTCGGTCACACGGACGTTGCTGGCCTGAAGCGGACGCGGAACCTCTTCACCATCGGCCTTAGCCACGGTGACGCCGTCGACGTAGATGACGGCGTCGGTGAGGTCGACCTCGGTGACTTCGCCTTCTTCGCCGGCGAAGTCGCCGCGGAGAACCTCGACGGTGTCGCCCGCGTTGACGCGGACGTTTCGCTGACCGTACTCCTCGCGGAGGTCGGTCGTCAGGGTTGCGCGGACCTGCTTTTGCCGCTCGTGGAGCGGGGCGTCGCGAGACTGAATTCGCTGTTTGCGCGGTTGTCGAGTCATACTATACAATCATCGTAGCCGTCGATGCGATACTCCCGAAGCGCTCGGCCACTTCACGCGCGATGGGACCCTTGATTTCGGTCCCGCGAGGCTCTTCCATCTCGTCGATGATGACGGCGGCGTTGTCCTCGAACTTCACGCGCGTTCCGTCCGGCCGGCGGATAGATTTCCGCTGGCGGACGACAACGGCTTCGAGCACCTGGCGGCGCATCTCGGGGGTACCCTTGGTGACCGAGACGGTCACCTTGTCCCCGATGCCTGCCTTGGGGTGGCGGTTCTTCGTGCCGGAGTAACCCGCGACGCTGATAATCTTGAGTTCACGTGCGCCAGTGTTGTCGGCACATGTGACCAGCGAACCGCGAGCGATTCCCTTGGTGATGTCTGCTTTGAGCGCTTCCATCACTCGTCACCTCCCATAATCTCGACGACGACGTGGGATTTCGTCTTCGAGAGAGGTCGGGTCTCCGCAATTGTTACTTCGTCACCGACAGCGACGTCGTCGAGCACGCCCGGCACGTGTGCCGGGATGCGGGAACGTCGCTTCATGTAGCGGTCGTACTTCGGAACGAATACGTCGTACTCCCGCTCGACGATGACGGTCTTTTCCATGTCCGTCGAGACGACCGTCCCCTCCAGGGTCTGACCCCGGACGGAGAGCGAGCCGTAGAACGGACACTTCTCATAGTCGTACGCCTCGGAGTCTTCTGGCTCCGGAGGCATTGGAACGTCTAGTCCTATCGCCATTTCGAGTCACCTGTAGTTTCGGTGCGCAGGGCGGGTCGTGAGAGCAGTCGTGCGCCATCCACCGTAACGTAGGCCACGCCCTCGCAATTCTCGGAGGAACTCCGAGAAGCGTCCGAGTGTGTCTCGGAACGCCGGTAAGACTGACTGGTTTCAAATCTACCAGCAGTTTCCGACCGAAGTTTGGACGTGGTCCCCGACACCTTCGCGGCGTCGGCGGCTTCATCTGTACGCGGAATTTCGAACTGGAATGTTGCGCCTTGCTTTGGCACCTGCCGCACCCGAGACCCGTCGTCGACCATGATGGTTTGCATGGTCTCGACGACGACACGCCCAGCTATCCCGACCAAGTCGGGGTTCGCTGCGTCGACGACCTCGACGTTGAGGCCGTTGAGTTCGTGTCGTGTGAGTGTCTCGGGTGTGAGTGGCATCGTTATTCTTCGTCGAAGTCGCCTTCTTCGCGCTGGATCGTCTTGATCCGCGCGACAGTGCGCTTCAGTTCGGCAACGCGACCGGGGTTGTCCGGTGCGCCACCCGCGGCCTGCACGGCCTTGGTGTTGAGCAGCTCGGTCTCGAGCTCTTCGAGCTCGGCTTCGCGCTCTGCAGCCGTCATGTCGCGGATTTCGTCAGTGTAGAGGATCGCCATTTATTCCTCCTCCGTTTCGTCTTCGTCTTCCATCTCGGCGACGAGGTCGGCCGCCTCTTCGGCGACGTCTTCGTCGAGTTCTTCCTCGACGGCTTCCTCGTCGTCGGCATCGGCGTCGGCGTCGTCTTCGACGACTTCCTCGTCGTCGTCAACAACTTCCTCGACGGCTTCCTCGACGACTTCCTCGTCGACGGCGTCCGTCTCGGGTTCGGCTTCCTCGGAGACGTCCGGAACTTCTTCCGGCTCCTCTTCGAGGAGGTCCTCGACGCTCTCGGGCTCTTCGAACTGCTCGACCGCTTCGGGCTCTGCGTCTTCCTCGACTTCGAAGTCGTCGGGGAGGCGCGCTCCCGGCGGGATGATCTTGACGGTGACGCCAATGGTGCCGAGCTTCATGACTGCGACACCCTGGCCTTCGTCGACGATCTCCTGAGCAGGCTCACCGTTGTGCTTGATGTAGCCACGGTTGAACTTCTCCACGCGCGAGCGGGCACCAGTGACCTTCCCGGACAGGACGATTTCGGCACCGAGGGCGCCGGCGTCCATGATACGGTCGATGGTCGTGTGACCCGCTTTGCGGAAGTACCAGCCACGCTCGAGTGCGTTGGCGAGGCGGTCGGCGACGATCCGGGCGTTGAGGTCCGGCTCGTCGACTTCCTGCACGTCGATCTGGGGGTCGTCGAGGTTGAATCGCTCTTCGAGTTCGCGGGTGACCTTGCGGATGTTCTTCCCGCCTTTCCCGATGACCATCCCGGGCTTTTCGGCCTTGAGCACGATCTGAGTGCCCATCGGCGTCTTGGCGACGTCCATGCCGCCGTAGCCGGCGCGGCCGAGTTCCTCTGCGAAGAACTCGTCGATTTGGGACTTCTGCAGTCCGTCTTCGATGAATTGGTGTTCGTCAGCCATTATTCCTCGACCTCCTCGATGATGAGTTCGACGTCACAGATTGGGGTGTTCCACGGGTCTGCCCGGCCGAATGCGCGGGGCTTCCGACCCGGACGTTCGCCGACCTTGTGGGCGGCGACGTGCTTGATCTCCATCGCAGGTCCGTCGAAGCCCTGTTCGGTCGCGTTGTTGCGAACGTTTTCCAGGAGCTCGAGGAACGCCTTGGACGCCTTCTCAGGGTATCGTCCTGCGTCCCAGCCCTCGATGTCGCTCCGGTGACCCACACCGGAGTTGTGCTGCTTGAACGGAACCGACCGCTCGCCGTCGATGACGGCTTCGAGGTACTCCTCTGCGTCGGCGACGGTCATCCCCTTGATGGCGCGGGAGATGGCCTTACTGTGCTTGATGCTGATGGGCCGGTCCCGGAGCATACCTTTGGCCGTGGTTTCCGGGTCGGCCTCGACGCTGTAGTTGATTCCCATGGTTTATTTGAGCGGCACGAACTTCGAAGACCGGGTCGCGCCGATACCGGCCTGACCGTGCTCGACCGACGTGCGGGTGAGCTGGAACTCGCCAAGGTAGTGTCCGATCATCTCGGGCTGAATCTTGACGCGCTCGAACTCTTTCCCGTCGTAGACGGCGAAGGTGAGCTCGACGAAGGAAGGAAGAATCGGCATGTCACGCAGGTGCGTGCGGATAGGCGCGTTTGCCGTCTCCTCTTCCGTCTTGTCTCGGACCTTCTCGAGCAGCTTCTGCTGTTCGGTCGAGAGGCCACGGGTGATGGTTCGCCGCTGACGAGCGGGGAGCAGTTCCGCAACTTCTTCGAGCTCCATATCCTGCAGCTCTTCGAGCGTGTAGCCACGGTAGGTGAACTCACCTTCGCGGCCGGTACGGTATTGCGTGCTCATGTTCAGTTACCTCCCTTTCCACCGCGACCGGTGCGCTTGGAGGCGATGTCACCGACCTTCCGGCCCGGCGGAGCGTTCCGCGAGACGGACTTCGGCTGACCTGGGTGCTGTCGGCCACCGCCACCGAACGGGTGGTCGACGGCGTTCATGGCAACACCACGGACACGCGGCCACTTGATACCGCGCGCTTTCATCTTGTGGTACTTCTTCCCTGCCTTGACGAACGGCTTCTCCGTGCGGCCGCCACCGGCGACGACGCCGATGGTGGCTCGGCAGGTGGGGTTGAGGCGCTTGACCTCACCCGACGGCAGCTTCACGACAGCGACCTCGCGGTCGTGCGAGAGAAGCTGCGCGCTGACACCGGATGCGCGGGCGAACTTCCCACCGTCGCCGGGCTGACGCTCGACGTTACAGACGGGAACACCCTCGGGAATCTCGGCGAGTGGCAGCGTGTTGCCGGGTTTGATTTCGGCGGAGATGCCGATCTGAAGCTCTTCGCCGACGGCGACGCCCTCGGGGACGAGAATCATGCGCTGTTCGTCCTCGAACTCGACGAGGGCGATAGGCGCACTGCGGGCGGGGTCGTGCTCGATGCTGACGACCGTGCCCGAGATGGTGCCGTCGTCCTCGGATTTCTTGTGCGAGAGTTCGGCCTTGTAGCGGTGCGATGGCGCCCGGAAAGTGGACGTACCGCGACCACGACGCTGGCCCTGAATGCGGCGTCCCATGGTTAGAACACCCCAATTCGCGACGCGACTTCCTGCGCGTCGTCGTCTTCGGTGAGACGAACGGTTGCTTTCTTCTTTCCTTTCATCGTAACCTGCGTGTTGACTTTGTCGATGGTCACGTCGTAACGCGACTCGATTTCGTCCTTGATGTCAGACTTGGTCGCATCGACGTGGACGATGAACTGGAGCTTGTTGTCGAAGTCCATCGCGTTCATCGCCTTCTCTGTGACCAGCGGGTGTTCGATGATGCTCATCGTTCTGCGACCTCCTCGAGTGCACTCTCGGTGAAGATGGTGAGGCGACCGGCGTGCGTACCGGGCGCGAGGTCCTCGGCGGAGACGTTCGCCGCGGTAGCGACGTCGACACCGGCGAGGTTGCGAGCAGCCTTCGAGGGCTCCTCGGCCGTCACGAAGAGAATGGACTTCGGACGCGTGTACTTGCGGCCACGGAGCTTACCCTGGCCACTCTTCACCTTCTTGTTCTCTTCGGAGCGCTCGATGTCGCCGTAGACGCCAAGCGACTGCAGGAGGTCGACGACCTCCTTCGTCTTGACGAGGTCGTCGAAGTCGTCGGAGACGACGAGCGGAAGTTCGAGGTCGTCCTCGAACTCGTGCCCGCGCTCACGAACGATTTCGGGGTTTGTCGTGGCGGCGAGTGCCGAGCGAACGGCGAGCTTACGCTCCTTTGTGTTGATTTCCTTGCCCTGGTCCTTCTCGGCCTTCGGCGGGTGTGCGCGGCGACCGGAGACGGCGTGCGGGACACGTCGGGCCACACCGTTCTGGCGTGGGTCGTGGGACATGCCGCGACCGCTGCCCATGGACTCTGCCGGCGTTCGCATGCCGGCGTAAGGGTCGGAACCGTACGGCTGTTTTCGGTTAGCCTGCGCGGCGACGACAGCACGCTTGATGAGGTCCGGACGGTAGTCCGTCTCGAAGACCTCCGGCAGCTCGACGCTGCCTGCGTCCTCGCCGTTCAGGTTTCGGATAGTTGCCTGCATGGTTTATCCCTGGTTCGATGCGGTAGAGACGTAGCGCACCTCGGGGTCGAGGCGCGGCTGGTCGTTCGGCCGGACGGCCGGGCGGAACCGCAGAAGACGCTTGTTGGGGCCCGGAAGCGAGCCCTTGACGAGCGCGTAGTGCCCGTCGACCTCACCGTAGTTGACGAAGCCGCCGTCGACGGTCGGCTCGTCACCCTCACCGAGGTCGATGAGGCGCTTGTTGAGTTCAGTGCGCTGGTGGTAACCGGTCTGACCGAGCTGCGGAACCGTCGAGCGAACGCGCGATGGGTTCCACGGGCCGAGGTTGCCAATACGGCGACGCCAGCCCTGACGGGCGTGCTTGCCCTTCCGCTTCTGGACGCCCCATCGCTTGACGGGACCTTGCGTACCTTTCCCTTTCGTGACGCCCGCTGCGTCGAGGTACTCACCAGCACGGAACACGTCGGACATCTCGTGTTCGCCACCCTCACCAACGAGTTCGAGGGCGAAATCGGCGCGCTCCACGAGGGAGCCGCCACCGACGCGCGTCTCCATCACGTCGGGCTTCTTCTTTGGCACGTTCTTGAGTCCAGCCGGGACCGTGTGCGTGATGACGCGAAGGTCGTCGACTTCGCCAGCCTCGACGGCTTCGCGAAGCGCTTCGGCGTCCTCCTCGAACGTGTCTTCTGCCGGAAGGTCGAGGACGCGGTCGAGTTCGTCGTGGAACTCACTCGCCCAGACCTCGGTCTTCGGCTTCATACCGTACGACGTCTGTTCGTAGGCGCGAAGGGCGATAGCGCGCATCGGTGGCGTCTCGACGACGGTCACCGGAACGGCTTCCTCCATACCCTCTCGGGGGGAGTCGGCCTCGTCGTTGACCATCATGACGTGCGTCATGCCGGCCTTGTAGCCAGCGAAGCCCTGCAGTGCAGGGGACCCATCGTCACTTGGCCACGACTTGATGCGTGGGACCTCTTTGGTCGCACGCTTACGCGGGCTGAAGCCCATCGAGCCTTTTCGTGGTCTGCTTGGTTGTGGCATATGTTCACTCCGTGAGTGTCAGGGAGGCGAGTGAGGCGAACATCGCTTCTTCAGTTCGCACCACGTCGCTCCCCTGTCGCGGAATCGTATTGAGCCAGAGGTCGAACCCCGGACCAACGGAGGGTTCGACGTCTGCGACATCCTCGGGAGTCATCCCCAGCATGTCCGGAAGCCCACGGCCCGGCGAACCGAACACGACGGTCATGCCGTCGGCGTCGGCGATACGGGCTGTCAGTTCCCCCAGTCGGGGGACCGAAAGCGGCTCACCATAGCGAGACGTGGCGATTCGCACGCCCGCATCCGGTCTGCCGAGAGCTTCCGTGAGGTCCATGCGGGATACGTCGAACCCCGGAAGGGGCTCGTCGACGATCCTCGCACGGACCGGTTCTCGCGAAGAGATCCTGACAGCGACGCGCTCTCCCTCTGTGGCGTCCATCCCGGGAGGGACGAACAGGGAGATCGGGTGTTGCATTCCGCAATTGACCCGAACGCGGTCGTCAGGTCCGACCTCGGTCACGATTCCTTCTCGCAACGCGGGCAACTCGTCAGAGTCGTCCGCGGTCGTAGACGAGACGAGAACGGGCGGCAAGATACCAGCGTACCGGAGTTCGTCACGCTTGCCCCAGACCTCTTTGCGAAGGTATGGGGGCGTCGCAGCGTACCGAAGTACGGTTTCGACGAACTCGCCGCCCCACTTGTTCTCGCCATCTTCGTCAGGGAAGATGACGAGTTCGTCCGCCCGGAAGACCGCCGCCGCGCGGGCGACGTAGCCGAGTTTGCGAGTTGCCTCGCGTTGATCTTCGGCTTCCCGGACGAGTGAGGACGGCACGAGTACGCTGAGTGTCATGCCGAATTCATCCTCGTCTCGTCTAGACTGTGGCGTTTCTACCGGGGGGTTACCTAAAAGAGTAGCGAATCCATTCTCGGGTGATACGGCGTCCCACGCCTTCGTTTGTGGCAGATTGGCGAATGACTCGTGGTACTGAATCACGCGGTGTTAGATAGGTCCGTTTTACTGAATCTCACGTGGTAGCAGGTACCGCGCTGTCGTCCGATTTCTCCCCCGTTTCGCAAGTCTTATTTATGAACCCGGCATTATCCAGAAACGCAGCAGAACGCAACGATACCCGCGGAATGCGCTGGTAGTGTAGTGGTATCACGTGACCTTGCCATGGTCACAACCTGGGTTCAAATCCCAGCCAGCGCACTTCCACCACATGCGTCGGTAGTGTAGTGGTATCACGTGACCTTGCCATGGTCACAACCTGGGTTCAAATCCCAGCCGACGCACTTCTCTACGAATCTACCTTCCGAGCGATCGCTGTGCGTGTCGCTCGGACTGTGAGTTATGAATGCGGCCCGGTGGAATTTGAATCAGGGAGCGACGCGAACGAAGTGAACAGAGCGACTGAGGTTCAAATCCCAGCCGACGACCATCACCCCGTATCTTCCCCATACACACTCGTTTCAGGATAGAACCCGGACCAGCCGAGCCAGAACATCGGCGGGTGGTCGTTCGCCCGGGTCAAGTCACGGGTCGCCTGCGGACCAGAGACTCCCGCACCGGTCGCCCGTTTCCACGTCGTTGCACCCGCCGAGAGCCGACGCGGTCCGTCTGCGGAGAAGTACAACGTCTGACCGCCAACCCGGCGGTCGTAGGCGACGAGCGTATTCCCCGGTGCTACGGTGACGACGACCGGAAGTCCACCCACGTCGTCGTTGACGACACCGTCGCGCCGAACAGTGTCGAACGGATAGGCACGCGCAGCGTCGCCGTGAGCGACACCGAGCACCAACGACCGAGGGTGCAGACCGTCTGCATCCGCCCCGAATCCGATGACTGGTGGTGAGTCTCGGCGATACTTCGGGATGAAGTAATCGAACGTCGCCTCGCGTCCGCGAACAGTGTTCGACTGCGGTGGTGGCAAGAGAACGTCCGTTTCTGGATGTTCGACGCTCCACACACCCCACGTCGTAAGCGACGAGGGACGAATCCTGAGTTCGGTGCCAGTCGACGGCCCGTTGATAGCTGTGGCGAGCAACTGCGACCACAGGCTCTCTGTCGCTCGGTCGTAGAGAACGAGGTCCGAGCGCCAGAGGTAGCCCGAGACGCCGAAGATGGTCGCAGACCCACCGACGACTCGGTCGACGACGACACTGCTCCCACAGAGCACACAGTAGGTGACGGCGATTGGACCACCGAATGTGTCGTTGACGACCTCGTGCCAATCGAGTATTCGGAGTGGGTACGCCCGTGCTCTCCCCCCGTCTGTGAGGCCGATGACGGGGGCGTCGTCGGGAAGTGTGGTCGATTCTCCGCGCGAATCTGCTGGAAGTGAGAGTCCGCTCCAATCGGTTCCGAACACCGGGTCGACAATCGCCGGGATGTGGTCGCGCGGGAGAGGAGCGCGCATCTCGCGCCGGGAGACTGGAGGGGAGACGTCGCCACGCCGTGGAAGGCGACCATCGGGTCGTGGGGACGGAGTGTCGGAAGTCGTCGCGTTTCCTACGGGAGACAGGTCATCGCTGGTGACACGGCTCCCCGGAAGGGTGACACACCCAGTGAGTCCAACACCCGCAACTCCAGCGAGTCTGGCGAGGTAGTCCCGGCGGTCCATCTTTGATACTTGGACCGCTCTCGACCAAAAGCCGACTCTGCTGGGAGACGCTAGCGCACAAGCGCAGAACAGGCGTACAGTTACTCTCCTGAGAGTGCCACGCCCGAGTCACGACCGTCTTTCCCGTGACGCCAGTACCAGTACAGTCCGTACAGACCCCCGGCGAGTAACACCAGTGCAAACCCTTCGAGCGCGTAGTGGAGCGGAGCCCCGTTTGCAACGAGTCCGTCCGCAGTGACCTGAAGCAGTTCGTACGAGAGCCACGTGAGACACATCGACACGAGAAGCACGGCCCGTTCGAAGGGCACCTTATCGCGGACGTACTGGACGAGCGTAAATCCGAGAAGCGTCGCGTACGCGACGAGCAACCACTCGTCGACGACTTCGGGAATCATAACTAGTCCCATGGGCCGACTGCGACGACGAGTCCCGCGACGGTTGCGACGATGGCGACGAAGACGAGTGGCGACGTGAACGCCACTGACGTGAGAAAGTCGATTGGACCGGCGCTCTGAGAGACGCCAATATCGAACTGCCCGGTAGAGAAGGCGACAGAGAGACCGACGGCGGCGGCAGCGACACCGGCGAGTCGCCCACCGAGGGAGGAATTGGAGACCATACTCCATCTCTGAA
This sequence comes from Haloferax elongans ATCC BAA-1513, assembly GCF_000336755.1. Lineage (GTDB taxonomy): Archaea > Halobacteriota > Halobacteria > Halobacteriales > Haloferacaceae > Haloferax > Haloferax elongans. Next base: position 63,719 of record NZ_AOLK01000022.1, on the reverse strand, counting down.
CGTCCGATACTAAGTAATTGACATCTCGGCTTGACATCTCAGCCTTCGAGTGCACCGTCTATCCGCCCTCGCGTGCGCCCGCAACTCTCGCGTGCGCAAGCGGAGAAGAGATAATTGGAGTCGGACGAGAGTTAATACCCGAGCGTGTCCACCGTCTCGATTCGCTCGATACCGTCGAGTTCGCAGAGAGACGCGACGTCGGATTCTGGAATCGAGACGACGACACCGCCGAACTGGAGTTCTCGTTCGACCGTTCCACCGAGGTCCGAGACGCGCTCGTCGAGGTTGGTGCGGGACTCGTCGTCTGTGGGTTCGATTCGGAGTTCAGCCAGTTCGTCGTCGAAGGGATCGTCGCGCATCCGCCGAACGGGGTGAGAGAGATACATGGCTACTGCTCCGCAGTGCCGAGAAAAAACAGTCGCGGTCGACCACGGCGACCCCCACTGGGCTGTCGACCGGGGTGTCGAGGTCTCAATCTTCGGTGTAGTAGTAGAGCGCTTCGCGCGCTGCACTGCAGTCTGGGCACACCGAAGGGAACGCTGTGAGCGACCCCACCGCGCCACAGTCGTCACACTGCCAGACGAGGTGAGCTTCGCCGAAGTCCTTGTGTGCGAGCGACCGGTGTTCGACGATGGACGGCGGGTTCACGGCCCGGGACTCGGTCGTCGAACGTCGTTCAATCGCCTCCCACATCTTGGGGTCGCCCTCGAACGGCCGCGCCGGTTGTGCAGGTGTTTTGGTAGCCATACACATACATTGGTGCGCTTACACCATAATGCTCGTCGTCACTCGTCGAGAGTGTCCGGCCACGACGACCATCTGAGTTCGAACCGGACCGGTCCTTCCGGGAGGAACCGACTGGTGTCGGTATCCAGAACCACTTTCTCTGGACGGGGAATCACGACACGTTCGTCGCCGATACGAACCTCGACGTCGTCGGGAGCGTTCGCAAACAGGTGGTCGAACTGTTCGAGCGCAGCGACGACTTCGCGCCGGTTCGTCCCGCCGGACTGCGAATCGAGCGGGACGCCGCCGAAGAGCGGGCGGACGTTCACGTCGCGAGAGCGGTTCGAGAGGACAGCATTCACTGCAGCACCGAGAAGAATCACGAGGCCGCTGAAGTAGAGCCACGTCAAGAGAACCAAAATCCCGGCGACGACGCTGGAATCGGGAGAGCGACTGCTGAACTGGACGTAGAGTCGGAAGAGTGATTCGAACGTCGTCAGTCCGACCGCCGCGACGAGCGTCCCGGGGACGACTTCGAGGGCGACGAGGTCCTCGTCCGGGAAGATATAGTACATCGGGAAGAACGTCACGAACAGGACGACGACGAGGAGGACACGGTAGATGACCCACCCGAGCGTCCCGTCAAGCGGCGGGAGCACAGTCTCGATGAGCGCCCCGACGACCACGGCGAGCGCCACGGTAGCGAAGACGACAATTCCGTCCGAGAGCTGGTCGGCGAACGTGTTGGCCGCTTCCGACTCGTAGATGTCCGAGAAGGCTGTATCGAGGCTGCGGAAGATTCGGAGCGTCCCCCAGACGAGGACGAGCACCCCGATGAGAGACAGGCTGGCGAGTTGGCTCGATGCCTCTAATTCGGCGACGATGACGCTACTCGCACCAGGAGTGAGTACAGACTCGATGACTGCGAAGACGCTCTCGCGGAGGTTCTGGTCTCCTGTCGCCGAAACCGCAGCGAGGACGAGCAGAAACAACGGGAGAAGCGAGACGAACGCCCCGTAGGCGATGCTTCCGGCCATGAACGTGAGGCGTTCTGTGCGCACTTCGTAGACGATTGCTCGCCCGAGCGTGAGCGCCCGCTCGACGCGTGAATTCATGCCATCCGATACGTCGGCAGAGGAGAAAAAGAACGCCGCAGCCGAGTGTCAGCGTTGGTCAGTAAACAGCGAAAGTGCGATACCGAAGATGGCACCCGTTGCGGTCCATTCGGTCGCATAGCCCACGACGGAACCGATAGCGGCACCGAGGGCGACGCAGACGACGACGCTCACGGCGAAAACCGCAAGCCGACGAGTGTGCCCGGAGCGAACCATATCGAAACCGGAGGCCATTCTGCAGCATAGCCTCGTCGGTTCGAAATCGTCGTGCAGTGGCGTAGCACACCCGTTTTTACAGTTCAGTACGACGAGATATCCGATATGACAGTCATCGCAATGCTGAGCGTCGCACCGGTAATCGAAGAGAGCATGTCCGGGGAGGTCGCCAAGGCGGTCGCCGCCCTCGACGACTTCGACGTCTCCTACGAGACGAATCCGATGGGCACCGTCATCGAGGCCGACGACATCGACGAACTACTCGCGGCAGTCGGTGCAGCCCACAAAGCGGTCGACGGCGACCGAATCAGCACGGTGCTGAAGATAGACGACAAACGCACCTCCGACCAGCGCGCCGCAGACAAAGTCGCCGCCGTCGAAGACCATCTCGGGAGAGAAGCGAAGAAAGAACGCGAGTGAGTTTTCACGTCGGTCGAGGCCCGCCCGCGGCCCGAATTCGGTATTCGACTGACAAACCCTTTAGCGGAAGGCGCACAATCGGCGTCCATGGATAGCATCAACCGAATGGCCATCGAACTGGTGGACGAGGCGCTCGACTTCGCCGGTGAACTCGGCATCGAGGGCTACGAACTCGACTCCGGGACGACGGTCATCGACTTCGGCGTCGACGCCGACGGTGGGGTCGAGGCGGGAATGCTTCTCACCGAGATACAGACCGCTGGCCTCGCCACCGTGCAGACGCGCATGGGTGAGGTCGCCGGTACCCCGCGCCAGTACGTCGAACTCTCGACGGACCGCCCCGCACTCGCCCTTCTCTGCTCACAGAAAGGTGGCTGGGAACTCGTCTTCGACGACTTCGACGGACTCGGTTCGGGTCCCGCCCGCGCCCTCGTCGGCGAAGAAGAAGAGTTCCACCACCTCGGCTACTACGACGAGTTCGACCTGACGGTCCTCGCTGTCGAGAGCATCGAACTCCCGACAGACGAGGTGGCCGAACACGTCGCCGACATGACCGACCTCGAACCAAGTGCCGTGTTCCTGCCGACCTACGCCACCGGCTCGGTCGTCGGGAGCGTCACTAGCTCGGCTCGCGCACCCGAACTGGCGATGTTCAACCTCTTCGAAGCCGGATACGACCCGAACAACGTCATCTCCGTCTCCGGGAGCGCACCGCTCGCGCCCGTCAGCTACGACGAGAGCGTCGCGATGGGTCGGACCAACGACGCCGTCGCCTACGGTGGGCGTGTCCACATGACCGTCCACGAGGACTTCGACGACTTCGACAGCGCCATCTCGACCGCTGGCGAGGAGTACGGCGTCCCGTTCGAGCAGGTGTTCGAAGACGCCGACTGGGACTTCAACGAAGTTGACCCGGGCATCTTCGGCCCTGCACAGGTCACTATCGACGTGGTCAACGGCCCGACCTACACGCTGGGTGAGACGGACGAAGACGTGCTCGCCGAGTCGTTCGGGCTGTGAGGCGAAAGCCGGTCCCGCCCGCCCCGGACTCGCTGGACCGACTGTGGGAGGCCCACCGCGCCGTCCCGCTGATTCCGGGGTCGGAAGACGACTGTTGCGGTCGCCTCGCCAAACGGCTGGACGTGACGCCCGACGAGGGGCGCGACTGGCTGGTGTTCTGTCAGTCGCTCGGCCTCGCCCGCGAGACGAGCCGCGGCTTCGAGCGCATCCGCGACGACTGGGAAGACGAGGAACTCAGAGACGCCTTTGTCGACCACGTCTTCGGCGCACAGGAGGTCCTTGACGACCTCGACGAGCACCCGCAGTCCGCCGCCGCCGTCTTCGACGCGTTCGAACCGACCGTTCCGAACTGGGAGCGTCACCGCGACCCCGAAGGCTGGGAGTCGCGCTGGTGGACTCGCGTCGAGCGCCTGCTCGACTGGGCGGTGCTGTTCGGTGCGGCAACGCGAGCAGAAGACGGGTACGTCGCGGTCGAGCCCTGATTATTCGACCTTCGTCACGGTCCCGACGCCTTTCGACCGGCCTTCACGGAAGACGAATCGCTGACCCTCCTCGACGAAGTACGGCCGGAACTTGAACTCGATTCGGGTCGTTCCCGTATCGCCCGGCAGGAGCCGGCCGCCTTCGGGATGGAAGATAGCCGCCTCGGATGCGGTTTCGAGGTGGACGACCGGTTCGTAGCCGTCTTGGATTCGCGTCGGGTGGTTGAGGACCATCACCTCGGCTTCGAACTCTCGGACGGCGGTCGGGTTCGAATCGATAGGCAGGAGCACCATCCCGCGCTGGATTTCGGACTCGTCGACTCCTTTGAGTGCGATGCCGACGATTCGGCCCGCATTCGCTCTGTCGACGCGGTGGTAGTGCATCTCGATAGACCGGACCTCGACCTCGCGGAACGACCCATCCGACATCGGCCCGAGGAGCAGTTCGTCCCCAGCTTCGACAGCGCCGGAGTTGACAGTCCCCGACGCGACTGCCCCGACGCCCGTCACCGAGTAGGTGCGGTCGATGTACATGCGGAAGTCGCCTTCTGCGGCGCTTCGCTTGGGTAGCGACTCGAAGAGGTGGTCGAGTTTGTCGAGTCCGTCCATCGTCACTGCGCTCGTCATCACGATGGGGACGACAGATTCGTTGATTTCGTCGACGGCGGCGTCGACACCGTGGCGCTCGACGCGGAGCGGGGTTCGACCAACGTCGCGAAGGAGCCGTTCGACCTCGCGTTCGACTTCTGCGCTTCGGGCGTCTGAGACCGCGTCGGTCTTGGTGATGGCGACGACGGTCGGCAGTTCCATCGCGAGGAGGATGCCGAGGTGCTCGCGAGTCGTTCGCGTCGGGCCGTCGTCGGCAGCGACGACGAGCAGGCCGTAGTCGAGTCGCTGGCCGACGAGGCCGCGAATCGTCGTTCGAAGCCACGGCTCGTGGCCGACAGTGTCGACGAACGAAACGAGTCTGTCGGCCTCTTGGACGACCTGCGCGCGGTCGGATTTCCGGTGCGGGTTGCGCATGTGGACCGGGCCATCCTCAGAAAAGCCGTAGACGGCGTACGAGAGGTCCGCCGAGAGGCCGCGTTCGACCTCGTGCGGTTGCACGTCGAGGAACGAACGCGTCCCACCGTCACCATCGTCCGACTGGCCAGTGACGAGCGAGCCGACGAGCGTCGACTTCCCGTGGTCGACGTGGCCGGCGGTGCCGACGACGATGTGGTCGTCGTCTACGTCGAGCATCGCGCCTTCGCGGATGGTGGCGACGCCGACGAGGCCGCGTTCGGCACTCTCGCCGACCCCCCACGTCTCGACGTCTTCGATGTGCGCACCCGCCTCTTCGGCGAGTAGGGAAAGCACGTCCATCGTTTCGGAGAAGTCGTCCGGCGAAATGCCAGCGATACCGCCGTCGTCGGTGACACCAACGACGTAGGTGGCGACGCCATCGCCGGAGAGCACTCGGTGACGGAGCTGAGCAGCAAGCGACTCCATCCGACCATCAGACAGGTGAACGGCGCGAGTGAGGCGTTCTTTGAATTCGACGTTTCCGCCTTCTTCCTCACCGCGCTCGAGGGCCGCTTCGAGGGGGGCCCGATCCGCGCTCATGGAAAGCCGTAGGAAACCGACCGTGAAAACCCTTTCCGCGGTATCACTTACCGTGAGACAATTTAGCAATCAAGTGGTCTATTGATTTCCGAAGCTTCCGCCAGCAGTTTGATACCGCCCAGTGAGATCACTCCGAGAGGCGTTCGTAAGCCCGCGTGACGCGCTTGAACGCCTTCTCGTCTCCCGATTTTGCGTCTGGGTGTGTCTCCTTCACGCGCTCGCGATACGCCTCCTTGACGTCGGCCTGTGAGGCATCTTCGTCGAGGCCGAGAGTTCGAAGTGCTTCGCTTCGGCTCAGTCCCGACCGAGGTGGTCGAACGCGCGGGCCTCCCTGTCGGCCGTTCTGTCCCCCGCCTGCGCCACTGAATCGACCTGCTCGGGGGCCTTCCTGCGGGTCTCCGCGAGGACCAGCACCAAATCCACCAGTCGCACGCTGTTGTCGCCCGCTCGCGGAGCGAAATCCGAACCCGGCGGCGTCGGCGCGGACACGTTTTCCGCGGTAGCGCTCTTTGAGTCGGCCGCTTGCGTGTGAGTACATGAAGTACGTCGTCGCGCCGAACGGGAGGGCAACGAGGAGCAAGACCGGTTGGTAGACGAACGCCAACACCACGAGCAGCATCGTGAGGCCCGCGAACACCGCCGCGAGGCCCAAGACGAGTCGTTCCCGGTCCACGCTCGTAGTTGGTGGCGCACGCTGGTAAACGTCTCGCTGGGACAGGGTCAGTTCGAGGTACAGTCATAGGGTTCGCCCCCGTGTGTGAATTATGGGCAAGGTCGAATCTGACACAGACGACGAATTCGTCTGTGACGTGTGCGGGCGAGCGTTCGAGACGGTCGAAGAACGAGAAGCGCACCTCCGGTCGGAGGGGCTAGTCGACTGACGGAATCGGCGACAGCAGCAATATCGGCGTCGACCGAGACGCCAGCTTACCGGTACTGATTCAGTCGGTTCTTGAGACGCTTCGCCGCCTGTCCGGCGGCTTTGTCGAAGTCCTCGCCTTGGTCCTCGCCAGCGAAGATGATACCCCGCGAGGAGTTCACGAGACCGACGCCGTCGGCGAGACCGAATTCGACGGCCGCCTCGGCGTCGCCGCCCTGTGCACCCACGCCGGGGACGAGGAACGGGAGGTCGGGAACCTGTTCGCGGATGTGTTCGAGTTCGTCGGGACCGGTCGCGCCAACGACGAGGCCGACGTTTCCGTTTTCGTTCCAGAGGTCACAGAGCGCGGCGACGCGCTCGTAGAGGGGTTCGCCGGATTCGAGTTCGAGCGACTGGAGGTCTGCACCGCCGGGGTTCGAGGTGCGACAGAGGACGAACACACCCTTGTCCTCGCGGGCGAGGAACGGCTGAATCGAGTCGCGACCCATGTAGGGGTTGACGGTGATGGCGTCCGCCTCGTCCAGCAGGTTCGCGTACTTGCGCGTCGTGTTGCCGATGTCGGCGCGCTTGGCGTCCAAGAGGACGGGCACGCCCTTGCCGTGTGCGTAGGCAATCGTCTCGCGGAGGGCGCGCCAGCCGTCGGCGTCCTCGTAGAACGCCGCGTTCGGCTTGTACGCCGCCGCGTGTTCGTGCGTCGCGTCGATGATGCGGCGGTTGAACGCCCACCGCGGGAGGTCCTTGTCCAGAAGGTGCTCCGGAAGACGGTCGAGGTCGGCGTCGAGGCCGACGGAGACGACGCTGTCTACCTGCTCGATTCGGGACCGAAGGTCGTCGAAGAAGCCCATTGAAACCGAGTGCGACGACGGGGAGTAAGGGGTTTTCCCTTCGGCGCTGGGACGCCCTTCACACCGGCCGGTCCACGACCCACAGAATCCCCGCACCGACGACCAGCACCCCGCCGAAAGCCGCGAGCGCGCCGGTCGGTGAGACGATGTCGGCGACGACGCCGCCCGCGAGTTCGAAGGGGACGACTGCGAGCGAGTAGAGCATCCCCGCTGCCGAGAGGACGGTTGCCCGGCCGACAGAATCGACGCGGTCGTTCACGTACTGATTCCCGAGAACGCCGGAGACGTTCGTCACGCCGCGGGCGAGGGCGAACGCGGGGAACGCGAGCGGGCCGAAAATCGGCAGCACCGCGTACGAGGCAGCCACGACGACCGGCGCGAGGAGAAACCACCGGCGGACACCGAGACGGTCGCCAATCCAGCCTGCACGGTAGGTCGCCGCGGCCGCGACGAGCGAGAAGACGGCGTAGGAGGCACTGACTGCCGTGTTCGTCGCCGAACTCGGAACTCCGAGTTCGAGCGCCACGTCGCGGAGAATCGGCTGGTCGAAGATATAGACCATGTTGACGACGCCGAACAGGAGCGCGAAGTAGACCACGAAGCCGCGGAGTGGCGGACGCGTCAGTTTCTCCCGGATGACGCGGAGGGCCGTCCGTGGGGTGAACCCATCGTCACTGCCGCCCGATTCCGGGACCGAGAGGAGAATCGGAACCCCGAGCGCCGTCACCACCGCAGTGGCGAAGAAGGGAACCGAGTAGTTCGTCGCGTCGGCGACGACGCCTCCGGCGAGGGTCGTCACGGCCCCGATTGCAAGCCCAATGCCGGTCGCGCGGCCACGTACGTTGGCGAACTCGTGCGTTTCGTTCGTCTCGTCGAGCAGGTCGTAAAGCCAGGCGTCGCCACTCCCGGAGCGGAACGTCTGGCCGACTGCCCAGGTTGCGTAGACGACGGCGAACTGGAGGAACGTCTCCGAGAGGCCCATCGCGACCGTCGAGACGGCGATAATTCCCGTGCCGAGTGCCATCGCGTTCCGCCGACCGAGCCTATCACCGAGATAGCCGGTCGGAATCTCGCCACCGACGAGGGCGAGCCACCAGATGCTGTTGAGCGCGCCGACCTCGGCGAACGAGAGCCCGTTCGAGCGAACGAACAGAATCCAGATAGCGGCGGTAAAGGAGACGAACTCGGTCGATTTGTAGGCGTAGTATTTGGCGATAGGAGTCGCAAGCCGCCCTCGCCGGAGCACGTCCATTGCCCTCACCGCGCCCGCCGAAGGAATGAAACTGCCGGACTGCGGGCGACTGGCCAATGCGGACGGCCGACCGACCGACGCGGTCGGCCGCCCGAACCGGTCGACGCGATGCGACGCAGTGCGACGCTACTCGTTTTCGCCCGTTCGGAAGGAGAAGTCCAGACTCGGCGCGCTGTGGGTCAGCCACCCCATCGAGACGACGTCGACACCGGTCGCGGCGTAGTCAGGAAGGGTTTCGAGCGTGATGCCGCCACTGGCTTCCGAGAGGGTTCCCTCCGGGAGGAGTTCGACGCCTTCGGCCACGCGCTCCGGCGGGAGATTGTCGAACATGACGATGTCGGCTCCGGCCTCGGCAGCGCGTGCGCCCATCTCCGGCGACTCGGCTTCGACTTCTATCTTCGTCGCGAACGAGGCGCGTTCTCTGAAGCGGGAGACGGCTTCCTCGATGCCGAGTTCGGTGATGTGGTTGTCCTTGACCATGACCATCCCCGAGAGAGTGAGTCGGTGTGTGTCGCCGCCGCCAGCGACGACTGCGCGCTTCTCGATGCCTCGAAGCCCGGGCGTGGTCTTTCGCGTCGCTGCGACTCGAACCGAATCGTCGACTTCGTGAGCGCGGTCGACCGCATCGCGCGTCACCGTGGCGATTCCCGACGCGTGACCGGCCACGTTCACCGCGACGCGTTCGCCGCGAAGCACGTCCTGTGCAGGTCCCTCGACGCGGAGCACCACGTCGTCAGGTTCGATCCGAGCACCATCCTCGACCATCGCTTCCGCCTCCACGTCGAGGTAGTCGAAGACGGCGACAGCAGCGTCGAGACCGGCGGCGACGCCAGACTCGCGGGAGACGAGCCTCCCGGTCGTCTCGCCGGGGACGTGGTTCGTCACGTCGTGGTGGCCCACGTCCTCTGCGAGCCAGTGTTCTATCGTCTCAGTCGTCAGCATGGATGGCCTCTTCAGACTCGGTCAGGCGATGGCATCCGGCGGACGGTGCTTCTGAGGCGGCGCGGGCGACGAGGAGTGAACAGATACACGCGTTTCTGAGTTCGAACAGCGACCGCGACACACGTGTTCGGGCGTACGCGTCGGCTTCGCCCTTCAGTCGCCGGATGCGCGCTCGGGCGGAACGCAGGCCGTCCGGTGTTCGTTCGACGCTCACGTACTGGTCCATCGTCTCGCCGAGGCGGTCGAACTTCTTTTCGGTGAATTCCTTCGGAAGCGCGGGGTCGCGGTCGTCGGGCGCGACGTATTCGATTTCCCGCGCCGCTCCCCGGCCCTGTTCGGCCGCAGCCTCGCCAGCGCGAGTCCCCCAGACAAGCCCTTCGAGGAGGCTCGTCGAGGCGAGTCGGTTGGCTCCGTGGACGCCGGTTCGGGCGCACTCGCCGACTGCGAAGAGTCGGTCCAGCGTGGTTCGCCCGCGGTCGTCCACGGCGACGCCGCCGCAGAGGAAGTGTTCGCTAGGTGCGACAGGAATCCCGTCGTCGGGGTCCACACCCCGGTCGTCGCAGAGGTCGGCGAGGTCAGGGAACTCGTCGCGGAAGTCGAGTGGCGACACGTCGAGCACGACACGCCCAGTTGCGTCTCGCTCGCTGGCGACGGTGCGGGCGACCACGTCTCGGGGTGCGAGTTCGGCGTCCTCGTGGACATCGGGCATGAATCGCTCGCCGTCGGCATTTCTGAGGACTGCCCCTTCGCCGCGGACTGCCTCGCTCACGAGGAAGGGTTCGGGCGCGTCGTCAGCCTCGGCGGCGGCGGCGTTCGGGTCCGAACGCGGGTCGTAAGCGGTCGGGTGGAACTGCACGTACTGCATGTCCGAGACGGTGGCTCCGGCGAGCGCGGCCATGGCGATGCCGTCGCCGGTCGCACCCGGCGGGTTGGTCGATGTCTCGTAACAGGCACCGATGCCGCCCGTCGCGAGAATCGTCGTTCCGGCGAAGACCGGTTCGACCTCGCCGTCGCGGAGCGTAACCGCTCCGCGAACGACGCCCTCCTCCGTCAACAGCGAGAGTGCGGCGGTGTCGTCGCGGATGGTGACGCCCTCGTGGTCCGAGAGGTACGCGAGGAACGGCCGGAGGATGTGCTCGCCGGTGCTGGCGTCCACGTGGAGGATGCGGCGCTCGGAGTGGCCCGCTTCGCGGGCGAGTGCAAAATCGTCGTCCTCGGAACTCGATGTGCCTGCTCTGTCGAAGTCTACGTCGAGGGTGTCCACGAGGACGTCGTTCACGACGTCCGCGGCCTCGGAGACGAGTACGTCGACCGCGTCGGGGTCGGCGGTATCGTCGCTGGCGCGGCACACGTCGGCCGCGAACGATTTGGGGTCGGACTGCGTGACGGCGATGCCGCCCTGCGCCCAGTCGGTGTTCGCGTCCTCGGGTTCGCTCGCTTTCGTCACTACGAGCACGTCCGCACCCTCGCGTGCGGCGGTGAGCGCGGCGGCGCACCCGGCGATTCCGGACCCGACGACGAGTACGTCCGTCTTCATAGCTCTAACATCCGTTCGAGGGCGACTTCGGCCAGTTCCTTCTCTTCGGGCGCGACCGAGACGACGTTCGGCTCACGCCCGTCGGCCAGTTCTTCGAGGACCCACGTCAGGTAGTTCGGGTCGATTTGCCGCATGGCGTTGCAGTCCATACAGGCGTCACCGCAGAGCGGGTCAACGTTGACCTCGGGATGCCAGCGCGCGAGGTGTCGCGCGAGGTGGACTTCGGTCCCGATGGCCCAGTGTTCGCCCGGTTCCGCGTTCTCGATAACGTCGCAGATGTGGCTCGTCGAGCCGACTTCGTCGGCGGCCGCGACGACTTCCGGGCGGCACTCGGGGTGGACGACGACCTGTGCGCCGTCTTCCTGTGCTTCCTCGACGTGGCTGACGCGGAACCGCTCGTGAACTTGGCAGTAGCCATCCCAGAGGACGACTTCCGCGTCTTCGAGTTCGGAGGTGGCTTCCCCTTCGGCGACGCCGCCTGCCCACGGGTCCCACTCGACGACCTCGTCGATACCGAGGTCGTTCGCCGTGTTGCGGCCGAGGTGCTTGTCGGGGAGGAAGAGAACGACGTCACCGCGCTCGAAGGCCCACTCGAAGGCGTCGGCGGCGTTCGAGGAGGTACAGATAAGGCCGCCGTGGGAGGCACAAAAGGCCTTCAGGTCGGCGTAGGAGTTCATGTACGTCACCGGAATCACGTCCTTCCCGCCGGTTCCGGAAACGAGGTCTTCCCACGCGGAATCGACCTGCACCGCCTCAGCCATCCCGGCCATCGGACACGACGCCTCCATCGACGGGAGGATAACCGTCTGGTCGTCGTCGGTGATGATGTCGGCGCTCTCGGCCATGAACGTCACACCGGCGAAGACCACGTACTCCGCGTCAGACTCGGCCGCGCGCTTCGAGAGTTCGTACGAGTCGCCGATGAAGTCGGCGTGCTCGACGATTTCCCGGCGCTGGTAGTTGTGGCCGAGGACGATGACGTCGTCGCCGAGGGCCTCGCGAGCAGCCTCGATACGTCGAGACCGCTCTTCTTCGTCGAGTTCGCGGTGGCTCTCGGGGAGCTGCTCGAACGTGTCGTACTTGAACAGGCTCAGGTCGGACTCGAAGCCGACCGATTCCAAAGTGACCATGATTATAGTTCGATACGATAAGCGTCAGAGCGCATCATTGAAAAATATATTTCTTCAATGTCGCCAGTGGCGGGGTGAATACTCTATCTCAATGGCTACTACGGGAGAATAGTTGCCACTAATTGCTCTCACTTCGACGAAAAATCCTGCTATGAGCACTCAATACTGTAAAATTGCTACTGAATGAAGACGCATGGATAATCGGTGATGGTTCCAGCACTCCTATTGACGAAGTACTCGCTATCGGCGAACGCTCGAAGAATCGTTCCGCTGACAGCGTTCGAGTCGATTTTTGTTCGAAGAAGGTTCAGTACGGCGGTTCTGTCGCTCGTTCGGTCTCAGGCGTCGCGCTCGAAGACGACCCGGCCGGCGACGATAGTCATCGCCACGTCGATGTCGCGAATCGACTCTGCCTCCCACGGCGACTCGTCGAGGACGACCACGTCGGCTTCTTTCCACGGTGTAACTGTCCCCAGTCGGTTCTCGTCGAATCCGGCGTAGGCACTTCCGGACGTGTAGGCTCGGAGCGCTTCGGTGACGGTAAGCGACTGTTCCGGGTCGGGATGGTTCGTCGCGAGGTCGACGCCGAGAAGCGGGTCCAGTGGCATGCAGTCACTTCCGAACGCGAGGTCGACACCGGCGTCGAGGAGGTCGCGGTAGCGGTTGGTCTGGAGGCGGCGCTCGCCCAATCGGTCAGCGTAGAGGCCGTCGTCGTCGGCCCACTTCAGGAAGTTCGGTTGCACCGAGGCGACGACACCGAGGTCGGCGAAGCGTTCGATTGCCTCGTCGGATGCGAGTTCGACGTGTTCGACGCGATGGCGAGCGCCCCGCGGGTCGTCGGTCGCCTCGTAGGCGTCGAGGACGGTGTCGATTGCGAGGTCGCCGATTGCGTGGGCAGAGAGTTGATACCCTGCCGCGGCCGCGTCGGCGACGAGTTCGTGTACCTCGTCGGGGTCTACGACCCACTGGCCTGTCTCCTCGGGAGCGTCAGTGTATGGGTTCGAGAGCTTCGCGGTCCGCCCGCCGAAACTCCCGTCGGTGAACGTCTTGATTGCACCAGTGGTGACGAGACCCCTACCGTGATTCGACCGTAGGCCGACCTCGCGGAGGGCGTCGAGGTGGTCCGACCAGTAGTTGATTCGGACGCGCAGGTCCAACTCGCCCGCGAGGTCGAGGTCGCGGTAGACCTCGGGTGCGCGTGACCCGCGAACCATGTCGTGAATGCCGGTGACGCCGTGGGCAGTCGCATAGTCCTGTGCGGCGTGGACGAGTTCGGCCATCTCCTCGCGGTCGGGTTCGGTCACGTCCCAGAGTACGTCGATGGCCTCCTCGACGATGACGCCCGTGGCCCTGTCGTCGGTACCCGAGGTCTGGATGCAGTCGTCGGGCATCTCGTCGCCGAAGCGGTCGAGCACGACCGAGTTGACGCCAGCGGTGTGCATGTCTTCGCGGAAGGCGACGACGGGAGCGGAGTCGGAGACGGCGTCGAGGTCGTCGCGGGTGAGATAGCGAGTCTCGTCCCACGTGCTCTCGTCGTAGCCAAAGCCGAGAACCCAGTCTCCGTCGTCTACTTCGGCCGCCCGCTCGCGGAGCACATCGAGTGCATCGGCGACCGAATCAGCCTCCGAGAGGTCGGCGTGGACGAGTGACCGCCCGACCATCGGGAGGTGCGTGTGGGCGTCGATAAAGCCGGGGAGGACGACCTTCCCGCCGCAGTCGACGACGCGTGTCTCGACACCAGCGAGGAGTTCGATGTCGTACGCGCGACCCACGCGGACGATTCGACCGTCTCGGATAGCCACCGCCTCGTGGGTCTCGTCGGGCGATTCGAGGGTATGTACCTCGGCGTTCGTGAGGACGAGGTCCGCTGCCGCAGTCATACGTGTGACCCCGAGGCGGGAAGCCAAAGTCGTTCGGGCGTTCGCGGTCCTACCGAGAGTGGGAAAACCGGAACCCGTTTGGGCCGGGGCCGAAAACGTCGGAGCATGACAGACGCCGCGTCCCTCGCCGACCGCGTTCGGGAGGGTGAACTCCGCCTCCACGAACTCGAAGCACACGCCGACGCCGACACCGCCGCCGAGGCACGTCGCCTCCTCGTCGAATCCCAGTCGGGTGCGTCCCTCGATTCGGTCGGTAACTACGGCTTCCCCGCCGAAGCCGCCGATACGGCCATCGAGAACATGGTCGGTGCCATTCAGGTGCCGATGGGCGTCGCCGGCCCCGTCGAAATCGACGGTGGCTCCGTCGACGGCGAGAAGTACCTCCCGCTTGCGACCACCGAGGGCGCGCTCCTCGCGTCGGTCAACCGCGGGTGTTCGGTCATCAACAGCGCTGGTGGCGCGACCGCTCGCGTCCTCAAGTCGGGCATGACCCGCGCACCCGTCTTCCGCGTGGACGACGTCGCCGAGGCCGAAGCGCTCGTCTCGTGGGCCCGCGAGAACTTCCAGACGCTCAAAGACGCGGCCGAGGAGACGACGAACCACGGCGAACTGCTTGACGTGACTCCGTACGCCGTCGGCAACTCGGTCTTCCTGCGCTTCCGCTACGACACCAAAGACGCGATGGGGATGAACATGGTTACCATCGCAACCGAAGCGGCCTGCCAAGTCATCGAAGAGGAGACCACCGCCTCTCTCGTCGCCGTCTCGGGGAACCTCTGTACCGACAAGAAGCCTGCCGCTATCAACGCTGTCGAAGGCCGCGGCCGCAGCGTCACGGCCGACGTTCGCATCCCGCGGGAAATCGTCGAAGACCGACTCCACACGACGCCCGAAGCGATTGCGGAACTCAACACGCGAAAGAACCTCATCGGGTCGGCGAAAGCCGCTAGCTTCGGCTTCAACGCCCACGTCGCGAACGTCGTCGCCGCGATGTTCCTCGCGACCGGGCAGGACGAAGCGCAGGTCGTCGAGGGGGCGAACGCCATCACCACCGCCGAAGTGCAGGACGGCGACCTCTACGTCTCGGTCTCGATCGCCTCACTGGAAGTCGGCACCGTCGGTGGCGGCACCAAACTGCCGACGCAGTCTGAAGGCCTCGGCATCCTCGGCGTCCGCGGCGGCGGCGACCCGGCGGGGTCGAACGCCGACGCTCTCGCGGAGGCAATCGCCGTCGGTTCCCTCGCGGGCGAACTCTCGCTTCTCTCCGCGCTCGCCTCGCGAAACCTCTCCAGCGCGCACGCCGAACTCGGTCGATAGAACAGCCCCAACGAACCGGTTTTCTCGATTTCGCTACTCGCCGAAGAGCGACGAGACGATTCGCAACTCCGCCCGTCGCAGGTGTTCCGAGGCCGTCGCAGTCGAACAGCC
Source organism: Haloferax elongans ATCC BAA-1513 (assembly GCF_000336755.1). Taxonomy (GTDB): domain Archaea; phylum Halobacteriota; class Halobacteria; order Halobacteriales; family Haloferacaceae; genus Haloferax; species Haloferax elongans. The sequence continues at coordinate 48,241 of NZ_AOLK01000022.1, read as the reverse complement.
AAGCTCCTCGGCGACATCGGCGGTGGTCACCGCGCGCGGAACGTCGTAATAGCCGAGCCGAAGTGCCGTCTGTACTGCCTCTCGCTGTCGCGGGGAGAGCGACCGCCTGGGGTCGCCCGCGGCGACTGGTCCCGACCCAACCGCATCGACAGTCACCGGTACGTCGTTCGGAACCCCTTCGACTGCGGCTTGAATCGCGCTGTCTGTCCCGACGAGCGTGAACGTGCTGCTACCGTCGTCGTGACACTCGATAGGCGGGACGGTGAGGACGTCTTCGCGCGTGAAGTTCTCGAACAACACGCGGCCTGCCGTGACACCCGCAGCGGCGAGAAAGCAGTACGCTTCCTCGTCGCCGTTCGGGAAGAGTTCGAAGTCGCGCACGTTCTCGGCTGTTTCGAGTGCGTCGCCGAGGCGGTGATAGTCCCCGCGGACCAGAAGAAGGAACCCGACCGGCGGTTCCGTGACGTTCCAGTTGACGATGGCGACGTCCGAGAGGTAGGTCGTCTCTCGGGTGAGAAGACGGTAAACCGGAGGGAGATATGCCTCGGGCGGAGAGAGCGTGATTCGGACCCGCTTCATACGAACACACCCCAACACGCGGCCACAAAACAGCGTCGGGGAGTGCCGACCGTCCTCACACCCCAGGTGCTTGAGTTAAACCCCTCAAACAGATTCGGCTGTATCGACTTCCGCTCTGCGCACCGTCGTCTACACATGCGACAAAACGTTGGAACATCCGACCGAATCCTCGGACTCTGGCTACTCGCCGTTGCCGTCTCCGCTTTCCGAGTTGGGCGGCGGGCGATGGCGGCAACGACCGGAATTGCGGGTCTGGGACTGGTCCAGAACGCCGTCACGGGATTCTGTGGCTGCAATTGGTTGTTCAGCATCGACACGACGTGCGACGGTGACGGAGCGTGCCGCCGATGAGTGGAGGCACCGCCTTCACTCGGCGACTGCTCTCGGGGATGTTGGAGATGGGTGACATCGTCGTCTTCGACCTTCTCTTCGGAGGCGACCTGCTCACTTCGTTCTCGGCAGTCGTGGGAATCGCGCTCTTTGCCATCGCGTTCGGGACTGGTGACTCGCTACTGGTGGCAGCACTGGTCGCCGCAGCCAAACGGACGCGGGTTCTGTCGTCTTTCACGTCGCCCGAGTAGCACATTCCCCGAGTGCTCGGCAAAACAGCGGACCACGGTGGTTACAGTGTGACAGAAATTCGGTTTCACTTTCACTTTACTTAAACACCTCGAACTGTCTCTATTCCACCGTCAGACACTGCCGAAGTACCGACATGCGAGATGGCATCGTGTTTTACTTTCACTCCGCTTCCGTGGCTCGATTTTATTCTCCGCTCGCCGGTAGGATTCAAACGCGTCCGTCCGGCGAGTACCGGCGGGCGTATCCACACTCCCATCCCCTCCCATGTTCGACCCTCCCGCCAGTTTCGACTCCGAATCGAACGACGACCACGACGAGGTCCGTCGCGTCGCGGTAGCCTTGCGGCTCCTGAAGTTGGCACTCGGCGTCGTCGCATCCACACTCACTATCGCGAAGCTCTTGGGCTTCCTCTGAGTCGCGGGCGACTCCCCCGACTGCGAGTTAGAGAAGTCGGTATCGACCGCCGGACTCCGAAACCTCGCCTCGTCGGCGAAGTTTTTCCAAGAGGTCGCGAGCCTTGTCCTCCGGGACACCGTTCTCGGTCGCGGTCGCGACGATTTCGTCTTCCGTTGGCCGGTCTCCTGCTCGGATGGCGTTCTTAATCGCAGTCAGTCGGTCGGTGGCCCCGGACGACGACGCACGGCCACGCTCGGCGCGCTCTCCCGCGTCGAATACCTCGTCGGCGTCGAGACCGAACCCTTCGAGGTATTCCCGGTCGTCGACACCCGACTGCTCGACCTGTCTGTCGAGTTCGGAGACGTGTGCAACCTGCGAGAACGCCTCGCTGTCGCCGTGTTTCTTCGCCAAGAGCGCCGCCCGTGCCTGTCTCGCAGCGTCGCGGTCCTCGGTCTCGAAGAACCGCCGCAACTTCTTCGTCTGATGACGCCGACCGCACCGCGAACACGTCGCCGTCTCCGACCTGTCAGGGTCCGATAGCAACCACATGTTCGCACACTCCGTACAGCCCACGACCGCGTACATAGTCGTCACTTCCTCGTATTCCGATTTGAACCTTCGGACGGGCGGCGGGTTTACTCCCTCTGAACGTGAGTTGGTACCATGGAACGAATTTCCATCGACGACGTGTCCCCGACCGAGGCGGTCGAAGACGTTCACCTGGCTATCCTCGCCGGCGGCGAGAAGATGAACGTACAGCACTTCCGCATCGAACCCGGCGCGACGGTGCCGGTTCACGAGCACCCGCACGAACAGGTCGGCTACATCGTGGCCGGTGAACTGACGTTCGTTCTCGACGACGGCGACGAGGTCGTGGTGGCCCCCGGTGATTCGTACTCTCTTGCCGGTGGTGAAGCACACGGCGCGGAGAACCGTGGTGACGAACCAGTCGTCGGCATCGACGTGTTTTCACCACCTCGGGACGACGCCCCCTGGCGAGACTAGTCCACTTACGTTCGGTCTCACCATTTCTGTCTCGTTAATCAGCACGCGGCGACAGGGGAGAAAGCATTTATCAAGCGAGTATCACGATACACTTGTCCCTAACTATGCCCTCCCCTCGCGTACTTCCTCTATGGAAAGCGCACCGCCCGAGCCGAACGCCACACCCACAGACGGGTCAGAGTCACTAATGCGACGAGTCGCTCTCGCCCGCCAGCCGTGGCTCTGGGTGTTCGTCGGCGTGTGGGCGGTGTTCGTCAGCGTGCTCCACTTCGGTGGGCTGGCGTACAACATCTACACGAAAATCTGGTGGTGGGACCTACTCACCCACTCGCTTTCGGGATTCGGCGTCGCTGGCGTGTTGTTCCTCGTCTTTCCGAAGACGTTCGTTCGTCACCGTGCACCCGTGGTCGTCGCTGGCATCGTCCTCGCTATCGGTTCCGGATTCGAGGTGTACGAGTACCTGTTCAAGGACTTCTGGTACGGGTGGTCGACGGCCTACTACATCGAAGACACGATTGTCGACCTCGTCGTCGACGCTGTCGGAGCGCTCGGATTCGTCGCCCTCGTGAACGTGCTCACTCGGCGTGGCCCGACTTCCACGACGTCCCACTCGGGCACTGAGCACCGGCAGCACCCTGCAACTCTCCGCTCAGACGGTGGCGACCGGACCTCCACGAACGAAGAGCAGACCAACTGAAACCACAGACCGGCTCACGTCGGCCAGTCTCCCACCTCGTCTGGGAATAAAACGTCACAGTACCCCACATCTCACACCCAGTAAGCAGTCATTAAATTAACTCGGTAGGTGTCACGCCGTCGGGAAAACGTACATACCGGCGATTCTCATTGTATCCTCCATGCGACAACGGGGACCCCCGCATTTCGAACAGCCAAGAGACACTATCGACGCACCGCGTCAGCCATCCGAGCCCTTCGACGCACCGCGTCACTCCCACTACGAATGCTGAAGCGAACGTGGCAACAACTGGTGCTCCCTCGGTGGGAAGAGCGCCCGGGCGAGATGGCGGCCGTCGGAGTCTGGGGTGCTGCGGTCACCGTGACGCATTTCACCAGTATGGCACTGTTTCTTTACTCACGCATCTGGTGGTGGGACATCTTCGTCCACGCGGCCTCCGGGTTCGGCGTCGCCGCGATACTCTTCGTCCTCAAGCCGCGACTGTTGCGTTCGCCCGTCGCGTTGTTCCTCGTCCTCCCGATGGCTGTCGCCGCTATCGGGACGTGGTTCGAAGTGTACGAACGTCTCTTCACGGACTTCTGGGTCAACTGGTCGCTCGCGTTCTATCTGGAAGACACCGCTATCGACATCGTGGCCGACACCGCCGGTGCAGTAGTCTTCGGTATCGTGCGGCCGCTGTGGGACCGAGTTACGACGTTGCGGCGGGACCCGAACCGGCTGTAATGCGGCCCTAATTTCTCCGCTTCTCGCAGCGGCCACACGGCTCGCGGAGGCAGTGTCAATAAAAAGGCGTTGTGAGAGGTTCGCTTACGCGAGTTCGTGAATGTATCCAGAAATCGGAGATTTCTGGCTGCTCAACGAGCTGGCTTACGCCAATTCGTGAATGTTCTCGACGACCTTCTCGGCGTACTCGCTGGTGGCGAGCTTGTTTCCGCCTTCGATCTGGCGGTGGAGGTCGTACGTGACGTCGCCCTCGGAGATGGTCTTCTCGACGGCGTCGCGGATGAGCTTGCCGGCGTCCTTCCAGCCCATGTACTCGAACATGAGACGGCCGGAGAGAATCATCGCGGTCGGGTTGACCTTGTCCTCGCCCGCGTACTTGGGTGCGGAGCCGTGGACGGGTTCTGCGAGACAGAGACCTTCACCGAAGTTCGCACCGGGTGCGATGCCGAGACCGCCAATCTGTGCGCCGGCGGCGTCGGACATGTAGTCGCCGTTGAGGTTCATCGTGGCGATGACGTCGTAGTCGGCGGTGCGGGTGAGAAGCTGCTGGAGCATGTTGTCGGCGATGCGGTCCTTGACGACAATCTTGTCCTCGGGCTTCTCGCCGTCGTATTCTTCCCAGAGTTCGTCCTCGGTGATGGTGACGTCGCCGAACTCCTCTTCTGCGAGTTCGTAGCCCCAGTCACGGAAGGCACCCTCGGTGAACTTCATGATGTTACCCTTGTGGACGAGGGTGACGGAGTCGCGGTCGTTCTCGATGGCGTACTCGATTGCCTCGCGGACGAGACGCTTGGTACCGAACTCGGTGATGGGCTTGATGCCGATGCCGACGGGACCGTCGTGGATGACGTCGTCGTGACCCATCTCCTCTTCGACGAACTCCTTGACCTTCTGGACTTCGTCGGTACCGGCTTCCCACTCGATGCCGGCGTAGACGTCTTCGGTGTTCTCACGGAACGTGACCATGTCCATCGCCGCGGGGTTCTTGACGGGCGACGGGACACCGTCGAGGTGGTAGGTCGGACGGACGTTCGCGTAGAGGTCGAGCTTCTTGCGGAGCGCAACGTTCAGCGAACGGAAGCCGGCACCGACAGGCGTCGTGAGCGGACCCTTGATGGCGACACGGTGGTCGCGAATGGCGCTGACGGTGTCGACAGGAAGGTTCTCGTCATATTTGTCGCGGGCGGATGCGCCGGCGTAGACGCGCATCCAAGATACAGAGCGTCCTGTCGCCTCTGCGGCAGCGTCGAGGACCTTCTGTGCAGCAGGACCGACGTCGGTTCCGATACCGTCGCCGTGGATAATCGGGATAATCGGGTTGTCGGGAACAGAGAGTTCGCCCGTCTCCTCGTCGACCGTGATCTTCTCGCCGTCTGCAGGAACCTCAATCTGGTCGTAACTCATGAACAATCAGGGGTTTTGAGTGCGTTGTAAAAGTCCTGCCGTTCTCCCCGTGAATTCGTAAATATCTCCGCAAGTCGGTCGCTGTCGATACGTTTACCGGACCCCTCCAACTGCACTCTGGTATGCGAATCGTCCTTCACGGCGGTGCAGGTGACGCTCCCGACGAACCAGAGCCTCGGCAGGAAGTTCTCGACGAAGCGGCTGCGGCAGGTGTCGCAGAGTCAGACCCGCTTTCGGCGGTCGAGACGGCAGTTCGAATCCTCGAATCAGACCGCCGGTTCAACGCTGGTGTCGGTGGCGCGGTGCAGTCAGACGGCGTCGTCCGAACCGACGCTGGCGTGATGCTGAGCGACCGCCGTGCTGGCGCAGCGACCGGAATGGAAGGCGTCGAACACGCCGTCTCAGTCGCCCGAGGAGTCCTCGAAGAGACGCCGCACATCTGTCTCGCTGGCGACCCGGCGGTCGACTTCGCGGCAGACATCGGTGTCGAAACCGGTGTCGACCTCTTCACCGAGGAAACACGCGAGCGCTGGGACGCAGCGAATGCACCCGAGGGGTCGCCGTCGGAGCACCTCACGTGGCTCACCGAACGCTTCGGTGGGAGTACGAGCGACCCGACCGCACAGGTGAGCGACGGGCATCTCGCCGCCAGCAACGCCGACCTTCCGGGTCACGACACGGTCGGCGCAGTCGCCACCGACGGTGAGACGTTCGCGTCCGCAACCTCGACGGGTGGCCGGTGGTTCGCCCTCGCCGGGCGCGTCGGCGACGTTCCACAACTCGGCTCCGGGTTCTACGCGTCACCTGTGGGAGGCGCGTCGACCACTGGCGCTGGTGAGGACATCGCCCGCGTGACGCTCGCTCGGCGGGCAGTCGGGCATCTCGAACGCGGCTGTGACGCACAGACGGCTGCCGACCTCGCTATCGAGGAGTTCGACGAACTCACCGGGTCGTCTGCGGGGGTTATTCTCCTCGACGACGAGGGGGTCGGCTCCGCGTTCAACTCAGAAGACATGCAGATTAGTACGGCATCGTCGCACTGAAAGCTAGTAAAGAGCTCTCCTAGATACTATCGGATTGTAGGGATTTTCTGTTTATTCATGAATACACAGTGGTTATCGGTCCTGATATTTGGACGGCACCACTTATAGCAATTTGGTCAAGACGACTGGATGGAGAGAGACCAATGTTATCAAACATCATGGCAGTGGCTTTGGGGGAAGACGAAGCTGAGCCACGAACGGTCGACAACGAGTTGCAATCGTGTCAGGATTTATCAGAATACCAGACTGAATCGCTACAGTCACTGACAGAGTCCCTGTCTCGTCTTGCAGAGGGTGATTTAACCGTCGACCCCACGATTCCAGAGCCTCCGTCAGACACTGCAGAGATGCACGAGGCTCACGACGCATTTCTGGAGGCTGCAAACGAGCTTTCGCTCGCAGTCGATAGAATCGGCCGTGTCGTCGACAGTTCGGCCGAGCTATCGGAAGACGTCTCTGCGGCGGGACAGCAGGTCGGGTCCGTGGCAGAGGAAGTTACGAACTCTGTCGAAGAGATTGACGCCTCCGCGAGAGAGGTCTCCGAGGGCGTCGAAGCGCTCGCCCACCAGACGACGTCGGTAACGGGGACGCTCGGCGACCTGTCTGCGTCAATCGAGGAGGTTACCGCGTCGACCGACGAGATACAAAACCGTACAGAAGAGGCGACGGTCATCGCCGCAGATGGTGCAGATGAGGTCGAAGAGGCGTTGACTCGAATACGGGCGGCGACCGAGACGTCGGGACAGGTCGCTGCTGAGATAGATAAACTCGAGTCGCAGATGCACGACGTCGAAGAAATCGTAGAGATCATCGCAGACGTTGCGGACCAAACTGGGCTACTCGCTTTGAACGCAAACATCGAAGCGGCGCGTGCCGGGGAAGCCGGCGATGGCTTCGCCGTTGTCGCAAACGAGGTGAAGTCGCTCGCGGCGGACTCACAGGAGTCGACCGGAGAGATATCGGAAATTATCGACACTCTCCAAAAACAAACAGACGAAGTTGTGGACGGTATCCGTGAAGCCAACGCAGACGTTCGTGTGGGAGTCGAGGCAGTAGAACAGACGGTCGACGTCTTCGAGAAGATTCAAGAACGCATCGACTCGACGAACGACGGCGTTACAGAGATTCACCGAGCCGTCGAGCAGCAAGCCGAAAGTACCCAGAAAGTGAGTGGAAACGTCGACGACCTGTCCGCGCGCGCAGAGCAGATGAGCGCGTCACTCGAACAAATCGCCGCCGGACTTGACGAACAGACTGCCGCGATGGACGACGTCGCAACCGTGACTATCGACCTCAGCGACGCGAGTGAGACGATTTACGAGCTCGTCGATAGCTTCAAACTCGACGACGACGAGTCCGCCGATATCGACGCTGTCGATGTCAACACCGATTCGGTGACGGTACAGACCGACGCCATCGAGGACTGAATTCGCAACAGGGTAGGTAGGCGAGAAGCAGAAATACGTTAGAGCGCCATATGTGCTCATGGAACAGACGTCTGGTGACGCAGCGACAGCCTTTGCCGACAGCATCGTCTCGACTTGCCGACCCACACTCGGAGACGCACTGCGGAGTGTCATCTACTTCACGCGGGATGACTTCGACCTGCTCTACGTTCGACAAGACCTCTACGGTGGTGACGAAGAGAAGGCTCGCACAGCGAAGGCTGGACTCGTCGAAAGCGAACGAACGGGCTTCGGCCCTCAAGAGTCGTACGGACGAGAGACCGACAGAGAGTCGAACCCCGAATTCGGTGAGTACGAGTTCACACTCCGCGTGTTCTCGGAGGGCTTCATCGGCCGCGTCGTCGTCGGCGACCACGGCGTCATCGTCACGACCGACGAACTCGAACTGAGTGAGTTCGAAGAGATGGAAGTCGCCCTCGGCCGAATACTCGAAGATAATTGGGAGGCATAACACTCAGCGAGGGTCCGAGAGACCACCACGTTTCTCCCTGTGTCAGCAATCTTTAAATCAACCAATTAACATTATTATGCTCTGTTGTTAATGGAAGAACATGTCTTCGTCGTACCTCGTCGAGTGCCACGACTGTGACTTCGAGAAAGTGATGATTGGCGACGATTTCGCACAGTGGACTGCGGACAAGCATCAAGACAGAACGAACCACGCGGTATCAATTCGAAACACGACGACCGATAAGGTCGTCTATTCTTCGTCGGAATAGCTGGCTACGACGACGGTCCGGCCACGAGGACTTCGCCCCTCGTTTGAATCGCAAATTTACTCACTTCGGTTGGGTCGACAGGAGTGTTGTGTTGGTCGTCCATGTGTTCCATCAACAGCACGCCGACTTCTTCTGGCGAACCGGCCGTGATGGTCGCATCGCAATCGGAGAGACAGCTGGTTTTGAAGGGCATAGACCTTATACAAAACCCATTTTGATATATATGTTACTATATATGGAACTTCTTTCCGGAACTTGTGGGCTCGGTTACACGCCCTCGACGAGTCGCTCTAACTGCTCCGGCGGAACCGCACCCCGAGCAGCGTATCCATCGTACGCAAACGTCGGCACGCCCGTCACCCCGTGGCGCTGCGCTTCGGTGAACTTCTCTCGTACTTCGGCCCGGAGCGTCTCGTCGTCCAATGCCGATTCGACTTCGCCGCCATCGACACCGACAGATTCGGCGAGGTCGACGAGCAGTGCTTCGTCGCCGATGTCCTTGCCGTCCTGCCAGAGCGCCTCGAAGACCGATTCGTCGAAGGCAAGCCACGTCTCGTAGTCGTAATGCTCCTTCAGATAGTACGAGACCACTTGGGCTGGAAGCGAGTCGATGTCCATCGAGATGTCGAGCGTCATCTCGACACCGTACTTCTCTTGGAGGCGGCGAACGCCCTCTTTGGCCTGCTCGTAGTACTCGTCGTCTTTCCCGTCCTCGACGGACGAGTCGATACTGCCATCGGGGCGGCGCTTGTGGCTTCGCAAGTCGAAGGGATGCCAGTCGATGTCGAGTTCCTCGTCTCGGGTCGCTTGATACTGCGAGAGCGACTGGCGACCGAGGTAACAGAACGGACAGACGTAGTCGGAGTAGATGGTGATTCGACCGGCTTCGTCGTTGGTCATGGGATTTGTATTTGTACCAGTTACAAAAGTTGAATATATCAATTTCAAATATTATGACAACAATGAAACTCGATTGGACCGAGTTTAGACCTCAACTAGAAACCGTTCAATTAGGAAGATAATGATCCCAATCGAAACGAGCGTGATGAGGATGTGTATCTCCTTGACGAGTGGATGATATATTGAAACATATACCGATGCCACTACCAGAGCGGCAAACAGAAGCCGTGTCACCCATTTAATTTTATTCATTTGTCGGTTTGGGAACTATACTGTGCTGTTCTCCCCGAACTTGACATTCTTATTCTCAGCTAACCAGTATGCACCAATTCCTCCAGATTTGTCTGATTTTTTCTGGCCACATGCAAATCCGTACGGGTCATATCCGTATCCGGTCACGCTAATAATATAAGCATCTCCATCCTCCAAGTGGTACGTTGGTGAACCAGAATCACCATCCGCAAAATTCGCGCGTGATCTCACACCATGGTTTCTCATATTAGAACAAATAGCAGTCCAATTCGCATTTGTATTCATGATTTTACCAGATGTGAGACCAGTTTGCCGACCCATATTGTATACACAGGGCGAGTTCGATGAATCACTTGCCCAATGATCTAATGTGGGTTTAGTAACATGCCCTTTGACGGAAGGGAACTCGTCGTTGTCATCAATCTCGTTGGGGTAATCGCCTCCACGGCTATCGTCGATGAGAGCCCAATCACCCTTAATATCCGCCTCAATAACTTCTCCAATTTCTTCTTCCGCAGCATCTGCTACTCGACCAATAAGATCATTTTCATCACTGCTACTGCAATTACCAGGGTTATAGAAGTTGTGTGCTGCAGTGAGGAGACATTGTTCTCCATTATATTTCACACCACAACACGAGGTTCCATTCCCCTGTTCGACCCAACCGACATTTTGTCCTCCTTGGACGGTATCTGTCGATTCATTATTCGTACAGTTGTCATCAACAGTATCTTGATCATCACAAGAACCCGCAAAAGACTCTGCACTGTCTCTACTAGAAATCGGAATGTCATCAACCTCCTCAGGTAAGTTATTGCGAACTCTTTCGCGCTGTACAGATTTGTCATCTTTGTCAAGGATTACAGAGATCTGGAATCCATTGTGGCCGCCATAACGGTCTCGGGACTGCTCTAACTCCGTTCCAACGACCTTCGGTGTCGTCCCGAGCCTGTCTCTCGCAGTTCCAAGAGCCTCTATTGCATGTTTTCGATGTTGTTCCCAATCTGCTGGCACAGATAGCCATTTAACGACATTATCACCTGAGACCAACATAGGGTGGTCAACCTTACTTTCCGAGGCTTGTACCGTAGTTCCTAGCCCGGACATCGTAACTGCAGCACCAAGTGTCGAGAGGGCCTTTCGACGAGTCAACTCTAATCCACCAACTTTCTTTGGGGACATACATTCGACCAGATTATGATAAAATATTTAATTATTTCTAATTGACACTACCGTTCTAGTAGAGGTAAATGATGATAGGATATGTCGTGCCACATATATTCGAACTAAGGAGTTAACAGCCCAGAGAATTGTGCTGAGTGGATAGTCTAAGGTCTGGTGGGCGCGCGGATGATAGACATAAGGAGCTTTGGGGGCGTGAAAGTCAAGTCGTACTATTAAACCTAGAGCTAACATACTTCGTAACAACCATTGTTATATATTCACATGGGAAAGCGACACCACCGCTGCAACCTCTGCGGGCGCGACTTCGACATCGGTGCACAGCTCGAAGAATACGTCGAGAGACGGCACCCGAAAGACGACCTTCGCTGGTGGGTCGTCGTCGAGGACCCCGCGAAAGACCTCCAGTTCTCGCGGTGAGGCGGGCCACACCACCCAGCTACGCGTGTTACCCAAGATGCGTCTCGAACCAGTCGGCCGCGAGGTCGGCGACTTCCTCCAGTTCGCCGGAACCTTCGAACAGGTGGCCAGCACCTTCGACGACTTCGAGTGATTTCTCGCAGTGGAGCTCGCCGAACGCGTCGCGGTTGAATTCGAGTACGGTGTCGTCCGCGCCACCGACGATGAACAGCGTCGGAGCAGTCACCTCGTCGAGACGTTCTTCCGCGAGGTCGACGCGGCCGCCGCGGGAGACCACCGCACCGGTCTGGTCGTAGAGTTCGGCCGCCCCGAGAAGGGCCGCGGCTGCACCCGTACTCGACCCGAAATAGCCGATATCGAGGTCGGCGGTGTCGTCTCTGCTCCGGACCCACTCGGTCGCCGCGAGGAGGCGCTGTGTCAGAAGCGAGATATCGAACCGAGTCTCGTAGGTCTGGTCTTCCTCCTCGGTCAGGAGGTCGAAAAGCAGCGTTCCGAGACCCCGCTCGCGGATGACCTCCGCGACGAAGTTGTTTCGCGGGCTCTTGCGACTACTGCCGCTGCCGTGCGCGAAGACGACGAGGCCTGACGCCCCCGACGGAACCGCGAGGTCCCCTTCGAGTTCGACGCCGTCGGCAGGTATCGTCACCGGAGTCGGTGTCGTGCTACTCATGCACACGAATTGTCGCCGTCGGAGTTAGTAATGCACGCACTCAGTCGTTTTCCGTGATGATTTCGAATTCCACAGAGTCTGACGGTCTGTTTTTACATAATTAATGTTAATAGATTTTCGAATGTACGACTACTGGGTATGGTGAGTGTCAACGAACTTCGAACGATGTACGAGCAGATGGTGACTGCTCGGTACTACGAAGAACAGCTACAGGAAGAATATCTCGTCGGCAAGCAACCCGCGTTCGACATCTCGGCGGGGCCGATTCCGGGCGAGTTACACCTCGCTGCCGGACACGAGGCGTCTAGTGCGGGCGTGTGCCTTCATCTTCGCGACGACGACACGGTCACAGCACCCCACCGACCGCACCACGTCGCTATCGCGAAAGGCGTCGACCTGAAGAAGATGACAGCCGAGATTTTCGGCCGAAAGACGGGGCTGTGCCGCGGGAAAGGCGGTCACATGCACCTGTTCGACCCGGACGTAAACTTCGCGTGTTCGGGCATCATCGCGCAGGGCTGCCCGCCCGCTGTCGGCGCGGCGATGGCTGCGAAGAAGCGCAACACCGACTCTGTCGCCGTTGCGTTCCTCGGCGACGGAGCCATCGACCAAGGTGGATTCCTCGAATCGCTCAACCTCGCGAGCGTCCACGACCTGCCGGTCGTGTTCGTCATCGAGGACAACGACTGGGCGATTAGCATGCCGAAAGACCGCGTGACCGACGTCGAAGACGGCTCCCGGCGCGCGTGGGGATTCGACCTGCCCGGCGAGCGAGTCGATTCGGACGACGCCGTCGCCGTCGCCGAAGCGGCGGGGAAGGCAATCGCTCGCGCCCGCGACGGGAACGGCCCGACGCTCCTCGAAGTGCAGGTCCACCGCCGGATGGGTCACTTCATGGGCGACGCGGAGGCGTATCGCCCCGAAGCCGACATCGAACGGGCGAAACAACTCGATTCCATCGAGCGCATCGCGGACGACCTGCGCTCGCACGGCGTCGAGGACGACGAACTCGACGAGATTCGCGAGCGCGCACACGAGCGCGTCGACGACGCAATCTCGTGGGCGAAAGAACAGCCAGAGCCGTCTCCAGAGGAGGCGTACGAGAACGTGTTTACCAACCCGCCAGCGAAGGCGGCGACCGACGGCGGGAACCAGGGAGGTGACTGAGCATGGCGACTGAATCACGAGACGTTACCGAAGCGACCGAGACAGAGCGGGAACTGACGATGAGCAGGGCGATGGTCGAAGCCGTCGCCTGGGAGATGCGAAACGACGAGGACGTATTCCTCATGGGCGAGGACGTCGCCGACTACGGCGGTATCTTCTCCAGTACGACCGGTCTCCTCGACGAGTTCGGCCGGGACCGCGTGATGGACGTTCCCATCAGCGAGACGGCCTACATCGGCGCGGCCGTCGGCGCGGCACAGGCCGGAATGCGCCCGATTGCCGAACTGATGTTCGTCGACTTCTTCGGCGTCGCCATGGACCAGATCTACAACAACATGGCGAAGAACACCTACATGAGCGGGGGGTCGTTCTCCGTCCCGATGGTGCTGACCACGGCAGTCGGCGGCACCTACAACGACGCGGGGCAACACTCCCAGACGCTCTACGGGACCTTCGCCCACCTGCCGGGGATGAAAGTCGTCGTTCCGAGCAACGCCTACGACGCCAAGGGCCTGATGCACAGCGCCATCCGCGACGACGACCCCGTGGTGTACATGTTCCACAAGCGCCTGATGGGTCTCGGCTGGATGCCGTCACCATCCGGGCCGAAGACGTCCGTCCCGAAAGAAGACTACACGATTCCGTTCGGTGAAGCGGACATCAAACGCCCCGGCGACGACGTGACGGTCGTCACGCTCGGACTCCACGTCCACCGGGCGCTCGACGCCGCGAGCAGGCTCGAAGACGACGGTATCGACGCCGAAGTCGTCGACCTGCGAACCCTCGTCCCGCTCGACACCGACACTATCCTCGACTCGGTGCGCAAGACGGGGAAACTCCTCGTCGTCGACGAGGACTACCAGTCGTTCGGTGTGACGGGCGAGATTATCGCGCGGGCCGCCGAAGGCGCGCTCGACGACCTCTCGGCGGTCAAGCGCCTCGCAATCCCGGACGTGCCGCTACCCTACGCCCGGCCGCTGGAAGACGAGGTCATTCCCGGCACCGAAGGCATCGCCGAGGCAATCCGCGAACTCCACGAATGAGCCAGCGCGACCGACGAGTGGGGGCCGCCCATGGCTGAGACGGTCGACGTGGACTCGGCGACCGTCTGGCCCGAAGACGCGGAGGATGTCACCGAGGCGTACCTCGCCAACTGGTTCGTCCGCGAGGGCTCGCCGGTCGACCAAGGCGAGACGCTCTGTGAGATGCAAGTCGAGAAAGTGAGTATCGACGTGACCGCGCCCGTTTCGGGCACCGTCAGCGAAATCGTCGTCGGCGAAGGTGCCGACTTCGACCACGGTGACATCCTCGCTCGAATTCGGCCGAGTGCGTGAGCAGGAGTCGGGGAAGCCGACCCTGACTCGGCGGCACTATTCTTTTGGCACGTCGCTGGAGCGACCTCAGACCAGCGCGGGCTGCCGGGGTTCGAGAATCTTCGAGTCCTTGCGCGACTCGTGGGTCATGTCTACGTCGATGCTGACGAGGTCGTCGTCGTAGAAGTCGTAGGCGGTGAGCGTGCCGCCGTAGACCGCGCCGGTGTCGAGACCCATGGCGTGCTGGAAGACCGCTGGGTGAGCCATGACGGTGTGGCCGAAGAAGACGCGCTCGGGGCCGTCGTAGTGTTCGAACCAGAACGGGCCGTCGTAGCTGTCACCGGGGTTCATCGCCCGCGTGTTCTGTAACTTGTCCACGTCGTGTTCTTCGAGCGGGACTTCGGGGTGGACGCCGCCGTGGACGACGAGCGTGTCTTCCCACGAGATTGCGACCGGCAGCGACTCCATCCAGTCGAGGTCCTCGTCGGTGAGCGCGTCGATTTCTTTCGTTCCGCGGATGAGTTTCTCTTCGTTGTTCCCGCGGACCGTGAGGAAGTTGTCGCGCTCGCGAACGTAGTCGACGACGCCCTTGCTGTCCGGGCCTTTCCGAACGAGGTCGCCGACGAAGACGACGAGGTCGTCGTCGGAGGGGTCGAGGCGGTCGACTAAGCGTTCAAGCGCGGACAGGCACCCGTGAACGTCGCCGACGACGTACACGTCGTTCCAGTCGTCGATATCCACTCGAAGGTGCTGCTCGGCGACGTCGGGATGGAAGGAAAGTGCGCTCATGTGGGTCTGTCTTCCGATACGAATGCTCTGGGGTTAAGAAAGGTTTGCTAGTTGTGGAAATTTGAGCTATATAGTCATACGACAGTGTGTGGCAGACTCCGATTTCGTCCCGCAATCGCTTTCCCACGGCGTCCCGAAGTCGCGGACATGAGTATCGGACCCCTCGACGACGAGACGGTCGAAAAGTATCAGGAAGCGGGGGAGGTACTCCGCACGGTGATGGACGAGGCGGCCGAGATGGTCGAACCCGGGGTCACCCACCTCGAAGTCGCGGAGTACGCCGAAGGGCGCATCCGCGAACTCGCAGACGGCTGTGCGTTCCCTGCCAACATCAGCGTCAACGAAGAGGCGTCGCACGCGAGCCCCGGCCGGGACGACGACACCGTCTTCGGTGAGGACATGGTCTGTCTCGACCTCGGCGTTCACATCGACGGCTACATCGCCGACGCGGCAGTGACCATCGACCTCTCCGGCAACCCGGAGATTCCCGAGGCCGCCGAAGAGGCGCTCGACGCCGCCCTCGACATGGTCGAGGCGGGTGCAGACACGGCTCACATCGGTGCCGAAATCGAGGACGTCATCCGCGGCTACGGCTACACGCCGGTTCTCAACCTCTCCGGGCACGGCGTCGAGCGGTGGGACGCCCACACCGACCCGACCATCCCGAACCGCGGCGCAGAACGCGGCACGGAACTCGAAGTCGGCGACGTCATCGCAATCGAACCCTTCGCCACCGACGGCTCCGGTAAAGTCACCGAAGGCTCGAAAAACGAGATTTACAGCCTCGTCAACGATCGCTCGGTCCGCGACCGGATGTCGCGCAAACTCCTCGATGAGGTCCGCGAGGACTACAAACTGCTTCCCTTCGCGGCTCGCTGGTTCGACGGCGGCCGCTCCGAGATGGCGATTCGTCGTCTCGAACAGCAGGGCGTCTTCCGTGGCTACCCCGTCCTGAAGGAAGAAGACGGTGCGCTGGTCGGGCAGGCCGAACACACCGTCATCGTCACCGAAGACGGCTACGAGAACATCACCAAGTAGTCGCGTTCAGAGACCGAAACCGCTTGCATCCCCCCGTCCCTTCACCCCCTCATGGACCAACTGTTCGCACCGTGGCGTATCGAGTGGGTGACGCGGGACGGCGACCAAGGCGCCGAAGATGCGGACGAGGACTTCTGTCCCTTCTGTGCACTCCCCGAGCGCGACGACGACGCCGAGAGCAAAATCGTCGCGCGCTCGGAACACTCGTTCGTCATCCTCAACAACTCCCCTTACGCGCCCGGTCACGTGATGGTCATCCCGTACCGACACACCGGCGACTTCACTGAGCTCTCCGACGAAGAACTCCTCGACCACGCCCGCCTCAAGTCACGGACGCTCGACGCGCTCGACGCCGCGTTCGACCCCCACGGCTTCAACGCGGGCGAGAACCTCGGCAGTTCGGCTGCGGGTGGGTCTATCGACGACCACCTCCACACCCACGTCGTCCCGCGCTGGAACGGCGACACCAACTTCATGCCCGTCATCTCGGACACGAAAGTGCTCGTACAGGCGTTGGACGACTCCTACGACCAACTCCACGACGCCTTTGCCGACCTCGACGAGGCGGTCGTCGGCGACGACGGCGAAGCCGCCTTTCTTGATTTAGACTGAATCTAAAACTCTCGTGAAGCTCGTCTAAAAGGCCTCAATAGCCCGAAGCTGATTTTAACCCCCCGTTCGAAAGCCACGGTAATGGAGCGGAAACGGGCCATCCGTCGGGTCGGTGTCGTCGTCCTCGTGGCGAACCTGCTACTCGTCCTCGGGAAAGGGGCAGTGTGGTGGTCGACGGGGAGCTTGGCGGTCGGGTCCGAGGCGGTGAACAGCCTCGCAGACACCGTCTACAGTACGATTATCCTCGCCGGGCTGTATCTCACGACGAAGCCGCCGGACTTCGAACACCCCCACGGTCACGAGCGAATCGAACCGTTCGTCTCGCTTTTCGTCGCTGTGGGTGTCTTCGCGGCGGGGGGTGCGATTCTCTGGCAGAGTACGACGAGCATCCTCAACGACACCTACGGCGGCTCTGCAGGGACACTCGGTGTATTAGTCCTCGTCGCTGCCGCGGTGTTCAAATACGGCCTCTATCGCTACTGCGACCGTGTCGGCCGCGAACGGAACTCTCCGGCCCTCGTCGCCGCCGGTCTGGACAACCGAAACGACATCCTCACCGCCGCCGCCGCGCTCGTCGGTGTTCTCGGCAGTCAGGCGGGGTATCCCGTCCTTGACCCACTCGCCGCGATGGTTGTCTCCCTCGGTGTCATCTACACGGGGTTCGAAATCGTCCGCGACAACGTGAGCTACCTCGTCGGTGCCGCGCCGCCGGAGTACCTCCGCGCGCTCATCGTGCAGACGGCGCTCTCACACCCTGACGTCTACGGGGCACACGACGTCGTCGCGCACTACGTCGGCCCGGAAATCGACGTGAGTCTCCACATCGAAGTCGAAGGCGACATGACGCTCGCCGAGGCCCACGACATCGAGTCGTGGGTCGTCGGTGCGATTCAGGAAATCGACGAGGTCGACGACGTGTTCGTCCACGTCGACCCCAGAGAACTCGGCGAGTGGAAAGAAGACGACACCGACACGGAGCGCTTTACCGCGTTCTCTCCGGACGGCGGCGACCGATAACCGTCGCGGCGACTATCCTCTCGGTGGTCAAAAGAAGGCCTTGAACTCCAGTCGGAGCGACCCGAGATACGGCGCGTGGAACTGCGCTTTCGAGCGAACCCACGACGGACGAACCGGCGGTGCGATGTCCTTCGCCTGGTCGTAGTACTCGTTGTTGTCGCCGCGGGTGATGTACCCCGAATGCGGCGCGGGACAGTGCCACAACTCCGCACAGGAGTCGGCACCGTCGACGTACGAGTGGTTCGCCTCGTCGTACCAGTTTTCGCCCTTCTCGACGTAGAACACCGCCCGGTGGATTATCGGTGACTCCTCTCTCGACGGTGGGGAGAAAATTATCACATCCCCTGTCTCCCCGATTCGGCCGTATCCATTGCTCTCGTTGGCCGTGACGACACCATGCTCGTCTGCTGCGGGGCCTGCGTATCGCCCCTCTTCGGAGACGATGACGAGGTCTCCGCGTTCGAGATGCGGTTCCATACTAGGGCTTTCTATCGCGACCATCGGCGGCCAGACACCGGTGACGGCAAAGAGGAGGACAGCGACGAGAGCGACTGCAGCGAGCGTCTGGAGGACATCTCCAGCGAAGAGACGCCAGAGTGACGGGCTGTCGGAGGACACAACGAATAGACGGGAATAAATGACAATAATTTGTTGGTTTTGCGGGCAGAACGGTTACGACCGACTGTTGTCTCACTACCCGTATGGCTCTCTCGTACGATATTGTTGCCGAGTTCCCCGACCCCGAGACGTACGTCGCCCTCCGCGATGCCGCCGATATGGCACCTCGGTCGCTCGACGCAGCGAAGCGCGGCCTCCCGAACACGACGTTCGGCGTGAGCGTCGTCGCCGAGAACAGAGCGGGCGAAGACGGCACTGGTGGGGACGAATCCGAGGAAATCGTCGGCATGGGCCGACTCGTCGGCGACGGCGGCACAGTCTATCAGGTCGTCGACGTGGCGGTTCACCCCGACCATCAGGGACAGGGACTCGGAACTCGCATCATGGACGCCCTCGTCGACTACCTCGACCGGGAGGCACCGCCGACTGCATTCGTGAACCTCCTCGCCGACGTGGACGGGTTTTACGACCGATGGGGGTTCGAACCGACCGCCCCGGCCTCGAAGGGGATGTTCCTCCGAGTCGGTGGCGGTGGTGTGTCTGGCCGCGACGAGTAACGGACTGCCCTCACCGCGACGAGTAATCGAGTGCCGTGGTGTTCGGCCACCCACTCTGTTTTCAAACCCCTCGTGACACCGAGCGAAGGTTTATGGGCGAATCGGACGCAAAACAGCTATGGATTCGGATGGCGTCGCTGGGTTCTACGACGCGTGGGCCACCGTGTACGATGCGGAGCAGACGCCGACTGACGATGTCCAGTACTATCTCGACCGCGCCCGCGACGTCGACGGGCGGGTGTTAGAGGTCGGCTGTGGGACTGGCCGTATCTATCTCGAACTCCTGCGGGAAGGAATCGACGCGTCCGGTATCGACCTCTCGTCGGGGATGCTCGACCGACTCAAGACGAAAGCGTACGCCGAGGGACTCGAACCTGACGTCCGGCGTGCAGACATGCGCGAATTCACCGTCGAAGAGCCCTACGACCTCGTCATCGTCCCGTTTCGGGCGTTTCTCCACAATCTGACCATCGACGACCAACTGGCCGCACTCCGGTCACTCCTCGCCGCCACTGCCGACGACGGGGAGTTGGTGGTGAACTTCTACGCTCACGACTGTGAGTTCATCATCGAGAACTACGGTATCGAAGAGACCGAGCAGGTCGAAATCGGTGACGAGAGCTATCGAGTGCTCCACCGCGCCGACTTCGAGGACGAAGTCGAGGGCATCGTCAAAGGCGAGAAAGTCCTGTTCGACCAGCACGACGAGGTGGTCGTCTCCGAGACCTACCGCGTCGCGTCGCTTACGAAACGCGAGTTCGAACTCCTGTTGCGACTCGCCGGCGCGTCGTCGTGGCGACTCACGAATCTCGACGGAGAGCCGGTCCAATCGGTCGAAGACGAACTCGTCTGGTCGATAACGCCCTGAAAAAAGCGTCGCGGCTCAGGCGGCTTTCGGTTCGGCGCGCTTCTCGACAGGTTCGCCGAAGGCGTACACCGTCTGGTGTGCAGTGACCTCGACGTGAGTGAAGTCGCCTGGTTCGAGACCGTGTTCGGAGGCGTTCTGGACGATAATCTGGCGGTACGCCGCGTCGCGGCACTTCACGGAGTCGCCGGTTCCCTCTTGGACGACGAGTACCTCCTGTTC
Source organism: Haloferax elongans ATCC BAA-1513 (assembly GCF_000336755.1). GTDB lineage: Archaea > Halobacteriota > Halobacteria > Halobacteriales > Haloferacaceae > Haloferax > Haloferax elongans. The sequence continues at coordinate 28,005 of NZ_AOLK01000022.1, read as the reverse complement.
GGTGCCGACCATCTCTTCGTAGGCCTCGGCGACGATGTCCATCTTCGCTTCGGACATCTCCTTCGAGCGCTCCTTCTTGATGGTCCCGCCGAGTCCCTTCAGGTTGGCCGCGTCGGTGCCGGGGCGCTTCGAGAACCGCGTGACGTTGACCTTCTCCGGGCGAATCTCGCGCAGGAGGTCCATCGACCGCTCGTGGTCCTCGTCGGTCTCGGTCGGATAGCCGACGATGAAGTCCGTCGAGAGCGTCCAGTAGTCGAGCGTCTCGTCGAACGTCTCGACGATGTCGCGGAACTTGTCCACGCGGTGCTGGCGGCGCATGTGTTCGAGCACCTCGTCGGAACCCGACTGGACGGGCGCGTGGATGAAGTTGTAGAGCTTGTCGTGCTTCGCGAACACGTCGGCGAGTTCCTGCCGGATACCGTGGACGCCACCGGGGTTGGCCATGCCGACGCGGACGCGGAAGTCGCCCTCGATTTCCGAGCAGATGCGGTCGAGCAGTTCGGGGAGCTTCCGGTCGCCTTTGTCCCAGCCGTAGACGCCGGTGTCTTGGCCGGTGATTCGGAGTTCCTTCGCCCCGGCGTGGACGAGCGCGCGAGCTTTCTCGACGTTCTCTTGGACCGACGGCGAGTCAACGCGGCCGGTCGCGAACTTCGTGATGCAGTACGAGCAGTTCGACATGCACCCGCGGGCGATGGGGAGGATGCCGACGATGCCGTCTAACACCGGCTCGACGCCGGGGCCGGGCGTCGGGCACTCGCCGTTGGTGACGGCGGTCGGAACGTCGTCCCAGTGGAGAATCTGGGCGTCGACGCCCTCGTCGCGGAAGTCGTCGCCCTGTGCGAGCGCCATACAACCGGTGACGATGAGGTCGGCAGTTTCCTGTTCGAGTTCTTTGGCCCGACGGAGCATGTTCCGCTCCGTCTTCTCCACGACCGTACAGGTGTTCATGATGGCGACGTCGGCTTCCTCGGGACCATCGACGCGGTAGTGACCAGCGTCGCGGAGCGCGGACTCGATGGCGCGGCTCTCACCGCGGTTCGAGGTACAGCCGTACGTCTCGATGTGGTATCGGGCCATTCGGTTATCCCACATATTGGGTCCGCGGGCAAAAGAGACGCGGTCTCAGCCGGTCCTGCCCACAAGAATCTTGACAGATTATATTGAACAACCAGCATATGTCCCCCCGCTCGTCGTCTGACTCTCCGCGCTCGACCCGGCGACGATTTCTCTCTGGTGTGGCCGGGACGACGCTCGTGTCGCTGTCGACAGTCGGCACTGCTGGCTGTCTCGGCGACGACTCACCGGCCGACGACGACTTTCCCGAAGGCGTCCAATTCGACACCGACTGGCCCACTTACGCCCACGACGACGCCAACAGCGCGTACCTCCGCGAGGGGGGCGCTGTTTCGGACCCCATCGTCGAGTACGAAGCCGACTTCGGGATGCCGCTGGCTGAACCCGCAGCAATTGGAGCGCTAGCTTACACGGCCAACGACCCGCTGCAAATCGTCGATGTCACCGGTGGCGAGGTCATTTCGGAGGGCCTCGGCGACAGTTGGACGACGCCAGTCGTCCTCGATGGGGCGCTGTATACGCCCACCCAAACGGTCCAGCGCTCCACTGAGCTACTGGTGTACGATGCCCGCAGTGGCCGCGAGATTCGGAGTATCGAACTTCCCGGTTCTCCGACCACCGCACCCGCCTTCTCCAACCAGCGCAGGACGATGTTCGTCGGTCTCACGGACGAACGCATCTGCGCAGTCGACCTCGACTCCGGCGAAGTGAGGTGGACCCGCGACCTCTTCGGCGCGGTTCGTAACCCGCTCGCGGTCAATCTCGGACTCGTCTTCGTCGTCACCGAGGGGCAGCGGCTCTACTGTCTCGGCACTGACGGTAGCGGCTACTGGCAGGTGTCGCTCAACACCGCCAATCCCGTCGCGCCCGTCGTCGGCGACGAGCGCGTCTACGTCGCCGGTTGGGACCGCATCGCCGCGCTGGAGAAGCGAAACGGGAGCGTCGTCTGGGAGGACGACCGCGGCGTCCACAAACGGCTGGCCTTCGACGGCGAGCGATTGTATTGTTCGAAAGGCGACCTTCGCGCGCTCGATACCGCGACGGGCGACGAACAGTGGTCCTACTCGTCCGCCGACTCGGCTCCGACTGTGGCTGGCGACACCGTCTACGTCGGCACCGACGAAGGCAATCTGGTCGCACTGAAGCGAGGTGGGACCGGCCCGCTTGACGGCCGGGAGCGGTGGTCCATATTGCTCGGAGACTACGTCGGCCACTCGCTCGCTGCCACCGACAACCGCGTGTTCTGCCCCGTAACGCGAGCTGATGGCCTGATGAGTCTGACCGTCGTCGCCGACGACTCGATTGCCGGACCGAACGTGTCGGGAACGGCGGCGGCAGCAGGAGGTGATGACGCGTGAAACTGACGCGGCGTGACGTACTGAAGTCGGGAGGGGCGGGCTCAGCACTCGGGATTGCAAGTCTCGCCGGATGCCTCGGCGACGATACCGGCTCGACCGGAGCGGGCCGTCCCGATTGGCCGCAGCCGCACTTCTCCCCACGAGGAACGAGTTACAACCCCCGCGCGACCGGTCCCGAGTCGAAGCCGAGCGAGGCGTGGGGCATCGAGGTCGGCGGACTGGCCCTCGGTCGTCCCGTCGTCTTCGAGGAGACTGTCTACTACGCGACAGGCGAGCGACTGCGGGCGTTCGCCGTCGAGGACGGCACTGAAAAGTGGTCGGTCGAAGTCGAATCTAAAAGCGGCTTCAGGTCGCCGGTGACGGTCGATTCAGACCACGTGTACGTCGGAAAGACGGGGACGAGAACAGGTGTTCTCGCGTTCACCCACGACGGCGAGGAAGTATGGCACGCGCCGACCGAATCGAGTGTCCGCGCGCCACTCGTCCGGCCGGAACGGAGTTCTGGCTACGTCTACGCTGCCGATGCCGACGGCTACGTCTTCCGAATCCGAACAGACGACGGGACCATAGAGTGGCGGACGAAGGTGTTCGGTCCCGCCCGTGCACTGGCCACGCACTTCGGCGAGCCCGTCGTCGGAACCGAAGGCGGCGAAGTCGTCGCGTTCTTGGACAACGGAGCCGGACACGAACCGACCGGACTGTGGCGGACGAAGGTTCCCGGTGGGGTACAGGCGCTCGCGACCGTCAACGACGATGTCTTCGTCGGGATGTTCGGTGGCGGTGTCGCCCGTCTTCGCGGCGGGCTGCGAGCCGGAAAAACCGACTGGCACCAACCGGACTCGTCGCCGCACCGCTCTCTCGTCGTCGGTCCCGGCCGTATCTTTTCGACAGACGGCAGTGGCATTCACGCCTACGACGAACGGGAAGGGACGCTCACGTGGGAGTCCGACGGCGATTTCTTCGCGCCACCAGCAGGTGCCGGGGACACTATCTTCGCGTCTGACACGAGCGACGATGGTGGTGTCGTCGCCTACGACCGCTCGGGTGGCATTGGCGTCGGTGACGTTCGACTCGGGAACCATCGCTGGAAGTACTCACTCACGGGCGGAGCGGTAACCGGGCCGACGCCCGCCCACGACTCGGTGTTTGTCGTCGAGTCGGGCGGCGAGAGTGGTCCTGCGAGGCTGGTCGCGTTACGGTCCGAGTGAGAAGGAAAACGGCGGGAGAAGACGACTCCAACGAGGAGCGAAACAGACGACTATGCTTCCGGCGCGCCGGAGACGATTTCGACGCCGGAAGACGCGCCGATGCGCTCTGCACCAGCTTCGAACATCGCCAGCGCCTCGTCGTACGACCCGACGCCGCCGGAGGCCTTCACGGGCAGGTACTCGGCCATGAGTTCGACGTCTTCGACCGTGGCACCGCCATCGGCGAAGCCAGTCGAGGTCTTGACGAACGCGGCGTCGGCCTCGGCGGCCGCCTCGCAGGCGCGGTGCTTTTCTTCTTCGGTGAGAAGCGCTGTCTCGATGATGACCTTCACCGGGATGGGGACGGCAGCGACGACTTCCGAGATGTCCTCGGTGACGGCCTCGTCGTCACCGGCTTTGAGGCGACCGATGTTGATGACCATATCCAGTTCGTCGGCACCGGCCTGCCACGCGTCGACTGCCTCTTCGCGCTTGGCGACGGTCGTATTCTGGCCGTGCGGGAACCCGACGACCGTCGCGAGGAGCACGTCAGGTGCGTACTCGCTGGCTTCGGCGACGTAGCACGGTGGAATACAGGCGTTCATCCCCCACTCGTCGGCGTCGTCGAGGATGGATTGCACGTCGGCGAGCGTCGTCTCGGGTCCGAGTACCGTGTGGTCGATTCGGGCGGCGAGGTCGTCTCGGTTCATACCCCGAGGTGGCGACGGGGACCTAAAGAACGTAAGGCTTTCACGCCGCCCCGTTAGGCATCTTGCATGGCCATCCTCCCCGAAGGATTCGCGCTGCCCCCACTGCCGTATCTCGCCGTCCTCGTCGCGGGACTCGTCGGTGTGGGTGTCGGACTCGTTCGAACCCGGCCCCCGGTCTCGGAGGGTCATATCCTCGCCCTCGTCCCGTGGATGGTGTCCGGGTCTGCGCTACACGTCTTCTACGTCCTCGACTTTCTTCCCCCGGCGCTCCGCCCACTCGCCGGGACGCCCGCCGTCTACGCGACGGTGGCTGTTCTTGCGGGCGCGACGTGGCTCGGTCTCCACGTCGGCGACGTTGACACACCGCGAAATCTGGCGGTTCCAGGGGTCGCTCTCGCGGGCCTGCTCGTCGGGTTCGCGCTCTTTGTCGGTCTCGCTGGCGGGACGCTCGCCCCGCTGTGGCCCGGTATCGCGCTCGTCCTCTCGCTTCTCGTCGGTCCCGCGGCGTGGGTCGCCGTCACCCACATCGCCCCGGAGGCGACCGATGCGGGGCGATTGGGCGCACTCACCATCTTCGGCCACACGCTCGACGCCATCTCGACTGCCGTCGGTATCGACGTGCTCGGGTTCGGCGAACGAACGCCGCTCTCGCAAGTCATCCTCGAAGCCGCTGCCGCGCTCCCGACCGCCGAGGTCATCGGAGTCGGCTGGTTGTTCGTCCTCGTCAAACTCATCGTCGCCGGGGCCGTCGTGACGCTGCTCGCGGACTACGTCCGTGAGGAACCGACCGAGGGGGCGCTGCTCTTGGGTCTCGTCGCGGCCGTCGGTCTCGGTCCGGGCGTCCACAATCTGCTGTTGTTCGCCGTCTCGGGCGTCTGACCGGTCGGGAGCCGAAACTCAGCTGCGGGAGTGACGGGAGTGGTGGGAGTTGCAGGAGTGGTAGGAGTGACCGAGTCAGCCGACGGATAACTCGAACCGCCAAACTGTCAGATTTTTCAGAAGAATGGGATATCCGGGAGAGTTATCTAATCGGCGGACCGAGTCTTGGGGACGTATGTCCCGAGTTATCTGCGCCGGTCACGTCAACTGGGACGTCACACTCCGGGTCGATTCTCTCCCCGACCCCGACGGCGAGGCGACCGTCGAGTCCCGCGTCGGTGCGGGCGGTGGCAGCGCCGCCAACGTGGCCAGCGGTCTCGTCGGATTAGATGTCCCTGCGACACTCCTCGGAAGCGTCGGCGACGACGAACACGGCCACGCGGCTATCGCGGAACTCGCCTCGAAGGGCGTCGATTGCCGGCACGTCGTCAGTACTGACGACGGCCCGACGACGGTCAAGTACGTCGTCGTCGATGCGAAGGGCGAAGTGTTCGTCCTCGGCTCTCCGGGCGTGAACGAAGTGTTTGAGGCATCAGCCCTCCCGAAATCTGCACTCGCCGAGGCCGACCATCTCCACCTTACGAGTCAGGCCCCGACGACAGCCGCCGAACTCGCCCGCCGGGCGTCCGAGGTCGGAACGACAGTCAGCTTCGACCCCGGCCGGAGAATCGGCGACCGCGGCTACACCGAGGCACTTCGACAGGTCGATTTCGTCTTTCTCAACGACCGCGAGGCAGCGACGGCACTGGGAGACTCTGGAAACGGTGGGTCCGTCGGTGATGCCCTCGACAACGCGACACTCGTCCTCAAACACGGGCCGAAGGGTGCAGAAGTCCGCGACGGCGACGACACGCACGTCCATCCGGGGTACCCGGTCGACGCCATCGACACGACCGGTGCGGGAGACGCCTTCGCGGCCGGATTCATCGCGTCTCGAATCGACGGTGCGACGTACGAGCGCGCGCTGGCTATCGCCAACGCCTGCGGTGCGCTCACGGCTGCCGAACCCGGGGCGCGGACACAGCTATCGTGGCGACGACTCGACGATTTGGTCGAGGCGATTTGAGCATGGTGTAAACCACACAACCGGTCGCAGTCGACGACCCAATCAATTTTATCCCTCCCTTGCATCGCTCGGGACGATGCTACAGCACGTGTTGTCCGTGGTTGCCGCCGTCGGCGCGGCCGCGGGTATCGGCCCCCTCTCCGGGCGGCTGCTACTCGGGGCGTTCGCCGGACTCGCGGCGGCAGTCGTGATGGACATCCCGATGTGGCGACAAGAAGAGGGCTATACGCCCGCGTACGTCGCCGCGTCTGTGCTCCGGCGGGCCAGCCCGAACGAGGTTTCGTTCATCGACGCGAACGTCGTCCACCACGTCGCCGGTGCGTTAGCTGGCGTCCTCTACGCGCTCGTCCACCTCGCCGCTGACTTCGTCGTTCCTGACGTGCCCATCTTCGGGCTCGACATCTTCCCACACGTCGTCGCCGTCGCCGTCGTCGTGCCCAGTATCTATGCGCTGTTTTCGTACTTCGTCCTCCCGCGGGCAGGGCGAGCAATCTACGAAGAACGGGCGACCGCCGTCCGCGGGCAGTGGCTCCGCTCGGCGCTCGTCTTCGGAGTGACACTGCTCGTTCTCGGGCCAGCACTGTTCGCTGGCATTCAGTGAAAGCGTTCGTGAGGGCAGTGCGTCGAGTTCGCTAAGCTAACTCACGCGACGACTCACCTACCCAAGCTCACGCGTCGAACCGGCTAATCCAGCGTATCGTCGACTCCGCTAATCCAGCGCTGGGCGACAGTGGCAATCACCCACCCCGATGTATTGGAGACAACGTCACCAACCGTATCCGTCCATCCACCAGCCATGAGGACGTAGTGCGGTGTCGCTGCTTCGAGTACCTCCCAAGCGACGCCGATACTGAAGAGGAACACCAGCGCCACGACAGGGCTGACCCTGATACGGTACAGCCACACCACGAGCGCGGCGCTACAGGCGACGTGCATGACGATGTCCCACCACCAGATGGACTCGTACAACGGGAGGAGTCCCAGGCTCACGACGGCGAGCGTGGCAAATGTCAGTACCCGTGGGTTCGTCGCTGCGGTACCGGCCCAAAAACGCCACGTCCCGTTCGGTGCGTCGTGCGTGGTGGACGAGGAGGTTGAAAACAGGTGCGAGCCCGGCCGAGTAGCCATTACCAAAAGAGACGGGAGTAAATCGGTTAGTTACTCATCTGTGATATTACGGTTAGGCCGCCAAATGGCCTGAATATCTCCATTAATGAATATTATATGATGATAATTCATATATTTGAATTGTTTTTCCCGAGTCGGAAACGAGGGTACTAGCCCCGCGCTCACCGCGTGGTCGAATCCGGCGAACCGCGTCGTTTTTCACCACGACGCGAGACGTTCGGATATGGCGAAACAGCCCCATCTCCTCGTCGAAGAAGGCGACGTGAACGATATCGCACTCATCCCCGGCGACCCCGGTCGCGTCGACCGTATCGCCAAGCAGTGTGAGAACGTCGAGGAGGTCGCACAGAACCGAGAGTACAAGGTCGTCAACGCGGAGTACAAGGGCGTCCCGCTGACCATCTCCTCGACCGGAATCGGCTGCCCGTCGGCCGCAATCGCTATCGAGGAACTGTCGCGCGTCGGCGTCGAGACGTTCATCCGCGTCGGCACCATCGGCGCGCTGCAGGAAGACATCGAAATCGGTGACATGATTGTCGCGACCGGTGCCGCCAAGGAAGAAGGCACCTCCAAGCGCTACGAATCTGAAGTCTACCCGGCCGTCCCTGACTACGACGTCCTCACGTCCCTCGTCGACGCCGCAGAGGCCAACGACGAAGAGGTCCACGTCGGCCCCATCGTCTCCGACGACGCGTTCTACAACGAGTCCGATGAGTACGTCCACGACTGGAACGACGCTGGCCTGCTGGCTATCGAGATGGAGGCAGCGACGGTGTTCTCGCTCGCCCGCCGCAAGGGTCTCCGTGCTGGTGCTATCTGTACGGTCGACGGCAACCTCGTCGCCGGAACGCAGAAGGGTGCTGACTCCGACGACGAACTCCCGGAGAAGGCCAAGAACAACGTCGAACGCGCAATCTCCATCACTCTCGACGCCGTCACCGACCTCGCGTAAGGCACTCGCATGCGCCTCCGTCGTTTCGCGGCCAGACTGGCCGCACGCACCCGGACGCTCTGGGGACGGATTCGGCGCAGAGAGCGGCGCGAGATGGTCGCGTTCCGACGCTGGATAGAACACACGAGTAATCTGCTGCATCTCACCGTCCTGCTTCTCATTCCGGTTCTCATCGGGGCGGTGACGTTCGTCTCCAACGCCATCGACACGCTTTCGTTCCTCCTGTTTCCACCGCTCGCATCGGGGACGTACACGCTGTTTTCGGACCCTGAAGGACGCTACGCCTCACCGTATCGATTCATCCTCGCACTCACGGTGGGTGCCCTCTGTGGCCTCGTCGCTTACGGCTTTACGGCGTGGGTCCACGGCCCGACCGACATGGCAATCGTCCATCCCTCGTCGGCAGCGCTGGCAATCTTTCTCGCTGGCGGGGCGACGTGGGCACTCGACGTGGAAGCGCCGTCTGCGTTTTCGACGGCGCTCTTGACGCTCGTCACTGGCGATGTGGAACCCGTCGAATACGTCGTGAGCATCTTCGCCGCGAGTCTCGTCATCGCCGGGGTGTTCGCACTTTGGCGCGAGGAGTTCTACGAGCGCCGCGCCGAATATCTCTACGAGACGGTCCGCGGCGACGACCACGTTCTCGTCCCAATGCGAGGCGACGGCGAGGTGGCGACGCGAACCGCGTTCTTCGCCGCCCGCCTCGCCGCCGCGCACGCCGCCGGGAAAGTCGTCCTCCTCGATGTCTTGCCACCTGGTGAGGTGGTCGATGGCGAGGCAGCGGGTTCCGACTCGACACCGAACGTCCCCGTCTCGGAGACAACCGGAAACCCGGCAGCCGACGCGGCGGTCGAACGTCTCGAATCCACGGCCCATCAGCTTCGAACCCACGTGGGCATCCCCGTCGAAGTCGTCGTCGCCAGTGGCGACTCACTTCCGGCGACCACGGAGGCGGCCGCGAACACCAACTCCGACCTCATCGTGACGCCGTACGAGGAAGACCGCGGCTTCCTCTCGGACTACGTTCGGGGACTCTTCGGCGGCGAGTACGACACCGTCGCGTTTCGGTCGGTCGGGAGCGAGTACTGCTGGCGTCGCGTCCTCGTGCTCGTGGCTCGTCCCGGTGATTCCGCACATGCGATGATAGACTTCGCCAGCCGACTCGCGGGTGAAACCGGCAGCGTGAGCGTGACGACCTGCATCTCGGCGGAGGTCGAACGCCGACCGGCAGAGACGAAGCTCGCGAACCTCGTCGAGACGGTCAATGGAAACGTCGAGACACGAGTATCGAAATCAGATGTGACGGCGTTTATCGACGCCAACGCGGCGAGCTACGACCTCGTCGTCCTCGGGTCGAGTGGCGACCGGTCGGCAGCGTCGCGATTCATCTCGCCGCCGACGTTCGAACGAATCAGAGAAATCGACTGCGACGTGGCTGTCTTCGACCGCGGGCTGTAGGACTGATTCGCTTCCTAACGAACCGTTAGTCGGCTCCTTCGTCGCTCCCGCTCCCACCATCGTCGCTCTCTGCTGGCTGAGTGTCCGGCTCTTCGTCGAGGAGTCGGTCTTCGATAGGCTCCAGTCCACCACCACCGATGGCGGACTCGGCGAGGAAGTGGCCGCCGAGTGCGGCGGGGCTGATGACCGTGTTCGCCCCGGCGCGCCGCAGTTTTCGCTCGTTCTCTCGCTGGCTCGCCGAGGCGACGATGTGTACGTCGGGGTTGAGCTGTCGGGCGGTGAGGATAGCAAGCGCGTCTTCGGCGTCGTTGCTGGTGGCGACGACGACAGACCGCGCCGTATCGACACGGCCGCGTTTCAGCGATTCCTCGTCGCTCGGGTCGGCCGTGAGCACGTCGTAGCCGCGTTCCGTGAGGCGCTGAGCGCGCTCCGCGTTGGGCGTGATGATGAGCACGTCTGCCCGCCCGTCGAGTTCTTCGAGTATCGGTTCGGTCAGTTCCCCGTGGCCGAGGACGAGGACGTGATTCTCCAGAATGTCGAGTTGTGATTCGGTCATGCGTCCGAGTGCTTTGGTGAGTCGTGCTTCGATTGCGGGTGTGAGCAGGACACCGAGCGCCACCGCGAAACTCGCGACGGTCACGAGCAGCGCCGACATCCCGAACAGTTTTGCGACGGGCGTTCGCGGCGTAATGTCACCGTAGCCGACGGTGCTCCCGGTGACGAGCGCGAAGTAGAACGCGTCGAACAGCGTGTCGACGCCGTTGAAGTCCTCTCTGAGCGCGTACGCGCCGGCGGTCGCGTAGGTCTGTGCGCCGGCGATGGCGAGGAGTGCCGAGAGTTGCGTCACCGTCAGGTCGAGGTCGCGGTCGAACGCCCGGCGATTGAACAAGAGGAGTCCGAGACCGACGACCGAGAGGCTGACGAGGAGCGTGAGGGTGACGAGTGGCTCAAGCCGGTCGGGTGACTGGATGAGTCCCTGCGCGGCAGACACCGGCAGCAAGATTATCGTCGAGTACCACGCGGCGCGGAGGCGACGACGCAGACCGAACGCGCTCGCGAGGAGCAGAAAGCCGGTCAAGGTGCCGGTGAACCCCGCGGCGGTTCGGATAGTGTCTGGAATGTACGGACCGAGCAGTCCACCGGTCGCTGGCAGGCTGATGTTGACAAGCCCGGTCACAGCCGAGAGGACGGCGACGACGAACACCACGCCTATCGCCGTCCGAGCACCGAACCAGTCGCGTACCGACACCATGTCTCCCGAAAGTGTGGCCCAATCGTAGATAAGGAATTGGGTATCCGAAGGCGACTGCGGTGAGTCACGTCCCCGGCACGCATTTATTTCGCCGGTGAGTTGGCTGGGCTATGGCTTCACTCCCCGTCGAAGTCGTTTACGGACTCTACTTCGGCATCTTGACGGGCCTCGTCCCCGCCGCCGTCGCGTGGCTCTTGGGCTTCGGATTTCGGTACCTGACCGGCGTGACGGTTCCCGGACTCGCCGTCGTCGTCCTCGGCGTCGCCATCGCCGGGGCGAGCGGTGGTCTCATGGCCCTCGCCGACCCGTCGATTACGCAGTCTGTCAATCAGGTTCGGCTCACGGTCGCGCTCCTGGTCGTGTTGATGGCGTCGCTGTACGCCCACAACCGCGGCGACGCCTTCGCCAACGAGATTCCACGGAAGATGTCGCTTCGGAAGTTAACCGAGCGAACGCTCTCGACAGACGTGGTTGAACTCGTCGGCGGGCGCGGACAGGTCAGTATCTCCGTCTCTGGAGACGTGGCCGACGTGGAGGGTTACCCACCGGTGCCACACGAGATTCGGGCGGCCATCCGCGATGGGGAGTGGACGTTCCCGGCCGACATCCCGCTTATCGAACTCGAATCCCGGTTCGCCGACCGCCTCCAGACCGAATTCGACCTCGCGGCGGTCGAGGTGACACTCGACGAGCGCGCTCGGGCGACTGTCGCCGCCGCCGCCCCCTTCGGCGGGCTCTCGAAGCGCCTCCCACCCGGGAAACGCGCTGTTTCCATCGACGCGCTGATTCCAACTGGTCTCGCAGTGGGCGACGAAGTCTCGGTCGTCGCTGGCGACGAGACGGTCACCGCGACGGTCATCGGCATCGACAACCCGGTCGAAGCACCCATCGTCGAGAGCGGCGAGGACGACGAGTCGGACGCGCCGAAACCAGCGCCCCGCGCTCCCACTGCCGCGGGTGGCGACGGAAGCGTGACGCTTGCCGTCTCTCGGCAAGCCGTCGATTCGCTCGTCGGAACGACCCCTGACCGACTCGTCGTGCTCTCGCGCGGTGTCCGGCGGGAGTTCGAACTCGTGTCGTTGCTCCGGCGCGCAGGCAAGCGATTCTCTCGGCTCTCGGTCGGCGCAGATGGGCCGCTCGACGACGTGACCCTCAGAGACGCCGCTGTCCGCGACACCTACAACGTCGCCGTCCTCGCGGTTCGCCACGGTGGGGCGTGGACGATGGCTCCGCGCGGCGACCAACTGGTGAGCGCGGGGGATACGGTGTTCGCTGTTGGCACTCGCTCTGACCTCACCGCGTTCGAGGAGGCGGTCGCATGAGCGACCCACTCGTGCTACTCGGACAAGTCGCTGTCCCGTCCGCTGGCGACCCGCTCGTGAGGTCGGCCCTCCGATTCGTCGGCCTCGTCGTGGGCGCGTTCGTCGCTTCCAGCGTCGCCGCCATCCTCTATCGCTGGTACACCCGCGAGGCCATCCCGCAGTCGCTCGCAGTGCTCTTCGGAGCGGCGCTTGTCGCGCTGTATCTCAACACTATCGGCCTGTTCGGTGAGTTCGCCGCCGGCACCAACTCGGCCGTCTTCGAACCGGAGACGGTGCTGTACAACGGCGGTGTGCTGGCCGGTGGCGCACTCGTCTCCCCGGTCGGCCGCATCGTCGGCGACAGAATCGCTACGGACGTGTTCGCCGTCGCCGGAGCGAAGGAACTTGACGCCGACGTGAGCAGGCTGGTTCGAACGGTCGGCCGCGTGACGACCGTCACGCTCCCCGAAGACATCGACGATATCGAGGCGTACGACCCCGTCCCCGAGACGGTCAAAGCGCAACTGCGCGAGAAGACGCTCTTGTTCCCGCGTAGGCTCTCGGTCCCCGAACTTCGTGACCGACTCGTCAGCCGAATCAAAGACGACCACGGCGTCGGCCACGTCGACGTGGAAATCGCAGACGACGGGACAGTCTCGTACCTCGCGCTCGGCAGTCGGGCCGCTGGACTCGGGCCAACACTCGGTCCCGGAACCGTCGCGGTTGCAATCCGTGGTGACCCCGGTCCGGGTGCGGCCGCTGGCGACCCAGTTCAAGTGTGGGCAGTCCCCGATTCGGACGACGAAGCGGTGACAGAACAGGACAACGCCACCGACGGCGCTGGGACGTCCGCACCTCCGTCTGCCGCGGCCGAATCGGAGACCGCCGGGTCCGACGGTCCGAATCGAGTCGCGTTCGGCGAACTCCGTGGCGTTACGGACGGTGTTTCGACAGTCGCGCTCGACGAGGTCGACGCCGAACGGCTCTCTGGGGCCGACTCGTACCATCTCGTCACGCTCCCGGCGAGCCCCCACGTCGACCGCGAGTTCGCGTCACTGCTTCGGACCGCAGACGAGACGATGGCCGTCGTCACAGTCGGCGAGGACTCGGCACTCGATGGGGGAACGGTCGCCGACGTCGAGACGACCGTCGTCGCGATTCGTACCCCGAACAGACCGGTCGAGGCTATCCCTGCCCGCGGCCGCGAGGTCGCGTCCGGCGAGATGCTGTACATCGTGGGGAGACCGGAACTCTTGCGGCAGGTGGAGCGACAGGCAACCGAGGGGACGGAGACGGACGGGGGAGACGACGAGGCTGCAACTGATGGGGGAGACGACGATACCGGTGACACATCGGACGAGTCGGCGGCGGGAGACGACACAGACCCGTCGGCGCAACCCTCATGAGCCCCGAGCGTGGAGACGGGGGTATGGAGTGGAAGTTATTCGCCGACCTCGCGGAGGTCGCCGGGTCCCGAACGGTCGAAGTCGAAGTCGAAAGCCACGCGACCGTCGGCGACGCCCTCGACGCGCTCGTCGGGAGACATCCGCCGCTCGAACCCCGCGTGTTCGCCGACGACGGCGGGCTCTACGAGCATATCAACGTCCTTCGAAACGGCGAGCCTGCGGCGCTCGACGCAGCAGTCGAAGTCGGCGACGAACTCGCCCTTTTCCCGCCGGTCAGCGGGGGCTAGTCACCAGGTTTAGGTCATCGCGTCAGACCGAAGATTCGGGTTCTCGCGGACGAACTGAACCAGTTGGTCGGCGTAGGACTCGAACGCTGGCGGGGCGATACCGGACCCCGCCAAGTGTGCCCGGGCGTTCGCACCGACGTACTGCGTCGGGTGCGTAAAGTACGCGAGCGTCTCCGGTTCGATACCGACGAATGATTCGAGTGTGTCCCACCGTTCGAGTGCAGACTGCGCAACGCGACGGGGGAGTGGAAGTGCGAGACCGTTCCTGTCCGCCGCGTCGAGGAGCGCCGACACGAACTGGCGAATCGTCGGTGGATTCGGGTCGCACAACTGGTAGGTGGTGTTCTCGGCGCGGTCGAGTCGAGAGAGGTAGTCGATGGCCTCGACGACGTAGTCGCGCGGGACGACGTTCAACTCGGCCGCGTCCGGGTCGCCAAGTCGTGGGACGACCGCGATAGACGGTTGTCGAAGGAGCCAGCGAACGAGGTAGTATGGCCCGTCGTACTTCTGGGTCTCGCCGGTCCTGCTGTCGCCGACGACGATTGCCGGGCGGTACACCGTCGCGGGAACCGCGTCCATTCGCTCGCGGACCAGCACTTCCGCGCGGAACTTCGTCTCCTCGTAGTGGTTGTTGAACGACTGTCCGACGTCGAGGTCGGGCTCGGTGAAGACGCCGTCGTACCGACCGCTGACGTAACAGGTGCTGACGTAGTGCAGTCTGTCGACACCGGCCGACTCGGCGAAGTCGAGGACGTGGCGCGTTCCGTCGACGTTGACCGCTTGCCCGACTTCGGCCTCGACGCCGAGGTCGTAGACGGCGGCGAGGTGGTACACCGTCGTGGTCCGTGATTCGAGCGCCGAGTACGTCTCGGCGTCGAGGCCGAGTTCCGGGTCGGTGATGTCGCCTTCGACGAGCGTGAGGGACTCGCGCCAGTCCGACCCGAAGATGTCCGTCGCCCGCGACACAGCACGGTCGTAGTACCGCGGTTGCACGAGACAGACGAGTTCGTCGGTTCGGTCGCTGAGTCGGCCGACCAGCGCGCTCCCGAGGAATCCCGGGAAGCCGGTGAGGAAGACGCTCACGGCCCCAACTCGGAGATGCGCTTCCAGAGTCGAACGCCGACCGTCGCGGCCTCAGCCCAGAGTCGCTTCCCGCGTTTGGGTGGCGAGAACGACACGACTCGCTGGGTCGCGACTGTCTGTGACTCCGTGTACTTTCGCATGCCACGCCGACCGTGACGACGACCGATTCCAGAGTTTTTCATCCCGCCCATCGGGGCGTCGAACGAGCCCCACGCGGCGAGATAGGCGTCGTTGACGTTGACGGTCCCGGCTTCCAGTCGCGTCGCGACTTGCTCGCCTCTGTCTTCGTTTTTCGTCCAGACGCTCGCGTTCAACCCGTACGCCGAGTCGTTCGTTCGCTCGATGGCTTCCGAGACGCTCTCGACTTCGTAGAGTGAGACGACCGGGCCGAACGTCTCCTCGTCGGCGAGCGTCATCTCGGGCGTCACGTCGGTGAGGACCGTTGGCTCGTAGAAGTACGGCCCGAGGTTGGGTCGGGCGCGTCCCCCCGTGAGAACCGTCGCACCCTGCTCGACAGCGTCCTCGACGTGGGCTTCGACTTTCGCGAGCAACTCACCGTCGAGCAGTGACCCTACGTCGTGGTCGTAGTCGTAGCCCGCGTCGAGCGCGAGTGCGCGTGCCTTGCGGAGGAAGGCGTCACGGAAGTCGTCGGCGACGGACTCGTGGACGTAGATTCGTTCGATAGAGATACAGAGCTGTCCGGCGTTAGCGAAGCTGCCCCTGACAGCGCCGCGAGCCGCCTTTTCGACGTCAGCGTCGTCGAGGACGAGAAGCGCGTTCTTCCCGCCGAGTTCGAGCGAACACTCTGTGAGGTGGCGTCCCGCCGCCTCGGCGACGATGCGACCGACTTCGGTGCTGCCGGTGAAACTGACGTGGTCGACCGCCTCGACGAGCGGTTCGCCGAGTGTCGGTCCCTCACCGGTGACGACCTGCAGGACACCTTCTGGGAGGCCGCACTCGTGGAGGAGTTCGAGTCCCCACAGCGGCGTAAACGGTGTTCCCTCGTCTGGCTTGATGACGACGCCGTTGCCAGCGAGCAACGCGGGAATCGCCTCGGAGATGGACAGTGACAGCGGATAGTTCCACGGTGAGATGATGCCGACGACGCCGACGGGATGATGGTGTTCGACGGTCTTGGTCAAGAGCGGAATCGCACCACCGCGACGGGTGGGAGTGAGCACCTGTTTGGCGTGGTTTCCGTAATACCGTGCAGCGGTCGCGGCGTCGAGAAATTCTTCGAGCGCGTCCACGCGAGCCTTTCCAGTTTCGGTCTGGATGACGTCGAGAATCGACTCCCGGCGGTCGAGCAGCGCGTCGTGGAACCGGCGAATTACGGCGACGCGGTCTTCGACCGGCCACGACGCCCATTCGTCTGCGGCCGCTCGGGCGTCTTCGACGGCAGTTCGAACGTCGTCGGGCGTCGATAGGGGGACGTCGCCGACGACGCTGTCGTCGTACGGTGCACGAACTGGGAGTGAGTCGCGGTTCGTCGGGGGGAAAGCGAGACCTGCGAGCGCGTCGAACCGCTCGCGGGCGACCGGGGAGGAAGGGGCGTCGGCCATACACACCCCATTGGGCGCGAGGCTACTAACCAGCGTGGGACGAAACAGAGAACGGAGAGCTGATTTCGGGGCCTTACTAGTCGGGCCGCGGCAGTGCGGTAAAGAGGGTCTGGACGATAGAGAACGGGTCGTAGACGGACTGGTGGCACTGACAGTAGACGCCGTCTTCTGCGTTGAACTTGGCGGCGTCGGCAGCCTGCTTGTAGCCAGGGACACAGCAGAAGTGCGTACACTTGTTGAGCCACGCGATGACACCCTGGTCCGTCGAAGCGGCGAGCCAGTCGTTGTCCTGGGCGGCCTCTTCGATGCGCTCAGAGCGGAGGATCTGAATCGGCATCGTGTCTTCGGCGTCCTGCGAGCGCCACGTTCCGGTGGCGGGCTTCCCGAGGCCGGCTCGTCCGATGCCGTTGCCCCATTCCTTGTAGTCGCCGAAGTCTTCGATGTTCAGCTTGTCGCCGGCGCTGTAGGCGTCTTGTTGCCAATCGTACCCGCCGGAGTCGGCGCGGAAGTAGTTGTCAGACTCGTAGTCCGGTGCGAGACCGCCGTAGGACTGCACACCGCAGTACTGGAACCACGCCGAGGAGTAGGTGACGCCGGACCCTTTGTAGTCGTCAGTCTCGGCGATTTTAACGTCGATACCGTTCTGTGTAACCGTCTTGACTTCCGGCCAGACACCCTTGATGAACCCATCGCTGTCGATTTCGATAGGAATCTGGGGCATCCCGCGCGGGGCAGGCCCTGCGGTGTTCTCGATGGCGTACGCCTGTGTCGGACCGCCACCCGCACCTGGGGAGGTAGTGGCGGAATTGATGGCGGCCGCACCAGTCGTTCCCACGCCCGCGAGCGCCGCTCCCCCAACGACGCCTTTGACGAACCGACGGCGACCCGAGTCGTCGGGGTACTTGTCGCTATCGCTCATATCAGGAACTTCGCCCCGTCCAGTAAAAGCGTGACGAATCCCCTGTGTGAGTGAGACGCACGAAATCGTCGTCCTCAATACTTTGGGCCACTAAATACTACGATTCTCGGATTTTGATGGAATCTGCCAGTCGTTTACTAACGTTTGTTTGGAGGGGCATTTCGGGCAATTTTTCGGCGCTACGCCTGCCCTTTTACAATGTGGTACTCGTATTTGAGTACGAGATGCAACTGCACACCAGAGACGTCAGACAGGACGTTCGCGAGCTGGGGACTCTGCTCGGGGACGTTCTGGAAGCCCAAACCTCCACGGCGTCGTTCGAGACGGTAGAAGAACTTCGACAGTCCGCCATCGCCTACCGAAAAGGCGAGACGGGCTCCCGCGAAGCGCTCTACGACGTCGTCGCCGACCTGGACCCAGAGACCGAAAGCGTCGTCGCCCGCGCCTTTACGACCTACTTCGAACTCATCAACCTCGCAGAGGAGCGCGAGCGCGTGCGTGTCATCAGAGAAGCCTCGCAGGAAGGAACGCTCGAAGACGGCATCTTAGACACACTCGACGCCCTCCGCGACGAAGATGTCGACGAAGACCTCCTCGGGCGCGTGCTCGAAGACGTACTCATCGAGCCGACGTTCACGGCACACCCGACCGAGGCACGTCGCAAGACGGTGAAAGCAAAGCTTCGCTCCATCGCCAACCGACTGGAAGGCATCGACGAACGCCGCCTCACGGACCTCGAGCACGACCAAGAGTGGCGACACATCATCGCCGAAGTAACAAGTCTCTGGCAGACCTCGCAAGTCCGCAATCGCCGCCCTGAGCCGACCGACGAGGCACGGAACGTCCAGTGGTATCTGGAGAACATCCTGTTCGACGTGGTCGGCGAAGTGTACGAAGAGCTCGAAGAGGAGTTCCACGACGAGTATCCCGACCTCGACGTGCCGAAGCTCTTCGAGTTCCGGTCGTGGGCCGGGTCGGACCGCGACGGCAACCCCTTCGTCACGCCCGAAGTGACAGAAGAGACGCTCGAACGACAGCGCAGCGTCGTCTTAGAGAAATACAGTGACGCCCTGAAACGACTCTCTGGTGTGCTCAGTCAGGACGCCACACGAATCGACCTCGGTCCCGAACTGGAGCGGTCGCTGAAGGCCGACCGCGAACTGCTCCCGGTCGTCGCCGACGAAGTCGACGAACGGTACCCCGACGAACCGTACCGCCAGAAGCTGAAGTTGATGCGCGAGCGCCTGCGCCGTATCGAGGACGTTCGGCCCAACGGCTACCGCGAACCGCAGGAACTGATGGACGACCTCGCAGTCATCGACGCCAGCCTCCGCGGAACCGGTGCCGGGAAAGTCGCGGACGTGTACGTCGAACCCCTGATGCGACAGGTCGACACGTTCGGCTTCACGCTCGCCAGCCTCGACCTTCGCGACCACCAAGAGAACCACACCGAGGCAGTCCACGAGGCACTGGCTCACGAGGGAATCGACTATCAGGGTCACCCCGAAGACGAGCGCGTCGAGCTCCTCACCGACGCGATGCTCCAAGAAGAGCCTATCATCGACCTCGACGAACCGGGCGACGTGTCCGAGACGGCCCAGCGCGTCCTCCGACGCTTCCAGAAACTTGGCGAGTGGCAGCGTGAGTACGGCGTCAGCGCCATCGACACCTACTGTATCTCGATGACCGAAGAGCCGTCGCACGTCCTCGAAGTCCTCTTCCTCGCCGACCAAGCGGGTGTCGTCTCGCTTCCGGACCACTGCGGTCTCGACGTGGTTCCCCTCCTCGAAACCGAGTCGGCGCTGAACGGCGCACGCCGTATCATGGGGACGCTGTTCGAAAACGAGGCCTACGAGAAGGCGCTGGCCGCCCGAAACAACGTCCAGGAGATTATGCTGGGCTACTCCGACTCGAACAAGGAAAACGGCTTCCTCGCGGCCAACTGGGACCTCTACAAGAACCAGCGCCGCCTCGCCGACATCTGCGACGACTTCGACGTGACGATGCGGTTGTTCCACGGTCGCGGCGGGTCTATCTCGCGCGGTGGCGGCCCGATGAACGAGGCCATGCTGGCGCTCCCGAACGAGACCATCACCGGCCAAATCAAGTTCACCGAGCAGGGCGAAGCCATCGCCGAGAAGTACGCTAACCCGCGCGTCGCCGAGCGCAACCTCGAACAGATGCTCAACGCGCAGATTCGGGCGCGTCTGAACGCGATTCGCCAACCCGAAGAGCACGTGCCGGAAGAGTGGGTCGACGCCATGGATACGATGGCCGCGACCGCCCGCGCAGAGTACCGTGACCTTCTCGAATCCGAGGGCTTCGTCTCCTACTTCGAGCAGGCGACGCCAATCACTGTCATCGAGGAACTCAACCTCGGGTCGCGCCCGGCCTCGCGGTCGGACGAACGCAGTGTCGAAGACCTCCGCGCCATCCCGTGGGTGTTCTCGTGGACGCAGTCGCGGTGTATCCTCCCCGGTTGGTACTCGCTGGCCGCAGGTGTCGAAGCCTACCTCGACGATGGCGGCGACCTCGACACGCTCCGTGAGATGTACGACGAGTGGCCGTTCTTCCGAAGCACGCTCGACAACGCCGCGATGGCTATCGCCCGTACCGACCTCGAAATCGCGTCGGACTACGCGGACCTCGCCGACGAAGAGCTTCGAGAGACGTTCTTCCCGCGTCTCCAAGCCGAATACGAGTCTGCAGAGGGACTCATGCTCGATATCATCGGCCGCCAAAGCCTCCTGAAGCGGGAGTGGCTCGAAGACAGCCTTCGGCGTCGCAACCCCTACGTCGACCCGCTGAACCTCTTGCAGACGCACCTGCTCGCACAGAACCACCGAACCGACGAAGAAGAACGAACCCTGCGGCTCACCGTCAAAGGCATCGCTGCCGGGATGAAGAATACCGGGTAGGATACCAACGCCGGATAAGGGCCACGCCAGCGACTCGGCTGCCTTCGGCAGTCGCTCACGGGCCGCGGCGTGGTCCCGGCCACCCACCGGAATCGCCACCTCGGTTGTCGGCCTTCAGCCGCGTCAGGTCAGGCCCGCCGAAGGTCGTACGGATTCGAACAGACAGGGCACGT
This sequence comes from Haloferax elongans ATCC BAA-1513, assembly GCF_000336755.1. Lineage (GTDB taxonomy): Archaea > Halobacteriota > Halobacteria > Halobacteriales > Haloferacaceae > Haloferax > Haloferax elongans. The sequence goes on along the minus strand of NZ_AOLK01000022.1, from coordinate 7,292 downwards.
TTCGCGCGTGAGGCGGTACTCTGGCTTGATACCCTCTCTGACACCGTCGAAATCGGCGCCACCCTCGTAACTCGGTTCGACGTGCTGCCCGCAGTGCGGACAGGCCACCACCACTGTCGCCATACGAGAGTCTACGAGCGTATCTATCATATACATTAACCCGGATTGCGAAAGGGTTCCATAAGGGGGCGAATGATTCCCCCAGACAGCTATACTCTGAAAATAATATATCCGAGAGTTAGACCTGATTCCACGGCGCTTCGTCGAAGTCGACGATGCGGTGGTGTGCGTCGAGCGCGTCGATGGCAGCGATATCGTCGTCGGAGAGTTCGATATCGAGTGCGGCGAGGTTGTCGCGGATGTGTTCGGGCGAGGCGGCCTTCGGAATCGGCGTTGCGCCCTTCTCGATGAGCCACGCCAGCGACACCTGCGCGGGCGAGGCCTCGTGTTTCTCGGCAATGTCGACGAGCGTGTCGTTGTCGGCGACCTCGTTACGCGCGATTGGCGAGTACGCGACCAGATGGTGGCCGTCTTCCTCGGCCATCGCGAGGAGTTCGTCCTGCTGAAGCAGCGGGTGCATCTCGACCTGATGGGCGAAAAGCGGCGTGTCGAGGCGGTCGATGGCCTCTTCGAGTTGGTCGGGGCGGAAGTTACTGAGGCCGACGTTTGCGACGACGCCCTCCTCGACGAGTTCGTCGAGCGCCGCGAGCGTCTCGTCGGGGTCGTAGGAATCCAGCGGCCAGTGGACGTACAAGAGGTCGATAGTCTCGACGCCGAGTTTCTCGGCCGATTCGCGGGCGGTCTCCAGCACGTCGTCGGAGCCGAGGTTGTCGGTGTCGAGTTTCGTCGCCACGAAGATGTCGTCGATGTCGACATCGGATTCGGCGAGGGCTTCGCCGACGAACTCCTCGTTGTCGTACATCTGGGCCGTGTCGATGTGGCGGTAGCCCACGTCGAGGGCCTTCGTGACGGCCTCGACACACTCGTCGCGGTCTTCGAGTTTGTACGTCCCGAAGCCGAGTTGCGGGAATTCCTTCATACGCGAGTACACTCGATGGGACGCTTCAAAGCCTGCGATTGCGGAACAGGTCTCCGCCGCTTTCTTGGAACATATAGCACTCCGTTGGCGACAAACTCCGCGAGTCGGGGCTGGTGGGCCGTTACTGAAACGGATGACGTGTCAACCACCAAAAATACTAAGTGGGAATTCGCAGATACTCCGACTGAACCGTTCTATGACCTGCTGGCGTGCGATTCGCTCAGTGTACGACCCGCTCACGCGCACTGCCGCGTGAGGGACCCGATAGCCGCAGCACTCGGGTTCGCGCCGCTACGTTCTGTAGCCGAAGTACACTGACCGAACACACACGTCAATGCAGATAGTCGCTGAGCCCTCGGCGGACAGCCGGGGCTCGTTCGATAGTCGTTCGCTTTCCAAACACCAGCCGTATCGCTCGCAACCGTGCAGGCCGAGTGACCGCCTCGCGCCGACTGCTGGAGGTGGTCGTCGATGACTGCGGCCGAGGTAGCCGAGAAAACTGATTCACCCACTGGTCGCTCGTCGCTGTGGCGGAACCGCGATTTCCGGCGGTTCTTCGCCGGACAGTTCGTGACGAACGCCGGGGACAGCCTCTACACCGTCGCCGTGCTGTGGCTCGTCTTCGACCTCAGCGGCTCGACCGTCCTCACAGGCATCGCGAACTCGATACTGCTGCTCCCGTGGCTCTTGCAGATATTCGCCGGGCCAATCGTCGACCGACTCCCGATTCGGCCCGTCCTCGTCGGGTCGCAGGTCGCTCAGGGTGTCGTCGTCCTCGTGCTTCCGCTGGCCGCGGTGACGGGGCATCTGAGCGTCGAACTCCTGCTCGCAGTCGTCCCCGTGTTGATGCTCGCAGCGCTGTTGATGACGCCGATGGAGGCCGCTCTCGTCCCGCGTCTCGTGAGCGACGAGCGGTTATCCCAAGCGAACTCCGCGCTCGCAACCGTCACGCTCGGACTGGACATGGTGTTCGACGCACTCGGCGGCGCGTTCATCGCCGTCTTCGGTGCGACGGCGCTGTTCCTGTTCGACTCGGTCACGTTTGCCATCGCTGGCCTGCTGTTCGCCGGGATTTCGCTGTCGAAGACGAGTGAACCCAGCGACTCCGAGCAGACCAGTGACTCGCCGACAACGGAGTCTGACGAGACGGATGGTGACTCGATACTCCGCTCGTACGTCTCGGACTTGCGTGTGGGCATCTCGACCCTCCGCGGGACCGTCTTCGTCGAATTCATGCTCATGACGGCGGTGGCCAACCTCGCAACCGGCGTGACGCTCGCAATCCTCCCGTCGTTCGGCGACAGCCTTGGCGGTCCTGCCGTCTACGGCCTGCTGCTCGGCGCACTCGGTATCGGTCGGTTCCTCGGGTCGCTCGTCGCCCCGCGGTTCGAACACGTGTCGTACGGTCGGCTGCTATTCGTCGGCAACGCGGTCGGAGCGTGCTTCTGGTTCGCTTCCGTGTACGCGCCGACGGCAGCACTCACGGTCGTCCTATTCGGCCTCGCGTGGGTTCCGATTGGTATCTCCGGCGTGCTCACGTCGACCCTGAACCAGACCGTGTTCCCGAAGGACCTCCTCGGACGCCTGTCCACTATCAAGGGCACGGCATCCGGCGCGACGCTCCCGCTCGGGTCGCTTATCGGCGGTGTCGTCGCAGAGAGTCTCGGCACCACCACGACCATGGCAGTCGCCGCGTTCGGATTCGGGTTTACGGGGCTGTACCTTCTCGCGCGTCCGCGACTCCGACGGCTTCCCGCAGTCGCCGACGCCACTCCCGAAGCATTCGGTGTGACTGTGTCGGCTGAGAGCGAAGAGTAACGCTCCCGACCCTCGTTTTTAAGAAAGGTTGTACGACGCAAAGCCGATATTCAAAAAGTGCTGCGAGTGCGAGTGAACTCGGGAGAGGGGTTAAAATCTGTAGTTTCGACCGGTGTTATTTCGCGACGTCACTCCCAGCTAACGTCTTCCTTGATTACCTTCGCTGGGACACCACCGACGAGCGCATTCTGGGGCACATCGTTTGTTACGACGGCCCCCGCAGCGATTACCGCTCCATCGCCAACGTGGACGCCTTTCTGGATAGTTGCACCGTGTCCAACCCACACGCCGTCACCGATAACGACAGGCGAGCTGCCCGGTGATTTTGACGTGTCTGGGTGAATCAGAGTATGTGCGTCGGTATCCATGATGTCGATGTTCCATGCGATAGCACAGTTGTCACCAATTTTGACCTTTTCTCGGCAGAATATCCGGGATGAACCGTTTATGTAACTGTCCCCCATCTCGAACTCACCCTGAATATTGAGCATCGTCCCGGAGCCAATCCGAGAGCTCCCTTGGCCAGTTGTCCTGAGTGTCCCTGAACGACTGACAAAGAGACGAGAACCGCCAATAGATTGGTGAATCATCCGAGTGTTCTTTGCATCAATTAAGAGGGGACGAGATAGCTCAACCGTGGAGTCAGAGTGGATGCGGACACTAGTCCGCTTTCCTAAAATCAACCCGACTGGTGACCCGGTGTGACGAAGGGAGTGATAAACAGATTTGATACTCCCACGGATGCCGACGTTCTCGACCATTTCCGAAAGAAACCGTCGGTCAACACCCTGAAACCGATTCGTTGCGAGTTCGCCGACGGTAACCATGCACTCACCTTGTCAGAGGCACCATAATTATATTCTGGTTATTGTAGAATTTTAATTTATTCTAGACATACATGTTTCTCATGCATGATTTTTAGTAGACTTGTTATTTATGACACAGGTAGGTATCAAAAACCACAGTACCGGGTGATGACTCAGCAAAAGTCACATTGCTTCTCCGCCAGAACGTAACCGATGCCCTCCGAGAAAGAAAAGATGCTCGCGGGCGAGTTGTACGACGCGAGCGACCCGGAACTCGTCGCCGAGCGAAAACGCGCGCGCCGACTCACGCGCCTGTTCAACGACACCGACGAAACCGAGACAGAGCGCCGCGAGGAACTGATTCGGGACCTCTTTGGCGCGGTCGGCGAGTCGTTCGAAATCGAACCGCCGTTCCGCTGTGACTACGGTTACAACATCCGCGTCGGCGAGGACTTCTTCGCCAACTTCGACTGCGTCTTTCTCGACGTGTGTCCCATCGCCATCGGCGACAACTGCCAAATCGCGCCGGGCGTCCACATCTACACCGCGACGCACACGCTCGACGCGGCCGAGCGAATCAAAGGCCCCGAGTCGGGCGACCCGGTGACGATTGGCGACAACGCGTGGCTTGGCGGTCGTGCGGTCATCAACCCCGGCGTCACAATCGGTGACGATGTAGTGGTCGCCTCCGGGGCCGTCGTGACGGAGGACGTGCCGGATAACGTGGTTGTCGGTGGGAATCCGGCACGAGTCGTCAAAGAACTGGAGTAGCTGTTGGGGAGTTCGCTGTCTGTCGATTCTTCAGTTTTCGGGCATGTGCGGGCGTCTGGCACACAGTGTTGGCTCCGAAATCGTTTTGAAGTACGCTTGCACACGGTCAGTATGCCGACGGACGAATACGACCCCGATATGGGGCGCAAGTTCATTTTCGTAACCGGGGGTGTCATGTCCGGCCTCGGGAAGGGTATCACGGCCGCCAGCACAGGCCGACTCCTGAAGAATGCCGGGTTCGACGTCACCGCAGTCAAAATCGACCCGTATCTGAACGTCGACGCGGGGACCATGAATCCCTACGAGCACGGCGAAGTGTACGTGCTGAAAGACGGCGCGGAAGTCGACCTCGACCTCGGGAACTACGAGCGGTTCCTGGGCATCGACATGACCGCCGACCACAACATCACGACGGGCAAGACCTACCAGCACGTCATCCAGAAGGAGCGCGCTGGCGACTACCTCGGGAAGACGGTCCAGATTATCCCGCACGTCACCGAGGATATCAAGCGCCGCATTCGCGAGGCGGCCGAGGGAACCGACGTGTGTATCGTCGAAGTCGGCGGTACGGTCGGCGACATCGAGTCGATGCCGTTCCTCGAAGCCCTCCGCCAGTTCGCCTCTGAAGAGGAAGACGGCGACGTGCTCTTTACGCACGTCACGCTCGTCCCCTACTCGAAGAACGGCGAGCAGAAGACCAAGCCCACACAGCACTCCGTCAAAGAGCTTCGAAGCATCGGTCTCCAGCCCGACATTCTCGTCGGGCGTGCGGACGACAAGCTCGAACCGGAGACGAAGACCAAGATTGCGCAGTTCTGTGACGTGCCGGACGCCGCCGTCTTCTCGAACCCCGACGTTCCGGACATCTACCACGTCCCCCTGATGGTCGAAGAAGAAGGGCTCGACGAGTACGTGATGGAACGCCTCGAAATCGACGACGAGGCGCTTCCGAAGGCCGAACGCGACAACCGCTGGCGCGAACTCGTCACGGCCGAGCGCACCGGCTCTGTCGACATCGCGCTCGTCGGCAAGTACGCCCTCGAAGACGCTTACATGTCCATCCACGAGGCGCTCAAGCACGCCGGTATCGAGTGCGGCGTCGACGTGAACATCCTGTGGGTCGACGCCGACGAGATGCACGACAAGCACGAAGAGCGACTGAAGGGCGCAGACGGCGTCGTCGTCCCCGGCGGCTTCGGCTCCCGCGGGACGGACGGCAAAATCGAGGCCATCCGCTACGCCCGTGAGAACGACGTTCCGTTCCTCGGTCTCTGTCTCGGCTTCCAGATGGCCGTCGTCGAACAGGCCCGTAACGTCCTCGGCCACGAAGACGCGCACTCGACCGAACTCGACGAAGATACGTCGTACCCGGTCATCGACCTGCTGCCCGAGCAGTACGAAGTCGACGCGATGGGCGGGACGATGCGCCTCGGTGCCCACGAGACTGAGATCGACGAAGGCACTCTCGCAGAAGAGGTCTACGACGGCACCTCCTGTACGGAGCGTCACCGCCACCGCTACGAGGTGAACCCTGAACTCATCGACGAGCTCGAATCCGAAGACCTGCGCTTCTCCGGCCGCGCAGAGAACCGCATGGAGATTCTGGAACTGGACGACCACCCGTTCTTCTTCGGGACGCAGTTCCACCCCGAATTCCGTTCCCGACCCGACCGCGCGAGCCCGCCGTTCCTCGGCTTCCTCCGTGGCGTCCTCGGCGAACTCGACGCGCGTGAACTCGACAACGAAGAGGTGACAGCATAATGGTAAACGTAGACGAATTCATCGAAGACGCAACAGCATCGATTCGCGACCAAATCGGCGACGAACACGCCATCATCGCCCTCTCGGGCGGCGTGGACTCCTCCGTCGCGGCGACCCTCGCATACGAGGCCGTCGGCGAGCAACTCACTCCTGTCTACGTCGACACCGGCCTGATGCGCAAAGGCGAGACCGAACAGATTGCGGACACCTTCTCCTTCATGGAGAGCCTCCGCGTCGTCGACGCCGAAGAGCGGTTCTTCGACGCCCTCGAAGGCGTCGTCGACCCCGAGGAAAAGCGCAAGGTCATCGGCGAGCAGTTCATCCGAGAGTTCGAGCGCGAGGCCAAAGAGACCGACGCGCAGTACCTCGTTCAGGGGACTATCTACCCCGACCGCATCGAGTCCGAAGGCAACATCAAGTCCCACCACAACGTCGGCGGCCTGCCGGACGTCGTCGACTTCGAGGGCATCGTCGAACCCGTCCGCGACCTCTACAAGGACGAGGTTCGCGAAGTCGCTCGCGCCCTCGGTCTCGAATCCATCATCGCAGAGCGCATGCCGTTCCCGGGTCCGGGCCTCGCGGTCCGCGTCCTCGGCGAAGTGACGCCCGAGAAGGTCGAAGTCGCGCGCGACGCGTGTCACATCGTCGAAGACGAGACCGAAAAGCACGACCCGTGGCAGGCGTTCGCCGCCGTCATCGGCAAGGGGACCGGCGTCAAGGGTGACAACCGCGTCCACGGCTGGATTGTCTCGGTTCGCTCCGTGGAGTCGCGCGACGGCATGACCGCCCGCGCACAGGAACTCCCGTGGGACACCCTCCAGCGCATCCAATCGCGTATCACCGGTACGAACGAGAACGTCGCCCGCGTCGTCTACGACGTGACCCACAAACCACCCGCGACCATCGAATACGAATGACGACTGCACTCGTCACTGGAACCGACCCAGAAGGGCTCGGCGAAGCGCTCGAATCGGAAGGTGCAACCATCGTCCGTATCACCGGGATGGTCTCCGCCGACTCACTCGGCGAGGCTGGTATCGAGGAGGCCGACCTCCTCGTCCTCACAGACATCTGTCTCTTATACACATCTCTGAGCG
>NZ_AOLK01000021.1 GCF_000336755.1 Haloferax elongans ATCC BAA-1513 | reverse complement strand
GGGGGGGGGGGGGGGGGGGGGGGGGTCGCAACTCCCTTTATCAGTGGACCCTGACAGACGGGTACATGGCACGGGTCTCGGTCGGTGCACGAATCCACTTCGGCTTTCTCAACTTGAGCCTCGCCCGCGACCGTCTCTACGGTGGTTTGGGCGTTGCCCTCGACGAGCCACGGGTAGTCGTCTCCGCCGAACCCGCCGCAGAAGTCCGATGTCGCCACCCCGTCGCAACCGAATACGTCCAGCGAGCCGCAGACCTCCTCGACATCGACGGCGTCGACGTGGTCATCGAGCGGTCGCTTCCCCGACACACTGGTCTCGGAAGCGGGACGCAACTCGCGCTCGCTGTCCTCCGGGCGGTCGCCGAGGCGACGAACACTGACGCCGACGTTCGGAAACTCGCACCCGAGATGGGTCGTGGCGGGCGCTCCGGTGTCGGTGTGGCGACGTTCGAATCAGGCGGTGCCGTCATCGACGCCGGACATCCGACGGCGCGCTTTACTACCGACAGACCCGACGACGGTGAGTGGACCGTCCCGCCGGTCGTTGCCCGGCACTCGGTTCCTGACGACTGGCGCTTCCTTCTGGTCACGCCGGACGTCGACCCCGGAAGAAACGGCGCGGCAGAGGAGGCGAGCATGCGCACGGTCGTCGAGCGCGCCGACCCGACGACGAGTGACCGAATCGCCGGTATCGTCACCAGACGGCTCCTACCGGCGCTTGCAGAGGGGTCTGCCGAGCGCTTCGGCGACGCGGTCGAATCGCTCGGCCGACTCAACGGAACGTGGTACGCCGACGAACAGGGCGGCGTCTACCGGCCGCCGGTCGGCGCGATCGTCTCGTCGCTCGACGAGTCGCCAGCGGTGTTCGGTGCCGGGCAATCCTCGTGGGGGCCGTCGGTGTACGGCGTGACCGACGCCGAGCACGCCGACGAAGCAGTCGCGGCAGGACAAGCCGCGCTCGACGACGCCGATGTCGCGGGAAGCGTCTCGCTCTGCCGTGGCCGGAACCACGGCGCGCGAGTCGAGTGAGGGGCTGCCGCTGCGCTCGAAGTAGGCATCAGTCTCGCTCGGAGCAGGTGTCGAGCGCCCCGAAACGACTAACCGACCTGACCGAGTCGGTGGCGACATGGAGTGCATCCCCTTCGGAATCCCCCGACTCGACGGCATCATCGGCGGGGGCGCACCGCCGGGAAACGTCGTCCTCCTCGCGGGTGAGTCCGGTGCTGGCGCACGTGAGTTCCTCTACACGAGCGTCACGATGAACGGCCTCGCGCACGCCGACGAAGAGCTATTCGACCTTCACTACGGCACCCTCGACGAGTCCGCCAGCCCGCCGCCGGAGATTCACTACGTCTCGTTCACTTCCGGTGGGTCGTATCTCCACCGTGAGATGGGCTATACGATGGACGACGAAATTGTCGACGCCGCCACCGAACACATCGAGTTCCACGACCTCTCGTCTGAGTACTTCCAACTCAGCGCGATTCCCCGCGAGTGGTATCTCGGACAGACGACGACGCTCGACGACCTCGGGAGTCGTCACAACCGCGAGTCCGTGTTGAACGCGCTCGGGACGACGCTGAGCGAACATGCACCCGGAAACCTCGTCGTCATCGACTCCGTGACCGACCTTCTCGCGGGTATCTCCGACGAGATGACGTGGTCCGACATCGCGATGGTGATGAAGGGGCTCGCGACGGCCTCCCACCGGTGGGGTGGCCTCATTCTCGTGCTCGTGAGTACGGAGGCACTGACAGACGCGCAACTCGGCCTCCTCAAGGGTGCGACCGACGGGACGCTCCAGTTCTCGTGGGAGTCCGGCGGGTCGAAACGAGCGCGGACGATGGTCGTCCAGGAGTTCAGAGGCGTCCTCTCACAGCTCGAAAGCGAGAACATCGTCCAGTTCGAGACCGAGATAAACGAAAGCGGCCTCGACGTGAGCGACGTCAGAAAGATTCGCTGAGTCCCCGGCGACCTCGATTCGAATTACTGTCGTGTCATCCAGTTCTCACGCAGCGTAGTGCGGAGCCAGTTCTTAAGGTGGAGTAGCCGAATTGCTACCAGCATGGCAGGGGACGACGGAGGTTCGCTCCCGGATGACCTCCGCGACTGGGTCGACGAACGCGCCGAAGCAGAGGGCGTCGACCCGTCGACGATACTCACACGGGCACTCAGCGTCTACCGACTCGCCGTCACCGACTCGGGCGAGTCCGTCGACGCCCTCGAGTCACTTCCAGAGCGACTCGACGACCTCGAAGGGCAACTCGACAGTCTCGGAGACGATGTCGATAGCCTCGAAGACGACGTCGACGAGAAGATAGACGACGTTCGGATGCGCGTCGTGCAGGTCAAGCGCGAGACCGACGAGAAAGCGCCGAAAGACCACGACCATCCCGACCTTCAGGTTGGCATAGACCGCGCGACTGCAGGTGTCGAGGCCGTTCGCGACCGTCTCGACGAACTGGACGACCGCGTGGACGCTGGCTTCGACAACTTCGAAGACGTGCTCTCGTATCTCGACGAGACGACCGCCGACCTCGATGGAAAGCTTCGGTCGGTCGTACAGGCGCTGTTGAACGTTCGCGCCCGAACTGCGGACATCCAGGCTGCGGAACTCGAACGAAAGGCACTCGCCGACTTGCTCCGCGTCGCCAACGACGCGAACGAGCGCAAAGCGAAGTGTGAGGCGTGTCGCGAGACAGTCCATCTGGACTTACTCACCGAGCCGCGGTGTCCCGCGTGCCAATCTCCGTTCCAAGAATTATCCGTCTCGCCTGGGTTCTTCGGGTCTGCAACGCTCCACACAGGAACCCCGCCCGAACTCGAAGCGGCGGAGACCGACGGCGAGGAGACGACAGATGGCGTAGAAGACATCCTCGGCGAGTCGACTGAGACAGACGCAGATATCGAGCGACCGGACCCCTTAGAGGACACAGGCAACAACGAGGTGACCGCCAGCGGCGAACACAGCGATGACTGACTCCGACGACGCCCACGAGTCCAGTGACGACGCGGGCGACACGACCGAGACGATAGACGACTTCCTCGGAGGTGACTCCCAACAGGGACACGACGCCGACCACGAAACCGCCTCTGGGGACGGCGCGGACGTCGCTTCCGACGCCGACAGTGAGCGCTCTGAGCCGCTTTCGGATATCGCGAGCCGGGTCGCCGAACGCCGCGCCAAGGCGAGCGTCAGAGACGACAGCGACGCCGAGTTGTTCGAGTCGATGAGCGTCGGTGACCTCGACGACGAGGACGTGTGGACCTCGTTGGTCGATGACGACGACGAGGAGGTCGATGTCGGTGTCGGCGTCGGTGCCTCCGCAGAGCCGGTCGACGAACACGGCGACGTGTCCGACCCCGAGCACGTCATCCCGAAAAACGAGTTCTGCCAGCGCTGTGATTACTTCTCCGAACCGCCGGAACTCGCGTGTACCCACGAGGGGACGACAATCGTCGAGATGCCCGACAGCGACCACTTCTGCGTGCGTAACTGCCCGATGGTCGACGACGAGTGAGACGGCGAGCGCCGACTACGGAAGTGACAGATTCTTAGTCCCGGCCCCGGCTAGTTTTGGTATGCAGTTTTGCGACGAGTGCGGTTCGATGATGGTCTCACAGGACGGCACGATGACGTGTACGAACGACGAGTGCGGGGGGACCGCCGACCGGGACGAGGACCTCGCAGAACAGTTCGTCTCGACCGAGGCGCAGTCCGGCGACGAACTCATCGAGACCGAAGAGGGCGCAGATTTCGAGGGCAAACCAACCGCAAAGGACGTCGTCTGCGACGAGTGTGGCCACACCGAAGCGTGGTACACGATCAAGCAGACGGCGTCTGCTGACGAACCGCCGACGCGGTTTTTCAAGTGCCAAGAGTGCGGATACCGCTGGAGAGAATACAACTGACGCGAGCACGCGACCCCGCCGGATTCAACGGGACCGAACGAGACCGAAGTAGTCGGGAGTAACCTATCCCGAGCTATTATTGTCGTTGCGCTGTCCATATAGAGTAGTGCAGACAGTGCTAGCCACGAGTCGTTCGAGAGCGTCCCATGCCGGGTGTGGCGAACGTCCCCGGCATGGGCGTCCCTGAGCAAGGACCGCGGTCGAATCTGGCTGGACGCCGCATGTAAAAAGATTCCCAAAACGCGGGTCGTATTCACGCTTCTCTGGCACTCTACTCGGTATCCACTCGTTTGGGTGTTCCTCCCCGTCACGTATTCGGCCGCAGAGTGGCTGGTGCCTCTGTTGGTGCCTGCACTCGACTGGGCTGGCGACGTTCTCACGAAGGCAATCGAGATTGCAATCGCCACGATACTCGTCGAAGTGCTGTGGCACCGGAGACGAGAAGAGACGTGAGTTGGGTAGCGACCCTGTCTTATTCCATTGTACTATTCTCCATGTTCGAGAGTCATCGCGCACGCCACGTTGCTGCGTAACCTAGTTCACCAAGAGAGCAACTGCACTCTCACTCCCGGGCACCCATGACACCACCAACGAACCCCTCCAAACCGGACCTTGAAGTCCGATGGATAGACGAACCGGACTCACTGACAGAGGCACTGGTCAATATCGCGACCGAACTCGGCGTCGACCCGAGAGACGAACCCACGCGTCTCCAGGACGTACTGGACGTGGACTCACTGCACGCACTCGTCGACCACACCGGAGAGACGACAGAGACAGTCCAGATATCGTTCGACATCTGGGGGATTCAGTTCACGGTCACGACACTCACCGTCACTGCGACGAGTGACTCCTAATCGGGGGCTGTTTCCTACCCTGTCTGCAGGTCGTCTGCCGAGAGTGCGCCAACCCTATCGCGGTCGAATTCGTCCGCATCGGCTGCGAAGACGTAGCCGTAGACCGCGAGGACGAGGCTCCCAACCCAGCCAGCGACGAGGCCGAGCGCTCCGAACGCCGCGCCGAGGATACCGAGCGTGGCCACGTCCGCGACGATGACGAGACCGACGAGGAGAGCGCTCCCGGCGACGAGTGACTTCCACGCCCGCCTGCGGAGACAGAGGCCCGCAAAGAGACCGAACGAGGCGACGGCGGCGATACCGGGAAGCAGGACCGCCCGCATCGCGAGCGACCCACTTCCGAAGACGAGCGTCGAGAGCCACGAGAACAGCACTGTTCCGGGGACGACGGCCAGTGCGGCACGGCGGGTGAGCGGTCGGGGGGTGCGGCGGTTGCGAATGGCGACTGCGAGTCCGAGTCCAGCCACCGTGTAGGCCGTGCCGAGGGGGTCCACGAACAGCCCGCCGAAACTGGCGAACATCTGTTTGAGCATCGAGCCCTCGTTTTCCGGCCGGACGAGGAGGTACGTCCCCTCGCGGTCGTACAGACCGGGCCGGACGAAGGAATTGTTCGTCACCGTCCCTTTTTCGAGTACGGTTCGGAGGTCGCCGTCAGTCTGCTCGGCGGGTGTCGCAGTCGCGTTGGCGACCGTCTGCCAGTCGGTCGGCGAGAGCTGAATCGTCGCACCGACCGGGTCGTCGGAGACGGTCAGCGAAAAGCGGTAGTAGCGACCGTCGTACACCGCGAACGAGGCGTCTTCGTTCACGTCCGAGAGCGTGATGTGCGCTTCCGACGCGATTGTCCCGTCGAACGAACCTGTCTCGACGGCCGTCTCGACCGGCTCACGGAGTTGAGGGACAGACTCGACTCGACTGTCGAGGTTCACGATGTCCGAGTCGTATTCCGCGACGAGAGAAGGCGGCGTTTCGTCGTCAGCCGCTTCGGCGACGAACGTCGTCTGGAAGCCGGTCGCGACCGAAAACGACTGACTCAACGCGAAGCCGACGAGCAGGAGGGCACCGACGGCGACGAGTCGTTTGCGTGGAACCATAGTGTACCGTCCTAACTCCTCCTCAAAATGTCGCTCGGTAGACGAGTGGGTGTAGCGGCGGAGACGACATCACCACGGCGTTTTTGTCAACGGGAGATGACAATTGATGTATGTCCCTCCAGCAGCGACTTCGTGAGTGGTTCCGCCCGTGGTACGCGGTCGTCTTCGCGGTCTTCGTGGCCGGGACCGCGTGGTCCCTCCGCGGGAAGCCACTCGAACTGACGACGATTCTCATCGCCATCACGGGCGGGTTGTTCGGCGCTGTCGTCTTCCAATTCACTGTCGGTAGCGTCTGGGCGTACATCGTCGAGTACGCCAACGCGGGCGGACAGTGGACCGACGGGCCGTTTCTCGCCCCGTTCACAATCGGTATCGCGACTGGTGCTGTGACGTACGTCTACGACCCGTCGGTCGGCACAGCGGCGTGGGCGGCGTTCTGGTCGTTCGCCGTCTCGGCCGCCGCACTCGCGGTTATCGCGCAGTTCTACGCCGGATATCGTGAGTCGTCAGCCTGACTGGGTATCCTAAGTCGTCGGCGTGACCGGGCGTTGTGAGTCGTTGGCCTGACCCATTTCGAGCGGTCGTCGAAACAGTTCTCACGACTCGTCCGGCTGAAGCGCCGGGACGAGGAAGTCGGCGACTGCCTCTGCGACTTTCTCCGTCTGCCCGACGAAGAAGTGGTCGGCGGCGAGTTCGACGACCGATTGGTGATACTCGCGTGCGCAGTCCACGATGGGTGTCGCGTCCACGATAGTGTCTCGTGTGCCGTAGATGATTTGCACCGGGACGTGAATCTGGTCGAACACCGCGACCACGTCGAGGTCGGATTCGAGACGCGGCGCGGGAGCCAGTGCTGAGACGGCGTCTACGTCCGCACCCTCGGCGGTCGAAAGAAGCGCCATCGCCCCGCCGAAACTGAATCCGAAGAGCCCGACGCGGTCGTAGCGCTCGCGTGCCCACTCGACGGCGTTGCGGGTATCGGCTTGTTCTCCGTATCCGTGGTCCCACTCGCCGTAATCGAACCGCAGGCAGTCGATGCCGTGCCCGGAGAGCGCGTCGCTGACGGCCGTGAGGCGTGCGTCGCTTCGGTTGCCACTGTGTTGCGGATGCGGGGGACACGCGACGACGATTGCGTCTGCCGCAGTGTCACCCGCGCGGTCGAGTGTCGCCCGAACGTCTCTGCCGCCGGGGACGAGAAGTGGGTCGCTCATGAGGACATCTTGCTCTGGTGAGGTTTTAAGCCGAGCGTCACTAAGATAGTGGGTATGGGAATCCTCTCTCGCACGTCGTACGTCATTCGGTCGAAGATAAACGCCCTCCTCAACCGTGCGGAGGACCCGACCGAGACGCTCGACTACTCGTACGAGAAGATGCGTGACGAACTCCAGCAAGTCAAACAGGGTATCGCCGACCTGACGACGCAAAAAAAGCGGCTGGAGATTCAGAAGCGACGCCTCGAAGAGAACGTCGAAAAGCACAACGAGCAGGCCCGCGAGGCCGTCCAACAGGACCGCGAAGACCTGGCGCGGAAGGCCCTCGAAAAGAAGCAGGCCAAAATGAACCAAATCGAGGAACTCGACGCGCAGATTGCGGGTCTCCAGGATACACAGGACAACCTCGTCGAGAAGAAAAACGACCTGCAGAACCGCATCGAAGAGTTCCGCACCAAGAAGGAGACGATGAAGGCTCGCTACGAGGCCGCCGAAGCGTCGAGTCGCGTCTCCGAGGCCATGTCCGGCGTCGGCGACGAGATGGCCGACGTGGGCCGCGCGCTCGAACGCGCCGAAGAGCAGACCGACGAGATGGAAGCGCGCTCTGCCGCGATGGACGAACTCATGGACTCGGGCGCGTTCGAAGACCAGCTTTCGGACAAAGACGCCATCGAGCGTGAACTCGAAGCGGGTCGCTCGAACGCGGAAGTCGACACCGAACTGGAGACGCTGAAAGCCGAGATGGGCAAGTCGTCTGCCCCGGCAGAGGAGTCCGAGGCGGACGCCGAGGTCGACCTCGACGAGAGCGTCGCAAACGAGGAAGTCGAAGCCGAACTGGAGGAACTCAAGAACGACGACGACTCGTCGTAATTCGGCTGGCCGCACACTCCGAGAGGGTCATATTCTCCGGCCGACCGCCACTACTCCTTTCTGCCTGCCCGAAGACCGTAGCGTATGTCGAACAGCGACGGGTCGTCGTCCGGCGAGCCGGGCGACAAAATGCGCGAGCGCGGCACGACGAGTCGGGCGAAACTCGGTGTCTACCTTCGGACCGACCGCCGAGTCGTCGCCGCGACTCCGCTCGTCGTTATCTTCGTCGCTATCGTCGCTATCGGCGTTCTTGCCCCGACGCCGCTCCGAGACGCCGTCGCCTCCTCGGACCCAGTCGAAACGCTCGCACAGGGGCTTTTGACCGCTATCGTCACGGGTGTCACGCTGGTCGTCAGCATCAACCAACTCGTGTTGTCGCGCGAACTCGGCCCGCTCGGTGACCAGCGCGAGCGGATGGAAGGGTCGATACGGTTCCGTGACGACGTCGCCGACCTTCTCGACGTTCCTGTCTCCCCGCCCGAACCCTCGGCGTTCATGCGGGCGTTAGCCGAGAGTATCGCGGCGCGAGCACGGGCGGTCGGCGAAACGGTCTCACCCGACGGCGACGGCGACGGCGACACCGATGGACGCCCCTCGACGGACGACGTGAACGCACGCGTCCACGAGTTCGCGACAGAAGTGGCGGAGAACGCCGACGACGTCGCTGCCCGACTCGACGGCAAGCAGTTCGGGACGTTCGAGGTGTTGTCGGCGGCGCTGGACCTCAACTACTCGTGGAAGATTTATCAGGCGACGCGGTTGCGACGAGCCTCTGACGACCTCTCGTCGGAGACGGAGGCGGCGCTTGACGACCTCAGAGACGCGCTCGAACTCTTCGGTCCCGCTCGCGAACACGTCAAGACGCTCTACTTCCGGTGGGAACTCGTCGACCTCTCGCGGGCGATGTTCTACACGGCGGTGCCCGCGCTCGTGGCGAGTATCGCAGCGATACTGTTTCTCGACAATCCCGGCAGCGTCGCGGGTGCAACGTTCGGCATCTCGAACTTGCTTCTCGTGGTCGCGTTCGTCACCGCCGTCTCGTTGTCGCCGTTCACCGTCCTCGCGGCGTACGTGCTCCGTATCGCTACGGTCGCCAAGCGAACCCTCTCTATCGGCCCGTTCGTGTTGCGGTCGGAGACGCGAGACGAAAATCTCGACTGGGAATCCTGACGCCGGTTACAGGAGTTGTGCGCCGGTTCCCGGGCGGTCAAGCGATTCGAGGTCGATTGCACCGTGCGGCATCGGAACACCCTCGTAGGGGTCGTCGGCGAGAAGGAGCGACCCGTCGAGGTCGGCGTAGTCGAGAAGCGGTGCGAGGTGACACCCAGCGGCGATGGCAGCGTTCGTCTCAATCATGCAACCGAGCATGACTTCGAGGCCGTGGGCACGCGCGGTGTGAATCATGCGCTTTGCCTCGGTGAGACCGCCGCACTTCATCAGTTTCAGGTTCGCGATATCGACGCGGTCGGCAATCTTCGGGATGTCGTCGACGGTGACGCAGGACTCGTCGGCGGCGATGGGGAGCGCGGCGTTCTCGTAGACGAACTTCAGCCCCTCGTGGTCCTCGGCCGGGACCGGTTGCTCGATGAACTCGACGCCGTAGTCGGCGAGGAACTCTGACATCTCGACTGCTTCGCGGGGCGTCCACGCCTCGTTGGCATCGACTCGGATGGTCACGCCGGGTGCCTCGTCGCGGACGGCCTCGACGATGGCTTTGTCGCGGTCGGTTCCGAGTTTGACTTTGAGAACGTCGTACCCGGACTCGTAGGCGTCTGTCGTCTTCTCGCGCATCGTCTGGAGGTCGTCGAGACCGATGGTGAACGACGACGACGGTGTGCGGTCGGGGTCGAGACCCCACATCCGGTACAGTGGGATGCCGAGGCGCTTGGCCGCGAGGTCGTGCAGCGCGATACTGACGGCAGTTCGTGCCGCGGGATTACGCCGAACCGTCTCTTTCATCCGGCGTTCGATGCGGTCGATAGCGTGGGGGTCGCCGACCTCTTCGACGACGGCGAGGAGGTCCGGCAGCACCGCTTCGACGGTATCTGCGGTCTCGCCGTAGTGGGACGACGGGGCGGCCGCGCCGACGCCCGTCATGCCGCCTTCGTCCTCGATTCGGACGACGACGTTCTCGGCTTCAGTCTGGGTCCCGCGGGAGATGCCGAACGGGTCGGCGAGCGACATCGAGATGCGCTCGAACTCGGTCGAGAGCATTCAGAACACCTCGTCGATGAACGCGGCCGTGTCGAACCGAACCGGGTCGACGGCGGGCGCGCCGAGTTCGTCTGCGAACGCCTCGACTGCGGCCGCGGCCTCCTCGTCGGTTTCGACCTTCGAGGTGTTGAGCGCGCCACCGACGACCTCGGTCTCGTGGACGGGGGCTGCGAGGTTCTCGTAGAGGGAGATGTACTCCGAGAGTTCGGGGAGCGCGAAGTCCTCGTAGCCGTGAATCGCGTCACGGGAGGACTCGTGGCAGAGAATCAGTTTGTCGGCCATCGCGCCGTGGAGAATACCGCAGGTGACTGCGGAGTACGCGGGGTGGGTGATGCTGCCCTGTCCCTCGACGAAGAGCACGTCGTACTCGTCGCCCTTTTCGAGAATCATCTCCTCGACCGACCCGGCGGTGAAGTCGCTGACGACGCGGTCGACGGGGTTGCCCCAGCCAGCAATCATGATGCCGGTCTGGCCGGTTGGGATGAAGCTCGCGTCGATGCCCTGCTCGCGGGCGGCCTCGACGAGTTCGAGCGTCGCGGTCATCTTGCCGACCGAGCAGTCGGTTCCGACGGTGAGGACGACTTCGGCGTCCACGTCGGCAGATTTGCCCTGTGCGACCCCGATGTCGTCGTGGGGCTTGCGCACGTCGTTGATGTCACAGCCGTACTCGTCGGCGAGGGCGGCGAACTCCTCGTCGTCGTTGAGGAAGTAGTGGAGCCCCGCGATGATGTCGCAGCCGCGTTCGAGCGCGGTCCGAACGTCGTCGCGCCACGTCTCGTCGAAGCCGCCACCGATAGGGGCGATACCGACGAGGAGTGCGTCTGCGTCGGGCGCGTCGGCCATCGAGGAGACGATGGGAACGTCAGGGAGGTCGCGGCGGTGGTCGCTCGCAGACGTCCCGGGGTTGTCGCGGTCGAGGACGGCGACCACGTCGTAATCAGCGTACTTCAGCACGCCGGTGGCTGTCTTCGCGCGGTCCGGGAATTTCTCGTGTGCGAGGACGACGACTCGCTGTGGGTCGCTCATACTGAATGCCACGGTGTGGCAGCCTAAAAGGACGACCACTTCGGAAAGAACTGGGGACGGGTCGGGGGGGTCGAGCCGAACTCAGAGGCGGTACAGTCGCGTCGTCCAGAACTCTCGGGAGGCCGTTCGAAGCGCCTCTTCGGGGTCGCCCGTGGCATCGACTGTGGCCGTCTGCGACGCCCGCTCGCGGAACTCGCCGAGGACTGCCCGTTCGCCGAGGACGACGAGGTCACTCGCGCCGTCGGCGTCGCCCGCGACGTACTCGTCCAGCGTCTCGTGGCACTCGTTGATGTGGTCGGCTATCTGGCCCTCGCGGATGCGCTCGAAGCGCGACTGCGAGAAGCCGCCTTTCGAGTGGGCGGATTTCACGTCGCTCTCGAATCCCGTCTCGTAGACTAGTTCGCCGTCGTCGTAGCGGCCGAGCGCGAAGAGGTCTGCCCGGACGAGCGCGACCACGGTTTCGGATGTGGGCGCGAACCACTCTTCGTCGAGCGAGAAGCTATCGGCCCAGTCGTCGAACGCGTCGGGGAGACGCGGCGGGGAGAGCGCGACGCTCACGAGACCGGCATCGTCGGTGAGCGCGAGACACGGTGCGGCCCGGCGGACGAGTGGAGCGCGCTCGTCGAAGGCGTCTTCGACCGTGGCTGGGAGCGACCGGTCGTCGGGAACGACGGCCGTGAGTGCGCCTTCTGCCCCGGTCGAAACAGAGTTCAGTCGGTGGAGAATTTCGTGGAGACGGTCGCCGCCGAGGTCTTCCGTGCCGCGGAAGTCGAGGGCGTCGTCGTCGCCGGAGAGGCGTTCGACCCGGTCTTCTAACTCTTCGATGCGGTCTTCGAGTCGGTTGACCTCGACTTCGGCCTCTTGTCTCGCCCGGACTGCTTCCTTTCGGCGGTCTGACTCACCAGAGAGCTGGCCCTCCAGCGCGTCGCGCTCGTCTTCTAACTCGGCGATTCGCGCTTTGAGTTCGGCTCGCCCCAACAACTCGTCCAGCATACGCGGAAGCGTGCAGGCCGACCACTTGAGGTTTCGGTCGTCCGGCGAAAATCGTGAGGTGTGGTATCAGGCAGAGAGGTCCTGCTGTGTCGAGACCGAGTCGATGTCGTAGCCCGCGTAGCGAAGGAGTTCCTCCGCCCGGTTCGCGTCGGCGAGGAGAACCGGCCTGTCGTCCGGGAGTGCCGCCGAATCGACGACCTGACGTGGGAGGGCGAGTGTCCCTGCGGGAATACCGTCGTCGGCCACGACGGGGAAGTGTGTACTGTCGAGCTTCATCACGAGTGGGTGGTCGACTCGCTCGACCCCTCGGCCCGTGGTGTAGACGTGCTCGTTCAGTCGCTCGTGGTCTGTCCGCTGTATCGCAGCCTCGGCTCCGTCGTACGGCTCGACGTACAGGCGGCCGAGGTAGTATCCGCTGGAGAATCGTTCGAACATCTGTGCAAGTGAATCTCAACCATGGTGGTAGATAAGCCTTGTCGATACTTTTTATATCGAAGCGCAAACTCAGCGATTCGAACCGCGTTTCGTCGGGCGGCAAACAGCTGTGTCAGAAAAGGGTCGGAGCCTTACGAATCGCCGCGAGTCGCTGCCGTCATCGACCAGACGGCGACGAGACCGAGCAAAAGCGCAGGCAGCATCGGAAGCGCCAGCATGGCGGCGATGTACGGGAGGCCTGCCATCGCCGGAAGCGACGGGACGAGATACACTGCACCCGGAATCACGAGGAAACAGAGGCCGACGACGCCGACGAGAATCCACCCGCGGCGTCCGAAGCCCTGCGGGTCGGGTTCGTTGGCTCCGACTGTGATGTCGCGGTCGGAGCCGCCGGTTCCGACGGTATCGCCGGTGTCGGACTCGCCCGGCCGGTGGACGTAGGTGTCGTCCCCAGTCGTGGTGTCAGAGCTCACTATCTGGGATAACGACCACCTTACCAAAGCCCTGTCGCTCTTCGAGGAGTTCGTGCGCACGCTCGATTTCGCTCATCGGCAGCGTCTCGCGGATTCGGGGTTCGAAGGTGCCGTCCCAGACGAGGTCGAGGACTTCGTCGGCCTCTCCGGGCGTGGCCATCGTCGAGCCGATGACCGACAGTTGGTTCCAGAAGATGTAGTTGAGACCCGCACCCGGGTCGGGGCCGGTGGTCGCGCCGCAGGTGACGACGCGCCCGCCCTTGGTGAGGCTCTTGAGCGACTGCTTGTACGTCTCTTCGCCGATGTGGTCGACGACCATGTCCACGCCGCGACCGTCGGTCATCTCGTAGATTTTCCGCGAGAAGTCTTCCTCCTCGTAGTTGATGACGTGGTCTGCGCCGCAGTCGCGGGCGTACTCCAGTTTCTCTTCGGTGGAGGCTGTCGCGTACACTTCGGCACCCGCGTAGTCGGCGATTTGGACCGCCGCGTGGCCGACGCCGCCGGACGCACCGAGGACGAGCACGCTCTCACCGGGACGGAGTTCGCCGCGATGGATGAGCATCCGCCACGCCGTCTGGAAGACGAGCGATGCGGACCCTGCGACTTCCCACGACACGTCCTCAGGGACGGGAACGAGGTTCCCCTCGGGGACTGCCGCGAACTCTGCGTGGACGCCGCGCATGTGCTCGCCGATGAGACGGTAATCGGGGGCGAGCGTCTGGTCGCCCTTCCGTGAGAACTCGTCGCCGCCGTCTGCGACACCTGCGAGGAGTGCGACGTGGTCGCCTTCTTCGAATTGTGTCACGCGCTCGCCAACCTCGGTCACGACACCAGCCATGTCGCTGCCGGGAATGTGCGGCATCTCCAATTCGACGCCCGGGAGCCCGCGTCGCGTCCAGACGTCCAAGTGGTTGAGTGACGCTGCCTTCACGTCGACGAGCACTTCTTCGGGACCGGCTTCTGGGTCAGGAAAGTCGCCGTATTCGAGGACGTCTCGGTCGCCGTGTTCGCTAAATTGGACCGCTTTCATCTCGGTCCGACCGACGAAGGGAAGAAATAAAAGTGTAAGTTTACGCCAATCGTCTTTTCCCTTGTTCGACAATCGACGTTCACAGATGATTCCCCAATTATAACCGCCGTTCCACGGCTCACCCCAATATTTCGCTATATGATATAAGACACCGCAGACAGTACTGGATGCAAGCTACCGTCGAGGCCCGCTTTGCCTATACCGTCATTCCCTAACGAACGGAGTTACGTCACATCAGCAGGACGGTCACTCGGCCCGAGCGACATGACACAATGACTGGACACGCTACTGGAACACCGCTCTCTCAGTTGCTCGTGCGCCGTGAGACGTTCATCCGAGCACTCGCGGCACAGCCTCGTGACAAACGCACCTTGGCCACCGACCTCGACATCTCTCGGTCGACAATCGACCGCGTCGTCCGCGAACTCGTGAACGCGGGTGTCGTCGAGCAAGACGGCGGTGTCTACGAACTGACGCTCACGGGACAGTGTGCGCTGGCGGTGTTCGACCGATTCGAACGGGCGACCAGAGGTGTCGAGGACGCACGCGAGCTTCTCGCGATGCTCCCGGCCGACGCCCCTCTCGACCCGGTGTTCCTGAGTGGTGCGGACGTGTACACCTCCACCCCAGAACTGCCGGACAGCGTTCTGCAGCAACTCTTCGAGAGCATCGAGAACGCGGACCACCTCTACGGAGTGGCACCGGTCGCGCTAGCCGGGCAACTCCGCCCGTACTACGAGGCAGCGACCACAGGGGGAACCACAGTCGAGATGGTCATCGACACTGAACTGTTCGAGCGACTGCTTGCGACACCGGATTCGCGGGAAGTCATCGCCGAGCAACTGGAAAACGACGCAGTGGACATCTACCGGACGACCGTTCCGTTTCGGTTCGGACTCTGGGTGACAGAACGCGATGCCGGTATCGTCGTCTACACCGACACGGGTGTCGGTGGCATCGCCCGCAACGACCACGAGGGGGCGCTCGCGTGGGCGACAGACATGTTCGAGACGCTCCGTGCGGACGCGGCTGAGGTGACACTCTCGTCGCTCGGGGAACTCACGCCCGACGACGCAGAGTGACCGACGAGTCGCAGACGAGTGGACGTTGGCTCTTTTACACACGCAAGCGAAGACCAGCATCGTGAGCGACCACCATCACAGCGACGACCAGAGCCATAACCACCACGGCGACGGCGACGACCACGGCGACCACGGCCACAGTCACGACCACGACGGCGGCGACCACCACGGCGACAATCACGACCACCACGGCGACAATCACGACCACCACGACGACGGCGACCACCACAGTCACAATCACGACCACGACCATCACCACCACGACATCGAAGAACTCGCAGTCGCCGTTCTAACCATCTCCTCGACGCGAACCGTCGACGACGACCCGGCGGGCGACGCCATCGAGTCGGCGCTTCACGACGCCGGGCACTCCATCGCTGTTCGGCGCGTCGTCGACGACGACTACGACGAGATTCAGGGCGTCGTTGCTCGGATGGCCGACCGGGGCGACGTGGACGTGACCATCACAACTGGTGGAACGGGCGTCACTCCCGACGACGAGACGGTCGAAGCCGTCCAGCAACTGTTCGGAAAGACGCTTCCGGGATTCGGCGAACTGTTCCGTCGACTCTCCTACGACGAGATTGGCACCCGAGTGGTCGGGACGAGAGCGACCGCTGGCATCGTCGACGACATGCCGACGTTCTGCCTGCCGGGCAGCGAGAACGCCGCCCGACTCGGGAGCGAGGAGATACTCGTCCCCGAGATGCCGCATCTCACTGGACTCGCCCAACGCGACATCGAGTAGCGTTCACCCGAACCTGTTCGCGTTTCCCACGACCAGACTGCAACGTCTGCCCAGTCGCTGCCATTTAAGTTTGCTCGACGGGTCCGCTCAGGTATGAGCCAACAGCCTGCACGCGAGGAGGACGACGACACGTTCTCCAGCGGCAAGGACCCGAACCTCCGAAGTTCGGAGGTCACAGAGGGGCCGGACAAAGCCCCGCACCGCGCGATGTTCCGAGCGATGGGGTTCGACGACGAAGACCTCGGCTCGCCGATGGTCGGCGTCGCCAACCCTGCGGCGGACATCACTCCCTGTAACGTCCATCTCGACGACGTCGCCGACGCTGCCATCGAGGGTGTCGACGAGGCCGGTGGGATGCCCATCGAATTCGGCACCATCACCATCTCCGACGCCATCTCGATGGGGACAGAGGGAATGAAGGCCTCGCTCATCTCCCGTGAAATAATCGCCGACTCCGTCGAACTCGTCTCCTTCGGCGAGCGCATGGACGCCCTCGTCACCGTCGCCGGCTGTGACAAGAACCTCCCCGGGATGATGATGGCCTCCATCCGCACCGACCTCCCGTCTGTCTTCCTCTACGGTGGGTCCATCATGCCCGGCCAGCACGAAGGCCGCGAAGTGACGGTCCAGAACGTCTTCGAGGGCGTCGGCACCTACGCCGAAGGCGACATGAGCGCCGACGAACTCGACGATCTCGAACGCCACGCCTGCCCCGGTGCTGGGTCGTGCGGCGGGATGTTCACCGCCAACACGATGGCCTCTATCTCCGAAGCGCTCGGCATGGCCCCACTCGGCTCTGCCTCCGCGCCCGCCGAGTCCAAAGAGCGCTACGAGGTCGCTCGTCGCGCCGGAGAGGCCGTTCTCCAGTGTGTCGAAAACGACCTCCGCCCCTCCGACGTGCTCTCGAAGAAGTCCTTCGAGAACGCCATCGCGCTGCAGGTCGCTATCGGTGGCTCGACCAACGCGGTCCTGCACCTCCTCGCGCTCGCCGCCGAGGCCGGTGTCGACCTCGACATCGAGGAGTTCAACACGATTTCCGACCGCACGCCAAAGATTGCCAACCTCCAGCCCGGCGGCACTCGCGTCATGAACGACCTCCACGAGGTCGGCGGCGTCCCGGTCGTCATCCGCCGTCTTCTCGAAGCAGGTCTGTTCCACGGCGACGCGATGACCGTTACGGGTCGCACCATCGAGGAGGAACTCGACCAACTGGACCTGCCTGACGACGACGCCATCGACGAGGACTTCCTCTACACCGTCGACGAGCCGTATCAGGACGAAGGTGCCATCAAGATTCTCACCGGCAACCTCGCGCCCGGCGGCGCGGTCCTCAAGGTCACAGGTGACGACAAATTCCACCATACCGGTCCCGCGCGCATCTTCGAGAACGAA
Organism: Haloferax elongans ATCC BAA-1513; assembly: GCF_000336755.1. Taxonomy (GTDB): domain Archaea; phylum Halobacteriota; class Halobacteria; order Halobacteriales; family Haloferacaceae; genus Haloferax; species Haloferax elongans. Next base: position 294,197 of record NZ_AOLK01000021.1, on the reverse strand, counting down.
GAAGACGCCATGCGCTACGTGCAGGACGGACACATCGAATCGGGCGACGTCATCGCCATCCGCAACGAGGGTCCCCGCGGCGGCCCCGGCATGCGCGAGATGCTCGGCGTCACCGCCGCTGTCGTCGGACAGGGTCACGAAGACGACGTGGCGCTGCTCACAGACGGCCGGTTCTCCGGCGCGACCCGTGGCCCGATGGTCGGCCACGTCGCCCCCGAGGCGGTCGAAGGTGGTCCTATCGCTCTCCTCGAAGACGGCGACGAAGTGACCGTGGACATCCCGAACCGCGAACTCTCGGTGGACCTCTCGGACGAGGAATTTGCGGCCCGAAAAGAAGACTGGGAACCCAAGCCACCGGCCTACACCTCCGGCGTGCTGGCGAAGTACGCGCGAGACTTCGGCTCTGCGGCGAACGGTGCGGTGACGAACCCGGCCGTCAAGCGCGACGAGTAGCGATTCGTGGCGGTTTGCGGACGGCGCTTAGGCCGGGGGAAACGCGGTCGTCAAAGCAACTGAAGTCCGGACGCTTCGTAAAGAGCGACTACCGCAATCCCAAGTGCCGTTCCGACCGGAAACAGCACAATTACTTTTCGCGGTTGCTCGGTGAGGCCATAGCAACACAACCCGAGTAGAACAGACCGTAGAACGTCTATCGCCCACTCAGGAAAGGCGGGAGAGAGGTGCGACCATGGGAAGAGAAACAGGACTCCAACGCCGCCGAAGAAGGCAATTATCCGGTTCCATTGCCACTCAGAGAACTGCACGACATTACCGACACAATCAATCTAGTTGTCATTTTCGGTGCGAAACTCGGTCGCCATCTCACCGACGCCACAGTAGCGAGGCCTCGGTTCGACTCGGACTAGGCCACGCGGTTCTCCAGGTCGTCGTCGCCCTCGTCTAACTTCGAGATGTTCGCGGCGATGATGTCGGACATCCGCTCCCAGTACTTCGGCGTGTGTCCCGCGTTATGGGGAGTGATGAGGACGTTGTCGAACTGCCAGAGGTCGTGGTCCGACGGGAGCGGTTCGGGGTCAGTCACGTCGAGCGCGGCACCCCGGATACCGTTGCTCCGAATCGCGTCCAGCAGGGCGTCGGTATCGACGACCGGACCGCGGCCGATGTTCACGAGGACGGTCTCGGGGGCCATGGATTTGAACGCGTTCGCGTCGATGAGGCCACGCGTCGTCTCCGTCAGGGGGCACGCGATGACGACGTAGTCGGAGCGGGCGTAGGCGTCGTGGAGGCCCTGTTGGTCTTCGAAGCCGACGACTTCGTCGGTCGGGCCGCCTTTCTCAGGGGAGTAGCGGACGCCGATAGTCTCGACACTGAACGGTTCGAGACGGTTGACGATGGTGCGTCCGATTGCACCCAATCCGACGATGGTGACTGTCGACCCTTGAAGCTCGAACGTCGGATACGACTGCCAGACGCCGTCCCGCTTCTGGGTCTCGGCGACGTGGAACCGACGGGTGAAATAGAGGATACTCCCGAGGACCTGCTCGGCGATATTGGGACCGTGGACACCCGAAGCGTTCGTCACGGCGACGTCGTGGTCGGCGAGTGCCTCGATGGGGAGGTGGCCGGTGCCCGCGAAAACGCAGGCGAAGAGGTCGAGGTTCTCGGCGTCTTCGAGGACCGATTCGTCGATGGAGAACCCGGTCGCGACTTGGACGCGAGAGAGGAGGTCACGTTCCTCTTCGGGCGTTCGTGCGAGGGCGACCTCTCGGTCGGGGAGTCGCTCGCGCAGCGTCTCGGCGTACTCCTCGGCGGACAGTCCGTGAATCTTCTGGCGAAGGACGGCGATGTCTGGGTCGCGCATGGACGATGATTCTCGGAAGTGGTGATGAATCTATTCGATTCGGACGGGGCGACGCGAGAATCAGCCGAGTTGACTGCGAGTGCTTCGGCGGCGTTTCGAAATCGTTCGTGTGACGGCGACGGCGTCTACGGTCGGGTCGACCACGTACCGAGACCCATCTTCGCCGAGTTTCCATGCGACTGGTGCATATCCTTGTGGAGCAGGGCCCCCGTCTACGAAGACGAGGTCGCCCCTTTCATCTCGAAAGACCACGGGCGTACGGTCACATCTTTCCTCGTCTCCGCTCATCATCTGTGGACTCCAATGACAGGAGTGATAAATCTCCGGCCCTAGTTATCAGAGTCGGTATCCAGAATTGGCGAAGGCTAACTCACCCCACGACCGACAGCCAGCGAGGACCCACCGAGTCGGTTCAGGGGGTTTAATACACGAGGCCAAGTCCTGTAGCGGTATGGAACGCGTAGACGTCGCTATCGTCGGTGGCGGCCCGGCTGGAACCTCGGCGGCACACGCCGCCGCATCAGCCGGTGCGTCCACCGTAGTCCTGGAGAAGGGCGTCCCCCGCGCCGACCGACAGGGTCTCGGCCCGGATTCGACGGACGCGGCCGGGATTCTCGACTACTGGGTGGACATCATGGGAATCCACCCCGACGAGATGCCGGACGACGTCGTCCTCGACATTCTCGACCGGGCTGAGTTCATCGGCCCGAACGAGACCGTGACGCTTCGAAGTACCGGCATCGACTCGTCGTACGACGAGTTCGGGTACACCTTCCACCGCGCGAAGTTCGACGACTGGATGCGAAGCCGCTCCGAGGAAGCGGGCGCCGGATATCGTCTGAAAGCCTCCGTCCGCGACGTGGAGACTGACCTCAACGCGACGGGCGGCGAGGACGACCCGCGACACGTCGTCCGACTGGCCAACGGCGAAAACGTTGGCGCGGACTTCCTCATCCTCGCCGACGGGCCACAGCGGACGGTCACGAACAAGGTGCTCGACGACTTCCTCCCGTTCGACATCACAGAGCGTCTCGCCTCGCCGAAGGTGAACCACATCGCCTACCAAGAACACCGGGAGTTCCCGCCCGAGTTGTTCGAGGAAGTCGACGGCGGAATCAAGTTCTGGTGGGGCTACATGCCCGGCCACACGGCGTATCCGTGGGTCTTCCCGAACGACAACAACGTCTGCCGCGTCGGCCTGACGATGCCTATCGGGCTCGACATCGACGAGGTGGACGACCGCGATAATTACAAGCTCCTGCGTGAAGACGACGAGAAAGTCCCGCAGGGCCGTGAGTACGTTCGCCGACTCCTCGAACAGGAGTACGGCGACGAATACGATATCGACGAGGACTTCCCACTCGTCGAAGAGCGCGGAAAGTCCAAAGGGACAGAAACCTACTCTATCTCCTCGACGCGCCCCATCGACTCGCCGACGAAAGCAGGCATCGCCGTCACCGGCGGTGCGATGGGTTCGACCTCCGCCTTCCACGAGGGGGGCGACCACGTTGCGGTCAGAACCGGTGCTATCGCGGGCGAACTCGCCGCCGAAGGCGACCTGAGCGAGTACAACACGCGCTGGAAAGACGCCATCGGCGACGAGATTCTTCGGAACGTCGCGATGGCCGACATCGTCCACGATTACGGACCCAGCGACTGGGACACGACGTTCAAGGCTGCCCGGAAGCTTCTCGACTCGGATAAAGGGTACAAGGCGTTCGACCGAGCGAAACTCACCGCCGGATTCAGTGCCGCAAAGCTCGCGACGAAGTACAAACGGACGAAGGTCAAGTTCAGGAACGGCAAGTACGTCCAGTTGACGGAATCTGAGTACACGTTGTAGGCGACAGAAGTTTTATTTCAGATTCCGATAATTTGACCTACAATGAGGTCCCCACCGTCACGCCGCCGCCTCCTCCGAATCGGTCTCGCAGTTGCGAGTGCCGGCGCCGTGGCGTCTCTCGCGGGATGTTCGTCCTTTCGCGGGTGTTCGAACGACGAGATATATCTGCGCGCGGAGTTGGTCGGAAACGCACCGCCGAACGCCACCGTCGTGAGCGCAGAAGACTCACGAGTCGCGGAGAGTCCATGGATTAAGCAGGTCGTCGAAGGGGCCGCCAGCGGGCACCCTCGCGAGTCGAGTATCTCCGACTGTCTCAGCGACTACGAGTCGCTTCGAAACAACCTCGAACGACTGCCCGAAGCTGGCGGGCCGAACGACCGCCTGTACTACATCCGAATCGATGGGCAGGTCGTCCGCGTCCGCGCCGTCTTCTTCGAGGGCGACGAGCGGGTTCGGTCGTAACTCGTTTTACCCCTGCCGAACTAGAGCGGGTGCGTACCACAAGTCCCCGTCCGAGTGGTCCCACTTCGGGAGCGATGACAGAACGGCGAACCCAGGTACGCGACATCAAACGCAGCGGTTACGCTGCTCTACTGACCGGCTGACGCCGGTGTACTTCGGAACGTCCGCGCCCGAAAGACGGACCGCCTGGCACGAGGGTTTCCCGGTTGACGCGGCACGCCGCCTCGGGATGATACCGGCCGTTAGTGTTCTGGGCGACATCCTTCAAAAATAACTGTCATGTGAGTAATCAGGGTCGGTGTCGCGTTACTTGGTGGCGCGATCGTACCTGCAATCACCAGTCATTGAGTGAACTTTGTCCATCGTTCACATTAATTTCGTCAAGTACGTCTCCCAGCGACTCCACGACGACCGTATCATCAGATGCACGCATTTCCGCGAGTCCTGAATCCGGCAGTGGTCCGACCGATTCGTCGGGAACGAAAACCGTCTTCCCCTGTTTGACCGCAGTCTCGAACTGCGACATGGAGCCGCCGTCGTCACTCGCAGCCGCGATAATGATTGCCTCACTTAGAGCTGAATTCGTTCTATTCCGATAGAGGAAGCCGCCTCGCGCCGGGTCTTGGTTGGGGAATCGGTGGGAAATCACAAGCCCCTCGTTGATGACGCGTTTGAATAGTTCCTCATGTGCCTTTGGATAGGGAACGTTGTGCCCGCTCGGTGAGACGATGATTGTGGACCCCCGCTTATCTAATGCCGCACGGTGGGCAGCGGCGTCAATGCCAAATGCACCCCCGCTGACAATTGTATAACCTTCGTCGGCGAGCCCCCCTGCAATTCGACTGGCCCATTCAATTGCGGAGTCATTTGCATCGCGAGAGCCAGCAAAGGAAACCATCGGGCTGGTAAGGAGGCTTTCGTCGCCTTTCGTGAACAACTTCAGTGGTGCGTGCTGTGTCTGGAGTTGTTCTGGATACAGACTATCGTAGGGAGTCGCCAATGAAACACCATCTTCGGCCGCTCGCCGAATTTGTGACTCGTACCGGCTGATCTCCGAATCTAAATCCTGCAACTGCGTAAACGTCTGCTCGGATACGTAGTGAAGATCAGATAACGTAGAGAAGGGACTTTCATACACCGAATCGACGCCGCGAGCCACCGACACGAGTTTTTGAGCACGCTTATCGCCGACACCCTTCAAATCGGTTAGAGCCAGAAGTTTCGCTTGCTGCTCAACGGTTAGATCACTCATCGCTAATCACACTCCCGACGGTGTGCGTTGCTTCTTTGAGGTGGTGGTATATGCTCCGTGATCGCTTGGAGATACCCAAACAGAGTCCTATGGCTTGATTAGCCCCTGCGTCCTCAAGCTCGTTCTTGCCTACAGTGACCGATGCACCCGATGTAGTCACGTCGTCAAGCAGTAACACTGTTTCACCAGATAGTGACCGCGTTGTTGAGATGCTACCATCTTGATTTTCCCACCTTTCTTTATTTCTATTATAATTCTTTTGTTGCGGTCGGTTCTCGGTCCGAGACAGCAATTCTCGATAAACGATGTCGTACTCCGATTCGAGTTCCTTACAGACCTTGACTAGTGCGTCGCTATACCCTCCGTGGTGCCCTGGGTAGACAGTAACCAAGTCCGGGGAAATATCTCCATCAAACCTATTTTTAATGAACCAGTCGACGTGTGGCGCAAAATACTCGAATTCACTGAGGTCGTCTTCTTTGGCAAAATCGATGAGTTTACTGGAGAACTCATTTCTCCCCTTCCTTTTTGAGCGGTATTCGCCCAAACCGAAGATGTGACACGGAGTCAAATCTGGGAACCCCTCCGGAATCGTGGGTTGGTAGTAGATCTGAACTGGAGGATTCTCTGCAGGATAATCCACTGAAGGTGGGTTATATGAAGAATCGTCGTTAGATTCCTCCGGGTCTAAATCGCGGTCCGATGAGTCTCTCACCGAAATCACTGGTGGGTCTGCGTTCGAACTGTCTTCTGACTCTGGCGACGTTGAGGAAGCCGAGCCTCCATCTAAGCTATTTCCTCGCCTCTTCTTCGAATTTTGTTGTAGAGATTCACTACAATCTCGGCATTTTCTCTCGGTTGCCTGCATGAAAATAGGGAGGTGCCGGTTGCAATCTGGGCAACGAAACGTGTTTCGCATAGTGTACGCGGATATTCATGACATTTTAAACCTTTGTCCAATCTATCATTTTTGAAATCGTATCTCGATCAACATCTCATCGACAATATGCTTTTCGTCGCGACCACCATGTTTCGTCCTCTACAGGACCTACTAGTAGTTTGTCGAGCAGTAGTGTTCTGGACGACATCACACACCGAAGAGTGGCATCACGGCGTGAACACAGCACAGAAGGTGACAAACACAGTGAAGAACAGACGTCGTCAACCGTCTGAACGTACCCAATCAGCCCTCAATCTGCCATACGGCCGAGAGCACACACTGTTTTGTCTGTTTCCGTACTACTATGCGTGTCCCAAAATGACCTCCATTCCCGAGTTGGTTCGGCGGTTCGGCCCAAGCCGACGAATCCGACACGTCATCTACTACGTCATCGGGCTCGTGTCACTCGTGGTCTTCTACGCGGTGGCCTACAATTACGCCCTGGCGCGGCTCGAAGGCGTCAACCAGTCGATTTTCGCCTCGTTCGAATTCGTCATCCAGACGATGACGACCACGGGATACGGTCAAGACTCGGATATCTGGAGCCACCCGCTGATGTTCCTGTTCGTCGCCTCGATTCAGATTTCGGGTATCGCAATCGGGTTTTTCACTCTCCGTCTCATCATCATTCCGCTGTTTACGAGCGCCCAAGTCAACCTCGACGACCGACTCAGTCCGAAGTCCGACCACGTCATCATCTGTGAGTACCGTCGGGACTCCGCGATTCTTCTGGACGAACTCAAGGAACTGGGCATCGATTACGTGCTCATTTCGTCTTCACGGGAAGACGCCGAGTCGCTCTCGAACCGCGGCTACGCCGCGATTCACGGCTCTCCGCAATCGGCAGCAACGTTCGAACGGGCGAGCATCCGTACCGCGCGAGCGGTGATTACCGACGCTGGCAACGCGAACGTCAATACGATACTCACTGTGCGGACGCTCCGTCCAGACATCAACGTCATCGCGCTGACCGACGACAGCGACATGGAAGGGATACTGCGCACCGTCGGTGCGGACACTGTGTTGTCTCCGCACGCAGTTATGGGACACCGCCTTGCAGAGAAAGCCGTCGCCTCGTTCAGTGCAGAGCTGCGAGACACCATCGAAATCGGCGGAACCACGAAGTTGATGGAACTTCCCGTGTCCGAGTCGAGCGAGTTGGTCGGTCGCAGAATCCGGGACACGAGGGTCAGGGAGCGAACCGGGGCCACCATCGTCGGTGCCTGGTTCGACGGCGAGTTGCAGTTACCACCCAGCCCGGACGCCGTCGTCCGTCCAAACACCGTCCTCCTGGTGTCTGGCGAGGAAACCGCGCTCAAAGAGCTAAACGAGTTCACTCGACCGCCTCGGTCGTTCACTGAACACGAACGCTTCGTTCTCGTCGGGTTGGGCGAAGTCGGACAGGCTGCCAAGTCGGTCATTCAGGAGGCTGGTGGTGAAGTCGTGGGAATCGACCTCGAAGAACGAGACGGCGTCGACATCGTCGGCGATGGCGGGTCCCGAGAGGCCTTGCTCGCAGCAGGTGTGGAGACCGCAGGAGCCATCGTCGTCGGCGTCCCTGACGACTCGATTGCGCTCTTGACGACCGCGCTGGCCCAGTCTCTCTCCCCCGAAATAGAGATACTCGTCCGTGTGGGAGACGCAGAGACGACACAGAAGGCGTTTACCGCCGGTGCAGATTACGTCCTGTCGGTCCCGAGGGTGAGCGCGAGGATGGTCGCAAAAGAACTTCGGGGTGAAGACATCCTCGCTCCGGCGAGCCAGATTCGCCTCGTTCGAGTGCCAGCCGCTGAGTTCGCCGGGAAGACACTCGCAAACTCTCGTATTTACGAGCAGACCGGCTGTCGCGTCATCGCGATTCAAGACAGCGACGGACAGACTGTGGATATCGACCCACAGCGACGATTCACCGGCGATGAACGACTCACGATTGTCGGGCGCGACGAAGCAGTACAGAAATTCCTCAAGCGGTTCGACGTCTCTCCGACTGACCTCGCTAGCTGAGGCGTCGTGGTCGCGGGAGAGTTTTCACCTTGGTTCGATGTCGTGTTTTGGGCGATAGTCTCGGTGAGAGGCCGCGAGAGTCGCGTACGCCCCCAGATACCGTCTTCCCTGCTTATTTCAGTCCACAGTGTAATGTTCCCACCCAGATGACCTCGCCGAGCCAGATACCTCCACTCGAGATTAGCCTCCGCTTGGTCGCTGGTCTCGCCCTCATCTTGACAAACGGCTTTTTCGTCGCAATCGAGTTCGCGTTGACGCGGGCTCGTCAGTTCAGCAAACAAGAATTCATCGGTGACACGCCCGCGCTGGAGCGGGCGTGGGAGATGACGCAGAACCTGGAGATTTACTTGACGACCTGCCAGGTCGGCATCACGGCATCGAGCATTGCAGTCGGTATCGTCGCAGAGCCAGCGTTGGCCGCGCTGTTCAGACCGTACTTCACCAACACGCCACTGGCGTCGGTCGGCGCAGGCGCACTCATCGCGTTCGGTATCATCAACCTCCTGCACCTCACCCACGGCGAGCAGACGCCGACGTACCTCGGTGTCGAACGCTCGCGGATGGTCTGTCGGTACGGCGCGACCCCGCTGTACTGGTTCAACTGGCTCATCTCACCACTCATCACGCTCGGTGACTGGGTTGCCAAAGGGACGCTCAAGCTGTTCGGCATCGAGATGACGGGTGCATGGCTCGAAACCGAAGAAGAGGTGCTTGAGTCTCGGGCACAGCTTCGGAACCGACTCCACTCCCTCCTCGAAGAAGGCGAACTTCCAGAGGAACGCCGGGAGGAAGTGCTCCGTGCGCTCGACGTGGACGAACTCGCAATTAGTGAAATTATGGTCCCGGCCGACGACATCATCGCCGTCTCGACGACGGCCACCCCCGAAGAGAACTTCGAGCAGATTCGCAACACGCCACACACTCGGTTCCCACTCGTTGGCGAGGAGTTGACTGACTTCCATGGTGTCGTGTACGCGCCGTCGATTATCGACCACTACGAGGAGTTACACGAAGGGGCACTCTCGTTCGCCGACATCGCAGCACCGACGATGACGCTGGCGGCAGAGACGAACGTCAGCGACGCGTTCGACCAGTTCCAAGCAGAAGACCAAGAGTTAGCGCTCGTCATCGAAGACGGCACCGTCGTTGGACTCCTCACCGCGACCGACGCGCTCGAAGCGGTGATGGGCGAACTCGAAGACCCACTCGACCAGCGCGCTGACTCCGCCTAGTTCCCGCGACGTGAGGCGCGGGGAGGGCACGTGTCGTCGCAACTGCGACCCAGCCCGCGACTCATTCGACTATTCATCGTCCGGCGAAAGACGCTCTCGACGCAATTTGAGCACGACTCGCGTGCCGTCCCACTGACTGGGTTCGACGACGAGTTCCCCGCCAGAACTGCGAATAATCCACCGAGTGAGCCACAGGCCCATCCCGGCGCTGTGCATCAGGTCCGTCTCTGTCTCTCGTGTCAGTACCTCCCGTTCGACTTTCGGAAGGCCGGGACCGTCGTCTTCGATGACGAGGTCGACGTACTGAGACGACTCGGATTCCAAGGACGTCCCGACGAACACCCGAGGTGTCTCCGAATCGTTGTGCTCGACCGCATTTTCGATGAGGTTGTCGAGTGCATACGGAAACAGTTCGTGGGCCTCGATAGTGGTCCCTTCTCGGATATTCGACTGTATCTCGGCCGCTGGCCAATCTAACTCGAGGCGGTCGAGGTGGTTCTGTAGCTCCGACCCGAGTTCGAACGTCGTGAGGCTCTCCTCGCCGTCTGTCGCCTGAAGCTGTTCGATGTGTCGAGCGCTCTCGCTCAGACTCTCGATGTTCAACAGCCGTTTTTCCATCGCCTCGACGTGCGTATTTCCGTCCGAAACCTGGTCGGCGAGCAGGTCGAGATGCCCGCGAAGCACGGTGATATCGTTTCGAATGTTGTGACGCAGCACGCGATTGAGAATGGTGAGACGCTGTTCGCGCTGTTTCTGTGCGGTGATGTCGCTGATGACGAACGTCGCACCGGTGGGTGTGTCACCGGTCGTGTACACTGGTGCGGCCCACAGTCGAACGTCGATGGTCGAACCGTTCTTGTGCCGGTGGCGAGTTTCGATGCCCGTCAGTCGCTCGCCGTGCTGGAGTTGTGAGAAGTACGTCTCGAACGTGTCGGGGAGTTCGGCGAGCAGTCGAGCGTACGACTCTGTCAGAAACTCGGATTCCGACCACCCAAATATGCGTTCGGCTCCGGTATTCCACAACTGCACAGACCCGTCTTCGGCGACGACGATGATTGCGACGGGCGCGACTTCGATGACCGAGAGAAACTGCTCTCGAAGATACTCGACTGTCGCCGTAAAGACGTCCGCCCGCTCTTGCGGCGTCAAATAGTCCTGAATGATAGAGACAAAATCAGAAACGAGAGTCGCAACTAATTCCTCACGTTGTGTCGGTGCATGAGACTGATACGACTCGATAAAGCACTGCTGCGCCTCCGTGTGGCCCTCTGTCTTGAGGACGTTGAAGAGTGCGCCGACAAGTTGTTCCGTATGCCTGCTCATTTTAGGTAAGCCTAAAATCAGGATGCCCAAATGGGTTCCGAGTGTGGAATCCCGAACTGGGAGTGGATTCAGTGGAAGATATCGGACGTGATTCTCTCGAAGCGGTCGTTTAGGACGCTGAATTCGGTGTGTTCGAAGCGACCTCGAAAACCCATTCGGTGAGGTCCGAGACGACGCGTTCGGCGACGTTGCCGCCGAAGAAGAGGCCGATTGGATGGGCGGGTTCGAACCCGTCTTGGAAGAAGTGGTCGAGGCCGTCGTAGAGTTCCACGCAACTCCCGTCGACAAGGTCCACGGCCTGCCACTTCTCGAATTCGTCTCGGAACCACGCGGCGAGGTCTGCCTGCATTTCTTCGTCGGCTCGGCAGGTCTTCAAGACGAACGTCGGGACATCGAGGGCGCTCGCAGTCCCAGCAGGGTCGTAGTTTCTCATGCTGCGGTGCCACGTCCCCGGTCGGCCCCAGAGCACCTCGTCGTCGTCATAGTCGCCCTCGGCGAGGCGGCGAACCGTCTCGCGCTCGCGTTCGAGTTCCGCCGCTTGGTCCTCGCTGAGGTCGCCATCCTGTTCGAACTCGTAGCGCAGGAACGTGAGGTCCTCCGGGTCGTGCGTCGAGTCGGCACGCGCGTCGAGCGCGGCGACGCCCGCAACACCACCGTGTCGGTCAGCAATTCGAGGACCACACATCCCACCTTGGCTGTGGCCCGCAAGGAACACGGTACTCTCGTCAACCTCGTCGACAGCGGCGAGCGTGTCTACTGCCGCGACTGCGTCGTCGACGACGACCGTATCGAGCGTGTAGTTCTCGTCGTCGACCTCGTGGTCAGCGAGTCGTTTCTCGTACCGGAGCGTGGCGATACCTTGGCTGGCGAGTCCCCACGCGAGGTCTTTGAGAATTTTCGATGCGCCTGCGGTTCCGTCCGGGTCGTGGATACCGGCACCGTGGACGAGCACGACAGCTGGGAACGGGCCGTCCCCTTCTGGGACCGCGAGGACACCGTCGAGGTCTACGTCCCCGGCATCGATAGTCGCGTCACGCTCGCTGAAGGCGCTCTCGTCTGCGTACGCTGGTGGCTCGTACTCGGGAGAAAACTGGACGTTTTCGACGCCTTCCGTGCCGATATCGAGTCTCGCCGTCACGGTCCCGTCCTCGAATTCGAACGCGACAGCGACCTCGTTGTCCTCGACACGTAGTTCATCGATACCCGCCGGTGTCCCGTACTGGCTGTAGAGTCCCAACCAGTACGTCTCGAAGGCCTCCTCGGCATCCATCGACGCGTCGCTGAACCCGTCGGGAAACGAGTCGGTAACTGCGTTCCGACCCGCTTCGGTCAACAGGTCGGCCGCATCGACGAACGATTCATCGAGAAACGCTGTCGAGAATTGGCGTGCCATCTCTTCGGTGGTGCTCGTGGAGGCCATCGTTCGAATAGCGATTGTCTCCTGGGTGACAAATAAATTGACATGTTTGGATGGCCAGACAGCGGTGTTATTCCACAGTTCCCATCGAAGTCTGGATAATTCAAATCGGACGATACAAAGCCATACGCGCCCACAGAAACCGTTTCCTTTATGCTTTAGGTTTGCCTAAAGCGTTCCAATGAGCACTGGTACGCAGTCGCGCCGCGGGCAACCAGCCGAGACAGAGCCCACCCAGCGGCCAGAGATAGCGACTTGTGAAAGCTCCCCTGGAAAGACGGTGTTTCTCGAATCGGGGAACACCGATGGATGGATTTCGAGTGACGTGACCGTCGACGTTCGCCAGTAATCACCGCACAATGACAGACGAGCAAGACACCACCGAAGAAGCAGAAGAGACCGAACGAACCATCATCAGAAGCGGCCGTGAGTTCGAAAAAGAGTATCGACTCGATGCAACCGAGGCGGGAGAGTTCCTGATTCGATTGGGCGAGCAACTCCGCGACGACGACGAGCTTCGTATCGTCGACGAAAAGTGGGAACTGCCGTTCGCGTTCGGCGAGCCAATCGAACTCGAAATCGACTTCGACGGCGTTGACGACCCCGAACTCGAAATTGAACTGGAGCTCCCGGGACGAACTGACCAAAAAGGACCGGACATTCGATAGCCTCTCGACAGGCTCTCGTTACTTCGTTGCCGAGTCGAGGACGAGCGTGTCGTCTTCGAGGTAGTGGTCGATGACGTGCGCGTGTTCTTCGACTTCGATGATTTGCTCGCGGAGCATGTGCGCAGTCCCGTGGTCACCGAGTCCCTCCGCGAGTTCGATGTGCTCGCGGTAGCTCTCGATGATGTCGCCGTACATATCGAGGTCGTTCGAGAGCGACGTCCGAATGTCGTTCACGTCTTCGTCTTCAGGCTCGACGGTCGCGACGTCCGACAGCGTGGCCATGCTGGCGTTCGGAACACCGCCAAGTGCCTGCACGCGCTCGGCGATTTCGTCGGCCGCCTCCTCGACTTCCTCGTATGCCTCTTGGAGGAAGCGATGGATACCGAGGTGTTCTGCCCCCTCGACGTTCCAGTGATGCTTGTGTAGCTGGTGGTAGAGGACGTACGCGTCCGCGAGGTCCGTGTTCAGCGCGTCGATTATCTGCTCGGCTTTCTCCTCTTCGAGACGGAGCGGGTTTCCCCCGACTGTGCCTGCTTCTTGACGAACGTTCTTTTGCGTGCTCATGAGCATAGTATGCTACTTGTGAACACTTATAGATTCACAGTGGAGTAACGCATCCACCAGCGAAATCGACCAAACCGTGCGGTATGGCGGCGTCAAATTGACAAAACGATCGTTAGAAACCGCCCCGGCCGGGTTTTTGGGACCGCTGAACTAGTTCGTCGGCTTCGGAAGCTTGACGACGAAAATAGAACCGCGTGGTTCGTTGTCTTCGACCCATACGTCGCCGCCGTACTGGTTGACCAGTGTGTAGACGAGGTGGAGACCGACTCCTGTACCGGGACTTTTCGGTCCCATCCGTCCCTTCCCGAAGATTTCTTCTTTGCGCTCGTCGGGAACACCCGGGCCGTTGTCGGCCACCTCCACGACGACATCCGACTCGGTTTCGTGGAAATCGACGTGGACTTCGGGCTCCGCCGAGTCGTTGTGCCGGACTGCGTTGCTCAGAATATTGCCGAACACAGACGTCAATAACTCGTTGGCGCGGACCCGTATCACCGGGAGTTCGTCGACGACGAAGGTCGCGTCTTCGTACGCCGTTCGTTTCTTGTCGACCTCGGCTTTGATGGTCCGGCCGAGGTTGACGAACTCGAGGTCGATTTCGGTGTCGTCCTCCAGCGACTCGACGAAGTCGCGAGCGATAGCTGTGAGTTCGGCGATGTGGCTACTCGTGTCGTCGATGCGGTCCACAGTCGCCATCCCCGCCTCGTCGACGTGGTCTCTGACGATGTCAGCCCATCCCATCAGGAGCTGGACGTCGTTGTTGATGTCGTGGCGGACGATTCGATTGATCATCGAGAGTTTCTCGGTCTTCTGCTCTAACTCCTGCTCGTTGCGTTTTTGATGCGTTATCTCCCGCGTCACGAGCTGTACTGAATCGACCTCGCCTGCCGTCGAGAGTGGCACCGCGATATTGTGGAAGTGTCGCACGCCGATGCTATCCTGAAAGGTGACTGCACTCCCGGCGGTAATCGCACGCTTACTCTGTTTGAGTCGCGTGGCCGCAACGTCGTCTGGGATGAACTCCGACAACTGCTTGCCGACGAGCTCTTTTTGTGAGACGTCGAACGCAATCGCCATCGTCTCGTTTGCAGCGAGAATCTCACCCGTGAGGCTGATTTGGCCGATTTCGTCCGGGGTGTTGTCGACCAATCGTTCGTACTTTCGTTGCGTCCGGCGCTGCTCGACGACGTTTTGGATGCGATTGACGAGAAGTTCGAGCGGTTCGTCCTCCCGCACGGCCTGTTTCATCAGGTATTCGTCGATACCCATCCTGATTGCGCGACTCGCAATCTCCTCACCGCCTTCCCCAGTAAGGAGGATAAACGGGATGTCGTACTGCTCGTCGACCATCTCGTAGAGCTCTAACCCGTCCGTCTCGGGCATTCGGAAATCGCTCACGATACAGTCGACCGGTTTACGATTTAACTCCAACATCGCCTCGCCAGCGTTCGTCGCCATCGTTGTCGTCATCCCGTAATTCGACTCGAGTTTGTCGGCGAGAAGAGAGACGAAGAAGGCACTGTCATCGACAATAAGAATAGAGAGCGAGTCGTCGCGCGACATAGATGTGGAGTGGCGGATTCTCCATTATAACCCCTCGCCCCCGATATTCGATTCTGAGAATAGAACTGCTGCTTCCAAGCGATTAACCCATATAGATTCCACATATCGGTTAGACAGAAAACACTTACAACGTGGATTTGTACGGAGCCTCATGCCCGGCCCGGTCTTTTTGCGAGGCGAAGACGTGACGCTCCGGCCAATCGAACGTGACGACATCGAATTTATCCAGCGCGTTATGAACGACCCCGCAGTCTGGCGACCGGCGCTAGATATCAACCCCACGAACGACGCGCAAATCGAGGAATTCTACGACAGCGTCCTCTCTGGCACTGACGGAGTACACTGTCTCGTGTGCGCCGACGAGGAACCGGTCGGCGTCGTCTCGCTGACTGAGTCGCAGTACGGACCCGACGAGACGAGTCGAGCGCGGTCTATCGAACTGGCGTACTGGCTCGCACCCGAACACCACGGGCAGGGGTACGGGTCGGATGCCGCTCGGCAGATGGTGCAGTACGCGTTCGAAGACCGGAATCTGCGACGAGTGTACGCCCAAATCGGGAGCTTCAACGAAGCCTCGGCTGCCCTTCTGGAGTCACTCGGATTCGAGCACGAAGGAACGTTACGACAAGCCGCGTGGTACCGCGGTGACTATCACGACGTGCTTTGCTACGGCTTACTCCGAGACGAGTGGCAGCAGCAGTAGGTTGACGACCGAATCTCCCCGGTACTTCGTCGCTTCCGCTTCCCGAAGGGCGTCCGAACGGTCAGTTACAGGTCAGCGACGTCTTCGATAGCGTCGGTGAGTTCCTTGATGGACTTGACGGTGTGTTCGCCCATGTGACCGATGCGGAACGTCTTCTCGCCGAGCGTCGAACCGTAGCCGTTCGAGAAGACCATGTCGTACTTCTCGGAGACTTCTTCGATGGTGCCAGCCACGTCGATGCCCTGCGTGTTCTCGATACAGGCCACCGTCTGCGATTCGTAGCCCTCCTCGGGGAACATATCGAAGTGCTCGTACGCCCAGTTGCGAGTGTACTCGGCCATCTCTCGGTGGCGCTCGCTGCGCCCCTTGTGGCCCTCTTCGAGCATGTACTTCATCTGCTTTCGGTAGGCCAGCATGATGGGAATCGCCGGCGTGGAGTGTGTCTGGCCCTTCCGGTCGTAGTAGTCGATGCAGCGCTGGAAGCCACCGTACCACGACGCGGAATCCTTCTCGACTTCGCGCTGGTAGGCGTCCTCGCTGACGGTGCAAACCGCCAGTCCCGGCGGCATCGCGAACGCCTTCTGCGACGACGCGAAGAGCACGTCGATGTTGTGCTCGTCGATGTCGACGTAGTCGCCGCCGAGCGAGGAGACGGCGTCGACGACGAAGTACGTGTCTGGGTACTCCGCGACGACGTCACCGATTTCTTCGATTGGGTTTCGGACGCCGGTCGAACTCTCGTTCATCACCGTCGCGACCACGTCGTAGTGCTTGTCGCTCGACTCCAGTGTCTCGCGGATGTCTTCAGGCTTGATTGCCTGTCCCCACTCGTATTCGAGACGGTCGACGTTCTTGCCCAGTCGCTCGGCCACGTTGGCGTGGCGCTCGCTGAAACTCCCGCACGTCGGGACGAGGATGTTCTCGTCGACGAGGTTGAGCGTCGAAGCCTCCCAGAACTCGGTGCCAGAGCCGGTGAGGATGATGACGTCGTTGTCGGTGCCGAGGAACTCCTTCGTGTCCTCGACGATAGTCGTATAGAGGTCCGTCATCCGGTCCATTCGGTGGCCGAACATTGGTTCGGACATCGCCTCGATGACGTCGTCGCGAACCCCTGTCGGACCCGGGATATACAGCTTCTTTTCGGGATAGTCGCCCGTGTATTCGCGTTTCTCGGTCACATGAACCACCTAAGTACCGAGTACTGTGTAGCGGGATGGCATGGTAGTTTTGATTCCGACCATATACGGGTTGGCCGACAGCGGAGACACGCCGCGACTCGGGAGCGACCCCGCGAGGCGGACGTGCTTGAGGGAAACTCCCTGCCGCCTCCCACGATTTCCGTCACAACGTCTCGACGTAGGATTCGAGGACAGCGGCCTCTGCTTTCCGTATCAGTTCTCCCGCCGTACTCGTCGAGCAGTCGAGCGCGTCCGCGACGTCTGCAACTGACCCCTCTCGGGGACGTTCGTAATAGCCGACAGCGACCGCGACTTCGAGGGCGTCTTGTTGCCGAGGGGTGAGCTGTGAGGGCGACGTTCGACGCGCGAACTCGTGGACGCGTTCGATAGTCATGTCGCCGAGTTCGGAAAGGTCGTCGTGGAATGCACTGAGAGCCGTGGCTTCACCGACTGCTTCGAACCGGACCGTCCCGTCCGCACGGAAGACGACCGGCGGAAGGAAGATGACGTGCGACTCCGCGATTGTTTCCAGCAGGGCCGGAGCGAACTCGTAGCCGTCCTGCTGGAGGAACACGTAGGTCCCATCGACGTCCTCGACGAAGTGACTCGAACGGAGCGAGTCGATACTGGCGACGATTCGTTCGGTCGCGGTCCGGTCGCCGTCGCACCAGAATAGCGTCGTCGCGTCCGCCGTCGGACTCCACATCAGGAGCTCAGCCCGAGACGCACCCGTCTCGTCCATAAGCCGGTCGTGCAGCGGGTGGACGAATCGCTCGGGATACGTGACCGAAAACTGGATGTGTTTCATACCGAGGGTGGACATCGTTCTGTCTTCCATGGTATCAATCGGTCCGATGTGCGCTCGCCTCAGAGCGGCGGCGGTCGGACTCTCCGTCGTAGGTAGCGAGGGCTTTCGGCACACTCTGCAGGAGCGTTCGCAAGTGGTCGGCGTCGTCGACGACCGTCAACTGCGCAGTCGGCACGCGTTCGTGGACTGTTCGAACCCCCGCTATCGGGACGTTCGTATCGTCGTCTCCGTGCCAGAAGCACACCTCTGTCTCGATGTCGTCGAGCTGGATATCCCATTCTGTCGCGGTCGCTCGGAACTCGGTGACGGCACCGCGTCTGGAGGTGCGGAACGCCTCTACGAAATCTTCCTTCACGACCGTCGCGACAGCATCGGGAATCGGGTCTGCCGTCTCGGCAGTCTCACTCGTCGTGTACTGCGAGACGACGAACGACGGGTCGAATCGGTCTGCAAGCCACGCTTGACCGCGAAAGAGTCCACGAAGAATCGACGGTACAGCCGTCGCCAGTCCCCTGAGAACTCGCAGGGGAGCAGGCGTTTCCGAGCCGACTTCGGGAGGCGTCGCTCCGGCGACGACATCGACGCGAGAGACGCGTTCGGAGTGCGTCGCTGCGGTCGAAAGCGCGTACGGCGCACCGCCGGAGAAGGCGACGAGACCGGCTGACTCGACGCCAGCGTCGTCGAGGATGGCACTAACGAGGTGTCCGGCGTCTCCTATCGAGCAGTCCCACGGCGTCGAGTTCCCGTACCCGGGCCTATCGAACGCGAGCAGTCGCACGCCGTGTTCCGTCGCGGCGGTGTCGAACAGCGCTGCCAACAATCGCGAACCGGGAGTCCCGTGAAAGAACACGACCGGGACGCCGTCCGAGCACCCGTATTCGGTGTAGGCCACCTGCCGGTCGTCACCGACTGAAACGGTTTCGACGTGCGAACCGTCCCGATTCGTTCGCTCCCGAACCGACTCTGGAATCCGTGTCTCCATTCAGTGGGAGTTCTCGTCGCCGAAGGGTGTGACTGGTGCCGGACTCATCCGGCGGTATTTGTATCCGGGACTGGGTTTGGCTCGTAATCGACGCCGCCTCAGTCGTCCGCTTCCGCGGACTCTGCCCGCGGTATCGTCACGTCCGGGAGACCGGCCTCGATTTCGTCGCGCCGGTCCTCGAACTCACCCGGAAGGACGAGTCGCTCCCCGAGTTCGTCCAGCGGTTCGTCGCTCGTGTATCCCGGTCCGTTCGTGGCGAGTTCGAACAGCACACCGCCGAACTCTCGGAAGTACACCGAACGGAACCAGTGGCGGTTTATCTGGGTGGTCGGTCGCAGTCCCATCGACAGCACGGCGTTTCGAATCGACGCTTGGTCCTCGTCCGTGGGCGTCTGGAAGGCAACGTGGTGGACCGTCCCGCGGCCCTGCCGACTGCTCTCGATGGTCGGTAGCACGTCGACGTACTTCCCGACCGGACCC
The DNA here is from genome assembly GCF_000336755.1 of Haloferax elongans ATCC BAA-1513. Taxonomy (GTDB): domain Archaea; phylum Halobacteriota; class Halobacteria; order Halobacteriales; family Haloferacaceae; genus Haloferax; species Haloferax elongans. Next base: position 274,956 of record NZ_AOLK01000021.1, on the reverse strand, counting down.
TGCGCGGCGAATCTCTGTCGCTCGTCGCCCTGGGCGTCGCCTTCCGACTGCTCGCTGGCGACTTCCTCGAAGCCCATCGTTTCGAGCAGGTTTATCGTCGGCTCGGGGTCTGCTTCCCAGAGTGTCACCGAGTGGAACCCGCGAATCGCAGCTTCCTCGGGGACGAATTCGGTCCACGGGACGGTCGGGTCGTCGTCGGGGATCTCGACTTCGACGAGTTCGACCGGAAGGCCGTCGGGGTCGCGGAAGGGAAGGACGGTCTCGCCGAATCGCTCGATTCGGTCGTCGTACTCGACGCCGTAGTCGTCGAATCGGTCTTCCCAGTAGTCGAGGCTCCCGTCGGGAACACGGAACGCAGTCCGCGAGACCTGTCCGGTGCCGACCGACCCACGCGGGAGGTCTTTCCATGGGAAGAACGTCATACTCGTTCCGGGCGTCCCCTCGGCGTCCGTGAAGAAGAAGTGGTACGCGCTGGGGTCGTCCTGATTGATAGAGCGCTTGGCGAGTCGGAGGCCGAGCGTCTCGACCCAGAAGCCGAGATTCTGCTGTGGGTCGCCCGCGATGCACGTCACGTGGTGAATCCCGGGACTGGGGGTAGGGTCTGTCATCGTCCAGAGTACGGGCTGAAATGACTTGAGTCTCTGCTGACGTGAGGGTTACCGGGTGACAGCGCGGACAGTCGGCTCGTGTGGCGGGGCGAGTCACCGCCGTGTGACGCCGAGAGCTATGAAGACCTCGCAGTCGGCGCTTGCAGTCCCCCGTAGTCGGTACTTGTAGCCCACCGCCGCCGGTACTCGACAGTCAGTCCGAAATCGAGATGCCGTGGCCCGGTCCCGACGGAATGACCTGCGGGCTGAACTCGGTCTCGACGACATCTTCGGCGAGGAGGAGGTTCCCATCGAGGTCGATGTAGTCGAACGACCCGACGCCGGAAACGAGGTGCGCGCTGGCGTGGATACCCACCGCGCTCTCCAACATACAGCCGACCATCAGTTCCAGATTCGCCGCCTCGGCGATTTCGGCGATGGCCGCCGCGTTCAGAAGCCCCGACTTGCCGAGTTTGACGTTGATGATGTCCGCCGCGTCTTCCCGAACGACGCGCATCGCATCGGCGGGTGAAAAGACCGCCTCGTCGGCCGCAACAGGGACGGAAACGCCCTCCCGAACCCGGGACAGACCCACGATATCGTCTTTCGACACCGGTTGTTCGAGGAGCGCGAGGCCGATGCCGCGCGACGTAACCCTGTCTACGAACCGTTCGGCTTCGACCGGTGTCCACCCTTGATTCGCGTCTACTTTGAGGGCCGCATCCGGCGCGGCTTCGTGAACGGCGGCGACCCGTTCGAGGTCTGCTTCGACCGTGTTCCCCGTCTTGATTTTGAGGTGGTCGAAGCCCGCGCTGGCCGCTTCCTCAGCCCGCTGAGCCGCCGTCTCCGGTGGAAGGATTGGTATCGTCACGTCGGTCTGCACCGGTTTAGGGCGCCCGCCGAACAGCTCCGCGAGTGGGATTCCCCGGTGACGACAGTACGCGTCGAGGATGGCCGTCTCGACGGCGAACAGCGCCGACACCATCCCCGGAAACGAGCGCCGGATGTCGCGGACCAGCGCCCGGTAGTTTCTGCTGTCGCGTCCTTCGACGATGTTCGCGGCGGCACGAGCGGTCGCGAGCGCGCTCTGCTGTGTCTCGCCAGTTACCGGCGGCATCGGCGACCCTTCTCCGTATCCGCGAACGCCCGATTCCGTCTCGACGGTCACGAGCACGTTTCTCGCCTGTTCGCGCGCGCCGAGACTGATTTCGAACGGGTGTTCGAGCGGGAGGTCGTGGGCGTTCGCGGAGAGTTTCGTAATGACGGTCATAGTGCGTCCTGAACTGCGCTGAGAAGTTTTTCCGGTCCGTCGTGGGCGTAGACGTTCGCCGCCGGGAGGTCGTACAGGTCCGGTGCGTCGGCCTCGTCGGCCCACGTCGAGACCGCGGCGACCGTGGTGTCGGAGAGCGCTTCGATAGCACGCTGCTCGGCAGCCGCACCAGCGACCGACAACCGCTCGAAGTGCGTCCGTGTCTCCCTGCTCGGGTCGTCGACGAGGACGACCGCATCCGGCGCGGCACCGTGCAGGAGTGACAGCGTCACTCCCGCGTACGCGTGATGCCTGAGCGCTGCCTGTCCCTCGACGAAGACGTACTCGTGGTCTTCCGCGACGGCGCAGACGAGGTCTTCGACGACCCCGGAGGCGAAGTCCGCAGGGACGCGGTCGATGACGACGCCGCGGTCGGCCCCAATCATGAGTCCGGTTTGCCCGGTTGCGACCCACCCAGCGTCGAGTCCGGCACGGCGTGCGGCCCGATACAGTTCGAACGTCGTGGTTCGCTTCCCGACGGCGCAGTCGGTTCCCATCGTCAACACGACGGCCGCATCCACGTCCAGTGAACGCCCGTCAGCCACCCGAAGGTCGGCTGTCTCCGGCGGCTTCCGAACGTCGAACAACTCGACGTCACAGTCGTCTGCGAGGGCGCGCCACTCCTCGTCCTCCGAGAGGAAGACGTGGAGGCCCGAAACCACGTCGCAGCCTGCTCGCATCGCCTGCTCGATGTCTTCGACCCACGAATCCGGAAGGTCACCGCCCGCGGGAGCCACGCCGATGACGAGCGCCTCAGCCTCGGGAGCCGCTTCGAGCGCATCGTCCATGCTGTCGACGACAGGCACGTCCGAGACGTCGTCCCTATCGAGAACTGCGCCTGCGTCCGATGCCGCACAGGTCGAGTCGATGACCGCGTGGGCGTCGAAGACGTCGCTGTGCGCGACGACGCCGTTCGCTGTTTTGCCGCCGGTACGACCGAATTCGCCTTCGGCGAGGACGATACTCGGGGTGTTGTGCTCGAACGCTTCGGAGAGGTGCATACAGGAAGACACCCGGAGTCGGCTAAAGTACCAGAACCACACATGTCCGGTCCCACGTAGTAGTACGACCAGTCACGAATACCAGGGTGAACACGCCGGACGCCGCTGTCCGAAACAGTCTCCACGGCCAGCGTGGAACTACTCGATACTCGACCAAACGGAGCAACACACGCGATGTCACTCGACGCTGACGACGACCAGTCGAACCACGTAGAAAGCGACGACCAGCCGGACCTCCCAGAAGGCGACGGCCCGGACCGTCCAGAGGGTGACCAAACAGACACATCCGAAGGCGACGCCCGCGGGGGCTACCGCCTCGTCCTCAAACTGACCCACCCCAACTGCTGGATGAACGAGGTGACCGCCGAGACGGACGCGCGGTTGCTGGTCAACGAGACGTATCTCGTCGAGGGACAGGTGAAGACGCACGTCGTGGGCTACGCGGAATCATCGGCAGCGCTGGACGACCTCGTCCGCGCGACGAACGCGTCCGAACACACCGCGTCCGTGACCGAGATGTACAGCCGGCGCGAGTTCGGCAGTGACTCCGTCCTCTCAAACAAGGCCCACAGAAGTCTGCTCGTCGAGTACGAACCGGAGGGCAGCATCTACGACGCGCTCGTCTCACGGGGGTTCCTACCGCAAGAGCCGGTTCGAATCAGAGACGGGTGGGAGTACTGGACTGTCGCTGTCGACGACCCGCGCTCGAAGATACAGGAGCGACTGGACGCGGTCTGCGAGGAGAAAGACGCAGTCATCGAGATTCGAACAATTTCGAGTCGGGGACGCACCGATTCCCCAAGCGTGAACGTCGAACTCCTGACGGACCGCCAACGAGAGGTGTTCGAACACGCCCGAGAACACGGGTATTACTCCGTTCCACGGGCGGTATCCGGCAGCGACCTCGCCGACGAACTCGGTATCTCGAAGACGACGCTCCACGAGCATCTTCGGAAAGTCGAGGCGACGCTCCTCGGGGGCGACTGACCCGGCATACAAATTCCTGCTGTCAGCGATACTGTCTCACCAAGCTACCGTTTCGTCGCCTGTACGACCGTCTGCCCCGGTCCAGCACGTCGAATTGCGGTCCGACGTACGTCGTCGAAGCCTGCCTCACGAAGCCACTTGCGGACCGCTTCGTACGGGTGGATAGTCGCGTCCAACGTGACTAGATACGTCAGCCCGACGAACCCGTGTCCCGTCTTTCCGACTGGCATTCTCGCGGTGCCCGCCAGTTGGTCGAGCACGACGAGTTGGCCACCGGGACGGAGCGAGTCGCCGACGCGTTCGAACAACCGCCTGTTTTCCGCGTCGTCGTGGGCGTGGATGACGTTGAACACGAGCACAACGTCGTGTTCAGCGCCGAGGTCGTCTTCCCAGTAGTCGCCGCCAGCAACCTCGACGCGGTCTTCGAGGCCCGCCGCTGTAATCTCTTCTCGGGCGACATCCAGTGCCTCGGGGTAGTCGAAGACGACGGCTGAAAGATTCGGGTGCCGCCGACACAGTTCAATCGCGTACAGGCCGTGCCCGCCGCCAACGTCGAGGAGGCGGGTCGCGCCGTCAGGGATGTCGACGGCGTCGGCTACCTCGCCGCCGACGACACTCGCTGCCGCGCGGAATCCCTTCTGGGCAGTCTCCCAGCGCGTCGGCTCTTCGTCGAACCACTCGTAAATCGTCTGCGGTGGGTGGCCCTCGCGGACGACCGTCTCGAAGTTGTCCTCCCAAAACGGGAAGACGAGTTCGTCCCAGAATGTGAGCCACGGGGCCATGTTCGTCTCCGACGCCGTGAGCAGCCACTTCGTCGTCATCCGGGTATTCCGGTATCGGCCTCCGTTTTTGGTGACGTACCCCTGTGCGTCGAGGAACGTCAACAGCACCTCGATGGCGTTTGCGTCCGCATCGAGTCGGTCGGCGAGCTCGGTCGCAGACAGTGGCGCTCCCGCTGACGCGAGTTCGTCGAAAAGACCGATATCGAGCGCGAGCACCACCGCTTCGAACGTCGACGCGCCAAATAGGTCCAAGATTGGTGCAGGTCCCTTGTCGAGCCGGAGCAACAGCAGGCGTTCGAGGAAATTTGGATTGACTGGCATTGTGTTCCTCGTGTCAGAGGACGTCTCCCGCTGCGGTTGCATCTCCCGTCGCACCCGTTACCTCGTGCGCGAACTCCCGCACCTCCGCGGTGAAGAACGCCGGGTTGTCGATGTTCGAGGCGTGGCCCGCATCGGGGACGACAGTCACTGCTACGTCGGCGTTCGTGAGTGACTCGGCGAGGCGCGTGTGCATGGTCCGGAATGCCTTCGGCGCGTGTTCACCGTACAGCAGCAACACCGGCACGTCGATTTCAGACCCGTCGAAGTCGCTCTCTGGGAACCGCGCCATCGCCCTGGCAATCTTGGCGAATTCGGCGTGTGAAATCCGCGGCGCGTCTTCGACGAGTCGCTGAATTCTGTCGGCGTCGGTCGCAATACCCGGCGAGAGGAGGTTGCCGACCCGGAGTTGGATTTTGTTCAGCGTCGGGTATCTGATGACGCGGTCGAGCAGGGCGAAGAACCGCAGGTTCGAGAAGATGAGTCGCCCGGACAGTGGAAGCGGGGCGGCGGTGAACGTGTCCGAGAGGACAAGCCCGGCGACCCTATCGGGATGGGCGGCCGCGTACACCTGCGCGATACAGCCCCCCATCGAAAGCCCGCAGAGAATCGGATTTTCGATGTCCAGTTCCGACAGGAGCGCCCCGAGGTCCGCGGCATACAGGTCCATCGAGTACGGGTCGCGGTCGGAACCGCCGGTGTGTCCGTGACCGCGCACGTCGTAGGTGATGGTCGTGAATTCGTCACTGAGCGTATCTACCTGCGGTCCCCACTCGGTCGTGCTCATGAACATTCCGTGGATGAACACGATTGGCGGGCCGTCGCCGCGCCGCTCGTAGTACGTCTCGATATCTCCGGTCTGGACCGTGTCGGTTGTTGTGTCGCCTCCAGCGACCGACCCACCGGTCGTTGGCTCCCCACCCTCACCACGAACCATGCGAGAGATACGCTCACTGTGAACAAAACGGTGTCTCTCGATACGACCCCGGACAGGGAGTCACCCGTCTGCAAGTAGTTCGGAGTCCGCCCTGACAGATTCGTAGACGCGTTCGGCCCACTCGCGGGCGACAGGTGACTCGGTATCGACGAACACTCGCATGAGTCCGGTCGTCTCGTCGTAGCCACCGATGCCAACTCGCTTGTCGAAGAGGGCGAGACCGTACGGGAGGTCGTCCCGCGTCCGCAGTGTCAGGTGGCCGCTCTCGACTGCCGCCCGAGCCTGTTCGGGGTACGTCTCGAAGAGTTTGTCCGCGATGTGCGGGAGGTAGATAATCTCCGTCTCGGTGGTCTCGAAGACGTGTTGGTGGAACCCACCGAGAACGAGCGGGGCCATGTGCGTCGTGTTGAACCCCCGGAACGTCTCTGAGGAGCGGACGAGCGAGATGAATCGCTCGACGGGGCGGTAGGGGTCGTCAGGCGCTGCGACAGTGACTGTCGCGTCGACGAACGGTTCGACGACGAACTCCTGGTGGTCCTCGCAGACGGCTTCCAAGAGCGGTGTGAGTCGCCGTGCAGTCCCGACGTTGGCCTCGAATCGAAGCACTTCTTCCGCGATAATCTGTCCGAGTCCAGTCAGTCGGAAGCGACTGTCTACTTTCTCGACGAACCCCTGCTGGTCGAGCCACTGCGTGAACCGGTGGCTCGTCGCCTTCGACACGTCGAGGCGAGACTCGATTTCTCTCCTGTCGAGCGGGCCGTCGAGAAGCGCTTCGAGGACCGGCCCGTGACGGACGATGTCGCCGAGCACGTCCGTCTCGATGCGCTCGTTCGCCTGCGCGAGTCGCCGGCCGAGATATCGGCGGTTGCGCGCGTTCTCTAAGATAGCCTCTAAGAGCGGTGTCCCCGGTTCTGGAGGACCCTCGCGGCTGGTCTCGTGGCTTGTCTCGCGACTGTGCTCGTCCGAAGCCATGTTTCTTGCTAGCAATAGACGAGAGGTGCGATAGTAACGTTACCCCGTTCAAACCCAGCGCGTGTGCTTGGGGCCTCAACCCAGTGCGTGTGCTTCGAATCTCAACTCAGCCAGTCGTGCTTCGAGCTTGATTCCCCACCGTTTCGTCGCGTGAGACACGGTTCAGTCTCTGAAACGCGGGGCAGCGAGTGAGGCTAACCGAGAGACAGACGTATGCTAATACATGTCTATACCCGACATCGACGACACGGCGAGAGAGAAGTTTATCGAGGGCTTCCACGGGCACATAATTCGCCCTAGCTCCGGCGAGTACGACGACGCACGGGCGGTGTGGAACGGGATGATAGACCGACATCCGGGCCTCATCGCCCGGTGTTCGGGTGTCGCGGACGTTGTCAGAGCAGTGGATTTCGGCCGCGAGAACGACCTCCTCGTCTCGGTCAGAGGCGGCGGCCACAACGTCGCGGGAAGCGCCGTCTGCGACGACGGACTCGTCATCGACCTCTCGGAGATGACGAGTGTCCGCGTCGACCCAGACGCTCGAACCGCGTGGGTCGAGGCCGGTGCGACGTGGGCCGACGTGGACCACGAGACGCAGGCGTTCGACCTCGCAGCACCCGGTGGCGTCGTCTCGGACACCGGCGTCGCGGGGCTGACTCTCGGAGGCGGCATCGGCCACCTCCGCCGGAAGTACGGACTCAGTTGTGACGCGTTGCGGTCGGTCGAACTCGTCACCGCATCCGGCGAGTTCGTGACCGCGAGCGAAGACGAACACGCCGAGTTGTTCTGGGGGATCAGAGGCGGGGGCGGCAATTTCGGCGTCGTCACGGCGTTCGAGTTCGACCTCTTTCCCGTCGGCCCGGAAGTCGCGATGTGCCTCGTCTTCTACTCGGCAGACGAGTTCGAATCGACGATGGGTGCCTACCGCGAATACTGCGCGTCAGCCCCCGACGAAGTGAGTTCCCTGACGTTCTCGGGCGTGATGCCCGACGAGGAACTCTTCTCTGGTGACGCTCTCGACGAGCAGAAAATCGGGGTGCTCGGGTGCTACGCCGGTCCTCCGGCGGAGGGGATGGCCGCGCTCGAACCACTTCGAACGCTCGCCGAGCCACTGGCCGACTTCAGCGGCGTGTTGCCCTACGTCGAACTCCAGCGACTCCTCGACGAAGACTACCCCGACGGAATGCGCTACTACTGGAAGTCGCTGTACCTCGATGGGCTCTCAGACAGCGTACTCGACCGACTGGCGTACTGGGTCGACGCCGCGCCATCTCCGCTTTCGACGGTCGATATCTGGCATCTGGGTGGGGCGATTAGCGACGTGGATAACGACGAGAACGCGTTCGCCGGGCGACACGCACCGTATCTTCTGGGTGTCGAGGCAAACTGGGAAGCCCCCGAAATGGACGACGAGAACGTCGCGTGGGCCCGCGACTGCCTCGACGATATGCGGCAGTTCTCCGACGGGTCGGTCTACCTCAACTTCCCCGGCTTTCTGGAGGAGGGAGACGACATGTTGCAGACCACGTTCGGCCCGACCTACGAACGACTGGTCGCGCTGAAAGACGAGTACGACCCGACGAACCTGTTCCGAATGAACCAGAACGTGGCTCCCTCGTCGTAGTCGTCGCCCGTCCAACAGGGGCGGCTATACCCGCCGAAGGAACGCCCGCAACTCCGCGAGTCCGGCATCGTACTGGTCGCGGAAGATGCAGTGCCCGGCGTCGGGGACGTGGACGAGTCGGCCGTCGGCCAACTGGTCGGCCGTGTCGAGGTGCGCTGCTCGCGTCTCCGGGTCGGCGTCCGCTTTCAACACGAGCGTCGGGGCGGTGATATCGGGGAATATCTCGGCTGCGCCCCCGAATCCTGCACGCGTAATCTCTGCAATTTCCGGACGGCACTCGGTTCGGGCGACAGCGAGGCGTCGGGCGAGTTCCGGTCGGTCGTCTCGGTACTCGTCGGCGATGGTGTCGACACCCTTTTCAGACCACTCTCGAACCGTGTTTCGGACCTCAGCCGCCCGCTCGTCGGGGCCACTCTCTGGGATGTCGAGCATGCAAGCAGGGTCTTCGAGCACGACTGCACGTGGGAGGTTAGGGTGCATGGCGGCGGCCAACGCCACAGTCGATCCACCCATCGAATGGCCGAGCAAAATCGGGTCCGAGAGGTCGAGAGCGTCGAGCAACCCCACGAGGTCGGCAACCCTGTCGCTGGGTTCGTACCCGGTTTCGGGCGCGTCCGAAGCGCCGTGGGCGCGGGCGTCGTAAGTCACGACGTCGTAGTCGTCTGCGAGGTCCTCGACGAGTGGTTCCCAACATCGCCCGTTGTCGGTGAAGCCGTGTGCCATCACCAACGGCGGTCCCTCGCCGGTTCGGTAGTACTGCAACGAGACGCCGTCGACGTCGACAGAGTCTGTTTGCCAATCGGCAGGAAGGTTCATTGGCAGAATTGGCGAGCAGTCGGGGAAAAATCTCCCGCTCCGTTCGAGTCTGCAGTTCTGGCCTGCAGTTCAGACGCGCAGTTCACCGCAATTCACGCCTGCAATTCACGCCGGAAGTATCGGCTCAAAACGAACAACACCACCGCGAGAACGGCGGCTGGGATGGCGACTGCAGGGACGCTCACAGGAATCTCCGTGCCAGCGAAGGGGTTTCCGCCCCCGGCGGCGAGATAGCCCGCCAACAACTCTTGTCCGGCGTGACCGAGGAGGAAGAATCCATCGAGGGTGACGACGGCCGCCGCACCGGTAACGAGGCTAATCATCGTCGCGGCGTCTTCGACGTTCAACAGGTGTGCGGCCTCGCCTTCGCTCATCACGTCGCCGCGCTGGACGCGCTGATAGCCGACGTACACCAATCCGAGCGCTGCGACCGCCTCGATAGCACCCGCGTACGCCCCAAGGACGAGGATTTTCGGCGCGGACGACAGTGGTTCACCGCCGGGAAAGAGACGCTGTGTCGACGCTGGCAGCGTCATCGCCAGTGGCAACACCAACGCGAGTGCACCGAAGATTGCACTCTGTAACGCGAGTTTGTATGCGAGGTGCTGCTTGAAGAGACTGCGTCGGCGCACTCGAACCCGCTCGTAGGCCGACTGTCCGAGCAGTGCCGACGCGATGGGGTCGTCGAAGCCGTCGTCACCATCCATGCTGTACGAGTGTCGGGTGCGGGACCTCGATATAAAACCTAGTCGGTCCCGAAATCAGTCGTCAGAGACAACAGTTCGACCGACTAAGGGGTTCGGCAGTCAGTCGAGTACCGAGACGACAGCGTCTGCGAGGTCGCCGACCGCGTCGTGGCCACCGAGGTCGAGATACGGCTCGATTAGTTCGAGTTCCATGAGCCGAAACTCGCCGTCGCGTTCGATTCCATCGACGCGGGCGTAGGGGAGGTGTGCCGCGTCGACACCGACGAGTTTGGCCGCCGTCTCCAACGCCTTACTCGCCTGCGCGACGATTTCCTCGGTCGGTTCGTACGTCCGGTCTTCTGCGTCGAAATTCGGGTCGACACCGAACTCGTCTGGCGCGCGGAAGCTCTGCCACGCGTAGCTGTACTCCCCGCAGAAGAACACGAGCGAGCGCTCGCCATCGGCGACCTCGGGAGCGAACTCCTGTACGAGCGCGCCGCGCGACGAGAGCGTCTGACCCTCGGTTTCGCCGCCCGCGGTCGAGCCGGTTCGCCGTGCTGCCGAGAACGGTTCTTCGAACCGCGGTTGGTCCCGCGCTGCCGTTTCGAGCGACGTTTTCCACGCGCCAGCCGAACTCGTCCCAATTGCCGGTTTGACGACGGCCTCGTCCCAGCCGCGTTCTCTGAGTATCGTCTCCAGATTCGGTCGCTCTCCGGGTTCGACCCACGCGGTCGGGATGATAGGAACGCCCGCGGCGTCGAGTTCGCTGAGATAGGATTTGTTCATACTCCACCGAACCACGTCCGGCGGGTTCAAGAGCGTCACACCCGCGTCCTCGACAGTCGAAATCCAGTCACGGAAGTCGTCCGGGCGCGTGTAGTACTTCCAGCAGGACCGAAGGAGGGCCACGTCGAAGTCGGACCAGTCCACTGACGAGTCCATCCAGCGAACCGCCTCGGCGTCGAAGCCGTGGCTGCGAAGCGCCTCTCGGAGCGCCTTCCCATCCGCTGTCAACTCCGGGGCGTCGGTACCGGTGACGATGCCGAGACGTTGGGGAATCATCATGACACGGACACGGTCGGGCGGGAGTGGGTAAAGTGTTCGCGTCGGGGTAGCACAGAGCAACCTCTGTTCCAAGCGCTCGCCAGAACTGAGATCAGTCCGAAAACTCACCGACCTGCATGGAGTCGGCTCCGCTGACTGACGAAGACACGGCCCTCATCGACATCGTCACCGAGACGAACTTGGACACCTTCGACCCCGATTTCTTCGACAGTGCGGACATCGTCACGGCGGGGGTTAGGATGGCTGACGGCGAGGTATACGAGGGCGTGAGCCTCCCGGCGAGTATCGGCCGCGCCTCGATGTGTGCCGAACCCGTCGCCGTCGGTTCGGCCATCGCCGATGGGTACACGCACGACGAGATTCAGACCTGCGTCGCAGTCGCGTATCCGATGGACAGCCACGACGCGACTGAGGTCCGGGTCGTCCCGCCGTGTGGCCCCTGCCGCGAACTGCTCGCCGACTACAACGACGCGATGCGGGTTATCGTCCCCATCGACGGCGAAAATCGGGTCGTCGATGCAATCGACTTGCTTCCGACGCGGACGTGGTAGTCGGGATTTGCGTCTCTACTCGGCCAGCGAGACGACATCGTGGAGTGACTCCACCTCGTAGGTCGGCGTGACCGAGAGCTCGGTATCTCGGGTGTGCGCTCGTCGGACGAACACGGAGTCGAGTCCGGCACGCTCCGCCGCGACCACGTCGCTATCGCTGTCGCCGACGTAGAGCGCCGATTCCGCGCCGAGGTCGGCCATCGCCCGGTCGATGTAGTGCGTGTTCGGTTTTTTGAGCGTGAGACTCTCCAGTGTCTTCTCGCGGCCGTAGTAGGTGTCGAACAGCGAGCGCATCTCGAAGAAGTCCAATTTGAACTCGATGGTGCTGTGGTGGTTGTTGCTCACGATACCGCGAGCGACCGAGAGGTCGGCGATAGCGGAGACGTCGTCGTAGCGTTCCCGAGCGCCCGCCTCGAAGGCGTCGAACTGCGACTGCTCGTCGTGGTGTTCGAACGCGTCCCAGAACGTAGCCACGTCGAGGTCGTACACCGAACAGACCTCGAAGAGGGCGTCGGCGCTCTTCCCGCCCATGACGGCGTCGAGATGCTCCTCTCGGATGTCTTCGACGCCGACAGCGCGGAACGCCTCACGAGTCGCCTCGCGTTGTGTCTCCTGGTTCGGTGGTTCGACGAGAACTCCGTCGCTGTCGAACAGCACCGCGTCGTATCGTGTCACGAACCACACCACCCCGCGGTGCGAAAATAGTTGTTTTGGTCTTGATAGTTTGGTGGCCGCACCCATTTGGCAGTCCGAAGCGCGGGTCCGAGCGCTTCGAAGCGGCGTAATCGAATTACCGGTCTGTGTACTTCGTGGCCGCTCGGCGGATGCTCCCGGCGAGTTCGGTCAGGTTGTCGCTCGCGCCGGAAATCTCGTCTGCGACCTGTTTGAGGACGGCGACGCTTCCACTCAGGAACACGCCCGCACTCTCGCTCGGCGCGAGCGGCACGTCGTACTCGACACAGACCGATTCGAGGGCGTCGATGTCGCGCTGTTCGAGGCCTTCGGCGACGAACGAGAGCGACACGCCGGTCGCGGCGCTCGCGTCGTCACCGCCGCGCATGGCCAGTTGTTTCTCGGCTTCGCGGCGCGAGATATCGGTGTACTCGACGACCCGGACGGCGTCGTCGTCGACGAGTCGGTCGGTGCCGAGGGCGTGGGCGACGAGCGCCACGTCGCGCGTCTCGGCTACGTCGTGGGTTCGGATGATGTGCGCGCCGCGTTCGACTTCCATCGTCGCCGCGGCGAGGCTGACCGGCAGTTGGTCTTCGTTTTCCATTCGCCCGGCGATGTCGCCGAGGAAGTCCTCGCGGTTCGTCGCTGTCAGGAGCGGGCGGTTGAACGCGCGGAACTCACGGAGTCGGCGGAAGCGCTCGCGGTCGTCCGCGAACGTCTTTTCGGGCGTCCATTTCCCGAAGGAGGGGTCGAGAATCGTCTTGTCGGTAAAGCCGCCGCGTTCGAGCGCGGCAAAGGTCTCTTCCATCGAGATGACCGCACCGGGGTTCTGGCGGTCCGGCGGGCTTGCCATCTTGATGTTCGGCACGTCGTAGTCCTCACAGACTTCGCGCATTCGCGGGTCGGCGAAGCCAGCGACGTCGTTGACGATGTCGAAGCCGCGAGTGAGGGCCTCTTCAGCGACGTCTGCGTACCGAGTTTCGATAGAGAAGACGGCGTCGTCGCCGATTTCGTCGATGACGGCGACGGCCTTGTCCAACCGTTCGAGTTCCTTCTCGGCCGGGAGGACGTCGTACTTGATGTTCGCCGACTGGAGGCCGATGTCGACGATGTCGGCACCCTCGCCGATGAGTTCGTCTTCGGCGAACCGCGCGGCGTCTTCGATTTCGGCGTGCATACTCGGTTTCCACCCCGAACTTGGGCTCATGTTCAGCACACCCATGATTCGCGGGCGGTACCCGTCACCGACGGTGAAGTCGCCGAGTTCGACCGTTCTCATATGTGCGTAGGACGGTTGCCGAACAAAAAGCACATCGGTCGAGTGAGGACAGATTGCAGCGAAACTGGCCGACAACTCCCCGACGAGGCCGGCCAACCAAATGTTGATGTGGGTGTGGTGTGTCGGGCTGGCTGACACCTCGAATGACTGAATCGACTGGTGCGAGCGAGGCGACGAGTGAGGGAAGAAACAGTTGCGTCGAGAAACCGGGTGCACGACGTGACGACTGACCAGTCCACCTGCACGTTCGTCTTCGACCCGAGTGAGTGGGAGACTGACCACGACTTGGAGAGCCCGCTCCGCGGCGACGACTCCCTGACAGACGACGGCCAGTGGGAGTGCCCGCACGACCCCGTCTCCGGGTCCGACCACTGTCCGTTTCATTTGCTGCACCTCCCGCCTGCGGAGCGACCTGGCGACATCGACCAGAGCGAAGCACTCCTGGACGTCCTGACGGAGGCCGCCGAGTGCGACGACCGGACGGAGCGACGCCGAAAAAAGCAGTTCGTCGGCGCGAAGTTCGACACGCTCTGTCTCGATTCGGTCGTGATAGACGCCGACAACAACTATCCAATCGACCTTCGGCACGCGACCATCGGCTCGCTCGACTGTACGAACGCAACTGTCACCCACGAACTCGATTTGAGCGGGGCAACCATCTCCGGCGAGAGCCACCTTCACGGGACGTTCGAGTCGATTCGGTGTTTCGGAGCGACGGTCGCCGACCTCACGCTCGACGTATCGAGGCTGGACGACGCCGTGTTCGCGTCGGCCGATTGTGGCACGGTCTCGTTCGAAGATGCAACCGTCGAGCGCGTCGACTTCCGCGACGCAGACGCCGAGCGCGTGGCGTTCGACCGCGCCTCGATTCGGCGGGCGTCCTTCGACGAGGCCACCATCAACACGGCTCGGTTTTCCTTCGCCGACATCCGACTGTGCGACTTCGACGACGTGACGTTCGGGGTCGGGAACTTCTACTTCGCGTCGTTCGACGAGGCGGACTTCCGCGGTGCGACGATAGACCGGGCAGTGTTCAAAGACACGGCGTTCGACGGCGCGTACTTCAACGACGTGTCGTTCGCGCTCGCGAACTTCATCCACACCAGCATCTCGCGGGCGCACTTCTCCGGTGCGTCACTGGGCGAGGTCTCGTTCTACGAGTCTACCTTCGAGTTCGAAGCGGACTTCTCGGACACCCACCTCGGCTGGGCCAGTTTTCAGGACTGCACGTTCGACGCCGCCGACTTTTCGGGCGCAGTCCTCGAACAGACCGTGTTCCGAGGCGCGAGCTTCGAGGAGGCGGACTTCCGCGGGGTCGACCCGGCGGGCGCGTTGAACCTCAAAGAGACGACTATCGAACGTCGCCTCCGCGTGCGACCGGATGTGACTCGCGCCCCAAACGACTCGTACGTCTGTCTCGAGGGGAGCACGATTGCCGGTGGCTGTCTCGAACAACCCACGGACGGAACCGCGATTTACGACGTTGCAGGCGCGACACTCGGCACCGTCGAGTTCGCCGCGCCCGACGACGTGGACGTGCTCTCTCGAATCCGGTTCTACCGGACGCGATTCGACGCGTTCGACTACCGCGACGACGACATCGACCTCGCGGCGAACCAGTTCGAGATACACCGCAACCCCGACGACCTCGGAGAACGGGCGTCGTCGCTGGCGAGTTACGGACTCGCGCTCACGCAGGCGCGCAGCGACGAGGAGTCGGAATTCGGGCACGCATTCGAATCGGACAGGTACGAGGAGTTACGGGACCGGGCGGCCGAGGGACTCGCCCGCGACCCAGACCGCTATTACGACGGGGCGCTCTGGGACGACCCGGACGCGGAGGGACTCGAATCGACCTACCTCTACGCGAAGAACGGCGCGAGCAAAATCAACGACAACCAATCGGCAGCCGAGTTCTTCCGTCTCGAAATGAGCCACCGGCGGGACCGCTACGCCGAGTTGGCGTCGGAAGCCGATTCGCGGGTCGAATGGGCCAGCTACCGGCGTCGCTGGGCGAGTAACCTCGTTCTCGACTGGGTGACTGGCTACGGCGAGCGCCCCTCGAACGTCGTCGGCACGTCGATGCTTGCAGTCGCCCTGTTCTCAGTACTCTACTACGTCCTCGCACCCGGCCTCTACGAGAATCCGTTGAACTACGGGATACTGAGTATCGGCTCGTTCGTGACGCTCCTGCTCGGGCAGGCGTCGAAGGTGTCGATACCGCTGATTAACTTCCTCAGTCAGGTCGAGGCGTTCCTCGGCGCGTTCCTCATCGCGCTGTTCGTGTTCACGCTCACGCGGTCTATCAACCGCTGAGGTGTGGGTCGCTGAGACAGACTTAACTCGCTGTTGTCCGAGGTGGGAGCGATGACTGACGCCGACTCCGGCGAGGTTCGAACACAGCTCGAACAGGCGTTTTCGGAGGTGAACCTCCCGATAACCGGGCCGCACGACCTCTCGGCGGCGTTCCGGTCGGGAGACAACGCGAGCTTCGAGATTGCGGACTCCGAGGTGACGCCGTCCGAACTCCAACTCGCGGTTTCGCCCGATGGCTACCCGTACGAGACGGTCGAGGCGTTCGTCGACGAACTCGTCGATACTCTGGAAGACGGCGCGTAGTCAACACGGAAGTTGCGGAGAACGGCCGAGGCGATAGAGACTGTTTTAGGCGAGCAACCGTACACCCACATGAGTTGTCAGCACCGTGCCGAACGACGTGTTGGCCACGGTACGGTGTCGAAGCAATGTGGCGCGACCGGACTGCCCCGAAACGACCAGACGCGACCTGAGACCACCCGGCGCGACCCGCAACGACCCCACCCCGACACGACCCGACACGGCCCGAAACGACCTACCCCGACACGAACTGAGATGGAGTCGAGACCACCTACCCCAGAGCTGTGACAGAAACTGACACCGACACCGGACTCGTCGTGCTCACCAACCGCGAGCCGTACGTCCACGACGCGCCGAACGACGTGACCAAACCGGTCGGCGGACTGACCGCCGCGATGGACGACGTGATGCGCGAAATCGGCGGCACGTGGGTCGCACACGGCCACGGCCGCGCCGACTTCGACGTGACAGATAGCGATGGGTACGTTACCGTCCCACCGGACGACGGACAGTACTCGCTCAAGCGACTCGACATCCCCGACCAGCCCTACGAGGGCTACTACTACGGCTACAGCAACCAAGTCCTCTGGCCCCTCTGTCACGAACACGTCGACCGGATTCGAGCCTCGCCGGACGATTGGACCGCCTACACCGCGGTAAACGAGCAGTTCGCCGGTGCCGCCCTCGACGCACTCGCCCGGCAGGATGACGACACGGCGCTTCTGTGGGTTCACGACTACCACCTCGCGTTGGTCCCGGAACTCGTCCGTCGTCAGACCGACGGCGACGTGACGATTCAGCACTTCTGGCACATTCCGTGGCCGCCGGCGCAGTTGTTCGACCGGAGTCCTCACGCAGCGGCTCTGTTGACCGGATTGCTCGGCAACGACCGCATCGGGTTCCACACCCACGGCTACGCACAGGAGTTCCTCGCGACAGTCGAGCGAACCCTTCCAGACGCCGAAGTCGACACCGACGCGCTTCAGGTGACCCACGAGGGTCGAACCGTCGAGGTGTACGTCGCGCCCGTCGGCATCGACACCCAGACGGTCGATAACCTCGCAGAGAGTCCCGAAGCCGAACGATTCTGGCGCGACCTCCGGGAACGGGAGGGAATCGCCCCAGACGAGCGAATCGCCGTCAGCGTCGACCGACTGGATTACACGAAAGGCATCCTCCAGCGACTCGACGCCGTGGAACACCTGCTCGAACGCGACGACTCCCTGCGCGGGTCGTTCCGACTGCTTCAGAAGGGGTCGCCGACCCGCGAGCAGATTCCAGAGTACGAGCGCTACCAGCGGGATATCTTCGAGAAGATACGCCACCTCAACGACCGATTCGGAACCGAAGAGTGGCAGCCAGTCGTCTATCTCGATGGTCGCTACACCCGCGCGGAAATCAGCAGTCTCTATCGGAACGCCGACGTGTGCATCGTGAGCCCGCTCGCGGACGGCTACAACCTCGTCGCACAGGAGTACGTCGCCGCGAACCAGTCAGCCTCGGGAGCGTTGGTCCTCAGCAAGTTCGCGGGTGTCCACACACTCATCGGCGACGACGCGTTCACCATCAATCCGCACGACACCGCCGGGTTTGCGGCGCAAATCGAGGCCGCGCTGGACGCCCCGAAAACGGAGCGAGCCGAGCGATTCCAGCGCATGTACGAGCAGGTCGCGGCGTCCGATATCGGCGCGTGGATGGAACACTCGCTGGGACAGTGGAGTCGATGAGCGTCGGCGCGACTCGACCACTCAGATCCCTTACTAAATTCTCCTTCAGCGAGCGCCTTTGAGGGACGAGTGAGTACGTGTAGCTGCAGTGAGGTAGGTATCCCCCACTCGGCCCTCCGCCGTCGAGACGGCAGTGAACTGACTCGGACGGCACCCAGTTTCCTATGAACTCCGACACGTATCTCTCCCGAATTGGTATCGACCCCGACTCACTCGGCGAGCCGTCGCTTTCGTCGCTCCGTCGCCTCCAACACGCCCACGTGACGACGATTCCCTTCGAGACGCTCGCCGTCACGGGCCATCCCTTCGACGAGACAGACGACGGCGAGGGCGTCCGACTCGAACTGCCGCACCTCTTCGAGAAAGTCGTCGAGCGCGAGCGCGGCGGCTTCTGTTTCGAACTCAACGGCCTGTTCAACTGGCTGCTCTCCGACCTCGGATTCGACGCCGACAGAGTGGCTGCGCGCGTCCTCGACGACGACGGCGTCGGTCGCCCACCGGCGAACCACCACTCGAACGTCGTCGAACTCGACCGGAGATACGTCGTCGACGTCGGTATGGGCGTCCCCTCGATGCGGCGGCCGACCCCACTCGATGGCGAGGTCCGAACCGACGAAGCGGGCGTCTCGTGGCGCGTCGTCGAGAGCGACCGCCCGGACGAGACGCATCTGACGCAGTACCGCTACGAACCCGACGGAGAATGGCAAGACCGCTACCTGTTTTCGGACACGCCGCGCATGCTGACGTACTTCGAGGCGACGTGCGACTACCTCCAGAGCGCCCCCGAGTCGTCGTTTACCGGCGACCCCGTCGTCATCCGGCCGACCGAGGACGGCCATCGAAAACTCGCTCCGGAGTCGCTGACGCGGTACGTCGGAAGTGAGTCGAGCGAGCGCGAGATTGGAGCGGCAGAGTGGGACGACCTCCTCGAACGCGAGTTCGGCATCGACTACCGAGTCGAGGCGGACGAATCGCCGGTCGCGTAGCGCCACCAAGTATGATTCCGAGCTTAGCCGTCGCCGAAGTCGGCGAGGTGGTTCACGCTTCCCGCGCCCTGTCCGACGTCTGCGGGTGCGGCGAGCGCCGCCCGCGTGAACGCGATGCCGCGCTCGACGGCGGTTTCGAGGTCGTCGCCGCGGGCGAGTCCGGCCGCGATTGCACTCGACAGCGTGCACCCGGAGCCGTGAGTCCGGTCGGTGTCGACTCGCGGGTTGGTGAACGTCGTCGTCTCATCGCGGGTGACGAGCGTGTCGGCGACTGTTCCGTCGCCGGTTTCGACGTGACCGCCCTTCAGGAGGACCGCGTCGGCACCGCGCTCGAAGAACCAGTCGGCGGCCTCGCGGGTTGCCTCGGGACTGTCCGGCACGTGGCCGGTGAGTTCCGCGGCCTCGTCTGCGTTCGGTGTCACCAGCGTCGCCTGCGCGAAGATGTCGTCGTAGGCGTCGATGGCGTCCTCGTCGAGGAGGCGGTCGCCCGAAGTTGCGACCATCACGGGGTCGACGACGATGGGGGCGTCAGAGTCGGAGAGACACTCTGCGACCGTCTCGACTGCCTTGGCCGTGGCGAGCATTCCGAGTTTTATCGCGCCGATGTCGAAGTCGTCGGCGACGGCGTCGAACTGAGTTCGCACTGTCTCACTCGGGAGGACGTGCGTTCCGGTGACGCCGCGGGTGTTTTGCGAGGTCACGCCGACGATGACCGAGCCACCGTAGACGCCGAGGCGCGTCATGGTCTTCAGGTCGGCCTGAATGCCCGCGCCGCCGCCGGAGTCGCTGGAGGCGATGGTGAGCGCGTACGGCGGGGTTTCGGGCGTCGGCGAGAGCATGTCGTCGCTCACGGCTGCACCTCGATTTCGATTCGTTCGATTCGGTCCGCGAGGTCGGGAAGCGGGTCGTCGGACCGCTCCGCGGCCGTCCCGTTTGCGAGGCCAGCAACCGCATCGAGGAACGCGACGCGGTAGCTCGCCGGGCCGTGATACTCGCCGAAGACGCCGTCAGCGGCCAGTTCGCCAGCCAGTCCGTAGGCCATCGTCCCTGCCAGCGCGGCTTCGAGTGGGTCGTCGATGGCGGCGGCGAACGTCGCCAGCGTCACGCCGAGCATACAACCGGTCCCGACGACGGTTCCCATCATCTCGTGGCCCGCGTGGACCTCGTAGGCGAGTTCCTCGGTCGCAACGATGTCCGTCTCGCCGGATGCGACGACGACAGAGCCCGTTTCGCGGGCGCACGCGACCGCAGTCGCCGCGATTTCGGCGTACTCGCCGACCGATTCGACACCGCGGACTTCCGCATCGGCACCGGCGAGCGCGGATATTTCACCGTAGTTGCCGTTGAGCACGTCCACGTCGAGTTCCGTGACGAGTCTGTCGGCGACGCGAGAGCGAGTCGGGGTTGCACCGACGCCGACGGGGTCGACGACGAGCGGCACGTCGTTCTCGCCCGCGGCGCGGCCCGCGGTCAGCATCGTCTCTTCGCCCGTCTCGCTGACCGTCCCCATGTTCAGGAGACAGCCGCTCGCGATGGAGACCATGTCGCCTACTTCGCGCTCGTCGTCGGACATGACCGGCAGGCCGCCCCAGTGGAGCGTGATGTTCGCCACGTCGTTGACGGTCACTTCGTTGGTAACCGAGTTGACGAGGGGTTCGGCCGACGTGACGGCCGAGAGCGCGCGCTGGAGGTCCAGGTCGCGGTCGAGACCGCCCGACGAGCGTGTCATTGGCGGTCCCTCCCGTCGTCGACCGCGGTCGCAAGCTGGCGCGTCGCAGCTTCGGGGTCGCCCGCGTCGGTGATTTCTGTGATGACCGCGACACCGTCGGCCCCGGCGGCAACCACGTCAGCCGCGTTCGAGGCGGTGATACCTCCGATACCGACGAGAGGAATCGAGACGGCGTCTGCGACGGCCGCGACTCGCTCGACGCCGATTTCGTACTCGTCGTCGTCGATGTCTTTCGAGTCGGTCGCGAAGACGGCACCGACACCGAGGTAGTCGGCACCGGCGTCT
Organism: Haloferax elongans ATCC BAA-1513; assembly: GCF_000336755.1. Lineage (GTDB taxonomy): Archaea > Halobacteriota > Halobacteria > Halobacteriales > Haloferacaceae > Haloferax > Haloferax elongans. The sequence goes on along the minus strand of NZ_AOLK01000021.1, from coordinate 254,027 downwards.
TCCGCGGCCTGTGCAGCCTCGACCGTCGAGACCGACCGGCCGACGATGGCGTCTCGGCCCAACTGGTCGCGGGCGGCCGCTATCGGGAGGTCGTCGTCGCCGAGGTGGACGCCGTCGGCGTCGACTGCCGCGGCGATATCGATGCGGTCGTTGACGACGAACGGGACGCCCGCCTCGGCTGTCAGTTCGCGCACGTCGCTGGCGAGGACGTAGCGCTCGCGGGCAGTCGCCTGCTTCTCGCGGAGTTGCACGAAGTCCACGCCACCGGCGACCGCGGCCTCGACGACCTCGGTCGTCGACCTGTCGCCCGACAGGTCCGACTGGGTGACGAGATACGTGTCCATGGGGATATTCATTGGTTGTATCTGTTGGTAGTCGGCTGTGGCGGCAAAGTCGTTACCATTCGACGAATTTCCGAAGCGACCGGTTCTCGGCGACTGAGAGGCTGCTATCGGGGTTATCTCGGTGGACAGCGAATCGACATGTGGTGAGTGGTGATGATATCGTTTCTCGTCGCATACGGCAGCAAAGAGGGACAGACCGAGAAGATAGCTGAGCGAATCGTCGCAGTACTCGACGGCCGGGGCCACGAAGCAACTGCGGTCTCAGTCGCCGACGTTCCGACAGACCTGTCGGTCGAGGACTTCGACGCGGTGCTCGTCGGGTCGTCCATCCACATGGGCAAGCACGGAACGAAGGTACACCGCTTCGTCAGGGAGCACCGCGAGGCACTCGAAACGCGGCCGAATGCGTTCTTCCAAGTGTCGCTGTCGTCGGCGTTCCCGAGCAAAGAGAGCGACGCGCACGTCGCCGAGTACATCGAGGAGTTCGTCGAGAAGACTGGGTGGGAACCGGACCGAATCGGAGCCTTCGGGGGTGCGCTCCGCTACTCGAAGTACGGGTTCTTCACGCGGATGATAATGAAGCGCATCACGCAGGAGACCATCGGCGAGACGGATACCTCCCAAGACTACGAGTACACCGATTGGGACGAAGTCGAGGCGTTCGCCACCGACTTCGCCGCCCTCGTCGAGGCGGGTGACGTGGCGGTCGACGGCGACGTGGCGGCTGGTGGCGAGCCCGAAGAAACGTCCGTGTAAGGCATGAAGTCCCGCACACTCGGTATCGTCGCCGTCGCCGTCCTCCTCGTGGTCGCCACAATCGGTGGTGGCCTCTGGGCGTTCGGGCGACTCTCGTTTTTGAACTCCTACGGGAGCGAGTACTCCTACGAAGTCCGCGTCTCGGCGAACGAGCCGATTTCGAACGTGACCATCTTGGCCCCGTTGCCGGTCGTCGACGGCGACTCGCCCGTCGCGGACGTCATCGAGACGCGGGAGTACCTACTCCCCGAGACGTGGTCGTACGACGTAGTCGAAACGGAGTACGGACCGATGCTCAGACTCCAAGCTGACGAACTCCCGGCCGACCCGACGTATCACCGCCCGGTCATTGAAAACGACCGACTCGTTCGGTGGGAACGAGTCTCGGCCGACGAGTACGACCAAAACGACACCGATGTCGTCAGAGTCGACCACGATGCAATCGAGTTGACCGCCGACCGGACGGTGAACCGCTCTGTCGAAACCCGAGCACCCGAAGGGACAGAACCGCTGTTCGAACCGCGGTCGAACGTGACCGCAGTCCCCTGTGCGTGGCCGTACGAGGACGACGACGTGCAGTGTTACAGCTACGACACGCAGATATTCGTCTCGTACGACGGCCCGGAGACGACCGAACTGTCCGTGACTGTCGAACTCCGCGGCACCAACTCGTGGTGGGTCGGCGGATGGAACTACAACGAGTACACCGACCGCGTGTACGTCTACGACCTACCGGCCGACCAGCGCGGGTGGGTCATCGTCGAGGGGGCCGCCGAGACTGGTGTCGGAAACTATCCCCGAAATCTGCCACAGTGAGTCCTCTCGACCACTGTATCACCTCGACCACTGTATCACGTTCCAGTAACTGTGACAGTTACCGAGGCTGGCAAATGTGACGGCCTGCACACACACTTTTCACTATTTACATGATTATATATGATAATGACTGGCGACGACCAGACGCGGGCGACCCGACCACCCGCGACGACGGGCGGCGGCGACCTGAGTGACTTGCAGGCGTTTCAGGAGTCGCAGGCCTACGACGTAGCTGACGTGGCCGAGTACGCCGCGCTGGCGGCAGACTTGCGTAGCGTCGTCGCTGGAGAGGTTCGGTTCGACGAGTACACGCAGGTGTTGTACGCGACCGACGGGTCGATTTACGGGGCGCGCCCGGCGGGCGCCGTCATCCCGAAAACCGTCGCGGACGTTCGCGCAGCAGTCGAGACAGCGGCCGAGCACGACGTACCGATTCTGCCGCGCGGTGCCGGGTCGTCGCTCGCGGGACAGTCTGTCGGTCCCGGCTGTGTCGTCCTCGACTTCTCGAAGTACATGGACGACATCGTCGCGGTTGACCCCGAGAACCGCCGGGCGACAGTCCAACCCGGCGTGGTGCAAGACGACCTCGACGACCACCTTGCGCAGTACGGTCTCAAGTTCGCGCCCGACCCGGCATCGTCGAACCGCGCCACCATCGGCGGCGGCATCGGCAACAACTCGACCGGTGCGCACTCGGTTCGGTACGGTATCACCGACGCCTACACCGAGGAGTTGCGCGTCGTCCTCGCCGACGGGTCGGAGATTCACACCCGCGACGTCGTGCTCGACAGCGACGAGTGGGACGACATCGTCTCGAAAGACGACCGCGAGGCCGAGATTTATCGGACTGTCCGGGCGCTCGTCGAGGACAACGACGCCGAAATCGAACGCCGGTATCCCGAACTCAAACGCTGCGTGTCTGGCTACAACCTCCACAAGGTCGTCTTCGAGAACGACGACGGCGAGCGCGTCATCAACCTCTCGAAGCTGTTCGTCGGTGCCGAGGGGACACTCGGCGTGGTGGTCGAAGCGACCATCTCGCTGGTGACGGTCCCCGAGGAAACGGCGCTCGTCCTCTACGCTTACAACGACCTCGTCGACGCGATGGCCGCGGTTCCGGACGCTCTCGACTTCGACGCCAGCGCGGTCGAACTCATGGACGACGAGGTGTTTCGGATGGCCCGCGAGTCCAGCGAGTACGCCCAGTACGTCGAGCAGATTCCCGACGGGGCGGCCGCGACGCTGATGCTGGAGTTCGACTCCGAGTTGCACGACGACTTCGAGGCGACGATTCGGCGGGCGAACGAGCACTTCCTCGAATCGGACGACAGCCACGCCGACGGGGATGCCCACAACGACGGAGATGCCCACGCCGAACGGGACGCCCACACCGATGAGGACGGCGGCGGCACCGCCTTCGACGCCATCGAAGCCTACTCCGACGAGGCGCAGGGTGACATCTGGAAGCTCCGAAAGGCGGCGATTCCGCTTCTCATGTCACTTCCGGGCGACCCGAAGCCCTACCCGTTCATCGAGGACGCGAGCGTTCCGCCCGAGGAACTCGCCGAGTACGTCCAGTCGTTCGAGGCGGTGCTGGCCGACCACGGCACGTCGGCCGCCTACTTCGCCCACGCCGGGGTCGGCACGCTCCACATTCGGCCCATCTTGAACCTGAAAGACGCCGACGGCATCGAGACGATGCACTCGATTACCGACGACGTGACCGACCTCGTGTTGGCGCACCACGGCGCGTTCTCGGGTGAACACGGCGACGGTCTCGCGCGAACCGAGTGGAATCCGAAGATGTACGGCCCGGACCTCTGGGAGGCGTTCAAGGACCTCAAATCCGCGTTCGACCCCGAGTGGCGGATGAACCCGGGGAAAGTCGTCTATCGCGACGACGACCCGACTGATATGCGCGAGCACCTTCGCTACGGGCCAGAATACTCTTCGCTCGAACCAACCACGGCACTCGATTTCGACGACGAAGGCGGGTTTTCGCATCTCGTCGAACTGTGCAACGGGTGTGGCACCTGCCGACAGACGGGGTCCGAAACGATGTGTCCGACCTACCGCGCCTCACGGGACGAGATGGAGACGACCCGCGGCCGGGCGAACATGCTTCGCGCGGCCATCAGCGGCGACCTGCCCGAATCAGAGCTGTACGCCGAGCGATTCCAAAAAGAGGTGCTCGACCTCTGTATCGGGTGTAAGGGCTGCAAGAACGACTGCCCGACGGGCGTGGACCTCGCGAAGTTGAAAGCCGAGGTCAAACACCAGTACCACACCGAAGAAGGGTCGTCAGTCCGGGAGCGACTCTTCGCGCAAATCGACGCCGCGGCGAAGTTAGGGAGCAAACTCGCACCAGTCTCGAACTGGCTCACGGCGGTTCCCGGGGCACGGGCCGTGATGGACCGCTATCTCGGCATCGCTGCCGACAGAGACCTGCCGACGTTCACCCGGAACACGCTCGAACGCTGGATGAACAGCCGACGGTCTGCAGTCTCCCCGACCGACGCGACCCACCGGGTGCTTCTGTTCCCAGATACGTACACGAACTACGTGTCTCCCGAGGTGGGCAAGGCCGCAGTGCGAACCCTCGAAGCGGCGGGCGTCCACGTCAAACTCGCCGAAAACGTCGCTCCGAGCGGCCGGGCAGCCTTCTCCGGCGGCTTCCTCGACGTGGCGCGCCAGCGGGCACATCACAACGTCCGGCGCTTGCGGCCATTCGTCGAAGACGGCTGGTCGGTCGTGTTCACCGAACCGTCCGACGCGGTGATGTTCCAAGACGAGTACGCCGACCTGCTCGATGGACAGGCCGCATTGGACGTCGGCGCGGCCGCCTACGGCGTCATGGAGTTCATCGACGTATTCCGACTCGACGAACAACTCGACGTTCGAGGACGAGCGGGGAGTTCGGCTGCGACTCCCCAAGCCGCGGCAGACGGCGGCCGCAACTCGCCCGAGTCATTGACCTACCACGGCCACTGTAATCAGAAGGCGCTGAACAAGGACCACCACGCAGTCGGTGTGCTCCGGCGCGTCGGCTACGACGTGGACCCACTCGATTCGGGATGCTGCGGGATGGCCGGGAGTTTCGGCTACGAGTCCGAGCATTATGACCTCTCGAAAGCCATCGGCCGAATCCTGTTCGAGCAGGTGGACGAGAGCAGCGGCGACACCGTGGTCGCACCCGGGGCGTCGTGTCGGACGCAACTCACAGACCGAGATGAAGCCACGCACAGACCTCCGCACCCGATTGAGAAAGTCGCCGAGTTGCTTCGGTGATGATTTCGTGGGTCGGGACGCCATGGTGTGGCACCGAAGCCGGGTGTCGGTTCCGCAAACACACCTTTTACACTACGGTGGGGCATCACAGCACACACCATGTCAGATGCACCCGATGTCGGCGAACTCAATCCGCCGAATCGAACGCTGATGGGGCCGGGTCCGAGCGACGTTCATCCGCGCGTCCTCCGCGCGATGTCGACGCCGCTCGTCGGGCACCTCGACCCCTCGTTCATCGAGATTATGGACGAGGTGCAGGAACTCATGCGCTATACGTTCCGAACCGACAACCAGTGGACGATACCCGTCTCGGGGACCGGGTCGGCGTCGATGGAGGCGGCCATCGGCAACCTCGTCGAACCGGGTGATACCGTCCTCGTGCCGACGAACGGCTATTTCGGTGGTCGCATGGAGTCGATGGCCGAACGCGCCGGTGGGAGTGTCGTCCACGTCGATGCCCCGTGGGGCAAGCCGCTCGCCCCCGCCGACGTACAGGACGCGTTCGACGAACACCAACCGGACGTGTTCGGCTTCGTCCACGCCGAGACCTCGACCGGCGTGAAGCAGCCGAACGTCCCCGAACTGACGAGCATCGCCCACGACCACGACGCCTACGTCGTCGCCGACTGCGTGACCTCTCTGGGCGGCGTCGAACTCGAAGTCGACGACTGGGGCATCGACGTGGCCTACTCCGGCCCGCAGAAGTGCCTCTCCTGTCCCCCGGGTGCGAGTCCGTTGACGCTCAACGACCGCGCGATGGACAAAGTGCTCTCACGCGAGGAAGAACCCCGGTCGTGGTACCTCGACCTCTCGCTTCTCGAAGGCTACTGGGGCGACGACCGCTCGTACCACCACACTGCACCCATCACCAACGTCTACGCGATTCGGGAGGCGCTCCGCCTCGTCGCCGAGGAAGGTATCGAGAGTCGCTGGGAGCGCCACCGCCGGGTTGCGGGCGCGCTCAAAGCCGGTGTCGAAGCGATGGGTCTCGGCCTCAACCCCGAAGACGAGTACTGGCTGCCGAGCCTCAACGCGGTGCTCGTCCCCGGTGGCGTCGATGCTGGCGCGGCAATCGACTACGTCCTCGACCACTACGACCTCGAAATCGCGGGCGGTCTCGGCGCGCTCGCGGGCGACATCTTCCGAATCGGGTGTATGGGCTACGCTGCACAGCCCGAGAACGTCGCGTTCCTCATGACCGCACTGGGAGAGGCGCTGGAGGCGCAGGATGTGGACGTTGACGTGGACGCCGGATTCGCGGCGATGCGCGAACGGTTGCACCAATAGCGGTACTGGACCTCACCGAACGGCGACCACCGACGAACCCCACCTGTGGGCACTCTCTCATCTCTCATCGGCCCAAGCATACATCCCGAACTAGCCCAAGCACTCTATCGAGCCCGAAATGAAGCGATCTACACTGGTCGTCCTCGCGGTCCTCGCACTCGTCGGTGGCGGTGTTGCGACCGCCTTTGTGACCGGCGTCGGCCCGTTCGCCAGCGACGACGACGAGCTAGACGGTGAGTTCCCGACGCAGACGGCAACACCGAGCTCCGGAGGCGACTCGTCCGGCGGTGGCGACGGCGGTGACAGTAGCGGCGGCGATTCCGACGAGTCTTCGTCTGACGAGACCTCGACGCCGCCGTTTACGTTCGTCATCGAAGACATCGAAGAGTGCGGGCAGACGTGCCGCGACGTGACGAGTAGCGTGACGAACCAGCAGGACGACGCTGCGACCGGTGTCACGGTCTACAGTCGAATCTACGTCGGCAACAGCACCGCCGAAGACGACGTCGTCTGGCAAGGAAAAGAGGAGATTGGCGGCCTCGAAAGCGGTGAGTCCTACACCGCGACGCGTCGCGTCGAACTCTCGTTCACTGAGGCGTTCGCGGTCCAGCAAGCCGACGGGTGGATAACCATCCAGACGACGATTCAAAGCGACGAGCAGACGCTGACCTACACTGAGCGTCGGGACGTGGTCTAAGACAGCCCACGGTTGTCGGGCGCACATCACTCCGCCAACCCCCACCGGTTCCGCAACGACTTTTCGCGCCGCCTGCCAACGCCGGGTATGAACATCGAGGTTCGCGAACTGGCCGGTCTCGGCCCCGACGCTCGCCACGCCTTCTTCGAGCGAGACGCCGGTGTCGCCGAGGTCCGGGCGGACGTCCGCGACATCGTCGAGCGCGTCAGAACTGAAGGCGACGTCGCACTCCGCGAGTTCTCCCGCGAGTTCGACGAGGTCGAAGTGGGTAATATCGACGTGACAGACGCCGCAGAGCGCGCTTACGACGAAATCGACGACGACGTGCGCGAGGCCATCGAGACGGCCGCGGCGAACATCCGCGAGTTCCACGAGCGACAGGTACCCGACGACTGGCGCGAGGACTTCGGCGGCGACTCGGGCACGCGCGAACTGGGTCGGCGCTATCGCCCGCTCGAACGCGTCGGCGTCTATGCCCCCGGCGGGACGGCAGCGTACCCGTCGAGCGTCCTGATGGGCGTCATCCCTGCGAAGGTCGCTGGCGTCGAACACGTCGCAGTTGCGACGCCCCCGGCCGACACGATGAACCCGGTCACGCTGGCCGCGATGCACGTCGCGGATGTCGATGCCGTCTACTCTGTCGGCGGAGCGCAGGGCATCGCCGCGCTCGCATACGGGACCGAGACGGTGAACGCCGTCCAGAAAGTCGTCGGGCCGGGCAACAAGTGGGTCACCGCCGCCAAGGCCGAAGTCCGCGGCGACGTGGATATCGACTTCCTCGCCGGTCCATCCGAAATTCTCGTCGTCGCCGACGAGACCGCAGACCCACGGTTCGTCGCGTCCGACCTCGTCGCACAGGCCGAACACGACCCCAACGCCTCGGTCGTTGCCGTCACCGACGACGAGGAGATTGCAGACGCCATCGTCGCGGAAGTCGAGAACCAGGCCGCCGAGAGAAATCGGACTGAGACCATCGAGGCCGCGCTGGAGAACGACGCCTCTGGCGTCCTCCTCGCGCGGTCGATGTCGGAGGCAGTGCTCTTCGCCGAGGAGTACGCCGCCGAACACCTGTCGATTCAGGCCGACGACGACGAAGCCCTCTTGGACCGCATCGACTCGGCTGGAAGCGTCTTTTTGGGACCGTACACCCCCGTCGCGGCGGGTGACTACGCCTCCGGGACGAACCACGTCCTCCCGACCGGCGCGGGCGCAAAGCGACAGGGCGGCCTCTCCGTGGACCACTTCGTCCGCTCGACGACCGTCCAGCGACTCGACGAAGCTGCGTTAGAAGACCTCTCGGAGACGATTACGACGCTCGCAGAGGCAGAGGGCCTCGACGCGCACGCACAGAGCGTCCGCGAGCGTCTCGACGAGTAACTGCCGACCGCTTTCGACGAGTCTGAATTTCTTTCTAACCATTTTTATGACACATAGTTACGTCGTTCAAAACGAGGTTAGATAGTCTATAACCTCCGAAATTCGGAGATTAGTGAAATACTGTCGCCCCGTCTTTTTATCTTGTCAGACGACGACTAGAGACTGATGACCAGAAGTGAGGTGACGGCCGTCGTGATTGCGACGTCCCTCATCGGGGTGGTGCTCTCTCTCGTCGCGGGCTTCGTCGGCAGCACAGTCGACGTTGCGACGAGTGTGTGGGTCGTCGCGGGTCTCCTTGGGGGCGCACCGGGTGCAATCGGGTCGGCGCTTGGAGCGGTGTTTATCGACATCTCCCGCGGGACGCTCGGGTGGGAGACACCGATTCGGGCCCTTTCGGCGTGCGTGACTGCGATTGTTCCCTTTGCGCTCCGTCGCCTCGCGGTCGGCGACGACGTACGACTCTCCTCACTTCGTGACTTCGTTGCCCTCGAATTCGCCGTCATGGTTGGTGTTCTCGGCGGCGTCGCGACCCTCGCGTGGGGTGGCGAACTGCTCGGAACCGTCCCGTTTCTCGTCGCGCCGCGGCTGTTCTTCCCGCAAGTCGTCGGCCCGCTCGTCGCCGTCGCGCTCGTGTTCGGCGTGGGGACGCGCCGCGGCATCGACCTCGACATCGCGAAACGCGCATCACCGATACTCCCACTTCGAGGGACCTACGGCGGCACTGCGTTCATCGTAACCGTCCTCGCCTGGTTCGGTCTCGGCGTCGTCGGCAGCATCGGATACCGGACGTTCGAAATCGTCGCGACCAGCAGTCCGAAACAGTTCACTGACCGCGGCCTCGGCTTCCTGTTGCAGCTCGACACGCCGCTTTTCGGCCCCGGCGCGCGACATCTCCAAATCGCCCTCGGCGTCGCCGCGCTCTCGGTGCTCGCCGCGATTCTGGTCGCCGAGCGACACCGCCCGGACTCGCGACAGGAGGCTATCGTCCTCACCCGGCGCGACGCGCTCATCACCTTCGCGGCCGCCGGTGCCGTCGCCGTCGGCGTCGTGGGCGCGCAACGGCCACTGCAACCCAACGACCCGGGGACGCTCGAAGACCGCGACGTGCAGACGATGTTGGCCGTCGCCGAAGTCGTTCTGCCGTCGGTCGTCACGGTCGAATCTGGGTTCGTCACGACCTATTTCAGACGAACGGGCGATGACCGAGCGCGAGAGCTCAAGCGGGCGCTCGCCGAACTCGACCGCGAGTCGCGACGCGAGTTCGGTCGGCACTTCGCCGACCTCTCGGTGGAGACCCGAGACGAGTACCTGAAAGACCTCGCTGTCGACCGCGTCCCGTCGGACCCGACCGGCGACACCGCCGCGCGACTTCGCTACTACATCGTCGACGCGCTTCTCTACGCGCTGTACAGTTCGCCGAAGGGCTCGAAGCTCCTCGGCATCGAGAACCCCACTGGCTACCCCGGTGGATACGACGACTACCAACGGAAACCCGAGTAATGCCCATCCCCAACCGCACACCTGACACGACCGCAGACCGGACGCCCAGCCCCCGTGCCGACGTATGTATCGTCGGCGCTGGTGTCGCTGGCGGCCTCGTCGCCGCCCAACTCGCAACCGCCGGCTTCGACGTCGTCGTCCTCGACGCAGGTCCCCGATTCGACCGCAGCGACGACCTCGCCCGTATGGAGACGGGACTTCGACCGGTTCACTCGCTCGGCGACGTCTGGGAGATGGGCGGTGCTCGCGACCGGTACACGACTGCTGGAGAGGTGACCTACCCGCTCAACGACCTGCGAGTCAAGGGCGTCGGCGGGACGACGCTCGCGTGGGGTGGATACTCGCCTCGGTTCCACGAGAAAGACTTCGAGATGCAGTCTCGATACGGTCTCGCGAGCGATTGGCCCATCTCCTACGACGACCTCGAACCGTACTACGTTCGCGCCGAGGAGGAACTCGGTGTCGCGGGAAACGACGATAACCCGTTCGTCGAGCGCAGTGCGCCCTTCCAGATGCCAGCGTTCCCACCAAGCCACACGGACACGCTGTTCAGGGACGCATGCGAGGAGCTGGGAATCGCGTTCCACTCGTTGCCGAAGGCAATCTGCTCTGAGCCGTACGACGGCAGAAGCCCGTGTCTCGGCTACAGTACGTGCACGCCGGTCTGTCCCTCGGGCGCGAAGTACACCGGGTTCGTCCACATCCGCAAGGCCGAGAAAGCGGGGGCACGGGTCATCGACAGGGCGACCGTTCGACGCCTCGAACACGGTGCTGACGGGAAGACACTCGAAGCGGCGGTGTATGCGACGCCCGATGGGTCCCAATACCGTCAAGAAGCGCGTTCGTTCGTCCTCGCCGCAGGGGGTGTCGAGACCGCTCGCCTCCTGTTGCTCTCGGCGTCCGACGCCCATCCTGACGGACTCGCAAACTCGTCCGGTGCGGTCGGGCAGAACTTCATGGACCACCTCTATGTGAACTCGCTTGCGACGCTCACTGAACCGCTTCAGCAGGAGCCAATCGGCTACGTCACGAGTCAGTCACAGGAGTTCTACGACCACGACGACCCGACGCCGGGGAGCGTCATGCTCACCTTCGGAAACATCCAGCCGGTGAAGCCTATCGAAGTCGCGCTCCGCGGTGGCGACGCCGTCCTTCGCGAAGACCTCGACGACACTATCATGGGCAATCGGTGGGGCGACGAACTGCTCGACTCGCTCCAGTCACGCGTCAACAGTACGCCGGGTAAACTCGCGATTTACGGTGCCGTCGAGATGCTGCCGGACCCCGACAATCGCATCACGCTCGACAGGAGTACGACCGACGCCTTCGGCGACCCCGTCCCGAACGTTCGCCTCTCACCGGACGCCCACGCCCGGGCCACCGGCGAGTTCGCCACGGAAAAGCAACGGGAGATACTGGGGGCGCTCCCCGTTCCGACCGCAGACATCTCGTCGAGCAATACCTTCGGCCTCGGTGCACACCACATGGGAACCGCACGGATGGGCGACGACCCCGAGGCGAGCGTCGTGAACGCGGAGTTACGAGCCCACGACGTGGACAATCTGTTCGTGGCGTCGAGTGCGGCCTTTACCACCGGTGGGGCCGCCAATCCGACGCTCACTATCGCCGCACTGTCGCTGAAAGCGGCCGACGCGCTCGAACGCGAGTTGCGACAGGGGTGAAGTGAGCCACCAGAAGGCGAGTCGTGTTGAACCGGCGCCACAGTTAACCGTTCCCACAGTATAACGGGTAGTATGAGCACGGAATCCACGACCGGAACGGAAGACAAGGCTGTCGTGGTCACGCCCGACGCGGCGGAGGAGGCGATTTCCCTCCTCGAAGGTGAGTCGATGGATACAGACGTCGCTGGGCTTCGCTTGTTCGTCCAACAGGGCGGCTGTGCCGGACTCTCGTACGGGATGCGGTTCGACAACGAACCCGAGGACGACGACACCGTCGTGGAACGACACGGCCTGCGTGTCTTCGTCGACCCGGCGAGCCTCAACTACATCAGCGGTGCGAAACTGGACTACGAAGGCGGCTTGCAGGGTGCGGGCTTCCACGTCGAGAATCCCAACGCGACGAGCAGTTGCGGGTGCGGTGAATCCTTCCGAACGTAGGCCCCGACTCCTTAAGCCACCCGAGGACAAACCGGGCTTCATGGCCGAACTCGAATCTCACACCATATCCAGTGGGAAGACTGTCTTCGTCGCCCGCGACGAGGTCGAACGCGGGGCGAAAGGACCGTTTTTCATCGTCTACTCGACGGAAGATGCCGAAAGCCGCTGGGGATACCGCTGCGGGAACTGCGACTCGTTCGACACGGCGATGGACACGATGGGTCGCGTCGAGTGTACCGTGTGCAGTAACGTCCGAAAGCCCGAAGAGTGGGACGCTGCCCACGAATAACGACCGCAACTCGAAGCCGACACTGGCTTTTTGTCTTTCTCTGGGTGCTCGTCTCTTTCGTCCCTCTGGTCATCGTCCCTCTGGTCACTCTGGTCACTCCCGGCGACGATGAGCGGGAGTTGTGAGGTTTTGAATGCGACAAAATCGAGGGTGGGAACAGCCACCTCTCAACTTTTGGTATGTCATACCGTGACAATCTTTATGTCACGTGGCGTGGTACGATGACGTGCATGGCCCAGGCTTCGATGCCTCCTGTTCAGGAGGCTCGGTCGATATTCGGCAAGCTGGGGTACACCATCAAAGGTGATGGCCCCGATATGCTTGCCGAGCGCAAGTGGCGTACGGTCCAGGTGACCGCAATGGGTTCGCGTGAAGCGTCTCAGTGCCGACCGGCACTTCCGGACGGAGGCGAGGAGACAGAATATCGCCTTCGCTGTTTCGTGACGTGGAACGACCACGCTGAGACGTTGCGAAAGCGTCTCAGTGGCGTGGACCTACCGTACGAGTGGGCCATTATCGGGGTATCGAACATGGGGGGAGACGACTACCAAGTCGTCCACGGTGTGAACGCATAGCGTCGTTTCCGCCGAAACGTTTTCTCAGCCCAATACATAGTGCGGATATGTCGCAACCCGCGCAGACTGGGCTCCGTCGATTCGTTCGTAGTCGACGCCTCAACGCAGCACTGGCGTGGCTGTTCGCAGGCTTCCTCGTCGCAGTCGCTATCGGAAGCGTCGTGACCGGTGGTGACCTCGTCTGGGGCGGATTCGCTGCGGCCGTCGCTGTGCTCGTGGTCGTTCCAGCGGTCTCCTTCCGGGAACCGACTGCGATGCTCCCGTGGGAGGTGGTCGCGCTCGCGTCGCTGCCGCTCGTGTCTCGCGTCCTCGTCAGCGGGCAGACTATCGGCGGCTTTGCCTTCACCGGCCGGCTCTCGACGTACCTCGCGGTCGCAGCAGTCGCGCTCATCGTCGCCGTCGAGTTGGACGTGTTCACACCGGTTCGGATGAACCGAACGTTCGCCGTCTTCTTCGTCGTCATCGCGACGATGGCCGCCGCGGGCGTCTGGGCCGTCGTCCAGTGGCTTTCGGACCTCTATCTCGGCACGCAACTGCTGTTCAATGGCCGCCCAGACCCAGTCATCGAGGAGGCGATGATGTGGGACTTCGTCGCTGCGACCGTCGCCGGACTCTTCGCAGGGTTGCTCTTCGAGTACTACTTCCGCCGACGCTCTGGGTCGAAACAGCGACTCCCGACCGACCTCGCCGACGTGGGTGAGTCGAACGACGCTGCTGCCGAGGGGACCGTCCCCGACGCGAGTGGTCGTGTCGAACACGACGGGGGTGGGACGCGATGAGAATTCGCGATAAACTCCGCATCAGTACGCACCGCCAGCAGCAACTCTCGCGGGCGATGCAGGTCATCCTCATCGGTCTCGTCTTCATCGGCCTCGACAGGGGTGACATCGGTATCGTGGTCAACGCCTCGGTCGGCCTCGGAGTGACGTACCTGCCCGCTATTCTCGAACGCGACTACCGGATTCCGATGGACACCGGGCTGACCCTCTGGATTTCCTCGGCGGCGTTTCTCCACGCCCTCGGGACCGTTGGACTCCCCGGGTCAGAGACGAACTTCTACGCCGGTATCTGGTGGTGGGACCACCTCACGCACGCCCTGTCGTCGTCGGTCGTCGCAGGCGCGGGCTACGCGACGGTGCGCGCGCTCGACGAACACACCGACGCCATCTACCTCCCGCCGCGGTTCATGTTCGTCTTCATCCTGCTTTTCGTCCTCGCGTTTGGGGTCTTCTGGGAGGTCATCGAGTTCGCCATCTCCGGCGTCGCCGAACTCGCGGGCACTGGGTCGGTGCTGACCCAGTACGGACTCGACGACACGCTCATGGACCTCGTCTTCGACGCCGTCGGTGGCCTCATCGTCGCGCTCTGGGGCACGGCGCATCTCTCGGACGTCGTCGGGGCGATTCAGACGCGGCTCGAACGGACCCCGCGATGAACCGTAGTCGGGAATGATTATTTGTGATAGTAAAACGAAGAGTCACGAGAGATGGTGTTCAAGAAAATCACCCTCATCGGTCGGAGTAACGAGAGTTTCGACGCTGCCGTGGACGATGCCATCGACCGCGCAGAAGAGACGCTCGCGGGCGTCCACTGGGTCGAGGTAGACGAACTCGGCGTCGAAATCGCGTCTGTCGACACGCGAGAGTACCAAGCAGAGGTCACAGTCGCCTTCGAACTGCAACAAGGCGAGTAGTAGCACCACCGAACTGACGCGTCGAACCGTCCGACGACCGTCGGAGCGGCACGGTCCCGTACCTGGAGTGCTCCCGGTCGGCCTCGTCGGCCACACCGTCCCGACGGCTTCTTGTCCACCCGAAACATCACTGACGAGAAGCGAATGCCACGGCTCCTCCACTACTCCGACCTCGAAAACGTCTACGACGACCCCGAGCGCGCCGGCCGTCTCGCCGGGTGCGTCACGGCGCTCGACGACGACGACACGCTCGTCGTCGGCACGGGCGACAACAGCGCGCCGGGCGTCCTCTCGCTGGTCGAACGCGGCGGGCAAGTTCTCGACTTCTACCGCGCCGTCGACGCCGACCTGGAGACGTTCGGCAACCACGAGTTCGACTACGGCCCCGACCGCCTCCGCGAACTCGTCGCCGCCAGCCTTCCGACGTGGGTCTCGTGTAACATCCGCGACGAGGACGGCGAGCGCTTCGCCGCCGACGAAGGGACAGTCCCGTGGGCGACCCGAGACGTAGACGGTGTCACGCTGGGCTTCTTCGGCGTTACCGACCCTGCGACCGGCTCTATCAACCCCGAGGCGGTCGACGTGACGTTCGACGACCCCTACGTCGAAGCGACAGCGGCCGCAACAGCCCTCCGCGACGACGGAGCCGACTACGTCATCGCCCTCTCGCACCTCGGCAGCGGCGACGACGAACTCGCCCGCCGCTGCGACGTGGACCTCATCCTCGGCGGTCACGTCCACGCCGAGCGCGACGACGTGGTCGAGGGCGTCCCCATCGTCCGCCCCGGCGCGAACGGTCACGTCGTCTGGGAAGTTCGCATCGACGACGACCGCGTGGAGACGGTTCGGCACAAGACCGCCGAGTACCGACCCGACGAATCGTTCGTCAGGGCGCTCAACGGTCGCGTCGATGCCGCAGGACTCGACGAGGTGCTGTGTCGAATCGACCGGCCCATGGACCGCTCAGAGGAGACGGTCGCCGCGGGCGAATGTCGCATCGGCAACGCCATCGCCGACGCCTACCGGTGGGCGACTGGTGCCGACGTGGGCCTGCAAAACAGCGGCGGCATCCGGTCCGGCCCGCCAATCGGTCCCGACGTCACTCACGCCGACCTCGTGAGTCTGGTCCCGTTCGAAGAACAACTCGTGGTCGCCGAAGTGACGGGCACGGAACTCCTCGCGGTGTTCAACGCCGCCCGCGGCGCGACGATGGGATTCGGCGAACCCGACTGGTGGCACGCCCAGATTAGCGGTGCGCGAATCGTCTGGGACGACGAGCAAAACGAGGTCATCGAGGCGACTGTCGACGGCGAGGCAATCGACCCCGACGCGTACTACACGCTCGCGACGAGCGACTACATCCTCCACACGACACAGGAGTTCCCGGCGGTCACGCAGTCCCACCGCGCTGGCGAGTACGGCATCCAACACGAGGTGCTGGCGGAGTATGCCCGCGAGGTCGGCTTCGACGCGGCAGTCGAAGGACGCATCGAGCGCCGGTCCGCACGCCCGGCAGAGGACTGACCCGTGGTGACAGTCCGCGCCCTCGTCGGCGAGTCCGTCCGCGAGGGAAAGGTTCAGGCACGCCCGGCAAGTGGGTTCCGAGTATGACACGCGTCGTGGTCCCGGTTCGGTACCCGCTTTCGAAACACTCGCGGGCGACGCTCGAAGAGGCCGTCCGAATCGCCCGTGAGCGCGACGCCGAGTTGACAGTCCTCCACGTCGACCTCTACCAGTCGAACCGCGGGGTGACGCGAACCGAACTCAAACGGGCGGTCGAACGCGAGTTCGGCCCCCTCGTTCGCGCCCGCTACGTCGTCCGTCGCGGCTTCCTCGTCGAGGAGACGATTCTCGAAGAGGTGGCCGCCGAGGAAGCGGACATCGTCGTCATCGGGTCGAAGCAGGCGAGTCGCTGGCGGCGGATGCTCCGGCGCTTCCTCGACGACCCTGACATCGACATGTACCTCCGGGAGAAACTGGATTGTACGGTGATTACGGTTCGCGCAGACAGTTAGGGCAGGTAAGAGAGGTCGCGGACTGTCACGCTTCGGCGGTGCTGTTCTCGTCGTCTCGCGTCTCGTTTACTCGTCGTCTCGCTCGCCGTCGCCTTTCTCGTCGGCAGCACCTTTCTCGCCGTCGCCCTTCTCGTCGCCACCATCCCCTTCCTCGTCGAGCGGCGTGTCAGCCACCGACTCAGCATCTGTCGGCGGCGACGCAACGACGTGCCGCGCGTCCGATTCAGCGGTCCCTCCGGCGACTTGAGCCGCGCCGTTTGCGCTGTCGCCGGTGACGCGGACCGCTCCACTCGTCTCGTCGAAGACGAGGTGGGTGTGCGGGTACGCGAACTCGATGTTGGCGTCGGACTCTTCGAGGAGGTCCCAGAGGCGCGTCTGGACCTCCGACTGAATTCGAAGTAGTTTGTACGGCTTGAGCGACCAGTACCGGAGGCGAAAGAGGACGCCGTTGTCGGCGTACGACTGGATGTACGCGGTCGGTTTCGCCGGGTAGCGGGCGCTCCCGATGCGGATGTCCGGCCCGCCTTCGATGACTTGGTCGCAGTCGCGGGCGGCGCGTTCGATGAGGTTGCGGGCGGCGTCGAGGTCCGACTCGTAGGTGACGAGAATGTCGAGTGATAGGCGTGTGCGCTCGTCCTCGGCGGAGTAGTTGATGACGTCGCGCTCGCGGATGGTCGAGTTCGGCATCACGAGGAAGGTGTTGTCGAGGGTGAACACCTTCGTGTAGCGGAGGTTTATCTCGTCGACGAAGCCGCGCGTGCCGTCGTCGAGTTCTATCATGTCGCCGATTTCGTAGGGCTGGTCGGCGAGGATGAACACCCCGTTGATGATACTTCCGACGATGGGCGCGAGCACGATACCGAGGACGGCCGAGAACACCGTCACCGAGAGGACGATGTCGCCGAGTTGGAGGCCGACCAGGCTCGCGGCGGCCGCGGCCCCGGTCAAGACAATCGACAGACGAACGATGCGGAGGATGGTCTGTGCGACGCTCTGGCGGTGGAACTGACGGGCGACCGGGCGGCCAATCAGGCGAACGACGTACTTCGAGACGACGATGCTGAGCGCGATGACGAGGACTGCAGTGACGATGTTCCATCCCGGGAAAATCAGCGAGTCGGGGACGAACTCCGGCGGAGTCACGCCACTCGTCTGGAGCGCGACGGAGGCGGAATTTGTGGCAGTCACCGCGACTCACCCGCTAATCGACCCACATCGCCGGTGTTTCGCTCGACTCCGCGCATAGCAATCGCAACGGGGAGCGACGAAAAAAGGGTTGTCACTGTCGGAGCCGGTGGCGGCAGACTCGGGACGAACGGATATGTGTCAATTACTTGTAAGAACAGCATGGATTACAGTGAGGCACACCAACCGGCGTTCCAGATAACTCACGAGACGACACCGAGTAACGTGCTGCTGTGTGGGTTCTTCGACGGGGCGAACGCGGCGCTGGTCGAACGCGGCATCGACTCACCACTCGGTGTCGGCGTCTTCGTCACGCCGGTCCACGCACAGGCACCAGACGTGGAGGCCGCGATTCGGCTCGTCGACGCCGCAAACGACGTGTACGACCTCGGTGCAACGTCCGCTCCGCTGAATTCGTTTGCCGCAGAAGTCCGCCAGTACTACGCCGAACTCGCCGACCGACTCCAGGAAAGCGAACCCGACCTGCCCGATGATAGGATGTATATGTGATGAACCGATACTTCGTTTTACACCCGTTACGGAACGGGGTGCTACTCGAATTTTAGTAAATGGTTTACGTGATGCCGTAGAGGACACGACCATGGCTGACGAACTGCGCCTCACGATGGAGCGCGTTGGCGAGCGGTTCAATCTCGGTGAATACGAAATCGACGCGTATCTCGCTGTTCTCGAACACGGACAACTGACGGCGAGCGAAATCGCCGACCGAACGAGCATCCCGCAACCGCGGGTGTACGACACGGTCCGAAGTCTCTCGGACCGCGGTCTGGTCGAGCTCAGAGAGTCGCGCCCGATGAAAATCGTCGCCGTCGACCCCGACGACGCCTTTTCGAACGTCAAGACCTCGCTCGAAGAACTCATCGAGGAACTCGAAGCGCGGTACACCGCACCCGCCCGCGACACCGAGGCCGTCTCGCTCGTGAAGTCGCGGTCGACCATCCTGCGCTACGTCGAAGAGATTATCGAGGCCGCAGAGTACGAACTCGTCCTCTCGTTGACGCCCGACCTGCTGCGTCGCTTCCGCGACGACCTCGCCGCCGCCATCGACAGCGGCGTGAGCATCGACCTGCTCATCACGCCCGCCTCTCGCGCTCCTGACCCGAGCGAGTTCAACTACCTCGACGTGGCGACCATCGCCCGCGCGCGCCGCGGCATCACCACGCCGGTCCTCGCAGTCGCCGACGGCGAGTACTCCATCTACGCCACGCAGGACGCCCTGCGCGACGACCGCGACCGCTACGGCGTCATCTTCAACCGCTCCGCGCTCGGCTTCCTCGTGAGCGGCTTCTTCGGGACCGTCCTCTGGAGCACTGCCGAGACCATCGTCGCCGACGGCAAGAAGCGACCCTTCCCGCGCCGCTACGCCTCTATCCGCCGCGCAGTCAAGGACATCCGCGAACTCGACGGCAACTTCTACGCCTCCGTCTCCGGCCGCGACATCGAGACGGGCGACCCAATCGTCGTCGAGGGCCGCGTCATCGAGACGGCCTTCGAAGACACCGAAGAAGTCGCGTCGCTCCACATCGAGACCGACGAAGGAATCGTCGAAGTCGGCGGTCTCGTCGCTGCGCTCGAAGACGTCGAAGGACAAGAGATTCTGCTCGGCCGCGACGAAGTGCCGAACCGCGACCAGTTCGCCTAACTCGTCGCCGCGTTTCGTTTTTCGTTACTCCTCGTCGAACTCGTAGACGACCGACCCGCACTCCTCGCAGGCGAGGACTTCCTGTTCCGGCGAGTCGTAGATGCTCGCTGTGCCACCGCAGCAGTCTCGCGTCGTCGTTTCTTCGAGTGCACCGCCACAGGACGGACAGACTTCTGCGAACATGCGAATCGGCTCTGTCGCCGCGAGAGCGACCATCGGGTCGACACCGCGTTCGATAACCGTGTAGAGCGTCGCAACGTCGGCGATAGCCTGCGTGCGCGAGAGCCAGACCGATAGGTCGGGGCCGTGGAGTCCGATGCCGTCGTACTCGGGTGACGCCTCGGCTTCGAACGGAACGGCGGTTTCGACCGCGTCGGCCAGTTCGTCGTCGCTTCCTTTTCGGAGCGTCGCCATCGTGTCTTCCCACTCTGCTCGGGCGTCGTCGTCGAGGAACAGGCCGTCCGGTTCTTCGACCAGTACGCCAGCGTCGAGGAGCGTCGAGAGCATGACCTCCGGGTCGACGTTGGCGTCGAGCGACTCTGACTTTCGGGGTTCGTCTTCGTCGTGGCCGAAGACGCCAGCGAGACCGACGGCTGCGACGAGTCCGGGCGCGAACGATGGCGTGCCGGGAACGACGTAGCCTCGGAAGTAGACGGCGAGTGCGCCGAGTCCGAGGACGATGACACCGGCCGGAATCCAGAGGAATCCGAGCGCGAGTGCCGCGGCCGCGACGACGACGGCGTTGACGACGGTACAGGGAGGACAGCGGTTCTCACCGGTGTACTCTGGTCGTTTGAGTGCGTCGAGGAGTGTCATGATACGAGACGAAGGGAGTGTGCGCGTTTTGCTATCGGAGTCTGTTCAGTTCGCTGGTGGGGCTTCGACGGGGTCGAGGCGGACCGAGCGGCCTTCTTCGGACGACCGATAGATGGCGTCGATGACGCGCTGGACCGCGAGGCCCTGTTCGACCGTGTTTCGGCCGGGGTGTTCGCCCGCGGCGACTGCTTCGAGGAAGAGCTTCTGTTCGGACTTGTGGGTGTCGTTGGGCTGGGTTTCGATGTTGGCCGTGCTGAGGTGGTTGCCGCCGCCGGTGCCGCCCTCGTACACTTCGAGTTCGTGGCTGGCGCGGTCGAAGCGAGCGCCGCCCTCGGTGCCGCGGAGGAAGAACTCGTCGTTGGTCGGGCGGTTCGTCGCCCACGCGACTTCGAGCGAGATGGTCGTCCCCTCGGCGGTTCGGATGAACGCACTCGCGGAGTCGTCCACGTCGAACCCTTCGGGACCGACGTCGTCGCCCCACATCTCGACGAACGTGTAGTCGTCTTTGTCGCCGAACTGCGAGCGAGTGACGCCCGAGACTTCGACGACCTTGGGGAAGTCGAGGAAGTAGAGCGCGAGGTCGATAGCGTGAACGCCGATGTCGATGAGCGAGCCGCCACCGGAGATATCCTTCGAGGTGAACCACGACCCACGGCCGGGGATGCCGCGTCGGCGCACGTAGTTGGCTTCGATGTGAGACATGTCGCCGAACCGGCCGTCTTCGTAGTAGTGGCGAACGACTTCGACGGGGTTGGCAAAGCGGTTGTTGAAACCGACCATACAGAAGCCATCAGCCTGCTTCGCGGCGTCGGCGATGCGCTCGGCGGATTCGAGCGAGTGCGCGAGCGGCTTTTCGAGAAGCACGTCGAGACCGGCGTCGAGGGCCGCGACGGCGTACTCCTCGTGGAAGCGGTTCGGGGTCGTGATGACGACGGCGTCGACCTCACCGAACAGTTCTGCTTTCTCTTCGTAGGTGTTCACGTCGTACTTCTCTGCGAACCGTCGTCGGGCGTCGGCCTGGATGTCGAGGCCGCCGACGAGGTCGGCACCAAGGTCGACCAATCGGTCTGCGTGGTGGTGCCCGATGTTGCCGAGTCCGACGATACCGACCCGGACTGATGACGATGTATTCATGATTCAATTATTAACTACTACTGGTGTTAAGTTTCACGTTCTGTGGTCTGTATTGCCAGAATCGAGGGCAATCGCCCGAAAGCGCGCCGGTCGCTGGCTGTCTCGACCGGCCGTCAATAGAGCTGTTCTTCGCGCTCCTTGCGCTCTTCTTCGCGGCGCTCTTTTTCCTTGAGTTTCCGACGGCCTCGAAGGTACTGTCGCCCCTTCGGGATGAATTTGTTCTTCACGTCAAGGACGAACGAGACGATACCGTACGCCCAAAAGAAGAACAGGACTGTCATCCCGCCGAGGTAGAGTATTCCGAGTTCGTTGACCATAGGTACGTGATACCGTGTGTTGTGGATAAGCGTTGTGTGGGTGTGACGACTCAGTCGTCGCTTTCGGCCTCCGCATCAGCAGGCCCGCTGGCCTGGATGGTGCTTTCGATGCCGTGACTGAGTGCGATACCCGTCTCCGTGTCGAAGAGGTGGACTCTGGTCCGGTCGAGGACGACTTCGACGTCTCTGTCTTCTTCGATGTCGGAGTCCGGCGAGACGCTCATCAGGAGTTGGTCGTTGGCGGCGACCGACGCCTCTTCGAGGTCCGCGTGTGCTTCTTCGGCGAGCTTCAGGTAGACGAATATCTCGTCACCCATCGGCTCCAACACGTCCGTCGTCGCCTCGATTCGGTGGGTCGGGTTCGCCACCTGTCGCTCGTTCTGGACGAGGTAGACGTCCTCGGGTCGGATACCCATCGTCACGTCTCTGCCCACTTCGACACCCACGTTGGCGGGGTCGAACTCGACGTCGATGTTGGTCGAGACGAACCCGTTTTCGGTAATCTCCCCGTCGAGGAAGTTCATCGAGGGCGACCCGATGAACCCGGCGACAAAGAGGTTCGCAGGCTCGTTGTAGCAGACGAGCGGCGGGTCGATTTGCTGGAGTTGGCCGGAGTCGATGACCGCGATGCGGTCGGACATCGTCATCGCCTCTGCCTGGTCGTGAGTGACGTAGACGATGGTCGTATCCAGCTCTTTGTGCAGGCGCTGGAGTTCCGTGCGCATGTGGACGCGGAGCTTCGCGTCGAGGTTCGCAAGCGGCTCGTCCATCAGGAACACGTCGGGGTTGCGAACGATTGCGCGGGCGATGGCGACGCGCTGTCGCTGCCCACCAGACATCTCGTCGGGCATGCGCTCAAGCATCCCGCCGAGTTGCACAATCTCGGAGGCGCGCTCGACGCGGCGGTCGATTTCCTCCTTGTCGTAGTTGCGGAGACGGAGACCGAACGAGATGTTGTCGTACACGTCCATGTGCGGGAACAGCGCGATGTTCTGGAACACCATCGCCACCCCGCGGTCCTTCGGCGGGAGGTTCGTGACCTCGCGGTCGCCGATGAAGACCTTCCCCTCCGAGGGGATAGTCAGCCCCGCAATCATCTCCATGGTCGTCGACTTGCCGCATCCCGATGGACCGACGAGGCAGATAAATTCGCCGTCGTTGATTTCGAGATTCATGTCGTCGACCGCCGTTACGTCGTCGTAGTGCTTGCTTACGTGTTCGAGTTTAACGTCTCCCATGGTTACTCCTTCAGTGCTCCTGCAGTCAGTCCACTGACGATGCGCTCTTGTGCTATGATAACAAGGACCGCCACAGGTAAGACTCCCACGATGGAAGCGGCGGCCATCAGGTTAAACGGCGTGTCGAACTGGCCCTGATATTTCAGGATACCAGCGACGATGGGTGCCCACGAGGAGGCCTCACCGTTGTTCATCAGGAACGAGAAGAAGAACTCGTTGTACACTGCGATGAACGTGAGGACGCCCGCGGTCGCCACGCCGGGTGCCGAAAGCGGCACGATGACGCGGAACAGCGCCCCGAGGCGCGTGGTTCCTTCGACCCGTGCTGCATCCTCCAACCCGTCTGGAATCTGTCCGTAGAAGGTCGTGAGGATGAAGATAGACAAGGGAAGGAACAGTGCGCTAAAGGGCAGCACCATCGGTGCCGGCGTGTTGAACAGGTCCGGCGACGAGATGGTGACAGCACCGATGCTCAGCGCGGTGTTCCCGGTGAACAGCTCGAACAGCGGGATGAGGAACGCTGCCGGTGGGAAGTACGAGATGGCGAGGATACCGAGCATCAGGATGCTCTTTCCGGGGAATCGAAGCCGCCCGAAGACGTACCCCGCGAGGCTCGCGATGAGCAACACGATGACAGTCGTCGAAATACCGAGCACGAAGCTGTTGAACATGAACAGGTGGAACGGTACCCGTTCGAACATCGTGATGAACACCTCAGGCTGGAAGCCCTTCGGCAGCAGTCCCATGTTGGTGATGAGGCGGTTCGGCGTGAGCGCCAGCACCAACAGCCAGTAGAACGGGAACAGCGTCGTGACCAGGAAGAACACCGTCGCGACGTAGAACATCGCGCGGTAGACTCTGTCCGGGTTCTTGATTGCCTTGTCCACCCACCGGCCGAGTGGACCGCGTTTCATCTCTGCGTCGTCGGCTCCGACACCGACGCCGGATGTTTCGCTGGACATGTTAGATTCCCTCGCTGGCGAAGTTGACGATGTACACGGAGACCACGACGGCGATGATGCCCGCGGTGACGAACGCCACCGTCGCCGAGGTTCCGTACAGCGGTGCGTTGAACGTGGTGACGACGAGACACGAGAGGGACGGAACCGTCTGGCACCCGGCCATCGTCTCGATGATACCGTAGACCCGCATCGCGTCGATGGTGCGGAACAGCATCGCGACCAGCACCGTCGGCAGGATGAGCGGGAAGGTAATCAGCTTGAACTGCTGCCAGCGCGACGCGCCAGCCACCTTCGCCACGTCGTACAGCGACCGGTCGATGCTCTGCATCCCGGCGAGGATGAGAAGCGCCATGAACGCTGACGTCTTCCACACGTCGGCCACGATGATGAGGAACAGCGCGTCTGCGGTGTCACGCAGCGGCGTCGTTCCGATGAGTCCGAGTTGGTTCAACAGCGCCGGATTGTCGCTCGTCCCGATGAGGAAGCCGATGTTCGGCTGGAACATCAGGAAGAAAATCATCCCCTGGATGACGATGGGCACCGCCCACGGGATGATGATTGCGACGCGGACCCATCGCCGACCACGGAAGTCCTGGTCGAGGATGAGCGCCTGACCGAAGCCGATGAGTGTTTCGAAGAGCACGCTGAACAGGGTGAAGATGAGCGTCACCATCAGCGCGCTCGAGTAAATGTCCGTTACGAACGGGAACTGTGTCGTGAACGTCGGGAGGAACGCAGACGGCAGTGCGAAGTCTCGTGCTCCGGTGAACAGGTCGATGTAGTTCTGCAGCCCGACGAACTCACCCAGGCGTGCGGACCCCGTTAGCTGGTCGGCGAACAGCGACATGCTGAACGTCTGGACCAGTGGGTAGACCGCGATTACCCCCAAAAGGATGAGTGCGGGTGCGAGAAGCAGGTACGCGAACTGCGTCTCCGAAAGCGTTTCCATCCAGTTTACCGCCGACGCATACGGGCCGGTGCGCCGGGAATCAGAAACTGCCTCCCCCGATTGTTGTTCTGTAGCCATGACAATTGATAACGTTTGTTTGGGGTAAGTTACGTCTTACCCCGTGACGGATTTTATGCGGCGCTCTGCTCGATCTGCTCGAGTTGCGATTTGAGGTCGGACATCGCCTTCTCCGGGGCCTTCTCTCGGGCCATCGCGTTGTTGACCTCTTGCGAGACCTTCCCGGACTGCTGCGGCCACACGACGGTGACCGGACGGGGGATGGCGTTGTTGCCAGCGACCTTCAGCGCGTCGAGGTAGCGACCGATGACGGGCACCTGCTGTGCACGCTCGGAGTCGAGCAGCGACGGGCGTGGCGGAATCCAGCCGATGATTTCGAACATATCGAGCTGGAACTGCTCGTCCTGCATGGCCTTGAAGACCTGCACGGCTGCCTGCTTTTTCGCGTCCGTCGCGTTCGGGTTCATCGTCAGGTGCCAGCCACCGAGTGCGGCGACGGGGCCACCAGTACCTTCGTACATGGCCTCGTCGGGCGTGACACCGTACGGAATCGGCATGACACCGAGGTCTTCGCCGAAGCCGGTCTGGTCGTTGTCTTCGGTCGGCTCGGCACCGTTGATGACGATGGAGTACGGCCAGTTGCGGTGCATGATGGCGTCCCCACCGGTGAACGGCTTGCGAGACGGTTCTTCGGTCCACTGGAGAACGGCCTCGGGCGCAATCTTGCCCGTGATACCCTCCAGAGCGTGCTCGTCGTCCTCACCGTGGATGAGAGTTCGGACCATGCGGATGGCGTTGAGGACGGGCTCTTCGTCCACCGTAATCGGACGGTCGCCGACCGGTCCGAAGAGGTTCTCGCGGCCACCGAAGTACGCGCCACCGTACGAAGTCATGAACTCGTTGAAGTCACAGCACGACAGGCCTTCGTAGACGTTCGCCTGGAAGGTGTATCCGTACTGGACGTCGGAGTTGGCTTCCATGGCCTCTTTCGTGACCTTCGAGAACTCCTCCCACGACATGGACTCGGTCGCCCACGTGTCGAAGTCGTCGTCGGTATAGCCCGCGTTTCGAAGCAGGTCCTTTCGGTACTGCATCGTCGGGAAGTCGGGGAATAGCGGCTGTCCGTACAGGTCACCGTCCGTTCCCTTCGCCGTCGAGACACTGGCAGCGAAGTACTCGTCTTCGATTGCCGACGTCATCTCGCTCGGCAGCGACTTCGACAGGTTTTGCAGTTGGTTCCGCGCGATGAACGGAATCGTCCACCCACTGTCCATCATTAGCAGTGTCGGTTCTTGCCGACCACCACTGAGCCACTGCTGGTACTGTGCCTGACGGTTGTCAGTCACCTGCGACCCAGCGACGATTTCCACCGTGATATTGTCTGGCAGTCCGGCGTTCCGAAGTGCCTCGAAAATCGCGTCTTCGTTGTCGGCAACACGAGTGTCCGCTGCCCACTTGACAGTAATCTCCTCGGTTGGTTCTTCGGTGTTAATCGGTGTGTCATCGTCTCCGTTGCCACCACCGCCACCGTTGCCGCCACCGTTGTCGTCTCCGCCCCCTGTGCTAATGCAGCCCGCGAGTCCGACTGCGGCGCCCGATGCGCCGGCAGCCTTCACGAAACTGCGTCGAGAGACGCCATTGCGCTTACCCCTGTGTGAGTCAGTATCAACCATTACAGTTTGTACTCTAAGTTTAGTGATTATTTATACTTTTGGTGGGAGTTACTACCGCTGTTGTAGTAAACTACTTGTCAATATTCACTGCAGTCCGAATTCCAATCTATCCGATATTTGTGAGAATCAATATCTAGATACGGGTTGTCACACCTTAGTCTTTTCCCGGAGCAGGCCATTGAGGCGTCTTTGGAGCCTCAATGCGCTCGATATCGGCACTCGTTAGGTCGACGTCGAGTGCACCGATATTCTCGTCGAGGTGGTCGAGTCGGCGTGGACCGATGATTGGTGCGTCGACGACCGGTTTGTGTAACAACCACGAAAGTGACACCTGTGCAGGCGACGCGTCCTTTTCATCAGCGATGGCACGAATCTCGTCGAGGACGGCCCAGTTTTCGTCCGTGAATCGGTCGGATGTGTAGTCGTCCGTGTCCGCGCGCGTGTCTGCGGGAACCTCACTACCACGCTCGTACTTTCCGGTGAGAAAGCCGCCAGCGAGCGGTGACCACGGGATAACACCGATATCTTCTCCCTCACAGACGGGGAGGAGATTCGCTTCCTCGTGTCTGTCCACTGCGTTGTACTCGGGTTGCATACACGCGAACCGTTCGACGTTCTCGACGTCCGCAGTGTACAGGGCTTTAGTGAACTTGTACGCCGACATCGTACTCGCACCGATGTACCGGACGAGACCCTCCTCGACGAGGTGGTCGAGCGCCGAAAGCGTCTCTTCGATTGGGACCTGCTCGTCCCAGCGGTGAATCTGGTAGAGGTCGATGTAGTCGGTACCGAGTCTGTCGAGACTCGCCTGCGCCTGGTCGAGAATGTGCTTGCGCGAGAGCCCGGATTTATTTGGCCCGTCACCCATCGGGAAGAACACCTTCGTCGCGATGACCAGTTCCTCTCGGTCGCGTCCGGCGATTGCGTCACCGACGATTCGCTCCGATTCGCCGCGAGAGTAGGCATTGGCCGTGTCGAGGAAGTTGATACCGGCGTCGAGCGCGTGGTCGAGGAGTTCGAGACTCGCTTCCCGGTCGTTCATCATCCACTCGGCACCAGAACCGAAGTTCATACACCCGAGACAGAAGCGCGAGACTTCCAGACCCGTGTTTCCGAGGTACGTGTACTCCATCTCTGCCATAGATACACATACACAAACTTCGGTGAAAAATGTGCGTACGGTGAGATAACCGCCGAGCGACGCTCGGAGACGTAATCGCTTTACCCACCCCTCCGGAATCCGGAGTGTATGGACGGGCGCACACGCGAGTACCTCGAAGGGCGCTTCGGTGACTACTACCGGAGCGCCGCCGTCCCCCTCCCGCCCGCGCCGGGCGAGCGAGAGTGGGGCGTCATCCCCTGGTCTGCGGGCGGCACACGGATGCACCGTCACCAGTCGCTTTTAGACCTCGGCGAGCTCGACGACTACCTCACGCGCAGTGCGCCCAGACACGTCTACTTCTCGTCAGCCCGCTTTTCGGACCCCGGCGCGTCCTCCATGGACGAGAAGGGCTGGCGCGGTGCCGACCTCGTCTTCGACATCGACGCCGACCACCTCCCGGGTGTCGACCCCGACGAGACGAACTACGCGGACATGCTCGAATTCGGAAAAGAGGCGCTGTTGGACCTCGTTGACCTCCTCGAACGTGACTTCGACTTCGACGAGATGCAGGTCGTCTTCTCCGGCGGCCGCGGCTACCACGTCCACGTCAGAGACGATTCCGTCCGACAACTCGACAGCGACGCACGACGCGAAATCGTCGATTACATCCGCGCTATCGACCTCGACGTGGAGGGACTCATCGAGACGCGCCAGTACGGAACGACGACACGGCGCGTCCTTCGAACCGAAGGCGGGTGGGGCCGCCGGACGCACCAGCGACTCCTTGATTTCGCCGACGGCCTGATGGAGATGGAAGAAGACGCCGCGCTCGAACGACTGATGGAACTCGACGGCATTGGGGAGGGCCGCGCGAAGACCATCCTCGGAACGTTCCAAAACAACTCCGAGGCTATCCGTGACGGGAACGTCGAAGCGGGCGGCCCGGGTGTTCGCACGCTCGTCGAAGCACTCGCACACGAGACAGTCGAAGACGAAACGTCGCCTATCGACGAGCCGGTGACGACTGACACGAAGCGCCTGATTCGACTCCCGAAGAGTCTCCACGGCGGGTCGGGGCTTGTCGTCCAGCCGCTCGACCGCGACGAAATCGACGACTTCGACCCGCTCGTCGACGCCGTTCCCGACCGCTTCCGCGGGGAAGAGACGACAGTGAAAGTCACTGACGCCGGACCGGTGACGTTCGATGGCGATACATTTACACTCCAGTCTGGCGTCCAATCAGTACGCGAGAGTCTCGGGATTTTCCTCATGACCCGTGGGCGAGCCGAGAAGGTGCAACAATGAACGTAGACGAACTCAGGAGTGTGCTGCGGACCGAACGGCAGAAAGATAGCCTGCAGCAGCTACGCGAGTCGTTCTACGAAGACGTCTCCGACTACCTCGCCGAGCGAAAGGCGGCGAGAGAACAGAAAGCGGAGGAACTCGGCACCCACTACTCACCCGACATTCGCCAGATTACCGACGAAATCGAGACTGCAGAAGAGGTCGTCACGTCGATTTACGAACGCCGTGTCGGCAAAGTCGTCAAGGCCGCGAGTTTCGCGGCCGCTGGCATGTCCAGTACGACCCAGGGGCTGACGACCGAAGAAAAGCGCCTCTTCGATGACCTCGTCTCCCGAATCGAAGAGAACAGGTCGACGGTCCTCTCGTCGCTCGAAGACGTCGCTGCCGCCGACACACCGGCGGGCGGCCACGAGTCGGCAGGGAACTACGGGCCAGCAGGCAACCACGAAACGGGCGCGTCCCCCGACGTAGCCACCGACAGCGACACAGCCGAAACAGCTGCGTCTGACCCCACGATTCCACCGGACGAACCAGACCCCGAAACCGCTGATTCTGCGCCCACGTTCGACACGCCGTCCGAGAGTGCCGGCGACGTACTCGCCAACGCGATGGGCGACGGCGACGATTCTGACGAGTCGGCGGCGGTCGATTCCGAGTCGTCGACAACAGCCGCTTCCGAGTCACCCGCGGCAGACGACGACGCTCCCCGTCCCCCAAGCGAGGCCGACGCGGTCCTCGGCGACGACGGGGCAACCGTCGCAGACGAAGGCTCGGACGCGGATTCGACCACACCCCCGAATTCGGACTCTGACGACGACCCGCTCGCGGGACTCGTCGACGACCGCGAGACGGTTCGAATCACCGCCGACGTGGGGACGATTCTCGGCATCGACGACCGGGAGTACGACCTTGCTCGCGAGGATGTGGTGACGCTTCCCGCGGCAAACGCCGACCCACTCGTCGAGCGCGGTGCGGCCGAGAAACTCGAGTGAGAAAGACCCTTCTCCGGTCCGTGTGAAGACACAGCCATGCTCTCAGTAGGTGACGCGGCACCCGATTTCGAACTTTCAGACCAGCACGGCGACACCGTCTCGCTGTCCGAGTATCGCGGCCAGCACGTCGTGGTGTACTTCTACCCCCGAGCGGACACGCCGGGGTGTACCACAGAGGCGTGTGGCTTCCGTGATTCGTGGGACGAGTTCGGCGAACGCGACGTGGCAGTCCTCGGCATCAGCGACGACCCAGTCTCGGACCTCGACTCCTTCGCCGACAAGTACGACCTGCCGTTCTCGCTTCTGTCTGACGAAGACGGTAGCGTCTCCGGCGCGTACGACTCCTACGGCGAGAAAAATATGTTCGGCAAGACCTTCGACGGCGTGTTCAGAAACACGTACCTCGTCGGACCGGACGGAACGATAGAACAGGTCTACGAAGGCGTCTCACCCGACGGCCACGCCGAAGAGATTCTCGCCGACCTCGACGACTAACTGCCCTTCGCCGTCGCGAGCGGCGACCAGCGCTCCCGTTGCAACTCTGCTCCGAGTACCTTCTTTACAAACGCAGGCAGGCACACCGCATTTCCGGTGAAACAAACGCGAAGCTCGTTGAAAATTTAGTATCCCTAGCAGTGGGTACCACTACATAGCAGACAGGAGTAATAAGAACATGTCGGTCCGCCGGGGGTAGTCCGGGTCGGAGCGGCAGTTACCAGGGCGGGTCGGAACGACAGCCGACTCACCGAACGTGCGAGCGGACCTAGTAGAAGGTCCGGCCGGCTTCGTCTTCGTGTTGGACTTCGCTCTGGTGGAAGCGCTCTTCGATTTCGTCGTAGCGGCGGCGGACCTCGTCGGTGACGCTCGGTCCGACCTCGTCAAGTGCATCGACGAAGTGGTCCATCGTGACGCGTACGTTGCCGATACTCTCCTCGATTTCGTCTTTCTCCACGCTCGTGATGAACTCACGGCTGGCGTTCATCGACGCCTCGCGGCAGAGCGCTTCGATGTCGGCACCGACGTAGCCGTCGGTTCTCGACGCGATTTTGTCGAGGTCGACGTCGTCGGCCAGCGGCTTGTGCTCCGTGTGGACGTCGAGGATGGCGCGGCGAGCATCCTCGTCCGGCACGGGAACGTGGACGTGGCGGTCGAGGCGACCGGGGCGCAAGAGCGCCGCGTCGATGAGGTCCGGGCGGTTCGTGGTCGCGATGACGACCACGTCTTCGAGCGATTCGAGGCCGTCCAACTCGGTCAAGAGTTGCGAGACGACGCGCTCTGTGACGCCGGAACTCGTGGAGTCGCTCCCGCGTTCTGCGGCGATGGAGTCGATTTCGTCGAAGAACACCACAGTCGGGGCGTTTTCGCGGGCTTTCTTGAACACTTCGCGGACGCCCTTCTCGGACTCGCCGACGAACTTGTTGAGCAGTTCGGGGCCTTTGATGGAGATGAAGTTCGACTCCGCCTCGTTGGCGACGGCCTTGGCGAGGAGGGTCTTCCCCGTCCCCGGCGGACCGTACATCAGGACGCCTTTCGCAGCGGCCATGTCCATTTTCTCGAAGACTTCGGGGTATTCGAGCGGCCATTGGATGGTCTCACGAAGGCGTTCTTTGGTGTCTCCGAGGCCGCCGACGTCCTCCCAGGTGACGTCCGGCACTTCGACGAACACTTCGCGGAGCGCGGAGGGCTCGGTGCTCTTGAGCGCCTCCTTGAAGTCGTCTTCAGTGACGCGCAGGCTTTCGAGGACTTCGGCGTCGATTTCCTCGGCTTCGAGGTCGAGTTCCGGGCGGATGCGACGCAGCGCGTGCATCGCCGACTCCTTCGCCAGCGATTCGAGGTCGGCACCGACAAAGCCGTGAGTGTTGTCCGCGTAGGAGTCGAGGTCGACCTCGTCGGTCAGCGGCATGTTCCGCGTGTGGACCTGCAGAATCTCCTTGCGGCCGTCGCGGTCCGGGACACCGATTTCGATTTCGCGGTCGAAGCGACCACCGCGCCGGAGTGCGGTGTCGATGGCGTCGACGCGGTTGGTCGCACCGATGACGACGACTTCGCCGCGCTCGTCGAGACCGTCCATCAGCGACAGCAGTTGTGCGACGACACGGCGTTCGACGTCACCGCCAGCCTCGCCGCGCTTGGGCGCGATGGAGTCGATTTCGTCGATAAAGACGATAGCCGGGGAGTTCTCCGTTGCCTCATCGAAGATTTCACGGAGTTGCTCTTCGGACTCGCCGTAGTACTTCGACATGATTTCCGGGCCGGAAATCGTGTGGAAGGAGGCGTCGATTTCGTTGGCGACGGCCTTGGCGATGAGCGTCTTACCCGTCCCCGGCGGGCCGTGCAGGAGGACACCTTTCGGCGGCTCGATGCCGAGGCGCTTGAACAGTTCCGGGTGACGCATCGGCAGTTCGATCATCTCGCGGACCTGTTCGAGTTCCTTGTCGAGACCACCGATGTCCTCGTAGGTCACAGAGGGACCGTCACTCGTACCAGAGGAGGTGTCGGCGATTTGCTCGGCGGGCTTCTGGCTGACCTGGAACTCGGTGTTGTCGTTGACGACGACCGTCCCGGACGGTTGCGTCGAGGCGATTTTGATTGGCACCGACTGGTTCGACGCGCTCATGAAGCCGAATCCGAGCGGGAGCTGGACGTTCTGACCCTTCGTGACGGGCTGTCCGGAGAGCTTGTCGCGGATGTAGGTACCGACGTTCCCGCCGATACGGAGGTTCTGCGGGAGGGCAATCGTGACTTTCTGTGCGGGCTTGACGTCGGCTTTCTCCACGTCGATGCGGTCGTCGATGCCGACGCCGGCCTCTTGCCGGAGTCGGCCGTCGATACGGATGACACCCGTGTTCTGGTCTTCGGGGTATCCCGGCCAGACACGTGCGATGGCGGTACCGCCGTCGGGACCTTCGATGCGGATGAAGTCTCCGCCTTCGAGGTCGAGCTTATTCGCGGCGGCCCGGTCGATAGCAGCGAGTCCACGACCGGCGTCTTTCTGCTTCAGGGGTTTGACGATGAGTTTCATTTATTTCTGGATGGTGATGGTGAGCACGCCGTTTTGTACGCCGACCTCGGCGTCGCCGGCGGGGAGTTCGAACTCCGTCTCGGTCACGCTGGCTCCGGTGTCGGCGACGACGATGGCCGTCGAGCCGACGATATCGACGTCGACCTCATCCTCCGAGAGGCCGATGTCGGCGGCGATGACCCAACTGTCGTCGTATTCGTACCGGCGAAGGAACCGCTCGTTGCCGCCGGCGAACTGTTGCATGCTCATAATATCTCTAACCCAAGGTTAGTGTTTATAGTATTAATATCTTTCTCCGATGAATCGGGTGACAGGGTAGGGAATCCCGAATTTCAGTTGTATTGCGGTTCACACCAGATTCACCTCAGTTCGTAGTTCGTGATGGGGTAATGTCAAACTAGTGGCTTGACATAGACAGGTCTGCGGCGAGAGTGCACAACGCCAGGAAAGGCGACCAGAACCCCGGTCGAACGGGGGAAGAGCTCACCGTACCGCCCGATTGGGAGGGAGAACTCACCACGTCGTAGGGGTTTATTCACCCGGCGGGCACACGTTCATACATATGGAGACAGCGACGGTAGACCACCACGGGCGGACGACGAACTATCGTCTCCGTGATGCTGGCGGTGACGGCCCGACGATTCTGTGTATTCACGGCAGCGGCGGCGCATTGGGCGCGTGGCGTGGACAGTTCCGACTGGCGAGCGACTATCCTGTGGCCGCACTCGACCTCAGCGGCCACGGTGAGAGCGACGACGTGGACGCCGATGCGGGGTACGAAGCGCTTTCGGCCTACGTCGACGACGTGGTTGCCGTCGCCGAGGAGACGGGTGCGAGCGTCCTCGTCGGAAACTCACTCGGCGGTGCCGTCGCGATGATGGTCGCTCTCGAACGCGACATCGACCTCGACGCACTCGTCCTCGCGGGCACCGGGGCAAAGCTCTCGGTCCTCCAAGACCTGCTCGAATGGCTCGACAACGACTTCGACAGGGCAGTGGAGTTCCTCCACGGCGACGACCACCTGTTTCACACGACCGACGAGCGGTTCATCGAGGGGTCGAAGCAGGCGATGTACGACGCGGGACAAGCAGTCACCAGCCGCGACTTTCGGTCGTGTCACACCTTCGACATTCGCGGCGAAATCGGCAGTATCGACGTACCGACGCTCGCGCTCGTCGGCGAACACGATAAGCTGACGCCCCTGAGCTATCACGAGTATCTCGCCGACGAGATACCGGACTGCGAACTCGCGACGATAGAAGACGCTGCACACCTCGCGATGCTCGAACAGCCCCGCGCGTTCAACGCGGCTGTACAGGATTTCCTCGACCGCCGGGTCTGAACACCCCCAATAGACCCGATTTCGGCGATTTCCTCAGTACAACTCGTCGAGGTCGCCTTCGACGTGGCTGTGTTCGTCCGCGGGGAATTCGCCGGATTCGACGGCGTCGCGGTAGGAATCGACTGCGGACTCCATCTCCGATTTCACGTCGCCGAACTGCGCCGCGAACGGCGGGACGCTGTCGCCCATGCCGACCACGTCGTTGATGACGAGCACCTGCCCGTCGCAGTCGGGACCAGCACCGATGCCGATTGTCGGGATGTCGATTGCCTCCGTGACCTGCTGTGCGAGGTTCGCGGGGACGTGTTCGAGCACGAGCGAGAACGCGCCGGCCTCGGCGTGTTTCTTCGCGAGGTCCATGATTTCGCGGGCGTCGTCGCGGTCGGTTCCCTGTCTGCTGAGCCCGAGTTCTTTCACGCGCTGCGGCGTGAGACCGAGATGTGCCATCACGGGGATGCCGAGTTGGACGAGTCGCTCGGTCAGTTCGACGGTGTGAGGTCCACTCTCTAATTTAACCGCGTCGGCGTCCGCTTCCTTGAGCATGCAGCCGCAGTTCTCGATGCTCGCAGCCTCGTCTACACCGAACGAGAGAAACGGCATGTCGGCGACGACGAGCGCGTCGTCGGTCGCGCGGGCGACTGCCGCGGTCCGGCTGTGCATCTCTTCGACCGTGACTGGGAGCGTCGAGTCGTATCCGAGCGACGCGTTGCCCATGCTGTCGCCGACGAGGATGATGTCGATTCCGGCCTCGTCGACGATGCGTGCTGTCGGCGCGTCGTACGCCGTGAGCATCGTGATTGGCTCGTCTCCAGCCTTCGCCCGAAGGGAACGTACCGTGGCCATAGTTGCCATTCATCCGTCCGGGTTATGAGCGTCCCCCTTTGTCGACGCGACTCAGAGCAGTAAGGCGGTCGAAGCGTGCAAACGGTGTGAGAGGGCTGGAGTGTCAAACTAGGATAAACGAGTGAGATAGGATCATATCGATTGCAGCCACTTCATTGAGACAATTATGCCCTCCCAGACACCCGCGCGCCGCGGTGTCTCACCAGTTATCGGCGTCGCACTCATGCTCGTCGTCGTCGTCCTCCTCGCGGCTATCCTCGGTATCATGGTCACTGGATTCGGCGACACGCTTCGCGAACCACGGCCGCAAGTCGCGTTCGACGTGTCGTACCACCCTGACGGGGAGGGAAACAGCGGAAGTGGGGCGTACATCAACATCTCCCACGACCGCGGCAGTTTCGAAGACGGCGATAGCGTGTTCGTCGTCGACGACAGCGGCAACCGAATCGCGTGGGAGGACGTCTGGACCGGCGGGCCACAGGTCGGTCCGGCCGGAGAGTACGCTCACATCGATGGTGAGGGGTCGGACGGCGTGCTGAATCCAATCTGCAACGCCGGACAGCGCTACCGTGTCATCATCGAGTACGAAGACGGCTCGTCACAGATGCTCGTCGACTACGAGATTCCGTCCGACCCGACCTCGACCAGCAGCAACTGTTGAACTCGAACCGTCGCGGGCGACGGGAATCGGCACGCATTAGCCCCCACCGTGATACCACTACCCGTGCAACCTGTCGAGCGCTCGAATCCCGACGGTGTCGATTACGGCTGGGTCATGCAGACGACCTTCGTCACGACGATTCTCGTCGGTTCCCCAATCGTCGCTCTCCTCTCGTTGAACGCGACGCTCCCGACGTGGGGAGACAAAGCCGAGTTCGCCATCCGCGTCGGTGCAGTCATCTGGTTCCTCACCGCAATCGCCGTGTACGTCTACGCGAAGCGCACCGATGCAGGCGACGGCGGCACCAAGCCGGACGACGACATCAACCCAAAGAAGGCCACCACTCCGGAAAGCGCCAGTAACTCGGACGGCACCTCGCCCACCAGCAATTCCGAGTCGGACGCTGGGGCTGGCGACTGACGACACTCCACGCTGTCTCTCCTCAAGGCGTCCCGCTCCCAGTGCCTGACGACTCCCGGAAACTCTTTCACACGATACGGCGACGTTCGCGTATGATAGACGAGACCATCGAGGAGATTCGTGAGATGCAGACGCACAGCTCCTCGGTCGTCGCCGTCAAGGCAGCGCAGTCGCTCGCGGAGTTAACCGAGCGCGACTACGTCACCGTCGAGGAGTTCGAACGCGACCTCGAACGAAACGTCAGCGCCCTCAAACGCGCGAACCCGTCGCACGCCTCTCTCTACAATGCGTTACAGGAGGTCCTCAACGACGTGCAGGGGCAGACCGACGACATCGACGAGGCGCGCGAACGAACGCTTTCGACCATCGACCGCGTCGTCGAGAAAGTCGAGACGGGCAAACACCGCGCTGCGAAGAACGCTGCCGAGATGTTCGAAGACGGCGCGACGTTCCTCACACACGACTACTCGTCGACGGTCATGGAGGCCGTCGAACTCGCCGTCGAAGACGGGGCTGACTTGCGCGCGTACGTCACGGAGGCACGGCCGCGCTTCCTCGGCCGCAAATTTGCCCGCGAACTCTCCGACATCGACGGCGTCGAACCGCACCTGATGGTCGACGGTGCCTCGGGCATCTTCCTCCCGAAGTGCGACCGCGTCGTCATCGGGATGGACTGTATCGTCGACGAGACGCTCTACAACCGCGTCGGCACCTTCCCGCTCGTCGCCGCCGCGAACGAAGTCGGCGTCCCCGTGACTGTCGTCGGGTCGAGCGCAAAACTCGTCGACGACGGGTTCCGCTTCGAAAACGAGATTCGGTCGCCAAGCGAGGTCATGCTCGAACCCGTCGAGGGCATCGACATCGAGAACCCTGCCTACGACGCCACACCGGTCGACCTCATCGACGAGGTCATCACTGACGAAGGCGTCGTAGAGTACTGAAGGCGAGTCGCTGGTTTTCGAGTCGACGACGCAGCGAGGTTAGTCCAGACTGACCCACTCGCCGCTGTCGTCGGAGCGCTCGATTGCGTCGAGAATCTCCTGTACTTCGTAGGCCTCCTCGAACGACGGGGAGAACTCACTTCCCTCGGCGGCCGCCGACAGGAACTCGTAGTTCTCGTGGACGAAGGTGTGCTCCCAGCCAATGACGTGGCCTGGCGGCCACCAGTGGTCCACGTACGGGTCTGTTTCGTCGGTGACGAGAACCGTTTCGTAGCCGCGCGAATCGCCCGTCATGACCTCCAGTTCGTTGAGGCGTTCGAGCGAGAACTTCAGACTCCCGTCCGAGCCCTGAATCTCGATGGTGTGGTCGTTCTTGTGGCCGTTGGCGAAGCGCGAAGCCTCGAACGACCCGACCGCGCCGTTTTCGAACTCGGCCTGTGCGGTGTACGCGTCGTCGACCGTGACGGGCTTGTACTCGTCCGTGCCGGGAACCGGACGCTCGTCCACGAACGTCTGGAGGTGCCCGGAGACGCGCTCGATGTCGCCCGCAACCTCGCCGACGAGGAAGCGCGCGAGGTCGACCGTGTGCGCGCCGAGGTCGCCGAGCGCGCCGGACCCAGCGTACTCCTTCTCCATGCGCCACGCCCACGGTGCCTCGGGGTCGACGAGCCAGTCTTGGAGGTAGCGGCCGCGGACGTGGTGAATCTCACCGAGTTCGCCGTCTTCGATGAGGCCTTTCGCGTACTGGATAGCCGGGACGAAGCGGTAGTTGAACGCGCACCCGGCCACGCCGTCGGCGTCGCGGGCGGCGTCGCGGGCGGCGTCGCGCATCGCTTCGGCTTCGTCCAGCGTCGGCGCGAGCGGTTTCTCGCAGAAGACGTGTGCGCCTGCTTCGAGCGCCGCAATCGAGGGTTCGGCGTGGAGGTGGTTCGGCCCGAGATTGTAGAACACGTCCACGTCGTCGACGACGTCGCGCCAGTCGGTCGCCGTCGATTCGAAGCCGAATCGCTCGGCGGCATCGGCGAGGGCCTCTTCGTCGCGGCCGATGATGACCGAGCGCTCGACGTCCGGCGCGTCGGGGAAGAACATCGGGAGGCGGGCGAGCGCGTTGGAGTGCGCTTTGCCCATGAATCGGTAACCGAGGACACCGACTGTGAGGGGTTCAGTC
The DNA here is from genome assembly GCF_000336755.1 of Haloferax elongans ATCC BAA-1513. GTDB lineage: Archaea > Halobacteriota > Halobacteria > Halobacteriales > Haloferacaceae > Haloferax > Haloferax elongans. Next base: position 215,519 of record NZ_AOLK01000021.1, on the reverse strand, counting down.
ATCGTTGTTCACTCCGCCCAGTAGGCGTCGCCGGGTTGCGTCTCGAAGACGGCGCGGTCGAGGACGTCCACGGCCTTTTCGAGGCCTTCGTTCGAGGATGTGAGTGCGTCTTCGTGCTCGATAGAGAGCGCGCCCTCGTAGCCGACCATCCGGAGCGTCGAAACGACGTCTTTCCAGTGTTCTTCGCCGTGGCCGTAGCCGATAGACCGGAAGAGCCACGAGCGGTCGGCGGTGTCGGCGTAGGAGGTGGTGTCGAGGACGCCCTTGACGCGCGATTCGGACTCGTAGACCTTCGTGTCCTTCGCGTGGAAGTGGTGAATGGCGTCGTGTTCGCCGAGGAAGCGAATCGCGTCGGTAATCGAGATGTCCTGCCAGTAGAGGTGCGAGGGGTCGAAGTTCGCGCCGATGCGCTCGTTTGTCGCCTCGCGGAGCTTCAGCATCCCCGTCGGTTCGTAGACGAGCATGTTGGGGTGCATCTCGATAGCCATGTCGACGCCGTGGTCGTCTGCGAACTCGGCGAGGTCGGACCAGTAGTCGACGGCGACGTCCCACTGGTACTCGTGGGCGTCGGCGTGCTCGGTCGGCCACGGGGCCGTAATCCAGTTCGGGACTTCGTCGTTCGGGCCGCCCGCGGGCAGGCCGGAGAAACAGGTGACGGTGTTCACGTCGAGCGCGTCGGCGAGTTCGATAGCCTCGCGGAGTTCCGTGTCCGCTTCGGCCGCCGTCTCTTCGTCCGGGTGAAGCGGGTTGTTGTGGGTCGCCAGCGCGCTAATCTGCATGTCTCGGTCTTCGACGGCCGCGAGCAGGTCGGCCTGCGCGTCTTCGTCACCGAGGACTGCTGTGCGGTCGACGTGGTCTTCGCCGGGCCAGCCACCGACACCGAGTTCGACACCTTCGACGCCGATACTCGACAGGTAGTCGAGCGCGTCGTCGAGGGATTCGTTCCCGAGCGGGACAGTGAGCACTCCGATGTACATACACAGACATACTACTACGAAGCGAATAAAAATTAAGGAATAGGCAGCCCGTGATTCCAGTCGATCAGTTGCGATTACTGACGAGAGATGCTCGCAGTATTGTCGACTTTGAGCTGTATGCTGCCTTGGTACTCGTCGACGAGTGCATTCGTGAGTTCGAGTTCGTCACCCGGTTTCGGGGACAGCTCTGTGAACTGAACGTATTTTACGGATGTTCCGACGAGGTGTTGGAGCGAGTCGCGGGAGATAGCGTCGATTTTGGCTTTCCCGACGGCGTCGGTAAACTGGTCACTGACGGTTATGCTCGCAGTGATTCTCTCTCCTTCGTACGCGCGAAGCGACTCGATATCAGCAGGGTTCCCTCGCTCGTCGAATTGGGCGAATTCACGAATCTCGTTGATGAATCGCGACGGTGCTTCGTCGCTCGTCTGAATATCGAGTCGCGATTCTGCCCGAGTGACGGCGACGTAGAACAGGCGTCGCTCTTCTTCGATGAACTCGTCACCGGTCGGTCGACTTTCGACGAGCGACTGGAGGCTCACTTGGTCGCTGGTGGGGAAGCCACCCGTGTCCTCGATTGCGTTGGTGACGATGACGTGTGCTGCTTCTTCGCCCTTCGAACTATGCCCGGTGTCGACACTCACGGCCATCGGTTCGCTATGGTCCCCAACGACGATATCTCGGTCACGTAGCTCTTTCCGTATCTTTTGAATCGACGGCGAACCGGTACGAGTTCGCGCGAGCACCATGATGTCTCCTCCACGCTTCCCATCGCCAGTGGGGTGAAGGTACGGCGAATCTTCGACGAGTTCGATGATTTTCTCGAGTGTCTGCTGTTCGTATTCGTCGGAGAAAGGGACTGTGTGAACGTAGATTTCGCCACTGTCGTTCGAGTGAGCATCGACCGATTTGTCGATTTGGTCTTCGTTGTTCGAAATGAGCGTGTTTCCAGCTTCGACAATCGTCTCGTCGCACCGGTAGTTCGTTACGAGTTCTGTCTGCGTTGCAGGCGTGAAGTGTTTGTGGAAGTCGATAAAGAACTCTGGTTTGGCCGCTTTAAACCCGTATATGCTCTGCCAGTCGTCGCCAATCGCGAAGAGACACGACTCGTCGTTCGTGTCGAGCAGCGCTTGGACGAGTTCGAGTTGGCTGAGGTTGAGGTCTTGGAACTCGTCGACCATCACGTGCTCGTACTCGAACTCGGAGAGGTCGACTGATTCGGGAGGATTGTGGAGCAGGTCGGTCGCTTCGATGATGAGGTCCGAAAAATCGAAGAGGTCGTCGCGGTCGAGACGTGACACGTACTCCTCGTAGACTTCGACCGCACAGTGGCTGAAGTCCCAGACCATCGATAAGTACTCGTCTTCACTCGCGCGTCTGAGTTCGTCTCGTGGGTCTTTTTGGTTCTCTTTCGTTCGAGAGATGAAATCTACGAACTGGTCGACGATGTCGGTCCAGAGGACGTTGTAGCAGTACACCCGCCAGTGTTCTTGTTTGACGTCACGAGAGGTGTGCCAGTCGGAGATTTCTGGCACGTCGAATTCGAATCCATCGGCGTCGAGTGAGACGCCGTGGTTACGGAGTTCTCTTCGGAGAGTTCGTTTCAGTGTCTGCTTGTTGACCCGGTCGGTATCGAAGAGTTCGTCGTGTTCGATGATGAGGACGTCGTGGTCGGTCCCGCTGTGGAGTCGTCTCAGTTCCGACGCTCCCGGGCGACGCTTGTAGATTGGTTTCTCGTCCCTGAGACGAGCAGGGAGAACGTACTCAACCGTTAGGTCGTACTGTGGGAGTTCAAAGAGTCTGAAATACGGCAAGTTGTCGGTCTTGGTGACAGACGCCAGCTTGTCTTTTCGATATCTGACACCGTGTTCGAACAAGAAGTCTGCAATCGTCTCGTGGGCGATTCGTTCTGCAAATGGGAACTGTGAGATAGCGTCCCCCGCGAGTGAGGAAGACTTCGGGAGCTGCGAGTAGAAATAGCCCGTGATGACATTGGGTTTGTCGGGAGCAAACCGCTCTTGTTGGTACGCGGCCCGGAAGGCGTGGAACCGGTCTCGAAATTCAGGGTCCTGTTCCCAGAACTCCGAAAGGATGTCTGCGACGAGTGTGTGTTGACGTTGCTCGACGAGGAGTTCGAAATCGTACTTCTTCCGAAGAATGTTCGAGCCAAGCGAGTGAAGTGTCCGAGTGTCGATACTGACCGGTTCGTCGAATAACCGTTCTTCTGGCTCACCAGCGAGCCGTTGACCCATCACCTCGGCTGCGTCTTTCGTAAATGTGAGTGCGATGATATCGTGTGGTTTGACTCCTTCTTCGACGAGAAACTTGGCGCGGTAGGTGAGTGAGAACGTCTTTCCCGTCCCCGCGCCCGCGACGATCTGGTTGTGCGTTCCCAACTTGACAATCGCTTCTTTCTGCCGGGGATTGAGTTCGTACCGGCCGTCTTCTTCTTCGACGAAGAAGAGGTCGTGGTGCTTTTCGAGGAGTCTGTTTGCCCGCTCCTCGTCATCGTAGCGAACTGGTCCAGGATGCGAGACAGGTTCCTCTTGTGAGGTAGAACGTGAGTGTTCATCACCGATGTCCGCCCCCGTACCGCTATCAGTCGCTCCCGACTGCGTATCGCTGCCAAAGATGTTGGCAATAAACGAACGGAATCCCATTTTGTCACTCGAATTGCCAACTGCAATGGGATGATGAATAGCTGTCGGAAATTCACCAGACGGAGCTCGTAGTCAGCGACGCAAGAATTCGGAGAGGCGCTCTCGAAGCCCCGCCTCTTCACCGAGGCGAAGGTAGTACGCCGCGCCGCCGTCTTCGTAGTAGCCGTCGATGCGCCGGCGGACGGTAAAGCCGAGGTTTTTGTAGAATTCGAGCGCGTTCGTGTTCGTCGTGCGGGCGTGGCAGGTGACGACCGGATGGTTGTTGGCGACTTTGGCGACGAGTCGTTTCCCGTGGCCTTCGCCTCGTGCCTCGGGGGAGACGGCGAGAAAGAGAATGTAGCCGTCGCGCCGTGTGGAGGCGAACGCGACGAGCGTGTCGTTTTCGAAGAGAAGATACGTGGTCGAACGACGATAGGCGTCGATAAAGAAGCCGCGGCGTTGTTTCAGGAGTCCCTCGTTGACCCGAATGACCTCCTTGAGGTCCCACGCCTCCTCGGCGTACGCAGTCTCGCCGGGTCCGTCGACCCGTATCTTCACGTTGACGCTCACAAATCGAGGTAACCGGAGGGAGAATATAACTCCACCGTCCGTGTGAACGGCGCACACGATGTCTGTTTACATCTCCTCCCGCCGACCGAAAAGACGAGGGGTGCCTGTCACCGACGAGTCGGTATGAGCTTCACACTCCGGGAACACACCGCCGACGTGGCCGTCGAGGCTGCAGGAGACAGTCTCGGCGACGTCTTCGCCGCGGTCGCAGACGGCCTCACGGCCGCGATGTGCGACGAGGTTGCGGACACCGGCGACCGATTCTCACTTTCCGTGCGCGCCGAGAGCAGAGAGGCGGCGCTGTTCGACTACCTCGACGAACTCATCTACGAGCGCGACGTGCGCGGCGTCCTCCCCGCCGACCACGACGCGACGGTCCGGCAGGAGGGAGACGAGTGGGTCGTCGAAGCCTCGGCACGCGGCGTCCCGTTCGACGACGTGACCGCCCGCGACGTGAAGGCAGTCACCTACTCCGAGATGCGACTCGAAGAAAGCGACGCGGGGTGGGACGCCTACGTCGTCTTCGACGTGTGAGCGCGGCCTGCCCGACCACCAACTGATTTTCTGGCGCTCGACTCGACCCGACCCGGCTCGTGACGGAATCCTATTGAATCGCCATCTCGAACGTTCGGATATGACCACACGCGAGTTCGGAGACATCGAACTGCGACGAGTTCGCGAGCACGTTTGGGAGATTCCGCAGGAGGGCGAGATGAACGCCCCGGCGCGGGTGCTCGCCTCCGAAGCGTTGCTCGAACACATTGGACAGGACAAGACACTCGAACAGTTGCGAAACGCGACGCACCTGCCGGGCATCACCAACCACGCCATCTGTATGCCCGACGGCCATCAGGGGTACGGGTTCCCCGTCGGCGGCGTCGGCGCGACGGACACGACAGACGGGTGTATCTCGCCCGGAGCCGTCGGCTACGACATCAACTGCGGCGTCCGCATGATGACGACGAACCTCACCTACGAGGACCTCCAAGGGAAGGAAGCAGAACTCGTCGAGGCGCTGTTCGACGCCATCCCGAGCGGCCTCGGCGGCGGCGGTGTCGTGACCGGCGACGCGGAGACTATCGACGACATTCTCGCACGCGGGATGGAGTGGGCGGTCGATGCGGGCTACGCCACCGAAGACGACCTCGCACACTGCGAAGACGAAGGCTTCCGCGACGACGCGCGCCCCGAATTCGTCTCACAGAAGGCGAAAGACCGCGGACGCAACCAGATTGGTAGCCTCGGCTCCGGCAACCACTTCCTCGAAGTCCAGCGCGTCACCGACGTGTACCGCGAGGACGTCGCGGAGTCGTTCGGGCTCGAAGCCGACCAAATCGTCGTCCTCATTCACTGTGGCTCCCGCGGCCTCGGTCACCAGACCTGTACGGACTACCTCCGGCGCATCGAGAAGGAACACGCCGACTTGCTCGACGAACTGCCGGACAAGGAACTCGCCGCCGCGCCCGCCGGGTCGGAACTCGCAGAAGAGTACTACGGCGCGATGTGCGCCGCCATCAACTTCGCGTGGGTGAACCGACAGCTCATCATGCACCGCACGCGCGAGGTGTTCGCCGACGTGTTCGACCGCGACTGGCGCGAGATGGACATGCGCCTGCTGTACGACGTGGCGCACAACATCGCCAAGAAGGAGGTTCACACCGTCGACGGCGACGAACGCGAACTCTACGTCCACCGCAAGGGTGCGACCAGAGCGTTCCCCGCGGGCCGACCCGAACTCCCGCCTGCGTACGCCGAGGTCGGGCAGCCGGTCATCATCCCCGGCAGCATGGGTGCCGGAAGCTACGTCCTCCGCGGTGGCGACTCGTCGCTGGACCTCACGTTCGGTTCGACCGCTCACGGTGCGGGTCGACTGATGAGCCGAACAAAGGCGAAACAGGAGTACTGGGGCGAGACGGTGCAAGAAGAACTCCGCGAGCAACAGAAAATCTACGTCAAGGCGCAGTCCGGCGCGACGGTCGCCGAAGAAGCGCCGGGCGTCTACAAGGACGTCGACGAAGTCGTCCGCGTCTCCGACGAGTTAGGAATCGGCGACAAGGTCGTCCGCACCTTCCCCGTCTGCAACATCAAGGGCTGAGTTCGAACGCCCTCGATTCGGCGGCTCTCAGACCGCCGCCGTCGCGGCCGCTGCCCGGCGCTTGTAGAAGTAGTACGCGAGCGCCGCGAGGCCGACGAAGACGGCAGTAACGCCTTCTCCAACGGCACCGAGCCCACCGGAGAGGAACGACGAGACGACGCTCCCGAGACCGAGTGCGAGCAACAGGAGTCCGCCGCCGAGAACCCACGCCCGCGAGTCGCGGTCGGCGTCAGCGTACTGGCCGCTTTCGATGAGCGCCATCTCCTTTTTGTGGTCGAGGTAGACGGCCACAGCGCCGAACCCGAGGATAGCGATTCCGAGGAGGGCAAACGGTGCGAAGAACAGCGCGTCACCGATGCCGGAGGCAGTCTGAATTGGGAACATACCAGACCATCGCCGCGTGACGTATTGAATTACCAGTGACAGCGGCTATCTCGGGGAAAATCCGCCGGGACCACGTGGCCCGGCGTCCGGCCCCCGCGGACTCGATGGCCCTTGCCCGCCGATAACGACGTAGTCGCTTTCGGGAACTGACTCCACCTCGCGTCCGTTTTCGTACCGTACGAACGAGAGATAGAAGTCGCGACCGCACGGCGACTCCAACCCTGGATTCACCACGTCGTCGGCCTCGCTGACCACGTCTGTCCACGTCAGATCGGGCGCATCGCTCTCGCCGCAGACGAAGTGGACGCCGTCGGCGTCGTCCGCCTCGAAGTCGTCGTCCGGGTCGACGTACGCCCACCCGGCCAGCGGATACGGCGTCACCGACTTGTCTGCGAGGTAGCCGTCACGTTCGACTTCGACCACTGCGCCGCAGTGCGGACAGTAGTACGAGACCGGGTATCCCATGAAAAGGAGGTAGGACGCGGCGGGCTTAACCCACACGGAGAATCAGCAGTCGCCCCAGCGAAGATTTATATTCGATTCCGCGGCCAGCCCCCTCGTGCGTTGACCATCGCCGTGGGGCGGACTGCGGGTGTGCGGCACACCGCTCCGCGGAGCAGTCGTGCCGCCTGTTCGCCCTCAATACCCTTGCAGAGAGTCTCTACTCAGACACCAGACGGTCCATCGCCGACGTATCTGAACGCGACACCGGCGCGGTCGGCAGTCACTTCGTCCCGAGCGGAGTCGCCGACGAACACCGCTGAGCCGGGACTGACGCCCATCTTTTCGAGCGTAGCGAGAAGTGGTTCAGGGTCCGGTTTCTCGGTCGCCACAGAGTCGCGGCCGACGACGGCATCGACGTGGGGTTCGAGTTCGTGCACGTCGAGCGCGACACGGCAGGCACTCTCCGCGTTGAGCGAGCAGATGCCAGAGGGAACGCCGTCCTCAGGGAGGTGGTCAGCAAGCGGCAGGCGGTCCGATGTCCACGCGCCTTGTCGTTCGTGCGCCGCGAGTTCGCGTTCGAGGTCGTCGCGGACACCGTGGTCGTCCGCAACGTCGAGCATGCCCCAGAGGTCCATCGCGTCTGCCTCGACGCCAGCCTCGCGGAGGACCAGCGCGGCGTCTCGGGCAGCCTCGTCCCAGTCGACACGGAGATTGACGAGCGTGCCGTCGAGGTCGTAGACGACGGCGTCGAAACCGGAGAGGTCCGGGAGAGTCATTGCCCGGTCTAAGACAGCGGAGAAAAAAGACGCTTCGGGCGACGGAGCCGCTCAGTCGAGGAGGGACCGCGCGATAATCTCTTTTTGAATCTCGCTCGTGCCCTCGTAGATGGTCGTAATCTTGGCGTCGCGGTAGTAGCGCTCCACGTCGAAGTCGGTCGTGTAGCCGTAGCCACCGTGGACCTGCACCGCCTCGTTGGTTACGTCGACCGCCGCTTCGCTCGCGTAGTACTTCGCCATCGCGGCGGGGGTGCGCGGGTCTTCGCCAGCGTCAGCGACGCGAGCGGCCTCGCGGACCAGCGTCCGCGCGGTGTGGACCTGCGTCCCCATCTCCGCAATCTTGTGGCGGATGGCCTGAATCTTCGAAATCGGCTTGTCGAACTGCTCGCGCTCGTTCGCGTACTCGACCGCCTCGTCGAGCGCGGCCTGCGCGAGACCGGTCGCCTGCGAAGCGATGCCGATGCGGCCGCCGGTGAGGATGTGGAACGCAGCAGAGAGACCGCGGCCCTCTTCGGTGAGCTGATTTTCTGCCGGGATGCGCACGTCGTCGAAGAGAAGCGCCGTCGTGTCGGAGGCGCGAAGCCCCATCTTCTCTTCTTTCTTGCCGACTTCGTAGCCGGCGTCCTCGGGGACGAGGAACTGCGTGACAGAGCCGGGGTCCTCCGGGTCCGTCTTCGCGAAGAGGATACAGACGCCACCGCGCTGGCCGTTCGTAATCCACTGTTTCTTGCCGTTGATGACGAACTCGTCGCCCTCGCGGCGCGCGACAGTGGACATCTCCGCTGGATTCGACCCGGCTTCGGGTTCCGAGAGTGCGAACATCCCAACTGGGCGGCCGTCGGCCATCTTCGGGAGCCACTCTTCTTTCTGGTCGTCGGTTGCGAACTCGGCGATACACTCGGTCGCAAGACAGTGGACCGAGAGGGCAGTCGCGACGGCGAGTTGGCCGTAGGCGACCTCCTCGTTGACGACGGAGTACGTCATTCGGTCGGCACCGAAGCCACCGTACTCCTCGGGGACAGTCAGCCCGGTCAGGTCGAGTTCGGCGAGACCGTCCCACACGTCCTCGGGGAACGTCTCCGTTTCGTCCGCCTCGCTGGCGGTCGGGCGAATCTCTTCGACCGCAAACTCGCGGACGAGGTCGCGGATGGCCCGCTGCTCGTCGGTCAGCGCGATGTCGGACCCTACTGTTACCATGGTCTCTTCTACGAACCATAATTGAAAAAGATGAGTGAATTGTCCCGCGACGGGTTCAAATCCGACAGTGATGGGCGCTATCAGTACTCGTGGAGGAACGCGAGTACCTCGTCGGCGGTTGCACCGAGACCGCCTCCCTGAGCGAACGTCGGGCTGCCACCACCGCCACCACCGAACTCGTCTGTCACGTCGTCGACGATATCGCCCGCCGAAACGTCACCCGCGCTGGCGACGACGATAAACGGTGCGTTGGAGTCGCCGACGGCGACGAGGACGTCTGCCTCGCCGCGGGTGTCCTTCGCGGCCTCGCCGACGTCGTTCGCTTCGAATCCCGAGACCGACCCGACCTTCCACGTGCCGCCGTCTCGTTCGAGCGTCTCGAAGTTCGCGAGGCGCGTCCCGAGTGTCTCTGCTTTCAGGTCGGCGAGTTCGCCTTCGAGCGCGGCGCGTGACTCGACTGTTTCGGCTGCAACGTCACCAAGGTCTTCGAGATTCGTGCCGAGCGCCCGCGCTGCGTCGTAGGCGGCCGTCTGGAGTTCCGCGCGGTGGTCGATGGCCGACGGGCCGACAGCGAGTTCGACGCGCGTGAGTCCTTCGCCGGGATTCGAGCGACCCAGGACCTCCACGGGGCCGATTTCGATGGTGTTCGAGACGTGGGTTCCGCCGCAGGCACCCCAATCCCACCCGTCGACGGTGACGACTCGGACCTCGTCGGCATCGGCGAAGACGCCTTCTTCGGTCTTCACGTTGAACGCGATTTCGTCGCGCTCGCGCGCTTCTGAGACTGGAATCTCTTCCCACGACACCTCGCGGGAGTCCCAGACGGCACGGTTGACCAGGCGCTCCAGTTCGACCAGTGCTGCGTCGTCGACGTCCGTGCTGGTCTCGAAGTCGACGCGGACTTTCTCCTCTGTGATGTCGAAGCCACCGTATCCGAGGTCGTCGAAGATGTGCCGCGCCGCGCCGTAGAGGACGTGACTCGCGGTGTGCGCTCGCATGCAGTAGGTTCGATAGTCGTCGTCGACGACGCCAGTGACTTCGTCCCCAACATCGAAGTCAGGAGTCTCCGCGAGTTCGTGGACGACGACGTCGTCTTCCGCGTAGACGTGGGCGAGTTCGACACCGCCGAGGACACCCCGGTCGGCAGGTTGCCCGCCGCCTTCCGGATAGAAGTACGTCTCGTCGAGGACGACAGACCGCTCGTCGACACTCGTGACCGTTGCCTCGAATGCCCGGACCTCCGGGTTCGACGGTGCGAGAGAGAGTGGCATGGGAGCGTCGAGACGCCCGAGAAAGAAAAGTCGTGCTACTCGTCGACGAGTGACACGTCGAGGCGTTCTTCGAGCGCGCGAATGACCGACCCACCGATGTTGGCTCGCGTCGCCCGTCCCTGCTCGATTGCGAGCAGTTGCTTCTCGTCGAGTTCGAGTTCGTCGGCGAGTTCGGCGAGTTGGAGGCCAGCATCCTGCCGAGCCGACTCGACCACGCCGCCGTAGCCGGAGACGAGGTACGGAAGCCGGTCTTTCTCGTAGTTCGTCCCTTCTTCTTCCCAGTGTTTCGAGTCGCCCTTCGCGCTGTCGTACATCTTCGCCGTCCGTTGGGCGGCGCGCTTGCGGCGGTTCTGCTCGGAGTAGTCACGAGAGGACGACGACTCCTCGCGCTTCTTGTCGGCGTGGCGGTTGTCGCCGTGCGGTGCGCAGTCAGAACAGACGAGTAGGTCGGCACCAGCGACGTTCGCGCGCCGGAGTTTCCCCGTCGTTCGGCCGCAGAGTTCGCAACTATCGCCGTCGGAGCCGCCTCCACCCCGATTCGTCGAGTACTTCGCCATGGGGCGTGTTACTCGTTCGACCCTTTTAAACTCGCGGCCCCGGCCGGGGCAGGCGGTCGGGCACTGTGAGCACTCGACATGGCGACTGTTCACCGGCGGACCTCTACAGGACAGCGCAGTCGCTGTCTATTGTCGTGGTACTGTGTCGCGGGACTGTGTCGGAGAAGAACCCGAGAGGTGTCTCTCAGGAGTGTAGTGTTCGGAAGGATTGTGCGTGGGTGATGTCCATGTAGGAAATCACCTGCATCTTGCGATGCGTGGGACCGGATTTGAACCGGCGGACCTCTACAGGACAGCGCCCTCAACGCTGCGCCGTTGGCCTGGCTTGGCTACCCACGCTCGCTGTGTCTTACTGCATTCCACGTTACCCCGCGGTAATTTAAATGACTTTCCTTTCGGCGCGGCAATGTCGGGCGTTTGCAGACGCCGTGGGACTGTGTTCGGACAGAACGATTTTGCGTGCGCAGGCCTCCAGTACGGGTATGGAGTTCCGTGCCCGCAACCACGTCGGCGGCCTGACTGCCGCGCTCTCGGTTGTCTCGCTCACGCTCGTCTTCGGTGCAGTTCTCGGGGCGATTCCACGCGCAGCCATCCCGCACGCATCCGAGGAGGTGCTGCGCGCGATTCCGCACGTGAACGCCGTCATCAGCACCATCGCTATCGTGACGATTCTCGCCGGCATTCGGTTCGTCCGACGCGGCGAGATAGCGCGCCACCGCCAGATGATGCTCACCTCGTTCGCCCTGTTTGCGACGTTTCTCGTCCTCTATCTCTACAAGGTCGTCGTCCAGGGCACGACGGAGTTCCCCGGGCCAGAGACAATCTACCAATTCGTCTACCTCCCGACGCTGGCGATTCACATGCTTCTCGCAATCATCTGTGTCCCCGTCGTCTACTACGCCCTGCTCTTGGCGATGACGCGCCCCATCTCCGAAGTGTTCGGAACGGACCACGCTCGGTTTGGACGCCTAGCGGCGTCGCTGTGGCTCGTGTCGTTCGTCCTCGGGAACGTCGTCTATCTCCTCCTCTACGTGCTCTACTAACCTGCGTGTAGGGAGAGTCCCGTCTGCACCGTGGCGCTGGCGGAGTGTCCGTCACCGCACGCGGCGAGCAGGCGGGAGTGGTACGTGGACGCGACCGGCAGGTCACTAAGACGAGGGCGCTCGAGCAAACGTAAGAGAGACGAGCGCCTCGTCGGTGTCGCACTCCGTACTCCATCCCAAAACCCGGTCTGGATGGGCTGAAGTACGATTCCACAGACGGACGCGTGGGTCAAGAAACGCCGTGTTGACTATGCTATCGTGGAATTCGTGACCGTCTGGATAGATGATAAAACGTCGTGGCTGGAGCGATTCGACCCCCGTGAGTGGCCGTCAGTCGCTGACCGGCACGTCGACACCGACTGCGGGGCGGGTGACGTCGCGGTCGGTCGTCTCGTCGTCGATGTCGTACGGGTACTCGCCGGTGACACAACCGAGACACAGGTCTGCGCGGGACTTCCCGAGCACCTCCGAGATGGCGTCGATAGAGAGATAACTGAGGCTGTCGGCGGCGATGGTGTCGCGCACGTCCTCGACGGATTTGTCCGAGGCGATGAGTTCCTCGCGGGTGGCCATGTTGATGCCCATGTAACACGGCGCGACAATAGGCGGGGCACCGATACGCATGTGAACTTCCTCTGCGCCTGCCTCGTAGAGCAGTTCGACGAGTTGGGTCGAGGTTGTCCCGCGGACGATGCTGTCGTCGATGAGTGTGACCGACTTTCCTTTGACAGTGCTCTTGATAGGATTGAGTTTCAGGCGCACGGCGCGCTCGCGTTCGTCCTGCGTCGGCATGATGAACGTCCGACCGACGTAGCGGTTTTTCATCAGGCCCTCGGCGAACTCTACGCCTGCCCCGTCTTCCTGCGCAGCGTCGGCGTAGCCGGAGGCGAACGCCCGCCCGGAGTCGGGGACGGGCATGACTACGTCTGAATCCACACCCGCCTCTTCCCAGAGTTTACGACCGAGTCCGCGACGGACTTCGTAGACCAGCGTGTCGTTCATCACGGAGTCGGGGCGCGCGAAGTAGACGTGTTCGAAAAAGCAGTGGGCCGTGTTCTCGCGTTCGACGAGTTGATACGAGTCGAATCCGGAGCCGTCGGGAGACAGGACGACGAGTTCGCCCGGTCGAACGTCGCGGACGAGTTCTCCATCGAGTGTGTCGATGGCCGCAGATTCGGAGGCGAGGATGTAGCCGTCGTCGACTTTGCCGATACAGAGCGGGCGATTCCCTTCGGGGTCGCGCACGCCGAGGACCGTCTCGTCGTGCATGATAGTCAGCGCGTAGGAGCCGTGGATTCGCTCCATCGTTCGCTTGACAGCACGGACGAGGTCTTCTTCGAGGAGGTTGCGCGCGAGGTCGTGAGCGATGACTTCGGTGTCGCCCGTCGACGTGAACGCGTGACCGTGGTTCTCCAACTCGTCGCGCAGTTCGTCTGCGTTGACGAGGTTCCCGTTGTGTGCGAGCCCGAGCGACCCGGACTTGAACGAGACGGCGAACGGCTGCGCACATGACTTCGTCACGTCGCCAGCGGTTGGATACCGAACGTGACCGATACCAGTCGTCCCCTTCAGCCCGTCGAGGTCGTCAGGGCCGAAGGCGTCGCCGACGAGACCCATCTGGACGTGGCTGTGCTGTTGAAACCCGTCGTGGGTAACGATGCCTGCCGACTCCTGTCCCCGATGCTGGAGGGCGTATAGGGAGTAGTACAGGGGTCGTGCGGCGTCTCGACTGTCGAGTGCGACGCCGACGACGCCACACTTCTCAGTCAGTCCGCCGATGTGGTGGGAGTCGTCCCGCCCAGTTGCCATACCAGATGGTAGGGCAGCCATGGGGTAAAAAACCCGTCCTTATGCGGTAACCACGGGTTTTCCAACCCCGAATTATCCAAGTTTGTGTATATTGTCGTTCGCGGGCGACAAATTTGTGTAGCGAGCATTTCCCGGACGGGACACTCTCCCGGCGACTTGCGTGCTATCAAAGTGACAAGGTTCTCGAAGGAAAGCCAGTATCCCGACTAGTGGTAACTGGTAGCACAGTTGCAGAACGAACCGGGTGTCAGGAAGGTTGCTGTCGGTGCCCGCCGAAAGCGGCGAGACAAAAGACAGAAACGGTCGAATCGACCGTCAGTGTGTTGGTTAGTTATCGCCAGACTTCGACTGCCAGGCGTAGCTACGACGCTTCTTCGACTTGCCGAAGCCACAGGACGAGCAGACCTTCTTCTTCACGTGGTAGGACTTCTCGCCACAGCGACGGCACTTGACGTGCGTCGTCTTGTTCTTCTTTCCTTGGCTAGGGGTTCCTGCACCCGTCATGCTTTGATGGTCACGACGTTATCGCCGCGTATAATGGTTGTGTCTTCGACTTGCTCGAGTTCGATATCCCCGGGCATGGTGTCGTCGAGTGACTCTTCGAGAACGACGTTCATGTGCTGGTCGTAGCCAGCGAGGACGCCGTAGTATGCGCTGCCGTCCTTGAGAGTAACGGTCACCGGTTCGTCCAGTGACTCTTCGAGGACGTCGAGAGGTCGACCGCTCATGTTTGAACTCCATCTCGTGGTTATCTTAAAGGTGCCGGACCGAGGGCCACGTCACCCCACGTTCACGCCCATTTGGTCGATATTAATACCAGTTAGTGACACCTTCCGCCTCGCACTTTGTGCGTATCGGCCTCTCGATGTGTCGATTGAAAACGTCGTTCGAGACAACGTTGCTTGTGATTCACAATCTTGCGACCGAATCGGAGCCACACCATCGCTCCGTGCCGGTTCGTTCCAATTAGACAACATATCCCGGCGTCGTCGGGCGAGCAGGCGGGCGCAGTGAACCCACGTAGTTTTTAGTACCCCCGTGAGTAGTTGGGAGTACCACAAACCCGCGGGTAAGTGCGGGTGTGCCCGATTCGAACCAGATGCGGGCCACCTCGCACGCGGGGTCATTCGACCGACGAGCTGCAAGACGCCGGGGCCGGTGGCCCCCAGACACCCGTCTTTCCGTGAGCACCTTCGCCACATCGTGGCTTTCGATGCTCGGAATATCGAGAGATAAACCATGGAAATTGAAATTGCAACCATAGGCGGATACGAAGAAGTTGGCCGTCAGATGACGGCAGTCCGTGCGGGCGACGACGTCGTCGTCTTCGACATGGGCCTCAACCTGTCGCAGGTTCTGATCCACGACAACGTTGAGACCGAAAAGATGCACAGCCTCGACCTCATCGACATGGGCGCCATCCCGGACGACCGTGTCATGAGCGACCTCGAGGGTGACGTGCAGGCAATCGTGCCGACGCACGGCCACCTCGACCACATCGGTGCCATCTCCAAGCTGGCACACCGCTACGATGCGCCCATCGTCGCGACACCGTTCACCATCGAACTGGTGAAACAGCAAATCGAGGGCGAGAACAAGTTCAACGTCAACAACGACCTCGTCAAGATGGAAGCGGGCGAGATGATGTCCATCGGCGACTCCGGACAGGTCGAACTCGAGTTCGTCCACGTCACTCACTCCATCATCGACGCCATCAACCCGGTTCTTCACACGCCGGAGGGTGCCGTCGTCTACGGTCTCGACAAGCGTATGGACCACTCGCCGGTCCTCGAAGACCCAATCGACATGAAGCGCTTCCGCGAAATCGGCCGCGAGGGCAACGGTGTCCTCGCCTACATCGAGGACTGTACGAACGCCGGTCGAAAGGGCCGCACGCCCTCTGAGTCCGTCGCTCGTCGCCACCTCAAGGACGTCATGACCTCCGTCGAGGACTACGACGGCGGTATCGTCGCGACGACGTTCTCGTCGCACATCTCGCGTGTCTCCTCGCTCGTCGAATTCGCCAAGGACATCGGTCGTCAGCCGGTCCTCCTCGGCCGCTCGATGGAGAAGTACTCCGGCACGGCCGAGCGCCTCGGCTTCGTCGACCTGCCCGACGACCTCGGGATGTACGGTCACCGGAAGTCCGTCGACCGCACCTTCAAGCGAATCATGAAGGAGGGCAAGGAGAACTTCCTGCCAATCGTCACGGGCCACCAGGGCGAGCCGCGCGCGATGCTCACCCGCATGGGTCGCGGCGAGACGCCGTACGAGATTGAAGACGGCGACAAGGTCATCTTCTCGGCACGGGTTATCCCGGAGCCGACCAACGAGGGCCAGCGCTACCAGTCCGAGCGCCTCCTGCGCATGCAGGGTGCCCGCATCTACGACGACATCCACGTCTCTGGTCACCTTCGTGAGGAGGGCCACTACGAGATGCTGCAGGCACTCCAGCCCAAACACCTCATCCCGGCTCACCAGAACCTGAAAGGCTTCGCTCCGTACGTGGACCTCGCGGAGAGTCAGGGCTACGCCCTCGGCCGCGACCTCCACGTGACGCGGAACGGCAACATGATCCAACTGGTGGACTGATGAGTCCTGACGCGACGGAACAGCGAGTGCTCGAAGCGATTCGCGAGCGACGCGAACTCGTGAACGAGGCACTCGACGAGGACGTGCCGATGGCGGAGCCGGAGCGGCTCTACGAAGCCTCTCGGTACCTCCTGAAGGCTGGCGGCAAGCGCCTTCGCCCGACAGTCTCACTCTTGACGGCCGAGTCCCTCGCCGACGTCGAACCGATGTCGGAAGACTACCGCGCGTTCCCGACGCTTTCGGGCGACGCCATCGACGTGATGGTCGCCGCCGTCGGCATCGAAGTCATCCAGTCGTTCACGCTCATCCACGACGACATCATGGACGACGATGCCCTTCGGCGCGGCGTTCCGGCGGTTCACAAGGAATACGACACCGAGACCGCCATCCTCGCGGGCGACACGCTGTACGCGAAAGCCTTCGAACTGCTGACGAAGACCGGGTCGGACCCGGCCGACGGTCTCGAAGCCGTTCGTCGGCTCGCGACCACGTGTACGCAAATCTGCGAAGGGCAAGCGCTCGACATCGAGTTCGAACACCGGACCGGGGTGCTCCCCGACGAGTACCTCCAGATGGTCGAACTCAAGACGGCAGTGCTCTACGGCACTGCGGCCGCCATCCCGGCGGTCCTCATGGGTGCTGACGACGACGTGGTCGAGGCACTCTACCAGTACGGCCTCAAGTCGGGAAGCGCGTTCCAGATTCAGGACGACGTGCTCGACCTGACGGTCCCGTCGGAGAAACTGGGCAAGCAGCGCGGCTCTGACCTCGTCGAAAGCAAGGAGACCATCATCTTCCTCCACGCGCGCCAGCAGGGCGTCGACGTGGACGACCTCGTCGAGGCCGAGACGGCCGAGGAACTCACCGAAAGCGAGGTCGAATCCGCTGTCGCCGACCTCGAAGCGGCCGGCAGCATCGACTTCGCGCGCGACATGGCCCAAGACCTGACCGACCAGGCAAAGGCCGACCTCGACGTCCTCCCGGACAACGAGGCCCGTGACCTACTCCGCGATATCGCGGACTACCTCATCACGCGCGGCTACTGAGGACGCAGCTCGCGGCGACCACCGAGTCCCGCTCGGTGGTACTCGTCGCACTCGCCGTCTTTCTCCTGAACGTACCACCACGTGAGCAGTGCAGTAACTGAAAACGAGTTGTAACGCTGTCAGCGCAATACATATCTATTCACAAATGCTAACATGTACCGTACCCCTGCCCGCGTGCGAGAACTACCCTTCCCGCAATCCGGGCCTGTTTTTACGCGCGCCGCGGAATCGGACGATAATGGACGACGAGCTTCGAGAGCGCGTAGAGCGAGAAGCAGAGAAACACGCCCTCCTCAACGCGGTCAAACACGACAGCGACGCCGACGTGGGTGCCATCATGGGCCCGCTGATGGGCGAGAACCCCGACTTCCGTCAGCACGGCGGTGAGATTCCGGGCGTCATCGGCCCGGTCGTCTCGGAGGTCAACAGCCTCTCGAACACCGAAAAGCGCGACCGACTGGAAGACCTCGCGCCCGAGGAACTCGCCGAGATGGAAGCGGAAGACGAGGAAGACGACTCGCTGCTTCCCGACCTGCCGAACGCCGACGGGTACGACGAGATTCGCATGCGCGCCGCGCCGAACCCCAACGGCCCGTGGCACATCGGCCACGCACGCATGCCCGCCGTCATTGGGACCTACAAGGAGATGTACGATGGCTCCTTCATCGTCCGGTTCGACGACACCGACCCGGAGACGAAGCGCCCGGACCTCGACGCCTACGACGCCATCCTCGACGACATCGACTTCCTCGGCTTCGAACCCGACGACGTGATTCGCGCGTCGGACCGCGTCGAGACCTACTACGACCACGCCCGCGAACTCATCGAGATGGGCGGCGCGTACACGTGTTCGTGCTCGGGCGAGGACTTCTCGAACCTCAAGAACGACGGGAAGCCGTGTCCACACCGCGACAAGGACGCCGAGACGACCCTCGAGGAGTTCGAGGACATGGTCGCAGGCGAGTACTCGTCCGGTGAGATGGTTCTCCGCGTCAAGACCGACATCGAGCACAAGAACCCCGCACTGCGCGACTGGGTCGCCTTCCGCATGATAGACACGCCGCACCCGCGCGAAGAAGCCGCAGACTACCGTGCGTGGCCGATGCTCGACTTCCAGTCCGGCGTCGACGACCACCTCACAGGCGTCACCCACATCATCCGTGGTATCGACCTGCAGGACTCCGCCAAGCGCCAGCAGTTCGTCTACGACTACTTCGACTGGGAGTACCCCGAGGTCATCCACTGGGGCCACGTGCAGGTCGACGCCTACGGCGTGAAGATGTCCACCTCGACGCTCAAGCAACTCATCGACGACGGCGAACTCGACGGCTGGGACGACCCGCGCGCGCCGACGCTCAAGAGCCTCCGTCGCCGCGGTATCCGCGGACAGGCCATCGTCGACGCGATGGTCGCACTCGGCACGTCAACCTCGAACGTGGACCTCTCGATGAGTTCCATCTACTCGAACAACCGCGACCTCGTCGACGACGAGACGGACCGTTACTTCCTCGTCCGCGACGGAGAGGAGTTCGCCGTCGAGGGCGGCCCGGACACCGCCCACCCGCCGCTGCACCCGAGTTTCGAAGACCGCGGCACCCGTGACATCCCCGTCGGCGACAGCGTCCTCCTCGAATCGGGCGACGTGCCCGCCGAGGGCGACCGCGTCTGGCTCAAGGGCTTCGGTGCCGTCCGCCGCGAAGACGACACGCTCGTCGCTACCGGCGACGACCTCGACGTGGTCCGCGAGGGCGACGTCGACGTGATTCACTGGGCACCCGCCGACGGTGTCTCGGTTCGGATGCGCACCATGGACGGCGACGTGACGGGCGTCGCAGAACCCGACTTCGCCGACGTGCCTGTCGACGAACTCGTCCAGTTCGAGCGCGTCGGCTTCGTCCGCGTGGACGACCGCGACGACGACGAGACAGTCGTCTACTTCGCGCACAAGTAATTCGACCCTCGCGTCGAACCGCTCGATACGAACACTCGTTTTACGGCCACCGACGAACGGACAGCCATGACGCTCGTCGACCTCACTCGCCTCGTCGAATCGGGGATGCCGACCTACCCCGGCGACCCACCCATCTCTGTCGAATCGCACGCGGACTTCGACACCGACGGCTATCGCGTTTCGCGTCTCGAACTTGGAACACACGCCGGGACGCACGTCGATGCACCATCCCACACCGAACCGGACGGGCGAACACTCGACGACTACGCGGTGGCGGACTTGCGCTTTACGGCCCAAGCGGTCGACTGCCGCGATGTCGGCGCGGGAGAGCTCGTCGGACCCGGGTCGATTCCCGATGGGATAGCCGACGATACGGACTTCCTCGTCTTTCGAACTGGCTGGGAACGCGAGTGGGGAACCGAGCGAATGACCGACCATCCGGTGCTCGCACCCGAGACGGGGCAGTGGTGTGCAGACCACGGGGTTTCGGTCGGCATCGACGCGCTCAGTCCCGACCCAACAGGTAACGACGGCGTCCCGGTCCACCACGCGGTCTTGGGTTCGGAACTACTCATCGTCGAAAACCTCCGCGGGCTGGACGCGCTCCCCGTGGACCGCCAGTTCGACCTCTTCGTGATGCCGCTTCGCGTCGATGCCGACGGGGCACCCGCCCGAGTCGTCGCGGAGGTTTAAGTCGGAAGACGGGACCACACAGGCACAACGGCACAGCGGACTGAGTTCAGAATACGACGGCGAGGACGAACCCAACCAGCATCGAGAACGTCAGGAACACCTGCACTGCCGACGAGGCGAGGACGCCCACGGTCGCGTAGAGTGCCCGAAGGCCGCTCTGTTCGGCGTCCTCGTGTTCGAGGTACTCGACGACGAAGACGGTCCCGGCGACGCCGACGAAGATACCGAGCGGGCCGAGGACGAACATGAGGACGAACCCGACGACCGCCGCGAGCAGCGAGGTTCGACTCGATGCACCGCCGACGCGGGCCGCGACGAAGCCAGCCCCGTAATCGGCTGCGAGGGCCACGAGGCCAACCAGCAGGAGGCCGACGACACCGAGCAGACCGGGGTCTGAGAATCCCGTCGACCACCAGTAGAGGAGGACGGCCACGACCGAGAGGAGCGCACCCGGGAGCAACGGGAGCACACTCCCGACGATTCCGAGGACGAGGAGGGCGATAGCAATCCAGAAGAACAGGTCCATGTCGGGCCGGTTCGAGCGGGAGGGTAATCACGTATTCGACCGGGAGGACGAACCCACTACCGGGGTGTCGGACGGTCATTCGGGGTATGATTTATTGTCTCGTCGATGAATGGTACTTACTAACATGGCTATCGACCCTAACTTCGAGCAGAACCGAGAGAAGGTCGGCGAAGAGAACGGAGTCGCCGTGTGGGGGCCGGTCGACCCACCGGAGAAACTCGGCATCCACGGAACACACGTCGCCGTCGACTTCGACATCTGTCTCGCCGACGGTGCCTGTCTCGAAGACTGCCCCGTCGACGTGTTCACCTGGGTCGATACCCCGGGCCACCCCGAGTCAGAGTTGAAGGCCGAACCGACGCACGAAGACCAGTGTATCGACTGTATGCTCTGTGTCGACGTCTGTCCGGTGGACGCTATCGACGTCGATCCGGGGCGCGCAGGGCGCATCTGAGCGCGCTGTCCTGCCCGAGCAACGTCAACTATTCCACTGTTTCGCGGCCGTTGAGCCGCTGCCTTCGCTGAATTTCCGTGTGGAGTGCACAAAAGATTATTATGAATCTGAGGCCACAATAACGTGAGGGAAGTTCTCAATGCACACAGTCGTACTCACGAAAGGCGTTCCTGACTTCCGGGAAGGCCAGGTATCGTTCGACGAGGATGGCCACCTCGAACGGGGGAAGACGCCCACGGTGATGAACCCGAACGACCAGTTCGCTCTGGAGGCCGCACTGCAAACACGGGTTCGACACGGCGGTCGGGTCAGCGTGATGAGCATGGGACCGCCGGGATACAAGGAGGTGCTACAGGAGGCGATGGAGTCGGTGTACGCCGACGACCTCTTTCTCGTCTCCGACCGTGAGATGGCCGCTGCGGACACGTGGGCGACGGCGATTACACTCAGCGCAGGCATCGAGAAACTCGGCGAACCAGACATCGTATTTGCCGGATTCAAGACGGCCGACGGGGAGACGGGCCACACTGGACCGCAGGCGAACTGGTGTCTCGACATGCCGCTTGTCACCCACGTCATCTCACTGGATGTCGACGAAGACGAGGGCATCCTGCGAGCGAAACGTCTCGTCGAGGGAGATATCGAGGAAATAGAGACGGTTGAGACGTCGCTTCCGGCGTTCGTCGTCACCGACCCGGAGTTCGCCCCGTCGTATCGCTCGGCGGGTGACCGACTCACGCTGAAGGACCTCCGCGAAGAGACGAAAGCGCGCGCCGAAAACTACGAAGACCACCTGACGGTGTGGGACCACACCGACGTCAATCTCGACCCGGACTACATCGGACTCGATGGGTCGCCGACTATCGTCTCCTCCGTGGACCCAATACCGAAAGCACCCGCAGAGCGCGAAGCGACGATGGTTGACCCCGACGATTCGGAGGCGATGGACGATGTGTTGGAAGCGATGCAGTCCGCACTTGCTGGTGACGCGGCCGCCGCGGGAGGTGATTGACAGTGACCGACTTCGACCCGGGAGACTACGAGATTGCAGAACTCGGGCCAGCTATCAAGGACATCGACGACGTCGCCGAGTTAGAAGAGATTCTCCAGAAGGAACACCGCGGCGAGAACCGTGCAGGGGCCATCGCGCTCATCGAGAGTCGCATCGAGAAGTTCTCCGAGGACGACGAGGAGCCAGCCGACGCCGACAGTCTCGACCTCTCGGGGATGAGCGCGGCCGACGTCGGGAACGCGCTCCAAGACATCGACGACATCTCGGACCTCGAATCACTCCTCGAACGCGAGGAGTCGGGTGAAGACCGCGGGTCAGTCAAGCGTCTCATCCAGAACCGTATCGACTCGGTACAAGGAAGCGACGAGGAGGCGGCCGAGGCCGAAATCGACGAGCGCCCACCCGAGGAGCGACACCCGAACCTCGACCACCCGACACGGGACAAACGCCACGTTCGGGCGCTTCGCGGTGGCGTCTACCGCGACATGTGGGTTTACTGCGAGACACAGGTGGGCGAACTCATCGACGTGTCCAAAGAGATGCTCGGCAAGGCCCGTCAACTGATGGACCAGTACAACGACGACTACGACGAACAGGAACGAGTCGTCGCGGTCCTCATCGGCGACGACGTGTCGAAGCACGTCGAGGACGTCGTCGAGTACGGCGCAGACGTGGTCGTCGTCCGCGAAGACGACCGACTCGGCCGGTTCCAACACAAGGCCTACACAGAGGTGTTCTGCGACATGGCGCGGGCTGGTGCGAGCCACGACGGTGGCGAGGTCCACGGCGGCCGCGACGAAGACTGGCGCGACTACGACAAGCCGCGGTACGTCCTCTTCCCGGCGACGAACAACGGCCGCGACCTCTCGGCGCTCGTGCAGGGCGAACTCGACTCGGGTCTCGCGAGCGACTGCTCCGGGCTCTACATCACAGAAGAGGTCATCTCGAACCCCGTCAAGACCGGCGTCGCCGGGGAGAAAAAGGAGTTCGAGCGCATCCTCCATATGAAGCGCCCGGACTTCTCCGGATTCGAGTATTCGACGATTCTCTGTATCGACAACCCGACCAGAGAGTTCCACCCACAGGGCGCGTCGGTCATCCCCGGAAGCTTCGACATCCCGGACCCAGACCCCGCGCGTGAGGGACTCGTCGTCGAACACGACGCGCCACTCGACGACGACTGGTTCACCGTCACGGTGACCGACTACGACCAACTCGACGAGGGAATCGACCTGACCGGACACGACGTTATCGTCGCGGTCGGCCGTGGTATCGGCGACGACCCCACGCGGGGCATCGAACTCGCCCAAGAACTCGCGGGGCAGTTCGACGACGCCGAAATCGGCGTCACCCGCGGTATCGTCACCGGCTCGTACCAATTCGACGGCCACGTCGAGCAGTACACCCACGAAGACAGGCAAATCGGCGAGACGGGCCAGATAGTCGCGCCCAAACTGTACATCGCGGCGGGTATCTCGGGTGCCGTCCAGCACAAGGTCGGCATGGACGAATCGGACACTATCGTCTCCATCAACACCGACCCGAACGCCCGAATCAGGGACTTCTCTGATTACTTCATCGAGGGCGACCTCTTCGAAGTGCTTCCGCGTCTGACCGAAGCGCTGAAAGAAGGACAGTTAGGGGAGGCTATCGCCAGCGACGGTGGAGACACGGCGAACGAGGGAGGTGACACGCGATGACTGACTACGAACACTACGAAGCAATCGTCGTCGGGGCAGGCCCCGGCGGTGCCGCGGCAGCAGCGACATTCGCTAACTACGGAATCGAGACGCTCGTCCTCGAACGCGGTGTCGAAGCGGGGTCGAAGAACGTCTCTGGCGGGCTCATCTACGCCGAGGAGTCGGCCCCATACACCATCGACGACCTCTTCCCCGGATTCCGCGAGGAGGCGGCCGAGCGACCAATCACCACCTACCGCATCCACAACATCGCGGGCTCGAAGGTGGAATCGTTCGACCTGACGCGACTACACGAACACGACACCGAATGGTCCGATGCCGTCCTTCGCCGGAAGATGGATTCGTGGCTGGCCGAGCGCGTCCACGAGCGAACGCGCGAGGCCGGTGGCGGCCTCTTGACCGACGTTCACGTGAACGGTCTCCTCCGCGAAGACGGGAAGATAGTCGGCATCACGACGGACGAACTCGACCCGATTACGGCGGATGTCATCGTCGCCGCCGACGGGGTGAACTCGGAACTCGCCCGCGACGCAGGGCTGATGGACTGGGACGAACCCGAAGAGTGGTTCCAGGGCGTCAAAGCAGTCGTCGACATGCCCGCCGACGTCATCGCCGACCGATTCGACGTGGGCGAAGACGAGGGCGCGGCCCACCTCTTCTCGGGCGACCTGTTTTCGGGCGTCCGCGGCGGTGGGTTCCTCTACACGAATCGTGAGTCGCTGTCGCTGGGCACCGTCTTCCACCTCGACAGCCTCGTTGCGGAACGCGCCGAACCGCACGAACTGCTCGACGCCATGCTGACCCACCCGCTTCTCGGCCAGTGGTTGGACGAGGACTACACCGAAGTCGAGTACAGTGCCAAGCTCGTCCCCGACTCGAAGAAGGTCGCACTCCGCGAACCGCACTTCGGCCGGCTCATGGTCGTCGGCGACGCGGCCGGACAAATGCAGGCGCAAGGCCCCATCATCAAGGGGATGAACCACGCCGTCAGCGCGGGGGCGCTCGCAGCAGAGGCGTACGCGCAGGCGAAGTCCCGAAACAGCCCGGAAGACGCCGGAACACTCTACGCGAAAAAGCTCAAGCGCGAGGGCGTGATGCAGAAGCTCCGCCCGCAGGGATACGAACTGATGCGCGGCATCACCGAGCGCGACTCGGTCACTGACCTCGTCGACAGCGTCCTCACGTCGTCGGTCGGCCGGTTCGGGGTTCGGGCGCTCTCGGGGCAACTCGAACGCCTCTACAACACGCCTGCGCTCTCGTCGATGATTCCCGACACGCGAACACCGTACGTCACACTCCCGACAGTCATCGCCGAGGAACTCGGCACGCGAATACGGGAGACCAACGACGTGTCGCCGCCGGACCTCGAAGCCCGCATCGAGAACCTCACCTACGACACCGACATCGGAAACCCTCACATCACGGTTCTCGACAACTCTTTCGAGGCGAGTGGGGCCGCTGTGTCGGCCTGTCCGGTGAGTGCGGTCGACTTCGGCGGCGGTTGCTACCGCGAGGAGTTCGTCCGAACCAACGGCTCCGAGGAACGCGTCGTCAGCCTCGACACACAGCCTTGTGTCGAGTGTGGAACCTGCGCCGTCGTCGCCGACACGGAGTGGACTCACCCGCGCGGCGGGAAGGGCGTCGAGTTCAATCAGGGGTGAGTCGATGACGGGAGACACTGCACCGCAGCCCGCGGCGGACGCCGAGCGCGACCCGGAACACGCCCGATTCGGCCAGCGCGCCCGCGACCTCGCGGCCGAGGCGCGTGAAGCCCGTGAGGCGTTCGAGCCGCCGGACGAGGAGCGCACAGATGAGCAGGCGATGTCGTACGCCCGCGAGGGCGTCGGCCCGGCCGTGTCTCTCTACATCGAGGCGCGGACTGGCGGCCGGATGGTCGCGTTCACAGAAGACGAGTTTCGGCTCCTCCAGCGCGCGCTCAACGACTGGCTCTCGCTGTACGCCCGGTGTTACGGCGTTGACCTCGACGCCGACTTCACCATCCGCGAGGCCGCAGAGATACTGCTGAAGACGCACAACGTCCGCGACACGGCGCAACTGTTGACGTGCGTCCCGGCGCGGCGGTGAGTGCGTCGGCGTCCGCTTGCGCCACGGGTTACTCTTGAACGGACGCGTCAGCTACAGACCTCACTGAAAGAAACGAACTCTGCAACGTGTAACAGCCATCGTCCGACATGTGGGTGATTCTCGTGTCGTTACTATCACGAATAACAATTATTAACCATGGGTGTTATTGTGTACCATGGAAGTCACAGACAGTCTCAACTTCGACCACAAGGACCGCAAAGACATCTACGAGTACATCGAGCGCCACGGAACAGTCCGCGAGGACGAGGTACGTCGCGCGCTTAACTTCGACCCGGCCGCACTCGGGACTCACCTGACGATTCTGCGACGAGACGGTTACATCCGAAAGGTCGGAAACCACGTGCAGGTCGCCTACGCGCCCGGCGAAGAGGAGGTACACACGCTCGACGACCTCGACGTGACCATTCGGATGGCTCAGGACGTGGACCTCGAAAGTCTCGTCGAGGCCATCCACGAAGTCGCCGACGAAGGGACCTACATCGAAGCCGAGACTGTCGCAGACATCATCGACCACGAGGAAGTCGTCCTGCGACACAACGAACTCAGTTCTCGCATGGTGTTCGTCGCGACGACCGACGACCACCTCGCCGGATGGGTCCACCTCGACCTGCCGGAAGCCGAGAAACTGAGCCATACGGCCGTTCTGACAGTCGGAACACGCTCCAAGTTCCGCGGCCACGGCATCGGGAGCAAACTCCTCGACCGCGGCGTCCGTTGGGCGCGCGAACACGGCTTCGAAAAACTGTACAACAGCGTTCCGGCCACGAACGAGGGCGCAATCACGTTCCTCGAAGAACACGGGTGGGAGACCGAGGCGGTCCGCGAGAACCACTACAAGATAAACGGTGAGTACGTCGACGAAGTGATGATGGCCTTCAGCCTCCGGTGAAGCCAGCCACCCTACGACCAGTTTTCTTCTGCATCGTCGAGCGGAATCGCGACGACCCCGTCCTGCTGAGCGAGCGCCCGAGCGTGTCCCGGACAGACGTCTCTATCGGCAGCCCACGGAATGTGGAGTCTGACCGCCGCGACGTTGTCGCAGTCGGATTCAGTGCATTCAGCCATGGTTACTCGTAGCGCTCCCGTTCGGCGGCTGCAACGTCGGTGCCGTAGTAGTTCACGAGCGGTTCGAACGCGTCTCCGAGGGCGCGCATGCACTGCGCCGTCGAATGGAAGCCGAGTTCCTCGGCGACGGGTGTCCACGGCCGCGCCTGCAGCACCTTCCTGACGAGGAGCCGTTCTTCCAGCTTGGTGAGCGAGGCGTTTTTTGGTGCCGTGAGGTGGGCGAGCGCGAGTTCCTTGAACGCCCCCGGTGCAGACGTGTACTGCCCCGGTCCGTACGAGGCTCCGACGACGACTCGCCACTCGTAGGGTGACAGCGACGGTTCGAACTCGGGGTCGACCGCAGCCAGTGCCGCCCGCGCGACATCAGGGTCGAGGTCTGAGAGCGCGTCAGTCAGCACGTCGCCGATGCGGCCGAGGAACCAGCGTGCATGCCGGTCGTGGAGTGCCTCACCAGCATCTGACAGCGGGTGCATCATCAGCGCGGAGTACTCGCCGCTGGTGTCGTTGCGGGTCGTCGAGAGGTGGACGGTTCGATACCCGTTGTCGCGCCAGAACGAGAGCAGTTCGGGTGTCGCACCGAAGCCGACCCCGAGATAGTCCGCGTCGTCTTCGAACTCGTTTCGGATGGACGAAAGCAGGTGTGACCCGAGCCCGCGCGAGCGAACCGCGTGGTGGGTGGCGATGCGCATCACGCGATAGCCCACGGGGACACCTGCCTGCTCGTCTCGGAGTTGGCTCGTGAAGACGTCGGGAAGCATGTTCCCGCGGATGCGACCGCCTTCGTACATGTGCTGGCGCGTCTCGGCGTCCAAGCCGCCTTCGCGTGCGAGGAGTGCAACCGAGACAACTCGGTCGTCGAAGGTGAGCGCCCGGAGCGTCAGGTTCGGCGCGTCGAGGAGGCGCGCGAGGTCGTCGGGTTCGGTTCGGTAATGCGCGAGCACGAGCAGCCCGAACGCTTCTCGAAGCAGGTGCTCGTCGGCGAGCAGGTCGTCTGGCGTGAGTCGGCGGTACGCGACAGTGCTGTGGGCCGCGTCCTCGATTAACTCCTCGACCGGTGGCCGCGCATCGAGGAGGAGCGCGCGGAAGGTCCACGATTCCACGGGGTCGCCGACAGCGTATCGAATCGGGTGGTCGAGACGCACGTCAGTCACCTCGTGTGACGACTCGTCGAGTCGGTCGCGGAACCGGACAGAAAAGCCGCGCCCTGCCCCTTCGTATCCCCTGACAGTCGTACAGAACGCGACTGCGGGCGCGTCGAGATACGACGAGAGGAGTCTGACGGGGAGTGCAGCGGCTTCGTCGACGATAAGAACGGTCTCGTGGCCCGCTTCGGCTCCAGCCTCCGTCGGCGGGACGTACCGGACTCGACCGCTGCCGCGTGCCGAGAGGTCGAACGCGTCGGCGCTTCCGTCGGACAGTGCGCCGAGGTCGTCCAGCAGTCGTTCGGCCCGGACGAACACTTCGGCAGCGTTCCGTTTCCCGGGTGCGGTTACGACGACGTCCCGCCCCTCGGCCGCGAGAGAGCCAGCGGCGAGCCCGGCAGCACTGGACTTGCCGCGGCCGCGGTCCGCTTCGACGACGACCGCGGCGTCATCTTCGTGGAGGACTTCGAGGGCCGCAAGCGCGTCGGACTGGTCGGCTGTGAGGCAATCTTCGTAGGCGCGCCGCGGGAAGAGCCGGTCGCGCGGAACCGGCGGAAGCGGAATGTCGAACGTGATTCCCTGTTCGTACGCGCCGTCTCGCTCGACAGTGCCGGTGTCGAGGTTCACGAGCGCGACGCCCGGGTGGTCGCGGAGCGTCGAGACGAGTCGCGTGCGGAAGCGCCCCGACACGTCTTCGACGGTCGCTGGCGGGACAGCGAGGCGCTCGTCGAACGAGTTTCGGGTGCTCGCCCACTCGTCGAGCGAGGGAGTGAGAAGCACGAGGAGGCCGCCGCCGTCGATAGCGCCCGCAACGCGACCGAGCGCGTTCGGAGAGAAGTCGTCGTGGGCGTCGAGGACGACGACAGTGCGGGTGGTTCCGAGGAGGTTGGCTGCGTGTCGCGGTTCGATGCGTTCGAACCGGAACCCCTCGCGAGTCGTGACGAACGTCACCTCGTCGTCGGGCACGTCGGCACCGCGAACCACGTCGAAGGCGGCGTCGATACCGCTGTCGCGTTCGCCCGAGATGACGACCAACCGGCGCTGATTGGTCGCCAGCGCCTCGTCGCGCCGGGCGGCGGCGAGCCCCTCGATGTCGGGTGTACCGGCGGGCGAGTCGGAGACGGACGGGTCGCCGGAACGAGTCATACGAATGGATAGTCCACGAACGTATTCACTTCCTTCGGTCCCAGCGACGAAAAACCGACTCCCGGTCGTACTGGAGGTGACGGAAACGAGGTGGTTTTCCCCTCGCGTGCGGACTCGTCGCACGCCGTCGAGATTTTGAAAGCGCTTTTATGGGGGCCAAAGCAAGGGATGTGTACAGCCTGTCCGGGGTTGATGAACCTCCTCGCCGTAGGGATTGTGCCTGCCGGTCAGTTTCGACCGACCGGTGCGCCGGCGAGGGAGTCGAGCCCGCGAGCAGGATATAGGTGAACAACAATGGCTGTCTACGTAGAATTCGACGTACCGGCCGACCTCGCTGACAGCGCCGTCGAGGCGCTCGAGGTCGCCCGAGATACTGGTATCGTGAAGAAAGGAACCAACGAAACGACCAAGGCAATCGAGCGTGGCAACGCTCAGCTCGTCCTCATCGCCGAAGACGTCTCCCCCGAGGAAATCGTCATGCACCTGCCCGAACTCGCAGACGAGAAGGGCATCCCGTTCCTCTTCGTCGAGACGCAAGACGACATCGGCCACGCCGCCGGCCTCGAAGTCGGCAGTGCGGCCGCGGCAATCGTCGACGCCGGTGAGGCGTCGGACGATGTCGAGGACATCGCGACCAAGGTCGAGGACCTTCGATAACTGACCATGAGCGCGGACGAACAAGCCAGCGACTCGACCTCTGCCGAAGTCATCGAAGTCGTTGGAAAGACAGGGATGCACGGCGAGGCCATGCAGGTCAAGTGCCGCATCCAAGAGGGCTCCAACAAAGGGCGCATCATCACGCGAAACGTGCTGGGTCCCGTCCGTGAGGGCGACATTCTCCAGCTGCGCGAGACCCAGCGTGACGCCGACTCCATCGGAGGTCAGTGAACATGGTTGAGAAGCGAACCTGCGACTACAGTGGTGAAGACATCGAGCCCGGTACGGGCACGATGTACGTCAAGAACGACGGTACCATCCTCCACTTCAAGGACTCGAAGGCCGAGAAGAACTACTTCCTCGGTCGCGAGGCCCGTGACCTCGAGTGGACGGAAGCCGGTCAGCGCGCACGAGGGGAGGACAACTAAATGTCCGACGCAGAGCGCACCTTCGTGATGGTCAAGCCTGACGGCGTCCAGCGCGGTCTCATCGGCGACATCGTCTCTCGCTTCGAGGACCGCGGTCTGAAGATGGTCGCCGGCAAGTTCATGCAAATCGACGAGGAACTCGCCCACGAACACTACGGCGAGCACGAGGGCAAGCCGTTCTTCGAGGGTCTCGTCGACTTCATCACCTCCGGTCCCGTCTTCGCGATGGTCTGGGAAGGTCAGGACGCGACGCGACAGGTCCGCCGCATGATGGGCGAGACCGACCCCGCCGAGTCCGCTCCCGGTACCATCCGCGGTGACTACGGTCTCGACCTCGGTCGGAACGTCATCCACGGCTCCGACCACGAGGACGAGGGCGCAAACGAGCGCGAAATCGACCTGTTCTTCGACGACGACGAACTGGTCGACTACGAGCGCATCGACGAAACCTGGCTTTACGAGTAAGTCAGGTCGCGGTTTTTCGTTTTCTTCTCCCGAGTGGAGCGGCCGCTACGTCTGTTGGCACTCCTCTCGTCCGCGCTCTGACCACTCAGAGAGCCATCACCCCACGCGTGTAGTCACCTGAGTCGCGAGCGAATTCGATGGGCAATCATCTTCGCGATGACGCGCGGTCCCGGCGGCATCATCCCGAGGTCTCGTGCGATACCCATCAGATTCACCATGTTCCACTGCTCGACGATGCGGTCGTCTTCGACGCGGAAGACGAAGAACGTCGGTTGCTCGAATGACTTCCCCGTCGGAACGAGATTCCAGTACGCCTTCTGCGGCGTCCCGCGCGTGGTCATTCGAAACATCACCCGGTCGTCCTGTGCGAGGGTGTCTTCTATCGTCATATGCCAATTCGGTACCGCATCGCGGAAGGCGAGCAACTGGTCGACGAGCACGTCCCGGCCCTCTCGGACCTCGTCGACGCCTAACTGGTGTGAAACCACGTCTGTGTGAAGTGTGTCCGCGGCGACTGCGCGGTCTCCGGTGTTGATGAAGTCCTCTACGTACCGACGACAGAGTTCGACGTTCTCGGTGGTCGGCGCGATTGATTCGGATGCCATAACACCCAATACACAGTGTTTAGTGTTAACAATTCACAAACATTCTGTGAAACGAGAGTACCGCGCTGTGCGAGTTGGCACTGTTCAAAAAGAGAGCCGAGACACCCGGCCAGTTCGTCGGCTGAGTGGTCCGGACAGTTAGTCGGCCTGCGGGACGGGCGCAGCGAGGTCGATTTCTCCGGCGTCGAGTTCGGCTTCGACTTCGCGGGCGGCCGTGACCATGTTCTCCATCTTCTGATAGGCAACCTCGCGGGGGAGGAGTTTCACACCACAGTCGGGCGAGATGGTGAGTTTCTCCGGCGGGACGACCTTCAGCCCTTGCTTGATGTTCTCCTTGATTTCTTCGACGGTCTCGACCTCGGCGGTGTGCACGTCGACGACGCCGAGTGCGAGGTCGGGTTCGAACTCGGGTTCGGTGAACACGTCGATTTGCTCGTAGCCGCCGTTGCACAGTTCCACGTCGAACTCGTCGATAGGGTAGTCGTTGAGTTCGGGGTAGATGCGCGAGTAGTCGCCGTAACAGACGTGGAGACCGACGCGAACCTCGTCCGGGACACCCGAGACGATGCGTTCGAGACACTCACCGACGATGGCGTGGTCGTCGGGCGTCGTCGCCAGCGCGGGTTCGTCGATTTGGATGTAGCGCGCGCCCGCCTCGACGAGTTGCTCGATTTCCTCGTTGACGAGGTCAGCAAGCGCGTACGCGAGTTCTTCCTCGCTGTCGTAGTGTTCGTTGAACGACCAGCTCGCGAGCGTGTACGGCCCCGTGATTGGAACCTTGACGGGTTTCGATGCCACGTTGCTCGTGAATTCGAACTCGTCGACGAGCCACGGTTCGTCGTACTCGACTTTGTCGATTACCGAGGGCTTGTCGAAGTAGTTGTGGCCCCAGACCTTCACCGGCCCGTTGAACTCGTAGCCAGGAATCCGATGAGCGAAGAACTCGACCATCTCGTTGCGGCGCATCTCGCCGTCGACGACGGTGTCGAGGCCGGCGCGTTCGTGTTCGTGCGTGATGACGCGACAGGCGTCGTCGTGCGCCTCGTGGAGGTGTTCGTCCGTGAACTTCGAGTCGGGGTCCTCCGCGAGGTCGGTCGCGCGGTTGAGCCACTTGGGCTTCGGATACGAGCCAACGACGGTGGTGAGCAGGAAGTGCTCGTTGTCGTGGTTCTCTGGGCGGAACTGCTCGCGATTTTCGACGTCGCGGCTCATGCTTCCACCTCCACTTCCGCGTCAGCGACAGCGGCGAGCGCACTGAGTTTCTCGGTCGCACGGTTCTCCGGCAGGTAGAACAGTTCGGTGTTGGAAGTCACGTAGGCGGTGTCGAACGTCTGGCTCTGTACTTGGTCGAGGGTCCAATCGACGCGCTCGCGGACCGTCTCGGGGCTCTCGACGAGCGTGTTCTGTCCATCGACGAGGCCGAGTGCGATGTCATCCTTCGTGCCGTACTCGTTGATGTTGTAAAGCGTCTGGTCGCGGTCGCCAGCGACGAAGTCGAAGCCGAGCGCGTCCACGTCGGCGTCCATCAGGTGGGCGTAGACTTTCTCTTCGAGTGCGCCCCAGTACGTGTGGACGACCACGTCGGCGTCGGTCGCACCAGAGATGGCGGAGATTGCGTCCGGCACCCGCGCGTCGATGTCCTCACCCGGCGGCGAGAACACCAAGGAC
Organism: Haloferax elongans ATCC BAA-1513; assembly: GCF_000336755.1. Classification (GTDB taxonomy): domain Archaea; phylum Halobacteriota; class Halobacteria; order Halobacteriales; family Haloferacaceae; genus Haloferax; species Haloferax elongans. The sequence goes on along the minus strand of NZ_AOLK01000021.1, from coordinate 182,501 downwards.
GGTTCGAGGAGGAACAGCGTCTCGTGGGAGGGGAACGCGTCCACCTCGTCGGCGAGGAAGTCGCCGACTGCGTCGAGGAACTCGGCTTCGTCGCCGTAGTGTTCGTCGGTCGCGAGTTCAGCCAGCGTGTACGGGCCGGGGAGGACCGCCTGCAGCGACTCGTCGTCGCCGAGGAGGTCGGCGGTGGCGTCCAGTTCGGCCGCGACGTCGCCGGAGAAGGTGAGTTCGCCGCGGACCTGCGGGTCGCGGTAGAAGTTGTTGTTGTCGTAGTAGCGCACGATACCGCCGGTATCGACGTTCTCGTGGACCGTCAGCGGGTGCGCGAGCATGTCGTCCCAGCGGAGTTGCCCCTCGACGACGCGGTCGAGGCCCGCGTCGACTTGCTCGGAGACGACTTCCTCGCGAGCGCGGTCGTACGCCGCGACGATATCGGCCCCTTCGTTGCCGGAGATGAGGTCGTGTTTCTGGTGGCCTTTCAGGTCGGAGAGCTCCTGTTTCGCCCAATCCGGGAGCGGATACAGTCCCGGTGTGGTCGAGACGAGTTCGGTCATCACTCCTCGTTTCGAAATGACGGGCTATAATATTTCCTGTATCAACAAATGCACCAGAGTTATTTTAGTGCGAGAACGGTCAGCGTCTCGAACGGATATGACTCCTGGACGACGACCTCGTGAGAAAAGCCGTTTGCCTCGGCGCGGTCGAGTACGTCGTCGTAGCCCGAGAGGCTACTGACGAGAAGCAGCGCCTCTCCCTCCGGCTTGAGAACACGTCCGACCGCGTCGAGGAAGGGGTCGATGACGGCGCGCCCGTCTTCACCGCCGGTGAGCGCCGTCTCCATCCAGTCGTCGCGCTCGGCGTCCGGGTCCGCCGGGAGATACGGCGGGTTGAACGCGACGGCGTCGAACGAGTCGTCACGAAATGGACTGACGAGGTTTCCGCGAACGACCTGAAAGCCGCGTTCGCCCTCTTCTCGGAGCGCGGCGGCTCGCTTTGCTGCCTGTCGGCACGCGTGGGGGTTCAGGTCGCTCGCGACGACATCGGCGTCGGTCTTTCGGACGAGTTGTTCCGAGACCCACCCAGACCCAGTTCCGACTTCGAGGACGCGTCCCGAGACGCGCCCGACTGCGGCCTTCGCGAGCAGTCCAGAGTCCTCCGCAGGCTGGTAGACGGTGGTGTTCACACCACGGCGGTCTGCGAGGTCAGTCATCGGCTGTCCTCCGGGTTCGCATCGGCTTGTCCCGCACTGGAGTCTGCTTGCTGCCCGTCTGACTGCTGGCCGTTTCTCTCCGCGGGCGACTCCGACGGCTCCGTGAGCCGAACTGGTCCGGTCTGCTCACGCGACGAGAGTTCGCGCTGCGGGAACGGTATCGTGATACCCTCCGATTGGAACTCCTCGTGAATCGTGCCGATGACCGCCGTCTGTGCGCGCCACTTCCGGCGGGCGCTCGGTCGGTCTATCCACGGGCGAACCCCGAGAACGACTGCGGAGTCGGCAAAGCGCTTCGCGACGACCTGCGGCTTCGGAACCGAGAGTACTTCGTCGAGGTCTTCGACCGCCTCCTGTGCCACCGTCGCGGCCCGTTCCAAGTCGGTACCGTAGTCGACGCCGACCTCGACGTCGAGACGGAGACGACCCTTTCGACTCCGGTTGACGAGGCTCTCGGAACTCACCACGTCGTTGGGAATCATGACGTACTCGCCGTCGAACGTCTGGATGCGGGTGTTCACGACCGTGATTTCGGTGACGATACCCTCGTGGTTTCCGACTTCGACCCAGTCACCGATTTCGAACGGGCGCGAGAACATGAGGACGAAGCCCGCGATGAGCGCGCCGAGTGTCTGTCTGGCCGCCATCCCGACCACGATACCAAGGAACCCGGCACCGACGAGGAACCCACCGAGGTTCGCCTCCCAGACGCCGAGGATACCGACGATTGCGACGAGGTACGTCGCGACTTGCGCGAGTCGGTAGATAATCTCCCGCTGGTGGTCGGATATCTCTGGGCGGGTACTCGCAATCTCTGTGATGAACCGCCCGAGAACCGACGTCAGCACGTACGCACCGACGAGGAGAATCATCGAGAGAACAACCCGGACGAGCGCCTGCGTATCGAGTCCGTACTCGGCGGCTATCGTGGCGAACTCTTCGCTGGTCGGCCAGATTGCGACGAGTAGACTCCCACCGGCGACGACAACAGTGAGGCGAAAGAGCGTGACAGCGAGGTGCCACAGCAGCGACGACAGCGACTCGACGTCCCGGTCGTGGAGTCGAGCGGAGGACCGCCAGACTGCCAGTATCGCGACGACGAGGAGGACGCTAGCCACGATTCTGGCTTCGAACGACGAGAGAATGGTGGCGAGAGGCGTCTCACCTTGAAGGAGTGTGAGCTCGGACGCGGCGGCTGGAGTGTCGAACACAGGGGTGAACATAACCTACAGGCCGACGTCGGCGGCGAGTTGCGCGAGTTCGGCGAATTCCGCGGGCGCCATGTTTCCGGCGCGCTTTCGAAGGACGTCCTCGTCCGCAGCCTCGACGACCGCGTCCGGGTCAGAGAGCCCGGAGATGTGTGGCGTGTTTCGAATCCCGTTTCGGATGGTCTTTCGACGCTGTGTAAACAGCGCCTTCACGAAGTCGAGGAAGAACTCCTCGTCGTCGACCTCGTAGTCGGGCGCGTGCGGTTCGATACGTACGATTGCACTCTGCACAGCGGGTTGTGGGTCGAACGCCTCGCGAGGCACGATTTCGCAGACGTTGACGTCGCCGTAGTGCTGTGCACTCACCGAGAGGCGGCCGTACTCCGAGGTGCCGGACTCGGCGGCCATGCGCTCGCCGAACTCCTTTTGAAACATGAGCACGAGCGGCTTGCCTTCGGGGAGGAGACGGAACGAGATTTCCGAGGAGATGCCGTACGGGAGGTTCGAGACACACGCCGAAAAGTCGGGGAGGTCGATTTCGAGGGCGTCGCCTTCGAGTACTGTGAGGCGACCGGCTTCGACTTCCTCAGCGAACTCACGGCGCAGGTGGTCGGCGAACGTTCGGTCCTGTTCGACGACGGTGACGCGGTCTGCCACGTCGAGCAGCCGGTCCGTGAGGACGCCCGGTCCACCCCCAATTTCGAGGACGTGAGACAGGTCGGTGTTCTCGGGGAGGTACGTCGGGATTCGGTCGACGACGCGGTCGTCGACGAGGAAGTGCTGGTCACGGTCGGGGTCGCCGCTGGCCCCTGCACGTCGGATGAGCGCGTCCGGGTCGCGCGCGGCGTCTCCGTGGGTCTGGCCACGTCCGTCGCTCGTCATTGCCAGCAGTAACAGGCGGGGGCGGGTAAAAGTCCCGTTCCAGCTATTGGTCGTTTCGCACGAACGTCTTGTACTTCACATCGTCGTCGTGAAGTTCGTCGATAATGCGCTCGACGACGACTTCTTTCGGGTGATGAAGGCCAGAGACACGCTCTTCGAGGTCTTCGAACGACTCGAAGGGGCCGTAGCGCTTGCGCTCTTCGAGAAGCTTGTCTCGGAGTTTCTTCCCGATTCCGGGGAGGAGATTCAACTGGTGGAGTCGGAGCGTGATAGGTTGGGCGTCGTTGTAGAAGTCGACAAAGCGCTTCTCGTCGGCGTCGACGATGTCCTCGACGACGTACTCCAACTCGGAGGAGGCCGTATTAGAGAGGTCGCCGAACGACGACTCCGCGACGCGCTGCACCAACTCGCGGTCTGCGGTCGGTGCGATAGCGACGCGGTCGCCGATGCTCACGTCGGCGTCCTCTTCGAGTGTCAACTCCAAGAGCTGGAAGTTCGTCTCACCGAGTGCGTACGCTATCGGAGCCGAATCGAATCGCCGGTCGTCGTTTCGACGCCCATGTCTGAGTACGTCAAGCAAGACAGCGTACTCAACCGTCGCATCGGCGTCACCGCTCTCCGAAGCTGTCATGCAAGTAACTACGGTGAGCCGATATTTAAATAGTTGGCCGCGCCGTCGCGCGGTCAGACGTACTTCGCGACGACGTTGAGAATCTCGTCGAGTTCGTCGCCCGACAGCGCGTAGCGCTGCTGCGCGTAGACCGCACGGAGTTCGTCGCGGTTCTCCGGGAGGAGGTCCGCGATTTTGATCGCCGTCGGTGCGTCGACCTTTTCTAACTCGGCGAGCTCCTCGACGAGTTCACGAGATTCCTCGGGGTCGAGGTGGGCAAACCGGTTGACGTGCTCGATTGCACGCGCCAGCTCGTAGCGCATTTCGCGCTCTTCGTCGGCAGCGCGGTCGGCCTCGACCTCGGCGAGGAGTTCTTTGACCTCTGAGATGGTCAGATACTCCTCGTCGAGCTTCTCTTTGAAGATGGTCATCGCTTACTGTTGGGCGCGCAGATGGGCAGGCCGGACGATGACGGTCTTTTTTTTGCCGCCATCGTTGATCTGGACCTTGAATGCGCGACCCTGCTTACCGACGACCTCACCGGTGAGGCCGTTGAAGCGCGGGTGGAAGCGGCCTTCGCGCACGCTCGGGTCGAGGTTGAGGTGGACCTTCTGACCCTCGTCGAATTCGGCGATAGAGCGCTGCGGCGGAGAGGTACCGCGTTCACGTGGTTTGTTCGAAAGCTTTCCTCGCGTCCCCTTCATCGGACCGTTGGAGCTCGGCATAGTCGTGAGAACGAGTACTTGCGTCGCCGTTATAAATTGCACGTTACGAACCGCGCGTGTGGGCGAGGCGCGTGGTCGTGCCACACCGTGATTGGCGAGTGGTGCCACACCGTAGTCGGCGGGTCGGCAGCGCAGTGAGAGGGACGGACTTAACCCGAGTCGGTGCGGCCGTTCGCGTATGGCTGAAGACGAGCGACACCTCGAGACGCGCGCTATCCACGCCGGACAGGAACCGGACGAGGAGACAGGGGCGCTCATGACGCCCATCTACGCGAACTCGACGTACGCACAGGACGGCCCCGGCGACCACCGCGGCTACGAGTACTCGCGCACTGGCAACCCGACGCGGACCGACCTCGAATCGAATCTCGCAGCCCTCGAAGGCGGCGAGTACGGCCGCACCTTCTCCTCGGGGATGGGCGCAATCAACACCGTTCTCAACCTGCTCGAAGCGGGCGACCACGTCGTCGCCGGCAACGACGTCTACGGTGGGACCCACCGCATCTTCACGCAGGTCTATGAGAAGTACGACCTCGAATTCGACTTCGTGGAGACGACCGACCACGACGCTGTCCGCGACGCTGTCCGCGACGACACCGAACTCGTGTGGGTCGAGACGCCGACGAATCCCCTCATGCGCGTCAACGACATCGAAGCGCTGGCTGACATCGCCCACGAGGTCGATGCGCTCTGCGCTGTCGACAACACCTTTGCGACGCCGTACCTCCAGCGCCCGCTCGAACACGGTGCAGACATCGTCTCGCACTCGCTGACGAAGTACCTCGGTGGCCACTCCGACATCGTCGGCGGCGCGCTCATCACCGACGACGAAGAACTCGACGAGGAGATTGCGTTCTACCAGAACTCGGTCGGCGCGACGCCATCGCCGTTCGACTGCTTCCTCGTTCTCCGCGGGACGAAGACGCTCCCCGTTCGAATGGACCGCCACTGTGACAACGCCCGCGAACTCGCTGCGTGGCTCGACGACCACGAGGCCGTCTCTGAAGTCTTCTACCCCGGCCTCGACTCGCACCCGCAACACGACCTCGCAGCCAAGCAGATGGATGACTTCGGCGGCATGCTCTCGTTCGAACTCGACGGCACGCTCGACCAAGCGTCCACCGTGGTCGAGGAGACAGAGGTGTTCACCCTCGCAGAGAGTCTCGGTGGCGTCGAGAGCCTCATCGAACAGCCAGCAGCGATGACGCACGCGGCGATTCCCCGCGAAGAGCGCCTCGAAGCTGGCCTGACCGACGGTCTCATCCGAGTCTCTGTCGGTATCGAGCACGTCGATGACATGAAAGCCGACCTCGAACAGGCGTTCGACGCCGCATTCTAAGGGACGCCACCCTCTTTTCGAATTCTTTAGACGCGGTCTAGAAGTCCTGTAAGTCTCGTATTCGGTTATTTTCGCGGAGTGGGAACCCGAGTAAGGGTTATTGAGTGTGAGGGACAATCACTAGCTATGTCTCAAGAGTCCGTGTCCGTGAGTGGAGAGATGCTACAGAGTCAACAGTCTACGGAGCCGGCCGAACACGTCGACGTGGACTCCGACGAACACGCAGAGTCGAGCCACAAGGCCGAACAGTTCGGCATCGGTCTCGCAGTCGGACTTCTCCTCGGAGGTATTGGTGGCGTCATCGGAGGGTCGTTCCCGGTAGTGCTACTGCTCGGGCTCTCGCTTGGCGTCGTGCTCGGTGTCTACATGATGGAGCGCAGCTGAGCACCGTCGCGAGTCACGAGACACACCGAGCCAGACCAAAAATCGGCGCGGTGCAGTCGCTCTGCGGCATGGAGTTTTTGAAAAGGTCGGACGTCAGTTCAGATACGGCCGACGTTTTCGACAGAGACGCTTTCGACACCGTCGACTTCGGTGAACGCCTCTTCGACAGCTTCGGTGCCACCGGCATCGTCGGGGACGATGACCGTTGGCAGGAGGGCAACGAGACCGAACGCGACATCGTCGCGCTCGAAGCCCTTGATCTTGGCTCCCTCGGGGAGGGAATCTTCGAGCTTGTCCTCGAGGTCGTCGAGGTCCAGCTCGGGGCTGTTCGGCATAACCTTGATTTTAGCAGCTACTTTTCCCATCGTTATGGACCCAGGAAACTGCAGTCGGGGCACTCGTAGAGGTTACTCTGCTTGCGGCACTTGGAACAACGCGAAATCTCCGTGCCACAATCCGGACACTTGAACGTCGCAGCGCTCATGCCGGCAATGTTGATGCCACAGGACACGCACTGGTGAGCGTGTCGCTGTTCTGCCTCGCTCATACGATGACTAACCGAGGCGCGACTTTTAACCGTTGTCTTTCCGGGTCCCAATGGTGTGTCGAGGTCACATGCTTCCCGGCAGAGATGCCCTCATCCGAGTGCGAGCGGCGTCACGAGAACGCACATCAGGTGGACACGCCGACATCCGAGTCGCGGCGGAAGGTGTCCGACGGCCGCAGCGACGACGAGGACCACGACGCCAACGACGCCTGCGAACGCCCACGACAAGGCGACGAGGAAGACACAGACAGCCGCGACGAGTCGCCGTTGGTCAAGTCGCCCGACGAGTGCCAACACCCGGTCGCCGAGCGTTGGAACGAGGAGAGCCCCGGAGACGCCCGCGACGAGGGTGACGGGGAGCGCAACCGAGAGTCGCGATGGGAGGTCGGCCGCCACGAGTGCCACGAGTGCCCCAGTTCGCGGCGTCCCCAACCCGGCTAACGCGAAGAGCGCGAACACTGACGTCGCTGTCGTCGCGGCACTCGTGGCTACGACGTACGAGCGAGCGGCCGTGTCTTGGTCGGCACTCGGCAGTGCAGCCAACGCGAGCGTCCCCGCGACGCCAGCGGAGACACCCGGCAGGTACCCGACGAACGCCCCACCGCCGCTTCCAGCGAAGACACTCCGCGCGAGCGTGGCCGGAGATATCGCAAGCGCGGCATCCCCCTGCGGCGGCACTCCCGAACCGTCCTTCGCGTCGAGGAGGACAGGAACACCGAACAATCCGGCGAACAGCGGGCTCAAAATGCCGCCGACCGGAAGCGGCCCACTCGTGGGCCAATCGAGGACAGCGACTCCCAGTACCGACGCTGCGACGATGGTGACAATCGCGGCCACTCGCGCTCGCGTCGACGCTTCGGTCCACACCAGTGCGACGACAACTGCGAGCAAAACTGCCCAGAGGTGCTCTCGAACCACTGGGTAAACCTGCGTCGCTACCTCTGTGAACGGGACTGCGATGGGAACGGCGAGACACAGCGCGATGCCGCTTCCGACAGCGGAGAGCCGGAGGGCTTCGCGTCCGCGCCCGCCGAGGACGAGTCGGTGCCCCGGCAGCGACCCGGCTGCGAGCCCAGCGTCGGGGACGCCGAGTGCGAGCGACGGGACGATGTCGAGGAAGGTGTGGACGGTCGCGGCCGCGAGGACTGCTGCTGCGACGGCCGTCGGTGGGCCCGGAACGCGAGACGCGACACTCGCCACGAGGAGTGCGAAGGCGTTCGCGTGAAGTCCCGGTACGAGCCCGGAACACGTACCGAGGACGATACCCACGGCGACACCCGCGAAGATGGGTACGTCCGGGCCGAGCATGTCCCACATCGAACCGCGATGGGACCGGCTTCAGGTATGAATCTACGCCGTGGGTCGGCACAGACTGCGGCGAGCGCTGTCGCTCTGTGCGCAGCGTCGAAAGAAATCAGAGTTGTTCGACGATTACGCCGCGTGTGCGGCGGAAGACTCGTGGTGTTTAACCGAAGAGCGCGCCGAGGCCTTCGCCGTCTGCCTCTTCGTCTTCGTCGTCGCCTTCGTCTTCGTCGGCAGCCTCTTCTTCGGCTGCGTCGGCTTCGTCGTCGTCGTCGTCAGCCGTCTCGACTTCGCCACCAGCGCCGCCCGCAGCGGGAGCGGGGGCAGCGGCGGCCGTCTCGATGGCCTCTTCGATGTCGACGTCCTCGAGCGCGGCGACGAGCGCCTTGACGCGGGACTCTTCGACATCGACACCGGCAGCGTCGAGCACTGCGGTGATGTTCTCTTCGTTGATCTCTTCGTCCGTCTCGTTCAGGATGAGAGCAGCGTAGACGTATTCCATTGTTGTGTTCCTCGTAGTGTGTTGTTAGAACAGAGATCCGAGAGCGTCGCCTGCGTCTTCGTCGCCGTCGTCATCGTCGGCGTCCTCGTCAGCGTCGGCGTCGGCTTCGTCGGCCTCTGCGGGTTCTTCGTCAGTCGATTCTTCTTCCTCTGCGGCGGGCGCGCTAGGCGCGGAGACGCCGCGGAGTTCCTCAGGGAGCGCCTCTTCGTCGTCGATCTGTGCGGCGAGCGCCCGAAGCTGGGCGTCTGCCTTCGAGACGAGTTCCGGCATGAAGTCCGGACTCTCGATGTTCGCGAACAGACCGACGGATTTGGCTTCGCCAGTCGCCTTCGCGATGAGCGTCGGCGCGGTCTGGGCGGTCGGGTAAACCGCGTTGACCGAGAGGTTCGTCGCGGCGGCGACGGCCGACTGGATGTCGGCGCGGTACTCGTCCACGTCGATTTCGAGTTCGTCGGGTTCGAACAGGACGCCTTCGGAGAAGACGCCACGAAGGTCGAGACCGACCTCCTTGGGTTCGATACCGAGTTCGGCGAGGACGTTGGAGAGTTCCTCGGAGACTTCCTCGCCCTCGTCGAGGACTTGGGAGTCTTCGGTCACCTTGATGGAGCCGTCCATAATGCGCGCGGACGCACCGACCTGCTGGAGTTCGCCAACGAACGGACCCGGGTCCACACCCGTGTCACCCTCGGGGATGACGATGTCGTTCGGTGCGACCTCACCAGCGTTGATGGGCGCGGGCGTCTTCGACGCTTCGAGCTCCTTGAACAGCGCGAACGGATTGTCGTTCGTGCCGATGAGCGCCACCTGTCCGGCGACGTACTCTTTGAGTCCCTCGAATCCGTCGTCAACTTCGTCGAGCGCGCGGTTCACGAGCGTGTTACGGCTCATGCGCACCTGGGCCGAGCCGTGCAGCTCGCGGCGCATGGCCTGGAGCTGTCGGCTCGGGATGCCCGCGACGCCCACGACGCCGACGGATTCGTAGCCTTCGATGAAGTCGACAAGTTCGTCGACCTCTTCACGCTTCCACTGAGGGATCTCTTCCGTCTGTCGCACACCGGACTCGCTCATGCGGGCACCTCCACGGATGGGCCCATCGTGGTCTTCACGAAGACCGAGTCGATGTTCAGGGGACCCTTTTCGAGGGTCGCCTCGAGACGACGGATGATGACGTCGATGTTCTCCGCAATCGAGTCAGGATCCATGTCGTCCGCGCCGACACGCGTGTGGAACGTGCGTCGGTCGCGGGAGCGGAGTTGCACCGTGTTCTTCATCCGATTCACCGTCTCTGCGACGTCGTCATCAGGCTGAAGCGGGGTCGGCATCTTACCGCGGGGACCGAGGACGGTACCAAGGTAGCGACCGATGTCCTGCATCAGTGCTGCCTCGGCAACGAAGAAGTCGGTCTCGTCGGCAAGGTCCTTCGCCGCATCGGTGTCGTCACCGAGGTCTTCGAGCTCGTCGGGCCCGAGAACCTCGTCGGCGACACTCTCAGCTTGGAGCGCGGTCTCACCGGTCGCGAACACCACAATCTGGGTGTCTTGGCCGGTGCCAGACGGGAGCACGATGCTCTCGTCAACACGCTTTGACGGGTCGTTGAGATCCAAATCGCGCAGGTTCACGGCGAGGTCAACCGTTTCGCGGAAGTTCCGCCCAGGTGCCTCGTCGAGTGCGCGAGAGACTGCGTCAACTATTGTATCTGCCATTATTCACCTCCGTAGTACGCAGGATTGCTCCTACGGGTCAGTGAAACAGGCTGCTGCCTGCCTCGTCCGGCAGGACGAGTAGGCTCGACTTAAGTCCGTCGAAGAATGGGCGTCGAAACGCCCGAATTCGGGCGTTTCGCGTGGCAAGAGACCACATGCGGACTGCGCAGCAGCTCGCCGCGACGTGGTGGAGAGGAGAAAACGGGTCGAGAGAACCGACCCGACGGAAAGGGCGATTCGACGCGGTCGAGACGATTATTTGTCGTCGAACTGGTCGTCGAACTCGCCGCCGTCGATACGCTCCTTGAACTCACGAGCGTCCTCGCCCTCGATGGTGACGCCGAGGGACGCGCACGTCCCGGCGACTTCCTTCGAGGCGTTCTTGAGGTCGTACGCGAGCAGGTCAGAAGACTTCTGCTCGGCGACCTTCTTCAGCTGTTCGATGGACATGTCGGCGACGAAGTTCTTCTGGGGTTCGCCGCTACCGGTGTCGAATCCGACTTCGTCCTTGACAAGAGCAGCCGTCGGTGGGACACCGACTTCGATAGAGAACGAACCGTCGTCCTCGTACTCGACGGTAACGGGCACTTCCATGCCGTCGAACGCTGCCGTCTGGTCGTTAATCTGGTTGACGACGTCCTGCACGTCGACGGGGGTCGGGCCGAGTTCCGGGCCGAGCGGCGGGCCGGGGTTCGCCTTCCCGCCGGGAACGAGTACTTCGATAGTTCCAGCCATACGTGGAAACACCGTGTGGCGACTTTTAACGGTTTTCTTTCGCCCGGAGTCGTGTGAGAAGACTACGCACGGCGGCGGTAGCAACTCCGTCGCGCGCGGTGGAGTCGGTTATACACCAGATAGCTCGGGTTGGGGTGTCCCCGTGTTACAGGACGACTCCGAGGGGTTACAGGTCGACACCGAAGGAGTCCACGTCGCCAGCGAGTTCCGCCATCGCTCCGAGGAGTGCTGCCACGTCGTCGAGGTCGTCGGTCGAGACGACTTCGACAGGCGTGTGCATGTAGCGGTTCGGGATGCCGATGTTGAGCGACGGAATGCCGGAGCGACTCGTGTAGAAGGCGTCGGCGTCGGTCCCGGTGTAGCTTCCGGCAGCCTGCAGTTGGACGTCGATGTCCGCCTCGGTCGCAGCATCGCGGGCGAGCGAAACGACGTTCGGATGGTTGGCGCTGCCGCGGGAGACGACCGGCCCCTCGCCGAGTTCGACCGGTCCCTTGGCCTTGCCCGGCACGTCCGGGTTGTCCGTCGCGTGGGTCACGTCCACCGCGACCATCGCGTCGGGGTCGAGGTCGTAGCCGACCATCTTCGCGCCCTGTACGCCGACTTCTTCTTGGACCGTACTGACGGCGTAGACCGTCGCGTCCACGTCGTTTTCGACGGCAGCGCGAAGCCCTTCGGCGGCCGACCACGTACCGACGCGGTTGTCCATGCCGTTCGCAGCGACACGGTCGCCTGCGAGGTCGCGCACTCGGGCTTCGACCGTCACGGGGTCGCCGACTTCGACGTAGTCCTTTGCCTCGCCCTTACTGGTCGCGCCGATGTCGACGAACTGCTCTTCGAGGTCGTCGTACTCCTCGCTCCCGACGTCGCGGAGGTGAATCGCGGTCTGACCGATGACGCCGGAGACGTCGCCGTCGTCGGTGTGGACCGTGACGTGCTGCCCCTTCGAGACGGTACGATCAGCACCGCCAATCGGGCCGATGCGAATAAATCCGTTGTCGTCGATGTCGCGGACGATGTAGCCAATCTGGTCGGCGTGGCCCGTAAAGGCGATTTCGGGGCCGGTTCCGGACCCTTCGTGGACGGCGACGGCGTTTCCGTAGGCGTCGACCGTCACGTCGTCGGCGAACTGCGAAACGTACTCGACCCACACGCGCTGGCCGTCGGTTTCGTAACCAGACGGGCTGGGGGTCGTCAGCAAATCGTCGAGGAAGGCACGGTGGTCTTCGTCCATAGAGAGACCTCATCGGTCGTCCGTGAAGAACACAGCGAAAGCGTACCGGGGCGACGCGATGGCCGGTCGTCAGTCTCGGCGGTCAGTCTCAGTCCCGCCAGCCAGTCGTCAGTCCCACCTGCCAGCCAGTCGTCAGCCCCACCGGTCAAGGCCCATATCCCGCGTTCGCCGCAACGACTATCTCGTTTGTCAGCGTAATACGAGTATGGCCGATTTTACCCTCTTCGAGGTGCACCTGCACGACGGATTCGAGTTCAGCCCGACCAACCGCGCGCCGCTCATGGGCGCCCAAGACGAATCAGATGACGAGTACGACGTGGAGTTCGAAGACGACTACGAGGCCGAATACGAGTCGGAGTCCGAAGGTGGGTCCAAGATGGGCCTCCTGTTCGGTCTCGTCCTCCTCATCGGCATCGCTGCGGGCGTCCGCTACCTCCGCGGCGGAGGCGAAGACCTCGACGAACTCGCCGACCTCGACGACCGCGAGGAAGTCGAACTCGGTGCCTGAGCGCGCGTCACACCCTCATTTTGTTCGGTGGGCGATGCCGTAACACAGTGGCGACACCGGTCGGATACGCTTAAGCGAGTCCCACAGAAAGCCCGGAACATGACCGTTTCGAGCGCCCCCGGCAAGGTGTATCTCTTCGGGGAGCACGCCGTCGTCTACGGGGAACCCGCCATTCCGTGCGCCGTAGAGCGACGCGCGACCGTCTCCGTGACCGCCCGGGACGACGACCACGTTCGCGTCCGTGCCGAAGACCTGAGTCTCAACGGCTTTACCGTCGAGTACAGCGGTTCGACCAGCGACCGTCCAGACGTGGACGTTCCCGCCCCCCTCGTCGAGGCGGCGGTCGGCTACATCGACGCGGCGGTCGAACAGGCACGAGACGCCGCCGACGCGCCCGACGCTGGCTTCGACATCACCGTCCAAAGTGACATCCCACTCGGGGCTGGCCTCGGCTCCTCTGCGGCCGTCGTCGTCGCCGGAATCGACGCCGCGACCCGCGAACTCGGCGTCGAACTCTCACCGCGCGAGATTGCTGACCGCGCCTATCAGGCGGAGTACGAAGTCCAAGACGGACAGGCCTCGCGCGCAGACACGTTCTGCTGTGCGATGGGTGGTGCCGTCCGCGTCGAGGGCGACGACTGCCGAACCATCGACGCGCCCGCCCTCCCGTTCGTCATCGGCTTCGACGGTGGCGCGGGCGACACCGGCACGCTCGTCGCAGGTGTCCGCGACCTCCGCGAGCAGTACGACTTCGCCGCCGACACCGTCGAGACTATCGGCGATATCGTTCGCCGCGGCGAGACACTACTCGCCGACGCCGACCCGGACGAGGACCCGTCCGACGAGTTTCTCTCCGAACTCGGCGGCTTCATGAACTTCAACCACGGGCTCTTGGAAGCGCTCGGCGTCTCCTCGCGCTCGCTCGACTCGATGGTCTGGTCGGCCCGCGAGGCGGGTGCACACGGGGCGAAATTGACTGGTGCGGGCGGCGGCGGCTGTATCGTCGCCATCGACCCGACGCCAGAGACGATGACGGCGCTGCGATTTACACCCGGATGCGAAGATGCGTTCCGCGCCGAACTCGCGACCGAGGGCGTTCGCGTCGAAGAACCGCCAGAGACTGCCGACCCAGCAGGAGACGGCGACTCGTTCACGGAGGAGTCGGCGTGAGCCTCGTCGTCCTCAAACTCGGCGGGAGCGTCGTCACCGACAAGGACGAGCCAGAGACGGTGGATGACGCTGGTCTCGCGGCCGCTGCCGACGCAGTCGCTTCGCTCGCCGAGACCGGACAGGTCGTCGTCGTCCATGGCGGCGGGAGCTTCGGCCACCATCACGCGGCCGAACACGGTGTCTCTTCGGAGTCTGGGACCGACAACGCCCGTGGCATCCGCGCAATCCACGACGCGATGAAGGACCTGAACGACGCCGTCCTTGACGCCCTCGCCGACCGCGACGTGGCCGCGCTGCCGGTCCACCCGCTTTCGGCCGGTGCCCGCGAGAAAGACGGGTCGCTCTCGCTGTCGCTTTCTGCCACCGAGGCGATGCTCGACGAAGGGTTCGTCCCGGTCCTCCACGGCGACGTAATTTCTCACGCCGAGAAGGGCGCGACCATCGTCAGTGGCGACGACCTCGTGGTGTCGCTGGCAAGCGGACTCGACGCCGACCGCGTCGGCCTGTGTTCGACCGTCCCCGGCGTGCTCGACACCGACGGCGACGTGGTTCCCGAAATTACGGCGTTCGAAGACGTATCCGACGCACTCGGCGGGTCGGACTCGACAGACGTGACCGGCGGCATGGCCGCCAAGGTACAGAAATTGCTCGCGCTCGGTGCGCCCGCGCACATCTTCGGCCCGGATGGACTATCTGCGTTCGTCGCCGGTGAGTCACCGGGGACTGTCGTGCGCGGCGAATAGGCGCAGAACCGTCGTTCGCGGGTCGCCGTCAGTCTTCGGCTAGAATTCGAGCACCATTCCGTCTTCTGCGACCGCCACGTCGCCGTCGAAGTGGGTTTTCACGCTCTCGACGAGTTCGTCTGTCACGCGGTCGGCGTGTGGGTAGAGGTGCGTGAGGTAGACCGATTCGATGTCGCTACCGGAGAGTACTCCGCCGAGCGCACTCGGCGTTGGGTGGTTCGACACCTCGATGTCGTCGGGGAACGAACAGTCGTGGACGAGGACGCTCGCGCCGTCGGCGAATTCGACGAGTCCCTCGAACGCCTCCGTGTCGCCGGAGAAGACGAAGTCCTTCTCTCCTTTCTCGTTCGTGAACCGGTAGGCGAGCGTCGAAATCGAGTGACGTACCTCGTAGCCCATAGCGTCGAATCCGGCGATGCCGAACTCGTGGGGGCCGACCTCTCGAATCTGGAGGTCGAGTTTGCCCTTCATATAGTCGTGTACGTCGAGTAGTCCCTCGACGAGTGCCTCGGTCCCCTCGGGGCCGACGATTTCGAGGTCGTCTTCGCCAGCCAGCCAACGAGCCTTGATGAGCGGCATGAGGTCGGAGACGTGGTCGAGGTGGTGATGCGTGAGGAGAACCGACGAGATTCCTTCGTATCCGACTTTAGTCTCGGCGAGTCGTTCGAGGACACCCGAACCACAGTCGACGAGAACCGCATTCGTCTCAGATTCGAGCAACAACCCGGTCTGTCCCCGTCCCGAGACGGGCATCGCACTCCCAGTACCGAGAAACGTGACGCGCATACGATATTATACCACGCTTCGTGAGATAGTACTTGTGTCCTAACCTACCAACGAACAATAATGATAAATTTGATATCATATAGGAATCATGTCGTGTGTGTAATTGTGTCTCGTATTCGCACACTACTTTCCCACGGTGTCTTCGCCGTTCTTGGCGTTTATGCAGTGGTATCGCTCGCATTCCTCATCGTCGCGCTTACTCCAGACCCTGGTGAGGCGTTCATCGCCCACCAGCTTGCTCGGACAGGGCAAGGAGACAAAATTGAAGCGAAACTGCAGGCGTACCGAGCAGCCCGAAATCTGGACAAGCCGGTGACAGTCCGCTACATTCGGTGGATGGTCGACATCACGGTGTTCGACTGGGGTCGCTCGCTCGCAACTGGTCGCCCCGTTCTCATGATGGTGCGTGACGGCCTCTCCTACACGCTCTCGTACGTCGTTCCCGGCGTCCTGTTCGGGACCATCGGCGGTATCTGGGCAGGACTGTCCGGGTCGCTCGACGACCAGTCGCGGTCGCGACGCGGCCTGTCAGTCATTTCGTACGTGGCCTTTGGCGTGCCAAGCTTCTGGCTCGCCGCGATGTTCCTCACCGCAATCGCGCCGGAGATATCTTGGTTCCCGGACATCCTCCCGACTGACGGGCCATTTACGCCCCAGACCGCGCTGTTTCTCGTTCCGCCCGCGATAATCGTCGCGGCGAACGTCTTCGCTGGACAGCTTAGGTACGCCCGCACCAAGGGACGGGAGTACTTCCAGTCCGACTTCGTCCGCCAGCATCAGGCAATCGGCATCAGTCGGTGGCGCGTCATGTGGTACGTCCTCCGTGTCGCCGCCGTACCGTTGCTCGCGGTGTCTCTGGCGGACCTCATCGCCATCCTCGTCATCAACATCTTCGTCATCGAATTCGTCTTCAACATCCCCGGAATCGGCCTGCTCACCTACCAGGCCATCCTCGACCGCGACATGCCGGTCGTGTTGGGAATGACGATGGTGGTCGCCCTCACCGGCATCGGTGTGAACTTCCTTCAGGAAGTCGCAAACACAGTTCTCGACCCGCGAATCGGTGACGATGGAGGTGCCGCATGAGCGACCTCCTCTCGGGCCGCTGGACCGGCAGCGACTCGGCAAACGGTCTCGGGCTGCGACCGATTGTCGTCATCGTCGGACTCGTGAGTTTCGCGGCGCTCGCGTGGTACTCGTTTTTCGTCGAGTCGCTGCCGTACCTCGACGGTCTCCGCAGAATCGACTTCCTGTTTATTGCAGCGCTGTTCCTGTTTGCCGTCTACGGCGTCATCCCATTGCTGGCCGAGCCGAGTCGGGCGAAGCCAGTCTGGGACTACGCGAAGGGACGTCCACTGGTGTTGTTCAGCCTCCTGTGGGTCGTCGGCTTCGTCGTCACCGGACTAGTCGCCCCGCTCTTCATCGAGCGGTCGTTCGACCTCGCCGCGACCCACCAGCCACCGGCCTTTACCACCATTCCGAGTACGTTCTCGAACGACTGTCTCGGAACCATCGCTAACGGGCGCTGTTCGGGGACGCTGGTGCATCCACTCGGAACGACGAGTATCGGCCGCGACGTGCTGACGCTCGCCCTCTTCGGGACGCGCGAGGCGCTCACGTTCGCGACTATCGTCGCGGCGCTGCTCGTTCCCATCGCGACCTTCGTCGGCGTCCTCGCCGGGTACACCGGCGGCTGGATGGACGAAGTACTAATGCGAATCGTCGATATCCAGCAGACGCTTCCAGCGTTCGTTATCTACCTCATCGCGAGCTTCCTCTACGGTGAAAGCCAGTTCCTGCTCGTCGCCGTCTTCGGGCTCACGAGCTGGGGGAGCGTCGCGCGAATCGTCCGCAACGAGACGGTCCACCTCCGGGCCAGCGAGTTCGTGTCTGCGGCGGTCGTGGTCGGCGCTGGAACACCGCACATCCTCCGCAACCATATCCTTCCGAAGCTCTCCGGCTCTATCGTCACTGCCGTCACGAGACAGATTCCGATGTTACTCCTCGTCGAGGCGGCGCTGTCCTACATGGACTTGACAGTCGTCACCACGGGGTCGTGGGGTGTGACGATTCGCACTGGGATGAATTACTTCCCGCGAGCGTGGTGGGTCTCTGCGGTTCCGGTTGTCGCGCTCTGTATCACAGTCGTTGCCTTCAGCGTGCTCGGTGATGCACTCCGGCACGTGTTCGACCCGAAGATGAGCGACTAGCCGAGGGCACAACCCTCATACCTACGCAGGCTAACCCCCACGCAATGAGCCAACGCGGCCGGTCCCTCCTCGCGTCGCGGGCCGATGACTACGACTTCGACCCCGAAGCCGTGGCTGTCGCCGACGAGGACGTACTCGGCCTCTTGGAACCCGCCGTCCAAGAGTGGTGGGTCGACCAGTTCGGCGAGTTCGTCCCCGGCAACGGCGGCTTTTTCACCCCACCGCAACGCGGGGCGATTCCCCTCATCCACGAGGAGCAAAATGCCCTCATCTGCGCTCCGACCGGGTCCGGCAAGACACTCGCCTCGTTTACGGCCATCATCAACGAGTTGTTCCATCGAGACCGCGAATCACCCGACGGTCTCGACAACTCGGTGTACTGTCTGTACGTCTCGCCCCTCAAATCGCTCGCCAACGACATCCACCGCAACCTGACCGAGCCACTGGGCGGAATCGCCGACATCGCCGCCGAGCGCGGCGAAACAATCGACATTCGCCACGCCATCCGCCACGGCGACACCTCGTCGGCAGACCGCCAGAAGATGCTCGACGAGACGCCGCACATCCTGAATACGACGCCCGAAACGCTCGCTATCCTGCTGAACTCGCCGAAGTTCAAAGAGAAACTTCGAACCGTCGAGTACGTCGTCGTCGACGAGATTCACAGCCTCGCCGAGAACAAACGCGGGACGCACCTCTCTGTCTCCTTAGAGCGGTTAGGAGACCTCGCCGAGTCGTCGCCGACGCGCATTGGCTGTTCTGCTACCGTCGAACCCCTCGACACTGTCGCGGAGTACCTCGTCGGCTGCGAAGGCGGCGAGCCGCGAGACTACGAAATCGTCGACACGCGCTTCGTCCGCGACTTCGACCTCGAACTTGAGTGTCCGACTGACGACCTGATTCGCACCCCGCGAAACGAGGTCCAATCGCGCTTTTACGACCGCCTCCACGAACTCGTCTCTGCCCACACGAACACGCTCGTCTTCACGAACACGCGCTCCGGGGCCGAGCGCGTCCTTCACAACCTCCGCGAGGGCTTCGACGACATCGACGAGACAAACTCCGGGTGTCACCACGGCAGCCTCTCGAAAGAGCGCAGGCAGGAAATCGAGTCGAAGCTGAAAGCCGGTGAGTTACAGGTCGTCACCACCTCGACGAGCCTCGAACTCGGTATCGACATGCCGCACATCGACCTCGTGGTGCAGGTCGGGTCGCCGAAGTCGGTCTCCTCGCTCCTCCAGCGCGTCGGCCGCGCCGGTCACCAACTCGGCCAAACTGTCGAAGGCCGGGTCATCGCCCTCGACAGGGACGAACTCGTCGAGTGCGCGGTCATGCTCAAGAAGGCCGAAGAAGGGTTCGTCGACCGCGTGTTCGTCCCCGAGAACACCTTCGACGTGGCCGCTCAGCACATCTACGGCATGGCCATCAACGAGATTCGCCCGGAGTCCGAGGTCCGGGAGACGCTCCGCCACGCGTACCCCTATCGGGACTTTTCTGACGAGGATTTCGAGCATCTGTTTCGCTACCTGACGGCCGACTACGACGGCCTCGAAGACAAGAACGTCTACGCGAAGGTCTGGCGCGACACCAACGACCCCCCGGACGGCGAGCACCACTACCCGGAGTACTCGGTCGGCGAACCCCTCGTCGGCAAGCGCGGGCGGATGGCACGCGTCATCTACATGACCAACATCGGCACCATTCCCGACTCCTTTACCTGCGATGTCGTCACCCGCGGGTCGGACGAGTGGGTCGGCACCCTCGACGAGGGCTATCTCGACACGCTGGAGAAAGGCGACGTGTTCGTCCTCGGCGGCGACAACTTCGCCTATCGGTACCGCCGCGGGTCGAAGGTGTACGTGGATAGAACCGCCCAGCGGCCGACCGTCCCCTCGTGGTTCTCCGAGCGCCTGCCCCTCTCGTACGACCTCGGACGGGAGATTGCGTCCTTCCAAGCCGAAATTATGGAGCGCCTCCAGTCCGGCGGCCAGCCCACGGTTCGCGCGTGGCTTCGGGACTTCCCGCTCGACGAAAACAGCGTCCGCGCTATCACGCGAATGTTCGACGAGCAACGCCGCTATGCCGGGGCAGAAAGCGTCTCGACCCCGGACCGCCTCGTCGTCGAAGAGGAACTCGACCGCGAGACGTACCGCCGACACTTCTACGTCCACTGCACCCTCGGCCGCCAGTTCAACGACGGCCTCTCGCGCCTCCTCGCGTACCACGCGGCTCGGCGAACCAACGCGAACGTGCAGGTCGCCGTCGCCGACAACGGCTTTTCGCTGTCGATGCCGCTGAACCGCAAAATCGACCTCGCGAGCATCCTCCGCGACCTCGACCCCGACACCGTGGTCGAAGACCTGCGGGCCGCACTCGGCGGGACCGACCTCCTGAAGCGCTACTTCCGCATCAACGCCACGCGCTCGCTGATGATTCTAAAGCGCTACAAGGGCTACGAGAAGTCCGCCGCCCAGCAACAAGTCTCCTCAGAGATGCTCTTGTCGTTCGCACAGAACCTAGACGACTTCGCCGTGATGGAAGAGACCTACCGCGAAATTCTCGAAGACAAACTCAACCTCGCAGCCATCGAGGACGCCGTCTCCGCCATCGCTGCAGGCGAGATGGAGGTCTTCGACCAGCAGGTCTCGACCCCAACGCCCCGAGCCTTCGGCCTCGCGACGCTCATGGCGAGTGACGTGGTTCTCGCCGAAGACGAGAGCGCGGCGCTCCGGGCGTTTCATGACCGTGTCCTCGACGAAATCGGCGAAGACGACGTCGAACTCGACGTGTCCTGACCAGCGGAGCTGCAAGCGTCGCCACTGCCGAAGTAGTCACACGAGAAGCGTGTTCAGCGCGTCCGGGACCACGAGAACGCGGCTCCCGTCCTCGACTGCGTCTTCGACCGACTCGCGGGCGTGCATGAGGCAGTCGTCGACGACATCGGGCGACGCCGAGTTCGTCACGAACACGTCGAACTCACGGAGGACGCGCGCGACGACGAACGCCCGTTGCGCGCCCGGTTCGTATCCCGCACGCATCGACTCGTAGAGCGATGCGGCATCCTCGGCGGTCGAGAGCGCGTCGTAGAACCGCTGTTCGCCGGTCCCCTCGCCCGCACCCTCGGGGAGCGCGGCGGGAACGACGAGTCGCCCGCCCTCCCGAAGCGGGTTGCGGTCGCCGAGGGCGACGTAGGTCGCGGCACGAGTCGCCTGATAGAGGTTCGCGTCTTTCGGCGCGCCTACGCCGCAGACGACTGCGTCGTACTCGTCTTCGATTGAGACCGAGAGCGCTTCGCGCGCAGTCTCGGCCAGCGACCGGACGACCGAGACTGGGTCGCCCGCGGCCGCGCCGAGGAACCCGTCAGGCCCTTTCGTCACGTTGAGACAGAAGTCCGGGCCACCGACGAGTCCGGCCCGGTCCAACGTCTCGCGGAAGGGGTTGCCGCGGACGCGACCCAGACGGACCCCGTCGCGCGAGAGCATCGTCGGGCCGTGTGTGTAGCGGATAATCGACTCCGACCCGGCACCGATGACGACGGTCTTCGCCCCGCCCGAAAAGCCTGCGTACTGGTGGGGTTCGACCATCCCAGTCGAGAGAACGATGTCGGCCGATGCGACGGCGGGGTGCACTGCGACCGGACAGCCATCGACAGCGCCGAGCGTGACTACCGAACCGGGGTCGTGATTCACCGCGAGGTCCGCGTACTCTCCGAGGCCGTCGCGGAGTTCCTCGTCGGTCATCGGGCGATGGAGGCCGAGGCCGACGACGACCGTGACGTTCTCGCGCGGGACCGGAAGATGGTCGAAGAGGACGTCCAAGAGCACGTCGTCGGGCGTGTCGCGAGTCACGTCCGTGACGACGATTGCCACGTCGTCGGTCGAATCGACCAGTCCGGCGAGCGGCGGGCCGTGGGGTGTCTCCATCGCTTCCTCGGCGGCGCTCCGGGGGTCGACCGGGTCGCCACCGGGCGGGCGAGCAACGTCCACGTCGCACGACGGGAGCGAGATAGAGAGCGTCCCGTCTCCGAGGGGGAGGTCCATGCCTCGGACTTCGGCAGCAGAAAGGTGAATCTGTCGGCAAGTCGATGTCTGGAGAGCGGGCGGCAACTACCGCCGCGCCCACTGCAACATCCGCCCGTAGAACGGGTCGGATTCGAGCGCGTCCGCGTCGCCGACGAGACAGAGTGCCTTCTTCGCCCGCGTGAGAGCGACGTTGATGCGGCGGTGGTCCTCGAACAGCGGGCCGTCGAGGTCGCCGGTGGCGACGAACGAGACGATGATGACTTCCTTCGAAGAGCCCTGGAAGCGGTCCACCGTATCGACGGTCACGTCGGTTCGGCGAGAGATTTCAGCCACTTGCGCGCGGAAGGGTGCGATGACGCCGATGTCCTCAGGCGCGACGCCCGCGGATTCGTATGCGGCGACTATCTCTGCCACGCGGTCCGCTTCGGTCGGGTTCGTGTTGCCGACGCGACGCCCGTCGGGGTCGACGAACGAAACCGGGTCGGCGATGACTTCGGGGAGGTCGGTAGCGTCCACGTCGAGGTCGTGGAGATGCTGGGCCGCGACTTCCCCGGTCGCCGGGCGGAGCGCGCCATCGTAGAACTCCGCGGATGCGAACGCCTGAATGCGCTGGGACATCCGGTACTGGCGGTCCAGCATCACCGACGCATCCGGGTAGGTCTCGATGAGGCGCTGGAACAGCGAGGTCTGAAGGTCGTTTTCGGCGCGGACGACCGGCGGCAGTTGCTTGTGGTCGCCGACGAGAACGAACCGGTCTGCGAGGTTCACGGCGGCGAGCGTGCCGGGTTCGGTGAGTTGCGACGCTTCGTCCACGAGCGCCACGTCGAACGACTGTTCGCGCATCACGCGCGACCCGCAGGTGGCAGTCGTCGCGGCGACGACCGGCGCGTCGTGGAGCGCGCCTGCGAGGGTGTTCGGGTCGCCGCTTCGAGAGAGCCGAACGTCCTGCATGTCCTCGCGAACCCCGGTTTCGGTTCCGACACGGACGATATCCTCGAATCCTTGGTCGCGCAGGGCTTCGAGTGCGTTGTCCACGGCGCGGTTCGTGAAGGCCGACAGGAGAACGCGATTGCCGTCTTCGACGAGGGCGCGGATGGTCCGAGCGATGGTGTAGGTCTTCCCCGTGCCCGGCGGCCCGTGGATGAGTGCCACGTCGTCGGCGTCCACCGCGAGACTGACTGCCTCGTCTTGTTTCTCGTTGTTGTCGATGTAGGTCGTGTCTGCCGAGCGGTCCGAAAACTCGGGGTCGCGGCGGCCGAACAGCACGTCCTTGCGGTCGGGCGACCCCTTGAGGACAGCATCGTGGAGCGCGGTAAGGAGACGGTCGACGGTGAGTTCCGAGGGGTACACATCAAGGCGGCGCAGCGGGACCGGTTCGTCGGTCGTGACGACGACTTCCTCGCCGAGTTCGACGATGCGCGCGAGTTCGGCGTGGCCTTCCACCGGGTCGCCGTCGCTGGCGAGCGCAACGTCACCCGCGCGGAGTTTCGAGACGGCGTCGTCCGTCTTCTTCGCGCGGAGTTCCCACGTCCCGTCGGGGCGCTCCTCGCGGCCGAGGGGTTCGAGGCCGATAATCGCCCGGTCGTCGTCGGCGCGTTCGTCGGCGGTCTGTTCCCAGAGTTTGCGGTACTCGTCGTGGACCGCCCGGCGCTCTTCTTCGATGGCCCGGTAGAAGCGGTCGAAGTACTCGCGTTCGTCTTCGGGGACGGGCGTGCCGACAGCCCCGGCTTTCGATTCCTGTCCGAGGCGACCGGAGACGACCATACAGGTATCTTTCTCGAAGCAGTACTCGCACTTCGAGTTCGACTCGTAGCCCGTCGGCACCGACACGTCGTGTTCCATCGCCGCGATTTCGTTGCGGGTGCGGACGACGAATTCGAGGAGGCCGCGACCGATAGAGAAGTCCTTCGCGGGCGAGAGGTCACCCGACTCTTCGGTGCGGTCCAGCGTCGTGTTCTTGGTGTACAGAAGCGTCCCCGTATCGACCGGGACGCCCCGCTCGTCGAGGATGAGCGCGTACGCCGCTGCCTGAATCTTGTCCTGGAATCGCGGGTCGCGGTTGAGGTTCTTCCCTGTCTTGAGTTCGACCGGTGCGCCCCGGCGGAGGGCGTCAGCGCGTCCTTTGATGCCGAACGTCGGCGAGATGAGAGTGTACTCCGAACGCCACTCGTCTTCGTCCGTGAGGACGCCCTGTGAGAGCCACCCTTCGATGGCCGCAGCGTTGCGCCGGACCTCGTCTGCGACTTCCTCGACTTCGCGGCCGAGAAGACCGAGTTCCAGCCCGCGTTCTTCGATGCGTTCGTCGATGGAGGAGTCGAGGTCGCGGCCGCGGAGCAGGTCGCCGAACACGTCGTGGACGATGGTCCCTTTGACCACGGGGTAGTTCAGCGGGATGCCCGAGAGTTTGTTCAGGTAGTACATCCGCGAGCACTGCACCCACGAGCGAATGTCGGTCACGTCGACGAGGAAGTCGGGTTCGACGACGACGAAGGAGTCGCCGGAGGTGGCGTAGGTCGTCTCACCGCGGTACTCAGATTCCTCCACGTCGGTGACGAGCAGGTCCATGCCCGGTTCGGCGTGCTCGGCGGCGTGGGTCCACTTCCCCCAGAGCGTGACGGTCAGTGGGTCGGCCGTGCCGCGTTCTGGGCGGAGCGTCACTTCGGCCAGCGACCGCTCTCCGTATTGCGTTTCGACCTCCCGTGGCTCGCCGACCTCGACGACCGGACCGCGAAGGTTCACGTCGAATTGCTCGGTGAGGCGCGGGCAAATAGGCGTCGGTCGTTTGACCGCGATGGCCTGTCGTTCGACACCGCCGCAACCGTCACGTTCTTTCTCTCCGCACCGATATGACCACGTATGCGGGTTAGAGATTGGCAAGACATCCTTTCGGACGTCGTCGACGACGGTCGCAACCCGGACGACTGGCGGGCCGTGGCCGGAGAGCGACGCGGCGGAATCGGCGAGGACCTCTATCTCGGCCATCCGAGTGCCGGTGTCTACCACCTCAAGACCTACGCGAAGAACCCCTACGACGTTCGCGGGGTCGGAGCGCGCGTCGCCCGTCGTATCGACGACGGCCTCGACTCGCTGTTTCCACACCGCGAGCGTGACGAGGACACCGGCCGGTTCGGTGTCCAGCGCCCACCGGAAGACGAGTCGCAAGCGAAGTCGATGGCGACCCGCCTCGAAGAGACGGTGAAGGTGCACGCAGAGGCACCGACGACGCCCGACGATTTCTTCACCGACGTGATGGAAGCGCTCGATAGCCCCGCGTTCGGACCGATGGACTACGAGTTCGACAACCGGCCCGACCGCCTCGACGACCTCTCGGCGGAGTTCACAGACGCCGACGACCTGCTCTCGTCGGAACTCGACGACCTCATCGAGACCGACGAAGTTGGCCGCGGATTCCACTGACGCGCCTCGGTTCGGCGTTCATCTCGAAACAACTCTTTCCGGCGAGCCCGCGGTTTCAAATCGTCCGAGAGCCTACGTTTCCAACATGTACGATTCGTCCACAGACACGTTGTCGGTCTCCCCGCTGGACGACCCGGAGGACCAATGGTCGGACCGAGCCTAAGCGACGAGGAGACCCGTCTCGCGAACAACCGCCTCAAACTGGGACTCATCGCGCTCGTCGGCGTCTCCTCCGGCCTCATCGCAGTGACCGCAGATGCGACACTCGTTCAAGCGGGCCTCGCCACCATCGCCGGACTCGTCGTCGGATGGCTCCTGACGCGATACATGGCGCAGTGGGGTCGCGAGTTCACCGACGTCAATCGTCGTCGGTGACTCCTATTTCTGACATTCAAAAATCATGTCAATTGTACAATTAGTACACAGAATCGTAAACAAAACAAAACGTGTGCCAAAGAATCGCAGACTATATATTACTCCCATGAGGACAATTTTTCGCCGGTAACCAGGGCAGGGGCAACGACCTGGTTCTACACCGGATGCCTCGTGGGGTTCCAGGATTGGGCTCCTGGAACAGCACGGGGCCCTACCCAAGGTGCGTGCGCGAACCGAACGACGTTCGGCTCTCGGGTGCGCATTTCTGATGGAGTTGCAGTCTCCTCAGGGCGACACCCGTGCGATCCATCGCTCGGGCGCGTCCAATTCTGCGTCTGTCGGCAGGTTCTCTGGATGGTCCCAAACACGCGAAGCGGCCGCGAGGCCGCGCTCGTCAGCGACTGCCTCGAAGAATCGAGCGCCGCGTTCGTACTGTCGTCGCTTGAGTCCGAGCCCAAGGAATCTGCGAGCCAGTTTTGCGACGGGGCCGCCACCGCGACGACGTTCGTCGAGCTTTCGGCGCAGGTCTTCGTACTCGTCGTCGAACGCGCGGTCCATCAGAAGCTCCGCGTAGCCTTCGACGGCTGTCATCGCCGTATCGAGTTCCCGGAACGCCTCTCGGTCGAGGTCCCCCTCGACGAGTGCGTCGATACCGCGTTCCATCCGCGATTCGAGGTGGGTCGAGAGCCACGGTGCAGCGCCGAACTCCGCGGCGTGCGAGACTTCGTGGAACGCAATCCAGCGGCGGAATCGCGGGTAGTCGACGTCCAGTGAGTCGGCGACCCGGCGGATGTTGGGATGGACGAAGTAGAGACCGTGGTCGTCGTTGTCGGCGAGAAGCAGCGGGTCGTACTGCCCGAGGACGTTGTTTCCGAGGAACGAGAGGACGAGTGCGAACGTTCCGGTGTTGACCGCGCGGGTGAGTCCCGGCAGGAACACCGGGCCGTGTTCCTCGAAGGGGACCATGACCCGACGGAACGTTTCGACGTTCGCGTCGATCCAGTGGTGGCGGTTCTGAACCTCGACGACCTCGGGGACCTCGAAGTCGACAGCGGCGACGCGCCGGAGTCTGTCGCGGGCGTCGCGAACGTCGGTCGCGTAGCCGTCGCGCTCGTCAGCCGACAAGTCTATCGACCCTGGGTCGACTGAGGCTTTCGCGGCTTCCCCGACCGCGTCCCAGTCGATGGTGCCTGTCCCAGTCGCCGAGGCGTCCGCGACCGCTCTGACGCTCCGGAAGAAGTTCATACGGGAACGTGGGCGTCACCGGCCAAAACGCTTCGGACGAGCTACAAAACGGTCAGCAGAGACGAACGTCCTGCCTGGCGTGCCCGCTAAAGATTAGGCGCCCTCTCGCGTTAGGTCTGTATGGCCCGAACCATCGACCACTGTGTGTTCGGTGGTCTCGAACTCTACGACCTTCGGACCGCCGCCAACGACGTGGGGCTCACACCGACCTACGGCGGCGAACACAGCACTGGGACGACACACATGGCTGTCGTTCCCTTCCCGGATGGCTCGTATCTCGAACTCATCGCACCAACGCTCGGCACCGACGCAGAGAACGCTGACTTCTGGCCGACACACCTCGCTACGTCCGCCGGCCCCACCGCGTGGTGTGTGGACGTCGACGACGTGAGAGAAACGTCAAAGGCAGCTATCGACGCCGGGCTCCCCGTCGACGGACCGCACGAAGCCGCCCGCGAACGACCGGACGGGCGACTGGTCGAGTGGGACATGTGTTTCGAGGGCGACGACTGGCGGCTTCCGTTCACCATTCGAGACCGGACACCGCGGGAGTACCGCGTTCCGAGCGCCGCACCGAACACACCGGTTCGCGGTCTACAGACAGTTATCGTCGCAACTCGCGACCGCGACGCGACTGCGGAGTTGTTCGCCCGCCGACACCGATACGCTTCGCCAGTCGAGATTAATGGCCCGTTTTCGAACTTCGCTGTGCTGCCTGGGTCGCCCGTCGCACTCTGCGAACCCGGCGATGGCGTCCTCGCCAAGCGAGTCGAAGAAGTCGGCGAGGGGCCGTGTGCGTTCCTCGTCGGCGTCACCGACCTCGATAGAGCGCGCCAGTCGCTCTCGCTCGGTGGCGAACAACGCTACAGCGACCGACGGATGGCGTGGTTCGACCACGAGTTGTTCGACGGGCGGTTAGGCGTCGTCGAACTGGCCTAGCGCCGCTGGAGTGCGATTTCAGTCACGCTGCACAGTTGTTCGGTCCGAGTTCGAGTTCCGTCGCTTCCTCCTCGCCCGTCACTGTCTCACGGCCGGTGTTGATGGCGATGACGCGCTCGTAATTCGGCGGTTTCTCCGGCGTGTCGTCGACGATTCGGTGGACAAACGTCTCTTCGTCCATCGACAGGAGGTCGAGGTCGCGGCGGAGTTCGCCGAGCATCGCACTCACGAGTTCACCCGGGCTGGCAACGCCGTAGACACCCTCAGAATCGACCGAGACGTGACCGGGGAGAATTCGCGTATCGTCGGGTAAGGTGAGAATTGACTCGTGGAGTGTCTCGTAGAGGAGTTTTGCCCCTGTCGCCGCATCCGCGTCACCAGACTGCGTTTGAGGGCCTGTCGATGGGGCCTCGGCAACCTCCCCGAACTGGAGTTCGGTCCGACCGACCGATTCAACGAAGAGTGTATCCCCGGTCAGGAGGTAGCGACCATCCACGAGGTAGTTCATCATGTCCGAGGTGTGCCCCGGCGCGTATCGCGCCTCGATGTCCACGTCGACGAGTGTAATCGTGTCGCCCTCGTCGAGTGAGACGAACTCAGAGGCGACGTCTCTGTCTGCTGCGTGGCTGCCGAGATAATACGGAACGTCGAGCCTGTCAGCCAGCGCCCGACCGCCAGAAATGTGGTCTGCGTGGACGTGCGTGTCGAGGACGCCAGCGATGGTCAACTGTTCGTCCGCAGCGACGAGTTCGAACTCGTGGTGCTGTCTCGTCGCGTCTACGACGACAGCCTCGCCAGCCGACCGCGCCCCCACGACGTAGCCGAGACACCCCTTCGCGCGACGCTGGACCTGCGCGATAAACAGTTCGTCATCGTCTGTCTCGACTTCGACCACCTCGTAGAGCTTGCTCCAGTCTTCCATTCCGCCCTTGACGACTGAGACGTCGTCGTATCCACGGCGTCTGAGTTCGAAGCCCAGTGATGTCGAAGAGAGTCCTTTCCCACAGATAGTGACGAGTTGACCCTCTGCAGCGAGTGCTTCGACTCGCTTCCAGTCCCATCCTTCGCCGAGACCGTCGATGGGGTGGTAGGGGACGTTTACCGCCCCCTCAATGTGCCACGCATCGAAGCTCTCCGGCGGCCGGGTGTCGACCACAGTGAACGATTTCCCGGCGTCGAGGTCGGCCGCGAGTTCCTGAACCGTGAGCTGATGGAGGAGTGTTCCCATAGATTGACGTATGTGAACAGCACCCAAAACAGTTTGCGGCGATGGTTCTCAGGAAGACAGCTATCGCGAGCCGACACCGTCGCTCGGCGCGTGAGTGGTCAGAAAAGGTCGGTCTGAAACGGGCGACCCGTCTTACAGTTCGGCCTCGAAGTCTTCGAGGGCGTAGACGGTGTCGGTACCGCGGCGGTCGAGCGTCTCGTTGGCGAGAAGCCAGTAGACGACCGACAGTGCGCGGCGACCCTTGTTGTTCGTCGGAACGACGAGGTCAACGTTCGAGGTCTGGTTGTTGGAGTCACACATCGCGATGACAGGGATGCCGACCGTGATGGCCTCCTTGACCGCTTGTGCGTCTCCGATGGGGTCGGTGACGACGACCACGTCGGGTTCGATGTAACCGGCGTAGTCCGGGTTCGTCAGCGTTCCGGGGATGAAGCGACCCGTGCGGGCACGGGCGCCGACTGCGTCGGCGAACTTCTCTGCCGGGAACCGACCGTACTGGCGGGAGGACGTGACCAGAATCTGCTCGGGACTGTAGTTCGCGAGGAAGTCCGCGGCGGTGCGGATTCGCGAGTCCGTCTGGCTCACGTCGAGGACGTACAGACCGTCGTCACGGACGCGGTGGATGAACCGCTCCATGTCCTGGGTCTTCTGCTGGGTACCGATGTGGACACCGGCGGCCAGGTAGTCTTCGACCGGGATGAGCAGGTCGGCGTCTTCGTCGGGCATGACGTCCTCGTCGAAGGCCGGTTCCTGCGCTGCTTCTTCAGCCTCGGCAGCCTCGTCGGCCGCCTCGGCGGTCTCTGCTGTCTCGTCTTCGGTGGCGGCCTCGTCGGTGACCGTCTCGGCGACCTCTTCGGCCTCCGTCTCGGTTTCCTCGTCGACGACCTCCACCGCGTCGTTGTCGTTGTCGCTCATGCTGCGTCGTCCGCGATGCGGATGAGTTCGTTCAGCTTTGCAGTTCGCTCGCCCTGGACCGTGCCCGTCTTGATGAACGGTGCGTCGGTCGCAACGGCGAGGTGTGCGATGGTCGTGTCTTCGGTCTCACCAGAACGGTGCGAGATGACGGCGTCCATCCCGTTTCGAGACGCCAGTTCGACGGCGTCGAACGCGTCCGAAAGCGTCCCAATCTGATTCGGCTTGATAAGGATGGAGTTCGCAGCGCCCACGTCGATTCCCTCGGAGAGGCGGTCGACGTTGGTCACGAAGAGGTCGTCACCACAGATGAGTGTGCGGTCGCCCACACGGTCTGTGAGTTCCGCGAAGCCCTCGTAGTCGTTCTCGTCGAGGGGGTCTTCGACGTAGACGAGGTCGTACTCGTCGACCATTTCGGCCACGTAGTCGATCTGCTCGTCGGGCGTCTTCGTCTCGTCTCCGTAGTGGTAGACGCCATCTTCGAACATCTCGGAGGCTGCGATGTCGAGTCCGAAGCGGATCTCGAAGCCGAGGTCGTCCTCGACGTCGGAGACCGCTTCGTCCATAATCTCGAACGCCTCTTCGTCGGAGACGGCAGGTGCCCATGCACCCTCGTCACCCTTTGCGGCAGGAATGCCGCGTTCATCGAGAATCTCGGACGCACGGGCGTGAACCTGTGCGTTGGCGAAGACTGCCTCGGAGACACTCGGCGCGCCGACCGGCGCGGCGAGGAACTCCTGGATGTTCGTCGCTTCCTTCGCGTGTTCACCGCCACCGATGACGTTCCCGAGCGGTGTCGGGAAGTTCTCACCGCGGAAGGCACCACCGAGGTGCTGGTACAGCGGGGCACCGAGCACGTCGGCTCCAGCCTTGGCGGCAGCCATCGAAATCGCGACGGCGCTGTTGGCACCGATTTCCGAGAAGTCCTCGGTTCCGTCAGCACCACGAAGTGCGGCGTCGACCTCACGCTGGTTCCCGGCGTAGACCTCGTCTACGAGTCGGGGGACGGCGTGACGGCGTGCAGCCGCAATCGCTTCCGTCGGGGGAAGTTCGATTGCTTCGTACTCGCCGGTGGACGCCCCACTCGGTGCCGCAGCGCGACCAAACCCACCGGATTCGGTGAGCACGTCGGCTTCGACGGTCGGGTTTCCACGGGAATCGAGCACACGGCGTAGGGATACGGATGTGATTCGAGTCATGTTCTTACTGACCCTCTCGTTTTACGGTGAACGGAAGGACTCCTGCGTCGTACTCCTCAGCCGCGATTAATATCGGTTCGGTCTGATCGCTCTCGACGAGCACAGGCGCGCCGTAGGAGACCTGCAGCGCACGTGCACCGAGTATTCGGGCCTTCTCGTATCGGTTGTACCGTTGCATCATTGGTAGGGTGACACGACGTCGACGAGGTCCTTGTGCGATACCATCATCCGCCGGCAGCAGGCACGAGTGACTCCAAGGTCGTCGAGGACGTCTGCGGGGTCCTCGTCGCCCTCGCGAGCACGGGCCTTGAATTCGTCCCAGTGTTCGCCGATCACTTTGCCGCAGGTGAAACACCGGACGGGAATCATCATGGGTTGATCACCTCAGCGGTAAGACTTCTGGTAGCGAGCGCGCGCGCCTGGTCCGCCCCACTTCTTGGGTTCGGACTGGCGGACGTCGTTAACCAGCAGCGAGCGGTCGAAGTCCATGTACGCGTCGCGAAGCTCCGCGTCGTTGAGATGCTGCACCAGCCCACGCGCGAGCGCGGTTCGGACTGCGTCGGCCTGACCGGCCACGCCGCCACCGCTGACACGCACGTCGATGTCGACCTTCGAGCGGAGGTCCTCACCTGCGATGCGGAACGGTTCCAGCATCTTCAGGCGGGCCATCTCCGGTTCGACCAGCTCGACCGGCTGGGAGTTGATACGGACTCGCCCTTCGCCCTCGCGCACGGTGGCGCGGGCGATGGCGGTCTTCTTCTTCCCTGACGTGTTCGTTACCATGTGACGTTAGCACCCAGCTTCTCGGAGACCTCTCCGAGAGAGATGAACTTGATGTTCGACAGGCGGTCCAGCGAGGTGTCGTCGAGCATCTCACCGTCTTCGTCGAACGGATTGCCGACGTAGACGCGGATGTTCGAGAACGCCTCGCGCCCGCGGGGCTTCTTGTACGGAACCATCCCGCGGATGGCACGCTTGAAGATGCGGTCGGGACGCTTCGGGTAGTACGGACCCTGGTCCGAACCGATTTCGGCCCGCTTGCGGTAAACGCCCATCACGTCGTCTTCCGACCCAGTGATGACGGCGTCTTCCGCGTTGATGACGGCGACCTTCTCGCCTGCGAGGGAGCGCTGTGCAACCTCGGAAGCGACGCGGCCCATGATGCAGTTTCGTGCGTCGACGACAACGTCGGCGTCGAATTCTGCGAGGCTCATCGGATCACCCGTACGTTGGACCCTTCGGGGTTCTGTTCAGCGAGTTGTTCCAGTGTCACGGTGTCGCCGACCTGCTCGATCTTCTTTCGAGCGGTGGACGAGAAGTCCACGGCCGCGACTGTGACGTTCTTTTGCAGCACACCGCTACCCAGCACTTTGCCGGGCACGACGACGGTTTCGTCTTCCTGAGCGTATCGTTCGATACGACCAAGGTTGACTTCCGCGTGGGTGCGCCGTGGCTTTTCGAGACGGTCCGCGACATCCTGCCAGACGTTGGCACCGGACTCACGCGAGACCGCCTTCAGCTCGGCGATGAGACTGTTGAGTCTCGGGTTCGTCTTACTCATTGTCTACCTCCAGAGAGAAAGCGGAGTGCAGGGAGCAGGATTTGAACCTGCGGACTCCTATGAGACAGCGCCCTGAACGCTGCGCCGTTGGCCAGACTTGGCTATCCCTGCACGCATTCCGCTCTACTTCATGCCCCGTAAAAACACCTTCGGTCCGACCCGGTGCCGTGGTGCGGTCGCACGCCGTGTGTGTGGCGAGTGCGGCCGCTCCCGGGCGGGGCGAACGTCGGTGTGTGTACGGGGCAGTATTCATACTTATAGTGCGACCTTCTCTTCGAGCTCAGCAGCGCGGTCGCCAATCGAGGCGACGGCGCGCGTAACCAGCTCGTCGACGGTGAAGGAACCGTCCGTCTCCACGCTGAAGACGAAAGCACCCGGCACGTCGTGCACTTCGACGTCCTTGCCGGGGTACCGCTTCGTCAGGTCGTTCCCGAACTCATCGGTGACGACGAGGTCACCGTCTTCGGCGTCCTCGTCGGCTGCGTGTTCCGCCGCGGCCTCTTCGATGACGCCGCGAAGGATGTTCGGTTCCTGCTCATCGAACTCGCCAGCGTCGCCGACGACCTCCACGCGCTGGAGGTGTCGGTAGCCGACGGAGACCCCACCCTGATTTCGGGCGTGGTCCTTCCCGTAGCCGAGGACTGCGTCAGCCTCGAATTCGAGGCGCTGGCCTTCCTTCAGCTCGATGATTGGGACGTTTTCGTCCGCTGGGACGACCATGTCGTCTGCAGACTCGATGTCTCCAGAGTACGCGGTCGCAGGCCCATCGACTTCGAGCGCGACGGTGACAGAGTCACCAGGCTCGAACTCGTCGAGGGGCGTGGTCAGCGGAACCAGACCGAGGCGAAGCCCGATCATCTCGTCGAACATCACCGACGTGTTCTCCACGAACCGAACGGTTTCGATGGAGAACGTCGGCACGTCGGCGATCATCGCCCGGCGGATACCGTTGGCTAGCGCCGGGGTCAGACCGCGCGCGACGAAGCGGGCGCGTCGGTCTTCGCGTTCGATGAACTCGACCTCGAAGTCGTCTGCCATTGTGTGTTAGAGTCGGCTGTTTTTCGGCGCGCGAGTCCCGTCGTGCGGGATCGGCGTCACGTCCTCGATGCGACCGATTTCGAGACCGGCACGGGCGAGGGCGCGAATCGTTGCCTGTGCGCCGGGGCCGGGGCTCTTGTTTCGGTTGCCACCGGGACCACGGACGCGAACGTGCAGGCCCGAGATGCCAGCCGCCTTAATCTGGTCGGCGACGCTCTCGGCCATCTGCATGGCCGCGTACGGGGATGCCTCGTCACGGTTCTGCTTGACGACGGAACCACCGGACGACTTGACAATCGTCTCGGCGCCCGTGATGTCAGTGACCGTGATGAGCGTGTTGTTGAACGATGCGTGTACGTGGGCGATTCCCCACTTGTCACCGGATTCTGCTTCGCTCATTCTTGGGCCTCCGCGCGCTCAGGGTGCAGTTCGTCCGAGAGCGGCGACGTTTCGTCGAAGCTCACGGCGTCTTCTTCGTCGACTTCGACCTTGCGGGACGGGACGGTGATACGAGCGCCGTCAATCGTCACGTGTCCGTGGACGATGAACTGACGGGCCTGCTGCGGGGTCTGTGCGAGACCCTTGCGGTAGGCGACCGTCTGGAAGCGGCGTTCGAGAATGTCCGTCACGTCGAGACGCAGCGTCTGGGAAATGTCGTCTTCCGCAGACAGAATGCCGTAGCGGCGCAGGCGCGTGATGAACTCGTCACCGAGCGCCTCTGCCTCTTCGACGTCACCCTGGGCCTCACCGAGGAGGCGACGTGCCTCACGGCGGATGTTACGCAGTTCGGACTGCGCACGCCAGAGTTCTTCCTTGGTCGAGAGACCGTAGCGAGACAGGAGGTCGGCCTCCTGAGCGATACGCTCGCCCTGGAACGGATGGTTGGGTGTCTCGTAGAACTTAGTGTTGTTTCCGGTCGTCATTCTTCAGCCTGCGCCTCCTTGATCTCCTCGACGTTGACACCGATGGTGCCTTCGGTACGTCCAGTGGACTTCGTCCGCTGGCCGCGAACCTTCTGGCCGCGCTGGTGTCGAACGCCCTTGTAGGAGCTGACCATCTTCATGCGGTTGATGTCGTGACGCCGCTTTTCTTCGAGGTCCGACCCGGTGATGTGGGCCGTCTCGCCGGAGTAGAAGTCACGCTGTCGGTTGACCATCCACTCTGGGACGTGTTCCTCGAAGTTCTGGACGACATCGACGACGGAGTCGATCTCGTCTTCGGGAAGTTTACCGAACAGTGCCGTTCGGTCAACATCCGCGGCGTCGGCGATAATGCGCGCTGTGCGCTTGCCGATACCCTTCATGTCTGTCAGGCTTCGCTCCACCGTCTTCGTCCCGTCAAGGTCGGTCTGACCAATTCG
Organism: Haloferax elongans ATCC BAA-1513; assembly: GCF_000336755.1. Classification (GTDB taxonomy): domain Archaea; phylum Halobacteriota; class Halobacteria; order Halobacteriales; family Haloferacaceae; genus Haloferax; species Haloferax elongans. The sequence continues at coordinate 147,413 of NZ_AOLK01000021.1, read as the reverse complement.
GATGAAGTAACGGAGGTCCTCACCCTCCTCCGGAGAGCTATCCTGTGGTTCTTCTGCACTCATGACTTGGAAAGTCGTGTTGTGAGCGTTGCGGCGGGGATTCGAACCCCGGGGGCTTGACGCCACTGAGTTAGCAACCCAGCGCCTTGGGCCAGGCTTGGCTACCGCAACACTGCGTTCGTGTTATTTTCGCCCATTCGGACTCGGGGCCGACGCCCCTACAGCGATTGCATGCGATACGAGACGTGGGCATTACTTAAACATCACGAAAGGGAGCTGTCGTGGGACTGCCGGAGACCGCCACGCTCGCGGCTGTTTTGCGGTGTGCTATGATTGCTCACCAAAATCATAACACAATCGATTACGTATTCGGTGCAATGAGTTCCTCAGACTCGACTGCCACGCCGACAAAGCCCATCCGCATCGAGACCGCCGACGAATTGGACGCGCTCGTTGCCGACCACGACCGTGTGCTGCTCGACATCTACACCAAGGGGTGTACGCTCTGTCAGAGCATCGAACCGGTGCTCGGAACGGTCGCCAAAGCGACCGACGTGGTCGTCGCGATGATAAACCCGCAGACCGACATGACGATTGCTGAGCGCTACAGCATTCGGAGTGTTCCGACGCTCCTCCGATTCGACGACGGCGAGCTAGTCGGGCGACTCGACGACGGGTTCCAGGGTGCGCAAGCAATCATCGACTTCGTCGAAAACGAAGCAGAATAGCAGCCTGAGCGGGTCGCAGGTTCGATTCACGTGGTCGAGACGGGAGAAGAGAAATACCAGGACGCCTTAGAGGTCGAGGTCGACGTCCGAGGTCGCCACGTCACCTGGTTGGCCGTCGATGGGCATCACGTGGTCGAGAAGGAAGTACACCGACTTCCGCATGGCCTCTGCGGACTCGGGGCGCGTCTGCGTGACGCGCATGTCGAGCGTGCGGAACAGGAACGCCATCAGATTCTCGGCCATCATCTCAGCGTCCATCTCGCGGTAGTTTCCGGCATCTATCTCCCGTTCGATGAGCATCGTGACGGTTTCAATCATGTACGACTCCATCTCACCGAACTTCTCGCGGTAGTCCTCATCGTGGAGGGTCTGTGTTCGGAGTTCGAAGATGACTCGCTGGAAAACTTCCAGTTCGTCTATCTCGGGTTCAGTCGCCCCCTCACACGGTTCGTCGTCTGAGGGCAGCAGGTAGCCGACGAACTTCCGTATCTCCGCGTCGGGGTCGTCAGCGTGGCGGTCTATCGTGGCGATGTAGAGGTCGATAACGTAGTCGAGAAATGCCAAGAGCAGTTCGTCCTTGTTCTCGTAGTGGTAGTACAGAAGTGACGTGCTCTTGTCGAACTCCGTGCCGATGTTCTGTATCGAAAGGTCTGCGTAGCCGTGTTTAGCGAGCGCGTTGAGCGTGGCGTCCATAATCGCCTGCTCCGTCTCGCTTCGTCCAGTGTCGATTCGGTCTTCGTGCATAGTGTGTGAATCCTGTATGTTCAGTCGTCAGTCGGTTCGTCGAGGCGAGTCGTACACCAGTGACAGAAGTCGAGGTCGGCGTCGACCTCGCGGCCGCACTGCGGGCACGCCACCGATTCGGTATCGTCGTCAGTCAGCACGCCGGACGGCTCGGAAACCTGCTTCAGGCCGATGAAGAACGCGTCGACGACGCTCATCAGGCTCACCGAAAGCACCGGAAGGATGTCGGTCAGTGGGGGGAGCGTGCCACTTCCGTTCGCCGCGTTCGACAGGGCCGTGACCGATTCTGTCGGGACGAACAGCATCAGGACAGCAAACGACAGCGCGACCCAAAGCAGGGCACGCCGCCAGCGCCGCAGATAGAGATGGCCGAGGCCAGTAATCGCGAGACCGAGTATCGCGGCGAGCCACGGGCGAACCTTCGTCAGTTCAGACATGGTTGCATTCGGTTGGTTCTGAGTCATGAGCGTTCCGTTCGTATATCGGAGGTCTGTGTGGTGGGCTAGTTAGCGTGCGATTCGGACGGCAGTGGGTGGTCAGCGTGCGATTCGGGCGTGTGGGGGGCAGGGCAGGAGCAACCGACCTGCGAGACAGGGCGGTTGGTGTGGGGTGTTCGCCGAGTCGACGTGACGCGGCGAACGTGGGCTGTTCGGATGGCGATTCGGTCGGTGGGCATTAGTCTGCGGTGGCCGCCGAAGCGGTCGATTCTGGACTGGTCAGTTGTTCCCAGACGACGATTGTCGGTGGGGTGACGACCAGCGCCGCGAGATACGAGTAGAAGATACTCATCGCGGTCACGACACCGAACTGACCGAGGACGGGCGTGATAGCGATAGCCAGCACACCCAGTCCGGTCGTGGTGGTGAGCATACTCCCGGTGAGTGCACCACCAGTCCCGCTGACGGTCAGCCGAAGCGCCTCGTCGAGGTCCTGTCCGGTGTTGTACTCGTCGGCGAATCGGTGGACGACGTGAGCAGAGTAGTCGATACCCAACCCGATAGCGATAGACAGGATGGTCGCTGTCAGAGCGTTCAGCGGGATACCGAAGTATCGCATCGACCCCGCGAGGAACCCGAGTGACACCCCGATTGGGACGAGGTTGACCACACCGAGTGTCCACTGGCCTTCGAGGACTTGGTAGATGAACACGAGGAAGACCGCCGTCGCGAGGAGGGCGACCGTGAGACTCTCGATGGCGGACATGAAGATGGTGTCCGAGACGGCCTTGAACACGACTGTGTTCCCCGTCGCCGTCGCGTCCATGCGGAGTCGGTCAGCGACGACTTTCCCGTCTGCGACGATTGCCTTCTGTTCTGCGTCACCCTCGACAGTGTAGACGATGCGCGTCGCGCGGTAGTCTTCGGTGAGGTACGACGATGCCTGTCCCGAGACGGGAGAGGCCATCAACTCGTCGTATATCGTCTCGAGATTGTCGTCTGGAACGCCGTTTCCGTCAGCGTCGTTCCGGTCGACGAGGGCCGCGAACTCAGGGTCTTGGGCCGCGTAGTTCTGAATAACCGTGACGATACTCGTCGTCTCGGCGCGGCGGTCCTCCTCGACGAAGGTCTCAGGCGGGTCCTCACCCGCGCGATGAATCATCTCTAGCGATGAGTCTTCCCTGAGTTGTCCTTCGACGTACAGTGTGACGCTGTCACCTTGCGTACTCTCGAAGTTGTCTTCGAGGTAGTTGATGTCGCGCGTGACCGTGTACACGCCGGGCTTGAACGGTTCAGGAAGTTGCTGAAGGTAGCCTGCTTGCTCTTCCGGTGGGAGGAAGTCTTCCTGTGAGAACGACGTGTCGACGCCGGTCCCGTACGCACCGGCAGCGACAGTCGAGAGGAGCACGACCACGAGGAAGGCACGCGGTGCGGTACGTCCGATAGTGACGCCGACCGAGAGCACACGGGCGAGGGCACCGCCCTCACTTCCGAGCGGTGTGGACCCGAACGCCGGAACCCCGTACTTGTGGCGGAGTTGGTCGACGTAGAGCTTGGCCGCAGGGAGGAACACACCGAAGACGAAGAACGTAAACAGGATACCGACCGCCGCGACGAGACCGAAGTCGCGGATGGGCGCGAGGTCACTCGTGACGTTCGCGAGGAACCCGAGCACTGTCGTCCCGGTGACGATGAAGAACGCAACCGAGAGCTGTCGGACAGTCGTCGCCATCGAGGGAACCGGCTCGACGTCTTTCACCCGCTCTTCGCGGTAGCGATTCACCGCGTGGAGGCCGAAGTCGATACCGACCGCCAAGAGGAGCGGCGGCACCGAGATGAGCATCTGGCTGAACGGGATGCTTGCGAGACCCATGAACCCGAACGTCCAGATGACCGCCATCACGAGCGAGACGACGCCCAAGAGCAGGTCGATAGGGTCGCGGTAGGCGATGACCAGGAAGCCGAAGATGAGAAGCACCGCCGCCGGAACGACGAGCAACAGCGAGTCGGAGATGACGTTGCTCAGTTCACTGGAGATGATACCGCTACCGAACACGCGAATGTCGCTGTCGGCAGTGGTAGCCATCGACTGAATCTCGGTTTGAATCCCGGTCATCGGGCTCGTCCCGGACGTCCCTGCACTCGACGAGATACCGGGAACCTCGTGGCTGACGACGCCGATAGTCGACGAGGCACGGACCGACTCGCGGTTGAAGTCGTCGCTCAGGAGCGACGCTATTTGCGGGTTCGCCGTCGCTTTCTTCGCTGCGGCGCGAACCTCAGACGGCGACGCCGATTCGAGCGCGTCTATCTGCTGGTCGAGCGTCTTCGCGGAGGGGTCGAGCGTCTGTGCGACCGTCGAGGCGACGCTCGACGCCGAGGTAGCGCGGAGATGCGACCGGTCCATGATGCGTTCTTGTAAGCGCAACATGTCGAGCATCGCCGGCTTCGAGAGGACGTTCGAGTCCTGTTGGATGAGCTGTGTACTCCCGCTGCTCGTTTCGAACGGGGGCGAGAACTCGCGGTCGACGTCGTCGAGTGCCTCCTGTGCGGGCGAGTTATCGGTGAACTGCGAGGTCCCAGCGTCGGTCGAGATGTTCCCGAGGCCGGCCCCGAAGATGAGCGTCGCCACGAAGAACAGGGCGACAACCCTGCCGGGGTTCGTGACGATGAACTCGCCGAGGCGGTCGACGTACACTTCGTAATCAATCATGGTGGGGGAGTGGAAGGTCGATTACCGCCGGTACCAGAGGAAGCCAACGACGCCGAGACCGGCGACGACGAGACCACCGACGAGCGGCATCGAAAGGCCGCCGCCGCGCGTCGATTCAGTGACCGTCATGGCCACAGGGTACGAGTCGGAGAGTTTGCGCTCACCGTCTTCGTTTTCGTACTCGAAGTCGATGTCGAACGAGTAGGTCTTCGGGTTCGCAGACGAACTGGCGCTCAGTCCGAGCGTAATCTCCGTGGTGTCGCCGGGGCCGAGTTCTTCGATGAAGGCAGTCTCGTCCGTGAGCGACAGCGGACTGTCGGCGAACGCCTTGGCGTCGATGTTGCGGAACGTCTCGTCGCCGTTGTTGGTCACGACGAGCGTCACCGTCTCTGAGTTACCCGCTTCGAGCGAGCCGTTCTTGACCGAGACGTCGAAGAGGTCCTGCTTGGGCTTCACCTCGGCGTTCATCAAGAGCGCGTCGGAGCGCTGGGTGTCGCCGTCGACGTTGCGGTACTCGACGGTGTAACTCAGTTGACGCTGCCCGGCGTCTGCCGAGTCAGTCACTTCGATAGAGAACGAGAAGTCACTCGACTCGCCCGCTTCGAGCGTGCCGAGGGCGTACTCGGTCTCTTTGATGTTCGTGTTCGGAGACTTCGAGGAGACGACGACGACGGCGTCACTGGCCGTCTGCGGACCGTCGTTGGTGATGGTCCCGGAGACGGTGGTCTCGCGGCCGACACGAAGGGTCGAATCGGTCGCTTCGAGCGAGAACGACTGTTCGGCCATCGGAGTTACGCCAGTCGCGAGGTTCTTCGACTTCTTCGGGATGCCGTCTTCGTTCTCGTAGTTGACGACCGCCGAGAGCGAGTACTGCTGGACTGCCGCAGACGAGGCGACGCCGGTCTCGAATTCGAGGCTGCGCGTCTCGTTGACGGCCCATTCACCGGCGTAGCGGCTGGCGGTGGACGCCTGTCCGAAGGTGACTTCGGCGTTCTGCGAGGTCAGCGAGACGGACGAATCGAAGGCCGTCTGGCTGCCGACGTTGCGCATGGTGACAGTGGTCGTTCCGCTGCCACCGACCTGCGCGGTGGTATCAACGGAGACGACTTCGAATCGAGGCGCTTCCTCGATGACGACAGTGACCGGAATCTTGGTCGTCGTCTCTTCTTCGTTCTGGACGTCACCGTTGTCACGGACCGATTCGTCGTACTCGTACTCGGCGACCATCGTCATCTCGTAGGTCCCGGGCGTCGCGTTCTCGTTGACTGAGACGGAGAACGTCGCGTCACGCTGGGTCGCGTGCGGGATGTCGCCGACGGGGAGCGTCGCCGTGTTCACTTCGAGCGGTGCCTCACCGTCTTCGAGAGTGAGCCTGACGTTGCGCGCGGAACGAACCTTCGCTTCGAGTTTATTGCGTTGTTGGTCGCTCAGCGAGGCAGAACTCTCTGACGAGGAGAACTTTCGGTACTCGGTGTCGCCGCCGTAGTTCGTGACGACGACGTCGAGCGACGTCTCCTGACCGGGGACGAGTTTGTTACTTGGAGCGTATCCTTGGAGATTCGGTTCGCCGACGATACCGGCCATCGCTGGACTCGGAATCGCGACCAGGACGACCAGCAAGACAACGAGTGTTCGTGAAAATTTCATGGGGTGTGGGACTGAGAGGTGTGGGGAGGTTCGTAGCGTTCAACGGGTATGTGTGGTGGTTGAGGGGGGATTCGGGGTGCGTTGATACACGCTCGAACTGAGTCATCGACCCAGTTGACTGAACGTACAATCAACACCAGCTACTGTGGACTGAGGTCATATAAATTGAACGAAACTTCAAAAAATCTATTCAGGATTTATTCCTTCGAGATAACGACGATACATGTACACACAGACTGCCGATAGCAACGTTGAGAAAGCGAAGTAACAGGAGTTCGGCAAACGCGCGCCGGTCAGGCACCGATGTACTCTTCGTTGACGACCCAGTCGCCGTCGTCGTCGCGGACGAGATACTCGCCGTAGTACGGCACCCTGTTAGCGACGACTTCTTCGAAGGTTTTTCGAATCTCCTCGCGGGTCATCTCGCCCATCGAGCGCAGGTCGTCGTTCCGGTTCAGACACCCCTTAAGGTATCCTTCGTGCGTGACGCGCACGCGGTGGCAGTTCGCGCAGAACTCGGGGTTCTCGACAGGGTCGACGATTTCGACCATTCCCTCTCCGACGTGGTAGCGTCGGCGATGGTGCATGTCCCGACGCTCGGTCTCGTCGGCGATGTCGTCGAGCCATCCGTGGACGCGGTCGATATCGATGTTCCACTCGGGTCGCCCGGTGAGTTCGGGCATGTACTGGATGAGTTGGAGTTGGAGGCCCTCGTTCTCGGCGACGTACTCGACCATCTCCTCGACGTATCCGGCGGTGTGGGTGAACACGACCATGTTGAGTTTGACGGGCGTGAGACCGGCGTCGACAGCCGATTTTACGCCGTCCATCACCTTGTCGTACGCGCCGGATTTCGTAATCTCGGCGAACGCCTCGGGGTCGAGGGCGTCCTGCGAGACGTTCACCCGAGAGAGACCGGCGTCGACGAGGTCTTCGGCGCGACCGGAGAGGAACGTCCCGTTGGTCGTCAGCGACGTCTCCATGGAATCGGGCGTCCGGCGGAGTATCTCTTCGAGGTCGGCGCGGAGCATCGGCTCGCCGCCGGTGAACTTCACCTTCTCGACGCCGTATTCCTCGACGACTTCGAGAAACCGAACCACGTCGTCGGCGCTCATCTCCGAGTCGGAGGGGTCCATCGGCCCGCGCGTGTCGCCTAACCCCTCGTTGTGGCAGTAGACGCAGTCGAAGTTACACCGGTCTGTCAGCGAGACACGGACACCGGTTACCTCTCTCCCGAAGTCGTCTGCCAAGACCATGTGTCGAACACTGGGAGTGTACGTTGATAAATTCGCTGTCGGTAGTGCGCCGGATGTAATCGCTTGTAGTTACCTTCGCCAGAACTCCACGGTGTTCGCGTCCACCGCGTACAGCCAGTGGGGAGTCGTATAGTAAACGACTCCATCAGCGACTGCAGGCGAGCATCTGGACTCACTCGCCCCCAACCGACGTTTGGGTGCTGCATCAAGCAGTGTTCCCGTCTCTCTGTCGAGTGCGACGAGCGTCCCGTACTCTCCGTCACTGGTGTAGACGATATCGCCGACCACAACAGGAATACCCCACCCGGCAATCAAGCCGTGTTCGTCGTCAATCCAGTCGATTTTCGACGCCCCATCACTTGCATCTCTGAACGCGCGCCACCGCTCGTCGCCGGTCTCAGCATCGAGAGAGAGTAGATACCGGTCACTGGAGAGATAGAGTGCGTCACCGTCGTGAGATATCCCACGGCCGGGCCACGCACCGCCTACCGACCGGTTCCATACCGTTTCGCCCGTCGTGGCGTCGAGAGCGTACAGTCGATAGTCGTCCGATTCAGCATCGGTGGCGACAAAGGCGACCCCATTACGCACCGTCACCGGCGTGTCTGCAGGTATCTCCCGTTTCCACAGTACCGACCCGTCAGTGGCATCGAGAGCGACGACTGCACTCTGCCAAAACGAGACGAAGACCGTCCCATCTGCTGCTGTCGGGCTAAACGTCCTGTCGGACACGTACTTCTCCGGTGTAAACCGCCACACCAAGCTTCCGTCCTCGGTATCGACTGCAAAGACTCCTTCCAAGCCAGCGGATTCTCCCTCGTCGCCGCCGGTAGTAGACCCGTAGGCACCGGTGTACGCCACACCATCGACGACTATGGGGTGGCAGGTGTCTCCGAAGTCAGGGCCAGTGTTCTCGAAGACCCACTGTTCGCGTCCGTCGAAATCGAGTGCCCGGAGGCCGCGGAACGTTTGGAGATAGAGCGCATCCTCCGTCGCCGTGAGCGAATCACCGTACCGACGGTTTTGTTCGGGCGTGTAGCGCTCTATCGACCGGGACCAGTGCTTCTCGCCGGTACTGGCGTCGTAGGCGCTGAGAAACGTCTCAGCTACCTCGCCGCTTAGTCCCCCGACTATCGAGCCGAGATACACCGTGTCGCCAACGACGACCGGAGACGTCTTGTTCCAGTCGCCGGGAAAATCCGCTTTCCACCGGCGGTTGAGTGGTGGCTTCGGTCCAGACACGTCTTCGGGTGCACCTGTGCGGGCGGCATCGTAACCGCGGGTCGGCCACGACCCAGTGATTGTCGCGAACCGATTCGTTTCCGAACAGCCGGCTATCCTGACGAGCGAGGCTGCACCAACCGTGGCGAGGAATTTCCGCCGAGAACTATCGGGGACAGAACCGTCAGCGTTCGAGGAGGGCATTCGTGTTGATATAACAACACTTCCTCAAATTCTTTCCCCTCGGCAGCAGTGACAGCAGCAGGATATCACAGGCACTCCCCGACACCGGCTTACAAAACCCTTATCGGCCACACCGCCGGATGAACGGGCATGGACGAAGCCGACGTACGCGACCTCCTGCGTGCGGTCGAGGACCCCGAACTCGGAGACGACATCGTCTCGCTCGGACTGGTGAACGCCGTCGAAGTCGATGGCGACACCGCCCGCATCTCGCTCGCGCTCGGGGCACCGTACTCCCCGTCGGAGACGACAATCGGTCGTCGCATCCGCGAAGTGCTTTCGGACGAAGGGCTGGAGGCCGACCTCACTGCCAAGATTCCGACCGACCGCGACCCCGACGAGGAAGTCCTCCCGGGAGTCAAGAACATCATCGCCGTCGCGTCCGGAAAGGGTGGCGTCGGCAAATCGACCGTCGCGGTCAACCTCGCGGCCGGGCTGTCGAAACTCGGTGCGCGTGTCGGTCTGTTCGACGCCGACATCTACGGACCGAACGTCCCGCGGATGGTCGCCGCCGAGGAAGCACCGCAGGCGACACAAGACCAGACTATCGTCCCGCCGGAACGCTACGGGATGAAGCTCATGTCGATGGCGTTCCTCGTCGGCGAGGACGACCCCGTTATCTGGCGCGGGCCAATGGTCCACCAACTCCTCACGCAACTCGTCGAAGACGTGGAGTGGGGAAGCCTCGACTACCTCGTTCTCGACCTCCCGCCGGGAACGGGCGACACGCAACTGACGATTCTCCAGACGCTCCCACTCACCGGTGCAGTCGTCGTTACGACCCCGCAGGACGTCGCGCTCGACGACGCGAACAAAGGACTGCGGATGTTCGGCAAGCACGACACGAACGTCCTCGGCATCGTCGAGAACATGAGCACGTTCCGCTGCCCGGACTGTGGCAATAACCACGATATCTTCGGCGCGGGCGGCGGCCGCGACTTCGCCGCCTCGAACGACCTGCCGTTCCTCGGCGCGCTCCCCCTCGACCCAGCGGTTCGTGAGGGTGGCGACGGCGGCCGACCAATCGTCCTCGAAGACGGGAACGAAACCGCGGACGCCTTCCGCGTGATGACCGAGAACGTCGCCGACATGGTCGGTGTCGTACAGCGCCGTCCGATTAGCAAGCAATGAGCGACGAGACACCCGCAGACGACCGGTCCAAGGGCGAGACGTCCACTGACGACGTGGACTGGGAGATGGCCCCTGACTCGGACGCCGAGTTCCCGAACGACCCCGAAAAGGTCGAGTTCATCCGCGAAATCGCCGAGGACATCTACGGCGAGTCCTCCGAGAGCAGGCAAGTTTCAGCCATCCTCTACCGCGTGAGCGACCTCTACGACCCCGAAGGCGATACGTCGCCCGAAGAAATCTACCTCAACGTCCGCCACATCATGGACATCAAGGCGCAGGGCGGACTCGACCGCTAATCGCGGTCGCAGCCGACCCCATCGCAGTCTGGTTCGCGACGCCATACCCCGCGTTGTTCGTCCTTTAGTTTCACTTGCAGTAGGTGCCAGAATCGTACGAATACGCCACCACCAAGGACGCAAGGTGTCGTGTCGTGTATTTTTACTTTCACTCTGCACCTGTGGCTCGTACTGTATGACGCTCTGTCGGCGCGTTAGAGACCGTATCTGAGAGAGTAACACAGCGCCGAACACGTTCTGACTCGACCGCGCCGGTTTTGGTCCCGGAGGCGCAAGCACGCGTGTGGACGCCAATCAACGCCAGTTCCGGAACCCCTTCTCGATGGACGCCGAGTGCACCAACTGCGATGCGCTCTGTGAGGTGCGCGAGCAGGTCGTCCACGGCTACGGCGACGTAGGCGCGGAATTTCTGTTCGTCGGCGAGTCGCCGAGTGCGGGGGCGGAACGAACCGGCGTCCCCTTCACCGGCGACGACGCGGGGAAGCGAGTCCAGCGTATTCTCGGTGAGCTGGGGTTCTCCCGGTCAGACCCCGACGCGGAGGAACCGGACCTTCAGAACGTCTATCTCACCTATTTGACCCGGTGTCGGCACCCCGAGCGCGGGCCGACTGAGAACGAAATCACGACCTGTGAGCCGTTTTTGAACGCCGAGATTCGGATGATAAACCCGCACATCATCGTCCCCGTAGGACAGGCCGCACTGGAGGCGCTCGCGTTCGATTACACGACTCGCTCGCGGGACAGTTTCGATATCGACGCGGAACACGCCACCACGATTCGCGGCCGCGGCTTCGAACTCGTCCCGATGAAAGCCCCGACACGGCAAACCGACGCGGACACCGAAGCGTTCGTCACGCACGTCATCGAGGAAGTGTTCGACCGCGACTACCGGCAGACGAAGGGGCGTCGGAGTCGCTGACTCGGCAACCACAAGCGGCGGGTTGAAGGGTTCGCCGGGCAGAGAGACGTACATGACCGTCATCGCCGTACTCGCGGAGCCACCGCGGCCGGGATTGGTGCTGTCTGACCTCGCAGCGACGAGTCCGCTCTCAGAAGCGGCGGCCGCGGACCTGTACGCCGCGATGCTCAAAGACATCTGCATCGCTGTCGAGCGCTCTGGTGGCGACCTTCTCGTGAACTACCGTCCAGACGACGAACTTCCCGAAGAGTTCGTCGGCGACACCAGCGCGGAGGCCGAGATTCGTGCCCTCGTTGCCGACGCCCTCGGCGGAACCGAAGACGTCCGATTCGAACCACAGGTCGGTTCGACGTTCGCGGCCCGCGCTGGCAACACCGTCACCCACCTGCTCGAAGAGGAGGCGGTCCACTCTGCGGCCGTGGTTCGCCCCGTCGTCCCGCAACTCGGCCGCACCCACATCGACAGCGCAGCGATGAAACTCCGCAGCACGCCAGTCGTCCTCGGTCCATCGACCGAAGGCCGGGTTCACTTCGCGGGCTTCCGTGAGCCTATCGACTTCACCGACGCCTACGACACCCCGGAAGTCCAGACCCTCGCCGAGCGCGCCGACGAGGCGGACTTGGGTCTCGACTACATCCCGATGCTTCCGGTCGTCGAAACCGGTGCGGACCTCGCGACGTTGGTTCCGATGCTCCGCTCACGCGTCGCCTCGGAGCGTGTCGTCCCCGAACACACGACGACGTTCGTCTTCGACCGTGGGCTTCGCGTCGAGGAGACAGACGGCGTGCTCGAACTCGTCGTCGACTGACCGAGAGCGACACATCTTAGGTACCCCGTCTGAAAGTAGCGGGTGAAGGTGGGATGGCGGAGTGGCCTAACGCGCCTGCCTTGAAAGCAGGTTTCCACACGGAATCCTGGGTTCAAATCCCAGTCCCACCGCATTTTCCACGAACCAACCGCCGCGCAGTTACAGCTGCGCGGCTCTGTGAGTGGAAATCGGAGACGGCTGGGATTTGAGAAGCGAGCAAATCTCTGATTTGCGAGTGAGTTCAAATCCCAGTCCCACCGCAGTCTGCGAAAGTACGACCGAAGAGAACCTGCTCAAAACCGATACGCCATCATCACTTCGTCGACGAACTCGCCGTCGATGGTGTAGTGTTCTCTGCGAATCGCCTCGGTGTCCCACCCGTGGTCGCCGAGGAACTCCATGGCGCGGTCGTTCGTCATTGGAATGCTGTTGTAGACTTTGCGGAAGCCGTTTGCTTCCGCCCAATCGAGGCCGCGTTGGAGGAGCAGGCTCCCGATACCCGAGCCACGGAAGTCCTCTTTGACGCCGACGGTCTGCTGGGCGGTCTCTCGAACTTTTTCGACCTGCGGGAGGTCGAGATGCGTCCACCCGACGACCTCGCCGTCGACGGTTGCGACGAAGAACACCCGAGAAGCCACTTGGTTGTGGCGCGTGACAGCCTCCTCGTAGAGCAGTTGCTCGGCGATACCTTCGGCGATGACGTAGGTCTTCTCCGAGGTGACGTCCCGAATCGCATCGATGAGCCCCTCGAAATCCTGCTGGCGACCCGGTCGGATAGTGACCACTCCCACGTCGGTCTGGTGTTCTTCGATTGCACCCACGTCGAGCGCTAACTGGAGCGTCCCGCCGTCTTCCTCCAGATAGCCACGCGTTTTTAGGCGGTCGAGTTCGGCCCCGAACTCGTCGGACGAGACAGGTGCGATATCGAGGAGCACGTTTCGTTTTGCGGTCCCGTGGCGCTCGACGTACTCGTAAATCCGCTTGCTGGCCTCTGATTCGAACGTTGGGTGCTCGGTCGCTCGCATACTCCCCTGAGAATAGGGGGCCAGCATGTTATTTCTTGCCTCACGGTACCACGCAGCATACTTGTGGAGAACACCGCCGCAGGAACTCGCTTACTCCAGATACGGCGCTTCAATGGCGCTCTCGCCACTGATGAGCGTGTTCATGCGGCGCGTAATCCAGTCGAAGACGACGATGAGGGGAAAGAGTGCGATTTCGACGAGCCGGATGACTGGTGCGACCGTCGTCGCCCACCGTTCGGCGTTTCCGAGGCCGAAGGATTTGGGGACGATTTCACCGAACACGAGGATGACGAAACTGCTGATGAGCGTCGTTGCGACGACCGCGAGGCCGGGTGGGAGATAACTGACGACCAGCACTGTCATGATACTGGAAATCGCGATGTTCACGACGTTGTTGCCGACGAGGAGCGTCACGAGCAGTCGGTGCGGGTCGCCAGAGAGTTCGGCGAGTGTGGTCGCACGGGAGTCACCGGTGGTGTCCGCTTGCTGTCGAATCCAATCCTGTGGCAGTGAGAAGATAGCCGTCTCAGAACTGGAGAAGAACGCGCTACACACCAACAGCAGGATAACTGCGGTAAGTCCGCCGACGAGGAGAGTGGTCGTTGTCATACACGTAGCCCGTTGGAGCGAAGACGGAAATCGTTCCGCCTCGGTGAATCTCGCATGACAGATACCAACAAATGCGTAACGGCTTTGAATCGGCCTGCCAACACTCGGATATGGATTGGCCACACGACCCCGACGGTGAGGAAGGAAGCGAAGGCGGACGTAAGTACGGCCAGGCAATTATCGCGAAGAAAATCGACGAAGAAGCAGACTTCCCGCTGAACAAGGCGGAGTTCGTCGACGAATTCGGTGACGTGCCCATCCGACTCGACCACGAGCGCGTCGTCTCGCTGTCGGAAATCTTCGAGCACGTCGAAGGAGAGGAGTTCGGCGGTTTCATCGAATTCCACAAAGCGGTCGGCAAAGCGATGCGCGAAAACGACTTCTGGTTCTACGAAGGCGCAGAACAGTTCGTCAATAACTCGACCGCGTAATTTCCCGTCTCTTCTCTCGGTTCGACGAACGCTCGGCCAAACGCGAGCAGAGCGACACCACCGACTCAGTCGAACGAGGTCCGTTCTTTGACTTCCTGCTCGATAGCTTCGCGCTCCCACGTGCGCGTGGCGTCGCCTTCGACCTCGGCCTGCACTTTCTCTTCGAGGAGCGTGACCGCGACGCTGTTGGCCCCTTCAGGGATGATGAGGTCGGCGTGTTTCTTCGTCGGTTCGATGAACTGCTCGTGCATCGGTTTGACCGTCGAGAGATATTGGTCGATGACGCCCTGTAAGTCACGGCCACGGTCGATGGCGTCGCGCTGGATGCGCCGAAGGATACGAACGTCGGCGTCGGTTTCGACGTAGAGCCGAAGGTCGAGCATCTCGTTGACCTGCTCGTCGTAGAGTGCGAGAATCCCTTCGAGGATGATGACGTCGGTCGGTTCGACCGCCGCGGGCTCGGGCTTTCGGTTGTGAATCTCGAAATCGTACTGCGGCATCTCGACGGCCCTGCCCTCCAGCAGTTCGGCCAGTTGCTCGCGAAGGAGGTCCCACTCGAACGCCGAGGGGTGGTCGTAGTTGACCTGCTCGCGTTCGGCCATCTCGAGGTGGCTCTGGTCTTTGTAGTAGTTGTCAATCGGGATTCGGGTGACTGACTCACCGACGTTCTCCGTGATGAGTCGGGCCACAGTCGTCTTACCGGCACCGCTGCCCCCGGCGATACCGATGACGAACGACGGGATGGTCATCGAACGAAAAACACCCGCGAATAGGTTTGAACGCAGCGATTCGCAGCGTCTCTCACATTAGTATATAAAACGCGGTGTTTGTCTGTACCTAACATACAATTCTCGTACCGCCGTATCCCGCAATTGGAGCGGATTACGGACTGGTGAGAGTTAAATTTATAAACCACTCTCACCATGGCAATTCACATGGTACGTGATATCGTACGCCGCGACTTCCTCAAGGGAGTGGGAGCCGCGGGAGCGGCAGGCTTGACAGGATTATCCGGATGTATCGGTGGCGGCGGCGGAGGCGGCGGCCCAGATGGGCTCGTCGTCATTGGGTACCCCGAGAGTGGTATCCAACTGTTCCGCGACTACTACAGCGCCTCCGACGGGAGCGAAGAAATTCTCGTTCCTGACGGCCTGCGCTCGGGTTCGATGCCCGGACAGGTCGGTAACGACATGGAGAACGTGACCGGGACGGCACCGGCGGCAGGTGGTCCGAACCAAGAGACGTTCAACCAGTTGTTCCAAGACGAGTACGGAGCAGCACCCGGCGTCTTCACGTCGCAGTGTTACGACTCCGTCGCAGTGCAGCTACTGGCGAACGCCGCAGCCGGTGAGAACTCCGGTCCGGCGGTCAAAGACCAGATGCGCCGGATGGCCAATCCCGGCGGAATGACAGTCGGCCCAGACAACCTCATCGAGGGGATGGAAGCGGCCGCAAACGGCGACGACATCAGCTACGAGGGTGCGTCCTCCTCTGTCAACTTCGACGAGAAGGGCGACCCGGCAGAGGCAGCCTACTCCATCTGGGAGTTCGACGCCGAGAACAACGCGACGACCGGCGTCGACAAGCAGAGCTTCGCGGGCGAGAACCCTGACGGCGCTGGCCCGATGGCGGACAGCGGTCCCGGTGGCTCCGACCGTGAGATTTCGGTTGGGATTCTCCTGCCGGAGACCGGTGACCTCGCAGCAGTCGGTCAGCCGATGATTCAGGCGGCACAGATTCCGGTCAAGCAGGTCAACGAGGCCAACCCGGCGGGAATCTCGGTCAACGCGCAAATCGAAGACACCCAAACGTCCCCGGACGCTGGTGTCTCCGCCGCGCAGTCGCTCGTCTCCGCGGGTGTCCCCTCGGTGTGTGGGTCGGCGTCCTCCGGTGTGAACGTCCCTGTCTCACAGCAGGCGTTCATTCCGAACGAAGTCGTCGGTTGCTCACCGTCCTCGACGGCACTGTCCGTCTCGAACCTCGAAGACAACGACTTCATCTTCCGGACGGCACCGTCGGACTTCCTGCAGGGGCGCGTCATGGCGCAGGTCATGGCCGAACGCCTCGAAGTCAGCACGGTGTCGACGCTGTTCGTCAACAACGACTACGGCCAGCAGCTCTCCGAGCGCTTCTCGAACGTCTTCAGCGACCAGTTCGACGGAGAGGTCTACAACCAAGTCGCGTTCAACATCGGCGAGTCGTCGTACTCTTCGGTCATCGAGACGGCGCTGTCCGGCCCGGACAACTAAGCGGATACACAGACCCGACTTTTCTTTCGACACTCCGTCGTGAGCGGTTGCATCGCCTCGTTCATGCTGATAGTCAACAATCGTCAGACATACAGCGCCGCCACAAGACGCTGAGTGAGGTTCTGACACGTCGAGCGTGGTTGAGCAGGTTTGAACCACAAAGCTGGCTGTGAAGCCGAGAGGGCCAGAGGCGTGGGGAGTCGTGGCTGCTGTTCTGGAATCCAACAGCGGTCGAATCGTGCTACACCTGTCGCGAGTGAGCGAATAGCACGGCTGTTGGCAGGCAGCGTCAAAAAATGAGTCCGTGTTCGGGAGGATGAGTTATCCGCCGAGGAAGTCCTGTCGGACCTGTTCGTCTTCGAGGAGTGCCGTCCCCGTGTCCATGTAGCGGTTTTGTCCGTTCGCGAGGACGTAGCCGCGGTCACAGCGTCGAAGCGCCTCTTTTGCGTTCTGTTCGACCATCAGGATGGCCGTCCCCGCCTCGTTAATCTCGTCGATTTTGTCGAACATCTCCTCGACGAGGTCGGGTGCGAGACCCGCCGATGGCTCATCGAGGAGGAGCAAGTCGGGGTCGAGCATCAGCGCGCGACCCATTGCGAGCATCTGCTGCTGCCCGCCGGACATGGTGCCAGCTTTCTGGTGCTTGCGCTCTTCGAGGATGGGGAAGCGGTCGTACACCGCTCGAATCGCGTCTTGCGGAACATCGTCGAGGATGTACGCACCCATTTCGAGGTTCTCTTCGACCGTCAGGGCCGAGAAGATGTTGTCGTTCTGCGGGACATAGCCGACGCCGACGTGGATGATATTTTCCGGTTTGCGACCGGTGATGTCCTCGTCTTTGAACTGAATATCGCCGCCCATGAGAGCAGTCAGCCCGAAGACAGACTTCATCGTCGTCGACTTGCCAGCCCCGTTGGGTCCGACGATGGTCACGTACTCCCCGTCGAAGACGTCCATGTCGACGTCAGTGAGGATTTGCAGGTCGCCGTAGCCGGCGTCGAGGCCGCGGACGCGGAGGAGCACGTCGCTTCGGTCTTCGATACCAGCGCCGCTCGTTGCGTTGCGGTTCGCGTCGACGCTCATACGTTCCCTCCGAGGTACGCTTCGATGACCTCTTCGTTGCTCCGAATGTCGTCGGGGGTGCCTTCGGTGAGCACCCGTCCCTGGTGAAGGACGATGACGTGTTCACAGTTGTTCATGATGAGGTCCATGTCGTGTTCGACGAGCAGGAAGGTGTAGCCCTGTTCACGGAGTTCGTGGATGTGTTCGAGGAGTTTCTTCTCCAGCGTCGGGTTGACGCCGGCGAACGGTTCGTCGAGGAGCAGCATGTCCGGGTCCGTGAGGAGCGCCCGTGCCATCTCCAGCAGTTTCCGCTGGCCACCGGAGAGGTTTCCAGCGTACTCCTCGGCGATGTGGTCGATGTCGAAGAAGTCGAGGACTTCCCAGACGCGTTCGAGCAGTTCTTCTTCTTGCTCGCGCACGTCGTTTCGGACGCCCGGAAGGACGGACCGCCAGAGTTCTTCGCCGCGCTGGCGTTGCGGGGCGAGCATCATGTTTTCGAGGACGGTCATCTCGCTCAGTTCGCGAGCAATTTGGAACGTCCGAACCATCCCGCGGTTTGCGACCTCGTGTGGGTCGAGTCCGGTGATGTCCTCACCGTTGAACGTGACGGTCCCCGCGTCGGGTTTTATCATCCCGGTGATGAGGTTGAACGTCGTGGACTTCCCGGCACCGTTGGGGCCGATAAGTCCAGTGAGCGACCCGGATTCGACTTGGAAGGTCGCGCCGTCGACGGCGGTGATACCGCCGAACGACTTGCGGAGTCCTTCGACACGTAGCGGGTACTCTTCGGTGGTCTGGACGCCGGACGCGAAGGAGCCTAGTGCGCCTTCGTCGACCTTGGTTGCGACATCATCGACGGGTTGGCTTGCATCACTCATCGTCAACACCTCCGTTGTTGTCGGCGACATCGACGCCGCCGTCAGTCTGGACGTCACCATCGGCCGAGCCGCCGTC
This sequence comes from Haloferax elongans ATCC BAA-1513, assembly GCF_000336755.1. GTDB lineage: Archaea > Halobacteriota > Halobacteria > Halobacteriales > Haloferacaceae > Haloferax > Haloferax elongans. The sequence continues at coordinate 128,940 of NZ_AOLK01000021.1, read as the reverse complement.
AGTGGCTGCAGCAGCCGCTTTGGGACGCGACAGCGAGATGACCGACGCCGTCTCCTTGCGGTGGCCGAGAAGTCCCTCTGGCCGGTTGTGCATCAGCCAGATGAGGACGAGACCCATCACCACCAACTGGAGTTGGCGGATACTGTCGATGGTGTACAGCAGGAACGGGACGGGGTCGAGTTGCGAGATGAGCGGTCCGATCGCCTGCCCGAATCCCGGTGGGGAGTCGAGGTTGGGAAGCACCGTCGTCACGAGGTTCTGGAAGTACCGCGGTCCCTGGTAGAGGAGAGCCGCGAACGTCGCGCCACCGAGCACGCTGCCGGTGTTCGACCCGGCACCGCCGATGATGAGCGCGATCCAGACGAAGAACGTCACGCGCGGGCGGAAGAAGTTCGGCGTCACGGCACCCTGCGGCATCAGCCAGAGGATACCGGCGAGGCCCATCAGCGCACACCCGAGCATGAACGACTTGATTTTGAAGCGGTCGGTGTCCTTCCCGAGCGCGTTGGCGACGTCTTCGTCCTCGCGGATGGCCTTCAGCACGCGGCCGAAGGGAGACTCGCCGGTACGCTTGAGCAGCCAGAAGAACACCGTGACGAACGTGAGGAGCAGCAGGCCGTAGACGAGGCCGTCGACGACCGGCTTCGGGTTCGTCGGAACGATAACCTTCGTCGCGTCCACGAAGCCGAGGTAGACGCCCCACAGGCCCACAGACTGGAACAGCGCTTCGAGCGGCGGCACGAAGTCGAGGATGAGCCCCGACCCGCCACCGAATCCGACTTTCGACCCAAAGAGTTGGAACTGTTGCAGGTCACCCGAGAGGAAGCTGAACCGGACGATTTCTGACATCGCAATAGTCACGATGGCCAGATAGTCGGCCCGCAACCGAAGCGCCGGGAGCGCCACCACGAATCCGAGGACTGCAGCGGCGACCATCCCGGCAATGATGCCGACCCAGAGCGGAAGGCCGAGGCCCCCGACCTGTGCGGCACCACCGGCGACGAACGTCGGCTTGGAGACAAGTGCCATCACGTACACACCGACGGCCATGAAGCCGACGATGCCGATGTTGAACAGCCCCGTGTACCCCCAGTGGAGGTTGAGCGCGAGCGACAGCATCGCGAACACGCCGATGTAGAACGTCAGCGTCGCGAGGGAGTTCAGTTGTCCGCGAAGGTCGTAGCCAAGCACGACGCCCGCGAGCACGTACAGGAGGTACGCCGTCGCGAGCACGGCAAGGATAAGTCCCGCGTCGCCACCCGGCATACGGGCAGCGATGTCGTCGCGGACACTCATGCCGTCGACCTCCCACTAAAGAGACCAGACGGTTTCACGAGCAAGATGACAATCATCACGACGAACGCTGCGGCCCGTGCGAACGCCGACGGAATCCAGAGGACCGACATCGACGCGGTCAGGCCGATGACGAGGCCGCCAGTGATTGCCCCGTAGATGGACCCGATACCGCCGAGGATGACCGCTGCGAAGATGAGCAGCAGCAGCAGCCACCCGTCGTTGAAGCCGAGGGTCCCCTTCCAGAGGATGAACATGTATCCCGCGATACCCGTGAGACCGCCACCGATAATCCACGTGGAACGGACGACCCGTTCGGTCGGGATGCCAGTGATGCGGGCCAGGTCTTCGTTGTCAGCCATCGCGCGCATCGCCTTGCCGAGCTTCGTCCGCTGGAGCAGCAAGTGAACGCCCAGCATCAGGCCCGACGCGATGACGAGGAGCGTGATGTCGTGTGCGTCGATGAATACCGTCCCGTCGACGAGGTACAGGCCGACAGACGGCGGTTGTGCAGTCGTGCCACGCACGTCAGACCCGAAGACGAACTGCATCAGGTACCGGAGTGCGAACGCGACACCGATACTCGTGATGAGGAGCGTGATGCCACCCTCGTCACGAATCGGCTTGAAAATGGTACGGTCGACCGCCAGCGAGAGGAGGATGGTGAATCCTCCGGCGACGACGATGCCAGCGATGACTGCGAGCGGCGTCGACAGCATGCCGATGCCGAGCGTGCCGCCGTAGACGGAACCCCCCGCACCGACCAACATCAGCGCACCAATGTCGGCGCGGCCGAGTCCCGCGAGGAGGTACGTAGTCGACCACCCGGAGAACGCGCCGGCGGTGATGTAGTCACCGTGCGAGAAGTTTGCGAAGTTCAAGATACTGTACGTCATTGACAGGCCGATGCCTGCGAGGCCAATTACGAGCCCGCGCATCAGTCCGTCCCAGGCGAGCGAGCCGATGTCGGCGAACTGCGTCTGCCCAGTTGCGAGCCCGAGCAGGAGGTCACCCAGCAGGTACGCTGCGATGACTCCGAGCACGAGTGCGAACGGACGCTCGATTGCGAACTCCCTGCCCCGGGAGTATGTTTCGGCGATACCCATTGATAACTATCCTCATGCTATGTGCGGACGATTAACGAACATAAATCTTTCTTCACGCGAGCGGTGAGCAAGTGCCGTCACAATCAGGCCAGCCCGGGCCAAGTTGGAGATTCGCGTCAATTTCAGCGACAATTAATTGCCGTCTGGATGCGAAAAAGACACATGCGCGTCACACCTGCCTCGCTGACCGACCTCGATAGCCTCACAGACATGTGGGTCGATCTCGCGGCCGGACAGCAGGAGTTTGGGTCTCACCTCCGTGCTGACGCGAACAGGTCGGTGGTTCGGGAGTCTCTCGCGCGACACCTCTCTATCGGTGGCGTGTTGGTCGCGCGCGCGGAGGCGGAAGTTGGCGCTGCAGAGACACGCGACGAAGAAGAGTGGGTCGCAAGACGGAGCGACCGGGAAGACCATCCCACCGACTCGACCAACATCCTCGGGTTCGCGATGTTCGACATCGAATCCGGGTCGTACGAACAGGACGTGACTCGCGGTACCATCAGCAACCTGTTTGTCGTTCCGGGCCACCGCGGCGACGGAGTCGGAAGCGAACTGCTCGCCGCCGCCGAAGACGAACTCCGTGAGTGGGGTGCCGACATCGTCGCGCTAGACGTGATGGCTGAGAACGAAAACGCCCGAAAATTCTACCGACGGCACGGCTATCAACCACATCGGGTCCAACTGGAGAAATCGATGCGAAACGATACACACTCAAAGGAGGACCGATAATCACCTGACGCGCCAGGAGAGCATGGGCGGTTCATGCACTCGACTTGTAATCGAGACTTCGTGGGTTCGAATCCCACTCCTGGCTCTGTTCTTCGTCTCGTTGCTCCACAGACAGAGCTGATTTGACGGACTCCACTGTCGTGTCCGACGATTTATAATCGGCCGGGAACCTACTTCGAATTGGGACATCCGTCCCGGAGGCGTCGTCCGATGCATGCCTGCCATGGTTGCTTCCCGGCGCCTTCTGCAGTTGCGGCACAGTTCTTCGTTCGGTCTCCGAAACCAGACAGTAAATGAACCATTATTCTTATAAAGTTGTGAAATATCTGTCAATAAGGGCGTCGTCGCAGTCGCCGCACCGTGGTTACCTGACGCAACTACGGTCCAAGTTCACACCACGTTCGTCGGCTCAAACGGGCGGCGTCCGTACTCACGTGCCGAGTCACAGCTACGTCTATCAGGCGTTCAGTGACAGCCACGTTTATCAGGGGTCCAGTGACGGCCACGTCTGCCGACAGTCGACCCCAAACCGGTCAGTTGCGACCCGACGGTGGCCGAACACGGACGAGAAGGAGTGACCCCGGGACGCCGAGGATGAGCGCCCGAAACGGATTATGCTTGATGATAACGTCCGGGTCGAGCGGCTCGCGCTGGAGTTCGGTGATTCTGAGACACGAGTAGTAGACGGTGACGTGTGTCAGGACGTACGCGAACGTCGCCGGGACGATGAGCGGGTAGTGAATTCCGACCGAGTGGAGCCCCTCGAAGGCGAACGCGGCGAGGGATGAGATAGAAAGGAGATTACCGAGTTGCAGAGTGATACCGATCAACGCGGTGATTGCGGTGTCGAACGTGGAGGGACCGTAAGGCGTGTACGAGAGTGCAGTCATGACTGCGACGGCTCCGAGAAAGAGACCGGCGAGCAGTCCTGCCAGCGGGTACACGAATTCCATTAGGCGCGTTACGGGGTGAATGGTGTGTGGGAATTTAGTTCTACCCCCCTCGTTATCGTGGGAGAAAATCGGGTGTCAGAAGCCGAACACCGGCAGGCTGTACAGGATATTTTCCTCCAGACTTCAGTTCTCGGAGGAAGTACCACGTCGCCACAGTGTTTTATTTTCACGGAGAACGTCCTCTTGGTATGAAAGGAACAGATCGGTTCATGCTGGCAGTGACGCTTCTCCTGTTCGCCCTCATCTTCTTTGGCGCGTTGCTCGCGTTGCTCTAGGGAGAAAACTTATGCAACATTCCTGAAGGATACTAGATATCATGCCGGAATGTCAGAACTGCGGTTCGTTCGTGACGCCCGCGTACGCTCGCGTATTCGCTCCCGAGGGAACAGAGCACCCACGGGTGTGTCCGAACTGCGAAGATATGGTCCGTGACGGCGCGCAAGTCCGGGAAGCCCGCTCGCGACGAACTTAGTTGGCGATGTGGTAGCGCTCTTCGTCCTGTCGAACGAAGCCACGCTTGGAGAGCGTCCCGAGGATGCTGTAGAGTGAGATTTTCTTCATTTCGAGTCCATCCTGCAGGTCGGTGATAGACGCACCGTCGTGTGTCGTGAGATAGAGGTACACGAGCTTTGCCGCGGGGGAATTGAGCTCACCCGGAACTTCGATGGTCGGAACCGTCTGTTGCATGGTGGTTGTGCTGTGCTTGTCTTCGACGATAATAAAACATCTCTACAACAATCGTCGAAATCAAGCAGGCGCGAGTGAGGCCGCGAGGTACTCGAATTCGAGCGAATCGTTGTGTTCATCACGAACATACATTGTAGAAAAGACGGCTATCGACGGGGGGTGCTTTCGACGACAGTCGAAGGACGGGAATCAGTGGACAGAAAGAGCGGTGAACACTGCACGGTCACGCAACGAACACAGCCCACGCACAAAAGTGCGCCGCGGCCGCGACGACCATCGCCGCAACGGCCGGAAACGGCGACCGGCTCCGTGTGTATCTGACTGCGCCCCAAACCGAAAACGGGAGCGCGAGGAGCGTTGCGAACGTCACCGGAACTGGAATCACGGTTCCAGTCGCCACCAGAAGCGACCCGTACGCGGCGACGACCCCACCGACGTGGAGGCCTCGAAGTGTTCGCGTGGACAGTCGCGTCACGAGCGTCCGCTTCCCGACGGCCGCATCAGGGTCGCGGTCGGGCCACGTCGTTGCGAGGAGGTTGACGAACACCAACAGCGTAAACGGGACGAACGGGACGACATCGACCACGGTGAGACTCCCACTCGCGGCGAGGACGCCGTAGACCGGAAGGAGCAGTCCGCCGAGGATGGCGTTATCGACTGCGCCAACACCCCGCCATGCGAGCGCTAGCGGCGGGAGCGAGTACTCGACGCCGAGGATGAAGATTCCAGCAAGAAGCGTAGCCTCGGCAATCGAAAGGAGTCCGGCGGTGACCCCACCGGCGACGACGACCACCGAGAGCACCCCCGAAGCGAGTGTCGCCCGGCGCGCGAGCGACCGCGGCAGCCCTGTTCGGGCGAGCGACCCGCTCCCTCCCGAAAACGGCGTGCGGTCGGCCAGTAGGTCAGTCTCGTAATCCGCGTACTCGTTTGCGTAGTGGATAGTGAGCGCGACTGGAGTGAAGGCCGCGAACGCGACCCCGAGGTGGCCGAAGTCGAGTGACGCACCCCAAGCGACTGCGGCCGCGACACCGAGCGCGTACACGAGCGCCATCAACAGCACTTGCTCCGGGCGGGCCATCTCGAACAGCGCGCGGAGTCGTACCCAGCGCGGCCGCTCCTCGGTCGAGGCGTCGAAAGAGGAGTGGTCGTCGTTCGGGTGCGTCACAGGCGAATCGAGTCGGGTGAGCGGGACGAGACCGCTCAGTAGCTCCGAATCTTCGGCTCGTACGTCTTGTTCTCGCCTTCGAGGATGACCGGCTTGTACCAGAGTTCTGGCTCGCCGTCGTTCCACGAGAGCATCGTGTGCTTGAGCCACTCCTCGTCGCGGCGTTCCTGGTACTCCTTGCGCCAGTGTGCACCGCGGAACTCGTTGCGCGCGAGCGCGCCGACCGTGATGGATTCGGCGATGTCGAGGATGTTCCGCGTCTCCAGCGTCTGCAACAGGTCCGTGTTGAACGTTCGCGACTTGTCGGCCACGTACACGTCCTGATACAGTTCGCGGGCCTCGCGGATGTCGCGAAGGGCGTCCTTGAGGGCCTCTTCCTCACGGAAGACGTTGACGTGCTCCGTCATCGACTTCTGGACGCGCTCGCGGATTTCGGCGTGCTGGATACCGTCTTCTTTCTCCAACAGATGCTCGATGGTCTCGCGCTCGTCGTCGAGGGCGCGCTGGACGACTTCGTCGCCCGAGAGGTCGGCGGTCGCACCGCCGTCTGCGACGGCGTCGCCACCGAGTCCGGCCTCGCCGAGTTGGACTGGACTTTCGACATCGGCGGGTTCGTAGTCGCCGACCTTCCCGGTCGTGATTTCTGCGTCCTTCATGTCCTTGCCCGCGGCGTGGTGCCCGGCGCGCTTGCCGAAGACGATGAGTTCGGGCAGCGCGTTGCCACCGAGGCGGTTGCCGCCGTGGACGGAAGCACACGCACACTCACCAGCCGCATACAGGCCGGTGATGCACGTCTCGCCGTTCTCGTCGGTCTCGACGCCACCCATCGCGTAGTGCTGGCCGGGCTTGACCGGCATCGGCGCTTCGAGCGGGTTGACGCCCTCGAAGTCCTCCGAGAGGTGGATAATGTTCTCCAAGCGGTCGACGATGCGCTCTTCGCCGAGGTGACGCATGTCGAGGTGGACGTACTCGTCTTCGATACCGCGGCCTTCGTTGACTTCCGTCAGTTCGGCGCGGGAGACGACGTCGCGGGAGGCGAGTTCGCCGAGGTTGTTCGCGTAACCGTACTCGAACATGAAGCGCTCGCCGTGTTTGTTGTAGAGGATACCACCCTCACCGCGGACACCCTCGGTGATGAGGACACCCGTCGAAGGGAGCGTCGTGGGGTGGAACTGGATGAACTCCATGTCCTCGATGGGCGCACCGGCGCGGTAGGCCATAGCGACGCCGTCGCCGGTGTTGGCAACCGCGTTCGTCGTGTGGTCGTAGACCTGACCGAGGCCACCGGTCGCGAGGATGACGCCGTTGCGGGCGCGGAAGCCTTCTATCTTCCCGGTCTGTACGTCGTAGGCGACGATGCCGTGACAGGTGCGGTCCTCGGGGTCGTCCTCGTCGGAGACGGCGAGTCGCGTGACGTGCCACTCGTCGTAGACCTTGATGCCGCGCTTGACGAGCTGCTCGTACATCGTGTGGAGCAGCTGGTGGCCGGTCTCTGCACCGGCATAGGTCGTCCGCGGGAACGAGAGGCCACCGAACGGGCGCTGACTGACGCGTCCGTCGTCGTCACGGGAGAATGCCATTCCCCAGTGTTCGAGTTGGATGGTCTCTTTCGGGCTGTCCTTACAGAGCGTCTCGACTGCCGGCGCGTCGCCGAGATAGTCGGAGCCCTTCATCGTGTCGTACGCGTGGTCCTCCCACGAGTCGCCTTCGCGGAGGGCGGCGTTGATGCCACCTTCCGCCGCGCCCGTGTGACTTCGGACCGGGTGGAGCTTCGACACGATAGCAACGTCGGCTCCTTCTTCGTGTGCCGCAATCGCCGCGCGCAGGCCTGCGCCGCCCGCGCCGACTACGATAACGTCGTGTTCGTACATGGTGTGTTTGAGAGTGTCGTAGGGGTAGTCGAACTTGAGGGTTTCACCGAGAGGGTTACCAGAACTTCAGGTTGTTCTTGATAGCCTCGCGCTTGAGTTCCTGAATGTGTTCCGTGAGGGGGATGTCCTTCGGACACACTTCGGTACAGGAGAACTGGGTCTGACAGCGCCAGACGCCGTGTTCCTGTTCGAGGATTTCGAGGCGGCGCTGTTTCATGTCCTCGCCCTCGCGTTCGTCCATCGCGAAGCGGTAGGCCTTGTTGATGGCCGCCGGGCCGAGATACTCGTTGTCGCCGGCCGCGATGTTACACGAGGACATACACGCGCTGCACCAGATACAGCGGGTGGACATCTTCACCTTCTCGCGGTTCTCGCGAGTCTGCCGCTGCTCTTCGTCTTCGGCAGGCAGCGAGTTGGTCTGGAAGTACGGTTCGACCGCTTCCATCTGGTCGTAGAAGTGCTCCATGTCGACGACGAGGTCCTTGACCACGTCGGCGTGCGGGAGCGGTTCGACGCGAACTGGTTCGGAGAGGTCCGAAAGCTGCGTCTTGCAGCCGAGTCGCTGGGACCCGTTGACGAACAGCGCGTCGGACCCGCAGATAGCCTGCCGGCAGGAGTGCCGGAAGGTAAGCGACGAGTCGTAGTGGTCCCGTGCCCACATCAGCGCGTCGAGGACGGTCATCCCCTGCTTGTAGGGGACGTAGAAGTCGTCGAAGCGTGGTTCCTGTTTGCCCTCCACCTCGGGGTCGTATCGGAAGACCTTGAGGTGGTAGGTGTCGTCGGCGGTGCGCGCTTTTTCGGCCGCTTCGGCCTCGCGCTGCTCTTGGAGACGCTCGGCGCGTTCGCGCTTTTTCGCGTCGCGCTTCTGCTTGCCGGGCGACACCGACTCGGCGGACGATTCGTCTTCGACTTGCTCGGGAACTTGCGTGCTCATGGTTAGATGGGGACACCTCCGGCCCACGCGATTGCGGTGCGGACGCCCTGCACGATGAGGACGAGGCTCGCGATGCCGAGAATCGCCTTCACTGCGGTCTTGCGAGACCCGGACAGGCCCTGATTGACGAGGGCGTTGTAGACGCCGTTGACCCCGTGGAACGTCGCCGTGACGAGGAACAGAATCATCAGCGAGAAGTACGTCAACTCCTGCATTCGCGCCTGCGACATCGCGAAGGTGACTTCGTCGGCGTGGTTGACGAAGTGAAGCAGGAAGAAGTGGAACGCCAACACGATGACGAGGAACGCAGCTGTGAGGCGCTGCCAAAGCCATCGAGTTCCACCGGGTTCGAAGGACGTGTATCGTTCTGCCATTAGATGCTCACCCCTGCGAGGAACGTCGGCACGCTCGCGACGACGATGACACCCGTGAGGATAAGCGACGCGTAGAAGCTCTTGTCCTGTGCTTCCAGCCCGACGCCCAGGTCAACGAACAGCAGTCGGAGTCCGTTGAGGATGTGGAACACCGCCACAGCGAGCAGCCCCACTTCGAGAATACGTACGACGAGCAGACTTTCTAGCGCCTGAATGGTGTTCGTGTACGGCGCCGCGCCCGAGAGGGCCGTCGACAACACGGCAATGTGAGTAAAGAGATACCCCACAAGCACCCAGCCGGTGAACTTGTGGAATATCCAGGCCCACATGCCAGCCGAGAACTCCCGCCATCGACCGAAGTCCTCGATGAGGCCCCGATTGTAAGACTGACTCATGCTCTTGTGAGTGTCGGGAAGGGGAGGGTATAGAACTTACGTGTATGATGTATCGTGCAGGTTCGCAATACTCGCCAACCACGGAGGATTCTCGTTACTGTGTCACTATGTCACAGAGTCATCTCTGACGCTGCCGACTGTTCTCGCTCGACGACCCGCCGCACGTCGTCTTTGAGTTCGACTAGGTGACACAGTGGGTTTCCGGGGTAGACGACGGGGTTCTCCAGTACACCGACGAGCAGTCCGGTGAAGGGCGCTTCGACGGTGACATTGTCGTCTTTGAACGGATTGGTGATAGTACAGATGCGGTCTCCCTCGTGGACGAGCGCGCCGCGGTCGTGGTGCATATCGACGATGCCGCCCGCGTCGGCGCGGAGCCACGTCTTTTCGTTTTCATCCGAGATGACAGTTCGCCAGCCCGGCCAGTTGACAGTCGAGGTTTCGCGGAGACCGTACTCGGCGAAGACGCTCTCGACGCCAGCGAGCGCCTCGTCGATTAATTCGCGTTGGAATCGGTGGGCTTCACCCATCTCGACGGTGATGGCCGGAGTCCCGCGGGCGGCGGCCTCGGTTCGGAGCATGCCGTCGCTGCCCGAACTGTCGATGATGACGTGCGACCCGAACGAGTTCGCGAGGCGGGCCACGTCGGGGTCGGACATGTCGGCGCGGACGTGGAGCATGTTCGTCCGCCCGCGCGTCGACGTGTGGAAGTCGATGCCGAGGTCACACGGCGCGATGAAGTTCTGGTAGATTCGGTAGGCCATCCGTTTTGCCCCCGTGGACGTCTCCGACCCGGGGAACGAACGATTCAGGTCGCGGTCGTAAATCGGAAGATACCGCTGTTGGGCGATAAACGCGGGGACGTTCACCACGGGCATGCCCACGAGCGTCCCGGCGAGGTCCGAAAGGTCCCACTCGTAGGCAACCTCGCGGACGACTTCGATACCGTTCAGTTCGTCTCCGTGGGCGGCAGCAGAGAGGAAGACTGTCGGACCCGGTCGCTCCCCGTTGATGATGGTGACAGGGATGCGGACCGGGTCACCCAGATACGTCTCGGAGATACCGTACCGGATGTTCTGTGTCTCCCCGGGCTCGACCTTCCCTCCGTTGTAGGTGAAGGCCTCGTTGTCGACCATGCCAGTCGATGCGGTGTCCGGGGTTATAAACCGTCGCGCCGAGCGCCCCGTGGTAACGAACGACGACAGCACTGTGGAGACAGATACTGCGACCGTCATACCTTTGAAACCGGACTTGTATGGAATGAGTATGTCCACCACTAACGAAGATGCAGTTCGCGTCGGGGTGCTTTCGCTTCACAACAGCAAAGAGACGAAGGCAATCCTGAACGCTGTCGAGGACCTTGGCCACGAACCAGTTTGGCTTCGCCGCGAGAACGCGGCGGTCAACATCGAAGATGGAGAGGTGACAGTCGAACCAGAGGTGGACATCATCGCGAATCGACTCTTACTCTCTAACACCGAAGAACCGGCCGAACTGCTCGGCCTTGCGACCACCTTCAACCGTATCCGACCGATGCTCAACGAGCCGGATGCGGTCCTCGCAGCCATTCACAAGTTCGCCACAGCCGCGACACTCGCAAACTGGAACATCAAAGTACCAGACGCACTGCTCGCGCTCTCGAACGACCGTCTGAACAAGGGCCGCGAGCGCTTCGGTGACGTCGGTGTCTACAAGTCGGCCATCGGTACTCACGGCGGCGGGACGTGGAAGGTCGACCTCACAGAGCCAGTGAACCCGAAGGTCGGGAACCGACAGGCGTTCCTCCAGAAGCTCATCGACCGCGACGACGAGCGCCACCGCGACCTTCGCGTCTACATCGTCGACGGCGAAATCATCGGCGCGATGTACCGCTACGCACCGGAAGGCGACTGGCGAACGAACGTCGCACTCGGCGGCGACGTACTCGACGCAACCGACGAGATGCCTGAGGAGGCCAAGGAGACGGCACTCTACACGGCCGACGTGATGGACATGGATTACGTCGGTGTGGACCTCGTCGAAGGCGAAGACGGCTGGTTCGTCCTCGAAGCCAACCCGACCGCCGGGTTCAAAGGACTCTATCAGGCGACGGGCAAGAGCCCCGCGCCGTACATCGCTAAGCTCGCTATCGAACGAGCGGGCGGCGACGTCGACAATGACCGCGTGCGAGACCTCGCGGCGACTCTCGACGACTCCACCCCGTCCTGTATGCCGAACCAATCGCCCATCGTCGACGGCGAAGCACCCATCATCGGCTACATCGAGGAAGTCGTCGTCAACGGAACCAGCGGGTCCCAGCAGGCGCTCGCAAAGTCTGACACCGGCGCGACGCGGACGAGCATCGATACGAGCCTCGCCGCCGAAATCGGTGCTGGCCCCATCAAGAGCATGACGCGCGTCAAATCCGGCAGCGTCAAGGGCGGAAAGGCACGCCCGGTCGTCGACCTCGTCATCGGTATCGGTGGCGCCCAGCACACGGTCACTGCGAGTGTCGAAGACCGCTCGCACATGGATTACCCGCTGCTTCTCGGCCGCGACATCCTCGAACACTACCGTGTCGACGTTCGTCGCCGTGTCGACGCCGACCGGACGGGCAGCGACGACGAAGAAGAAGAACTCCTCGAAGAGTAACCAGTAACCCAGTCGAGGTCGGTCTTCCTTCCGCGACAACTGGGCTTTTCTTTTCGCACGCGTAATCGAAACTCGATGAGTGACGACGCCTACCGCGAACTCCGGGCAGACACGCACCTCGGCGACGTGGTCGAAACTCACGGCCCACTTTCGCTCGACCCAGCAGCCGACCCATTCGAGCGGTTGGTCGTTTCCATCGTCAACCAACAACTCTCGACGACCGCGGCAGCGACAATTCGAGACCGGCTGTTCGACCGCGTGGAGGTGACGCCTGCTGGACTCCTCGCCGCCGAGGAGTCTGTCCTCCGCGACTGCGGTCTCTCGGGGCAGAAAGTCGGCTACGTGCGCAACGTCGCCGAAGCGTTCCAAGACGGATTGTCGGCCGACTCACTGCGCACGATGGACGATGAGGAGGTCATAGACGCCCTGACTGAGATTCGCGGCGTCGGCGTCTGGACGGCGAAGATGTTCCTCATCTTCGTGCTTGCGCGCGAGGACGTATTCCCGGTCGAGGACCTCGGGATTCGGCGCGGGATGGAACACGTCTTCGACGTGGACGTTGACGGGCTCTCACGCGCGGCGATGGTCGAACACGCCGAGACGTGGGCACCGTACCGGAGTTACGCCAGTCTCTACCTCTGGCGAGTCGTGGACGACTGAGCGAGTCGCGGCGAGGCCTGAAGCCAGCGGGCAGAGCCACCAGGTGACAGTGTGATTTGATTCCCGCGTGTCGATGACACCCGCGCCGTCGTCGCATTGGGCAGTGAGTGGCGTAGTAAACAGCTATTGCGTTTACTTTTTGCGCGAGGGAAACGTTGAAACCAATGGACACTGTAACGTTCGTCCATGAAGGTAGACGATATCAACAGCATCACTGTTCTTGGCGCGGGCAATATGGGCCACGGCATCGCGGAAGTGGCAGCCCTCGCTGGGTACGACGTTGTCCTTCGCGACATCAAAGAAGAGTTCGTCCAGAAAGGCTACGACCAAATCGAGTGGTCGCTCGACAAGCTCGCGGAGAACGACCGCATCTCGCAGGACGACGCCGACGCCGCACTCGACCGCGTCACACCAGTCGTCGACCTCGAAGAGTCGGTCGCCGACGCCGACGTGGTCATCGAGGCCGTCCCCGAGAAGATGTCCATCAAGAAGGAGGTGTACACGGAACTCGAAGAGTACGCACCCGAGCACACCATCTTCGCGACCAACACGTCCAGCCTCTCCATCACAGACCTCTCCGAAGTGACCGAGCGCCCAGAGCACTTCTGCGGGATGCACTTTTTCAACCCGCCGGTTCGGATGGACCTCGTCGAGGTCATCTCCGGCGCGCACACTGACGACGAGACGCTCGATGTCATCGAGGACCTCGCAGAAGAGATGGGCAAGACACCCGTCCGCGTCCGCAAGGACAGCCCCGGGTTCATCGTGAACCGTATCCTCGTCCCCCTGATGAACGAAGCGGCGTGGATTGTCCACTCGGGCGACGCGACGATGGCGGAAGTCGACTCCACGACGAAGTACGACATCGGGCTCCCGATGGGAAGCTTCGAACTCGCCGACTACGTCGGCATCGACGTCGGCTACCACGTCCTCGACTACATGCACGACGTGCTCGGCGACGCCTACGAGCCGTGCCCACTCCTCTCTGAGAAGGTCGAAGACGGTGACCTCGGCCAGAAGAGCGGCAAGGGCTTCTACGACTACGAAGACGGCGAGGGCGCAGAGGTTCCCCACGGTGAGGGTAGCGAGGACGTGAAGAAGCGACTCCTCGCGCTCATGGCAAACGAAGTCGCGGGCCTCGTCGGCAACGACGTCGCTCCCGCGGGCGAAATCGACCGCGCCGTCAAACTCGGCGGGCGCTTCCCCGACGGCCCCGCAAAGATGGCCGACGACGCCGGTATCGAGACGCTCGTCGAGACGCTCGACGAACTCCACGAGGAGACCGGTGAGGAGCGCTACGAAGCCGTCGACTACCTCCGCGAACTCGCAGAATCCGGCGCAGGCTTCTACGACGACGGCAGCGACGAGGCGGACGACAGCCTCCAGTTCGACAACATCGCCGTCGAAATCCGTGAGGGTGTCGGCCACATCACGCTCGACCGCCCGCACCGTCTCAACACCATCAGCACGGAGCTGATGGACGACCTCTCGGCCGCACTCGACACGCTCGAGGACGACGACGAGGTGCGCGCGATTCTCCTGACCGGCGCTGGCGACCGCGCCTTCTCTGCCGGTGCCGACGTAACGAGCATCGCCGCGGGCGGCGGCGACGCCGTCTCGGGTGTCGAACTCTCCCGCAAGGGCCAGCAGACCTTCGGCAAGCTCGAAGAGATGGACAAGCCGGTCGTCGCCGGTATCGACGGCTTCTGTCTCGGCGGCGGGATGGAACTCTCGATGTGCGCCGACCTCCGTATCGCCACAGAGCGCTCGCAGTTCGGCCAGCCCGAACACGACCTCGGTCTCATCCCCGGCTGGGGCGGCACCGTCCGTCTCCAGCGCATCGTCGGCACCGGTCGCGCGAAGGAGATTATCTTCTCCGCCGAGCGCTACGACGCCGAGACGATGGCCGACTTCGGCTTCGTCAACGAAGTCGTGGACAACGAGGACTTCGAGACGGAGGCGTTCGAGTACGCCCAGAAGTTCGCACAGGGCCCGCCGATTGCACAGCGCTACACCAAGCGCGCGATGCACAACGGATGGGAGAACACCGACGCTGGCCTCGAAGTCGAGGCACAGGGCTTCGGCCTGCTGTTTACGACGTCTGACCTGATGGAAGGTATCGCGGCGTTCACCAGCGACCGCGACCCCGAGTTCACCGGCGAGTAACCGCAGGGCGTGGGTGGGTACCTCTCACTCACTCGACTCGGAACGCAACCCTTAAAATAATCCAACTACCACTCGTGAATGCAGTTGGCTCGGTTGGTGTAGTCCGGCCAATCATCTTGGCCTTTCGAGCCGAGGACAGGGGTTCAAATCCCCTACCGAGCACTTCTCACGAACACTAACCTCCGAGAGACCTCTGTGTCTCTCGGTCTTGTGAGTGTGAACGCGACACTGGGGATTTGAACTAGCGAGCAGCTTGCTGCGAGTGAAGTTCAAATCCCCTACCAAGCATTTCTCACGAGCACAAACCTCTGAGAGACTTCTGCGCCCCGCTTCGATAAGCGACCCTCCACACCCAACCGACCACTTTGATACCATGAAACATACTTTTAGGCATGCATAATAAATAGACTATATAGTATGGCCCTCTGTCGGTTACTGCCGACCCCCACGGTTGGTGAGACGTGATGCTCGAACAGGAAGCGTTCTCCATCGACCCCACCGTCTCGCGGTTGTTCATCGCGGCTGCGTTGGGGATGTTCCTCGGTCTGGAACGCGAGCGGTCGAAGAAGACCGCAGGAATGCGGACGTTCACACTGACGAGTCTCATCGGCGGTCTCGCAGTCGTCCTCGACAGCGGTATCGTCCTGGCGATTGGCGGACTGCTCGTCGTCGTACAAGCGGCGCTGCTCGGCGGACGCGGCCTCGTCGAATGGAACGGAAGACCCGCCGCAGACGTGGGTGCTGACACCGAGGATGTCGACCCGGTCGTAGCCGCCGAAGACGACGATGACGACGGCGTGAGCCTGTCGTTGACCACGTCCACCTCGCTGCTCGTGGCCTACGGAGTCGGTGCCGCGGTGGTTGCCGGCTACGTCATCGAGGGTGTCGTCGTCGCACTCACGTCGTCACTGTTGTTGGTCCTCCGTCGGGAACTCCACGGGTTCGCCCATCGCCTGACGACCGACGAGGTTCGGAGCGCCATCGAGTTAGCCATCATCGCGTTCGTCGTCTACCCGTTGCTTCCGAACCGCCCACTGGGGCCGTGGGACGCCGTCAGACCGCAGACAGTCTGGCTGCTCGTCGTCGCCGTGAGTGCCATCGGGTTCGTCAATTACGTCATCATCAAACGCTACGGCGAACGCGGTATCGCCATCACGGGCTTCTTCGGTGGGCTGGTGAACTCTACGGCCGTCATCGGGGAGATTGCGGGTCGAACAGAGCGCAACCCGTCGATTCGACCGCTCGCTGTCGGTGCGATTCTGATGGCCGACGCGGCGATGGCGATTCGAAACCTGTCGCTCATCGTCGTGTTCGCCCCCGAAATCGCACTGGAGGTCGGACTCCCGCTCGGACTCATCGGCCTCGTCGGGGTGAGCTACGCGCTGTACTCCAGAGAGTGGGATGTCGACATCGACGTGGCGTTCGAGTCGCCGTTCAGCCTCAAGAGTGCACTCCGATTCGGGCTGTTCTTCCTCGTGGTGCTTCTCGCCTCGGCGGCCGCACAAGAGATGTTCGGCACGGCCGGGTTCGTCGTGACGAGCTTCCTCGGCGGCTTCGTCTCCAGTGGGTCGGTCGTCACGACGGTCGTCACACTCTACGGCGGTGGCCAAATCGGGAGTACCACCGCCGTCGTCGGGGTACTGGCAGGGACGGCGGCGAGCATCTTCGTCAAGATACTCCTCGCTGCAAGTATCGACCGCACTCTCCTCGCGCCGGTTGCACGGAAGAGCGCACTCCTCGTCACCTCCGGGGCAATCGGCGGCTGGCTCGTCGTCCTCATGTGACTCTCCGCTGTCACAACATTCATGGCCCCCTGAGACAGCAATCCAAGCGCACTGGTTCGGTGCACGTTCTGTACCCGAGCAGGCCACAGAAGAGTCGCCCACCGGTCGTCCCCCGGTGTGGCGACGGCCGCTCGTACAACGTAACCAACATGAAGAGCCGATGGCTTGAGGTTCCCCCCGTTCTATCCTGTGGCAGAGTCGACCACACGCATGAATCGAAGCCCGAGACTAAGCCGCGCCCACTACCGGCCGGAGTCGAACCGAGGACCGATGCCCAGCGTCGCAACCATATTGAGCGGGGGGCAAGCCGAATGAGTGACTCGACGCGGGCGATTCTCACCGCAGGGACACTCGTCGCGCTCGCTGCGACTGCAGGGAGTCTCTACTTCAGTCTCGGCCTCGGATTGACGCCGTGTGACCTCTGTTGGTACCAGCGTATTCTGATGTACCCGCTGGTGGTGGTCCTCGGCGTCGCCGCGGTCGAAGAACAAGAGGGTGTGTGGAAGTCTGTGCTGCCGCTCTCGCTCGGTGGTGTGGCGATTTCCGGCTATCACACATATCTGCAAGTCGCGCCCGGAGCGACCTGCACAATCGGCGGCCCGTGTGCGTCCATCCAGTACCCGATGCTCGGCGGGCTGTTGACTATCCCGCGTCTCTCGCTTATCGCATTCCTCGTCGTGACGCTCCTCGTCGGTGGGATGGTCCTGACGAGTGGAAGTCGAAACGACCCGTGGCGGGTGTAGGTGGAGAGAGGGCTTGGTCGACGTCGCTGAATTCTCTTGTCCCTCTCAGTCCAGTTTCTCGTAGGACACGTCGAGGTCGACCATCGGTTCGGGATAGTCGATGCCCAACTGGACGCCGTAGTCGGCTTGCTCGGCGTCGGTCAGTTTCCACGGTTCGTGGGCGTACTCGGGCGGGAGGTCGGCGAGTTCGGGAAGCCAGTGTGTCACGAACTCGGCGTCTGCGTCGTACCGGCGGGCTTGCGCGACGATATCGAAATACCGGTCGCGCGAGTCGTTGCCGACGCCTGCGATGTACGCCCAGTTGCCGTAGTTCGAGGCGGGATCGTAATCGACCAGTTGCGTCTCGAAGTAGGCCGCACCGCGCCGCCAGTCGAGTCTGAGGTTGTTCGCGAGAAACGACGCGGCGTTCTGTCGCGCCCGGTTTGACACGTAGCCGGTCGCGTTCAACTCGCGCATGGCCGCATCGACGAAGGGAATCCCAGTCTCGCCCGCGGCCCAGCGGTCGAACTGCGCGTCGTCGTCTCGCCAGTCGATATCGGTCCGGTTTCGGATGCCACTTCGCTGGAAGAACTCGCCTCCGTGCTTGGCGGTCTGGAACTGGAAGAAGTCGCGCCAGCG
This sequence comes from Haloferax elongans ATCC BAA-1513, assembly GCF_000336755.1. Lineage (GTDB taxonomy): Archaea > Halobacteriota > Halobacteria > Halobacteriales > Haloferacaceae > Haloferax > Haloferax elongans. Next base: position 110,831 of record NZ_AOLK01000021.1, on the reverse strand, counting down.
CAGTTCGAACGTCAGCCAGTAGGTCGAGTCGTTCGACACGCGCACGTCCTCGTAGCGTTCGACCTCGGATTGGACGTACCGCGGAGAGAGACAGCCTTCGTTCAACCACGGCGAGAACTTCGAGGAGTAGTCGAGTCCGACCAATCCGTTTCGCGTCTCTTTGTACTCCCGAAGGTGGTCTCCCTCCCAGATGTACGACTCGACGCGCTCGCGGCCGGCCGTCTCGCCACCTTCGAACAGGGAGGTAGCCTGCTCGTCGTTGGGGGAAGCCAGGGGCTCGTCTTCCACCTGCGCCGCATTCGACACGTCCCCGTCGAGGTCTGAGAGCGCTGGTATCGCTCCCGGCTCAGGTACTGAATCGGGACGTGCCGGAAGGTCTGGGGTGTGCAACGGCTCGCGGATGCTGGCGTCGTTCTCGACTGCCTTCCGAAACGTCGTGTACGTGTCCGGGAGGGCGTCGAGGTCCATCGGAAGGTCGTCTGGATGCGTCAGCGTGTGCCCCCAGAACCGCCGTGATTCGACTCCCACGTCGTCGAGTGCCTGCTGGACCGCCGATTCGACCTGCCGCTCTTCCGGCGTCGGCCACGTGTGCATCGACACGCTGTCGGCACCGACCGCGGTGGCAACGTCTGGGAGGACCGCCTCTGGACGACCGACTCGAACCACGAGGTCGCTGCCGCGGTCACGGAGCGACGACCGAAGGTCGGCGACCGATTCGAGGCGGAATCGAAGCCGGTGGAACCCGGTCTTTCGAAAGTCGAACGAGCCGGGGCCGCCGTAAGACTGCTGTCCGTAGTCCCGAGGGTCGAAACAGTAGACTGGGACGACCTGGTCGGCACCGCAGGCGTCGACGAGTGCCTCGTTGTCGTGGAGTCGAAGGTCGCGGCGGAACCAGACGAGGGCGGTGTGTGAAGACATCGACGGCGGCGCTTAGGATGGAGTGAACTTGAGTGGCCGTTCGAGTGGGTTGCTTCGGGCGCTGGTGTCAGGCCTTGTTTTGCGTCCACTCGCGGAGTTCGACGCCCGTGACGACCGCGACGAACGCGAGCGAAACGAGCGCGACGAGTCGAGGGTCGACCCACGAGATGAGTGGGACGCCCATCCACTCGCCGACGACGAGTGCGAGTCCGGCGAGACACGATGCGAACGTCAGCGCGGCCGCCGGTCTCGAATCCTCGCCGTCGATATAGTAGGGCGTGAGTTCGGCGGCGTGTTCCGCGAGGGAGACCTCCTTTCCCACCGAGTCGTAGTCGACGATTTCGAGTGTGTCGAGCTTCGGGAGATGCGTCTGGTGCAACGAGATGTAGACACTCTGGCGGACGTTCTTCGGCGGCGGCGACTCGCCGGACTCTACCTCGGCGATGTGCTCGGCGAGGTCGCCGACAGTCTTCGACCCCTCTCGTTCTCGGAGTTGTTCGAGTACGAGTCGCCGGCGGTTGTTTCGAAGGACATCGTGAATCTCACCTGCGTCCAGCCTGTCATGGGCAGACTGGTCAGCAGTCGTCATCGCCCCGGTTAGAGCCAGTCATCGGGCTTCGTGTCGTAGTCGATTTCTCCCGCGGCGATTCGTTCTTCGAGGTCCGAGTCGAGGTCGTGCATCTCGAACTCCTCGCCGTCGTACCGAACCCGAATCGCGTGCTCAGTCGGCGTCGGCTCACGCCCGCGGCGACGGGCAACTTCGACCTCGTGGTCGTCGAACTCCTTGGTGATGGTCATCAGGTTGACCGGGCGGCCCCAGAGGTGATAGACCCGTTCGAGCACGCCTTTCGCCTGCGCCATGTCGAGGACGACGCCGTTGTACTGGTGCCCGAGGAGCAGTTCTCCGCGGTTGTCGAAGTTGCCGTCGTAGACAGCAACCGTCGGCTTGCCGAAGTTCGTGAACTGGAAGAGGAGCTTCTTCTTGACGTCTTCGTACTGGGTCGACGAGACGCGGAACTGCCGCGACGACTGTGAGTACTCGTAGGCGAAGTAGTGGTTCGACCGGACGAACTCCTCGGTGAGGAACGCGTCGAGGAACGTCACGTCGTTGTGACTCTCGCGAATCTCGCGCATTCGGTCCCACCCGACCGTCTTGTCGACATCCGCAATCGCCTCTTCGACGGTGTCGTAGCGGGTGTCGTCGAACATGTACCGCGTCAGCTGTTCGAGTTCGGACCGCCGGATGCGACTGATGAAGCCACGGTTCTGCGGTTTGACGAGCGAGTAGTGACGCTCTGCGAGCCCTTCGTACGAGAGCACCTTCCACGGATAGGTATCAACGTCGACCGACTCGTCGCCCGACAGCGCCCGGTCGAGCATCTTGTGGTCAACACGGGGGTCGTCTGGGCCGAGTTCGACGAGGTCGTCCAGCGTCTCGCGCGACACGCTATCGATAACCGGGTCGGTTGCGAGAAGACGCTGTACCTCGTCGAAGTCGATTTCCTCGGTGAAGTTACGCCACGTGATGCCCTTCACGCGGAGGAGTTTGTCGGCAACCTCGGCGCGGTTCGTCGTGTTCTCGATGTACTCCCAGAGTTCCTTGCCGAGTTTGTACGGGTTGAGACCGGGCGACCCGAGGACGCGTGCTTGGTGGTCGGCGTACGTGATGAACTCGTCCGTGCCGGCGAACCGTTCGTCGCCCATCATGAGTGACTCCCAGTAGGCAGCCCAGCCTTCGTTCATCACCTTCGTCATCTTCTGGGCGGCGAAGTAGTACGCCTCCTCGCGAAGCATGTCGAGGACGTCCTTCTGCCATGGCTCCATCTCCTCGGCCTTGCCAGTCTCTTCGTCGTAACGCATCCCGTGTTCGCGGATGTACGCGAGCACGTCTTTCCGCGGGGCCGTTATCTTCGCGGCCTCGCGCTCTGCTTCTTCGACGCGGTCGACCCACTCGTCGTCGAACACCTCGCGCCGGACGTCTTCGGAGATGTTGAGGTTCTTGAGTTGGTCGCGGATGTCGTCAGGGATGCGCTCGTCTCTGTCTTCGGCCGCTTCGCGAATCGACCGGTGTTGGTCGATGGTGTCTTCGAGACAGAGGATGGCGTCGATGAACTTCTCGACCTCGTCGCGACTCACGTCGGGGTACTCGATGTACCGCTCGATGGTCTCGCCGTGACGTTCGAGCATCGCTGCGGCGTTCAAGTCACCCTCGTCGGAGAACAACCCGAACCACTGATTGTTCTTGAAGAAGTCCGAGTGCGCCTCGACGTGGGTAATGACCGCCTTCTGGTCGGCCAGCGAGTTCGACTCCTGGAGGAACGCGTTCGAGGGGTCGTCGTTGTTGACGATTTCGAACGCCTTGCCCATGCCGAACTGGTCGGTCTTGCGCTGTCGGTCGTAGGTCATCCCCCATCGCCAGTGCGGATAGCGGTTCTGGAAGCCACCGTAGGCGATGAGCTGGTTCATCTCGTCGTAGTTGACGACCCAGTAGTTCACCGGGTAGGGGTCCAATCCGAGTTTCTTCGCGAGTGCACCCGCTTCGCGAACGGGTTCGTCGAGGCGGGCGGCCTCTCGCTGTGCGTCTCTGCGGTGTCGTCTGGAAGTCATTCTACTGTCGCCTCCGTGCTGAGTATGCGGTAGATTGCGTCTATCACGTCGTCTGGTTCGGAGACGTATGCTACGACGACGTTGCCTTCATCGCCGAGGAGTCGTTCGACCTCTTCGGCGTGCGTTGCGTTGATGGCGGTGCCACCGGGCTGAGTCTCCACGTAGGCGTGGAGGTTCGCCGGAATCTCTTCCATGAGTGGGACGACCCGCTCTTTGGTGTCGTTCGACGAGTTTTCGGAGTCACCAGCGGCGAAGACGTAGCGGTTCCACTCGTGCCACGGGTAGCGCTCGTCGAGCACTTCCTTCGCCAGTTCGTAGGCCGACGAGATTCGCGTCCCGCCACCCGAGCGAATGCCGAAGAACTCGTCGCGTTCGACCTCCCACGCCTCAGCGTCGTGGGCGATGTAGACGAACTCGGCGTGGTCGTACTTGCCCGTGAGATACCAGTCCAGCGGCGTGAAGGTGCGCTCGACCAGTTCGCGTTTCGTCTCGCGCATCGACCCTGACACGTCGCGGATGTTGACGACGACGACGTTCGAGCGCTTCTTCTCGATGATTTCGGGGTGGCGGTAGCGCTCGTCCTCACGCCGGAACGGAATCTCTTTGAGTCCATCGCGGCGGATTCGCTGGACGGTCGTCGTGCGCTCGACGTTTTCTTCCATCTCCTCGAAGGAGGCCCACGTCTCGCGCTCGTCGTCGGGAATCCGAGTCCACTCGTCTTCGATCCACGCCAGCGAGACGAGGATATTGTTCTCGCGCGACCAGCGGTAGATGTCGTCCGGTGAGGTGCCTTCGACTTTCATCGCTTCGCGGACGTAGTCTTCGTCGAAGTCGGTCGCCAGCTTTCGCTTCAGCCCCTCTTTGAACAGGCGCTCGAAGTCGAGCGTGCTGTGGGGGCCAGTGCGAGTCACGTCGGTGAAGTCGCCCTCGATTTCGTCGATGACTTCCTTCCCCTTCGGTTCGAGTTCGAGACCGAGTTCCTCGTCGAGCGCTTCGGCGAACTGCTCGGGGTCCATCTCGTAGTACTCGTGTTCGGCCCCCTCTTCGCCGGGGTCGCCTTCGTCGCCCTCACCGGGAGCGGGTTGGGGTTGGCCGAGTGGCTGGCCCACGTCGGGCGTCCCGCCTTTCCCCTGTCCGACGCCGCCCATGTCGAGGCGGTCGTATTTGAACTCGGGGAGGTCGACGACCTTGATTGGAATCTTGATGTCTTTCGACCCTGATGCGCCGAGGTCGCCGTAGGAGATGAACTCCTTGAGGTCCTCGCGCCGCTCTTCGCCCACTTCACGGAATCGTTCGAGGTCGTCTCTCAGTCCCATTGGGTGCTCACCTGCTCCATGACGGCGCGACTCGTGAGTTCGGCCGATGCGGCGGAGTAGCCGCGTTTCTTCATCTCTTCGATGGTCCGTTTCTTCACGACCTCCGTCTCGGTGTTCGCCGGTGGGTCGTCCCACTGGCGCGGGTCGAGGTCCTCGAAGAGGCGGCGGACGTCGTCCCAGTCGTGCGTCTCCAAGACGGTTCGGATGACGGGAATCTCGGTCAGGTCGACGTCGCTGACTTCGAAGCCTTCGTTACGGTTCTCCCACGCGTAGCGATTGAGCGCGGTGATGACCTTCTCGTGACGGAATTCTTCGACGTCGTCGTCGGGGTCGTTCCCGTCGTAGTTGTCCTCGGAGAACCGACCGAGATGCTCCGTCTCGAACAGTTTCATGAGGAGCGGGTCCGGGTCGACGAGACCGTGCTCGGTCTCGATTTGGCCCTCGGAGGCCCACGCGTAGACGTGTTCGACGTACTCTTCGACCGTCTCGCGCTCGACGCCCTTCTCCGCGAGGAGCGCGTCGAGCACGTCGCTTTCCTGCTGTTCGAAGATGTACGCTTCGACCATCTCGATTCGGCCCTCGTACTCGGCGGCCTCGGCCCGCGAGAACACCGGTGCGTCGGGTAACTCGTCGAGCATCGCATCGAGCACGTCGGTCGGCATCACGACCGACGCGACGTCGAGGTCAGGGTGGTGACGCTCCACCCGGTCGTGGAGCAAGTCGGCGATGACGTCCCGAGTGAACGTCACGGGAATCCCGTGGGTTCCCTCGGAATCGCCGACGAACTCGAATCCGGAGACCTCGCGGCGCTGGTCGCCGACCTGCAGGTAGCCACGATCGAGCAACAGCGCCTTGTCCACGAGGTTCAACTCGAGGTCCGGGTCGTGCGGCACGTCTTCCGGGTCGAGGCGCGTGACGACGCTGTAGAGCGCCGCCGCCTCGATTGCGTGCGGTGCGAGTTCTCGGTGGTAGACCTCGCCCGGACCTTTCCGAACGTCCAGCGTGACTGCCTCGGCGACGATTTCGGCCAGCACCTCGGGTGCTTCGGTCCAGACGCTCGTCTCGTTGGTCAGTTCGCGGCGGATAAGTTCGGCCTCCAACGAGAGGTTCGTCAGGTAGCGGAACTCGTGTTTGTTCAGCCGTCGCTTGAGCGCCTTCAGCGGGTCGCGACCGTTCCTGTCTGCGAACTTGTCGAGTTCGGCGTCGAGGTCCGGGTTCGAGATGATGACCAGTTGGGTGTCGATGTCCATCCCGATTCCCTTGTCCAGTTTGACGCGCCCCTCGTCGGGGACGTTCAGCAGTTTCTGGAGCAAGTCCGCGTGCTGCGTCGCGTCCTCGACGATAGTCAGGAGTCCGTTACCCTGCGAGAGAACGCCATCGAAGCTGAACGCCTGCGGATTCTTCCGCCCGCGAGAGTTCAGTTCGCGGAGCATCCCCGGCATCCACGACCCGACGAGTCGCTCTTTCGGCGACCCGTCGTCTTCGGAGTGGAGGACGCCGATACCGCGTCCCACGTCCACGACGTAGTTTTTCACCCGGAGGTGCTTCGGGTCGGAGATAGCCGAAAACAGGTTCATCTTCCCGGCTCGGCGGTACTGCTCTTCGAGGTAGAAGTACGCCTCACGGCAGAATGGGTCGAGTTCCTCGTCCACGCTGATGGGGATGTGGCCCGAGTTGTTGCGGTTGAGGTCTCTGAGCAGTCCCTTTCGAACGTCCGACGGGAAGACCGAAAGCGGGTGGGCTTGCACCGGACTCTCGTACCAGTCTTCGTCGTCTGACTCGAACTCGCCACCGTAGGACAGGCCACGGGTATCGGTGGCGTTGGCGACGTTCCACTCGACGGTGTAGCGCCGCCCCTCGTCGGTCTTCGAGTACTCACGGAGTCCGTTGATGAGACAGCGTTTCAACTCGGATTTGCCCGTCGCAGTCGGCCCGTCGAACCAGACGATTTTCTCGGCTTTGCCGCGGTCGGCGGCGATGGTTCGCAGGTCGTCGACGAACGCGTTCAACACGTCCGTGTTGCCGAAGACCGCGTGCTCGCCGTCGTTGGCGGGGTCGTCGAAGAAGTTGTAGCGCTCTTTTTCTTCGCCCTCTTCGATGACGGTTCTGGTCCCCATCGACTCGATGGCTTCCAGCAGGTACTTCGATGCGTGCGAGGCAATCGAGGGTGACTCGAAGGCGGCCTCGACGTACGCGGCGAGGCTCATCGGCTCCTCGTAGGTGCCTTTGAGCGTCTCGTCCGCGGTGCGGATGTAATCTCGCATTGGTTTAGCCTTCCAGTTCGCTCTTGGCCACCTCCGCACCAGCGAACTCGAGTACTTCACGTGCTCCCTCGCGCGAGTAGCCCTGGTCGACCAAGGCGTCTATCCACGCGTTGCGTTCGTCGTCGTCCAGTTCGTTCGCGCTCACCAGTGCCGAGAAGTTGATGTTGTGTTTCTTGTCTTCCCAGAGCTTGCGTTCGAGCGCGCGGCGGAGTCGGTCGTTCTGTTGTGGGTCGAACGACGTCCCTTCGCGGGCACGGCGAGAGACCCAGTTGGAGACCTCCTGTCGGAAGTCGTCCTTGCGGTCCTCGGGGATGTTGAGTTTCTCTTCGACCGCCCGGAGGAACTTCTCGTCTGGGTCCTGGTCGCGGCCGGTCAGTTCGTCTTCGACCGTCGCGTCGTCGATGTAGGCCATGACGTGGTCCATGTACTTCTCGCCCTGTCGGCGAATCTCGTCGAGGTCGTACGCGAGTGCGTGCCGAACGTCTTCGATGGCGCGCTCTTTGTACTCCTCGCGAACCATTTCGAGGTAGCGGTGGTAGCGTTCGAGGTTCTCTTCGGGTATCGACCCGTGACCTTCGAGGTTCTCACCGAGGTGAGTGAACGACGAGAGCGCCGAGAGGTAGGAGCGACCGCGATGGGTCGAATCCATGATTGCCTCGGCGATTTCGTCGCCGATGAACCGCGCGGAGACGCCGTCCATGCCCTCACCGATGTCAGCTTTCGACTCGCCTTCTTCGCGCAGTTTGCGCACGTCGATGTCGTCGCCGTCGTCCAACTCGCCGTTGTAGGCCTTCGCCTTCTGGACGAGCGTGATGCCGTCGGAGTCGGGTTCGACGATGCGCGTGAGGACGCCGAACAGGCCGGACATCTCCAGGGTGTGCGGCTCGACGTGGATGTCGGGCACGTCCGCGTTGCGGAGCATCTTCCGGTAGATTTCGGCTTCCTGTTCGTATTCGAGGACGTACGGGAAGTCGATGCGTTTCGTCCGGTCGTTGAACGCCTCCATCTTCTCGTCGCCCTTCTTCTCTCTGTACTCCGGCATGTTCGTCCGGCCGACGATGACCTGGTCGATGTCGATTCGCGGGTTGTTCTTCGGCTTAATCGTCTGTTCCTGCGACGCGTGCAGGAAGTCGTAGAGGAACTCACGCTGGAGTTTCAGCAGCTCCTCGCCGGAGAAGATACCCCGGTTGGCGTTACAGAACGCCCCGGAGTAGTCGAACGCCCGCGGGTCGGATTCGCCGTACACCGCGAGTTTCGAGTAGTTGACGTCGCCGGTCAGTTCGGTCTCGTCTTGGTTCTTCTTGTCTTTGGGTTCGAACGTCTCGACGCACTGCCGTTTGTTCTCGGAGGCGACGAGGCGGATGATTTCGATGTGGTTCTCGACGACTTCTTCGAGGTCGTCGTCGTAGTGTCCCAAGAGACGGTCCATGTAGAACTCCGAGGCGGGGTCGAGCGCCTGGTCGTTCCGAATGGTGTACGGTGCGTCGAGGTTCTCGTTGAGTTGTTCGATGACCATGTCGCGCTGCTCTTGGGGGAGCAACACGAGCGGGTCTTGGTTCATCGGCGACTGGACCACGTCGTCGGCAGGGTCCTGGTCACGGATGACGTCGCCGAGGTTCGACCACCTGAAGGTGTACATGCGTCCCTCGTCGCGCATCGTGTAGTCCTCGAAGTACCGTCGCGAGATCCAGTCGAAGTGTGACTTCCCGGAGCCGACGGGGCCGAGGAGGAGTTTGATGCGTTTTTCGGGGCCAAGGCCGCGAGCCCCGGATTTCACCTTGTTGACGAACTCGTGTATCGACTCGTGCACTTCGCGGCCGTAGAAGACGTTTTCTCCATCGTGGAGCGGGTCTTCGGAGGCCATGAGGTACTCCACGACGCCCGCGTCTTCGTCGTAACGGGTGCCGTAGAAGTCGAACATGTCCGCCACGCGTTGGTGGGCGTTGCGAGCGATCTTTGGATCGTCGTAGACCTCTTCGAGGTACCACTGGAAACTCTTCGCCTCGCGGAGGTCCGAGGGGACGGAGTCTTTGTAGTGTTTGCTCAGGTCTGCGAGTGTTTCTATTTCGCCGGTCATTGTTCGTGGAGCCTCGACGGACCAACCGTTCAAAGACGGTCCAATGGCGACGCGCCCGGTATACGGGTCGCAGACGACACCCCAACGCCTTCGACGACACGTAGCCGTGGACTACGGGGACGGGGTTGTTGGGGCACCGCCACCGCTCCGCGCTCACGACGGGGCGACGACGGGCGACAGAATCTACGGGTGAGGATGCGCGGTGCGATTCGCTCGGTCCAGTGACCGAGACTGATTAATACTGAGAGACGTTAGCATATAACGCTTTCTCCGAGATGAGTAACTGAAGTGTCTCGAATATGGGTGATCCCATATTCATACCACAAATGGTGACCCTTCATTCGTGCGATGTATGTCGGTTTAATCGGCGATTCAGTTCGCTGGCAGACCCATTAATCGAATCAGCAAACGTTCATGTCGTGATTTTCTGGTCGTTATTGGTGTTACTTTGTTGTCTGGGAAGCACCAAATCAGGAATATCATGCACTTTCTCGCACTCTGCTAGGTTCTTCTGCCAACGAATCGCTAGGGAAGTCCACATTCGCCGCGTCAAGGGGCCCTTTTCTGTTGCCATAGTGACTGGTGACTGATGAGAACGATGCCGATGAGTGGGGTGACTCCGTGTTTCGCTGACAGGCTTCGACAGAGCGAGAAGGCTTAGGATACTGAGCGAATAGCGCCTGTATGACCGACCTGCCCGACGGGTGGACGCTCTGGAACGACGAACACGAGGGACGGCGGATTCTCGCGTATCGCCCCGACGTGTTCGACGGCGAGGAGTTCCCTTCGGAGTGTCTCCCGACTATCTTCGTGTCGAACGGGTCGCGGGCGAATCGCCCCGGTGCGTCACAGATTTCGACCGAGACGTGGCACGCCGTCCTCTTCTTAGAGCCGCAAATCGAGGCCGTCGCCGAAGAGTTCGACTCTCGCGAGGCGGCGCTCGACGGCGCGGAAGACATCGCACGCCGATTCGCCGACGGAGAGGTCGATTACCGGGCTGCCTACCAACTTCCGCGCGAGGAGTACTTCGAGAAGCTCGACGAACTGACCGGACGAGAGCCTTAATCACCCCGCGAATGAATCACACACTATGACCGCTGTCACACTCATCGGCACTCGCCTCGCGGACACGGGGACCGAGTTCGTCTATCAAGGGGAGTCGAGCGCGTGCGAAGGGTGTCCGTACCGCCGGCAGTGTCTCAACCTCACTGAAGGGGTTCGCTACCGCGTCGTCGACGTGCGGGAGAACACGCAGGTTCTCGACTGCGCCGCCCACGATGTCGGCGTTCGCGCCGTCGAAGTCGAACCCGCTCCCGTCCGGGCAAACGTCCCGTCGAAGGGAGCCTACGCCGGAAGCAAGGCCAGTCTACAGGGGCCGTGTCCTCACACCGAGTGCCCCAGCCACCAGTACTGCGTCCCCGACGGGGCAGAATTCGACCAGGAGTACCGCATCGCCGAGGTCGTCGGCGACCCGCCGCACGACAACTGCTACCTCGACCGGAACCTGACGCTCGTCGAGTTCGAGGCGGCCGACGAGTAAGGGGACAGACCGACGAGTAAGGGGACAGACCGACGAGTGAGCAGCACAGACCAACCGGGAACAACAGAGCATTTACACGCCACGGTGCAGACGCGTCGTGTATGACGACTGCCGTCTTCTTCGACCTCGATTTGACCCTCTTGCAGTACACCGACGACTTCGAGACTATCTTCGAGCGAGCGCTTCCGAACGCTCCCGACGGCGCGTACGAACAGTACGTAGAGGGTCTCCTCCACGCGTTCGACCACCTTTCGACGACACCTTACCGCGCAGGGTTCGAGGCCGTCGTCAAGGAGTTTGACGTGGACGCCGAGCCAGCAGAACTCGTCTCCCGATACCACGAGGCAGAACTCGCGGCGACGACGGTTCCAGACGCCACCCACGAGGCAGTCAGTCGCGTCGCGGCGGCGCGACCGACCGGCATTCTCACGAACGGGGCACTGGAGATGCAGCACGCCAAGCTCGAAGCGCATGGACTCGACGAGATTGTGGACGCCGTCGTGGTGTCGAACGACCCCGACGTGGCCGCCCGAAAACCAGACCCAGCTATCTTCAGGACTGCCGAGGAGTCGCTTTCGGCAGCCAACTACGTCTACGTCGGTGACACGTACGACGAAGACATCGTGGGCGCGCGCAACGCTGGCTGGGAGGCGTTCCACGTCGGAACCGACGGTCCCGAAGAGCCACCGGAGCGTGTCGCGTCGGTCGAAGAAGCGGCGAGGAAAATTCTCGACTGAGAGACCCCAAAACGCTCAGTCGAGACGAGAGCGAAACGTTGCCTACGGGAGCGTTCCGACCTTCTCACCGGCGTACCCGAAGATGTCGGCGTAGCCGTACGCAGAGAGCAAAATCGGATAGAAGTCGCGGTCGGCGACGAACGTCTCGCCGTCGGCGCGGGCGAACGGCTGCCCGCCTTCGACGGGTTCGAAGTTCGTTGCGAGCACTTCGTACTCTTTGGCGGCGGGTTTCGGAATCATCTCGAGGAGACGGTAGACCTCGAGGCTGTTTTCTTCCGGGGCTCCGAGTCGGAGACGGTCGTCTCTCGAAACTGGGCTGTCGGAAGCCTCGTCGCCGTCGCCACCATCGTTTCCGCCGTCACTCGCGACAGCGGGCGCGGGGAGCACGTTCGTCGCCGTGAGGAACGCGCGGATGAGCCAGTAGGCGTTCTTGGCCGCCTCGTCTGACTTCTGTAGTCCGGCTTCGACCTCGACGGTGTGGGCGTGTTCGATGAGTCGCCCCTCTGCGAAGTTGTTCGTCTCGACGACCACGTCGACTGGGAGGTGCGGGAGAATCGACCGGGAGATGGCATCGACGGTGTCGACGATTGCGAAGGGGTCGGCGTACGACTGTGTAGAGTGGATAGAGAAAGCAGTCGTCCCGCGAACTTCGCGTCCGAGGTCGTGGGCAAGGCGTCGCTCGTGAGAGTCCGCGTTCGGGTCGCCCGGGAACGCGCGATTGAGGTCGTCGTCGAGATACCGAACGTCAGCGTCGAGTGCTTCTTCGTTCGCGATGATGAACTTCACCGGACGTTCGACATCGGGGTCCTCGGCGACGAGTCGCTCGATTGCTCGTGCGCCACACGGCTCGTCGCCGTGAATCGACCCGATTACAGACACGTCCGGGGTGCCGTCACCGAGTTCGTAGATACGCATTGCTGGGTTCAAGAACCGGAGGCTAATGGAGTTTTACATTCTGTGATACGGGAAATTCACCCTCAAGTGTCGGGGAAAATGAATTCGGTGTCGGTACCACCTCAGTGGTCGAGTTCCTCGACATATTCGTAGTCTGCCGGGTACGCAGTCGCCAGTTGGCCATCGATGCTAATCTGCCACCCGTGGAGGACGGTCGGGTCGTCGAGCGCGGTTCGAAGCGTCTCTCGAACGTCGTCTACGTCCACGCCGTAGAAGTCACTGGGCGTCCCTCGAAGGTAGTCCAGCGACGTCCCGAAGAGCGACCGCATCCCCGCGTCATCTTCGAAGTCGAAGTGCTTGTACGCGCCCGCTGCGACCTGCACCATTCCGTGGAGGAACGCGCTTTCGGTGGTACCCGCGCCGTAGTTGTACCACTCGATTTCGAAGCAGTCGTGGCTCTCGTGGAAGTCACCGGCGTTGAACAATCTGACACCGTGTTCGACGGCTTTGCGGAGGGTCGCGTGGTCCCACATCCGAATATCTTCGTTCCACCCCGTGGGGTTCCCGAGCGGCGGGGCAACACTCGGGTCGCGGGTGTGTTCGTCCATACGGGTACTACCGACGTGTGGTCCGGTAACTCCATCGGTGACGGCTCTCTCCGCCGCGGGCTTTTCACGGAGGAGGAACTCACCACCGGCGCGTCGTGTGCGTGGGACCCCGCCTAACAGCGTTCGAGGGCAGCGGTCTCGCGGGCGTTGGTGGCATTTTGGCCGGGGGGATGGTCGTCGTCCAGATGGTCGGAACCGTCGTCTGACGATTCGCAACGTTTTAGCGGCCACCCGGACCAACTTCCATACGCGCGAGGGTAGCTAAGTTAGGAAAAAGCGGCGGACTCAAGATCCGCTCCCGTAGGGGTCCGTGGGTTCAAATCCCTCCCCTCGCACTTGTGCCGAGAAACAACGTGACGAGTGCCATGTGTGTCCAGAGGGAGTTGAATCAGGGAGCGTAAAGACCGTGGTTCAAATACCTCCCCTCGCTCTTCTACCGGTGTTCGTGACGCTCGCTAGGTGTTCGAAGCACCAACCGAACAGACCACGTTTCTGGTGAAAATCAGCCAACATAACGAGGATGAGAGCCCACAGGATAGTCAGTAGACACACCGCAACTACCCTCCAACGAGCGACATTCACGCACGGACGAGTTTCAATCGGACGCGACGTACCAGAGTTTATCAGAAATATTCATTATGTTACTCGCCCTACTGTAAGGTTGCCGGAAGCGCAAGGACGCACCGGATGACCAAACCGAATCTATCGGGCGGTGTGAAAGGCATCGACGATGGTACCCATCGCCAGATGGGGAGGAATGGAATCGGCACGAACACCGAGTCTTTCGTAATAGGAAGACGAGGTCAAAGTGTCGAAGAAGAACCGAATCAGCCCCGTTATCCACTCTGCAAGCGAGTGGCAGGAAGGCCAAGTACCGGACCACGAGAAATCGGAGTTCGGGAAGTCGGCGCAAGCCGAAAAAGGCCGTGAGGGTTGTGGAAAACGTCTTCCGTCCGGGTTCTAATTGCGATTTCTGGCGTTCTTCGATTTCTACACCGCGAGCGGCGCGTTCGTACACGACGACGAACGTCTCGACTCCCAGCGTTTCGGCTCCCGAGTGACCACTGCGACGTTTGAATTGCGGCTACGACTATTCCTCTGCCGTTTCGACTATCGATTTCATCGCTCGGAGGTACTCCGACGCCACGAGCGGTTCGTCCGCGGCGGTTCGTTCGACCGCCGCAACCCCGTGGACCAATCGGTCGTGGGTCATCCCCGGTGGAACCTTGGCTCGGAGGATTCGCGAGACCGTATTCAGCCGGTCGTACGCAGTCTCGACGTCCCCACTCCTGACTGCGTCCCGCGCCTCGTGGAGTGCTGTCGCGAGGGGCTCTCGGACGGACGCTGGGAGGTCAGCGGTGTTGCTCACGAAGCAAAGATAGACTGGCGAGCCTGTTAAGCATGGGAGAAGTACGGGAGGCTTGCGTCAGGTTCGATGGTCGCAGGCGATGGGGTCGGTGGGCGCAGTCGGACATCGGTCGGTGGATATAGGCGGCTTCCCGTCACTGTCTCCTCCATGGACGATTTCGATGCTCGCGCAGACCGAGCACAACGAGCAGCGCGCGACGGCGGCGCAGTCGCCCGCCGAGCGTTCCGTACGGGTATCGACGTAGAGAAGAAGGGAGGAAAGACGGACGTCGTCACCCAAGCCGACCGCGACGCCCAGAAACGGGTCGTCGAACGAATTCGTGGGGCATACCCCGACGATGCCATCGTCGGCGAGGAAGAAGACGAGCTGAAGGAAGTCCCAGACAGCGGCGCGTCGTGGATTGTCGACCCTATCGACGGGACGAACAACTTCGTCCGAAATGTCCCGGTTTGGGCCACATCCGTCGCGGCAGTGCTGGACGGCGAACCGGTTGCGGCGGCGAACTCCTTGCCTGCGATGGAAGACCTCTACGCCGCCGACAGTGAGCGTGCCTACAGAAACGGCCAACAGATTTCCGTGAGTCAACGCAACGACCCCGAGACGTGTACTGTCTGTCCGACCTTCTGGTGGGACTTCGACGCCCGCGACGAGTACGCGGCGGCGACAGAGGCGCTCGTCACCCGATTCGGCGACATCCGACGCTACGGAAGCATGCAAGTCGTACTCTCGTTCCTCGCCGACGGTGCGCTCGACGGCGTCGTCACGAACAAGCAGGCGAACCCGTGGGACTCCGTCGCTGGCGTCCACCTCGTCCGAATGGCTGGCGGCACTGTCACCGACCTCGAAGGCAACGAGTGGCGACACGACTCACAGGGACTCGTCGCGTCGAACGGCCACATCCACGACACGCTGCTCGATGCGGCACGTGAGATAGAATCATAGCGAACGACCATCGTCATTTCGTTGACGTCTTAATGTATCACATCCGCAAGGGGGAAGTTGGCCCCCCGTGAAAGGGGTGGCATGGAACTCGACGATACGGACCGGGCAATTCTCCGTATCTTGATGGAGGATGCACGGACTCCGTTCAGTGAAATTGCCCGCCAAATCGACATGTCGAGCGCGACGGTCCACGACCGAGTCGGTCGAATGGAAGACGCCGGCGTCATCGAGGGCTACCACGCGAGTGTGGACGCTCGGGAAGTCGGCCTCGGTACCTCGGCGCTAGTGGGCTTTCGCGTCAAACAAGGCCACGAAAAGGAGGCGCTTCAGCAACTCCGCGATATCGAGGGCGTCCAAGAGATTCACCTGACGACCGGTGAGTGGGACGTGATTCTCCGAATCTACGCCGAGGACACCGACGCGCTTCGCGAACTCATGTTCGACCACGTCGCAGAGCTCAAGGGCTTTTCTCGGTCGCAGACGATGGTCATCCTCGGAACCGAGTACGACGACCCCGTCTTGCCGATTCAGGACCCCGACGACGAAGGCTGAAGCCACGAGCGGGGTTCCGTGGCCAGTGCGCCGCGCGTGCGAAAGACCGGAACCCTAAACAGTCCCGGCGTCGGGGATTTGGCTATGGCAACGGTAGCAGAGCGAACCGGTCTCGACCCCGAGCGCCTCTGGGGCGTCGGTGTCGTGGCCATCCTCGTCGCACTCGTCGGCGGGTCGCTCGCGTTCCCTCGCGTCGTCTACGACGGCTTCATTTGGCACTACTTCTGGGGCCCAGTACAGGCAGACGCGAACTCGGCAGTATGTGCCACCCGCGCTGAGGGCATCACACAGTACCTCGATAGCGCATCGGCCTGTGCGGCCGCCGTCGAACCCGTCGCATACCCCGGCTACACGCTCGTCTCGGAAGTCGGCTACATGGTGACGCTCATCATCGCACTCACGGGTGTCGTCTTCCTCCTTCGCCGCCTCGACATCGGCGACGACCCGCGGTTTTTCTTCTCGCTCGTCCCGTTCATGTTCTTCGGCGGCGCGTTCCGCGTCATCGAGGACGCGAACGACACCCCCGGCGTGGCCGACGCCCTCATCACCTACCCCGTGAACACGCTCATCATCAGCCCGGTCATCTACGTGACCGTCTTCGCAATCACGCTCGTCGCGGTCGTCGGCAGCGTCACCGCCGAACGCTCGGGCCTCATCGACGACTACGTGAAACCCCTGTTCGGTGCGGGTGTCGCAGTTCTCGCGGTCAGTCTCGCGTACCTCCTGTGGGCCGGCCTGACCGGTTCGCAGGGTGCGACGTTCTACCCGCAGGTTCTGGTCGTCATCCTCCTCGGGTCGACCGTCGCCGCCGCCGCAGCGTGGTGGCTTATCGAGCGCTTCGCACCCGACGTGAACAAGGGGACCGGAAAAATCGGGCTCATGGTCCTCTGGGGCCACGCTGTCGACGGCGTCGCCAACGTGGTCGGCCTCAACTGGATGACCGCAATCGGCGCTGGCAACAACCTCATCCCCAAACACCCGGTCAATCAAGCGGTCGTCGATATCACCGCCTCGACGCTTCCCGATTCAGTTCTCGCCATCACCGGTGACGCGTGGCCGTTCCTGCTCGTCAAACTCGTCGCCGCCACGGCAGTCATCTGGGTGTTCGACGAACAGATATTCGAGGAGAGTCCGCGCTACGCAATCTTGTTGCTCATCGCCGTCCTCGCGGTCGGCCTCGGGCCCGGAACGCGTGACATGCTCCGTGCGACGTTCGGCGTCTAAACGGTAGCCGACTCTTTTCTCGACCACACGCACCATCTCGGCTTTCGCTTTCTGCCCCGGAGATTCATATACGAATCCGCAGCCAGACCGACCACGATGTGACTGTTACCGCGCGGCGGCCAGCGGGTGTCCGGCACACCGCCGCGCGAGGAGTCGTGTGCTGGCTGTCAGCCCATTTTCAGTGAGCGACTGTTTTCTACGGGAACGGGTGGAACTCGCGGTCCAACTGTGGTTCGAAGCCGAGGTCGCGCGGGACGGACTCGGCACGCTCGGCGAAGTAGGGCTCGCCGATGAACAGCGGTTGCGCTTCCGGTACCAGCACCCGCACGGCTTCGAATCCTAACTGCTCCACGTCTCGCGGCGTGATGCGTGCCGCGTAGGCGTCGAGACCGGCGTCGGTCACGCGTTCGACCACTGCGTCGAGTTCGTCTTCCCCTGTTGGAACCGCATCTGGACCCACCGACGACGCGGGAATCGTCGCGTCCGGCGAGACGAAGTCCTGTGCAGGCTCTGGGAAGTCGGCGTACGTTCCAATT
This sequence comes from Haloferax elongans ATCC BAA-1513, assembly GCF_000336755.1. Lineage (GTDB taxonomy): Archaea > Halobacteriota > Halobacteria > Halobacteriales > Haloferacaceae > Haloferax > Haloferax elongans. Next base: position 93,247 of record NZ_AOLK01000021.1, on the reverse strand, counting down.
GCGCCACCCTGCTTTGCCGCCTGCTCGGGGCCCATCCCACGGAGTTCGGTCCAGTTCTGAATCGCCTCGGCGAGTGCGGACCGCGCGGCGTCATTCGGGTCGAGACTTGCGCCCGACCCCATGGCGAACTTCGGCCACTCGTCGTCGCGGTGGACTGCGACAGCGACGACAGGCACGTCGATGTCCTGTGTCACGAGCAGTGCAGTCACGTCCAAGTCCTCGGAACGGGCCCGTGCAGAGAGCGTCTCGAACGCCTCGTCGTCGACGTCGAGTCCGAGTGGCTCGAACGTCGAGTACCACGCGAGCATCGTCGCGTCGCGCTCGATAGTCTCGTAGAGTCCAGAGAGCAGTGCCTCCGTCCCGGAGTTTCCGAGTCCGAGCCCCGTCGTAATCGACGGCTTGTGACGCTCTGTCGGCGGCGGGTAGTGGACAAACTCTGCGGGGAGCGAAACGCGGTCACCCGTTTCGAGGTGCTCGCCCGCAACCCACTGAATCGACTCGCCTGGGTCGGGGTCGCGATAGGAGTCGGGACGAACGAAGCGACTCGGCGCGACGGCACCCGGTTGCGACGAAGCGGGTGCGACCGTGAACTCGCTCGCGCGATAGACGCCCGCAGCGTAGCGTTCGAGCGCCTCGCCCAGCGCCTTCATGTACGCTTCGTCCCACCCGGCGGCAGCGCCGCCAGCGAACTCCGCCGCACGGGTGTCGCTATAGGTCGTCGTGTCGGCGGTCTGCGCGACGTAGTACGGAATTGGGAACGACTCTCGCTCGCCGACCTGCGTGACGATGCCGAGTCTGTCGTCGACGGCCAACTCCGCCCGCGAGAGCGCGTCGTCCAGCTCGACCGCCCGGAAGTCGCGTCTGAGAGCCCGGTCCCGGTCGGTCGGAGACGGAGTGGGCAAGAACGAGCGCTCGCGCCCGGGCACTTCGACCACGGTGCCCGCGATGTCATCGCCCGAGAGAAGCGACACACCGCGGCGACCGGCGATAGCACCGGCGAGGCGAACCGCTGCTCTACCGCCCGATGGGCGGCCGCTCGACTCAGTGGTCGATGCGACGCGAGCACGAAGGTCGTCGAAGCCGCCACTGGCGGGGTCGAATGCCGACACCGCAGCGTCGAGTTCGGGGACTGCGTGCCCACCGACGCCACCGACTTCGACTGCCAACCACCGTTCTGCGGTCGCGTCTGCCGCAGCAAACGCGTCGTGGCCAGTCGGTGCGACGACGAACCCGAGGTCGAAGTCGTCGAGCGCATCTGCGTCTGTCTCGGTGACCGAGGCGTCGATGTCGGCACACGCGGCGCGAATCGACTCGGCGGCGGGACCGCTCCCGACGAGTCCGATGTTCATGCCCGCGACGAGGGACGGCGAGGAGAAAAAGCGGCGGGTCTCGACAGCCGGTTAGGCTTCGAGCAGTTCCTGTGCGATGCCCGCGAGTTCGTCGTTTTCCGCGTCGGCGAGTCGGTCGTCGCCGAGTTTCAGGCGCAGGCGCGGACGACCCACGTCGATGGGGACTTTCTCGGTGTCGATGAGACCGGTGTCTTCGAGTTTGGTCTTCGTGCGAGAGAACGTCGCCTTGCTCGCGATACCGACGTCTTCGCCCCACTTCGAGATGTCGTAGAGCAGGACGTTGTTGCGGGCGGCGACGAGAAGCGAGATGGTCACTTCGTCGAGGCCGTCGCCGTCGCCACGGGCCGACGACAGCGAACCGAGCACAGCGTCGAAGTCCGTCAACGTCTCTTCGTTGATGTCTTCGGCGAGGGTTTCGCGGACACGCGAGAGCGCCGGCGTCCGAAGCTTGAATTCCGGGGCATCCTCCCAGCGTTCCTGGTGTGCTTCGAACGCCGTCTCGACGAACGACTCGTCGTCGGTGACGAGTCCGGCGACTTTGCCGCCCGCGCCGACGAGCGCGACGACCGAGTTCGGCGTGACGAACAGTGTGTTTTCGACGTCGTCCTGTGCGGTCCGAAGCGAGAGCGTCTCCGCGACGATGAGGTCGGCAGCGTTCGACGCGACGATGAAGTCGTCCATGACGTCTTTCAGGACGGGTTCGTCTGCGACGAGTCGAATCGTCGGGTGGTCGCCGTCTTCGAGACTCGTCGCCACAGTGACGAGCCCTTCGATAACCTCGGCGGTTGGGTTTACCACGAGGACCTCGTCTGCCGTCGAAGAGAGGACAGAGGATATGATATCCTCTACCCCCTCTGCGAGCAGATTAGAACGAATAGCCATATACTCAATATCGCGGGTAATATATTTAATATTAACGTAACCGTACTATCGGAACGTCTCAGTTATCGCATTGTAACAACTATCTCTTGGGAGAATTGAGCAAACCGATTCAGAAATTTTACGTCTAGTTAAGAGGGCGAAAACCACTGTCCGAGAAGGTGAACGCAGCGGAACAGACCACAGAGAAAAGGAGGTCGAACAGCGGGAAATCGTCCCGTCTCGAACGCCGTCCCGGACCGAAAGGTAAGCAGGGCAGTTCGGCTTGTTCGTGCATGTGTGACACGGTTTGGACGCCTAATTTGTGCACATACTTGTAATACGACACCGGAAAGCGTGGCCAAAGAGGACACATTTATGCGCTGATTGTGATTGATACTACAACATGGACTACAGCCACGTCCGCGACGTCGACCCCGCAGTGGCAGATGCCCTCGAAGGCGAGGTCGAACGCCAACGCGACACGCTCGCGATGATTGCGTCCGAGAACCACGTCAGCAAAGCGGTCCTCGAAGCGCAGGGGAGTGCCCTGACGAACAAGTACGCAGAAGGCTATCCCGGCAAGCGCTACTACGCTGGCTGTGAGTACGCCGACGAGGTCGAGAACCTCGCTATCGAGCGCGCCACAGAACTCTGGGGCGCAGAACACGTCAACGTCCAGCCGCACTCCGGCACGCAGGCGAACATGGGCGTCTACCTCGCCATGCTCGAACCGGGCGACAAGATTCTCTCGCTCGACTTGACCCACGGCGGCCACCTGAGCCACGGTCACCCCGCGAACTTCACGGGCAAGCTCTACGACGTCGAGCAGTACGAAGTCGACGCCGAGACGGGCTACATCGACTACGACCAGTTGGCTGAAAAGGCCGAGGAGTTCGAACCGGACATCATCGTCTCCGGCTACTCCGCGTACCCGCGCGCCGTCGAGTGGGAGACGATTCAGGACGTCGCCGACTCCGTCGACGCGCTGCACCTCGCCGACATCGCCCACATCACGGGCCTCGTCGCCGCAGGCGTCCACCCGTCGCCGGTCGGCATCGCCGACTTCGTCACCGGTTCGACGCACAAGACCATCCGCGCCGGTCGCGGTGGCATCATCATGTGCAAAGACGAATACGCCTCCGACATCGACTCCGCCGTCTTCCCCGGCGGGCAGGGCGGCCCCCTCATGCACAACATCGCCGGCAAAGCGGTCGGCTTCGAAGAGGCGCTCCAGCCCGAATTCGAGGAGTACGCCCAACAGGTCGTCGACAACGCGAAAGTCCTCGCTGAGACGTTCCAGGACCACGGTCTCACCGTCGTCTCCGGCGGCACCGACACGCACCTCGTCCTCGTCGACCTGCGCGACTCCCACCCGGACCTCACCGGTGGCGACGCAGAAGACGCCCTTGAATCGACGGGTATCGTCCTCAACGCGAACACCGTCCCCGGCGAGACGCGCTCGGCGTTCAACCCGAGTGGCATCCGCGCGGGCACGCCCGGTCTCACGACTCGCGGCTTCGGCGAAGAAGAGACCCGCGAAGTCGGCGAACTCATCGTGAAAGTCGTCAACAACCACGACGACGAGGACGTGCTCGCCGAGGTCTCCGAGCGCGTGCAGGAACTCTGCGACGACCACCCGCTGTACGAGTAAGCGCTAGTCCCCATTCTCGATTCTTTTTCACACCCTGACGAGTCGTGCGTCCGCCTCGACGTACCGACCCGTCTTTTTGATACGTCGGTGCGTACGTTCAGTACCCAATGCGCAGGCGCAGACTCCTCAGCGCGCTCGCTGGTTCCCTCGCCGCGCTGGCTGGGTGTGTGTCACCAAGTGAGGGTGGAGACGGGACCATGACCGACGAGACCACGACAGCAGTCACAGACGGCGGGCGCACAGACACCGGTGGAGGACAAGCAGACACCGACGCTGACGACCTCGACCTCCGCGAGGCCAACGTGATGGGCGTCGAATTCGAGCGGGTGGGCGGCGACTATCGCTTCTCGGTGACACTCTTGCACGACGATGATGGAGAGAGTGGCTACGCGAACTGGTGGGTTGTCGAATCGCTCGACGGAACTGAACTCGGGAAGCGCGAACTCCTGCACGCCCACGGAACGAAAGAGTTCACGCGCTCTGAGACCATCTCGATTCCCGAGGGAACGACGTGCGTCGTCGTCCGCGGGCACGACCAGGCCCACGGCTACGGCGGGCAAGCGATGCTCGTGAACCTCGAAACGGGCGCGGTCCGCGCGGAGCGACAGGGTTCGGAGCCGAGTTCGTTCGAGGGTGCTGAGTGCTGAACCGAGGGAAATCCTCCGCTGAATAACACTATTACTCGCCGGAGCGTATCCTCGGCACACAATGGCACCGATTCGCCGTCTCGTCCTCGACGTGTTGAAACCGCACTCGCCATCGACGGTTGAGTTCGCCCGCCAAGTCTCGTCCGCCTCGGGCGTCGTCGGGGTGAACGCGTCACTTCTGGAAACCGACCGCGAGGTGCAGAACATCAGGCTCGTCGTCGAGGGCGAGGCTATCGACGACGAGGAAGTCGAACGACGAATCGAAAGTCTCGGTGGGACGGTCCACTCCATCGACGAAGTCGTCGCTGGCGAAGAGATGGTCGAACCGCGCGACCAACCGCAGGACTGGTTGCCGCCGTGACGCCACGCCGACTCGTCGTCTTGCTTCGGCAAGAGCGCGTCAAGGCAATCTCCCGACGGTATCTCGTCTCGAACGGCTTCGACGGTGCCCTGACGTGCATCGGTCTCGTCATCGGTGCGTTCCTCACCGGCGTCTCAGACGGAACGACAGTCGTCAAAATCGGTCTCGGTGCCGCCGTCGGTCTCACGACTTCGGGCGTCTGGAGCGTCTGGGAGATAGAGCGAGCAGAGAAGCTAGCCGAACTCGGACGCATCGAAGACGCGATGTTGACCGACCTCAGCGGGACGGCGGTCGAAGCAGACAAGACGGCCGCGAGAGCTATCAACGCCACCGCGAGCGGTCTGGGGCCTCTCGTCAGTATCCTCGTCCCACTGCTCCCGTTTCTCGCCGTCGGGTCGGTGTTTACGATGCTGACTGCAACAGTGGCGTCCGTGGCGCTCGGTACGGCGATTCTCTTCACCTTCGGGGCGTACATGGGGTCGATTTCCGACCAGCGATGGTACGTCGCCGGTCTCCGAATGGGGTTGGCCGGGGTCGCCGTGGCTGCCGTGAACCTGTTGTTCGGCGGGTGAGAACTGGCCAAGATACTCACACTCGTGTATATTTACTCCATTTTGAAACGCAGAATACGCACGATTCCGAATCTTTGAAATGCGCGGGGCACGGTGTCTGCATCAATGACGACCATCATCGACGGCAACGAGGTCGCCGAGGAGATTCGGTCCGACCTGACCGACGCCATCGACACTCTCGCGGACGCCGGTGTAACGCCGGGTCTCGCCACGGTGCTGATGAGCGAGGACCCCGCGAGCGAGACGTACGTCGCGATGAAACAGCGCGACTGCGAGGAAGTCGGCATCGAGGCGTTCGACTACGAACTCGACCCCGAGACGCCCGCCGACGAACTCTACTCGCTCGTCGACGACCTGAACGCGGACGACGACGTTCACGGCATCCTCGTCCAGATGCCCGTGCCGGACCACGTCGACGACCGGACTGTTCTCCGCCGCATCGACCCCGCGAAGGACGTCGACGGCTTCCACCCCGAGAACGTCGGCCGACTCGTCGCAGGTGACGCCCGCTTCAAGCCCTGTACGCCCCACGGCGTCCAGAAGCTCCTCGACGCTGTGGACGTGGAGACGGAGGGTGCCGACGTGGTCGTCGTCGGTCGCTCCGACATCGTCGGCAAGCCGATGGCGAACCTGCTCATCCAGAAGGCCAAGGGCGGAAACGCCACGGTCACAGTCTGTCACTCTCGCACGACGGACCTCGCCGAGAAGACCCGCGAGGCCGACATCGTCGTCGCCGCCACGGGCGTCCCCGAACTCGTCACTGGCGACATGCTCTCTGATGGCGTCGTCGTCATCGACGTGGGCGTCAACCGCGTCGATGCGGACAACGAGAAGGGCTACGAACTCGTCGGCGACGTCGACTTCGACTCCGCGAAAGAGAAGGCGAGCGCCATCACGCCCGTTCCCGGCGGCGTCGGTCCGATGACGCGCGCGATGCTCCTGTGGAACACGGTGAAAGCGGCCGCCGAATCCGCCGACGTCGACGTCGACCTTCCCTGAACACGCGAGAGTCAGAGACGTGTCCACCGAAATCGAAGGTGAGTGGACGAGAGACGAAGACGGCGTCATCAGGCGACAGAATCGCCACGACCTCGACGCCGAGGGCTTCGAGAGCGCCCGCGAACGAATCGACGACGGGCTCGAATGGGGCGTCGGCGCGCTCTGTGAGCAACGTGGGTCGGTGCTTCTCGTTCGGCAGGACGGCCAGTGGCTACTCCCCGGTGGCGGTGTCGAGTCCGGCGAGACCAGACGGGAGGCGCTCGTCCGCGAACTGGCCGAAGAGACTGGTCTCGATGCGGACGTGGGGTCGCTTCGAGTGGTGACAGAACAGCGACTTTGCTACGACGGCGACGCGGTGAGCTTCCGGTTCGCAATCTACGACGCGACCGTCAGCGGAACCCTCACCGACGACCCGGGGCTCGAAGACGAGTCGATAACCGACGTGTCGTGGTTCGAGACGCTTCCCGAGGACACACTCGACCGCGGGCTGCTTTCGTTTCTCCGAGACAGCTGATGCTGGACACTGGGACGGCTAGTTCTGAGCACCGGTACGTCTGATTCTGGACACCGAAGACGGGTGGTTCCGGGCTGCGTTTCTCGCGTGCTCACTCGTGTGTCGAGACGAGCAGTCGCCCGTCCTCGCGCCGGACACAGAGCCTCGTCCCCGGGTCGGGGTCGAAGCTGTGTGCTGGCTTTTCGGAGATGAGCAACCGCGAGAAAGGGTCTCCACACGCGGGGCAGGCGACCGCTTCCCGGTTCTCGACGAGCATCGTGTCTCCGGTGTCGCGGAGCATCTTCACGCGGTGCCGAACCTCGTGGATGTCGAATCCGGCAGTCATCGTCGGGAGAGGGTCGGCCGGTGGCAAAAACGTTCGGTGAACAGGTGTGTAGGGAGTTGCGCACTCCGGCTGTCAGAGTAGCGATGCGAGTCGGTCGCGGGCCGAGGCCAGCGCGTCAAGGTCGTCGTCGACGATGCTCGTGTAGATGTCGCGCGTCGCGAGCACCAGTGTCTCAGACTCGTCGAGTGGCATCGCACCGTCGAGTGCCTCCGCTCGCTTGACGTAGTTCGAGAGCGTGCCGAGCGTCGTTCGAACCTCAGTGTTCGGGTGGTCGTCCAGCCACACCGAGAGGTCGCGGCGGTAGTCGTCTACGGCGTCGGCGTACGCGAGTCCCCGGGCGTCGGCCAGCGAGTCAGGAACCTCACCGGGAGCCGGGCGGTCGCCCGTGTCGGCTCCGCGGAGTAAGTCGAGCACGTACAACTGTTCGTCGTCGGTCGGTCGGTTTGACCGCGCGACAACGTCGACAGCGTGGAGGAGTTCGTACGCGACGAGCGTTTCGTCGTCTAACGGACGCAGTTCTCCACCGTGAATGAAGCCAACTTGGCGAATGTAGTCTCGAAGGTCGGCTTTCAACTCCGGCGCAGCGTCGCGAATCGTGGTGTCGCTGACCGCGGTTCGGTGCGGAGACAAATCGAGTGTCTCGGGCGACGACGTGTGACGCTTTCTGTCGCCGACACCGACGCTTTTCATGCCCCCGCAGGACGGACACGACACGCTCCCGGTCTCGAAGTACGACCACTGCCGGCCGCAGGATTTGCATTCTCGCTCTCCACGAATCTCCATGCGTCCAAGTTCGTCCCGGGACCGCAAAAACACGGCGACACTCAGGCGAGGAGTGCGAGAGTCGAAAGACAGAGACCGACGGCAGCAATCGCGAGACCGCTACATCGCCAGAGAAAGAGTCCATGCTGGTCGAGAGGCTCGGGTCCACGTGCGAAGTCCCGGAAGTCACACAGTGGTGTCGGGTCGTATGCGATGAGAAGGCCGCCCGTCCCGAGGAGGCTTCCGAGGAGGATGGCGGGGAGGAGGAACATACGGCTGACAATTGAACTGACAATCTATAATGATTACTATTTCTACACCTATGCGAACATGTCACTCGGAGGAGCGAGCAAAACCGGCGGACAGCGGCAACGACAGTTGTGTGAAAAAAGAGGGAAACTGACATACACGTGGCGTCCCAGGAAGGGAGTATGCGAAGTGAATCGGAGGTCCGAGAGCAGTACGAGTTCCTGAAAGAAGAACTCGAATCCGAAGAGATGCGACACGAGGGAGTTCGGAAGCTTATGTCTCACTACAAACGGGCCCTCGGATGGGTCCTCGAAGAAGAACACATGTAAATTACTGACAATTTGTGATTCGGCAGAATAGATACCACGAGCGAATATGTTTCGTCGCGTTGTCATTGACTGGCATGCGTCGTTATGTTTAAGTAAAACGGAACAGTACCCGAAAGTGACGCTTCGCTTTGGAGGGCCGAAGCGTCAGCGGGGACCAATTCAGGGCGGCGCGCCGTGCCGGTTTTCGGCACGGCGTGCTTTCCTTCTCGACGAAATCAGTCTGTTCTGAGCTACTGGTATTGTAGTAGGTACACACGACACAACGACTCACAGGGACGTTCGTCGCGCCCACGGGCCGACAGAGCAGTCGCTCGAAGTCGGGATTCACGAGTCTGTCTGAGTCGTGGCTCGTACTCGGCTCTGTGAGTGCCGACAGTGACCAGAACCCCTCCCAGACAGTGACTGGAATCGACCCTGTTCTCTCACTCGCGGGCGCCAGCAATTGAAGGACTATGCTTGCGAATCTCAAAGTCATCCGAACGTGAACATATCCGACTGACGAGAAGACGATAGATGCGAACTAGTAAATCCAATAACACTAGCGGAACAGTTTTATTCCGGTGAATCTGGCCGCATATCCCGCCAATTCCGAGTCAATGCCGACATGCTTATTTGAATCAGACAGTAACATACATCTCGAATTTACCGATGTACGACCTGACAGGATTCCAGCGAGACCTGCTGTATGTCATCGCGGGTCTCGAAGAGCCCCACGGCCTCGCCATAAAAGAAGAACTCGAAGCATACTACGAGAAGGAGATTCACCACGGTCGCCTGTACCCGAACCTCGACACGCTCGTCGAGAAGGGTCTCGTAGACAAAGGACAGATCGACCGCCGAACGAACTACTACACACTCACCCGTCGCGGTCGTCGCGAGATACAGGCCCGCAGCGAGTGGGAAGCCGACTACATCCCGGAAGACTTCGAAGCCTGAGGCCGTCAGCCGTCGAGACTCGTGTCTGACGGGGACCGAGAGTCCCGACTCGGTCGCCCGTCGTCGTCGCGACGCGAGTCTGCGACGTCTGCAGGTGTCTCATCGGCGTTTTCACGTTCTGTCTCTGCCACATCGTCCGAGTCATCGCTAGCAGCGTCATCGCCGGCAGTTGGTTCGACTGTGTGCGACTCAATGAGGTACGCGGGGTCAACCATGTACGGTCGAATCGGCTTGCCAGCGAGCAGTTCAGGCAGCACGAGACGGCTAAAGTTCACGAGCAACACGAGTATCATCGGCATGAGGAAGATGCCGTACCACCCGAACAGCAATGGGCCGAACGTGTACGCAATCATGACTGCCCCGACGTGAAGACTCCGCCCCGAGACGTACGGTCTGAGAACGAGGTCTGGAATCGTATCCACGATGACGAACGAGACGGCCGCAAAGAGGACGACGAACCAGAGCCCCGGTGGGTTGACGAGTGCGGACTGCAGTCCCATATACCCCGCAACAGGAATGTAGACGAGTTTCATCCCGACGACGGGAATGAGACTGGCAACGCCCGCGAGCAATCCCACGAGTGCTGGTGCGGGGATGTTGACGCCTGCCGGTGCGGCGACGTTCAGCAACGAGTAGGCGATGACACCGATGGTTCCGGTGAGCACCGCGTTGAGGATGTTGCCGAAGAAGATATTGTTGAAGTCGCGGTCGACCGCGCGCACGTACGCTTCGAGAATACCGCTGTCGTCACCGAACATCGACCGTCCCCAGCGACTGAGTTTGTGGTCGTCGCGGAGGAGGTAGAACGCGAGTGCAATCATGACGAAGAGGTGAATCGCGCCGACGCCGAGGAACGCGAACGTGTTGGCGGCGACACTGAGCGAGTCAAAGACCGAGAGGGCCGCCTCGGGCGTGAGAAGCGACTCGAATTCGTACTCCAAAAGCGCCTGCGGACTGGCGATGCTTTCGAGCAGTTTCGGGTCGATACCGTACGCCGCGGGGTCGAATCCGATGTCGTCGGCCGCAACCTGGTCGGCGAACTTCAAGAACTCACGAAGCGCAATCGTCGCCGCGTAGACGACGAGCCCCAATGCAGGGAGTGCGAGTGCGAACAGTGCGACTGCCGCCGCGAGACTCGGTGGCCCGACACGGCGACGAATCCGACGGTAGATGGGACGCGTCGCGTAGTAGATGAAGAGTCCAAAGACGAACGTCCCCACGAACGAGTAGGTGACGTAGGTGAGCGCGCCGGCGAGGAGAAGGGCAAGGACCCACCACATCATGCGGGAACGTTCGATGTCACGGAGAGCCATACCCAATCACGAACACGGAACGGCCAAAAGCCTATCGTGCGCCCGACACGTAGTTTTTTAGCCAAGTCTTCTCGGTCGTATGCTCCGAGAGACCCCATGTTGAAACCAACCGACAGCGACGACCTCCCGCTGATTTTGCCCTATTGATAACGAATATCTTAACACATGGGTGTTCGTACCGAGGCGCATGGATCGAGAGACGGTGGAACCACACGTCGAGTCGATGCCGGGCAAACGCGCCCGAGAGTGGGCCGACTACCACCAATCGAATGCTGCACCGAGTACGTACGTCTACGACTTCGTCTGGGACATCACTTCGGAGGCCGAAGGGCCGTTTTGTACCGACGTCGATGGGAACGTCCTCCTCGATTTCACTAGTCACGTTGCCGCCGCACCCCTCGGGTACAACAACCCGAAGATTATGGACCGCATGGAGGAGTTCGACCTCGTCGACCCCATCAAAATCGCGGGCCAGGACTTCTACGTCAGCGACGGGTCCGACCCCGGTGAGGAAGACATCCCCGGTCCCTCCGCACTGATGGACAAACTGACGGACATCACGAGCCACTACGGGATGGATACGGTCTTCCTCTCGAACTCCGGCGCGGAGGCCGTCGAGAACGCCATCAAGATTTGCTACGACAACTCCGGCGGTCAGAAGTACGGCATCACCTTCGACGGTGCCTTCCACGGCCGGACGCTCGGCGCGCTCTCGCTCAACCGCTCGAAGTCCGTCTACCGCCGCGATTACCCCGAGATTTCGGGTGTCTTCGACGTGCCGTTCTGCTCCGACCAGTCGTGCGGCGACGGGACGTGTACGTGTGGCTTCTTCCCCGACCCCGAATCGACGATGTCGGCGCTTCGGAAGAAGCTCCACCCCAAGAAAGGCAACGTCGATGCCGACGAAGTCTCTTACATCATCGTCGAGCCGATTCAGGGCGAAGGCGGCTACCGCTTCCCCTCCGACAGATTCGCCGACGAACTCGCCGCCGTCGTCGACGACTACGACCTGACACTCATCGCCGACGAGATTCAGACCGGTGTGGGCCGCACCGGCGAGATGTGGGGGTCGGACCACTACCCGATGGAACCCGACGTCATCACCGGCGCGAAGGGTCTCCGCGTGGGTGCGACCATCTCGAACTCGGATGTCTTCCCGTCGGAGAAGAGTCGCCTCTCGTCGACGTGGGGTGCGGGTGACATCCTCTCGTCGATGCAGGGCGTGTTCACCCTCGAAGCAATCGAGGACTACAACCTGCTGGACAACGCCGTCGTCCGCGGCCGCCAGTTCAAAGAGACGATTCGAGACGATGCCCCCGAAACCGTCACCGACGTGCGCGGCAAGGGCCTCCTCCTCGCCGTCGAATTCGACACCAAAGAGCGCCGCGACGACGTGCAGGAAGCCGCCCTCAAGCGCGGACTCCTGACGCTCGCCTGTGGCTACGACGTGCTCCGCATCCTCCCGCCGCTCGACGTGACCGAGCGCGAAATCGACATCGGCGCGAACATGCTCCTCGACGCTATCGAGGACGTGTCGTAAGCCGACGGCCGGTTCTTCTCTGCTTTTTCAGCCCTGTTCGAGTGGCTCGACCACGTCGCCGAGATTGCGGAGCATCCCTTCGGCGACGAGAAAGGTCGTTGCGGACCGAAGTCGGTCTCGCCACGTTGGAGAGTCGTCGAGTCGGCTGTCACCGGTGTGGATTCGACTCGCCGCCTCGCTGGCAACGACGCCCGCGACGTTCGAATCGTACTCGTTCCGACTCTTTCGAAACTGGCTCACTGCCCGGCGTTTTGTGCGGAACGTTCGGCCGGAGTCGTAGCCGGTGTCGCCCGGGTCTACGTCGAGTTCCGAGAGCGCGAACTCGTGTGCACGCCGGGCGAGCAATCCCTGTCCGACCCTTACCGCGCGGAATGCGAGCAGGTCCTTCCGGAAGTCGTCGGTGAAAACAGGGAACGTATGAGTGAAACACAGCCTGAACAGTTACCATCTGGCGACCGCGTACGGAGTGTCTTCGCCGTCGCCAAACTCTTCGCGCAGTTGTGCCACCAACTCGCTCTGAATCGGATACTGTTCTATCTCCGCCAGCATGTCTTGAAGGGCAGCGTGGAGTCGGTCACGGACAGAGCGGGTGTCGTCGCCGAGGTTCACCCGGTACTGTGCTCGATACCGTCTGGCGTTCCTGAGGCGTTGCTCCGTCTGCAAGTGCGCCCCCCACGCCACGGCGATGTCGTGGTGGGTGTACTCGCTCATCGGTTCGGACCCCTCGTCACTGTCGTGGCCCTCGTTCCAGTGAGCCGTGAAATAGGCAGAAGAGAGTTGACGTTCGATAGCGGAGAGGTATCCGAGGTCACGGCCCGCGTCGGAGACTCGATACGCTGAGATGGAATCGGCGATGGTTTCCCAGCCCTGCCGAAGTTCGCGGCCGCGTTCGAAGAGCGCGTCTGGGTCCTCCTCACCGAGTGCGAACTTCGCATAACCAATCGCCTCACCGACGTACTTTATCCTGTGCGTAGCCGAAACGAGCCGTTCCCAGTTGTGCTGTTCGTCTGTGACCGATTCGACGACTCGGTCCGATGGGGCGTCGGTGACGAATGCTCGGAGGTCCGGGTCGTCGATTTCGTCGGGGTCGAGGCGGGAGTGTAAGTCCTGCGCCCGTTCGACGGCGACTTCCAGCGCTGCGACCGCCTCGTCTACGTGGCCGTCACTAATGGGCGGCCGCCAGACGTGGTTGGTCTCTGGACCGGGGAAAACAGTCGTGAGGGAGTCGGTGATGGGGTCCGGAAGCCACGTCGGCGCGAACGACCCGAGACCAGCGAGTGCTGCACTGCCACCACCGAGAAGACCGAGGAGACGGCGACGCGAGAGAACAGACCAGTCATCAGAGGAGAGAGAAGACGCATCGCTGGGAGACATGCAAAGGGGTTCAGGAGCATCGATTACTAAGCTGTTGGGAACTTCAAATCGCGCGGTGGATTGGGAGACGACTGCGCAGAATCACGTGAGCGGGTCGACGACCTCGCCGAGATTGCGGAGCATCCCTTCGGCGACGAGTGAGTACACAGACGAGTCGACGCGTTCCCGCCACAGTGGCCCGTCTCCCATTTCGAGGCCGACGTCGCCACCGCGAATAAGGCTCGCCGCCTCGCTTGCGACGACGCCCGCGAAGTTCGAATCGTACTCGTCGGTGGTCGTTCGAAACTGGCGCATCGCCCGGCGTTTCGCACGGAACGACCGGCTGGAATCATAGCCAGTGTCGTCCGGGTCCACGTCGAGTTCGGAGAGCACGAAGTCGTATGCCCGACGTTTGAGGAAGGCGTCGCCGGTGCCCACGGCTCGAAGCGCGAGCAAGTCACGGTCGAGACTGTTTTCGAACACGCGGAAGTCGTTGTCGAAACAGAGCATGTACAACTCCCATCTGGCCACGCCGTAGGGGGAACGGTCGTCGTCGTCGAGTTCCTCTTCGACGGTGGTGCGCATTTCTCCGCGGGTCGGATACTTCTCGATTTCGGCCAGAAAGTCGTCGAGGGCGTTTCGGATACGGCTCCGATGCGACGCGGGTTGGCTTCCGAGGTTCGATTGGTACTGGTCTCGGTAGTGTCGGGCGGTTCGGATGTACTGCTTCGCTTGGAGGTGCGACCCCCAGGTACCTGCGATGTCGTGGGCGTCGTACTCGTCGGCGTCGGCCGTGCCGCCGGTGAAGATTCCACCCTGATGCGACTCCAGCCGGGCGAACATGAGTCGTCGCTCGATTGCGTAGAGGTACGCGAGGTCGCGGCCCGCATCGGAGACGCGGTACTCGGAGATGGAGTTGGCAATGTCGTCTGCTGATTGGCGGAGGTCGCGGCCACGCTGGACGACCGCTTCGGGGTCAGCCTCGTCGAGGACGACCTTCGCGGCACCGATTGACTTGCCCGTGTACTGGATGCCTGTCGTCGCGTGGTGGAGTTTATCCCGGTTGTTACGGTCGCTTTTTGCGGATTGGAGATGCCCACCCGCTGGGTCGGCACGGAGGTAGAATTTGAGGTCCTCGTGGACTGAGTCGATGTCGATACGCGAGCGCAACTCGTTCGCCTGTTTGACTGCCTCCTCCAGTTCGGCCACTGCCTCGTCGGCGTGGTTGTCACTGACGGGCGGCCGCCAGACGTAGTTACTCGATGGGTCCGGGTACAGCGTCGTTAGCGTGTCTGTCACCGGGTCTGGGAGCCACGAGGGAGCGAACCAACTCACTCCAGCGAACGCTGCGCTCCCGCCACCGACGAGGCCGAGGAGCTGTCGGCGCGAAAGGAGTGATGAGGAGCCGTCGGAGGGAGAAGGGTCGTCAGAGGGAGTGGAATCGGAAGGACTGTCGGAAGGAGTGGAGGGAGAGTCGTCGGGGGACATACACCTGATTTCCAAACGAACCGGCCTAAACGTGTTGGACAGTGGTCAACTCCGTACAGAAGATAGTCGCTGTCGCAAGTTGACCGAGTCGTCACGAGCCATCGAAAATGCTCTGGAAGACCTCGTCGAAGGCGCGCATCTGCCCTTCACTGGCGAGATAGTAGGTCGCCGATTCCACGCGATTCCGCCACATCGGGAACGTCCCGTCAGCCATGTCGATTCCGAGTTCACCAGCGTGAATCAGCTCTGCGGCATCCTGAGCCAGAACTCCCGCGAACGGCGAATCGTACGTCTTTCTGACCGAGTTGAACTGACGAACCGCGCGTCGTTTCGCTCGGAACGTTCGACCGGAGTCGTAATTGGTGTCGTCCGGGTCTACGTCGAGTTCGTCGAGTGCAAACTCGTGGGCGCGTCGGCCAAGGAGTGCGTTGGCCGTCTCGACGAGGCGCTGCACGGTGTGTCCGTGGCGATGACCGTCAGGACCGTAGTTGAACTGATAATCACCGTCGAAACATATCGAAAGCAGTTCCCAGCGGGCCGCGCCGTACGGTGTCTGCTGGTCGAGGTCGCGCTCGTCTTCGACTCGTTCGCGCATCTCTACGTGTGACGGCAGCGCCGCTATCGACTGGGTGAGTGTCGTCAGCGACGTTGCAAGTGCGTCGGCGAACGGTTCCGTCTGGTCGCCGAGGTTCTCGCGGTACAGCTCGCGGTAGTATCGAGCGTCGTCGAGGTGCTGTTCAGCTTGCAGATACGAGGCGTACGTATCCGCGATTGCGTCGTTCGTGTAGTCGTTCTCACCGACGAATCGCTCCCAGTGACGCGACTGGAATCGAGCGGACGCGAGGCTCTGCTCGACGAAATAGAGGTACGCGAGGTCCCGCGTCGGGTCCGAGACAGCGTAGTCGCTGAAGGAATCGAGCACGTCTTCGGCGCGCGACTGAATACGCTTGCCACGTTCGACGAGTTCCTCGGGGTCGACTTCGTCGAGGACGGCCTTCGCAGCACCGACGGTTTCGCCCGCAAACATCATGCCGATGGTGGCGTAGGACAGTCGTTCGTGTGTGTTCGACGCCGATTTAGCTGACTCTAACCACCCGCCAGTGGGGTCACCTTGGCGGAGATGCATCTGTAGCCGTCTCGGAATCGAGTCGGGGTCGCCCCGCTCTTTCAGCGTTTGTGCCTGTTCGACAATCTGTTCGAGTCGGGCGACCGCCTTGTCCGCGTGCTCGTCGGACATGTCGGGTCGCCAGACGTGTGCTGGGGGTTCGGGATAGTGAATCACGAACTGGTCGGTGATGGGGTCCGGGAGCCACGTCGGGGCGAACCAACTCATACCAGCGAACACTGCGCTCCCGCCGCCGAGGAGGCCGAGGAATTGTCGGCGTGAATGGACGAGTGGGGTGTCGTCGGGAGAGGAAGAATCGTTGTCAGGTGGCGAATCGCCCGAAGGGGACGAATCGTCGGAAGGGTCGCCAGTGGAGGAGTTCTCAGTGGAGGGGGACGGGATATCGTCCGGGGACATACGACAGCAGTCGAAATCGACCGGCCTAAACGTGTTGTCTTGTCGTTACGTTCGAGGTGATTCCAGCCCTACGTCCAGCGGTCCAGTCCCGTCTGGACGACCGAGTCTTCGATGCGCTCGAATCCCCGCCGAACCTCGTCGGGGTCGACCTCCCACGTCTCGGTGACGTACTCGCGGGCCGCGGCCACGTCGGGGTCGATGTCGATGTCGTAGTCGTATTCGTCTGTGACCGGCGGGTCGAGGAAAAACTCACGGACCCGGTCGGCGTTCGGGATGCTGTCGCCGCGGGCTTCGAGGACAGCCCAGAGGTCACCATGTTTCTTGACTTCCTTTACCGCGGTTTTCGGGCCGACGCCCGAGATTCCCTCGTTGAAGTCGGTGCCGCAAAGCATGGCAATATCGACCAGTTGCTCCCACGTGATGTCGTGTTTATCGAGGGTCGCGTCGAGGTCCATCAACTCGGGGTTGCCCTTGCTCGTGAGTTGGCGGAGCGTGTAGGGCGCACCAAACAGGAGCGTGTCGTAGTCCTCGCTGCCGACGTAGTCGGCGTCGCCCTTGCGGGCCATGTAGGACGCTTGTGCCTCGCCCTCGGCGGGGGCTTCGACCACCGGCACGTCGAGGAGGCGGAGGAGTTCGCGACTCGTCTCCTGAATCGTGTCTGTGAGTCGTTGCGTGCGGGCTTCCATCCGGGCGGCTTCGACCGCATCACCGGCTTCACGAGCCTCTTCGAGACGTGCTTCGGCCTTCTCGCGCTGTTCGCGGCGCTTTGCGACCTCGTCGTCTTTCATCTCCGTGACGCCGCCGTCGAAGACGAACACTGGCGTCAGGTCGTGTTCGAAGAACTTGGGGAGCCCCTGAACGATGCCGACGAGGTTCGCGACTTCCTCGCCCTCGCTCGTGGTGTACTTCTCGGAGTTCGTCCACTTGACCGTCGTCGTGAGATAGCGATACAGCCAGTTGTGGGCGTCCACGGCGACGACGCTCCCGGCAACCTCGTCGAACGACACCTCAGAGAGAGCGGCGAGCGTTCGAAGGTCTGCGTTTCCCATTTGCTCGGCCTTCGGGAGCCGGGGGTTTGAATCGTGCGAGTTTACCGACTCCCGACGGCTGGTGGGGCAGCACCGTCACGTGCCGCGAGAAACGCCGATTCGTCTTCCCCGAGGTCGCGGGCGCGGTAGCGGTCGAGTCCCGACTGATACTGCTCTCGTGAGACCGAGGCAGGTTCTCCGGCGGGGCGCTCCAACACGAGTTCGGCGAGTCCCGTCTCGCGGCCGGTAAACGCGAACCCGGCTTTGTGGCACGCCTCGTACGCGAAGGGGTTGTTCGTCGCGATTCGAACCGTCTCGTACCCGCGTTCCGCTGCCGCCGCGGCGGTCTTCCGAAGCAACTCGGGACCGAGGCCTTCGCCCCGTCTGTCGTGTCTGACGGTGACGTACCGAAACCAAAGCGTCGTCGGGTCGGTCCGGTCTTCGTTGAACGCGACCGCCGCGACGACATCCTCAGCGAGCGGACCGACCGAGTCGGGGCCACCCGAGGGTGCGGGTCGGTCGTCGTCGAGCGGCGGAAGCTCCTCGTCGGGGCCGCGGATGACCGCCTTTCCCGTCTTCGGTGGCGTGAACTTGCCCGCATACGAGAACCGGCGGTAGTCGAGGCGGAGTCGGGGACCGTCCTCGGGCCACCCGAGGATGACGAAGTCCATACCTGTCGAGAGGGCGCGACGCGCAAGAACCTTGCCGACGGCGACCCACGAGCAACCATGCACGGTCCCGGCGACATCCGGTTTTTCGACAGGTTCGCTCCCCTGTACGACCTCGTGATGCCAGCCGCCGACGCAGAACCCCTCGATTTCGCGCTCGACAGAGCGTCTCGCCCGGTCGAGCGCGTCGTCGACATCGGCGGCGGGTCGGGGCGCGCGACACTCGCACTCGACGTGCCGGAACGGGTCGTCTTCGACCTGTCAGAGGAGATGCTCGCTCGGGCACGGAGTCGCGGTCTCGACTGCGTCCGTGGCGATGCTCGCTCGCTCCCCTTCGCCGACGACTCCGTAGACGCGGTGACTGTCGTGGACGCCTTTCACCACATGCCGGACCAGCAAACGGTGGTCGAAGAAGTCTATCGCGTCCTCGCGCCCGGTGGGGTGTTTGCGGTTCGGGAGTTCAATCCCGAGACGATTCGAGGCCGCGGACTCGCGTTCGCAGAGCGAGCTATCGGATTCGGGTCGTCGTTTGTCAGCCCGAACGAACTCGCCGGGCGACTCGACGGCGCGGAGTTCGAAGCTGCCGTGCTCGACACAGGTTTCGAGTACACGGTCGTCGGGAAAAAGCGGGAGAGCCATTAGGGGTGCCACGTATCGTCGCGTATGGCAACCTCGACGTCCTTCCTTGAGGAGCGACTCGATGCCGGGGCGTTACCACTCGCCGTGGGCGACATCCTCGCCATCTTCCTCCTCGTGACCGTCGGCGTGATTCAGCACAACGGTGTGTCGTACCTCTCGACTGACCCAGTCGGCTGGGTGCTCACTTCCGTTCCGTTCATCATCGCGTGGGCACTCATCGCCCCGATTCTGGGTGCGTACTCGCCGGGTGCCGCCGAATCGGCGAAGTCGGCCGTCCCGCTTGCGATTCGCTCGTGGCTTATCGCAGCCGTCCTCGGCGCGGTGATTCGATGGACGCCCCTCTTCGAAGGCGGCGCAGAACCGATTTTCATCGGCGTCATGCTCGTCTTCGGGACGGTCGCCATCAGTCTCTGGCGCACCATCTACTTCCGCATCGTCTGAAAACACTCGTCCGAACAATCGCCTTCTCGGCCCCCCGCTTCACGCGGGTGTGGCCCGCTTCCGCAACAACGTCACACCGAGCAGCGACGCGGCCGCCGCGAACCCAGCGAGGACCAAAAAGAGCGTCGTCGAGTTCGCAACGTCGAGGACGAACCCGGCGATTGCACCACCGAGTGCGCCCACGCCGAACACACCGAGGTAGGTAAACCCGTACGAGAGACCGCGGAGGCCCGCGGGCGTGTATTCGGCGACCGTGGCCTGATAGAACGGCTGAACCATGAACAGGAAGAACCCAAGGAGCGCACAGATTGCGAGCAGTGGGGCGACGCCGAGGCTCGCGACGGGCAGGAAGGCGACGGCGACGACTGCGAGCGCAGCGAACCCGACGACGAGCCCGCGCTCGGTGGGAATACGGTCGGTGAGCTTGCCGCCGACGTACTGGCCGACGACGCCGATAGTGAGAAGTCCGGCGTACACGTACAGTTCCAGTTCGAGTGTGGGTGCGCCGGCGGCCGACCCGGGAACGAGTGCGGTGGGGAGAAGCGCAGAGAGCGGAACCGGGTCGATGTCGAGCACGCTGTCGATGAGGTCCGGGAGGAACGTCGTCACGCCGCGGTAGTACAGCCCGGAGAACATCACCACCGCGAAGACGAGCGCGAACCCGCTCGCGAAGAGGGCTCTCGACTCGGTGAAGAACTCACCGAGCGATGAGACGCCAGTCGAAGACTTGTCGGCCGAGGTTCCAGCTCCGCCGTCAGCAGCCGTGACAGCCGCCTGTTCTTCGAAGTCGGCGCGGGTCGCGAACACGGCCGCGACGAGCGCCGGTATTGCGAGGACGCCCGCGACGAGTTGCCAGTCGAAAAACAGCAACAACAGTGCCGTCAGAAACGGCCCGAAGCCGATTCCGAGGTTGCCGGCGATGCCGTGATAGGCGAATCCAGTGCCGCGTTCTTCGACGCCGGTACTGATGAGTCGGAGACCCGCGGGGTGGTAGACGCTCGCCGCAGCACCCCAGAGGATGAGGGCGAGTGCGACGACGACGAGATTCGGGGCTGCCGCGAGGAGAACAAACGAGGCTGACATTCCGGCGAGACATGCGACGATGAGGCGTTTCGAGCCCACGCGGTCGACGAGGACGCCGCCGGGGAGTGCGCCGAGGCCGAACAGCGCGAAGCCGAGACCGACCATCACGCCGAGCGACGCAGTCGTGACCGGAACGGCTGCAAGACCGAGTTCGACGGTGGTGTACTCGCTGAGCCAGATGGAGACGAAGATGGGAATCGACAGTTCGTAGGTGTGGACCATCCCGTGAGCGAGCATCACCAGTGCGACGATTGCGCGGTCGTTGCGATTCACACGCTCTCGCACGAGTCCGACACGGATAATCATGTGGAGTCGCGGCAGACTGCGCGCAGAGAGTGTGAGCGGGAGGGAGTTCGAGTGACAGACGGTTCGCGCGACGAGGAACTCACGCAACACTGCGACTGGGTGCGTGTGAGAAAGTCATAGAACCATCAATTGGGTGTTCGAGGAGCGTTCACGACCGGGGTATATCAGAATCTGATATTCTCATCAGTAATTCACCCCGACGATGTCTGCCGATTATTTTCTCATAAGTTATGAGAATGTGATGTCGAAGTCACGAATGGAATATCAGTCATCTATGGGAAAGAATTATACCACTTACATCCGTATGTTAGTGTATATTATGACCGGATATTACGACTACATTCTTGGGCTCATCCCACTCGCGCTCGTTGGAATCACCGGCTCCCTCGTCGTGGTTGGCTTACAGCTGACCGCGGCAGTTCCGATGGCCGCTGGTGTCGCAGCGCTGCTGACTGGCCACGCCCTCTTCGTGAATGGTCCGTCCGCGCCCGCCCCAGTCCGACGACACTCCGACCACGCAAGCCACACCGCTCGCGCGAGTCGCGCGGAATCCGGTCCCGCTGTTCTCGACGCAGACTAATTTCACAGGCCGTGCTGACCGACCACCGGGTCGGCCCGCAGGGTTTTGGCCGCAGGCCACGTCTCGCCAAACATGACAGAGACATTGTTCCTCACGAGCGACGACGTGAACGGCCTGGCGACGCCTGCCGAATACGTCGACGCTGTCCGCGAAGGGTATCGACAACGCGGTGAGGGCGCTCCCGCCGAACCGCGAACGAAGCTTCTCAACCGCGACCCGCCGGGGATGTTTACCACCTACGCCGCAGTCCTCCCCGAAACGGGCGCGATGGGGGGTTACATGTACTCTGCCGGCTTCGGCGCGGAAGACGCGTGGTTCATGACGCCGCTTTTCGACGCCGACTCCGGCGAACCGCTCGCCCTCCTCGATGGCGCGAGCATGAACCCGTTCAAGACCGGCGCGGCGGGCGGAGTCGCGGTCGATGCGCTCGCCCGCGATGACGCCACCTCAGTCGCACTCATCGGAAGCGGCGCGCAGGCCCGCGGCCAGTTGCGAGCAGTCGCCGCCGTCCGCGACCTCGATTCTGTGTGGGTGTACTCGCCGACCAAAGAGAGCCGCGAGTCGTTCGCCGGAGAGATGGACCGCCGACTCGACGCCAGCGTCGCCGCCGTCGCCTCCAGCGCCGCCGCGGTCGAGGGCGCGGACATCGTCATCACCGCGACCACCGCGAGCGAATCGGTCTTCGATGGCGACTTGCTCGAACCCGGGACGCACGTCACCGCAATGGGGCAGTACCACCCCGACAAGCGCGAACTCGACGCGACGACCATCGAACGCGCGACGTACGTCCCCGACCTGCGAGAGCGAGCGACGATGGACGCGGGGTCGTTCCTCGCCGCCATGGACGCGGGCGTCGTCGACGAGGACCACATCCACGCCGAACTGGGCGAGGTCGTCTCCGGCCGGGCCACGGGCCGAACCGACGACGACGAGATTACCGTCTTCGACAGCGGCGGCACGGGAATCGAGACGGTCGCTGCCGCGTACCTGCTGTACGAGAAAGCCGCCGAGGACGGACTCGGAACGACAATCGAGTTCTCACCCGCGAGCGAGTCACTCACCGGAGAGTAGCAAACGACGCCTGGAGTGGTGCGGCTGACGAGTAGGGAGGAGCGAACGCTGGGCGAAGAACAGTGGGCAGAAGTCTCACAGAAGAAAACACCTTTTAAATCAGGTTCCAAACGTGGGCCAGACATGCACACACCAGACGGATTTCTTCATCCATGGATGGCGGTGGCGTTCATCATCGCGTCGGGAGGCGTCCTCGCCTACGCAGCTCGAAAACTTCGCGGAACCGTGACTCCGCGGCAAACGCAGTTGTTCGGAATGGTCACCGCGAGCATCTTCGCGGCGCAGATGCTCAACTGGCCGCTTCCCGGCGGCGTGAGCGCCCACTTCGTCGGTGGTGCGCTGGCGGCTATCGTGCTCGGCCCGTACCTCGGGGCGCTCTCTGTCGCGCTCGTCGTCGCGGTTCAGGCGCTCGTCTTCGCCGACGGTGGCGTGCTCGCACTCGGTGCGAACGTCTGGAACATGGCGATCGTACAGGTGTTCGGCGGCTACGCAGTCTACCGGGTCGCTTCTGCGTACCACGAGTCCGGTGCAATCGTCCTCGCTGGCTGGGCGAGCATCACCCTCGCCGCCCTCGCGGCGGGCATCCAACTCGGTCTGTCGCCCGCCTTTGGCTCTGAGCTGATTTCGGTCGTGACGGTCATGGCTGGCGGTCACGCAGTTCTCGGCGTCGGTGAGGCACTCCTCACACTCGTCGGCGTTCGACTCGTCGACCGACTCGACGCAGTCGACTCCGAGACAGTCGAGGGAGGCGTCGCCGCATGAGCGTGCGCTCGTTCGCGGCCGACGACTCGAATCGAAGACCGCTCGCTGTCATCGGCGCACTTGTCGCCGCCACACCCGTCTTTGCGTGGGCTGCATCGCAGGTCGGCTACGCCGAACCGCTCGACGTTGCGGCGGAGATGACCGGCGCGTCCGCGGCGGCGCTGTCTCTCAATCCGGGGCTCCTGCCGGACTACACGGTTCCCGGCCTCGACCCCTACGTGGGGACGTTCGTTTCAGCACTCGTCGGAACCGTGCTGTGCCTCGGTCTCGCGCTCCGGGTCGGAGCGGCGCTACAGTTGCGCGAGAACGGCGAGTAAGACGACGCTCAACCCGGAGAGTCCGGCCATAGCCAGCCCGAATCGGACCCATCTCACTGGCTCCTCCTCGTATTTCGATGGGTCGCTGTTTCCACCGACTGTGGCGCTGTACGCCGCAGTTTGTACGTGCGACTCCGCGCCGAACACGAGCGCAGTACAGAGCACTCCGACGCCGAGTGCGATAAGCAGGAACAATTCGAACGGCAGGACTCCCAGAATGCTGAGAGCGAAGCCGACAGCTACGAGCAACGATGGAACGAGAACTCCGTCTCTGAGGATGGCTTTTCGCCTCATCGGATTCTCCCATCAGTGCACGCTATTTCAGAATGTTTGACCACTTTCGTTGTCATATGCGATCCAGATTTTGACTAGTATGCAATAATCTTTGTGTCTTTTTGACAGATTCAAAAAATAGCATCCCGCTGTCGCAGTACCGATGCTATATCTCTCGTCTCGTAGTTCGTTGGGGCCGCCAGCAAGGAATCAGTAAACTGCCTCACACTGATGCTCTCGCGATGCGCTCGACAGTATCGACGACAGCAGGAAGAAGCGACAGCGACCCGGTTGCGACCACGGTGGGCACGAGAATACCGAGCCAAAACGCTCCGAACTCGACCTGTGCGGCCGCGCCGAGGAGCGAGGTTCCGCCGACCACGAGGCTGTAGTAGGCTGAGCGGACAGGGAGCGTGGAGAGGTGGCCGGGCCGCGGCCACGACCCAGTCGAGACGTACTCACCCCTGAAGGTACCGACCGCCAGCGAACTCACTCCGAGGGCCGTCAGCCCCGACAGCGAAACCGCCTCGTGGGGCGTCGCGGCCAAGAGCATCCAGAGTGTCGGGATGACCAGTACCGACACTTCCCAGGCGGCGAAAAACACCTGGTCGAGCCACCTATCGACCCGTTTTATGGTCTTTGGTATCGTACCCCAAGCCACGCTAGGACTTGGGCTTCGAGGGCTAAACGATTACTCAAGCGAACGTGAACGCGAACGCGACTACTGCAGTCGGTACCGGAGAATCGCGGCGATGCCGCCGAGGTTCTTCAGTTGCTCGCCAGGTTGGAACTCGGCGGAGAAGACCGTCACCTCGCCGCCTTTCTGCTCGACCGAGTCGATGATGTCGTTCACGTCGATATCCCAGTCGCCTTCGCCTTGTCGTTCGGCACGGAGGCGCGAATCGAGAAGCAGCAGGTGCTCGATGGCTCCGTAGTCGGAGGCTTCAGCAACCTGGTCGACCCCGTAGGCGGCTTTCGCGCCCGTCGAGATGTTCTCCATCAACTGGTCGATAAGGTTCGCCTCTTCAGCGATTCGCGTCTGTTTCTGCACGTCGTCGACAGCGCCGCGTTTGAGCACTTCGTGGACGCCGCGGTCACCGACGCCCGCGGTGTCGACGGTGGTGACGATGGTCTCTGCGACTTCGGGGTGGTTGTCCTCGAAGTAATCCATCGCGTCGTTTTTCGTGAATCCGGGCCCGGCGAGGATAATCGCGTCCACGTCGAGATGTGAGAGTGCAGAGCCGAGTTCGTCGAACAACTCTGAGCGGGGGCGGGCGTACTCGCCCTTCCCGGTCGGTTTGGTGAGCGAGGCGTACTCCTCGGTTCCGTACTGGGCGACGGTGTGGATGTATGCTGCTCCTTCCTCGACTGTCGCGATAGCCACGTCGGGGTTCTCGGCGGCTTCTTCGGCCGTCTCGATGCGGTCGATTTGGTCGGCTTTGAAGTGCTTCTCGATGGTTATCTCGGCGCGTTCTTCGACGTTGAGCGTGTGGTGGTGGCCGAGTTGGTCCTCGCGGGAACACGAGGTGATGACGCCGCCGACGCGGAGGCGATTGGCGAAGCGCGCGAACTCGATGTCTTCGACTTCGATAGTGACGTGGAGGTGTTCGCGCTCGCCGCCGGTGTCACGCATCTGGTCGTCGTCGCGCTGGATGCGGCGAGTCGTGTCGCCGGAGACCAAATCGCCCGGTTCGAGGACGTACGAGAGGTGCCAGAGGTCGTCGACGTTCTCGGGGACGAGCGTGATTCGCTCGCGCCCCTCTTCGCCCCGACCGCGGCTCGAAATGCGCATATATGTCGCGTCGTCGCGGAACAGAAAAGAGTCCTGCTATCGCGGGTTACCAGTCAGATTGCGTGCCGACGCCGTCCGCAAAGCCGCGTGCCCAGAGATAGTACGTCGTGACCTGCGCGTAGAACAGGACGAGCAAGCCGACGAGGATGATTGCGAGAACGCTGCCAACCATTCCGAGCACGATAGCGACGACGATTGCGAGAACCCACGCGATGGCGTACTCACTGGTGAGCGCGCCTTTGAGAATCGTCCGAACGTCGAACCCGGCACGGAGCGAGCCGTTGATAGCGAAGTTTGCCCCTGCGGCGGGGACGAGGTAGCTGACGAGAAGCGAGAGTCCGGTGACGAGCAGCATACCAACCAGTCCGACGATTCCGAGACCGAGGCTTCCCGCCGTACTCGGTGCTGCGCCAGGGGCTGACGCCGCTTCCGAGACGGCGACTGACCCGGCACCCACGATGGCGAATAAGGCGACCGAGGGAATGATAGCGAGGAGCGACCACACGAACGTCACGGCGAACAGTTTCAAGCCATCCACGAACAGCCCACCCCAGTCAGTGAACGAGGGTGCCGACTCGTCGCCACGAGTGGCGGCCTGCATGGTTCTCACGTAGTACCCCTGCAGGACGATTCCGGGGAGAATCAGGACCGAGAGAAGTGAGAGGATTGCACCGATGATTGTCGTCGCAAGCCAGTCGTCGCTTCGTTTGAGAAACCACAGCGCGTCGGAGAGCATGACGTCGTGGAGTCGTGTCCCTATCGGCTTAGATATTCCGTCGCAAAAGAAAATCAGGTCGGTAGCTCAGACGGCTGGTTGCTCGCCAGGGGTCTCGCCTTCGTCCACCATCTCGACGTCGTGGAGTTCGCCCCACGTCGTGCCGATGATGTAGTAGGCGGCCACCGCGGCGTAGAACGTCACGAACGGGCCGAGCAGGAAGCTGGCCAACTGTCCCAAGAGCGGGATGACGTTCAGCACGCTGAGGGCCAAGGACGCCGCGAACAGGACGGCGAAGGCCATGAGCCACGCCGTCGCGTACTTTCCAGACATCAGGATTGGCCGGAGCGTCCCGAAGTCGAACGCCGAACCGATGCGGCCGGTCTCAGCGTAGTTCGACAGCGCCGCCGGGATGACGTAGGCGGCGAAGAGCCCGAGAACGAACGCGACCAGGAGGCCGACGAGGGCGACGATGCCCCCGAAGATACCTGCCGTCTGCGAGCCGTTACCGGCGACTGCGCCCATGATGCCCGCGAAGCCGAAGACACCGGCGATGATGGCGGGGATAAGCCCGTAGACGAGTGCGATAGCGAACCCTTTCAGGCCGTCTATCGTCATGTCACCCCATTCGTCGAATACGGGTGGTTCTTCGTCGCCGTGCATCGTCGCACGAATAACTCGGAGGAGATATCCGATGACGACGAACGTCGGGACGATGAGGAAGCTCAACAAGCCGAGGACTCCGCCGATGAGGACTGTTTTGACCCAGCCGTCATCGTTACGCGGATAATTGATGGATTCTGATAGCATCGGTAATCACCAAGCGCCGCCACCCACCCACGAGTCTGATATCGACTGTCTAAGCCAGTCTCTCGCGACTGCGCTGGCGTTGCCAGTCTTGTACCGACTGCTCTGCTGGGCTATTGCATGCGCTCGGGGGAACGTTACGACGAGAAAGTATATAATGTTGTACCAGATTCCGAGATATAATTGTCAATTACGCCTGAACGACGGCGCCGGTCCGCCGTCTGCGGCCGTCTCAGTCGTCAACGATGTCGCTTCCGCCCGGCGGCAGGAATTCCTGGATGAGGTCGGGGGATGCGACTTTCCGGATGAACGACGTGTCGGCGAAGTGTTCGCGCAGTCGTCGGTAGCACATCTTCGCGGCGTCGTTTTGGGCATACTGTCCCGGTTTGAGTCTGAGCATCGTCTCGGCGCACGTCTCGATGGCTGACGGTGGTCCGCCCACGACTCGCGTCTCGGGTTCGCACTGGATGCCAACAGCGACTTCGGCCGCAACGTCGTTGTAGTAGGTTCGGTCGCCGCGGATGACGAAGCTCCCCTTTTCGATGTACTCGCCCGACTCGGGCGTCTTCGACACCTGCGACGGTTCGACCATGTACGCGTCGTCGGCGAAGCGGCCGTCTTTCCAAATAGAGGAGTACGAGACAGCGAACTGTGCGGCCTCTTGTAGCGACGACTCGGGGAAGTCGACTTCCTTCGCGGCTTCGCTCGGTCCGGTCGCCTTCAACAGCGTGACTGGCCCCCCACGCGCCTGCGTGTGGAAGAACCGGTCGTGTTTGTCCATGTACTTCTTGACGAGCGCCTCGTTTTGGTCGGCGTTGCGCCCGCCGACGACGAGGTAGCCGTCCGAGGTGTGGAACCACCGGAACTGTTCGTACCACTGCTCGGTCGATTTGACTGGGACCGACTGCAACGAGAGCCAGTCTGTCTCTTCTTGCTCCTCCTCGTCTTCCGCGTCGTCTTCGTCGTCGTCCGCCTCCCACTCGTCGCGGCGGCGCTTTACCTCCTCCAATTCCTCGCGGGTGTCTTCGATGGCCGCGAGCGCACCCTCTTTCTTCTCTTGGATGCGCTTGGCCTCGGTGTAGAGGCGGTCGGCGTTCTTTTCGACCCCCATCGACACATCGAGGGTGATAGTAGAGTCGTCGAGTTCGATGGTGACGGTTCCCTCCGCGCCATCGACGTTTGTCACCGCTTCGGCGGCCGGGATTCCCTGTTCGGCACCGGCGTCGAGTTTGTCGGCGATGTCGTCCCACGGGACGCCTTCCTCGCGCGCGTCTCGAACCGTCGAGAGGACGTCGTCGACGAGGTCATAGTTGGCGTAGAGCAGTTCGGCGCGCTCGCGCTCGGCGGCCGCGCGCTCGTCGAAGCCCTCGATAGCGCCTTCCTGCTGCTCGATGATGCGCTCTTGTTTGGCGATTTGTGCCTCGAAGTCCGGGCGGTTCGACCCGACGTCCTGTTGCTCGTCGGCGGTGAGGTCGAGACGGAAGAAGTACTCGTCGAGCGCCTCGTTGAACGAGTCGTAGGCTTCCTCGTCGAGCCCTTCGTTCTGGTGTTCGCGAAGCGGGAAGGGCGTCACGTCCACGACGTTTTCGTCGTCGTCGAGGTAAAGACGGGGTTCGAACTCACCGGCGCGAACCTGCTCGCGGAGGTCGACGATGGCGTCGAAGACGGCGTCGTAGTCCTCGTCGGTCGCGTCCGAAATGTCGAGCGTCTTGTCGACGCCCGCACGTGTACACAGCTCTTCANTCGAAGACGGCGTCGTAGTCCTCGTCGGTCGCGTCCGAAATGTCGAGCGTCTTGTCGACGCCCGCACGTGTACACAGCTCTTCGGCGTACAGACCGCCGAGGTTGAGCTGGGTGGCGAGCGTCCGAACGATGTCGGTGTCGGACTCGTCCATGTTTCGGCCGAGCGCGTCGCGGCTGACCGAAAGCGGGTCGAGTCGAGAGGCGGGGTACTCGTACTGCGCGCCGGGGGCAACCGTCCGCGACTTGAGACGAACGGTCTCCAGACTGCGGACGACTTCGCCCGTCTCGTCGAGGACGGAGATGTTCCCCTGTCCGAACAGTTCGACGACGATTTTCGTGTTTTCGTCGCCGCGTTCGAACGTGAACGTGAGGATACGGTCGAAGTCGTACTGCTCGACGCCCGCGAAGTCGGCTCCGCTGAGGCGGTTCCGAAGCATCATCGCGAAGTTCGGCGGTCGCCCGGGTGCGTCGGGGACGTGTTCCTGTGCGGCGAGGTGGGCGCGCTTGATGTCGCCCACTTCGACGAGGAGTTCGAGTCGCCCGCGGTCGAAATCCCGCATCTTGAGGCGAAGCAGGTCGTCCCCGTAGAGGTATGCCTTGTCGACTTTCGCTCCCTCGTACCGGTTTAGTTCGGTGACGAGGGCCGCGAGGTCGACGCTCGTGAGTTCCCGCTTCGGGTCCATGGACTCGCCTTTTCGCGGCGAGGGAAAAGGGATGTCGTTTCGGCAGGTTCGCGAAAGGGAGAAAACACTTGTAGACCAACCGAAACGTTTCGGGTAGATGACCCCCCGCCGAATCTTTCTCGCCCTCCTCGTCGTCAGCGCCGTCCTTCCGGCGGTTGTTGGGCCGGCAACCGCTGGTCGACCACCAGTTCCGGTCTGCGGCGTCTGTAGCGACTCCTTCAGTGGAGCTGCCTACGATGCCGGTGTGAACCTCACCGTCGAGTCGAGCAACCTGCACGTTCGAGTCGACGAGTCGGGAACCGGCCACTGGACGGCTCGAACCGTCATAGACGAGACAGCCGCAGCGACATTCCGAGACGATCCGGCCCTCCTCGAAAGTGTGGTTCGAGAGAGCTTCGACGGCCACCGGCAGTTCGTGGACGACCCCCGGAACCTCTCGATGCAGATGGACGGCCAGACCGTCGTCGTCACGTTCGACGTTCCCGAGATGACGTCTCGAGGCTACGGCAACGTGCTCCTCGTGGACTACTTCAACGCCGACGGGGACACACGACACGTCTACGTCGACGCCGACCGGTTCACTGTCAGCGGTCCCGAAGGAACCGTTCTCGTCAACGACCCACCGGGGGCGGACACAGAAAACGGGACAGCGACGTGGAGCACAGAAGACGGGGACTACCAGCCTATCGACTACACGACGTACCTCGCGTTCGGACCCAACAACGGTCTCGGAACGCAGGCCGCCGCCTACGCCAGTATCGCCGCAGACTCGGCTCCGTACCTCCTCTCTGACCTGTTGTATAGCGCCCTCGTTCCAACGCTTCTGATGCTTTTCGGCGTTCTTGCTGTCCAGCGTTACACGCGCCGACGCGACGCGACTGTCGATTCCTGCCGGACGCTTGCTGCCATCGTCGCGGGACTCGGAATCGTGTGGATAGCCGGTCTCGTCGCCCTCGGGATGTTTAGTGGTGGACTTAGCGCGGTTTCGTGGACCCTCGGTCTCCAATTCGTTGCGCTTGGTGCCATCGCTCTGCGACGCCCGGAGGTGTTCACGTTCCGGCGTCTCGTCGCCGCGACCGTCGGTCCGCCAGTTGTCGTTGCGGCGGCCGTCTCGATTGCGACTCCCGTCTCCGAACTCTGGCCCGTTCCGAGCAGCCTTTCGTTCGGAGTGATTGTGACGCTGTTCCTCCCGTTTGGGTACGCTGCGCGGCGAGACAGAGGAACACGCCTGCTTGCCCTTGCAATCGTTGCCGCACCGACCATGTTCGTTATGCCGATGCTCCCTATCGGTGGGTTCGGACCGGGCTTCATGATGATACTCCTCGTCAGCTGGGTGCTTCTCACGCTCGCCGTGGGGACTCTCGTCTACCGCTTGGGGTGGGCGTTAGGTGACGGTGGTGAGTCTGGTCCCTCCGCAACGGTCAGGTAGTCACCCGAAGAAGCACCGGGTATGAGCGACACAGCAGTCCGCGTCGCGACCACCGCCGACGAACTCGAAGACGCGTTCTCGGTCCGAAAGACCGTCTTCGTCGACGAACAGGGAGTCGACGAGGAACTGGAGTGGGACGAGTACGACGAGCCAGATGCCGATGCGATTCACTTCGTCGGCTACCGAGACGGTGAGCCAGTCGGTGCGGCGCGCCTCCGCGAAGCAGAAGCAGGCGTCGGGAAGGTCGAACGAGTCGCCGTTCTCGAATCAGTTCGCGGCGAAGGCTGGGGACGCCGATTGATGGAGGCACTCGAAATCGAAGCCGAAAATCAGGGGTTCGACAAACTCGTCCTCCACGGCCAGACGTCAGCGGAGGGGTTCTACCACGGGCTTGACTACGAAACCACCAGTGACGTGTTCGACGAGGCCGGAATCCCGCACGTGAAGATGGCGAAAGAACTCTGAGTGGACCGTCTCTGCAGATAGGTGACAATAAGCCAATATCTTTGAAAAATTAGTTCTGATAATTGGAGAGCTATCTATATACTGTCGGTCACACGTGACTGAAGCATGCTTAGTGCGCTCTCGTCACTCGTCGTGGGGGCAGTTTCGAGTTCTGAATCGCAAGGACGCGATGACGACTCGGGGTCAGAAAGAAACACCGTTCTGGATGCATTACCGATGCCGATATTCGTTCTCGATGGTGATGGAATCGTCACCGAGTGGAACGAGACGGCGTCCGCGGTTCTCCAGATACCGAGAGAAGACGTTATCGGAGCCCCGGAATCTGAGGCCGCTAAAACTGTCACGTACGAGGACGACGGAGTCGCCAAGACGCTCGCAGGAAAGGTGTTCGACACCCCGAGAAGTGCCGACGAGGAATACGATGTCGTTCGCAAAGACACGCCTGCGGGTATCGTCTACACCGACGAGCGAACGATGGAAAATGGGGCCGGAGAGACGATCCACATTTCGTTCAAGGCAATCCCAATCTTCGACGACGACGGAGACCTCGATGCAGTCGTCGAAGTGGTCCAAGACGAGAGTGAGCAGCTTCGACGACGGGAAGCACTCCAGAACCTCGTCTCAGAAGTGACGGAAACGCTCATCGCACTCGGTGAGGGGAACTTAGGTAAACGGGTCGATTACGACCTCGACGCAGCACAGCACGTCGACGACGAACTCCTGCGCATCCTCGACGAAGTCAACGAGATGGCAGACCGGTTCGAACGCCTCGTCGGCGACGTGGAGGTCCACGCCACCCAACTCACGTCGAACGTCACCAGCGCCGAGTCCGCTGCCAAAGAGATTGCATCGCAGGCCGACGAACAGCGGGCTGAAGTCTCCTCTGTTCGCGACGAGATGGAGTCGTTCAGCGCGACGATGGAAGAGGTCGCGGCAAGTTCGACCGAGGTCGCACAAGCGTCCTCACGCGCCCGCAACAACATCGAATCGTCACTCGAATCGACCAAGGAGACCCAGCAGGTCACCGACGAAGTGAAACGGCGGAGCGACAACCTCGTCGACACTGTCGCAGACCTCGAAGACGAGATGGCCGAAATCGAGGAAGTCGCAGCCGTCATCTCCGACATCGCCGACCGGACGAACATCCTCGCGCTCAACGCCAACATCGAGGCCGCCCGCGCAGGCGAAGCAGGCGAAGGCTTCGCCGTCGTCGCTGGCGAGGTGAAATCGCTCGCCGACGAGACGCAATCCCACACCGAGCGCATCGCTGACCGAATCACCGCTATCCAAGAGCGCGCGACGAAGACGGTCGACCTCGTCGAAGAGACCCACGAAGACGTTCTCGAAGCCGACGAAGCGATGTCTGAGACGGTCGATTCGCTGAGCGACGCGACCGAAGACGTCGCGGAGGCCACCGATGGCATCACCGAACTCTCGCGGGCGGCCGACGACCAGGCCGACGCCGTCGAGGCCGTCACGGCGACGCTCGAAGACGTTAACAGCGGTGCACAGCAGATAACCAACATCTCAGAGGATATCGTCGAGGTGACCGACGAGCAGCGCGCGGCTGCCGACGCCCTCGCCCAGAACCTCGACCAGTTCGACGCGGAGTAAAACGGGCAGTTCGACGCCGAGTGAGACAGTCAGTCGTTCGGACGAGACGACATCGACTGCGACTCCATCGGTTCCGTCTTCGGCCCTTCTCCCCGAATTTTGAACCCCGACGCCTCTTCGCGAGCGAGCAGTTCTCGCTGCGGGTATGGAATCTTGATACCCTCGCGGTCGAACGCCGTCTTGACACCTCTGAGTACCTCGGCCTTGGCGCGCATCCGGCGCGGTGCCGAGGGGTTCGTAATCCAAAAGAGAACCTGGAGACCGATAGACGAGTCGCCGAACGTCGTCGGCATCACCTGCGGTTCCGGCACCGATTCGACGAACTGGAGGTCCGTGAGCGCGTTTTTCGCGATTTCCTCGGCCCGCTCGATGTCGGCTTCGTAGTCGATACCGACGTTCAGCCTGAGTCGAAGCCGGTTTCGCTTCGTTCGATTAGTAATCTTCGCGTTCGTCACGCGGTCGTTCGGGAACACCACCGTCTCGCCGTCGGCGTTGCTCAACCGCGTGTTGATGATGGTGATGTCGGTGACGATACCCTCGGCGTCGTCGATTTCCACCCAGTCGCCGAGTTCGAACGGGCGCGAGAACATGAGGACGAAACCCGCGATGAGCGAGCCGAGCGTCTGACGGGCGGCCATACCGACGACGATGCCGAGGAACCCGGCACCGACGAGGAGGCCGTCGAGTTCGAACTGCCAAACTGTGAGGGTCGCCATCCCGGCTGCGAGGAGGACCACGACCTGCAACACACGGAAGACGATGCCCTGCTGGTGGGCGTTGATGTGGTCGACCGAGTTCGCATAGGATTCGAGTCTGTCTTCGAGGACGTTCGTGCCGATGAACGCACCGCCGAGGAGGAAGGCCGTCGTCGCGAGCTTGGCGACGTTCGGAAGTGCCCTCGCGATGATGGCCGCAACAGTGAGTGCTGCGGCGTCGTAGCCCCAAAGCAGCAACAGCGCGAGTCCGACACCGACGAAGATGGTGAGTTGGAGCGTCCTGACGAGTACCGTCGCCGGGAACATCCACGCCACGTCGTAGACCGCGTCGGGGACTCTCGGATGTTCGAGCACCCGGTCGTGGAGCTCCGTGGCCGCCCGCGAGACGACTCGCGGGGCGAGATACAGCGCCAGCCCCAGCGCCAATGTCACTATCGCCGCAGAGATGCCGATTCGTTCCTCGGTCGAGACGAACTGCGCCAGCGTGGACCGAAGGTTCTCGACCCACGATACGATGCCCCCGCCCGCCCCCAGCGGCTCAGCCATACTACCGTCTACTTGGGCGAGAAAATGAAAAGCGTGGCGGAGGAGAATCAACGGTGAGAACAAGGGGAGGCCCGACCCCTCACGGTTGTGGCGTGAATTACAACTGCTGAAATCGAAGTTGAGAGAACAGCTACCAGTCCCACTTTTTCCGTGACTCGCTTCGCTCGTCCCGCAAAACCTGGAGGAAAAAACCGCCCGACTCTACAACCGATTCGGCACCTTACAGCCGCTTCGACACGTATGGACCGTCCTGATAGTACCCAAGCTTCTGCCTGTAGTACTGCCGGACGCCGATACCGGAGATGACCGAAATCTTGTCGAAGCCAGCGTCCCGGGCGAGTTCTTCGGCGTGGGCGAGCAGTTTGCGACCGTAGCCTTTGTGCTGCCAGTCGCCCTCGCCGCCAATTCCGACCTCGGACCCATAGACGTGGAGTTCACGGACGAGCGCCGAGTTCTGGAGTTCGCGGCGAACCGGGTTGCCGGGGAACCGAAGACGACAGAAGCCGATGAGGAGGTCCTCGACGGGGTCCTCGAACGAGATGAAGTGTTCCGTCCCGCCCGCAACCTCGTAGGTCATCACGTCGAGTTCGACGCGCTCTGGGTCGGGGTCGGCCTCGTTCATCCCGACTTCTCGGGCGCGGATGTCGCGCGTGACGATGCCTTTCTCTTCGGCGCGCTGGGCGGCAAGTTGCCGAAGGTTGGACTTCCAGACACCGGCGTCGATGAAG
The DNA here is from genome assembly GCF_000336755.1 of Haloferax elongans ATCC BAA-1513. Lineage (GTDB taxonomy): Archaea > Halobacteriota > Halobacteria > Halobacteriales > Haloferacaceae > Haloferax > Haloferax elongans. The sequence goes on along the minus strand of NZ_AOLK01000021.1, from coordinate 58,070 downwards.
TCCGCAGGGATGTCGCGCTGGACGCGCTGGAGTCGGGTGTACTTCGGAATCATGCCCATGACCTCGGAGACGACTTCGGCGGCCTCCTCGTTGTCCAGCGGGTCGTACTCGTCGCGCCGCCACATGTCGTAGGTGATGGTGTCGCGGACGACGAGCGTCGGATAGATTTTGAGGTAGTCCGGCCGCCAGTCCGAGTTCTCGAACAGTTGGCGGAAGTCCTCGATACACATCTCTTTGGTCATCCCAGGCTGGCCGGGCATCATGTGGAAGCCGACCTTGAACGCCGAATCGCGCAGGCGACGGTTGGCGTCGATAGACGCTTGGACGCCGTGGCCGCGGTGCATCTCGCGGTTGATGCGTTCGTAAGTCGTCTGGACGCCGACTTCGACCTTCGTCGCGCCCAAATCGAGCATCCGGTCGATTTGCTCGGGGTCACACCAGTCGGGCTTCGTCTCGAAGGTCGTCCCGATGTTGCGAATGTCGGCCGTCTCGTTTTCGGCGATAACGTCCTCGACGTACTTGAACTCGACATCCTCCGGGTCGGGCGCGAACGACTGGTCCTCGGCGGGTTCCGGCTCTTTGTCGAGGTTGTAGTCGTTCATCGCTTCGAGCGCGCGCTTGACGAACCACTCCTGGTAGTCGTGGCTTCGCGCGGTCATCGTCCCGCCCATGAGGATGAGTTCGACCTTATCGACCGGATGGCCGATGTGTCGGAGTTGTTCGAGACGGAGCGTGACCTGCCCGTAGGGATCGTAGTCGTTCTGGACGCCGCGGGCGGCCGCGGGTTCGTGGCCGGTGTACGACTGCGACGACGAGAACTCGCTGGCGGGGCCACCGGGACAGTAGAGACACTTCCCGTGCGGGCACATGTGCGGCGAGGTCATGATTGCGACCGGCGAGACGCCCGAGGCGGTTCGGACGGGCTTTCGGCGGACGACTTCTTTGACCTCTTCGCGGCGGTCCTTCGGAGCGTATTGCAGAATCTCGGCGTTCTTCGGTACCTTCGGTGAGGAGTGTTCCGAACAGGCGTCGAGCTTCGCCGATTCGAGGTCGTCGCGGTCGATTTCGCCCGCGAGGATACGCTCGACGAGCGCCTCGCAGGTCCGCTCGAACGCCTCGGACTCGGTTTCGGTTTCGGCGCTCACGGACACACCTCCCGGGTGGCGACGTGGTGACGGCTCATGGGCGCGAATCGGGTCGTTTCGTGGATAAGCGTGTCGCTCGCGAGTGTCGAAGTCGCGGTCCTCCGTCGAGAACGAACGAGGAGGAGTCTGGATTGTCGCTTAGAACTGGTCGGCAGCGGCGGCGAGGACGGCTTCGAGCGCCTCGTCGCGCGCGCCGGTCAGGAACTCGATGCGGCCTTCGCGGATGCCCGCGGCGGCGAGGCCTGCTGCGGGGGCCTTCTCGGCGGCCGCCTCGACGACGGCGCGGAGGTTGAGATGACCCGTGCTGCGAACGTAGAGTTCGTCGGTGCCGAGAACGACCGTCACGAACTTGTCACCCTCGCGGTTGCGGCGGTGGAGTTCGTCGGCGAGGAGGCTCGTCGGCGGGAAGTCGAATCGGTGGCTGTAGGCGTCGGCGTCGAGGACCGCGGCGGAGATGTCCTCCACGTCGCGGAATTCGATGTTCGCCTGCGCCGTCTCGACTTCGTCTTCGAGCTTGATGCGGAACTGCTCGGAGACGTGTCCGGCGAGGCCCTCGTCGGCGTCGAACAGCAGGTCGGCGATGAGTTCGCGCTTGTCCTGGTACGACTGGTAGTACGCTTCGAGGGCGACCGCTTCGCGGAGTTCGCGGACGCGGTCGGCGTCGAAGCCGTGGTCGGCGGCGAGGTCGAGGTACTGCTCGGGGCAGTGCTCCCAGTAGCTCACTGCGGGGAGATGCGACACGTCGTCGCGGACGTCTTCGTTGACGGCGACGGCGAGCGTCGAGGCGAGTGCGCCGACCGAGAGGTCGTTCGCGTCGGAGCCTTCGCGGGCAGGGTTGACGAGCACGTCAACTTCGCCTGCGACTTCCTCGTCTGCGGGTGCGGCGTCGACGACGACGCGCTCGGCACCGTAGACACCGAGAAGACCGAGTCCGTCGAGGGACTCACTCGTCGAACCCGCGCCGAGAAGGAGCACGAGCGGGAGCTTCTCGTCGTGACGGTCGCGGTCTTCGAGCATGCGCGAGACGTCGTTCGTCGCGGCGTCCATGCCGTAGACGGCCTCTTCGAGCGGACGGCGAGTGAAGTAGTGGTACTCGGCGTCGTCGCGTGGGTGCTCCGAGCGAATGAGGGGGAGCACGGCGCGCTCGACGGCGGCACCGGCGACGTAGCCGTCTGCGGTGGCCGTATGGCGAACGACGATGGGGCGCGATTCGAGGACAGCGCGGCGAATCGCTTCGGCAGCGTCGAGCAGCGACTTGCCGACGGCGGCGACCGGTTCGTGGGACGCGAGCGGTGCGACGGCGTCCGGGCGCGCCTCGTCGGAGAGGGCGTCAGCCAGACGCTGCTGTACCGTCTCGGCCTCGTTTGCGTCGAAGACGTGCAGGTCTTCGGTCTCGATTTGGAGTTCGCCGCGGCGGCGTTCGACCTCACCGTCGATGCGGACGAAGTCGCCAACGTCGACTTCGGGGTAGGCGCGGACGCCCGCTTCGACGAAGGCGGCGCAGTCGGCGACAGCCGTCTCGTCACGGAGTTCGAAGACGGTCGGGCCGCCGGTCTGGCGGACACTGACGATTTCGCCTTCGACGCGAACGTCTTCGCCGACGTGGTCGTCGATGTCTTCGAGGACAGTGCGCTCGCGTTCCACTTCGGCTGCTTCGGCTTCTTCGGGTTCGGCCTCGGCGGCTTCCGTGGCTGCTTCCTGCTCGGCCGTCTCGGTTGCTGCGACGGTGCCGACCACGTCAGCAGCGGTGGGCGTACTGTCTTCGTCGACCGGTTCGTCGGTGGTCGAATCGTCGGTGGCCGCTTCGACGTCGGCAGTTTCGGAGGTCTCGGCCTCGGCGGCTTCAGAAGCGTCGGCTTCGGACGCCTCAGATTCGGTTGCCGTCTTGCTTTCGGAGGTTGCGCCAGCGGGTCGCGTCCGGTTGCCCGACTGCGGGCGCTTCTTGATGGGCTTCGGGCCGCTGTCGTCGCGCTCGCTTTCGACGGGCTGGCCGTCGGCGTCGCCGTCGGGGTCGTGGATGCGAGCGCCGCGGAACTCAGACTCGGTCTCGCGAATCGACCACGCGAGGTCGACGTTACCGTTGTCGCGGACGTTCTTCACCTGAACGAACACGTCGTCGCCGGGCTCCCAATCGAGCGTTTCGAGGCGGCGGTCGAGTTCGCTACGGTGCAGTAAACCAGTGACATTGGCTGCGAGGTCGACGAAGACACCGAAGTCGGCGTAGCCGTCGACGGTGCCTTTGTAAAATCGACCGGGGACGAGCTGGTGGGGGCTATTGCCCCGGAACTCGAACCAGACGTCCTCCTCGTGCGTAATCCAATCCATTGCGTTGAGCAAACAACCCCTTACTAAAACGATTGTCGAAAAACGCTCGGGAGATACATACGCGCGTATCCGGGTCGTTCGAAGAGCGAATCGAGACGTTCAGAGGACCAAAACGCCGTCGAGAAGGGCTGAAAGTGCCCGAAACCCGCCGAACGCGTATCCAAACACCACGCCGGACGGGACAGCAGTTGCGAGAAGTGCCTTCGAAAGCGACGTTTGGTGTACCACACTGATACCAATCGCGAGAAGCCCCGCACCGTAGAGTGCACATACTGTCTGCACGGCCGGAACTGGGATTCCCGCCAGCGCGCAGGGTGCGGCAGCGTAGGCGATGACCTGTACCGTCTCGCTCACACCCGCCCGGCGAGAGAGAAGTGGAATGAGAAGCGCCGTCTGAATGGCCGCGGTGAGGTGGAGAAGCAGCGGTGCGACGAAGAGCGCGACGACGAGGAGTGCGACGATAGCCGAGACGGCGGCCCCACCCTCGATGGCCGGAATCGTCGACGGGGAGAGCACGAACTGCAGTCCCTGATAGACGAGCGCGACGGCAATCGCAAAGACCAGTCCCGGGGCTTGGTCGCCGGGTGCGACACCGTCTTGGAAGAACTTCCGGGGACGGGCGAGCACGGCGACCCACGCGTTGAGGAGGCCGACGACACCACGTTCACGTCCCTCTGCAGGGACTTCGACCCAAGTAGTCACACTAGCCTCTAGTTCCGCCGGAGCGTATGACAGTTCCGGCACCGTGCCTCGTAGGACTCCTCGGCACCGACGAGGATAGTCGGGTCGTCGACGTGGGCGGGTTCGCCGTCGATAAGTCGCTGGTTGCGCGTCGCGGGCTCACCGCAAACGGTGCAAATCGCCTGTAGTTTGTCGACGTACTCCGCGAGCGCCATCAACTGTGGGAGTGGTTCGAACGGTTCGCCCCGGAACGTCTGGTCTGTACCCGAAATGAGGACGCGCTTTCCGTCCGCAGCCAACTGCTCGCAGACAGCCACCAACTCGGTCGAAAAGAAGTTTGCCTCGTCGATAGCGACGACGTCTTCGCCGTTCAGTTGCTCGTGAATCTCCCAGATGCCGTCGCCCTCGGACGGGACGACGCTCGCATCCCACGACCGACCGACGTGTGACCCAACGGTCGTCTCCCCGTATCGGTCGTCAAGTTCGGGCTTGAACACGGCGACTTCCTGTCCGGCGATTTCCGCCCGGCGGAGTCGTCGGAGCAACTCCTCCGTCTTCCCCGAAAACATCGACCCCGAGATGACTTCGATCCACCCGCTTTGCGTGATGGCGTGCATACTACGACAGGGAGACGAGGAGGGTCAAAACGATTGTTCATCTGTGGCGACCGTCTCCGCAGTACGAACAGCTTAACTCACAGACAGTGTCTCGGTGACGTCGTTCGTCCGGCGCTGAAGTTTGCAGACACCTACTCGAACGTTACCTGAGGATTTGTGAAATTCTTCCAGTTCATAACAATCCGGTGACACGGTCACGGAACACACGGTCGCGGTTGCCGAGATGAGCGCCGCGATGGAGTACAACAATGACAGACGACAACATCACCCTCTCTCGGCGGACCCTCCTCGGTGGGATGGCGGGCATCGGGCTCGCGGCAGGTGCGCTCGGGACAGGAACGTACGCGTTGCTGAGTGACACAGAATCCAGTGCCGACAACACGATTACGGCCGGCACGCTGAACCTGAAGGTCGACGGCCAAAACAGTGTCTCGGAGACTATCAACATCAGTTCGGCTGGCTCCGGGTCCTCTGGAAGCGGAACGGCCACGCTGAGCAATACCGGGTCGACACACGGGAAACTCGGCTTTGGCATCGAGAACGTCGAGAACTTCGAAGGTGCGAATCCCGAGTCGGAGTCGGGAGATACGAGCAACCCCGGAGAACTCGACCAGTACGTCTGGGTCGAAGTCGGTGTGATACAAAACGGCGTGAAGGTTCCGGGGGTCGGCCCGGCACCACTGTCGGTGCTCGACGACCTCTCGCGGATGACTGGCAGCATCCTCCGTGCCGGTTCCACCGCAACCATGTACATCGACTGGATGGTGCCCGACCTCGGCAACGACGCCCAAGGCGACAGAGCCGAGTTCGACGTCATCGTCGATATCGAAGAGCGGCCAGTCTGGAGTGCAGACACCGTCGTCACGAGCGGTGATTCGATTCAGGCGGCCATCGACGCCGCGTCTTCGGGCGACGTCATCGAGGTGCGGAACGGGACGTACACTGGCGACCTCGTCATCGACAAGCCGCTCACACTCCTCTCGAAGAACGGCGCTGAGTACACGAAAATCGTCGGCGACGGGAGCACCGAACCGGGTGGGGCCCCGAACGTCGTTGTCAACGTCACGAGTTCTGACGTGACGGTCGAAGGGTTCACCATCGACGGACTGTCCTCGACGCAGGGTGCACTGGACATTGCGGCGACGCTGTCCGACATCTCCATCATCTGTAACCGCCTCATCGGGAACGGTGGCAACAACCTCGGGACGCTCCAACCCGGCGACTACAGCGATATCGAGGTTTCGAGGAACGTCTTCGACGGCGCACCGAGCCTCATGGCCTACATCAACGGTGCCGCATCCGGCGGAACACAGAGTCAGAACATCACGTTCGTCGACAACTACTTCGGCGGCGAAATCGACAGCACGAGCAAGCTTACGATGGGCTTCGAGGCCGACGGCGGCGAAATCGCTCGGAACATGTTCCTGACGGACATCTCCGGCGCGCCGTACGCCCAGCTCGAACTCTTCGGGTCGAGTACGACAATCGAAGACAACCTGTTCGAGGTTCCCGCGGGCGGCGTGGGCATCCGCGACGGTAATTCGACCTACAACAACACGACGCTCCGCAACGACAACACCTTCTTCGGTGACGGCACCGACGTGCAGGGATAGTCCTCGTCTGCGCCCTGTCGCTTCTTTTTCGTCGTCGCTGCCGACGTTCTCAGTGTTAGTCGCCGCTGCCAGCGCTCAGTGTTAGTCGTCGCCGCCGACGTTTTCCGTGCTCTCGAACGTCGCTGGCTCGGGTTCGATGTTCGCGTAGTTGACCGCGTCACGACCCAGTCGCTCGACGCGCTCGACGAGGTTCTCGTCGAGGAGTTCGTCGCCGTCGAACGCCGACGAGACGCGCGGGACGGCGGCTTGGTGCGGGAGCACCCACGCGTTCAGCGCGCGGCAGACAGAACGCAGATGTTCGAGCGCCGTGACCGGGAACGACCCCCCGGCGACGGCGAGGACGCCGACGGTCTTCTCACTGAATTCGTCGAATCCGCAGTAGTCGAGGGCGTTCTTGAGGACGCCGGAGTACGACCCGTGGTAGACGGGCGTGCCGAGGATGACGGCGTCCGCCTCGTCGACGATGCGAATGAGTTCGGCCGAGTCGCCCTGCTCGTCGAGGTCGGCGTTCAGCGGCGGGAGGTCGAACTCGCGGAGATCCACGAGTTCGGTCGTCGCACCCGCGGATTCGGCACCGTCGAGGGCGTACTGGAGGGCGAAACGAGTGTAACTGTGGTCTCGGAGGCTGCCAGCGATGGCGACCACGTGTGTCTGCGTCATACTATGTGCCAGCAGTGGCGGGATAAAAACGGCGTCGGCATGTGGCGCATCACCGCACGGGCGCAACAGAGACGCCGCTGGCCGACGAATGGAGCCTATGAACGTCATTTTTCACGTGTCCAGCGGCGACGTCCACGACTGGAAACACGCGCTCTCGAACGCGCAGAACCTCCTCGCCGACGAGACAGTCGAGACAGAGACCGTCACGTTCGTCGCGAACGGCGACGCAGTTCACCTCCTCGTCGAGGGAACGCCCGTCCGCGATAGAGTCGAGGGACTGCTCGAAGACGGTGTTCGCTGTTGTGTCTGTCGGAACTCGCTTCAGAATCGAGATATCGACTCGGCGTCGGTTGTGGACGACGTGGTCGTCGTTCCATCGGGCGTCGGTGAACTCGCAACGCGACAAGCGGCGGGTGACGCGTATCTGAAGGTCCCGTAGGTCAGGTTACGACGAGGTCGCAGGTGAGACATCAGTGGACTGCAAGCGAGTTACAATTGGGTTATAACCGGGTTACAAGCAAGTTACAAGCGGGTTTCGTTTAGGTTACGCTTTGATTACGACTGGGTTGCACCCAGGGTACGGCGTTAGCAGTTGGCTTCTCAACTACTCGGTGCCGCCGGAAGTGTGAGCGTCACGACGGTTCCCGTCGGGTCGTTCTCTTCGATGGAGATACTCCCGCCCAATCTCACGAGCAACCAGTTGACCATCCAAAGACCCATTCCGTGGCCGTGCATCAACGGCTCCTCGAAGCCTTTCTCGAGGACCTCCTGTTCTACGGTGGGTATCCCCGGCCCAGTGTCTGCCACGGTGATTTCGACGCGGTCTGCCGTCTCTTTCGAAATCGTGATTCCAACGTCTTGGCACGGCTTTTGGGTGTGGTGTATTGCGTTTTCGAGGAGTTCGTTGAGTGCCAGTTTGAGTGACTCTGTGTCCCCACGAACGCTAACGTCACGTCCCTCGACCCGAACCGACGCAGTCGGGTACTGGGCTTCGAACGCCGAAGCAACCCGATTTACCAAGGGCCATACTGGCACGTCATTCATGGGCGGATTACGTTCGAGGATGCGACTCAACCGACGTGCTCGCTCTGCAATCTCGGCCAGCTGTTCCGCGTTTCGTTTAATCTTCGACGCGCGAGACTGTGCCTCGGCGACGGAGAACGGCACCTCCTCGACTGGGAGTTCGTCGTTCTGTTCGAGCGTGTCGAGGTCCTCGCGAAGTAAATCGGCGTTCCCCATCACGACCCCGAGTGAATTCCGAATGTTGTGTCTGAGGATGCGATTCAACACCATGAGGCGTTGGTCGCGAATCTTCCACTCGGTGACGTCGCGAATCACACCTCGGAGAATCTTGCTGTCTCCGCGTTGGGTTCGTTCCCCTCGGCAGTTGACCCAGCGCTCGCGTCCCTCGGCAGTAATCAACCGAATTTCGACGTTGTACGGTTCTCCATACTCTCGGCAGTCCTCGATTGCCTGTTCAAGAATCGGTCTGTCGTTCGGATGGTAAAACTCGAGCGCCTCGCTCAGTGACGGTTCGTATTCGGGGGGAACATCGTGTATCCGCCGCGCCCCGTCAGTCCAGAGTAGTTCGTTCGTTTCGAGGTCCAGTTCCCACCCACCGATATCGGAAATCGTCTCCGCTTCTTCGACGTGTTCGCCGAGACGGGTGAACGCTTGCTCTCGCTGCACTCGGTCGGTCACGTCCTTACTGACACCAACCACTCGTGTTGGCGTCCCAGAATCGTCGTATTCGACGACTCCCTTCGCCCGAACCCAACAAACTTCGTCCCTGACGAGGCGAAATTCGGTCAAGTAGGTTCCCGTCTCTCCGAGTGCCGTCTCTAACGCACCGATGACCTCAGACTGGTCTGCGGAATGGATGTGGCGAAGAAGCTCGGTGAAATCACTGATATCTCCGAACGTCGTCTGTGACGGAGGGTACAGGGAGATAGCGTCCGATTCGAGGTCCCACACCCAGATGACGGTGTCAGTAATCTGTAGCGCATATTCGACAATCGAGAGTTCGTCTTCCCACTGATTGTCGAGCGCTCCGTCACCGAATGGGTCCATATTAATAAGTTGTCAGTGACCGTATTCAATCTGGTTGTCAAAAATTAGTTGCAACCGCCGCTACTCAGAAACGGTGAGACTCCTTCCCGACTCCCCCGAACTCGAATCGTAACCGACCAGAAGGAAACTGAACAGCAATTACCGCTTCAGTGATGCGACGGCTCCACTGTCGCCGTCTTCGAAGTCCACGAGGCCGTCGTCCGAGAGGTCTTCGAGAAGTCCCCGAAGCCAGTCGCGTCCGTGGTCGCCGCCGTAGTCGACTCGGACACGCGGCCCGAGTTCGTCCAGCGTCAACTCGTCGTACTCGCCGAGAACGCGGACGACTCGCCCGCGGAACTGGCGTCTACTTCCTTCGAAACTCGGCTGAGTCGGCACGTCGGGCGCGGTGAAGTCGCCCGTCTCGTAGGCGTGACAGAAGCGTCGCCACGGGCAGCCCGATTCATCGCATGTCGGCGTCTTCCCGCAGGCGACGCCACCGAGTTCCATGATGGCGTTGTTCCAGACTCTCGATTTCCCATCGGGCATCAGTTCTGTGGCAGCCACCTCGAACACCGAGTCGTCGTCCGGGACTGCAAACGCGCGGTGAAGCACGCGTTTGACGTTGGTATCCACGACAGCATCCCCGTTGTTGAACGCGAACGAAGCGACTGCGTTGGCGGTGTACGGGCCGACACCCATGAGTTCGGAGAGTTCGTCGGGCGACTCTGGAAACGCGCCGTCGTAGTCGTCTCGGACCTGTTGGGCCGCCTCGTGAAGGTATTTCGCACGGTTGTTGTAGCCAAGGCTGTGACTCGTCCAGAACGCGACCACGTCGGCGCGGTCGGTCGCTGCGAGGTCCTGTACCGTCGGCCACTCGTCGAGGAATGCCTCCCACGCCTCGACCACGCGGCCGAGTTGCGTCTGCTGGCTCATCACCTCCGAGACGAGAATCTCGTAAGCGTCTTCGGTCCGCCGCCACGGGAAGTCGCGGTGGTCGTCTTCGTACCACTCGACCAGCGCCGTGCGGACCGCCTCTCGGTCGAGGTCCGATGGGAGTGCGGACTCCTCGTCGCTCATCGACCCGGCTTAGGACGGGGTGCGTTTAGCCGTGGCGATGATGGCTGCCTGACTGGGGGCTCCGGTGTTGTCTCTTATTCAACCGAGACGACCGGACAGTTGACCGTGGCTGCCCCGGAGGCGAGCTGTTCCGCGTCGGTGGCCGAATCGAGGTCGGAGACGCTACCGAACTCGGCGTTGTCGTAGATGTTCACGAACCACAGCGGGGAGTAACCTTGGTCGCCCGGGACCGTGGCCACGACGTTGTGAGTCTGGTCGCTTCCTTCCTCGGTCATGAAACCAGACGCGGGACCGCCGCCGTCCTCGCCGGGGTTCACGTTGAACGCGACGTAGATTGGTGAGAGTGGGACGCTTCCGTCGCTCACACTGAGCGGTGCCTCAGTGAACTGGAAGTAGGAGACGACTTCGCCTTTGTACCAGCCCTCGACGAGCCCTGCGTCGCCGTCGTCGTAGCGCATGGACGCCGTGGAACCGTCGGGAACGACTGGGCAATTGACGAGCATCTCGGTCGCTTCGGTCTCGTATCCGGCGTCACCGATATCTGCCAGACTAGTCACGGTGTTGGCAACGTACTCGTCGGGGACGGTCACTTTGTGGACCTGCCAGAAGTCGTTGTAGCCCTCGTCACCCGGAATCGCGTCGATGACGTTGAGTTGCCCGGAGACGGGCGTGTCTTCGCCCTCACGGAAGAGGACGTAGATTGGAGCAGGGGTGGTCGTTTGGACGTCGAAGTTGTAGTATCGAACGACCGAGCCGTCGGGGCCGAGTCCCTGCGTGATAAACGGTCCCTGGTCGAAGTCGATTGCTTCGTCGGGTCCGGGCAGGCCGTTCTCGTCGGTCCGGACCATCAGTGTCCCGGCGGCCTCACTGAACCGGTCTATCGTCGCTCGCGGTGCCGACATCGGGTCAGTTGCCATCCCATCGCCCGAGTCCATCTCGGTCGTCGGTTCCATCGTCGTCTCGTCGGCCATGGTATCGTCACCGTCGCCGCCACTGCCGCCATCGGTGGTCCCGGTACATCCTGCGAGAAGCGTGGCTCCGCCGACGCCTGCCGCGACGAGGAATCGCCGTCGTGTGCTGTGAGTCGTCATCGTCGAGTGAAAGGAGCCGTTGTCCGGGGATATTACTTTTTTAACATCTCACCACACTCTGGATTAAGTCACTACAAACTCTCTTTCGACTCTCTACCAAATTCGGTCCGCGAATGCGTGTCGGCACGCCGTCAGCTCGGTCGAAACTCGTATGGCCGTGACTACCCCATCCACGGGCGATGACGCTCGACGAACTCTCCGACGACGTGCAAGATGCCTACAGCGACCTCGGCAGCGACCTCGACGTGTCGCTGGACCGTGAGACGCGCCACGAACTCGCCATGCTCGTCGCGCTGTTCGACCCCGAAGACACCGACGAACTCGTTCGGCGAGCGATTCACGTCCTCTTTCAGTCGTCGCTCGACCGTGGCCAACTGGACTTCCACCTCCGGCAGGGCTACGACGTCACCTACGACGAGTACCTCTCGGGGATGACCTACGAGGAGATGACCGGGCAGTCACAGGCCCCACCGCGAGACGACGTTCGTCGCTACCAGATTTGACATCCTCCCCGCGCTGAAGCGCGAGGATTCCCGACCGCTGTTGGGATATTGTGGTTTACGACGTTGCCTGTTCTCGCGGTGCGAAGCATCCGCTCTCTGAATCGAACAGGTACGTCGAAGGCTGTGCCAACCAGCCGTTACTCCTATCTCCCCCATCACAGGCGAGACTCGGAGATACTTTCTGTCGAATGTTCTCAGCACCATTCACGTCAGCGTTCGCCACCATCCCGCACCCATCACAGACGTACAACCCGCGTTCAACACGGTTCGCGTCACGCTTCCGGCCACAACACGAACACGATTTGGATGTGTCTCTCTCAGACACCCGTTCCACCACGATGCCTTCCATCTCGGCTTTGTACTCAAGCATCGAGGTGAAGCGGTCGAACGCCCACGAGTGCAAGTCAAGGTTGCCGTGCTTGCCCCAATTCTCCGACTCGTCGTTCTCCTCGTCCTCGCGGATGCCGGAGAGGTTGCCCACCACAATCGTTCCAACACCCTCGCCCACACACCGTTCAACGATGTGCTTGGAGAGGGTGTGGAAGTAGTGAGTGCGGCGAGCCGACTTCTTCTGGTTCAACCGATTGGCTTGCTCTGAGTCCGAGTCGTCACACCGAGCAATTCGCTTGCTGAAGTAGTAGTCGTCCTGTTTCAAGCAGTTGAGCGGGTACAGTTCGCTGTGACCGTCTTCGTAGGCGAGCGCGGCAAAGTTGTTGATACCGAGGTCAACACCCACGGTCTTCTCACCGGGAGATTCAGCAACCTCGATTTCGACCTTACAGACGAAGTGCAGTTCCCACTCGTCACCAGTCCAAACCGCTCGAACCTGTTGGACGCTCTCTACGGTGGAGAGGTCAACGTCGGGGCGAGTCTGGTACTCGCAGAGGATGAAGTCCGACCAGTAGTCCTTGAGGTTGGAGCCTTTGCTGAGGCGGACTCTCTCGTACTTGGTGTCGAGTTTGAATCCGGCGGCTTTGAACGTGACCGTTGAACGGGGGTGTTCGTCGTTGTGTTTGCGGTACTTCGGTGGGTTTGCCCTCGTGTCTCCGTTGCGTCGTTTTGTGTACCAGCCGTTGAACGCTTCAGCGAGTTCTTGAAGGACTTGCTGACTTGACTGAGAATGCAGGTCATCGTAGCGTTCGTGCGACTTCAGGTACGAGGTGAGTTCGTTATGACCGGGAATGTGACCTATCTCAGACCATACGCGGTCACACGTCCACCGTCCGACGTTCCAGAGTTTCGAGGCTGAGAACCCGAGCGAATCAAGGTCGTCTGACACCTGTTGCTGGTTCCGTATGGAAGCAGTGTAGGTGCGGGTGACGGCCTGTTTCGCCATACGTAACCTATGTTAGAGTAGTTACTTGAACGTATGGATTACACAGTGTGGAATATCCAACCCTGCAATCGAACGTTGGTTGTGGAGAATTATGTCGGATTCATCCCCGCCCTAAAGGACGGGGCTTTCTCCTCGCACTTCCGTAATTGCACGAGGAGACAACGCAACCGACCAACGAGCACCGGGGACGAGGCGACCGTTTCGACGGCGACCGTCAGTGTGCTTCGAGTTCGACCGACACGCCATCCCGTCTGACGTAGCGTGTCGGGTCACCCGGAACGACATCGAAGGTTCGGAGACGAATCACCAGTCGCTCGTCGCCGACCGTCGCCCGCAACACGACGCCCTCTCCAGTCACGGCCACGTACGGCGGGGCCGCGACGGGCGGCGCTGGCATCGGTCGGCCTGCCGCAGTCACCGCGTCTGCGAGCGCACGCGGGAGTCTCGACAGCGCACCCGACCCATCGAGTGCCCGGGCGAACGGCGGCACGACGCTGTCACGGTCGGTCACCGAGTCGCCGTCCCACTCGGCGGCGACGGCGTCTGCGCACTGCCCGACGACGGTGATGAGTCGGTCGTGTTCGTCCTCCAGCACGCGCTCGGCGTCGTGGAGTGCGGCCGAGAGCGGAGTCGTCCCGTCTGTCACAGGTCGTGCTGAGGCGGCATCCAATAAAAACCTCCGTACCGAGGAGCGAAGCCGACGCTCGCGAGACGAATCGAGAAGCGAGAAGCAAGAAACGAGAGTGGTGGGAATGAGTTAGTCGTCTGCCGCTGGCGGCGCGTCGACAGGTTCCTCGGTCTCGTCAGTTATCGAGCGTTCTGTCTCACCGACGGACGCATCCAGTTCGGAGTCACCGACCGACGCGTCCAGTTCGGCGCCACCAACCGACGCATCCACGTCGAACTGTGCAAGCGCGTCGTCGAGGTCGGCCGCGCTCTCGACGAGGTCGGTTGCGACCCCGGCGACTTCTTGCAATCTGGCGGCCTGCTCTTCGACGGCCGCGGAGACGCTTTCGGCCTCGCTCGTCGTCTCCTCGCCGATGCTGGCGACTTCGTCTGCCATCCCGAGTACTTCCTGTGTAGTTTCGGCCTGCTGGTCCGTCGCGTTGTCGATTTCGGCGACACTGTGGTGTGTCTCTTCGACGCGGTCGACGACGCCGTCGAGCGACGAAATCGCCTCTTCGACCGCCTCGGACTCGTCGGTCACGCGTTCCCGCATCTGGTCGATACGCTCGACGACGACGGCCCGCTGGTCTTGGAGGTCAGAGACGAGTTCCGCAATCGTCGCGGCGTACTCTTGGCTCTCCTCGGCGAGTTGCTTGACCTCCTCGGAGACGACGGCGAAGCCTTCGCCCGCTTCGCCCGCCCGTGCCGCCTCGATAGAGGCGTTGAGTGCGAGGATGTTCGTCTGCTCGGCGAGACCGGAGATAACGTCGGAGATAGATTCGATTTCGGCGAGGCGCTCGTCGAGAGCTTCGACCTCTTCGACCGTCTTGGCCGTCTCGTCGCGGATGTCGTCCATCCCGTCGAGGGCGGCGGAGGCGGCGTCGATACCAGTCTCGGTTCGGTCTGCGGTCTCGGCCGAAAGCGCCGCGAGGTCGCCCGCGGAGGCCGCGACCTGCTCGACCGACGCCGAGAGTTCGTCCATCTCACCGGAGAGTGCGACGAGGTTGTCGGTCTGCTCTTCGGCCCCACTCGAAATCTGCTCGACCGAGCGCGCAACTTGGTCGGCGGCATCTCTGACTTCGGCGGTCGCCTGCGCCACGTCGTTGCTGCGGGCCGTGACTTCGGTACCGAACTCGGCGACCGAGTCCACGGTCGATTCGACCGCCTCCATCATCTCATTGTACGATTCGGCGACGACGCGCATGTCTTGGCTGGTCGAGTCGGTCGGCAGTCGAACCGAAAGGTCACCGTCGGCGGCGCGACTGATTCGCTCGCCGTAATCCTCGGCGTCAGCGCGCTGCTCGGCGAGGTCGGTCCGGAGTTGGTCGATGCCAGCGACGACAGCCCCGAGTTCGTCGGTTCGCCACGTCGGGAGGTCGACATCGAGGTCGCCATCGCGGAGCCGGTCGACGCGCCCGGAGAGCTGTTCGAGCGGTTTTGCGGTGTTCGCGTTGACGACCGCACCCAAGCCGGCGAGTGTGACGACCGAGACAAAGACGAGTGCGGCGACGAGAAGCCCGACGGTTCGGCCGAGCGAGTACGCGCTCGCTGTGGGGACGTGGACGAGGACGGCCATGTGGTCGCCGGCGGGGGCATAGGCGACGAGGTGGCGCTCGTCGATGACGCTGTTCGCTGCGACGGTCTTCACGCCGCGGTTGCCTTCGAAGGCGGCCGCGAGGATTTCAAATTCCGACGCCGGGTAGTCGTCGCCCGCGAGCGAGCCAGTTCCGGCTTCGACCGCGCCGTTCGTCGAGACGAGCGACGTGAAACTCCCTTCGGCGGGCGTCTCGAACGACTGCGTGAGGCCCGTGATGTCGGCTTCGACGACGATTGCGCGGTCTGCGAGGCCCGGCACGGCGCTCACGAACGAGACGAGTTTGGTTCCGGGGCGTTCGTACACCTCGGTCGTCGCGGTTGGGTCGTGGTCCCCGACGGTCAGCGACCCGGTGACGAAGTCCACGTCGTTCGGAATCGCGCTGCCGCCGCGGCGGACCTTCGACGAACTTGCGACGACCGTATTCGTCTCGGTGTTGACGAAGTGAATCGCGTGGACGTCGTCGGGGAGTTTCGAGCGCTCTTTGGTGAAGAACTGGGATATCTCGTCGTGGTCACCGTTCCAGAGAATTTCGTACTGCGAGAGCATCCGCGCCGACTGGGCGCGCTCGCGGAACCAACTTTGAGTCTGCTCGGCCTGCTGACCGGCCGTGGCCTTCAGTTCTGCCTGTCTGTTTTCTGTTAGTTCGTCCGAGACTGTGAGATATGTCACCCCGCCTGCGACGGCCACGACGAGGACCGTCACCGCGAAGCCGAGTGCGAGTTTCCGCAGAAAACTGTCCCGAACTGTCGACGGTAACAGTCGGTCCAGTTGACGTGAGCGTTGCATGAGATGATGCACCGGCGTCGGCGCGATAAGTGTCCTGCTGTGATTATTAAAAGCGAAAATGTGGGAACATATCGGTCGATAGACTGTCTCGAAACACACACGCTATTTTCTCACATATAATATCACTAAACAAACGAGGCGGAGTGCGTTTTCGGTGCCACGATGGGTCGGCAACGCGACCGACGTTCCCGGACGCTTTTTGCCGCCGCCCGCCCCGAATACGCGTATGGATATCGCAGACATCGAGGAACTCATCGAGTCGAACATCGAAGACGCCGACGCGACTGTCTCTCGCCCGCGGAGTTACGACGAGAATCACGAAGACGACCACTACGCCGCCGTCGTCATCTCGCCCGCGTTCGAAGGAAAGCCACTGGTCCAGCAGCACCAACTCGTCTACGACGCCCTCGGCGACCACATGACGACGGACATCCACGCGATGGAACTGAAGACCTACACGCCCGAGGAGTACGAGGCACGAGAGGAGTGAGTCCGTAGGAGTGAGTCTGTAGGACGGGCGAACACAAGAATATTGACACGAGGGTGTCAGGTGTCACTCGTGGACAGAGTTGTACTGCATCAGGTGGCGATGAGTATCGTCGGCGTGAGTCTCGCAGTTAACGGTCTCCAAACGCTCCGTGGTGGGTCGATGAGCATCAGTGCCGGGCTGTTCGTCGTCGCCGGGGTCGGACTCGTCGTCTCGACCGGGTATCAGCTTGCGACCGGGAGCAGGCCAGAGACTCTTCCCACGTGGACAGTGTGGGGCGCGGTTCTCGCAGCAGCGTTGAGTATGGCTGGCATGGTCCTCGTCTTCTTGCCGTAAACCCGCCCCCGGCCTCGAAAAGAAGCGTTCGACCCGAGCGTCTACGCCTGCGGTTCAGGTTCCGCTAACTCGACAGACTCCAGCGACCGGTTTTTGAGTGCGTCACCGCTGGACGCGTCGAACAGGTGAACGGCGTCTTCGGGAATGTGGGCGTAGACGGTCTCACCCGCCTCAACACGGCGCATCCCACCGACAGTCGCGACGAAGCGGGATTCGTCGCCAAAGTCGAGGTAGACGGCGTTTTCGTTGCCCATCGGTTCGACAACGTCCACGGTCGTCTCGTAGGTGTGGTCGGCGCTGCCGTCGGCGACGAGTTCCACGTCTTCCGGGCGAATACCGAGCGTCACGTGCTCGCTTCCCGAGACGGCATCCTCCGACTCGGGCGACAGCGAGTAGGTGAACGAGTCGTCGGCGAGGGTGTCGCCGTGGACTTCCATCTGGAAGAAGTTCATCGACGGTTCGCCGATAAAGCCCGCGACGAAGCGGTTCGCCGGGCGGTGGTAGGCTTCCAGCGGCGTGGCGACCTGCTGGAGTTCGCCGTCGTTGAGGATGGCGATTCGGTCGCCCATCGTCATCGCCTCCGTCTGGTCGTGGGTGACGTAGACAGTGGTGACGCCGAGGTCTTCCTGCAGGCGCTGGAGTTCCGTCCGCATCTGCGAACGGAGTTTCGCGTCGAGGTTCGACAGCGGCTCGTCCATCAGGAACACTTCGGGATCGCGGACGATGGCGCGGCCGAGGGCGACGCGCTGTTGCTGCCCGCCGGAGAGTTCGCCGGGCTTGCGACCGAGGAGGTCGTCAATACCGAGCATTTCGGCGGTCTCTTCGACGAGCGAGTCGATTTCGCCGTCGGCCATGTCGGTCGATTCTTCGAGGCCGAATCGCATGTTGCCCCGAACCGACATGTGCGGGTAGAGCGCGTACGACTGGAACACCATCGCGATGTCCCGGTCGCGGGGCGGTTTGTTGTCCATGCGGTCGTCGCCGAGGCGAATCTGCCCCTCGGAGACGGTCTCTAAGCCGGCAATCATTCGGAGCGTCGTGGACTTGCCACACCCCGAGGGACCGACGAGGACGAGGAATTCCCCGTCTTCGATAGTCACCGAGGCGTCGTCGACGGCGACAACCTTCGAGCCGTCGTCGTCGAAGAACTTCGATACGTGGTCGAGTGTGAGGTCAGCCATGGGTCTGTGTTGGTGTCGTGGTGGTCGTCTGCGGTGCTACGCTGGAGTGGGTGGACGCGGCGTTCATGCTTCGCCTGCGACCCCCTTGGCGAACTTGTCGCCGAACAGGATGTAGACGAGCAACGTCGGCAGGGCGGCGACGAAGGCACCGGCCATCTGCGTGTTGAACGTCTGGATGATGCCACCCGTCAGTTCGTTGAGCGCGATGGTCGCCACCGCCGCGGGGCCGGACCCCGAGGGGATGATGACCAGCGCGAACAGCAGGTCGTTCCAAATCTGCGTGAACTGGTAGATGAGCGTCACCGCGAACATCGGCGTCGAAAGCGGGAGCACGATACGGCGGTAGACCGTAAAGGCGCTCGCGCCATCGAGGCGTGCCGCCTCCAGCATCTCCGTCGAGAGCTTCTTGTAGTAGCTCCGGAACAGGAGCGTCGTGATGGGAATCCCGTACGCCGCGTGGGTGATGATGAGGTTGATGATGCTCGCGTAGTGCGGGTGCGTCGCGAGTTCGACCGTTCCGAGGACGGGCACCTGCACCGAGAACAGCGTGATGTCGAGGATGGGCGCGAGCAACTCCTTCGTGTTCACGATAGCCCAGAGCCGCGACAGCGGAATCAGCACGGCCTGGTACGGGATGAAGATACCCGCGATGAACAGCGTGACGACGCCGAGTTGGCCGCGCCACTCGAAGTTCGTGAGGCCGTAGGCCGCGAAGCTCCCGAGCAGGGCCGACAGAATCGTCGCCGGAACCGCGAGCATGATACTGTTCAGGATGGCCGACGCGAGCGTGTCGATGGCGACGCTGAAGGGTTCGAGCGTGAAGCCGTCCGCCGTCGGCGGCACGAACGGTGGCGACGTGGCGAACTCGGCTTCGGTCTTCAGCGCGGTCATCAGCCCCGATTCGAGGGGCGAGAGGTAGAACGCCACGAGGCCGACGAGCGTCCCGTAAAGGACGACTCGAATCGGGTCGAACCCTTCGAGGTCGACACCGAGTTGGTCGGCGATGTCGTCGCGGACGCTCATAGTTCACCCCGCCGGTACTCACCGTAGAGGTATGGTGCGACCACCGCCAGCGCCACGAGGAACAGGACCACGGCGATAGCAGAGCCGTAGGCCCACTCGTTCGCGGCGAACGCCTGTCGGTACATCATCGTCGAGAGGATGTCTGCCGTGGGGCCGGGGTTGTTCCCGAACATCACGTACAGGAAGTCGAACGCCTTGAGCGCGAACACCATCAGGACGACGGCGGCGCTCACGGTCGACGCGCGAAGTTGCGGGAGAATGACCCGGCGGTACATCCGCACCGTCGATGCGCCGTCGACCCGCGCGGCCTCGTACTGGTCGTCGGGAATCGCCCGCAATCCAGCGAGATACACGACCATCGCGTAGCCGCTGAACTGCCAGAGCAGCGCGAAGATGACGGCGAAGAGCTTGAACTGCAGCGTCTCGGGAACGAGCGGAATCGCACTGAGCGCGCCCAGTTCGACGCCGCCAGCGAGCCACTTCGACGCGAGGAAATCGAGGCCGATTCCCCGAAGGAAGACGTTGATGACGCCCGAATCGAAGTTGTACATCCACCGCCAGAACACCGCCGTCACGACGAACGACAGGCTGAACGGCAGCAGGTAGATGGTTCGGAACCAGTTCTCGAAGCGAATGCCCCGGTCGACGAGGATGGCGAGTCCGAGGCCACCGGCCAGCGAGAGTCCCGTAAACGAGACGAGGAGCACGAACGTGTTCCGCGTCGCGAGCCAGAACTGGCCGTCAGAGAGGGCGCGACGGTACATCTCCAGGTCGAACGCCGTGGGGTCGTACGTCGGCAGTTGCAGCCCCGCGAAGTCGGTAAAGGAGATGATGACGTTCCAGCCGATAGCGCCGTAGACGAAAAAGCCCATCAGCAGGAACGGCGGGAGCCAGAACGGCGCGGAGCGAACCGCCTCGCTCTCGCGGAGCGACGACACCGCCGACTGGATGCCGCCCCGGAGCGACGCGATATCGTCGGGGAGAGGGCCAGTCCCACTCCCCCCGCTGCCGTCGCGGCCTAGGAGTCGCTTGAGGGTGTTGAGTGACATGATGAAAGTGGAAAGGGAGGAAGTCGCCTATTCGAACGCCGCCTTCAGGTCGGCGTAGGCCGACTCAACGTCGTAGCCGGAGATGAACGACGACATGGCGTCACCGAATCCGGTGAGCGCGTCGGGGCTGACAGCGAGTCCGTGCTGAATCGACAGCGGCTGGGCGTCGGAGTTCGCGAAGTCGTCCATCTGGCTCTGCAGGAACGGACCGAAGGCGTCCTTCGGAACGTCGGTGCGCGGCGGGATAGAGCCCTTCTTGGGGTTGAACCGCTTTTGCGCGTCGACGGAGCCGACGTAGCGGAGGAACTTCTTGGTCGCCTCGGGGGACGGGTTGTTCGCCGGGAAGGGGAACGAGTCCATGTTGAGCGCGTAGACGCCCTTCGTCCCCGGGAAGGGAACCTGGTTCCAGTGAGTCTCGTACTCGAAGCCGTCCTGTCCGCGGTACATCCCCGCAGCCCAGTCGCCCTGGTGGAAGAACGCCGCGTCGCCCTCGATGACCTTCGAGTTGGCGTCCTGCCACGAGATGGACCCGGCGTCGTTCGGGTAGTACTCGGAGTACTGCTTCACGATTTTGAGCGACTCTTTGACTGCCTCGGCGTTCGCTTCGACGTTACCCGCCGTCACGTCGGCGTACACGTCCGCACCGAACTCGCCAAGGAGCACCTGCGCCCAGAGCTGGCCGGTGGACCATGCAGACTTCGTCTGCTGGGCCATGCCGACGTAGCCGGCTTCTTCGACTTTCGCCATGGCATCGACGAGTGCGCTCGGCGAGTCGATGCTCGCTGGGTCGACACCGGCGTCTTCGACGACTTCGACGTTGTAGAAGAGGTTGTTCAGCCGGTGGATGTTGAGGGGGACCGTGACGAACTCCCCTGCGGGCTTGGCTGCCTTCTTCGGCCCGTCGAGGTAGGCGTTCTTCATGTCGTTGTGGCCCCACACCGACTCTTCGATGTCGGCCAGCTTGTCGGCGTCCGTGTACGGCTGCAGGTTCGCACCCGGCCACGCCTGCCACGAACTCGGCGGGTCGTTGTTGAGGATGCGCTTTTTGATGACTGCGTGGAGGTTCTGTCCGGCCCCGCCAGCCACCGGGTTCTCCGTCACTTCGATGTCCGGATACTTCTCTTTGAAGCCCTCGAAGAGCGCCTGGATGGCGGCACCACCGTCGCCGCCGGTCCACCAGTGCTGCACTTCGAGTGCGTTGCCACCGGAACTTCCCTCGCCGCCGCTTTCTGTCGTCTCCGAGTCACCGGAACTTCCGCCGTCCGAATCGGTTGCCTCGGCGTCCGAATCGTCGTTTCCACCGCCGGTACACCCGGCCAGAAGCGCTGCACTGCCCGCTCCTCCTGCTACTTTCAGATACGTGCGTCGAGAGAGTCCGTCTGTGTCTGGTGTATCAGTCATGATTTTTGAACCGTGACAGCTCTACACATACGGTTTAGATTCGGCTACTTAAATCTTTCTAATTTGTAATTCGGAACTGAGTAAATTTTCATGAGTAATTAATATTAGTCAGTGAAACCGTCAGACAGCGCCAAGATACACCAAGAATAAATAATTATTCAGATATTAGTAAATTCTCAGATTTCGTGTGAACGAACGGCACAGACCAATGGATTTTACCTGACGCCGCGCAGACCGCCCACGCATGGGTAACGACGAGTTCCGTATCGAGCAGGACAGTCTCGGGGAGATGGAGGTACCGGTCGACGCGTACTGGGGCGCACAGACCCAGCGCGCGGTCGAGAACTTCCCCATCTCGGGAATCACGTTCGGGCGACGCTTCGTGCGCGCACTGGGCGTCGTCAAGAAGGCCGCCGCGCAGGCGAACCGTGACCTCGGCATGATCGACGAGGACGTCGCCGAGGCGGTCGTCGCTGCCGCCGACGAAGTCATCGCGGGCGAACTCGACGACCAGTTCCCGGTCGACGTCTTCCAGACCGGCTCGGGCACCTCGTCGAACATGAACGTAAACGAGGTCATCGCCAACCGCGCCGCCGAAATCATGGGCAAGGAAATCGGCGACCGCGCCGTCCACCCGAACGACCACGTCAACTTCGGCCAGTCTTCGAACGACGTCATCCCGACCGCGATGCACGTCTCGGCGCTCGAAGCGGTCGAGAAAGACCTCATCCCCGCACTGGAGACGCTCGCCGACGCGCTCGCCGACAAGGAAGACGAGTTCGACGGCGTCGTCAAGACCGGCCGCACGCACCTGCAGGACGCGACTCCCGTCCGTCTCGGACAGGAGTTCGGCGGCTACCGCACGCAGGTCGAGAAGGGTATCAAGCGCGTGAAGAACGTCCGCGACCACCTCGGCGAACTCGCACTCGGCGGCACCGCCGTCGGGACGGGACTGAACACGCACCCCGAGTTCCCCGCGAAGGCGGCTGAGTACATGTCCGAAGAGACCGGCGTCGAGTTCCGCGAAGCCGACAACCACTTCGAGGCGCAGGCCGCACACGACGCGATGTCCGAGGCACACGGTGCACTCCGCACTGTCGCTGGCTCGCTCAACAAGATTGCCAACGACCTCCGCCTGCTCGCCTCCGGCCCACGCAACGGTCTCGGCGAACTCGAACAGCCGGAAAACCAGCCCGGGTCGTCCATCATGCCCGGCAAAATCAACCCGGTCGTCGCCGAAGCGGTCAATCAGGTCCACAAGCAGGTCGTCGGCAACGACGCCGCCGTCGCCGCCGGTGCTGCCGAGGGTCAAATCGACCTTAACCTCTACAAGCCCGTGCTCGCGCACAACTTCCTCGAATCGGCGAAACTCCTCGCGAACTCCTCGGAAGTGTTCGCCGAGCGCTTCGTCGCCAAACTCGAAGCCAACGAGGAACACTGCGCAGAGCAGGTCGAACAGTCCATGGCGCTCGCGACGGCCCTCAACCCGGCTATCGGCTACGACAAGGCCTCTAAGGTCGCGAAACGGGCACTCGCCGAAGGCAAGACGGTCCGACAGGTCGCCATCGACGAAGGCTACCTCACGGAAGCGGAAGCCGACGAGGTTCTCGACCCCGAGAAGATGACCCACCCGGGTATTCTCGGCGACGACTGAGAACTCAATAGATTAAATTCTAACTTTTTGATATTTTAGGAACGCCATAAACCACTATGTTAGTGGTTAGCATGCCTGGAGTAGAGGACAAATACGAATCTGAACGACGTTAGATTTACTCTGTATTTGGCCAACAATCACTACACAGCGCTGCCGTGACAATCGTCATCGAACAAGATTTTCACAGGAAATCGCGGAAATCGGTATTTTCAAGCCTTAATTCTACGTCTATAGAGATATGCCCGGACTGCAACAGCAGCGGGCCCATGGGCGAGACATGTTGGAATGTCGAGGTTGTGGGGCCGTCTTCGCGGAGGGGAGAGCGACAAACGATGGTTGGACATATATTTGCCCAGAGTGTGAGCAAGTCGAGGGCATAGGTCAGGGACTTCGCCGTCTCTGACGGCAGACTGATTCCTTTTTTAGTCCCGCGGTCACAGGGAGTACCAATGAGCGAGTACGACTACGAGGACCTCGGACTCGTCGCGGGGCTGGAGATTCACCAGCAACTCGACACTGCGACGAAGCTGTTCTGTAGCTGTCCGACGGCACTTCGCGAGCCCGACGAAGCGGAACGGACGTTCACGCGCTTCCTCCACCCGACGAAGAGTGAACTCGGCGAACTCGACGAAGCTGCCCTCGAAGAGAGCCGTGTCGACCGCGAGTTCGAGTACCTCGCCTACGACACGACCTGTCTGGTCGAAGAAGACGACGAACCGCCGCACGAACTCGACGTCGAGGCGCGAACCGTGGCGATGCAAATCGCCGAACTGCTCGACATGCAGGTGGTCGACCAAGCGCACGTGATGCGCAAACTCGTCATCGACGGCTCGAACACCTCCGGCTTCCAGCGCACCACGCTCGTCGCGCAGGACGGGGAAATCGAGACGAGCGAGGGTCCAGTCTCTATCGTCGACATCATGCTCGAAGAGGAGTCCGCCCAGCGCATCGAAGAGCGCGACGACGGCGTCCTCTTCAGTCTCGACCGCCTCGGCATCCCGCTCGTCGAAATCGGAACCGGCCCGGACATCTCCTCGCCCGAGCAGGCACGCGAGGCGGCCGAGACCATCGGGATGTTCCTGCGCTCTACCGGTAAAGTAAAGCGCGGCCTCGGCACCATCCGCCAGGACGTCAACGTCTCCATCGAAGAGGGCGCACGCGTCGAAATCAAGGGTGTACAGGCCCTCGACCAAATCGACGAAATCGTCCGCTTCGAAGTCGGCCGACAGGCCGAACTCATCGAGATTCGCGACGAACTGCGGTCTCGTGAGGCCGCCGTCGGCGACGTGACCGACGTGACTGACGTGTTCGAGGACTCCGACTCCGGCGTCATCCGCGGCGCGCTCGACTCCGGTGGGAAGGTCATGGGCGTTCGTCTCGCTGGCTTCGATGGCCTCGTCGGCCGCGAACTCCAGCCCGACCGCCGCCTCGGAACCGAGTTCTCCGACCACGCCAAGCGCCACGGCGCGGGTGGCATCTTCCACACCGACGAACTCCCCGCCTACGGCGTCACCGAGGACGAAGTCGACGCGCTCCGCGAGGCAGTCGATGCCGGTCCCGAAGACGCAGTCGCAATCGTCGCCGACGACCCCGAAACGGCCGACCTCGCCATCGAGGCGGTGGCCGACCGCGCCGAAGTCGCAATCGAGGAAGTCCCCGAAGAGACCCGCGGTGCCAACGACGACGGCACGACGCGCTACCTTCGCCCGCTTCCCGGCGCGGCCCGGATGTACCCCGAGACGGACGTCATCCCGGTCGACCTCGACCCCAGCGACGTGGAGACGCCCGAACTCCTCACCGAGAAGGTCGACCGCTATCAGGACGAGTTCGGTCTCGACGCGGGACTCGCCGACCAAGTGGCCTACGGCCGCAAGATGCCGCTGTTCGAGCAGGCGGTCGACGAGGGCATCGACGCGACGTTCGCGGCGGGGCTCCTCGAATCGACGCTCACCGAACTCCGCCGCGACGACGTCGCGGTCGAGAACATCACCGACGACCACCTGCTCGCCGTCATGCATCTCGTCGAAGACGGCGACCTCGCGAAAGAGGGCGTCAACGAAGTCCTCGAAACTATCGCCGACAACCCGGACCACACGGCCGAAGAAGCGGTCGAAGCGGCCGGACTCTCGGGCGTCTCCGAAGACGAAGTCCGCGAGGCAATCGCGGAAGTCGTCGAGCGTAACGCCGGACAGGTCGAAGAACAAGGCATGGGCGCGTTCTCCGCCCTCATGGGCGAAGCAATGGGCGCACTCCGCGGCAAGGCCGACGGTGGCGTCGTGAGCGACGTGCTCCGCGAAGAGATTCAAAAGCGATCCTAACGCCGGGGCCGCGCAGTCGTCCTTTTTGCTGCGTTCTCACGTCATCGAGCGGTCGCCACCGCGAGTCGCCCGATTCCAGAGCGTCCGAGCGACGTACTCGAAAACGGCCGCGAGGAGGAGGGCAACGACGAGCACCGGCCCGAATAGGGCAAACATCCCGAGTGCGTCGGTCTCGCCGCGAACGTGCAGAAACGACCACCAGACGAGTTCGGTGAAGCCGAACAGACCGACGAGCGGCACGAGGAGACCACGACGCGCGTACAACCCGGCCGCAACGACGACGAACCCGGCGAGCACCGCGAACGAGAACGCGATGAACCCGGCCGCCGAAAGGGGGTCTTCGATGATTCCAGAGGGAAGCGCATCGGTCGCAAGCCGGGCAACTGCCCAGACCGAGAGCGTCACGGTGGCATACCCGAACCCGAGCAGTGCCAGCGGTACCCAACTGCGGGCGATTCGTCTCCGGGTTGCATACACCACGGCGACCAACACGAGACTGGTGACTGATGCGAGGGTGTACGTCAGTAGCTGACTACCGAGCACAGGGTCGGGCGTTCCGGGCACGTTACTCCACCTCGATGTGCGTCATCGACTCGTCGGCCATCTCTTGCAGGCGCTCTACGCGCTCGTCGGTCGCGGGGTGGGTCGAAAGGAGGTCCGACACGGGGTCGTCGACCTCGACTTCGCCGTAGACCCACAGCGGCGACATGCCCCATTTCGGTCGGGATGCGCGTTCCAGTTTCCGCAGCGCCGACGCGAGGGCAAGCGGCTTACCTGTCACCTCCGCGGCTCTGGCGTCGGCGGCGAATTCGCGCTTGCGTGCCTGCAAGCGAACGAGAACTGTCAGGCCGAAGCCGAACGCACCGACGAACGTATCGAGGAGTCGTCGGAACCGCCCCGGAATCGTCTTGTCCCATTCGCGTGGCGTTCCGCGAATCCACGCGGTCCCGAGCGCGATACCGGTCGTTAGGAACGTCACTGGTGAGACGACGAAGAACCCGACGCCCACGGCAGTCTGGATGATGCTTGCGACGAGCGACTGGACGAGGCTGTCTTTTCGTTCGAGGTGCGCGAGTTCGTGCGCCAACAGCGCCTCGAACTCGTTGCCGTCGAGCAATCGAAACAGCGCCGCGTCAAGGACGACCACGTCGCGGCCGACTGGGTCGAGCGCCATCGCGTTCGGGGCCGCAAAGTGCGCCAGTTTCAGTGACGGCGGCGTGATTCCCATCTGTTCAGACAAGCGGTCGCGGAGGCGATAGACACTGGGTGCCTCCATCGGCGAGAGGTCACGGGCGTCGAGTTGACTGAGAAGTCGTACCGTCCCGAAGCGGAAACTCAGATAGCCGAGTACGACCGCGATGCCGACGCCGACCAGCGCACCCGTCACGGGGTCAGGGCGGAGTCGCCACAGCGTCACCACTGCAAAGGCGCTGAGGGCGCTGAGCGTGAGATAAAACACGAGGACGGTCACTCCCACCAGAACCATCTGGAAGCGCGAGCGACCTGCGGGCGAGGCCATCTCGGGACTACCTACGAGCGCATGTCGCAAACAGTTGTCGGGCGTTGGGGTTCTCGACACACCGCTACTTTCTCGACACTGCCGTCCGAAGCGAGTCATATGCGATTCTTCGAAGACCTCACGGTCGGCGATATCTACGAATTCGGCGACTACGACGTTTCCAGAGACGAGATTCTGGAGTTCGCCGAGCAGTACGACCCGCAGTGGTTCCACACCGACCCCGAGCGGGCGGAAGCCGAGTCGATGTACGGCGGCGTCATCGCCAGCGGGTGGCACACGACCGCAATGACGATGCGCCTCCTCGTGGACGGCTTCCTCAACGACTCCGCGGCTCTCGGCGCGAAGGGCGTTGACGAACTCCGCTGGTGGAAACCGGTCTATCCTGGCGACACGCTCACTATCGAGAACGAAGTGCTAGAGCTGACGCCCGAGACGGACGACCGCGGACTCGCCGAGATTCGGACGACGACCTACGCAGAGCGCGAGTCAGGCGAGGTGGAGAAGGTCTGTTCGTTCGTCGGCCTCGTGATGTTCGTCCGCCGAGAATCGGAGTAATCCGGAGCGAGGTCAGTCGTCGTCGCGGAAGCGCTCGGGATTCCGAACGTGTTCTGCGGCGCGGCGAAGGACACCCGTGAGCGTGGCCGCCTCGCGCTCTGTCGGGTGCGCGCGGCCGACGAGTCGTCGCATCATCTGCGACGTCTTCTCGCGCTTGTGTTCCCGGTAGTCGATGGCGTCGAGCAGGTCGTCGAAGAACCGGTAGACGACGTCGATTTCGGCCTCGGAAGCACGCTCTCGCTCCACGTCGGGGAGTTGTATCTCGTCGACGGTGAAGCGACGGAGTTCGTACATGAGGATGGTCGCCGCCTGTCCAAGGTTCAAGACGGGGTAGCGGTGGTCAGCCGGGATACAGCACACCTCGTCGAGCATCCCGAGTTCCTCGTTGTCGAGGCCGGTCCCCTCGCGGCCGAAGACGAGTGCCGTCTTGGTCTGTACCGACTCCAATGAGTCGGCGACTTCGGCGGGCGTCTTGAACGGGTAGCGGACGTGTCGGGTGGAGTCCTCGTGAGAGACGGCGGTCGTTCCGATGGTGTGGAACTCCTCGACGACCTCCTCTAAGGTCGTCTCGGTCGCGTTCGGAAGCACGTCTTCGCGGGCGTGTCCGGCGAACCCATAGGCTTCTCCGTCGGGGTCCAACGGCGGCGGATTGACGAGACGGAGGTCGTAGATACCGAAGTTCTTCATCGCCCGAGCGATGGTACCGACGTTGCCGGGCGTCTCGGGTTCGACCACGACGACGACGAACTCGTGGTCCGAGTCGTCGCCAGCCGTCGGGGTCGAGGCTGCGTCGTCGCTCATTTGGTCGGGTAGTCGGTGTCGAGGTCGATATCGTCGAGGTCGCCTTCCTCGAGGGGAGTCGAATCGTCGTCCTGCGGGCCGTAATCACGCAGGTTGATTCGTTCGCCCTCGAAGCCCTCTTCGAGACGACGCTGAATCTCGGACGCGTCCGGCGGCGACGGGAGGTCGTCGGGGTCGGTTTCGACGTGGTCGATGCCTGCGTAGCCCTCGGGGGCGCGGCCGTCGTCTACGAACCACTCGTGGAAGGCGTCTGCGAAGATATCGTCGCCCGCCAGTTCGCGGCCGCCTTCCTCGCGGAACCAATAGAGGAAGTCCGGTTCGTGTTGGGAACACAGGAGGACCTCCTCGCCGGGTTCGCCGTAGACGATAGCCGCCTGCCGACACTGTTGAATCTCCTCGTCGCCGTGGACGAGATAGCAGGCGTCGCACGGTTCTTCGACGAGATTCACGAGTCGAACGAGACGCTCGCGGGCGTCTTCGGGAATCTCGTCGAGCGGTTTGAACTCACCCTCTTCAGAGAATATCTCTGACTCCTCGAATCGCCATCCTCGGAGTCCAACGCTGACCTTCGCCATAAGCCAGCGTTACCGAGCAACGGATAAAAAGAGCGTGATGCCGGTCACGACTTCGAGAGGAACCCATCGAGCGTGTCGAGGTTCGCCGTGGCCATTCGCTCGGTCACGGGGACGTACCCGACGTCCGCGGGGACCGTCGTCATGGACTGTTGAAGGTAGTATCGAACGAACGCGGCGACTTCGGGGCGTGAAAGTTCGTCCGCGGCGACGTAGATGTACAGCGGCCGAGAGAGCGCTCCGTACGTATCGCTCTTGGCGTGGTCCGGCGACGGCGACACGCACCCCGAACCCTCGTCGATGGAGACCGCTCGCACCGCGTCCTTGTTCTGGAGGAAGTACGCGAGTCCGAAGTATCCCATCGAGTACGTGGAGTTGCTGACGTTCCGGGCGATGACGTTGTCCTGCTCTGTCGTCTCGTGGTCGGTCCGCTGGTCGGTGTCGGGCCCGAGGACAGTCTCACCGAAGTAATCGAACGTTCCCGAGGCGGTCGTCGGGCCGTAGAGGTCAAGCGGTTCGTCCGGCCACTCCGGTCGGACGTCACTCCACGTCGTCGCACCGCCGACGCCCCAGATGTCGGCGAGTTCGTCCAGTGTGACGCAGTCCACCCAGTCGGCATCGGGGTTGACGACGACCGTGATGGCGTCGATAGCGATTTGGAAGCCAATCGGCTCGACACCTGCGCGCTCGCACGCGGCGACTTCGTCGTCGGCGATTGCTCGACTCGCGTCGTTGATGGCGGTTCGGTCCGAGCAGAAGAAGTCCGCAAATCCGCCGCCGGTCCCGGTCGATGTGACCGAGACGGTGACTTCGGGGTGCTTCTTCATGAACGCGTTACCGACGGCGAGCGTCAGCGGGTAGACAGTGCTACTTCCGGCAATTCGGATGCGTCCAGAGAGGTTCTCTGGGGTCGCGGTCGTCGCGGTCGTCGTGGACTGATTTGGGGAACTGCTCGCTTCGCCACCGAGACAGCCCGTGAGTGCGGAGAGTCCGAGCGACCCGAGCGTTCCGAGGGCTGTCCGGCGATTGACGTACGCTGTGCATCGTGTCGAGGGGTCTGTGGGTGTCGAGTCGGTCATTTTTGGCGGGCGAAGGTGTCACGTCCGATTGCTGAATGCAATGCGGTCATACGGTGGTGGCTGCGCTCCCGACGTTCGCTTCGACGTCGGCCACGTCGGTGAACTCGAAGCGCGCGCCACCGTCAGTAGCCGTCTCGATGCTGATGGTCCAGCCGTGGGCGTCGGCCACCTGGACGACGATTGGGAGGCCGAATCCGGTGCCACCGTTGGCACGGTTGGTCGTGTAGCCCGGTTCGAGAACTTCGTCTCGGTCCGCAGGGTCGATTCCGGGACCGTCGTCTTCGACGTAGAAGCCGTGCGTCTCAGAGAGCGCCCCGATTCGGACACTCACGTCGTGACCACCGTGGTCGACCGCGTTCCGAAAGAGGTTCTCGAAGACGTGGCCGGCGAGGTTCGGGTCGGCCGCGAATCGAAGCGATTCGTCGACGGTGAGTGTCGCGTCCTTGGTATCGACGTGCGACCACGCCCGCTGGGCGACGTCGTGTAACGTCACCGGAAGCGTGTCCTCGACCCGACTTTGCAGCGCGAGAACCAGCGCGTCGTCGATGATGGCGTCGATTCTGTCGAGCGACTCCAAAAGCGGGCCGACGTGGTCGTTCGCGGCGTCTTCTTCGAGGAGTTCTCCGCGCCCGATTGCGACGTTGAGTGGGTTTCGAAGGTCGTGCGAGAGCACGTGTGAGACGGTCTTCAGTTGCTCGTTGCGCGCCTCGACTTCGTCCATCATCTCGTTGAACGACCGGCCGACGACCGCCATCGCCTCGCTTTCGTCGTCAGGGTCGATTCGTTCCGTGAGGTCGCCGTCGGCGCAGGCCTGCATCACCTGCGCGTAGGTCTCGGCAGTTCGTTCGAGATGTCGGCGGCGACGCTCGGAGGCCTCCTTTTCGGCCCATGCCTCTTCTCTGGCGTCTTCCGCCTCTCGTCGCGCTCGCTCAGCCTCGACAATCTGGTCTCGAAGCGACGTTCGCATCACGTCGAACGCCTCGTAGAGGTCGCCGAACTCGTCTTCTCGGTCGCGCTCAATGGGGACGTCCAGGTTACCGTCGCGGAGTGCAGTCGCTTTGGCAGCCAGCGTCTGCACCGCGTCGACGGTGTCACGACCGATGGTGGCGGCGATGACGCCCGCACCGATGCCGACGACCAACAGGGTCGCGAGAATCTGCGTGAGGATGTCTGTCCGGAGCGCGTAGGCCGAGTCCGTCGGGACGCGAGACGTGACGACCCACGCGTGTGCGTCGAGGTGAGCATAGCCGACCTCGGTCGACGTCTCTTGGAGCGACACGCCCGAGAGGTACCCCGAGGTGTCACCGTACTGTGCCCCGTCCAAACTGTCGGAACTCAGTATCCGTGATTCGTCTTCGGCGAGGACGACGGTTCCCTCGGGGTCGACGACGACGAACCGACCGTCGGCGTTGTCGTGGAGGTGTGCTTTAGAGAGCGATTCGAGGTTCGCAACGGCGATGACCGCGCGGTTCGGTTCGGATGGGATTGCCGTCGCAAAGAGAATGACCGGCGCGGCGTCCGGCGAGGGACGGAACGGGTCGGAAATGACCACGTCACCCTGCGTTCGTTGCGCCAGCGCAGTGAACTCCTGTCGGCCATAGAACTTCGTCACCGACTCGGCCGAGGCGATACTGGCGCTTCCAGTCCCCGTGATGACGGTCTCGTTTCTCGTGTCGATATAGTAGGCCGCGTCGATGTCGCTGTCGCGTTCGACCACCGACCAGAGATAGAGACTGATATCACGCTCGTCGCCCGATTGGAAGGCCGCAGACTCCGAGAGCGAACGCATCTGCACCTCCATTCGAGTGAGCCACTCGTCGAGGTTCTGTGCTTGAATCTCTGCGTCCGCAACCATCTCTGTCCGCGTCTCGTCGCCGATGACGTCGTTGGCGTGGACGTACGAGTACCCGCCGACGAGCGCAATCGCGAACGCCACGACGCCGAGGACGAGAACGAATTTGACAGCGTACCGCTGTCTCACGAACCGGGGAAGGAAACGCGATTTCATCACCAGACGGTTCCACGCGTCGTCATCAGTGGTGCAGTACTACCTCGCCGAGTTCCTCGGTGAGAAGGTCGTCACGGGCGGCGTCAGCACGCCGGCGGGCGGCACGGTACTCGGCTTTCAGTTCGGTGAATTCGTCCGACAGAGAGAGTGAACTGCCGTCACAGGCCGCTTCGAGCACGGCTTTCTTCCGGGCCAACGCGAAGAACTCGCGGACGTGCTCGTCGTACGACTGCCGAGTGAGTAGGTTCTGGACGGTCGAAATGAGCCCTTCGCGCCCGACCGGTTTCACGAGATAATCGTCGAACGGCATCTCGATGATGTCCACGTCGGGTTCGACACCAGTGACCATCACGACCGGGCAGTCGTAGCCGCGAGCACGGAGTTCCTCAAGGACGGCCTCTCCGCTTCGGCCGGGCATCTCTCGGTCGAGCATGACGATGTCGACGTCATGTGTTTCGACGAGCTGAAGCGCGTCATCGCCACACGTGGCGGTGTACACACTGTACTCGTCCCGTAACCACGCTTCGTAGAGCGCTGTCAAGGAAGGCTCGTCGTCGACGGTGAGTACCGTTGGGAGTCCATCGCCAGTCATGAGGATTCGTGGCGTCAGCCCACAGACGCCAACTTGCTTTCAAGCAGACCAGATAGTTACTAAGTGGTTGCTATGAACACTCAATAGGCCTCATGTGCACTGACGAGACGGTTCTCACCCAAGCGGGACGAGACGATACTGGCCGGCAGGACGATGCCGACGCAGGGCGTCACACGCGACCTGAATCGTCCAATCGTCAGACCCTCGTCCGACGCTGACCGTTCGACTAAGAGAAAACTTATACCATCCGACTCTAAAACGGTCCTGTGGACGCCGGAAGGGCACGCGGGTAGGGGTACACGAGTGCCATTCCGGCCCATACAGTTACACTCCTGAGCCACAGCTATGACGTACACACCCGAGCGACAGCGATGAAATTCACCACGTGGAACCCGGTCTACCAGTTGATTCTTGACGACCTCGGCTACGACCGCGACGGCGACGAGCGCGCCCGCGACGTTCTCGCATCTCTCGCAACTCCGTTCGACCGCGGCCGACTGAGCTGGGCCGGTCAAACCGTCGTTATCTGCGGTGCAGCACCGGGACTCGCCGACGACCTCGACCGACTCGAGGGTGCTGACATCGTCGTCGCCGCCTCGACCGCCGCCGACGTGGTGCGCGAGGCAGGCTTCGACCTCGATTTGATGGTGACCGACGTGGACAAAAACCCCGAGACTGCGGTCGAACTGACCGAGGCCGGGACGCCCGTGGCTGTCGCCGCCCACGGCGATAACATCCCGACCCTTCGCGAGTGGGTGCCGAAGTTCGACGCGGACCACGTCCTCGCGACGACGCAGGCCGAGCCAGTCGGTCCAGTCGTCAACTGGGGTGGGTTTACTGACGGCGACCGTGCGGCGTTCATCGCCGACGAACTCGGTGCCGACGAACTGCGATTTGCTGGCTGGGACTTCGACGACCCGACTGTCGGCCCGGAGAAAGCGCGAAAGTTAGCGTGGGCCGAGCGGCTGTTACGATGGCTCGAACGTCGACGCGGCGACTCGTTTTCGGTACTCGACGGGCGGCGAGAGAGCATCGACCCGCTGCCGTAGGAACTCAGCTCGACGGGTTCTGTGCCGGGCCTCTGTTCGGTTCGGTCTCCGAGACCCCGCTATCCGAGCCCGACATCTCGGCGTCGAACAGTTCAGCGTCACATCCTCGGCAGGTCGCCGTGACACGGTACGTGGTGCCGTTCGTCCGTACCTTCTCGACGAACACGTCGCCATCACACGTCGGGCACTGCTGTAGACTGAGCCTGAGCGCCCCGAGGACGCGGTTTCGGTCCGGTGTGGAGAGTCGCCACCACGCGGGGTACTGTCGGCGGAACGTCGTGACGGCCGTCAAGTCGGCGACGAACGCGGCACGGGACGTCCAGCGGCCGATTTCACCGTCGTCGAGACGAGCGACCAATCCGCGTTCGTCCCAGACGAGTTCGACACGCGAGTGAGAGACGCCGAGCAAGTCAGCCAGCGCGTCTACGTCGTGTTCACGGTCGTCCATCTCGACCATGTTCGTTCGCCACTTCGACCGGAACTGCTCCGATAGCGACGGCGTCTCCGAAGACTCTGCGGAGAACACGTTGGCAGCGCGAAGGGACGCGGTGAGGTCGACGCGGCCATCGAGTGCGAGTGGTGTCGTCGAGTCGGGTGCAGGGAGTCCCGGTGGGGCTGATTTCCGACTATCTTGGTACGCAAACCCGAAGACGACGGCCGGTGGGAGAACGCCGAGGAACACTCCGAGCGGTTCCCAGACGAGCCACCCGAGAACCCCACAGAGGAACGCGAGGACCACGAGCGGAATTAATTCGGCCGCCCGGAGCGGGGGCTGGAGAACGTCCAGTTCCACAGAATGCTGACGCCCGGACATGTCAGCTACGAGGTTCTGTAGCCGTATAGGTATGGACAGCGTACACCAGATATCCAGAATATAAACGTGCGGTGTTCCCTGAAATCGGGAGATAACGTACTATTAGGTACGAATGTCAGACTGCATAGGTATTCTGAGAAGATACCATCTGAGTACCGAGTCACTACCTCGACAGATACGCACTGTCTCACACCGAGTAGGCCACCATTTTTCGCGTTTGGAACTGCATACCACCACGACCGCCGACACATTCAGGTGCAGTCCGTCCTGAGGCGCGGATATGCAACTGCACTGGCACCGGCGGGACCTGCGAACGGCCGACAATCGCGGACTCGCGACAGCCGCCGCGGAGGACGAGGACGTCGTCGCTCCGCTGTTCGTGTTCGACGACGCAGTTCTCGAACACGCGGGGGCGCCTCGGGTCCGATACATGCTCGACGCGCTCGCCGAACTCCGGGCGTCGTATCGGGGTCGGGGAAGTGACCTCCTCGTCGCTCGTGGCGACCCCCGGTCTCTCGTCCCCGCCGTTGCCGAGGCGCTCGGTTCCGAGCGCGTCGTCTGGAACGTCGATTACTCGGGACTCGCCAAAGAGCGGGACCAGGCCGTGGAGCTCGCACTCGACGAGGCGGGAATCGACCGCGAGACAGTCCACGACGCGATTATCTTCCCGCCGGGCAGTATCACGACGAACGCGGGCGACCCTTACTCGGTGTACACCTACTTCTGGAAGAAGTGGCGCGACCGCGACAAACCAGACCCGTTTCCTGACCCTGACGCGACCGACCTCGCCGACGCAGAGACGCTCGAATCGGCCGTCTCGTCGGTCGAGAACGTCACGGTCGGGTCGCTACCGACGCTTTCTGACCTCGGGTTCGACGCCCCGGACGCCGACGTGATTTCCGCGGGAACCGAGGCGGCACGAGCGCGACTGGCTGACTTCTGTGAAGACGACATCTACCGCTACGCCGACGACCGGGACTTTCCCGCACGCGGTGGGACATCGCGCCTCTCGACGGACCTCAAGTTCGGGACGATTGGCGTCCGTGAGGTGCTCGCGAAGACAGCGGCCGCCCGAGAAGGCGTGGGTGGCGATCGCGACGAGTCGGTCGAGGAGTTCCAATCGCAACTCGCGTGGCGCGAGTTCTACAGCCACGTCCTGTGGTTCAACCCGAACGTCGTCTCCGAGAACTACAAAGAGTACGAACACGACATCCAGTGGCGCGACGACCCCGAGGAGCTGGCGGCGTGGAAATCGGGACACACCGGCTACCCTATCGTCGACGCCGGGATGCGTCAACTTCGAGAAGAGGCGTACATGCACAACCGCGTTCGGATGATTGTCGCGTCGTTCCTGACGAAGGACCTGCTGTGCGACTGGCGACACGGCTACGCGCACTTCCGGGAGTATCTCTCGGACCACGACACTGCAAACGACAACGGCGGGTGGCAGTGGGCCGCCTCGACGGGGACCGACGCCCAGCCGTACTTCCGTATCTTCAACCCGATGACGCAGGGCGAGCGCTACGACCCGGACGCCGAGTACATCAAGCAGTACGTCCCCGAGCTGCGGGAGGCAAGCGCGAACGCCATCCACGAGTGGCACGAGTTGAGCGAGACGGAACGAAACCGGGTTGCACCCGACTACCCGGACCCAATCGTGGACCACGCCGACCGACGAGAGATGGCGCTTTCGATGTTCGAGACCGCACGCGGCGACGACTGAGTAGACCGTCGTCACAACGCGGGGAACTACCATCGCCGCAGCACGAACGGCTAACTCGGTTCGAACCGATTGCCGAGGTATGCACGTCTCGATTCTCCTCTACGACGGCTTCGACGAACTCGACGCTGTCGCCCCGTTCGAAGTGTTCCAGAACGCCGGCGCATTCGGTGCGGACTGCACGGCGAGACTCGTCGCGCTCGACGACCGCGACACAGTCACCGCGAGCCACGGGATGCGCGTCGGCGTCGATGGGGTTCTCGACCCCGACGCAGACGACCCAGACCTTCTCGTCGTCCCCGGCGGCGGGTGGAACTCCCGTGCCGAACAGAGTGCGTGGGCCGAAGCCGAGAAAGGCGACATTCCAGAGGCGATTGCGGCGCTTCACGAATCGGGGGCGACCGTCGCTGGCGTCTGTACCGGCGGGATGCTACTCTCTCGCGCTGGCATTCTCGACGGACGACCAGCAGTGGCACACGGCGACGCGCTGGACGACCTCCGAGCCACCGATGCCGACGTGGTCTCGGCCCGCGTCGTCGACGACGGTGACGTACTCACTGCTGGCGGCGTCACCTCCGGGCTCGACTTGTCGCTGCACGTGGTCGAACGCGAGTTCGGTGCCGACGTCGCCAATCGAGTCGCACGGGAAATCGAATACGAGCGGCGAACGACTCCGTTCGAGGGCTGACAAGAACAGGTAATCGACCCCAAAATCGGAGTGGAAATTATTTCTCGAAAGTCGAAAAATCACCGGACTGCGACCGTGTGACCGTGTCTTGTGGTACCACACCACTCCTCAAGATTTAACATGTTTCCGTCCCACCCAAAGTACGGAGGTTATACATTATGAGCTACGAACTCGACCCGCTTCCGTACGAGTACGACGCGCTTGAACCACACATTTCCGAGCAGGTGCTGACGTGGCATCACGACACCCACCNTACGAACTCGACCCGCTTCCGTACGAGTACGACGCGCTTGAACCACACATTTCCGAGCAGGTGCTGACGTGGCATCACGACACCCACCATCAGGGCTACGTCAACGGCTGGAACGCCGCCGAAGAGACGCTCGAAGCGAACCGCGAGGCTGGCGAGTTCGGCTCGTCCGCTGGCGCACTTCGCAATGTCACCCACAACGGCTGTGGACACATTCTCCACGACCTCTTCTGGCAGAACATGTCCCCAGAGGGTGGCGACGAGCCGGAAGGCGCACTCGCGGACCGCATCGCGGAGGACTTCGGTTCCTACGAAGCCTGGAAGGGTGAATTCGAAGCCGCAGCGGGTGCCGCTGGCGGCTGGGCACTGCTGGTGTACGACTCGTTCTCGAACCAGCTTCGGAACGTCGTCGTCGACAAGCACGACCAGGGCGCACTCTGGGGCTCGCACNGCTGGCGGCTGGGCACTGCTGGTGTACGACTCGTTCTCGAACCAGCTTCGGAACGTCGTCGTCGACAAGCACGACCAGGGCGCACTCTGGGGCTCGCACCCGATTCTGGCGCTCGACGTCTGGGAACACTCCTACTACCACGACTACGGCCCGGCCCGCGGTGACTTCGTCTCCGCGTTCTTCGAGGTCGTCGACTGGGACGAACCTGCTTCCCGCTACGAGCAGGCCGTCGAACTCTTCGAGTAACGCCCAGAAAACCCCGATATTTCTTTCGACTGCTCGCACCGGACGCGAAGCGCCGTCGTGTTCGTCGCTACGCTACCTGCTGTCTGCTACTCCGAGTCGTGACGCTGGTTCAGTCTTCGAGAAGTTCCTCGACGTCGAGGTCGTCCGCGATATCCTGAATACGGTCGTTCAGCGCCGCGAAGTTTCGTCCAGTGTCGGTCACGTCGAAGCCCGCGAACACACCGACAGGCGTGTCGCCGACGAACGTCCGGAACTGCTCGAACGCGTCGAAGCCGCGGATGGTGTAGCTGTAATCTGCGTAGTAGAGTGCTTCGTAGGTGTCCCGGGTGATATACCCAAATCGCTCGTTGTCGACGAGGTGGGAGACGTCGATGTCGGAAATCGCCGACTCGATGTCGTCCCTGAGGTATAGTGGTTGGTGCCCGTTCCGGTCGAAGACCCAAACGTCCCGAAGCGCATCCCCGCCGAATTCCCGGAAGACTTCGACGAATCGGGAGGCTGCATCGCTCATTACCTCCGAGTCTCTCGTATCGTGTGATAAAGGTTGTCTTATAAACCATATGATAACATACCGGAAAGATGGGTCGGCGGGATTTTCCCCGTCGACCGAGAAGCGACGTGTATGCCGAAGCCGAAAGACGACTTCGACGCGCTGTATGGGTACCTTCTGTACGACCCGGTCGACGTTCTCGACGCCGACTACATGTACACAGTTCCCGAGATTGCACGGATGCTGCAGGGACTCGACCCGACGACCGACCTCGACGATGAGACGGAAGACCGGCTCGTCGAGTGGACGATTCCGTGGATTATCGCCAACGAGTCGGACTTCGTCATCAACGACCCACGCGGCGACGAACCGGGGTACTTCGGTCTCCACCCGGACGTCATTCCCGAAGAAGACGAAGAGTAACGCACTACCACGGTCCAGTCGCCCGTTCTCTCGACTCTCGTTACCCCATTCTCTCGAAGTGAGATTTTCGCGAACGGTTATTCATCAAGCGAGTGTCTTTTCTACCGACGATGGCTCAGTTCGACAACAAGGTAGCAGTGGTGACCGGTGCTGGCTCGGGGATTGGCCGAGCGACCGCAGAAGCGTTCGCACGGGAGGGGGCGAGTGTCGTCGTCTCCGACGTCGACATCGAGGGCGGCGAAGAGACTGTCTCGCACATCGAAGAAGCAGGTGGGCAGGCGACGTTCGTCAAAACGGACGTGACAGACGAGGACGCGGTGGCTGCCATGGTCGAGACGGCCGTCTCGGAGTACGGACGACTCGACTTCGCCTGCAACAACGCGGGCATCGGCGGAGCGCAAAAGCCGACCGCGGACCTCTCGTTCGACGAGTGGGAGCAGGTCATCGACGTGAATCTCCACGGCGTCTGGCGGTCGATGAGGCACGAGATTCCCGCGATGCTCGACGGCGACGGCGGCGTCGTGGTCAACATGGCGTCGATTCTCGGGCGCGTCGGCTTCGAGAACGCCAGTGCCTACGTCACCGCCAAGCACGGCCTGCTCGGGTTGACGAAGACCGCGGCCATGGAGTACGCCCA
Organism: Haloferax elongans ATCC BAA-1513; assembly: GCF_000336755.1. GTDB lineage: Archaea > Halobacteriota > Halobacteria > Halobacteriales > Haloferacaceae > Haloferax > Haloferax elongans. The sequence continues at coordinate 18,581 of NZ_AOLK01000021.1, read as the reverse complement.
GAAAGGCGTCCGGGTCAACGCGGTCTGTCCCGGCTTTATCGACACGCCGCTCCTCTCGGAAGGTGGTCTCGACGACCCAGAAGCCCGCAAGGGAATCGAGGCAATGCACCCGATGAACCGCCTCGGGGACGTAGACGAGATTGCGTCAGCGGTCGTGTGGCTCTGCTCGGAGGGTGCGTCGTTCACGACGGGCGAGGCGCTGACTGTCGACGGCGGGTACACGAGTCGATAACGGGCGGCACTCGCCGGTAGTGAACGTGGCTACTGGCTCATTCGCGCCGCTTTCGCCGCGAGTTCGAGGTCGTCCTGCGGTCGCGTGACGATGCTCGGCCCGTGGCCGACGTGAATCTCGGAGAGGTCGTCGCCGACAACTTCGCGCAGTGTGTCGATGCTCTCGACGAGTCGCTCGCGGTCGCCTTCCGCGAGGTCGGTGCGGCCGAACGCGCCGTTTGCGAACACGAGGTCGCCCGCGAAGCAGATTCCAGACCCCTGGGAGTAGAAACAGAGATGGTCGTTTTTGTGCCCCGGCGTGTGGACCGCCTGATACACGTCGTCGCCGATTTGGACGCGCTCGCGGTCTTCGATTCTGTTGTCGACCGCGTTGTAGCCGGTGTCGTAACCCCACGTTTCGACGTCGAACGCGTCGCGAACGGCGTCGACGTTGCCGATGTGGTCCGGGTGGGTGTGAGTGAGGTAGACTGTATCGAGACTGTCAGTTACCTCGCGTATTTTGGGAACGATATCGAAGTTGGCACCGGTATCGACGAGTGCTGTCGTCTCGCCTTCGACAAGGAACACGTTACTCGTGAAGGCTTGCACTCCCTGCGCGAGGTTTCGAATCATAGGGCAGGGTAGGGCGAGTGGGGTCTTTCATGTTTCCCACACCGTTTCGATTTTGTAGGTGGGCGCGCGACTCACGACAACCACAACGTGGCCAGTTTCTGGCCATCCCCGACACCTACCAATGCGCCAATACCTCGACCTCGTCACGGACGTTCTCGGCACCGGCCAGTACAAGCCCAATCGGACGGGCGTAGACACCATCTCCGGGTTCTCGAAGCACTACGAAGTGGACCTCCAGAAGGGCTTCCCGCTTCTCACGACGAAGGACCTCTCGGGGTTCCGCTGGAACTCGCTTATCCACGAACTCCTGTGGTATCTCTCCGGCGAAGAGCACATTCGGAACCTCCGCGAGGAGACGGGTATCTGGGACGCGTGGGCCGACGACGAGGGCCACCTCGACACGGCCTACGGGCGCTTCTGGCGACGCTACCCCGTGCCGGAAGACGGCTTGCCGGGCGAGGCGTGGCCCGACGAGAGCCACCGCTGGATGAACGACGAAGGGACCTTCGACCAACTCGCGTACGTCCTCGATACGCTCGACGAGAACCCCAACTCCCGTCGGATGATTATCAACGCGTGGCACCCCGCGAACGCCGCCGTCTCGACGCTTCCGCCGTGTCACTACACGTTCGTCTTCAACGTGCAGGGCGACCGGCTCAACGTCCACCTGACGCAGCGTTCGGGCGACATCGCGCTCGGTATCCCGTTCAATATCGCGGCGTATGCGATTCTCGCCCAAATCGTCGCCCAGCGCAAGGGATTCGAACTCGGGAAGTTCGCCCACACAATCGTCGATGCACACGTCTACTGCGGGACCGGCGAGCGCGGCGCGTGGTACGGCGACAATCTCGACGAACTCCAGTCTCGGCTCGCGAACGTCGAGTCGCGAGCAGAGTACCTCGACGTGCGCGAGTGGCTTCTCGACGCCGCGCCCGAGGAAGCCGAGGGCGAAGAACACTACGACCACGTGCCGGGGCTGCTCCTGCAGGCCTCGCGCGAACCTCGTGAGCGCCCGACGCTCGACGTGGCCGACGTGCCGCTGTCGGACCTGACGTTCGACGATATCGTCCTCCGTGACTACGACCCGGCGGAGGGGATTCGCTTCGCGGTGGCCGAATGACGGGTGCGGCTACCGGGGGTGGCACTGCCGAGGGAAGCCCACAGTTCGTCCTCGTCGCCGCTGTCGCCGCAAACGGCGTCATCGGCCGCGACGACGACATGCCGTGGTACCTCCCCGAGGACATGAAGCACTTCAAGCAGACGACGATGAGCCATCCAGTCGTCATGGGGCGGACGACCTACGAGAGCATCGCTCGGCAGATAGACGGCCCGCTGCCCGGTCGCCACAGCATCGTCCTGACGAGCCGTGATATCGACCTCCCGGACGGTGCGGAGACGGTCACGTCGCTGGACGAGGCTGTCGCCGCTGCGGAACACGCCGCGGCCAAGATGGGCGTCGAGACGGTCTACGTCGTCGGCGGAGCGACCGTCTACGAGCAGTTTTTCGACCGTGCGTCGAAACTCGTCCTCACCGAACTCGATGCCGCCTACGAAGGGGATACGCACTTCCCCGAGTGGGACAGCGAGGAGTGGACCGAAACCGACCGCGACGACCGCGACGAATTTTCGTTCGTGGAATACGAGCGCCGAGACGGGACAGAGGACGAACGATGACAGATTCGACCGACACCGAGTGGGAGTACAAAATCATCCGAACGAGCGACGGTGGCCTGTTCAGCGGCGACACCGGTCCGATGGAGGACGCACTGAACTCGCTGGGTGGCGACGGCTGGGAACTCGTCGATACCATCTCCGACTCACGCGGAGCGGGTGCGGGAAGTGGACAGACGGCGCTCGTGTTTAAACGGCCGCAGGCATAACACGCGGCAGCATCTTTCCGCCCGCGTTCACCCTTCGAGCGTTCTGAAGAGGGGGTTCGACCCGTCGTTCTCGATTGTCACCATCTCCTCGCCGTCGAACGTTACCGTGAACGACTCGTAGTCGCTCGGAATCGACGCGACCGCATCCATATTCGTTCTCGGGGTGCAGTCCTCGCTGGGTGTCTTCTCTCCGTCTTCGTCTGGACTCGTCGTGAGTCGATAGACGTAGACGCCGTCCGCCTGTTCTTCGACCGAACCTTCGATTCGAAGGCTCGGTGCGTCGTGAGTGAACGTGCGGTTGAATACGAACGTCGTCCGGTCGCCTGCCGGTGCGCGACCGACCCACGAGGTCGGCGCGGATTCACCCGCTTCGAGGCATCCCGTCGCGGCCGCGATTGACGATGTCGGTGACACGACCTGTTCGGCTGGCGTGGCGAACGCGACTGCACCAGCGCCGACGACGAGACCGACGAACAGCGCTGCGAGTACCGCGGTCGCCGGGTACGACGTGGCGGACATGGCTACCTAGACGGTGCGAAGCCCGATAAGAGAGGGGTGTGCTGTTGGCGGACTAGCCGAGGCTGCCTTCCATTTCGAGTTCGACCAGTCGGTTGAGTTCGACTGCGTACTCGATTGGGAGTTCTTTCGTGATGGGTTCGATAAAGCCCGATACGATGAGTTGCTTCGCCTCGTCGTCGTCGAGACCGCGTGACTGGAGGTAGAACACGTCCTCGTCGCCGATTTTCCCGACGGTCGCCTCGTGAGCGACGTCGACCCGGTTTTCGTTGATTTCGATGTGGGGCATCGTATCCGACAGCGAGTCGTTGTCGAACATCAGTGCGTCACACTCGACGGAACACGACGAGTTGGTCGCGCCCTGTGCGATACGGACGAGTCCGCGGTAGTTGGTCCGGCCGCCCTTCCGGGAGATAGACTTCGAAACGATGGTCGACTTCGTCTCGGGAGCGTTGTGGTAGACCTTCGCGCCGGTGTCGATATTCTGGCCTTCGCTGGCGAAGGCGATGGTGATGTGGTTGTCGGAGGCACCGCGACCCTTGAGAATCGTCGCGGGGTAGAGCATCGTCACTTTCGAGCCCATCGACCCCGAAATCCATTCCATACGGCCGCCTTTGTCGACGAGCGCGCGCTTGGTGTTGAGGTTGTAGGTGTTTTTCGACCAGTTCTGGACGGTCGAGTACTGCACGTGTGCGTCCTCGCCGACGAACACCTCCACACAACCGGAGTGGAGGTTGAACACGGCGTACTTGGGTGCGGAACAGCCCTCGATGTAGTGGACTTCGGAGCCCTTCTCGGCGACGATGAGCGTGTGTTCGAACTGCCCCATTCCCGCGGAGTTCATGCGGAAGTACGCCTGTACGGGCATATCGACAGTGACGCCCTCTGGAACGTAGACGAACGAGCCGCCAGACCAGATGGCACCGTGAAGCGCGGCGAACTTGTTGTCGCTCGGAGGAACGCACTTCGTCATGAAGTACTCCTCGACGATGTCGGGATGTTCGCGGACGGCCTTGTCCATGTCCATGAAGATGACGCCCTTTTCTTCCCACTGCTCGCGCATGTTCTGGTAGACGATTTCGGACTCGTACTGCGCGCCGACACCAGAGAGCGCGTTCTTCTCGGCTTCCGGGATACCGAGTTTGTCGAAGGTGTCCTTGATGTCGTCCGGCAGGTCTCGCCAGTCGCGGACGCCACCCCGTGTCTCCACGTCGGGGCGGATGTACGGGATGATGGCGTTCACGTCCACCTCAGAGAGGTCCGGTTGGCCGGGCCAGCCACTCGGCATCGGCATCTTCTGGAACTGCTCGAGGGCGCGGAGACGCCGCTCCAGCATCCATTCTGGCTCGCCTTTGTCTTCGGAGATGACTCTGACCGTCTCCGCTGTCAGACCCTTCTCAGCCTCGAAGGCCGATTTTTGTTCTTTCTTGAAGTCGAATCGGGTCTGTACGTCAGTGTCTTCGAAGTGTTTCTCCCCTCGGGTGCTCATACGTTCGGTTATCGGCACTCGAACGATAAGAGCATGTCCGCTCTACAGGACTTCACACGCGTGAATACAAGATAGTCTGCTGGATGAGGACGATTCGAACTCTCGGCCTTTTCTCACGCCCATTGCACACCACCCTGTCACCAGAACGGTGACAGACATACAACATATATCCGAGGACGGCGTACGGGTCGGTATGGGTGCTCGATTCGAAGTCTACGTCGACGCAGAAGAGAAGTATCGCTGGCGACTCGTCCACGACAACGGGAACATCCTCGGCGACTCGGGCGAGGGGTACGCATCGAAACAGAAGGCCAAACAGGGGATACAGAGCGTGAAAACCAACGCACCCGACGCTCCAGTCGTCGAGAAGTAATCGCAGACGCGTGAACCCCACACCCCTGCCGCGTGTGGAGGCTTTTTCCGCCTCGGGAACGGACCACGGGGTAATGACGAACGTTGCCGCTGTGCGAGTGGTGGTTCTTCGATGAACCGAAACGACAAACAGGCGTACGACCGTGGGACGTCGCTTTTCTCCCCCGACGGCCGTATCTATCAGGTCGAGTACGCCCGCGAAGCCGTCAAACGCGGCGCGCCCGTCGTCGGCGTCCGGACGAAAGACGGTGTCGTGCTCGCCGCTCGGCGCTCTGCCCGTTCGCCGCTTCTGGAAGCAGGGAGCATCGAGAAACTCCACAAAATCGACGAGGGGCTCGGAGCCGCCAGCGCTGGCCACGTCGCAGACGCCCGCAAGCTCGTCGATTTCGCCCGTGAGACGGCACAGACAGAGCGCCTCCGCTACGGCGAGCCGATGAGCGTCGAGTCGCTCTCGAAGGCCATCACCGACAACATACAGGAGAGCACGCAGTACGGCGGCACGCGCCCGTACGGTGCCTCCCTTCTCATCGGTGGGTACGACGACAAACCGCGTCTGTTCGCGACCGACCCCTCGGGAACGCCTCACGAGTGGCGCGCGGTCGCTATCGGCGGCCACCGAGAAGACGTGCAGGCCGTCCTCGAAGACAACTACTCTGACGACCTCTCACTCGAAGACGGGCTCGTTCTCGCGCTGCAGGCGCTCGCGGAGTCTGACTCAGAACTGACCGCCGAGGAACTGGACGTCGCGACGGTCTCTGCAGACGGCTACGAGACGGTCTCTGCGGAGCACGTCGCCGAAGTGTTCGCCGAAGTCGCCGACGAGCACGAAGACGAGCAGCCTGACGAGGAGTAAATGACGGACGGGAACGACGCCGCTAGACAGTCACAGACGACACACGGTGTGACCCTCGACCGAATCGCCGTCTACCCGGTGAAGTCACTCGACCCGGAGTTCGTCGAGACCGCCGACGTCGTCGAAAACGGCGGTCTCGGTGGCGACCGCGAGTACGCCATCTTCGACGCCGACGGAAACTACGTCAACGGGAAGCGAGAGCGTGCAATCCACCGAATTCGGAGTTCGGTCGACCTCGACGACCGGACGGTTCACCTCTCTGCGCCCGGGCTGGATGACTACCGCGGCCACATCGACGAGGCCGACGGTTGGCTCTCGTCGTACTTCGGATACGACGTCGAACTCCGACGCGACACGGCCGGTGGATTCCCCGACGACACCTCTGCAACGGGTCCGACAGTCATCTCGACTGCGACTATCGAAACAGTCGCGTCGTGGTTCGAGGGCGTCGATACCGACGAGATGCGCCGGCGCCTTCGCCCGAATCTCGAACTCGACGCACCCGACCCGTTCTGGGAGGACCACCTGTTCGACACTCGTGAGACGACCGTCGAATTCGAGGTCGGAGACGTGTCGTTCCGAGGAGTCAACCCCTGTCAGCGCTGTGTCGTTCCGACACGCGACCCGGATACCGGTGCGGAAACCCCTGACTTCCGAACGACGTTCATGACGCGCCGCCGCGAGACGCTTCCCGAGTGGTCCGGTGGCGACTGGTTCGACCACGACTTCCGTCTCATGGTCAATACGAGCGTCCCGGACTCCTCGTGGGGCGACACGCTCGCCGTCGGCGACGAGGTTGTCGTCGGCGACGTCGTCTCTCCCTGAGTCACGCCCGACCGTCTTCTCACCTCAACTCGCCGACACCCTCGTATTTACATCGTCGCACGGGTGATGAGTGGTATGTTCACACTCACCGGCGCGACCGTCGTCGACGTAGATGGGGTGCGAAAGTCGAACGTCGTCGTCGACGAGACGACCGGCAGAATCGAATCGGTCGGCGACCGGGTCGATGGGGAGGAACGAGACGTGACGGGACTGTTCGTCGCCCCCGGCCTCGTAGACGCACACGTCCACCTGATGATGGACGGACGACCGGATGTCGCAGACTACCAGCACGAACCACCCGAGCGTGCTTGCTACCGCGCGGCCGCCAACTTACGACACACACTCGCTGCGGGTGTGACGACAGTCCGCGACCTCGGTGCACCGGGTGACGTTGCAACGAGTGCGAAAGCCGCCGTCGCCGCGGGCGAACTTGACGGCCCGCGAATCCACGCTGCTGGTGAAAATATCGTCATGACCGGTGGCCACGGCCACTGGTTCGGCCGCGAAGCGGACGGCCCCGACGAAGTCCGAAAGGCGGCCCGTGAGCAACTCAAACGCGGTGCTGACGTGGTGAAGTGCATGGCGACTGGCGGCGTCCTCACGGAGGGTGCAATCACCGGCGCGCCAGAACTCACCGAAGTGGAGATGCGCGCAATCGTCGAGGCAGCGAGCGCGAAAGGCATCCCGACTGCCGCGCACGCCCACGGGGAGACGGGCATCAAGAACGCCGCTCGCGCCGGTATCACCAGCATCGAACACGGGATGTTCATGGACGAGGAGGCGGCGACCCTGCTCGTCGAGAACGACACCTACTGGGTGCCGACTGCTTCCGCCGTCCGGGAAATCGTCGAGGCGGGCGTCGAGGCTGGAATCCCCGAAGAAGCTGTCGCGAAGGCCGAAGACGCCGCTGAACGCTTCGAAGTTGCGTGGGAGCACGCGCTCGACGCGGGCGTGACAATCGCGATGGGGACCGACGCCGGAACGCCCTTCAACGACCACGGGCAGAACGCCCTCCGCGAGATGGAACTGATGGTCGAATACGGGCTCTCGCCCGCCGAGGCGCTGGAAGCCGCGACAGTCAACGGTGCCGACTTGGTCGGCCTCGACGATGTCGGGAAAGTCGCCGAGGGGTACGTGGCCGATTTAGTCGTCCTCGACGCCGACCCGAGCGAAGACGCGAGCGCGTGGCGGGCCGTCGAAGCGGTGTATCGCGAGGGGGTAAAAGTCGTCTAATCGCAACACGGCAGGGGGTGTCACGGCCGATTTGAAGCGACAACCTTTTACGAAACCGCGCGATAACAGTGTATGTACCAACGTGCTCTGTTGGTGTAGTCCGGCCAATCATATCACCCTCTCACGGTGATGACCAGGGTTCGAATCCCTGACGGAGCACTTTTCCCAACACTGACCCGCGAGCGACAGCGAGCGGTGTCTGGTTCCAACAGTGCGGAGGAAGGGATTCGAATCAGGGAGCCAAGCGACCGTGGTTCGAATTCCTGACGGAAGATACCGGCACCTGACCAGCGAGGCTCCTCCCTGACAGAGCCGATTCCCTACCTATTTCCCCCTCGCTCTACTACCCGAACGAGGATGTTACTCGCGGGAACGGTCGTTGCGGACGCGACCACTATCATCGAAGACGGGGCAGTCGTCACCGAGGGCGACCGTATCGTCGCAGTCGGCGAGCGGGAGACGCTCGTCGAGACGTACCCAGACCACGAGCGCCGGGAACTCGATATCGTCGCACCGGGGCTCGTCGGCGGCCACGTTCACTCGGTCCAGTCGCTCGGTCGCGGAATTGCTGACGACACTGCACTGCTCGATTGGCTGTTCGACCACGTGCTCCCGATGGAAGCAGGGCTCGACGCCGACGGAATGCGCGTCGCAGCGGAACTCGGCTATCTCGAATGTATCGAGTCGGGAACGACCGGCGTCGTCGACCACTTGTCCGTCCGCCACGCCGACGAAGCCTTCGAAGCGGCGGGTGAGATGGGTATCCGCGGCCGACTCGGGAAAGTGCTCATGGACTCGAACTCCCCCGACGGCCTCCAAGAAGACACCGACGATGCACTCGCCGAAACGGAGGCGCTCATCCGACGCTATCACGACACCTTCGATGGGCGACTCCAGTATGCGGTCACACCGCGCTTCGCCGTCACGTGTTCCGAAGACTGTCTCCGCGGGGCGCGAGAACTCGCCGACACCTACGACGGCGTCCGTATCCACACCCACGCGAGCGAGAACCGAGACGAAGTTGCCACCGTCGAGGACGAGACGGGAATGCGAAATATTCACTGGCTGGATGAAGTGGGGCTAACCGGTGACGACGTGGTGCTCGCCCACTGCGTCCACACTGACGACTCCGAACGCGAGGTACTCGCAGAGACTGGGACGCACGTCACCTACTGCCCGTCGTCGAACATGAAACTCGCCTCGGGTATCGCACCGATTCGCGACTACCTCGACCGCGGTATCAACGTCGCACTCGGTAACGACGGCCCACCGTGTAACAACACGCTCGACCCCTTCACGGAGATGCGGCAGGCGAGCCTCCTCCAGAAAGTCGACTCGCTCGACCCGACGAGTACGCCCGCCGCGACCATCTTCCAGATGGCGACGATAAACGGAGCCAACGCCGCCGGGTTCGACCGTGTCGGCGCACTCCGCGCTGGCTGGAAAGCCGATATCGTCGGTCTCACCACCGACCTGACGCGTGCGACACCCCTCCATGACGTACTCTCTCACCTCGTCTTTTCTGCCCACGGCGACGACGTGGTGTTCACCATGGTCGACGGCGACGTGCTCTACGACGACGGTGAACACGTCCACGCCAACGCCGACCGAATCCGCCAGCAGGCCCGCGAGTATGCCGACGCGATCGGCGACGACTGAGTGACTGTCCGGGGGCACACGGCCGCCAAACCAGCCGCCACCGTCGCTTCTTTCTGTCCGCCCGCGACACCAGCAGTATGGCAGTTCTTCTCCGCGCCGCCACGGAGTCCGACCTTCCTGCGATTCGAGACATCTACGCGCCGTTCGTCGACGAGACAGCGATTACCTTCGCCTACGACTCACCGACTGTCGAGGACTTGCGGACGAAACTCCGACAAAAGACGCACCACCCATGGCTCGTGTGCGAACTCGACGGGAGCGTCGTCGGCTACGCCTATGCCGGTCCGGTTCGCGAACGGGATGCGTATCAGTGGGCGGTCGAGGCGTCAGTCTACGTCGACCCAGAGTACCAGCGTCGAGGTATCGCCCGCGGTCTGTACACGGCGCTCTTCGAGATTCTCGAACGACAAGGCTACGTCACCGCCTACGCCGTGATTACGACACCCAACCCCGCTAGCATCGCGTTTCACGAGTCGATGGGCTTCGAGCGCGTCGGCCGGTTCGATGCGGTGGGCTACAAACACGACACGTGGCACGACGTGGAGTGGTGGGCACGCGACCTTCGCGCCCGCCCCGACGACCCGCAAGCACCGTCGTCGGTGGCGGATGCGAAAGCGTGCGACTGGTGGGACTCTGCACTCGACCGTGGCGCGTCGCTGGTCGAAGATGCGTCTGGAAGCTAACTGCGACTGAAGTTCGAGAACTCGTCGTCTGCTGTGGAGCCGCGTCTCTAGACGCTCAGCGTCGGCGACTGCTCGTCGTCTGGTGCGTCCGCGGCCTCGTCGGCGTCCTCGCTGCGTTCACTCACGTAGTGTTCTACACCTGCCGAGAGCATCGACTCCCAGTCGTCGAACGTCGAGTTCGATTCGACGTGTCGGTTCCACTCGTGGTCGGGAATCGACTCGAACGATTCCTGGTCTGTGACTTCGAACCCGCTCGCGGCGACGAACTCGTCGATAGACGTCGCATCGCAGTGCGAGTCGACCCACGACGGCGGGAATAAATCTGCAAGCGTCACTTCACCACCCAGACCACCGATTGCAACATCAAGTGATGCTGGTCGGTCCTCGGCCTCACCCATATCCGCTCCTTTGTCTGATTGCATAACGGTGTTGCGGTTGCCGCCGATGTTTGCGGGCGTTCAGTTGGTCGAGACGATTTCGACCACGTCGCGGTGGTCGAGTTCGTGGTCCGAGCCAATTTGGCGTTTGGAGTGGCAGTCGATACCGTGGAGGAGGCCGTCGCCGATGTCAGAGTGGAGGTGGTACGCGAAGTCCTCAGTCGTCGAGCCTTCGGGAAGGATGAAGCAGTCACGGAAGACGCCCTGCGTGTCGGACTTGCCGTTCGCGCTTCCCGGGAAGATTGCAATCGCACCCATGACGTCGAACAGTGCCGTTTCGAGAGACTGCTGGACGCCCGTACCGCTGTACTCGGTGACGAACTCTCTAATCTGTTCGAGACCTGCTTCCTGTTCCTCGCTCACGTCGCCGACGATGTCGAAGTCGTTGTCGCCGGGGCGGTAGTCGACGACGCCACCCTCCTCGGCCTTCTTCAGTGCCTTCTCGGCGTGGGCGCTCGTCGGGACGAACGTCAGGTGGTCGTAGTCGGGGTCCAACGTGATTTCCTCGTAGTTCTCTTGGGAGACTGGCTTGTCCATCTTGTTCGCCGCGATGATGATTGGCTTCGTGCGCTTGCGAATCTCGCGGGCGAGGTCCTCTTTGTCCTCGTCGTCCCACTCGTCGGGGTCGAGGCCGATGTCCAATGCGAGGATGATTTGCTTGATTTCGTCTTTGTTCGTCTTGAACGCCGACATCTGCTCTGCGAGGTCGACTTCGATATCCTTCTCTTCGCCGTGGTAGCCCGAGCGGTATCGGTCGATTCCTTTCTCCAGAATGCCGAGATACCACATGTCGAGTTCGTTTTCGAGGAAGTCGATGTCTTCGCGGGGGTCGTGACCCTCTGTGGCCTCGCCTTCGATGTCCGTCTCACCGGAGAAGTCGACGACGTGGACGAGTACGTCGGCTTCGTTGAGGTCAGTCAAGAACTGATTTCCGAGACCCTTCCCCTCGTGGGCACCAGGGATGAGACCCGCAACGTCGACGAGTTTGACGGGAACGTAGCGCATTCCATCGTCACAGTAGCCGACTGAGGGCGTGCACGATTCGTCGAATTCGGGGGCTGCACACTCGACGCGGACGTACGCCTCGCCGATGGATGGGTCGATAGTCGTGAATGGGTACGCCCCCTCCGGAACGTCGTTCATCGTCGCCGCGTTGAAGAAACTCGATTTCCCGACGGATGGTTTTCCGACGAGACCGATCTTGTAACTCATTCGTTGGTCGGACTGGTGGCTCGAACGCTAATAACGGTTCGACGTTGGACGGCGTTTGCGTGGTATTAGCACTCAAGACTCCTGTTAGACGGTGGTTCTGTAGACGCGACCCCGGGGTATCGACCCCAGAGGATGCCGGTTCAGTTTCGACGATTCTCCTGACTTCGCGTTTAGAGACGCTGCGTCCAAGACTCCGCATCTGGTGGCTTCGCGTCCGGTGGCTCTTTGTTCTCACATCCCCGACACCCGACAATGACTGACCGGGACGAGACGACGACAGAGCGTTCGCCCGATGCCGACGAACCAGCCCGCGGGGACACCTTCGGCGTCGGCGTCCACGTCACAGAGACCGAACTTCGATTCGTGGTGAACGTCCCATCCGACATCGACTCTGGCTGGACCGACCCCGACGAGTTCCAGCGACTTGTCGAGCGCGCCACGTGGGAACGACTCGACCAAGAACAGGTTCTCCGAACTATCGCTACGCACAATCCCGTCGACGAGACGGTCTTCCTCGGTCGTATCACGCTCACACCCGACGGGACCGTCGTCGCTCACGACCTCCGTGAACCGGTGTTCGACGCCGAGTAAGCCCACTTCTGACTCTACCAGTACTGTGACCACGACAGATTCCGACACGTCGTCGGCTATTCGCGAGATGCAGGACGCCGCACTCACTCGTGCGCTAACAGACGAAGCAAGCGCCCGACAGTCGCTCGCTATCGCTGGTGCGTTGGAACCCGCCCGTCGAGAGGCGACGAGCACCGACTTCCACACCGACGGGGTTACCTTCGCTGCATCGCTCGCGTTCGTCTCGACACTCTTTGCCCATCGTCGGCTTCGAGACTCACTCCGTGGTGTGGTGTCCGCGACAGATGACTCTGCTTGGTATCCGAGCGGAACGCCCGCTCGCGTCGACGACGAACTCGTCGTCCGCGGAGCGCAACTTGCGGTCGAACGGCTCGACGCTTCACCCTCGAAACTCAGTTCGCTCGGGGATGTGGACGTCCGCAAGCTTCGAACAGAAGAGTAAGAATAGAACCGGCGGCTGCGGGACGGCCACGGAGTGGTGTGGATGCCGTCTCCATGTGGGTGCCTCTGACTAGAGTAGTGTGTTGCATCCGTCGTGACGTGGAACGGCCGTCCCAGCCCCGCCGTCGTTATGCCCGGTTACTTGTCGTTGTTAGCGTGTTCTGGTGGACCGCCAGACGTTCCGTCGTCGGTCTTACTGTCTTCTTCGTCCTCGTTATCTTCGCTGTCTTCTTCCTCTTCGTTATCTTCACTCTCTTCTTCCTCCTCTGCGTCGTCAGCTGAACTCTCCGTCGAGGTGTCGTCCGAGTCGCTGTCCGCCTTGCCTTTCCCGTTCTTGGCGTGTTCCGGCGGACCGCGTTCTTTGTCGTCCTTGTCAGACGCGTTCTTCGAGTTCCCTGGTGCCTCGCTGTTCTTGCCCGCGTGGTCGGGGCGCTTCTCGTCGGCGTTGCCCGGGTTGTTCTCAGTTACGAAGTCAGAGACGGCTTGTCCCATCGGTCCGTCGGTGCCCATCTCCTGGATGCGGTCGACGAAGGCACTGACCAGCGACCCGAAGGGGTCGTCTTCCGAGACTTCACCCTGCAGCGCCACCGTCGTTTCGGCGGTCTGGCCGTCGTACTCGGCGGTAACGTCCACGGTGGTGTTCTGGAGCGGCGCCGCGAGTTCGACCGTTCCGTCACTGTCGGTCTCGTATCCACCAGCATCGGTGTAGTTGCCCGTGACAGTGACCGTCGCATTCTCGTCCTGCGATACGGAGACCGAAAGGTTGTCACCACCAGCCGTGACCGTTGCCTCTGCGGTGAGGTCGTTGTACGTGGCGACGACGCTCAGGTCGGTCTCGTTTACCGGTTCGTCGAATGAGACGGTCCCGTTTGCGTCCGTCTCGTACGTGCTGTTGTCGAAGTCGGTCCCATTGACCTGCACCGTCGCGTTCTCGACTGGCTCACCGTACTGCGTGACGGCCGCCGTCACCGTGTCGTTGGCGTCGTCTGCCTCGACCGACACGTCCAGCGACGCTTCGAGCGGAACGAGCGTGGCGGATTCAGTTGTGCTGTTGTTCCCGTCGGTCGCAGTGACCGTTACGTTCACCTTCTCTTCCGGGTTCGGGAGTTCGACTGTCCCGTTCGCGTCCGTCTCGTACGTCCCGTTTCCACTGTAGTTCTCGTTCGATTCGACGAGGACTGTCGCGTTCTCGACAGTCGAGTCGTTCTGTGTCACGGTCACCGTGGCGTTCCCCGTCTCGGCATCCTGTGCGATACCGACATCGAGTGTCGCCTCGGCACTCGCTGCACCGACCGTCGCGGGAACCATCGCGACGGCTACCATCGCGACGACCATGGCTACCGTTGTGAGTTTGATTCTGTCCATTACATCTCCCCCTGAGAACCCCACCACGGTAAAAGGGGGAAACGCTATCCTCGGTTTTCGCTGAATTTCACGCCGTTTAACGGAATTGAATTCGGCTTCCGTCTGGCGATTTCGCTCGTCAGGTCAGATTCGAGGCTGAATCGGTGTGACCTTTGTCGTCGCTGTCGGTCACCGTCGCTCACCGCCCGGCGGGCGGTGTCCGACCGTGCGACCGACCGGGTGGGCCCCACGTGTTCGTGGGGGCGTACCCGGGTGCTGCTGCTCATGGTGTAGCTATCTGGTCCGCAAGTAGCCAGGGCAGGGACGCTCGTGAGAGTGCTGCCGCTCACGGACTCACTGCGCGTGTGCTGGTGCACACGCTCGCGTCTGTAAATGAANCCAGGGCAGGGACGCTCGTGAGAGTGCTGCCGCTCACGGACTCACTGCGCGTGTGCTGGTGCACACGCTCGCGTCTGTAAATGAAAAAAGCCCACTGGACGACTGTCCAGTGGGCTTCGTATGAATAGGGGCGGCGAACTGGATTTCCCAGAGGATCGCTCACTCCAGTACTGACCAGAACGCAGGTGAGCTTAACTTCCGTGTTCGGGATGGGTACNTATGAATAGGGGCGGCGAACTGGATTTCCCAGAGGATCGCTCACTCCAGTACTGACCAGAACGCAGGTGAGCTTAACTTCCGTGTTCGGGATGGGTACGGGTGGAACCTCACCGCTCTGGCCGCCGTAATGCCGATTGACGGAATCGAACCGCCTCAATACCAATATCGGTCTGGCCTGATCTCCTCTCCGCGTGTACGTGCAATCCAGTTTGCGCCTGGACCCGTTCCCGAGTCTCAGTGCGTATGAATGTGGCTTGGACTGTTAGTGCTCGCGGGCTTAACAACTCGTTGCCTCGTTGCGTACACCCCGAGTCTATCGAACTCGTCTTCTACGAGTGTCCTCAGTGGAACTTCTTTTCCGTGTGGGTTTCGAGCTTAGATGCGTTCAGCTCTTACCCCGTGGTGCGTAGCTGCCCGGCATCTGCCCTCTCGGACAACCGGTACACCAGTGGCACCCATTCGTAGTTCCTCTCGTACTATACGAACGTTCACGTCAAGTTCCTTCACACCCCCAATAGATAGCAGCCGACCTGTCTCACGACGGTCTAAACCCAGCTCACGACCTCCTTTAATAGGCGAACAACCTCACCCTTGCCCGCTTCTGCACGGGCAGGATGGAGGGAACCGACATCGAGGTAGCAAGCCACCGGGTCGATATGTGCTCTTGCCGGTGACGACTCTGTTATCCCTAAGGTAGCTTTTCTGTCATCTACGGGTCCCATGAATGAACCTCGTAGGTTCGCTAGACCACGCTTTCGCGTCAGCGACACTCGTTGGGAATGTCACTGTCAGACTTCCGTTTGCTCTTGCGCTCTTCCACGAGTTTCCGACTCGCGTGAGGAAATCTTTGGGCGCGCTCGATATCTTTTCGAGCGCGTACCGCCCCAGTCAAACTGCCCGGCTACCGGTGTCCTCCGCCAGGAGTGAGAGTCGCAGTCACTAACGGGTAGTATTTCAATGTTGCCTCGGTGGCCCGCTGGCGCGGGTACCTGTGTAATGGCTCCTACCTATGCTGCACATTAGCGACCACGTCTCAGCGACAGCCTGCAGTAAAGCTCTATAGGGTCTTCGCTTCCCCTTGGGGGTCTCCAGACTCCGCACTGGAACGTACTGTTCACCGGGCCCAACGTTGGGACAGTGACGCTCTCGTTGATCCATTCATGCAAGCCGCTACTGAAGCGGCAAGGTACTACGCTACCTTAAGAGGGTCATAGTTACCCCCGCCGTTGACAGGTCCTTCGTCCTATTGTACTAGGTGTTCAGATACCCGCACTGGGCAGGATTCAGTGACCGTACGAGTCCTTGCGGATTTGCGGTCACCTATGTTGTTACTAGACAGTCGGAGCGTCCGAGTCACTGCGACCTGCTCGGTCAAGAGCAGGCATCCCTTATCGCGAACTTACGGGACTAACTTGCCGAATTCCCTAACGTCGGTTGATCCCGACAGGCCTTGGCTTGCTCTGCCAGCGCACCTGTGTCGGATCTCGGTACGAGCTTCTTGCTTGTCTTTTCACGGGCTCTAGGTACCGCCGAGTTTCCCTGTCTCGCCATTCGTCCGCTTCGTGCCATTACGGCTTCCACGGATTTCGACGATTCGACGGGGCGAAGGCCCCGCTCGGTGTTTCCTAAAGCGTCGACTTTCACTGCAAGAAGGTACTGGAATATTAACCAGTTTCCCTTTCATCTAATTCGAATTACGGTTAGACTTAGGATCGACTAACCCTCGGCTGATTGACAGTGCCGAGGAACCCTTGCGCGTAAGGCCGTCGGGGTTCACACCCGACTCTCGCTGCTACTGAGACCATGATTTTCGTTGCTGCTCGGTCCACACGAGTTCTCACCCGTGCTTCCACCCAAACAGTATGCCAACCTACGAGATCGCCCTGACGGGCGCTGTTAGGTCTCGGAGGTGGATTTGAGCCCCGATCATTTTCGACGCCTCGAACCTCGGCCGGTAAGCTGTTACGCTTTTCTTAGAGGGTAGCTGCTTCTAAGCTCACCTCCCGGCTGTTTAGGGCTCGAGACAATCTTCAATCGCACTTAATCCACACTTTGGGTCCTTAACCTAACTCTGGGTTGTCTCCCTCACGGTGCACAAGCTTACCCCGCACACCGGACTCCCTGAGTCGACGACGTTCGTAAGTTCGGAGTTTGACAGGGAAGCGAACTCCTCTCGGAGTCCGGATTCCCAATCGGTCGCTCTACCTCACGAACTATCTCATCAGAGGTCATGCTTCGACATGTTTCGGTTGGAACCAGCTGTTGCCAAGTTCGATGGGCCTTTCACCCCTACACCAGAGTCACGAGAGGGTATTGTAGGACACCAACTCTAACGGGCCTCCACGCAGCTTTCGCCACGCTTCGCCCTGCTCCGGCGTAGATCACTTGGTTTCGGGTCGCATCCGGTTGGCTCCCCGCCCTTGAAGACGGTGGCCCTGGTCAAAGACTGCGGCCGTATCGGTTTCCCTATGCCTCCGGGGGTTCACCCCTTAGACTCGCCAGTCAGATGCACTCCATGGTTCGTTTTTCAAAACGTACGACGTAACATCGGCTTCGTTCGAGTCTTACTACGGGATCGCTCCCAGTTCATTCGTCGAACGACCTTTCATGCCACGTCGCTCTATCGCCAACTGATTTCAAGCCCTATTGCACCGCCCTTTTCGGGGTGCTTTTCAGCGTTCGCTCACGCTACTTGTTCGCTATCGGTCTCGAGGAGTATTTAGTCTTCGCAGTTGATGCCTGCGAAATTCACGAGGGATATCCAACCCCCGCTATTCTGGAACAACCCCGGGACCTGTCTCTTACGTTACGGGGTTTTCACCCTGTATCACGCTCCATTCCAGAAGACTTCACGTAAGGTCCAGGTCCGTTATGGGTAGTCCGTACACCACATTGCCCGAAGGCTTCGGTTTGGACTGTATCGCGTTCACTCGCCGTTACTAACGACATCGCGGATTGCTTTCTTTTCCTGCTCCTACTAAGATGTTTCAATTCGGAGCGTTCCCCATTGCGCTAGGCAATTGCTGTGGGGATTCCCATTCGGAGATCCTCAGTTCTTTCCCTCCATGCGGGTCCCTGAGGCTTATCGCAGCTTGGCACGTCCGTCATCGGCTCTCGAGCCGAGCTATCCACCAGCTGGCACAGTAGCCAGTTGATATATGTCACTGTGACCCGGAGAACGGGTCCAGTGGACGCCTGGATTGCACGTACACACGGTTTCATCANTTCGACCCTTCCCAACCGCGCTTGCGCGGGTTGGTGCATCAGTCGTCAGTATCCATACTTCCGGAGTGTCTTCCCACACTTAAGGGGAACGATTACTTCGGAGTGGAGTACTGCTTACCATGGACCCACAGGGATTCGAACCCTGGGCATCCTCCTTGCAAAGGAGGCACTCTACCACTGAGCTATGGGCCCGTGTCAGCCCTAGTAGTTCTAAGGTGTCCGAACGGACGTCGTCGAACTCGGGAGATCGAAAGTGAGCCACCCCATCGGGGTGGTCTCGGTCGTTAGGAGGTGATCCAGCCGCAGATTCCCCTACGGCTACCTTGTTACGACTTAAGCCCCCTTGCGAAGCCCAGATTC
>NZ_AOLK01000020.1 GCF_000336755.1 Haloferax elongans ATCC BAA-1513 | reverse complement strand
TCGACGGCGTTATGCTCGTCGAGAGGTCCGGTTCGTCGCCGTAGATCATCGTCAGATCGAGGGTGACGGCTCCGCCCTGCTGGTAGGTGATCTGGGCGTTCGTGACGATGCACATCGCCAGCTCACGTTCGGTCGTCCCGGTTCCCGCGCCGTTGAGGTAGTCGACGCCGAGGTACCAGCGAGACGAGGGCATGCGACCGGGCTCCCAGCCAGTGTTCGAGTCGTTGTTGAACACGAGCTGATGCCAGTCGTTCGTCGAGAGTTCACCCGAGATGTTGAGCGCTCCCTCGAAGTTCTGAGCGAGCGAGCCAACGCTCACGGCCGAGTCGGGGTCGCGAAGACGGCGCAGTTCGTTCGAGAGCGATGCTTCTCCGATGGTCGGGTTCTTAAACGGGAGGTAGAACGTCGCCGTATCCGTGTCCGGATCGGTCCCGAACGACGGCTCGGGCGTGAACGCGACGGTCGAGCTACCGGCGCCGGCGCTCATCGCTCACCTCCGATGTGTATTGGTATCATGGTCGTTAGCTGAGGTCGTCGTATCCGCGGAAGCGGATGTCAAACGAGTACTGGTAGAAATCGCGGTAGTTCTTCGAGTCGTTACGCTCGTTCTCGATGAGAACTGTGTGGTACGTCGCCGGCGTCGACGTTGTGGGATACTTGCGGTGGGCGAGAATGGCGAGCCTGACGTTTCGGACGAGGGCCTCGAACGCGTCGCCGTCCGCGATATGGCCGCGCTGGTCTTCGTGGAGTGCTTCGATGCGGCAAGAGAGTATCGCGTCTTGCTTGTGTTCGTATTCGGTCCCGACAGCGGTGGGGTTCGTTCGAACCGAGCCGACGCCGACGAGGTTCGAGCGTGCGAGGTCCTGCTTCCGGGACCGAATCCCGCCGTCGAGCTTGTTCGAGTCGTCGCGATTGATACGCTCCAGATTGTCGGGAAAACCGCCCGCAAAGTCGGCCTGAATCCATCCGAGGACGTCATCGACGAGCGTCATCGCTGGATCTCCTGACGGAGGTCCTCGATCCCGTTTCGGATTGCCCGGGATTCGGGGATGCCGCCGGTCTCACTTCCCCAGTTGACGGAATCGGTTTGAATCCACATGTCCTTCGCCTCCCAGTAGAAGTGCAGATCACCGGTGATCGTGTGGGGCTCGACACCCAATTCGAAGAGCGCTGTCAAGCCAGGCCACTCGATGCGGAGCTGGACCGACTGCTGAGAGCGCTTGACGACAGGGTCTTCAGCGGCTTCCCAGATGAACGAAATGTCGTAGTCGTTCGCGGCGGCGTACGCTTTGAAGTTGTCTTCGATGGCATCTTTCAGGAGTGGGCCATGCTCGTCGCGGAGGGTGGTGGCGACGTTGGCCAGGAGTGCCTGCTCTGCAAGAGCCTCGAAGTCAGATTCAAGCTCCATCGTCACAGGGTCGAGAAGCCGGTGTAATCGGCGACTGTCTCTTCCCACTCTTCTTTGAGCGCAGCTCGCTTTGACCCGCGACTCGTCTGCTGCCCGTTGTCGGGGACGCCACGCTGAGCGTTATCATCGAGTGTCAGGCGCATCGCCGCTCTCGCCGCGACTGCTTCGGCGACATCGTTCGGAACGTTCTCGACGAGGCCATCAGTGATCGTGACGTCTTCGTCGATCGGCCCGTACCGGTAGGTCAGCCGACAGAATCGAGTGTTTGGGTTGTCCCACGGCTTGCGGCTGAACCGCCGGCGGTGAATACGGAGGCGCTTGCGACGGTAGTCCAGCGTCCACTCATCTCCCTCCTCGCTGGTGATGTCATCCCACGAGTCGCGGCCGTCGCGGACTTCGACCGCGTCACTTTGAGCCGCGTCGATTGGGAGCGGCTGTTCGTCGAGGATGACCGTCGCTGGCGACCACGAGATGGCGTCATGCACGTCGAAGACTGGCCATGTCCGTGGGTCGCTGGGGTTACCCACACGAACTTCGTGGAACGCTTTCCCTGTCTGGTTAATCCATGTCTCAGTCGCGGCGGCCGCCCGGCGTTTCGCCCGGTCGCGCTCCCACTGTTGGGCACTCGACGGGTCGGAGTCGGTCGCAGCGGTGAGAACCGCGTCGACGCTCGCGTACCGGACGTCATCTGGCGCGGTCGACATGGGAGCTTACTCCTCGCCGTCGCTGTCGGCGTCAGAGTCGGCTTCGTCCTCGTCCTCATTTTTGTCTGCTGCCTCAGCACGCACTCGGTCGAGGTCGTCCGCATCGGCCTCGCCGTCGACGACGTCCACAGCTGTCTCGACGACAGCCGGGTCGAATCGCGTGAGGTACTTCGCCATGTCTGTGAGACCGGCAGTTCGGAGGTCAATCTCGTCGGCGTCTTGCCGGAGGAGCTTGACGATCTCCGAGGCCCCCGACCGCGAGAAGCGAGAGACGTACTCGTCCGCACGCTGTTGGGAGACGTCTGCGGCCTCATCGCGTTCGATGCCTGCGATAGCACGCAGTTGGTCGCGATAGGGTTCTTCGTCGTCCTTGGCGAAGACGCGACCGGCGTCGTCCAGGTCGAGCTTTTCGAGAACCTTTCGGCGCTTGTAGCGGTCGAATCCTTCGTAGAAGACCTCTGGTGGGAGGTAGTTCCGTTCGAGTAAGGCCTCAGCGAGGCGTTCGGCGTCGTAGATGACCTCGAAGTCGTTGCGAGCTTCGAGAGCGTGCACGCCCATGTTCGAGTTCGCAACGTGGTCCGAATCGAGGAACGTCGGTAGGAGAGCGAAGTAGACCTGGCCCTGTTGGAACTTTGGAGGACCGGAGTACCCGACGCGTCGACGGATGTCGTGGTCGGTCTTGGTCGACTGGTCGCCCACATATTGAAAGCCGACGAACTCGACTTCAGCGTGGCCTTTCTCTTCGAATTTCTTTGCGCTCGGGAGTGTGCTGATTGGCATTAGTCGCTCCTAGTAGTGGTAGTAGAGGCGGGCGCCTCGTCGTCTGACTGCCCGTGTTCGAGCTCGGTGCTGCGGTCGATCATTCCGACAGTATCGACGCGATCCTCACGGAACACTTCGACAACGTGCTGGTCAGCAGCTTCGAGGACGGTTTGGGGGCCGTCGTAGACGTAGAGTGTTCGAGAGTCGTCTCGAGCCCAGTGCGTCCCCTCAACTTGCCGGATGTACTCGTGGCCGTCGATGAGGATGGTGACCGTAATGGTCTCTGCGCCGTCGGTCTCGGTAGTGGTGGTAGTGGTGTTGGTCATCGATTTACGCGATGAGGGTGCTCAGTCGAGTCATGATTACTCCGAGAGGTCGCGGAGCAGACCACAGGACGCGAAGTCGCGGTTGATGACCTCGTGGTGGAGGAGCATCAGCGCTTCATCGCGGTAGTTGCCGGTCGCGAGGTAGCCCTGCGACTGGCCACGGCCGGCTGTCTCGACGTACGGCTGCGCGAACTGCTCGATAGAGAGTCGCGGCTGGCCACGGATCGTGTCGGTTGGCACGAGGAAGATCGACGAGATGTCGCCGTGCTTGATGGCGTGCTGGTTGCCGATGATCGGGATGCCATCGTAGTCACGGTACCGGGCGGTTCCCGAGAGGCCGCGAATCGTCGACGCATCGCCGACGTTTTCGGAGCGGTAGTCCGACATCGCGGCCACGTTGCGCACGCCGTTGCGCTCAGCAGCGAGGTCAGACAGGACGCCAGCGGTGTCGTGACCGGTGAGGATTGCGACGTCGTTGTAGACGTCGACGTCGGCGAACTCGTTGAACGAATTCAGGAACGAGCTGAACAGGTTGTTGGTGAGTTGCCGAACGCCGCTCGCACCGTTGTGGTCGACGAACGAGTCGGCGAACGTATCCGAGGTTCGGTCGATGTTCCCGTAGTCGAGATCGCCGTCGTTGTAGGTGTTCCCGTTGGGGTCAACCGCGTTGGCTTCCTCGTCACTCGACGCGATGACGCGGTCGAGCGTCGTGATCTGGTCTTCGTCGGCGTACTGAGTGTCGCCCTGGAAGACCGCCGACGCAATTCCGTCGCGGTCGATAGCGAGGTCGAGTTGCTCCTGTTGGAGTGCCCAGAACTCCTCGAAGCCGACAGCGTCCTCGATGGCCGCACGAATCTCTTGAAGATCGGAGACTTCGATGACGCTTTCGGAGCGCTTCGGGTCGTACTCGATGGGTTTGACACCGAAGGTTTGGCCGGACGAGACCGATCCGCCCTCAGAGTGCGTCTGGAGGTCGACTGGGTCGGTCGCAGCACGGAACGCCTTGGCGGTGACCGGGCCTTCGAGCGAGGCGTTGAATCGGTCAACCTGCGTGAGGGCGTTGTACCACTCGTGTTCGGCGTTGTACTGCGCATACAGCGTCGCCGTGAAGATGGAGTTGATGTGACCCTCGACAGTGGTGTCGTACTGTGCCCGCTGGAGCAGGCCGCCGTCCCAGTCGAGCGGGACGTCGCCGACGAGGTTGGACTCGATGAAGCGCTCGGGAGAATTCCCGCCACCGTAGGTCATCAGCGGATGCCCGCTTGCGCCCGCGCTCATTCGCCCTCACCCCCAGTAATCGCGCCAGACTCGCCGACAGTCTCGGACTCGTTGCCTGGCGCCGGCGTCGTCGTCTGGCCGGTTGTTGCGAAGTCACCCTTCTGGTCGACAGTCTGGACGAGCTGATCGGCGAGCTCGTCGTCGTCGGTCATCTTCTGCGCGACGGCCGGGGCGACGGCGTCAGCCATCTCGTCGATGACGGCGTCGCTCGTGACGGCGTCGGCGACGCGCTCGTTGAGGTTGAGATCCTCGAGCATCTGGTCGACGTTCGTCTGGTCGGGCGCTGCTGTCTGGCCGTTCTGGTCAGCAGGCGTGCCATTGTTTGCGTTGGCTGCGCCGTTGTCCGAGCCGTTGTCCGAGCCGTAGCCTTCGACAGTGACGCCAGGGACGTTCTCAGCGACCCATTCGGCGGCCGCGTCCTGGACGTCCTTGTTGACGGACTCCGCGTAGTTCTCGACGACGTCTCGGGCGTCCGACCCTCCGATTTCTTCGACGAGGTCGATTGGGTCCATCTGGTCGTTGTCGGTCTGTTTTTGGTCGATGTCGGTACCTCCGTTTGGCTGGTTGTCACTCATCTGAGTAGGGTTCGTGTTCGTGTCTGCATCCGAATCTGGTTCGTGCGCTCCACCGTTCTGGTCAACGCCAGCGCCGGCAGTGGTGCTGTGGACGTCGTCGAACGCGTCGACGAGCGCTGACGAGTCTTGCTGCTCGCTGGCGTTGACGGTTGCCGAGAGTAGAGACATCGCGTCTTCGGTGGAGAGTGACGTTTGCGAGGCGACCGCACCGGCCGCGTCGCGCATCTCTTTCTGGTCGACACCGTCGCCGTCGATGTCGGCGAGCTTCTGGTCGACCGTCGCGTCTATCTGGCGCAGTTTCTGTACAACTTCGTCGGGGTCGACGTCGTCGCCTGCCTTTTGGTCGACCGCACGGAGGATCTCGAACGGCGAGGCACCCTCCGGTAGGTCATCCAAAACGGCCCGGGCTTTGGCGTCGACCGAGCTATTACTTCGGAAAAATGGCATCGTAGAACATGGCCACGTTCCCCCTCGAGAGCCTGGCCAGGCGCTCGGTCATCAGGGGGCTGCAGTCTGTCGTAGTCTCAGTCACGAAGGCGGTCGAGTACCGCACAGGAGAGGCCGTCGTCCGTGGACGTCGCACCTTGGAGCTTCTGCTCGACCTGACCAGTCAGCGAGTTTCGTCGCCGGAGACGACGACGGATCGACGCTTCGAGAACGTCGCCGTGTTTGAAGTCGACTACGTCGAAGTCCGCCGCTGGGTTCATGACGAGATCCTCGTGACCGATGGTGACCGCGTGTAGGTCGCAATCAGTGGTGACGCGCGTCCCGTCCGGCTTCGCGACCTCTTGATTTGAGTAGACCGTGATGGAGTAGCCACCGTAGTCGCCGTTCAGACAACGGAGCCGGGCGAGCTTGCTCATCGTCGTCTCGTTGCCGAGGTTTGCGACCAGCTGGAACGTGTCGCCGTCGACGACCGTCTGGTAGCGCTGGCCGTCGTCGGTTGTCCAGTCCCACAGAGGAACTCCGACCGGGACGTCGTCGTGCTTGTCGGAGATGATCCCCGGCTCGCGGTCGGACAGCATGAAGCGGTCGAGCGCTTCCCGTACGGCCTCCATCTGGATCTGTTGACCCGACCGGTCAACGATCTCGACCGACGCCGGGCCTTCGATTATGAAGTTCTCGGCCTCGAAGATAGCGAACTCCCACTCGTCGGGGACGTCCTCACGTGTGAGTCGTCGGTCGCGAACGCGCCCCGACGTGTCCGAGATGGATTCGCCGACCGCGGCCTTGGAGTCGACTCCGCCGGACGGGTGGTTGAGGACCTGAATGCTCATCGGCCAGTCACCCGCGTGAGGTGTTCGAGCGTTCCCTCGGTCACTCGGCCGAGGTCATCAAGCGAGCCGTAGATGCTCACATGAGGCGCATCAAGTTGTTCGTCGTCCGGCCACGCGTCGATGTTCCAGTCAGCGAAGACAGCGCCGTTGTCGAACTCGACGACGATGGCGAGAACTGGGTGGACGAAGTCGTGGGGTTCGTCAGGTGCGATGATGCGGTGGATATCGACGCCGAACTCTTCGCCGACGACGGCGCCCTCGCTGCTTTCGAGAGCACGCTCGATAGTGTTTGAAAGGTCAGGGTGAGGCATGAGTATCAGTAGGCGATTGTGGTTCCGGTCGTGAGGTCGTCAGCACCGACCCACTGGTTGTTTGCCGGGTCGGACACGTACGAGCCTGCTACCGGCGTCCCAGTCCCGTCATGAACTGCTTCGACACCATTTTCAGCCGGTGCGGGTGCATCCCCTGCAGTGAGGTCTTGCGGTGTCGTTCGAGAAATGGCCGTGGTCAAACCCAAATCGGACGCCACTGCGACCCACGCATCGCCGGTCCCGATGTAGACGTCGTACGGAGGAGTTCCTGCAGAGATCTCTGCGACGCGCCCTTCGGTCGGAGCGTGTTGCTGCAGTTCCGTGCTACCCGAGACCCGCTCAACGTCGTCTGCGAGAGCGCGGACGAGTGCTGAGAGAGTGATTGAACTGTTCGTTATCGGATGAATGGTGTCGTCAGATGTCATTGGTTACTGGGAGGAGTTTGGTCGGGAGGTGTTCTGTCGGGGGTGTTCGGCGTTGAGTCCGGATTCGTCTCCGGAGATTGTTCCATCAGGAGGCGGGGGGTCCGCCGGCGCAGTGTTGCTCGCTGGTTCGGCCGGGTCGATCTGCTGGTCGGGGATGATGAGTTGGCCGTCTTCGACCGACACTTTCGTCCCAGTTTGCTGCGCGAGGTCGATGCCCTGCAGCACGTCGAGCGCTGACAGCGACGCGTCCTCTTTTTCGGGGTTGACGTACCCGAGCTCCCAGTCGCAGTGACCTTCGACGCGCTCGATGAGTCGGCAGAGTGTGTTGAGGGCCTTGTCGATAGTGTCCTGATGCGCGCTCGCGACCGCCGAGTTTGTAATCTCGACTTGTGTCCCCTCGGCGTTGAGCCCGCCCGTGTCAGAGAGTTCGTTCTCAAAGGCGTCTGAAACGCCGAACATTGCCCGAATCTGCGACATGAGGCGCTCGACCATCGGTTCGCGGCCGTTGATTCCCGCGTCGCTCGAGAGGTCGAGCAGTTCCAGCTTGACGTCGTCTGGGTTCCCCTCGTACATCAGCCGGCCCTCTTCCCAGGGGTTCTTTTTCTCTTCCTCCTGGAGCGATGCCCGCAGCGACTCGCGGATGTTCTTTCCGTAGGCGACGAGGAATTTGTCGGGGAGTTGCTGGTCGTTCTGGGGGTTGAGGTACTGCAATTCGTAGTTGCGCGACCACTGTAGAATCGCCTGCAGCTTGACGAGTGGCAGCACCGGTGACCGACCATCAAGACCGTTCAGCACGGGGAAGTGCCGTGCCCAGTCGATGACCTCGTGCTTGAGAAAGAGGCGCTCGACATCGTCGTCGCGACCGCCGGTTTCGACGTACCCAACTTCGGCGAGTTCGGCGTGGCACTCCGGACAGACTTCGAGTGGCCGGTCAGCGCCGTCCTCGAACGTGAGAGCAGTTTTCACCCAGTACTGTTCGCGGTGGGCAGGGCACGTCCACCAGCCACCGTGGCGGTTGTTCTCGTCGACAACCGGACGGACGCGCAGCGGGTCGGCGTGAACGAGTTCTTCGATCTCGACTGCTTCCCACCGCCCCGATGCGGTGACGGGGCGACCAGCGACGTGTGTTTCTCGGTTAACGTGCTGATACCGAAGACGGGCGAGAATCGTCGAGACACCGTAGAACGACTGGAAATCCTCCTCGTACTTCATCAGCGACGCCAACGACTGGTCGTCCTCGTTGACCGAGGCGAAGCGCTCCTCGAGGTGTTGACGCTGTGCTCGTGATGGCGTCTCGAACTCTGTTTCTCCACAGACTTCACAAACGTCGCGCTCTTCGCCGTACGTCGTTTCGCACGCTGTACACCGATGCGTGAACGCAGGGATGAGGACCGGGAACTGATTCCGGTACATCTCGTCGCGGAAGCGCTTGACCGTCGTCGCGAGTTCCGTCGAGTTGAACGTGAACGTCTGTAGGTCGATTGCACTCCAGAGGCCTCCGGTATCGGATACGCGGGGGGCGGGTCCAATATCGCCTTGGCGTCGACCGGAGCGACCGCCGGACGACTCTGGCGTCGCAGCGATGTGAGATTGGAGCATTTGTTCGACGTCGCCGTCGGGCCAGTCGATTGCGACCAGCTCGCCGTTCTCATCTTCGCCGAGTTTCGTTGTTCGTGGAGGCATAGTAATCACCAGTCAAGATGTTCGAAGTCGTCTCCGGAGACGTGGTCGACCGTCCCCTCTGGGCCGCGTGACGCGATCTCGAGCGCGTCGAAGCGGTCGTCGTGTGCAGCGTCTGGGAAGGGGAGCCACTCCTCGCGGATGAACGACTCCCAGCGCTCGTTCTCCTCAGACGCGACCTTGATCTTCCCCTGCTGGAAGCGATTCGCGAGGCGGTGCAAGCGGTCTTCCTTCTCGCCGCTCGACGCCGTCGGCGTCACACGGTACGAGGGGACGTCGACGGCGGCGTCGTCGTACGTTTCGGGGTCCGCGATGACCTCTGCAATCTCCTCGCCGGAGAAGTTGCTCTCGACGAAGAGCTCACCGATTGGGAGTCCGGAGAGGTTCGCGGCGACGAAGTCGGTCGCCGCTTCCTCCCACATGAACCCGCGGTCACGCCAGACGTCGACGGCGTACTGCTGGTCGTTTTCACGGTCGTACGCGACGACGCCCAGCGCCCAGAAGTCGGTCTCGCCCCGCTGCTCGGCAGCGAGGTTGTTCGGGTTCGCGAAGTCGAGGCCAGCGTACCACTCCAGGGCGTCGTAGTCGTCCCGTGGGATGGGATCGACGAACCGGAGCCAGTCGAGGTCGAGAACGCGGCCGACTGCGGCTTCGGGGTTCTGTTGGTTCTCCGCGCGCCACAGCCCTGCGCTCCCGGCCTTCGAGACAACCTTTGTCAGGACCGTCTCGGGGCGCTCGAACTCGGGCCACAGGGTTCGGAACTCCGTGTCGTTGGCGGGTTGGATACCGTCGTCGATGATCTCGACTTCGGCGGGGACGTCGCGGATGGTCTCGTAGACGTTGCCGTCAGTTCCGTGGACTTCGAACGCCTCGTTCTCGATGACCTGCCAGTCGGGCGTGGCTCGCCAGACGCGAGCGGCCCACCCCGGCCGTGAGACGTTCCGGGCGATGAAGTCGTCCCACTCGGGATTGTTCGTCGTGAGAATGTGCTCGCGGTAGACGTCCTCGGGCGTCTTGCGCGTCCCGATTACGATGTTGATCGACTTGTGCGGGAGGACCGTCGCGCCCTCTTTGGCGGCGACGTTGTCGGCGAACTCCTCGAAGTTCTCCGAGATGGTTCCTCGAAGCGCCGTCGTCTGGTTCGCGAGCGTTGCGATGTCGTCGTAGATGATGACGTCGTAGTGCGACCCGGTGTCAGAGGTCCGAATCGACACGGGCTCGAGCGTCGGCTCGATGTTCGTGCGGCCGGCGTCGAGCTGGATCGTCGTCTTCGACTCGTCGTAGATGTCGACGCCGTAGCGCTCACACGCCGCCTCGATGGACGCAACCGCCGTTTTCGCCCGCTTGTTGGCGTGGTCCTTTTTGTGGGAGACGATGGCCATCCGGATGCTCGGGAAGTTGACCGCGAGCCATGCCGGGACGACCTCGATTGTCGAGACAGTCTTCGCGTAGTTCCGTGGTGCGAACAACGCGAGGTTCTTCGGTGCGTGGTCGTCGTAAACAGCCTCCCAGATGTGGTGGTACCAGTCTTGGAGGTGGCGGGGCGGGGCGAGGATGCCATCGGTTCCCAGATGCTTGATCGAGAAGCTAAGCGGGTGGGCCGTCGGCCGGTCCCGTACGAGCTTCGCCAGTGACTCCGTGACCGCCGGTGTCGACGATGTCGTCGCCATCTACTGCACCTCCCGAAGTTCGTGCCGGCACCAGTCATGGACGACGTGCGTCGACGCCGGTGGGTCCTCGACGAAGCGACGCTTTGCCTCCTGCATCAGATCGACCACTTCGTGATACGGCAAGCCCTCATCGGGGATCTGGTCACGAATCCACGCGCACGCTGGGTGGTCGGGGTCGGGGCCACCCCATCGGAAGCGACGTCCTGCTAGCCGCTGTTGGCGGTAGCCCCGCATCCGTGCTTGGAGAACGAGTTGGTTGAGGTGCTGCCGTGCGGTTTTGAACGCCCAGCCAGGGTTGAGGTCGAACCGGTCGGCCATGTCCTCGGAGATGGAGTAGATGTCCCACGGCTCACTCCCGAGAGCGTCGAGCCAGAACTCTTGGTAAGCGTGCTTTCGGATGGGGTCGTGTTCAGTAGGTGTCTCGGGTGGAGTGAGTGCGAACTCGAGGCGGACGACGTCGACGATATTGTCCCGGACCAAGTCGGGCATATACTGCGAGCGAGCGAACGCCGGTTGCTCGTTCACATACCGACCGAACCGCGCCTTCTGGTCGGCGGTAGTGCCGGCGCTTGCGCTGTCCCTTACGAAACGAGCAGCGATGTGGAAGGCGAGAGGGGTCATCGGTTGATCTACGCTTTGAGGTCGTCCGCGAGGTCTTCGATGATCTCCTGGGTGGCCTCGTCGACGCCGTGGTTGTGGTCGACTTCGCCGTCGACGTTGACGTTGAGTTCGTCCGGGCCGCCGAGAACCTCGACCTTCTGGTCTTGATACCCAGCCATCTCGCGCCGGGCAAACTGTCGTTTCTGTAGGTCTGGTTGGTCGCGGCGGAGGCCGACGACCGCTTCCCGGTACTCCGGTGGCCCACCACGATCAGCACCCGCTGGATACTCGTCGCCAGACTGGATGTGTTTGACACCGTCAACGAACGCAATCGGTCGGTCGTGCTCGGTTGCCCACTCGGGTCGGCGTGGATCGTCTTCGGCAAGAAACGTCCAGTTTGAGACGCGTTTGTCTTCATCGCCTTGGTGCAACTCCATCTTTGGAACCATCGCAATGACAGGGTCGTCGCCGACAGCAAGTGTTTCGAGGTCACGACGGGCCTCCTGGTAGAGCTCCTCGTAGCGCTCGGCAGATTGCAGCCGGACGTCGGCGTGCTTTTTCTCGATTTGCTTGAGAACCTCGTCTTTTGGCTTCTCGTTGAGGTAGTTCCGGATTGTCGACCGAGTGTAGTCGCCGATACCCTCCTCCTCGAAGCGGTCCCGAATCTCTCTCGCTGAGAGATTGTCGAGATGGTGCCACTTGAGAGCGAGGGTGACTCTGCGTTCGCGAGTAGACATGGATTGAATTCGTCCTGTGGCGTCCAGATGGTACTTATAATTTAAACGGGGTCAGACAGGGCAGGCGTCAACGTCGATACTGTCGGCGTGGATGTATCAGGTTCAGCTAGATGTCGCGGTCAGTGAGACCAAGCGAGACAGCGCACATCACGCACACCGGCTCGCCGGCGTCGTCCTCGTAAGCGGCGTTAAACAGACCCTCGCCGACACAGTCGGCGTCGGTCTGGGCACTACAGACGAAGCTCATCGGCGGAGGGTCTCTTTGATGTCGCGAGTGGTCTGCCTCGAAACGGCGTTCGCGATGTCAGGGATGTGGTCGACGGTGAGGACGTCGTCCGGAACGTCTGAATTCGGATTGAATTCGCCGTCTGATAGGAGTGCCTCGATGCGCTCGAAGAACTCGTCTGTCGTCTCGCCTGAGCGCTTGTACTCACGAATTCGGTCGCCGAGGTCCTCGTCGACAGTGAAGGTTGTCCGGCTCATGGGTTCGGGAGGTCGAGGACGTCGGCACACTCGGCACAGATGCACGCGCCGTCGGGCTCGCGCCAGGCGACGTCGTCGAGTGGGAGTCGGCGCTCACACGCTGGGGAGACGCGCGAGGCACACAGCATCATGGGTCGTAGGGCTCTTTGCGCTCGTGGTAGCGGATGGCCGCCTCGATGTCGGCGAGGTCGTCCGGCGTCCACCGTCCCGTGTCCGATGCAACGTCGTGGTCGACGGAAACAGGGTGTGCGGTCACGATCTCGTGCTCGTCGGTCGCGACGACTGTGGCGAACTCGACGCCGTCGATGTCCGTCTCGAAGCGCCAGGTGTGGCGGTTGACCTTTCGCGGCGTCCCGTCCTCGATGCATTCGCGGATGATGTCCCCCGAGATGTGTCGGTTGGGGCCTTTGGACAGCCCCTTAGCGTGCTGGATGACGTGGATCGATGCTGAGTACGCCGAGAACTCGGCAGGTGGGTTCTGGACAGCCATGGGTGAGATGGGCTTAGAACAGCGCGAGATCCGACGGGTCGTCCTCGTCGAAAGCAACGTCGTCGAACGCAGTTTCGAGGAGTGACCGGACGCGTGCCTCGATTGCAGCGTCGACGGCGCCGTGGCGGTCGGGCGATGATGCGCATACTGCTTCGTGCATCTGGACGCCGGCTCGGAACTTCGCTTCCGAGTGGCAGTGCGGACAGCGCGGGACGTAGTGGTTGAGCATCCACGCCGTCCAGTGGCCCTTCTCGGCGAGGCGCTCGGCGACGGCGAGCCAGACGAACGTATCGAGTTCGTCGGTGGCGGCCGCCTTGACGCGACGGATGGCGAGCGACGCAGCTCGTGTGAGACTGGCGTCTTCGTCGCCGCCGCGCACCTCACGCTGGACGCGTCGGAAGTAGCTGGTGAGTGCCGTCGTCGATGAACGATGCTCGCCGTGGGTAAGCGCGCCCTCACGCGCTGCCGTCCAGTGGACGCCCCACGGGTCCGAAACGACCTCGCGGCCGGTCGTCCCGTCTGGTAGGTACTGGGTCTCCCCGAGAGCAGCGCCGCTGCTCGGGTCGAACTTACAGGTGCCTCTCATGGGTTTCAGGATACAGGCAGGGCTAGCACGGACTCCGTCATCGGCGTCCCCCGCAAGACGCCTCGGTCGGCCGGGTGCCCTTACTTACCATTTAAACCTTCGCCCACGCACTTAACGGGGATAGATACCCTGTAGAATGACGCATAATTAGGGGATGGGAAGGGGAGTGTGTCGTTTGCGACGGGCATCGCGAGGGTCGATCCGCGACTCGACCAGCTCCTCGTCCGCGAGAGTGTCGATTCCGCGTTTGACAGCCGACCGCGACATCGATGTCACTTCCGTGAGTTCGACGGTCGACATCGGGCCGTTAATTAGGAGAGCCAGCCAGACGAGTTTTGTCACGGGTTCGGAGCTCTCGATGGCGTCGGGAACTCCGACAGCGTCGACGTCGCGATGGACGTTCGACGCGCCCTCCTGGTAACGGTCAAGGACGCAGAAACCACACGGGTAGCGGAGGCGGTTCTGTGCCCATGCTCGAGTCTTCTCCTTGACGTTGTCGTCATCCACGTTGAACCACGAACAGTCGCGATCCTCGTGGTAGGCCGCCTGCTGGTTGTAGTAACTCGACAGGTAGACGATGTCGTTTGGGTCGCCGTCGTCTTCTTCTATGCGTTCAATGCGTTCTTGTTGTGTAATGGAAGGCATGAATTCATTGAACCTCGTTCGAGAGCTCTTGCTCGCGCTCGTCAAGCGCTTCCTTGATCGTCTTTCGTTCGCCCCCATGCAGTTCTCGCTCGACCAACCGGTAGGCGTTGAGGAGTGAGAGCGACTCGATACCGCGGATGCGGGCGAGGGCGAGCATCCCACTGGCGCCGTCGCCGTAGTCCGCTTCGAGAGGCTCGGCGAGGAACCTGGCCGGGTCTTCGCCTTCGTCTTCCTCGATTCTGGGGAACTGTGGACGGTCTCCCTTCCCTGCTGGTTGCCACTCCGATGGCATTTACGCGACCTCCGTTCGAGACCATTTCGTGTTGCAGCCTTCACAGGCCCAGTCGTTGCCGTTGCCTTTGGCCTGATGAACGAGTAGGTTCGTCTCGCAGTTCGGACACAGGGGATTGTCGGCGTCTTCGGAGAGTTTTCGGTCGCCATCCCACGAGTAGCCGCATTCCCTGCAGTGATGGCGTTCAGTGCGTTCATGGAATCCATCGCGACGACGTTCAATAGCCTCGTGGCGTTCGGAGTCAGCGCCGCAGTGCGGACAGACGTGCCTCACTTGTCCCCACCCCACGGGCCGTCTTCGCCGCCGTCGGAAGCTGCGGTCGCGCCGCCGGATGTTGCATCGCTCGGTTTTCTCACGAAGTCATCCATTGTCGTCGGCGTCGACGACGTCAGGAGTCCGCTGTCAGTGTTGTCGCGGTAGTCGATGATCTCGTCAAACAGGTCGAACTCTGTCTCCCCTAAGACTCGGAGGTTGACCTGCAGCGCCGCGGGCGACGTCGAGCCGTCAAAACCGATGCCTGTGACCTGGGCGGCAGAGCGCATCAGCTCACGCGTCGTCTTCGTCGACGTTTCGTTGTCGAAGACGTGTTCACGAATCTCTGTGGCAGTGACGCGGACCTTCCCCGCGTCGGTAGCCGCAGCTCGACGGCCAGCCGCGAGTTTCAGTCGTTTCACGCGAGCGTCCGAGTCGAGATGTTCGACCGGGCGGCGGCACTCTTTCGGAACGCCTGGGCACAGCCGTTCGGCCTCCTCGGGTTGGACCCACAGATGCGGGACCTTCGGGTGAGGTTCGACGCCTTTGTGTTCGATGACGTCGCGGCGGTACTCGCGAATCTGCTTCCGGGAGTGGACGTTCGCGACATCCCGAATCTTGCGCTCCAGCTCGTCGTCGACGAACTCGTCGCCCAGGTCTGCCGCAATCGTGATCACACACCGTTGGTGTTTCCCCATCGAGACCTCGTCGTCGCCCTCGTTCGCCACATGTTCGAGCATCTTCTCGGCGTCGTCGATGACGCGGTCGAGACGACGCTCGAGACGAGCGGCGCGGCCACCGTTGCGGTAGGTCTGGATTGCACGGGCGAACGTGACGCCGTACGACTGGTCGCTCTTCTTGGCTTCCTTCCGGAATTCGTCTTTCACGTCAGGGTCGACACGGACTGTGACTCGAGTCGTTGGCTCCCCGTTGAACTGAGAATTTTTTTCTTCGCTGTCCCCCCCAGAGGAACGACCAGCTGCCTGAACGAGACGGTCGACGCGTTCCTCGACGCCAGCGTAGCCGTCGGTGTCTGCATACTCTCGCATCGCAGCTTCCGCCTCGCGGCCGAGATATCCCTCAGTACTGCCAAATTCGGTTTCAACGTGTTCGACAAACCGTTCCCACTCGGATTTGGGGACTCGCCAGTCGAGGAGAGTACGGTCACGCATTGATTTCACCCCCACGGATGCAGTCACAGCAGTCTGATGTGAGGCGGCCGTCTCTACACCTACCACTCACATCACACTGATGTGAGGCAGGGGAGGGGGCCGGTTCCTGTGGAACTACCGGTCCCCTCATGGTTGCTTGGCTATTCGTGGGTTTGGATGGGGTGTAGCGTCCGTTTGGTGTTCTGGCTGTCCCCCTGGTGTACTCTCGGAGGGCAGGTCGCGAAGAAAAAAATTCTCTCTGGGGTTCAGGGCGGGCTTGGTCAACTATCGTGGAGATCTCGTGCATCGTGGTGGTTGTTGTGGCTGGTTGGGTGCCGATGCTGGTCGAGACGCTCGTCGAGGTCACCGTCGTCGCCGTCGAGTCGCACGTGACAGAGTCACGACTCTTCGAGTGGGCAAACGTTAAGACGAATCCACGAGAAGAGGCAAGTGTCAACTTCCTTCTGGTGGACCGTCCCCGGTGGCCGCGAGGTCGCCGGGGATGTCCCCGGACCTCACTGCCGATGAGCGTCAGCGTTGCATATCGCGTTCTTTCGCGGACGTGGTTCTTATACTTTGGCTGAATGTCTGACGCCACAGGGTTATCGTCACTCATCGCTGGCCTCCCACCGTACGGGAAATGCGGCCGGGCGGCACTTTCGTCGCCGTCGACGACCTGGCCGTCCTGCTGTACCCACGCGTTCACGGATCCATTGGTTGGTGGCTGCACGCTCATCACCAGGTTACCCCCAGGTACGCGGTGACGAGCACTGCAGCGCACACGACGGCCCACCAGCCGGCGAAGCGGCGGGAGGTCATCTGACCTGCCCTCCCATGAACCACTGCTTCCCGCTCGGGTCGGCAGGCGGTTCAAAGTCGACATCGCGAGCGTACTTCTGAACCCACGACCGGATCGTCCCTTCTGGCCGGGGCAGGACACGGGCGTACCGGAGTTCCGAGTGCCCCCACGCCGACGCAGTATGGATCGTCCGCGCGAGGCGAGTGATCCCTTCTTGGCGAAGTTCACTCCACGTGATGCCTTTGCGCGTGAGCCACCGTCGAAGCCCCATCTCGGAGATTCCGAACCGGGGCGCGACGTCAGCGACCGTGAGCGTCCCGTACGACGCGCACCGCTCGACGATCTCCCTCCGGTCGCCGGACTCGATCATATTGTCGAGTTTCCGAAGGTGCACGTAGTTCGGGTTGACCCACCGGGCTGAGCTCGACCGGTCGACCTTCCAGGCGCCGAGCGTCCCGAGCATATCGGTCATGATGTTTGCTCCTGCGGCTGGTCGGACGTCGATGTCGTCCATCTGTGCCGGCGTGAACGTCGCGGCCGTCTGGGGAAGCTCGTCCAGCCCTTCGACGACGGCGTCGAGGAACTCGATTGGCGTCGTCTTCCGGTACTTGAACGGAAGCAGGTGGGGCAAAACGCGGTGCTTGCCACACCACGTGCTCAACTGAACATCCCCGTTCGAAGTCGTGGCATACTGCT
Source organism: Haloferax elongans ATCC BAA-1513 (assembly GCF_000336755.1). Lineage (GTDB taxonomy): Archaea > Halobacteriota > Halobacteria > Halobacteriales > Haloferacaceae > Haloferax > Haloferax elongans. The sequence goes on along the minus strand of NZ_AOLK01000020.1, from coordinate 29,440 downwards.
CAGGGCCGACGCTCACAGCTCGTTACCCCCGTCGCAGTCGTGGTCGAGCAGCGCGTCGACGTCGGCGTCGAAGTCCGTCCCGCAGATGTCGCACTTCGCCTCGGTGACCGTGGGTTCATGCATCGCCATCACTGGCGATTGCCCGGAGGATGGGGACCCGCGTTGCACGCTGTGCCTCCCCGATGAGTTCGTTATCGCCCGGCGCAGTCAGCCCGAGACGCGTCAGCAACTCTTTGGTCTTCTTGGTCGTGCCGGCGGCGAGGCGCTGCTGGATACCGAGGATGCTGTCTTGGCGTTCGACCTCGCGAAGGACATCTTCGAGCGACCGGTTGATGCTCGAGTCCTCGATGACGTCCGTTGGGTGCTCGTCGAGCCACGGCGGCAGCGGGACGTCGTCGTCCTCGTCGTCGACGTCTTCCTGTTCGTCTCCGTCGACGGCGTCGCCACCGTCCTCGTCCTGGTCGCCGACGTGGACGCCGAGCTCGCCTGGATCTGGTTCGTGGTCGAGAGCGACTTTGTCCTCACCTTTGTGCATCTGTCCGTGGTGAATCCCGAGCGACTGGTACGGGCCCTTGCCACAGATGCCACACCAGACTTCGCCGTCCTCGCCGTCCAGGTCGTCGCCCCAGCTGTCGACGACGGAGCTCACAGAGTGCGTCTCGTTCGTGGAGCTGTCTTCAGGGTCGACGGAAGTCCCCGTGAGCGTCAGCGATCCTGTGTAATCGCCGCCCCAACTGAGGTCGAGGTCGTCAACCGGATTGACACCAAGTGCGCCGAGCGCACCGAGGTCAACCTCGAACCCACGGTCGCGAAGTTCGTCGACCGCCGTCGCGACGATGTCGAACGTCTTCCGTCGGAGGACCATGTCGCCCTTCGGGTTGATCATCTCGACCGTCGCGACGCCGTCGACGGCGCGTGCTTCCAAGGCGATGTGCTGCTCGCCCGCCGTCACTTCGACGCGAAGGTCGGTGCCCTCGTCGTCGATGTCCTCGCGATAGCCCGCGAGCGTGGGCGTGGGCGTTGACATCGCCATCTTACCGCACCTCCGAGAGTGTGGTCTGGACGTCGTCTTCGAGGAGCGATGCGTACGGAAGCACCTCGTCGAGGACCCACCGGCCGAACACCTCGGGTCGGTCGGTCGAGAAGACGGCGACGTAGCCCGACTCGGCGATAGTTCCGCGGATGAACTCGCCGTCCCAGTGGTAGGCGAAGCCGTACTGGTTGTACTTACCGCTCCCGGCGCCGAAGTGGGCATCGCGGTGGAAGATGGTCCCGGACTTGGCCTGCCCGTCGTCGTCTTCGTCGTCGTCGAGGGCGTGCTTGTAGCTGACCTGCCAGCACCGGCCGTCCTGGTCGTCGACGTGAGCTGCGAACGCCGTGACGTCGATCATCGCGCGGTGGACGCCGGCCTTCGCGATGGGCATGAGTCGTTCGAAGAACCACTCGCCGTTCGAAGAGTCGACACCGACGAACCCCGACTCGAGGTCAGCCACGAAGTCGGTAACTGACTCCTCCTGACCTTCAACGCGCTCGGTGTAGATCCCGTCGTCGTCGACGTGGACTTCTTGGACCGTTGTGTCGACCTGGTCGGCGGCCGTCCCGTGGTAGATCTCCTTGCCGTCGAGATACTGCGTCGACTCTGTCTCGAACGCGGGGAGACCCTTGCCGAGTCGGCGGGGGATTTCGGTCGTCGACGGCTCGCCCTCGACGAGTCCGAAAATGGCGCGAATCATGTGCGGTCACCCCCGTCAGTGAGGGCCACCGGCTCGTCGCTCACAGACTCACGCGAGATGTGGTAGGTCTCTTCGACGTCGCGACCGCAGGACGTACAGGTTCCCCGGACGAGCATGACGCCTTTGACTAGGTCCCACGCGTGGTCGTCCTCGAGGACGGCCGGTTCGGGGTGGTCGCAGCCTCGCGGCGGCGCCTCGCCGTCGACGTTCCACCCGCCGTCGGTGACAAGTTGGCCGAGGCCGCAGTCAGGACAATAAACGCCCGTCCCTTCGTCGATCTCCTCGGGGAGGTGGCTCCCGCAGTTGGAACACTGGTTGTGCCCACCGTCGGTGACTATTTCCCGGGTCGTGCCCTCGTAGACGGTCTCCCATTCGCCGTCGTTTAACCGGTCGAGCAGGTCGTCGGCGTCCATCGTGTGCCCGACGTTGTCGCTGTCGACGGCGACGAGGTCAAGGCGACCCCCGTTGTCTGTCTCCGTGACTTCGTACCAGTGCCCTGCCGAGGACTTCACCGTCGTTCCGAGAACGTCCTCGCGCGTGAGGCCTTCGACGGCATCACTGGGCATCCTCGCCCCCGTCGATCACGTCGATTCCGGGCAGGCACTTGTCGAGGATGTTGCGGATGTGGCCAGCTTCTTCGACGAACTGCCGGAACTCATCACTGTCCATCGGCTCTGGGAGTGTGAGTAGCATCCGGCGGTTCCAGTATACCTCTGTCAGTCCCTCTTCACCGCCGATTTCGAGATTTTCCCATTCTGTGTCACGCTCCCCGAGGAAAATGCTAGCTCCGCGAGAGTCACTGACTCCTACTGTTGCAAGGTCTGTACGCTCCATCACATCTCACCTCCGTCGGTCGCGACAGCGTTCGACTCTGACTCCCCGCGTGGGGAAACCTCTAAGTCGAGAGAACCAACGAGGTACTGCGCACGGTTACGAAGCAGGTGCTCGCCGGCGCTCGTGAGCGAGTAGTTGTTCGTGCGCTTGTCGAGTTCCGTTTTCTCGACGAGGCCCATCTCGACAAGGTCGTCGAGGTTGGGGTACAGGCGCCCGTGGTTCACTTCGGTGCCGTAGTAGGTCTCGAGGTCGCGTTTGATGGCGAGTCCGTACTTGTCCTCCTCGGCAAGGATGATGAGGATGTTGACCTGGAAGTGTGTCAGGTCCGAGGCGTGGGGTTGGTTGCGAGCGTTGCGACAGTTCGTGCCGGTTGATTTATCCGGAGAGTTGTCTTTTGTACTCATGGCTTTCACGGTAGCCTGATCACTACCGAAACAGCCCTCGTCTAGAGGCACTGTTGAGATTCGTCGTGGAAGCCAATCCCGTAGGCCGGGTGCCCTTACACCCGGCGTTTCACACACTTGTACGATGCGTGAACCACGGTTTCGGCTTCTATGTCAGTCGTGTATCCAGTCCCACTAATAACTTACTACCATTGTGAATCTGTGGTTAACCAATAACTAACCACAGTTAGCCAATGAACATCTACAGACACTTGTTGGCAATCTGTATATTCCCGTTCGGTGGTAATATCAGGTTGGGGAGTTTCTCCTGACCCATGCGCAAGCGGGCGGACTGGATGAAACGAATTGACGATCGGATCCTTGAGATTATCCGCCAGGATGGGAACTTGACCCCGGTCGCACTGAGTCGAGATGGTTTGGTCCCGCGTATTGACATCGGGCGTCAGTACGCGGGTGTCCGGTGTCGGGAATTGACTAAATACGGTCTTCTCGAACGCGTCGACAAGGGTTTGTACGGTATCACCGAGCTGGGCGAGCAGTACCTCGATGAGGAATTGGATGCTTCCAAACTGGAAGTCATTGAGGACTCCTGATGGAGAGTGTGCAGGACGCGAATGCTGCCGCTGAGGGGTTGCGAGCGCATCCTCCCATCCCTGAATGTCGGCCTGCACACAATTCTGTCGTCACTATCAATACTTAATCTCAACGCGCACGTTTCCGAAGTTTCCGAAGATTTGTATCTCGGAGGTAGAAGACTCCTAACACTCGAACTGTCCTCCATCTTCGGAAATCTTCGGAAAACATTTCAACATTTAGATAGATTTGTACTGCCGCTCGGACGTCTCGCCGGTCGCCTCCAGGAGGCGATAGTCGACCATCTTCGCGAGGTAGTTGCGCACCGTTCGCGACGTCCGTGGGTTGGACACGCGCTCGGCGTACCGGTCGAAAATCTCGCTGGGTGCAAGAGGACCATCGGCGTCGTCGACGATGTCGAACACCGTGCGCTGGTGCGAGTGCAGCTGACCGAGGTGCGTCTGTCGGAGGTCCTCACGCGCAACTGGACCCGCTCCTTCGAGAATCCGGTCGTCGATGTGGTCTGCATTCTGAGACTCTGCCTCTTCGGCGGCGGCCCGGAGAATGGTGATCGCGGCGCGGGCGTCGCCGTTCGCGAGCGTCGCGATAGTCTCGATCTCGTGTTCGGAGATCGACCCGGGTTCGAGGGCGTGCTTGACTCGCGGGTTAAGTATCTCTACGAGTTCGTCGACGAGGTATCCCGAGAGGTTGATACGTCGACTCCCGACAAAGCGCGACTGCGTCCGCTGGTCGAGACTGGCGAAGAACTCTTGCTCGCGATTAGCGATGCCGATCACCGTGAGCTCGGGAGCGAGGTACAGGTCATACAGGACGCCGTCGTCGTGCAGCTGGTCGACCTCGTCGAGGAGAACGACGCGAGGTTTGTCTGGGCGGTCTTGAATGCGGTCCATCAGATCCGTCTGGGAGTCCTCCGGATTCACTGTCCCGCCGAGAACTTGCTTCGCGATCTCGACGGTGACGTCGTGGCGCGAGGAGTGCCGCCAGCAGTTCACGACGGCGCGGTGGTAGTCGGCGTGCTCGTCGAGCATGTCGAGTGCAGTGGTCGCGACGAGCGTTTTCCCAACGCCGGTCGGGCCGAACATGAACATCGGACATCCGCTCTCGCCGTCGAGAACGGGGGAGAGAGCAGATGTGAGAATCTCAATCTCGTCGTGGCGATGCACGATGAGTTCCCCTGACGGCATCCAGGTCGGGTCGAGGACGCGGCGACTAAGGATCATCACGAGAATGTCGTCCAGTGACGACTATAAAACGCAACGTAGTTGACAATCCGACCAAGAGAAACACCGTTCCAAAAGCAGTAACGCAGAAAATCGGCTAGCCGTCAGTCGTCGAGGAAGCGCTCGATCCAGTACTCACTTTTGACATCCCGCTGGTCGCAATTGGAGCAGTGAGGCAGCTCCTCAATGCTAACCGAAGGCTCTCTTGTAATTGGCACTTTGGCCCCACAGGAGGCGCACTCCATCGCCTTCGGCTCTCCCTTTCGGTAGCCATCCTGGCCAACGGACGTTTCGCTCTTGATGAGGCGAAAGTGCGTCTCCGAGCTAGAGAACGACCGCACCATCACCAGCCACCCCACGGGAGCCACGTGGACGTCGTCAGCTTCTCGTCGATAAGCAAGAGTGCGACCGCGACGAAGCCCAGGCCAAACGCAACGTCAGATGAACCGCTGACGCCGACGACGACCGCGAGGCTTCCGACGCCGAACGCTCCCTTCCGAAGACGACGCCGCACGTCGTCAAGCATGGATGACCCCCTTCACTTCCACTGTGGACTGCGCATCGCGAGCAGCCTGGCGGTAGGCTCGCCGTTTGGCGTCGAGCTCCGCGACGTGTTCCTGTGGCGTCGGTCCGAGGCAGTATCGATACGCTGCAGCGGCGTGTGCACACTCCCGCGCGCGGCTCTTGAAATCAGGAACGGATTCACTCATCGTCCTCACGCTCCTCGAGGCGGCGGAGTAGTTGGTCGTCGATGGCGTTTGGGTTCGCCCACGAAGGGATGTCACGAAGTCCCAGCGCAAACTCGACGCGGCGCTGGTGCTTGCACTTCGAGTTGCGGTAGTGAGCGTCCTCGCACTCGCAGTACCCCGCCGGAAGCGAGACGATGTAGCGTCGGTCCTCGCTGTAGACCGCGATTTCGGAGTCGTTCCACACGCCTGGGTCGCACTCGACGACCTTCATCGGTTCAGTGAGTGCCTTCGCGTCACGCGCAGAGAGGTCCATGTGCGTCTCGGGAACCGTGGTGGTTTGGGGTGCCGACATCAGGCGAGCACCTCCAGCGCACCGACGCGTTCGGCGATATCGGTGTGCGTCTGCAACCACTCCCGAGCTTCGTGTTTGGCGTTGTCGACAGCGTCGACGTCGTAGTGACCTTCGTCAGCCCATTCATCGCCGTCGCTGATAACCGTCACGCAGGACTCGGCGACAACCTCGAACGCCCGTTGGTGGGCGACCGTCGCGATGGAGTCCCACGCGTGCTCGAGTTCGTCGACGAACTCTGCGTCACGGCTCTCGTAGCTCTCACGAATGTCGGCTGCCGCGTCGGCCTCTGCGGCGGCGTCGCAGTAGTGCGTGAGCTGGTCGTCCTGGTTGAGATCGTCGTGGACGAGGTTGTGCAGCACCTCCGCCTCAATGTCGTTACCGAGGTCGTGGGCGAACGAGTTCTGCATTTTCTCAGCCTTCCGTAGACGGCGGCGTGGCATCAGGCGGTCACCTCCTCGAAGACGGGGTCGAGGTCGGCCCAACCACGGCGGCCAGCGACGAACTCGACCCACGTGAGGACGTCCTTGCCGCCGTAGTCGTTGAGGCGCTCGACGCGCTCGCGACGGCCGTCGGCGTCGACGACGTGGACAACGTTGTCCCAGACGTTCCAGACGTGGATCGAACCGTCGGCGTCGACGCCGAGCTCGACGTAGTTGTCGTTGAAGACGTGGTCGGGGAGTGCCCACGTAGCGGCCGAGATACCGCGGTCCGACGAGACCATGTGACGCTCGTCGTTCGGGCCCATGAGCGTGGGGGCGTCGTAGAGCGTCGCGATTTGGGTACCCTCTTGGAGGGTGACGATGCAGCGGATGGGCTCAGACAGGTCCACGTCGTCGGGCCTGTTGAGCGCCGTGCAGTCAGTACCGTTTTCAACGGTTGGAGTCGTAGTTGACATTGCTTCTTTCCCGAAGCGCGGTCGGCGGTGCAACGCCGGTCGCTTTCTGCGACGGTCCGCGCCTCACAGTTACTACTTCGAGGCCGACTACTATAAAGCTATGCTTTGCATAGTGCTTAGCTTAATGCAACACACTATTTATTACATATGGCAACGAACTATGTCATGTGGTACTCGATGAGTAGCGCGATGGCGAACGACGACATAAATCGAAGTTTCGCTCCCAGCGATGGGACCGATGAGGTGCTGGACATCTTCAAACGCGGCCGTGAGAACGGCAATCCGTGGGGGCGCGCTAACCCGCGGTTCATCATCGACGAAACCGGCATCTCGAAATCCAACGTCGAGTACCATCTTCGGCGTTTGAACGACGCCGGGTGGATTCGCAAGGTGTCTCGCGGACTCTACGAGTTCGTCGAGGACCCTCGCGAGGAGGAAACAGATGACGACTCAACAACTCACTCTTAGACCGACTGAACAGTGTCTGGAGGTGCTCGCACTGTGAGCGACCTCGATTGGCTGCCAGGCTTCGAGCGCACGCCAGCGCACGAACGCACCAAGAACAACAACTACCGAGCGAGCCTCGGCCAGACGACGTCCGACCTCGAGACAGAGATGGGCCGGATGGACGTCGACGACTGGGGGGCCTCGATCGGGAACCAACACACGCTCTCGAACAGCCTGCCGCGGCACAACGCCCGGCCCGACGACCCTGGATTCGTGATGCGGTGGTCGAAAAACGGCGAGCAATTCGCGGTCGCGTGTGATCGTTACTCCCGGCTTCGTGACAACGTTCGCGAGGTCTACAAGTGGATTCACGAGACGCGCATGCGCTCACAGCGCGGTGTCGTCACCGGTGAGGACGAGTTCGCCGCAGCGAGGCTTCCCTCGGCAGACGACGTCGTTGCAGCGCCGGCGTCGCGATCACCGCACCACGTTCTCGGCGTTGACCCCGACGCGTCGGAAGATGAGGTCGAGGACGCGTACCGCGAGAAACTCCACGAAGTGCATCCCGACAGGGGTGGCAGCCACGCGGAGTTTCAGAAGCTGCAGAACGCGAAGGAGGCGATGTTGTCGTGACGGAGCGTTTCACCGACCTTCCGGCTCCCGACCGGTTCTTCATGCAGATTGAGCCGGCCGAAATCGAGATGAGGGTGTTCGACGACGACGATGTCGAGTTCAAACTGCAGCACGTCCCTGGCGGAAGCTTCGGCACTGAACTCTCGGCTCGGTACAGTTACGCCGGTCGTGACTGCGTTCAAATCATCTCGATGGACCGCGAGGCGACGGAGGAACTGCGGGACACGCTCGACGAGATACTGGAGGTGGATTCACGACGATGAGCCAGTCGAACGATTCAAAAGTGATTCCCGACGGCTTCGACCACGTCCCTGCAGCACTCGTCTCGGAGAAACTCGTTGTCCGGTGCATGACGCCGGATATCGAGCCTGAGTTCTGCGATGGGTGGGTCGAGGAGTTCGAAACCGAGAAGACTGCTGTTCGGGCGGACGGGTATGGGAAGCTGCATTTCCCAGATCACGTCACTACCGAATGCCCCGAGTGCGGTGACCGTGTTTTGGAAGTCAACGGCGTCGAGGTGACATTCCATGTCTGAAACCGTGATGTTGTTCTCTTCGAGCGATGCGTTCCATGAACGGATGGGGCGCATTGAATGCACTGAAAAACATGAACACATGGAGCGTACGGAGACTTACGATGGCTGAAAGTACCGGCGAACAGAAACCGACGCCCCCAGTCCCGCCGACGGACCAGACCACTTACCCGACGGAGAAGGGTTCGAGAATTGTCGCGACTGAGCGCGTCGACACCTGCGACTGTGGCGGCGACCTCGTCGACGAAGAGGTCGCGACCGGGCGCATGGTCGTCGGGATGTGGGATGCGACGGACTTCGACGCCGACGAGTATCGACTATCGATCGAGTGGGAACAAACTGAGCACCGCGTTCGGTGTACGCGGTGTGGAACGGGGTACGATTACTGATGAGTGAAACATCCGACGCTGGTACTCAACAGTGTCCAGGCTGTGAACAGACCGGCAAGGGGAACGGGAACGGAATCTCGTTCGTCTGCCAGAACCGAGACTGCCGTGTTGCGGCATTCAACTACGAGGCTGTTAACCAATGAGCGACGCTGGTACTCAGCAAGACGAGCGATGGAACCGTATTCAACCATTCATGCAAGACGGTGTAGAAGTCCGTCCGAGGCCCTTCGCATACTCGGACCACTCGGCATCGACGACGGTGTTCACCTCTGGAAACAGCGAAGTCTTCCACGCCGACAAACACTGTCACCGACTTCACCGGACTGAGCCGCTCGAATACGACGGCGACAAAATCAGATACATTCAGGCGCACGAGCTGGAAAGCGTAATGACCTCGTGGTTGAATCCTGTTCGCCCGTGCAGTTACTGCACTCTCGACATAGAGAAAACCGCAGACGTAGCAGTTGAACAGGATGGTGTCCCTGAGGCTTGCCTGAGTTATTACACGCCGGGAGACAAGCGTGTGAAGACGGTCGTAAGCACGTCACCCGATGGTGAAACGACTGTCACGGAAAGCGAATCTGAGGTGTACTGATATGCAAGACACGGAATCAGCTATCCAGACACTCGCACTCACCGACGAAGGCCTCGAAACTCCGTCGCACGTCGTTGGAAAAACCGGCGTGGTTGTCGTCGAGAAGCCGCACATGAAGATTGAGTTCACCTACTCTGGCGACGGTGTGCAAGAGTACAGTGAACTCACTGTCTTCCCGACGACGGGAAAGAGCGGAAACGGAGATGTGCCCGAAGGACACATCAAAATTCAGGGGCGGCTCTACAAGATCGAAGACGAAAGAGACGTTGACGAGTGCCCGCACTGTGGCTCAGACAAAGTATCATCTACCGACGACGCATACCGATGCTACACGTGTGACACTGATTTTGAGGTGAGTGAGTGATGGATTCGAACACGAAGATTGAGAGGCTCGTCGAAGGTGCGGCGTGGGCTGTCTGGGTAGGCACCCACCGCGACGGCGAGTGCAAAGCCGTCACTGCCGACACGGAGAAAGACGCCCGTGAGAAGGCTCTCGATAGTTCAGAGTACGACGAAGTCTACCACGTAGACGGTCCTTATCAGAACAGCGAACCGGCACACTTCGAGTTCACGTTCTATACGGAACACCGAGAAACCGTTGTCGTCGAGGCACCGAACGAAGAGTACGCGAAGGAATCGGCAGACTCAGAGCGAACGTACCGTGGAGAACTCATCCAGACGACTCACACGGATGTTCGACGCGTGCCGAAGGAGCGTGACGACTGATGGATTTGAGCACGGGGACTCAGCAAATCCGGAAACTCAATTTCGCTGACAAGCACATCGACGCGATTCTGGGTGGCCGGAAGACGCTCACCTACCGCATCACCGATGATGTGCCGAGGACCGGCGAGCGCGTCCAGCTAATCGACGAGTCAGGTGAACGCTTTGCCTCTGTTCACATCGCCGATACTGGTTACATCACCGTCGAGCAGGCCGCACGAGAAAACATCGACGGCCACCGGACGTACCGAAGCACGGCGGAACTCATCGACGAACTCGAAGGCTACTACCCGGACGAAGAGATCACGCCCGAGACGACGCTCGAAATCATCTACTGGGACTGGGAGGACCTCTGGGAATGAGCACAGGAACTTCACGCCACGATGAACTTCGGGAAGAGTACGGCACTCTCAACCCGGACGGAAAGTTGCTCACCAGTGACGCCCTCGACGAAGAGTTAGACGAGATTCTCGATTCGTCTCGCGCGAAGGTAGCAGAGTCGAAGTGTGCCCACGGTTCGGACCACACGGTGACTGTCGAACTCACGTTCCACGTCGACGACTTCCCAGAGGTGTTCGACGATGCCGAGTGAGCAATGTGCATCCGGTACTCAGCAAACGCTCGCCGGTTCCAACTCTGCTGGTGCCGTCATCAGCGAAGACGGACAGTACCGCTATCGACTCTCGCGGACGTGGGACTCGGGCAAACCAACTCTGGCGTTCGTGATGCTCAACCCGAGTACGGCGGACGCGACGGAAGATGACCCGACGATTCGGCGTTGCATCAACTACGCCCGTGACTGGGGATACGGTTCGCTCGTCGTCGCCAATCTGTTTGGCCTGCGAGCAACGGACCCGTCACAACTCGAAGACCACCCGGACCCAATCGGCCCCGACAACGACGAGCACCTTCGAAACGTCTGCGAGAACGCACAACAGGTTATCGTCGCGTGGGGAGCGAAGGGTTCGCTCCACGGTCGTGCCGAAGAAGTCGCCTCGATGCTCGACGAGCCGGTACTGTGGGCGCTCGACACCACGATGGACGGGCACCCGAACCACCCGCTCTACCAACCGAAAGACGCTATTCCGACGGAATGGGACGGTGATGAACTGTGAGTGAGTCTCGCGATAGATACGAGGCACCCACCAAGAACCTCCGTAAGGGCGTCGTCGTGATCGGACTGCCCGGCGCTGGGAAGTCGACCGCAGGCGAGATGCTCGCTGACGAACTCGACGCTATCGAACTCGAAACAGGTGACATCGTCCGCGAGGGCGCACGTGACCACTTCGACGTCGACTCCACGGACGACCTCTCCTCGGACGCACTCGGCGACTACTCGACGATGCGTCGCGACGTTGACGGCGGGGACTACGTCGCTCAGGACATCATCGACCGCCTCGAGGCCGCCGACGCGGTCCCCGCGAAGCCCGTCGTGGTAATCGGGATGCGCGACACCGAGGCCATCCCAGCGCTCGAACTTTGGTTCGACTCGCTGGCGACGGTGTGGGTCCACGCCCCGTTCGACGAGCGCCTTGACCGACTCCAGGGCCGCGGCCGCCAGGACGAGAGCGACTTCGACGCCGACGACCTCGTCCGTCGCGACGGCCGCGAGTCCATGTGGGGGACGCCCGAGTGGGCGTTCTGGGCCGACGCGAAGCTCCGCAACGAGTGGGGCGTCGACGCGCTTCGCGAGCAGGTTACCAACCTCGCCGTGCGGCTGTCGTTTGCTTCGGGCGATGCGTTCCATGAACGCACGACTCGCAGTGGGCGCATGGAACGGAATGAACGCACGACGTGCATGGAGGGTAGTGATGACTGACCACGAAGATCTCGCACCCGAACTCCCGGCCGACGAAAGTGTCCTCGCCCGCAGGTACTGCGGCGAGTGCGACCGGCACGTCGTGAGCGACCACGACCACGCACACCACTGTTCGCAGTGGCGTGGGAGCCAGGAGGCTGACGATGCCTAACGTCGCGTCCGTCGACGACGTCCCAGTCTGTCCCGGCTGCGGGCTCATGGCCCACATCACGCACGGCGACATCTGCGTCGAGTGCTTCGACCGTCGCGAGCGCTGGCTCGGTGGCGGGGCTGTGAGAGTTGTCGCCCACGACGGCGACGTCCACGAGACACCACTATGCCCGGACTTCGAGGGCGGCGTGTGGTATCTGTGGCGCGACGAAGACGCTCTGTACGGCACGCTTTCCCCGACGACCGACCGGGAGTACTGCGAGGTGTGTCGGTACTCGAAGCTGTCGGCGGCCGAGACCGAGGAGGTGTCGGGATGACGCGGCCAGTCTGTCCAGAGTGCGGAGCGGGCCACGCGGAGCTACTCGTCAGGGCGAGAGAATCGATGAGCGAGTTCGGAGCGCTCCAAATCCTCCGCTGCAGAGAGTGTTCGCACGAGTGGTCTGCATGACTGACTCTGCACAACACGAGGCACGTATCTCGGAGCTCCCAGACGTGGACGACGTCGTTCGTATCGACCGGTCGAACGAGTCGGGGTCGTACGCCGGTGTCGTCGAGGACGTCGCCGCCACGAGTTACGGCGGCCGGATGCTCGTTCGCTGTACTGAGTCATCGTGTTCAAAAGTCCATCCCGGGATGCTGTACTCAGTGAGCTCGACGGCCGACTGGATGGTGGTCGAGTCGTGAGCTACGAACCACCAACAGCATCTGGGGAAGAGTGGCCTCCCAACAACCCATATCAGCGAGATGGCTGGGACTGGCTGTGTGGAGGCGCTGACGACATCGCCGAGCGCATAACCGACCGTCTGGCGGTCCTTCCTGACGGGATTTTCGTCCGGGTGACACCGCCCGAACAGCCAACAGTTGCAGACATAGTCACTCCCGGTACGCTAATCGAAACTGCGTATGGAGATATTCAAAAGGTGTTCGCGGTGCGTGAACGGGAGTACTACGGGATTCCGGCATGGTCATTTGCGTTGGGTGACCCGTCGACGCCTGCCCGAGAGGACGGGATGCCGAAGCGGTACCAGGGACGGAATGTGAAGTACTTGGTCCAGCAGGACGGCGAGATACGGTCGCTGTTCTGGCACAACGACGATGTCGTAGAAATTCACGGCTACGACGAAATCGACGTCGACTACCAGTCGAGCCTGTCGGCGGGGTGGGCGACGTGATTGATCGCTCCGACTGGCGAGAAATCTGCACGGGGTGCGGCTCCGACGCCGACGTCGTCGAACTCCCGGGGAAACTCGTCCTTGAGTGTCCCGAGTGCGGGTGCTGGACGCGGCCAGGGTGGGACGATATGTACCCGCCAGCGAGGGCTGTATGACCGAGCGTCCTGACGGAGCCCTTTCGGGCGTCATGTGGGATCTCAACCAACGCCTCCAGGCCGGACAGAACCACGCGCTTGTTGAGGGCGCGCCCGTCGACGCCATCCCCATCTTCGAGGGCTACGACCGCGCGCTGCACCCGTGGATGCGCGGCTGGCGCCCTGGCGAGATTCGTGAGACACTCCGGGAGCTCTGGTCGCGATGAGCGACTGGGGCCTGCAGATGTCCAACTCGCCCTACTCGCCACACAAATCGCGACTGTGGTACCTCTCCGTGGGTATCTTCATCGGCGTTGCTCTTGGGGCGTGGGTTGTCGGCGTCGTAGTTCTCTTGCAGTTCTGACTCAATCTCTTTCTCAAGCGTCTGACGTGGTTATTTGAACGCATGGAACGTCGTGCGCGGTAGGAATGCCATGACCGTCAGGATAGGAATCACGAACCAGAAGGGCGGTGTCGCGAAGACGACGAACGCGATCAACGTCGCGGGCGCCCTCGCCGACCGCGGCCTCGACGTCCTCGCCGTCGACGCCGACCCTCAGGGATACCTCACGCATCGCCTCGGGTTTGAGGACTACTACACCAGCGAACCACCGACGTTCTACGATGCGTTCGCGAACCCGAACGACCACGACGTTCACGACCTTGTCGTCGCTCACGACGAGTTCGACGTTCTCCCGGGAAGCATCGATATGTTCGCCCTTGAGCAGGACCTCATTGCGAGCGGGATGCGTCCCCGCCAGCGCCTGCAGATGCTGTTCGACGGCGTTGACAACTGGGACGTCATCCTGTTCGATGCCCCGCCCTCGCTCGGCCCGATCAACGACAACGTCGTCCTCGCGACCGAGAACCTCCTCGTCCCCGTCCGTGCCGACGAGTCCTCGAAGCTCGCCGTCCAGCACTTGCTGCGCCAGCTGGACACGCTCGACGAGAACTACGGGACGAACATCGCCATCTCGGGCATCATCGTCTCCGACGTCCACTATCCGCTCGACAACGAACAGAAGCGGATGCTGCAGTGGTACGAGGAGCGCTTCGAGGGGCGAGTTCCGGTGTGGGTTGTTCGCCACCGTGCCGCCATCGAGCGAACCGTGAACGCTCACTGCTCCATCTTCGGACCCGAAGCCGAGGAGACCGACATGGTCGATGTCTACGCCGCGATTGCGGCTGAGGTGGAACCATGAGCGACGACGAGATCAACGACCGACTCTCCCGGCGGTTCGGCGGCGACAGCGCCGACGACCAGGACGACACGACAGAGAATCCAGAGAACGACATGAACGCAGAGAACGCAGTGACGGTTAGGAATCCATGGGACGCAGAGAGCGTCAAGAGCGCATGGAACGGCGTGACTGTCTATCTACCCGACGCGATGAAGGACCGCCTCGACAAGCAGTACGACCGCCTCAACTACGAGTGCGACTTCGAGGTCCTGAAAGACCGGCACCTGAAACCTCTCGTCGTTGAGCACGGTCTCGACGCCGTCGAGGAGATGGAACCCGACGACGTCCAGGAGGCACTCGACGACCTCGAGCGACGCTACTCGATCGAACAGACTGATGCCTAACTCACATCATGTCGAATTTGACAAACACACAATTTCTGATCTCATAGGGGCGGCTACTCATGATTACTCTGGTAATCAGAAGTAGTTTATCTAAATTAGAGTTGGTTAGTGTTTAGAAATTCTCTGGAAAAGTGGACAATTGGGTGTTTGGAAAACTGAGGTTTCTGGCAGCCTTATTCTTCGACTGGTTTTGCGTAGGCAAGGTTCTCGTACGTCACAAAGCCAACAGTTTGTTCAACTTCATTGCGGAGTAAAATCCCTGAGGCAGATTCTTTAATTTCGTCTACGACTATGTTCTCAAAGCCAGCGCCATAGCTTACATGGACCTCAATTTTGTCAGCCATTGCTTATTTCATATCTTCTTGTATATTAGATGTTTTGACGCAATGCACCCCCTGTGAATTTCTGAGGACTTCAACAGAGCCAGCAATTCACACTATCGAACGCCGTGACGCTGGCGGTGGTTAAGTTACAGAGGCAGAACAATCCCCAATGGAGAGATAGATTTACTATTCCTCAGAAAGAGATAGTTGTATGGAGTCTAGCTTAGCAGCCTACATCATGAATATCGCTCCTGGGAAAAAGAGAGCGGAATGGCACCAGAAAGGCGTCCATCGGGTCCTTAGAGACTGGGCTCAGACACGGTCGGAATGGTACGAATTTATTGTCGATGAGTCGCCTGTCGGCGTCGCTGTGGGATACCACACTTATCCCTCCGGATTGGGTGAAAATGGATACGACACGGGGTACTACTTTGCGCCAGACCTCGACCCCCAGTTCATAGAGCGAGATGACAGTGAAGAGTTGTGCACGCACTTTTTCAATGCGTGGATGCAGCAGATTGTTTCCATTATCAAAGAGGAACAAGAGAGCACACTATTCTCGCCAAAAGAATTTGCTACACTAATTGCCTACCGCAACCCATACCAAAGTGAACGGAAAGCAGCAGATGCACTCGAGGTTTCAGTAGGAACTTACCGAGGGAAAGTTGGACGAGTGAAGCAAAAACTTGAGACAGCGAAGGCCACGCTCTCTACCGACTCGGCTATTAATATTGAATCAAAAGATGATTGGTCCGGGTCAGGATACGCAGCTGCTCTCAACGTCATTGACCGAGTGCCCGAAGACCGACTGCCGATTCAATCGGTCCACAGCACATCATCTGACCGAATAAAGCTCGATGACATACCGGTGGATGATTTGATACTTGATGGCTGACATCAAGCACCTCGGTGAGTGGGCTGAGGAAGCCCAGGAGGACGCAGGCACGCAGGCGACGTTGATATTCGTATAGCGAGATACGGTTTGTAGTCGGTCTGGTTGTACTTTTCGACCTATTCGGTGTGCTAGGACCACATCTTCGGGCGTCGAATCAGGGGGTGAGACGGTCGAAAACGGCATTCCAGCGTTGACACTGGTGGCACTCGTCAGGATAGCGGCTTTTATCCTGAAAACTGATAGTGGTTTTAGAGACTCCACTCAAAAGTAGCGGCCGGTGGGTCGGAGTTTGCGAACGCTCGCCTTCCCCGCCAACGTAGAAGACGTCGTCGCAGCGCTAGCCTTAACGAACTGAAAGAGCGGACTCACTACAAGTACACGTGCAACTACGAAAGTACTCTGAGAGGTGGTCCAACGGCTACGCTGCTGTGACAGTCTCTCGGATCACCCCGACTTCGGCAGCGACGAGACAGAGCGCTGCGAGGGCCCGGACTGGGACGAGGTCGACACCGCCAGTCCACGCACCAGCGCCGAATAACACGAGCGCCAACGAGATGGCGACGAGGGCCAAGAGCTTCCACCCACTCACGTCGGGTTCGTAGAAGTGCTCGAGGACGGGGTAGGCGAGAAAGCCCGCTGCGCCGGCGAAGAGCATGACGTAGTTGACGAGGGTGAGGACGTCAGTCATCACTGTCCTCCTGGTCGGCGGCGTGCCATCCCGAGAGTGCGCCGCTCGCTGCGGCGGCGAGCTGTCCCCACCGTGCGCGGGCAATCTCGACGCCGAACAGCGCCGAAAGAACTGACGCGAAGACGGTGATGTGGTTGCCTGTGAGCTGTGCTGTCGTCGGGAAGAGGACGTCGGCGAGCAACGCGACGGCGAACGCCGCCGCGAAGATCAGCCCCGCTAACGCCCGTGCTTTTTGGAGTCGCATTCATGGGTGTGAGGGATTTCGGTTGCCGCGACGGCCCCTCTCGCGTCACGGGTGCCCGGTATTGTTGGTCGTGCTCGCTCGTCGACGGCGTCGGCGCTCGTCGAGCGGAGGTCATCACGAGAGTAGGGGTTGAGTGGGAGCGTAACGGGTGGTTATGTCCGCGTCATGGTTTGGTCGGACCATGGACGAATTGGTAGCACTCGAAATAGCCGCTAGAGTTCTTCAGACTGTGGTATCGCTGTATCAAGAGCTCCGGAAGCGGAGGACTGACAAATAGGCCTCAGAACTCACTGACGACGTGCCGACTCGGGTCCCAACTCGAGGGCACGAACGCCTCGCCATCGTCGTTGACCGGCTGTTCGTCAGGATGCGCCTCGTACCACGCCTGGACTTCGGCGGACGTCACCCCGCCAGTCGGCGAGCGGTAGTGGCGAACGGTCGCGTCTTTCGGGAGGTCGTGCGACGTGAGGGCGTCGAAGAGTGCTGTTGCCTCGGCGCTCCCGTCGTAGGTCGTGCCGTCGGCCTCCACCGTGTCGCTCACGAACGACACACGGGCCGTGAGGCGCTCCTCGCCGTCGGAGAGTGTTGGGTCGTCATCGGGCGTGAGACGGGGCGGGCCGTCGTATTCTGGGCCGATATACGGCGCGTCGCCGTCCGGGAGGTCAGACGCGATAGCGTCCAGCGTGTCCGGGGGACCAGTGACCATGCAACGGACGACGTGGCGGGCACAGAGAGTCACAGGTAGCTCACCCCCCGGGCAGCCATGTCTTTCATCCGCTTAATCCGGCGTGCCGTCGGTTTAGAGTGGCTGACAACGACCGCCGCTATTGTCGCCGGGATTGCTTTAGATAGCCCGAGCGCATCCCCCACAGATAACTCATCATTTAGGTCCCAGAAGTCTGTGAGTGTCGTTTGTTGAGATAGCTCTACCTCGCCGTCTACCCAAATCGAAACTACTCCGGTGTCGGTGTCTATGGCTAGAGTTGTCCAGAACCACCTATCATAGCCCGGAGAGAGGACGTAGTAGTATTCGCCAGAAGACCCGTCTCCGAAGCCATGTCGGACGTTCTCACCCTTGACTCCCAAGAACCAGCCTTTGCTCGGCCCCTCACCACTCCCCGGTTCGCGGCCATTCGAGACAATCGTGCCGTAGTCGTTTGGGTCCTCGGTCGGTTTCTGGTACCGAAGGAACGCAGACACGAGTAAGTGGTCGCCGCCGTTTGGAGGGGCCGCTCGACCATAGTCGTCGGCCCCGTCAAACAATGCACTACTCCCGAGTGGCGACGGTTGGCGAACACCAACGCCACCATTGAGTGAGAGGTTCCGCCCATGTCCGCTCCGGTCACGGTACGCGCCACGACCGCCGTCGTAATCTTCGTTTTCAAACAGGTAGATTGCCTCCAAACCGCCCTGATTATTGCTTTGTGACATTCACATCACCTCCACCGTAATAAGCTCGCACTCAAGCGTTTCTCCCGTAGAGGCTGAGCTATCGACTAATTGAATCACTGGGTGCATCGGTTTGTCTGGTAGCTCCTTTGATAGTTCTTCTGCGAGTTCTCCATCGACTAACCCGCGCCCCACAGACTGATTTGCGTCGTACTCAAACGAGATGTCGTGAGGAGTAGACCAATCGACAATCATCCCTCCGGCTGTTTTTGTACCGTCGTTTAGTTGGAGTTCTTCGTATTTTCCGCCGCTTCCGTCCGGTCGTCGGTTATAAATGAGGGCATTTCCCGAGTCGTGGACGGTTGACGTTGTTGGGTCAATATCGGACAACCCAATCGAAATTTGGTTTTTGAGGTCGTTGCTGCTGTATATGACGTTGTGGAACGTGAGGCGGAAGCTCCCGACCGACGCCGGGGAGATTATCGGCTTGAAGAACGCGCCAAGATTTCCTGCGTCGGAACCGTCGTGTGCAATTTGCAACCGGCGAGGGTACCCCGTGAGTGCGAACGATGCGCTCGTAACATCCGCACCCGTGACTAACTCCGGCACGTCCGAGAGGCTCTCGTATTGCCACAAGAGGCGGTTGTTAATCCTGTCTGCGAGAGGTCGCCGAAGGCCGTAAAACCCTCCCTCACCGTCCGCCTGCGCTTCGAGGCGACGTTGTCCGTAGCCTCCGTCCCACTCGACTAACGAAACGTCGGCACCCGACAAGAGCGCGTTGTCCGTTCGCAGGTGGCCGTGTACGGTCGTGTCCGAGACGACCGCCTCATGCGGACCCGCGTCGAGCGCACCCTGTGGGCGGACCACGTCGCCGCCGAGTTCCACCACTCCCGCCGAAGCCTCGTTCACGTGGTCGCTCACGTGTCGGTTGGTGATAACCGGGGATTCGACGTAGATAGTGGAGGGGTTGTCTCTGTTGAACCCGCCGATTGCGAACAGGCCGTCCATGGTCGAAAAATCGGCCATTTCGCGGTACGCGAGTTCGGTGCCGTCTGAATTGACCAATAACCGAATGTTGACCTGCCCAGTGTCTAACCACTCAAACCGTGCGACCAACCACTCATTTAAGTGTGAACTGATATCCGCCTGTGTCGTGTAAGTCGTGTTTCCGTCCTCCGCGAAGCCGTCGATAACGTCGCTCTTCGCGTCAAACTGGATTCTCCCTTTGACTTCACTACCCTGCCGACCGATGTCGATTTCGAGGATGTCGGACGTGTCGGTGAAGTAAAACGGCACCTCCACCACGTCACGCATTTGAGGCACCGCGTTGAGGTCCGTGCCGACGATTCGGCGGGCTCCGCTGGCAACATCCATTTTGAGCGCGTTGCCGCTAAGAGCGACACTATCCTGTGTAGTGAAATCTGATTCACCGCCAAACAGGCGGTAGAACTCGTCTTCTACCGGGTCCGACCAATCCGTGACGGTTAATTGCTCCACGCTTGCGGGCACGTCTCTCCCATTCGGTCCAACGTTCGTGATTTCAAAACCGCCCCAGTCTTTGTCCGTATCGATGTTGAGTCCAGACAGATCACCGGCCGACACCCCACCGGACTGGTCGAGCAGCTCGTAGCTGTCGCTCGACGAGTCGTAGCGGTAGAATCCCGCCGTATCGGACCCGCTCGGCGGGACCTCGATGATACCCGACTGCCGGGGGGCGTTCGCGGTCGCGTCGTACTGTGGGATCTTGATTGACTCGGAGGCGATGAGGTCGGTCAGCGTCGCCGTTTCGGCAGTCACCTCACCAGCCTCGAGCGTCGGTCCCGTCAGGACGCCGTTTGCCTTCTCTTTCCACTCTCGAAGGAATCTGAAAATTCCCATTAGTGTGCCTCCTGGATAGTCACGTCTGCTGTTTCGCCCGCTCCCGCGGGGTCCGTCACGCGCACTCGAAGCCACGCGTCACCCACGTAGAACGTGTCACGGATGTCTTGTGGGTCGTCGACGTCGGCTTGGTCGTAGACTATCTCGTCTTCGAACCACCCGGTTGTGGGGGTGGTGCGGCTGCCAACATCGTGGTGGACGTCGACGGCGTAGCTGGCGTCGGCGGTCGCCTCGATGTTGAGCGAGACAAGTGCGTCTCCCGGCGTGTTGGTCGCCAACAGGACCGCGTCGGCGGTCTCAATTGGCTCATCGGTGCGTCTGGCTGTCGATTGCTTTCGTGGCATGGAAAAGTCTCCTGCAGGATGTCCCGCGGTCGTCCCCTCACCCACCCGCCGCGGCGCAGCTGGGTTCATCGGAGATGGCTCAGTTCGTGCTCGTATCGCCGTCGAAGTAGACGACGTCGCCCGTGTCTTCGAGCCGATAAAGACCGGGTTCGCCGTCGGCGAGCGCCGTCTCGTCGGCGACCGAGGTGACACCCTGGTTGTCGATGGGGTTGCCCCGCATGTCGAGCTTCCGCGTCGCCTCGAGGTTCTCGAATGTTCCGTCTGGGTTACGGTTGGTCTCGGTGGCTGTGCCAGCGCTGGCGTCAACTGTCCCGAGCTTGAGATTTGGGAGCGACGGCGGTGTGTCGTCGGCGTCGACGTGGACGCTCACCTGGTTGTTTTTCGACGTCGTCGTGTGGTCGACGTCGATGGCGAGGTAGATGTGGTTCACCCCACCGGAGTCAACGAGTGTTACCGTCCGCGAGTCAGGGTAGACGTGGTACCCACGAATCCCGTCGAGAATGGTCGCATAGCCAGCGGTGAGGGTCGCCGTTCCGTCACCGTTATCTGACAGCGACAGTCCACGGACGACGTAATCCATGATGTTCGGCCGCCCCCACACCCGGCCGAAGTTGTCCTCGGTGGCGTCATCGCCCTGCTCGTAGAAGATTTCGTCAGCCATGGGTCAGAAAATGATGAGTGCGTTCTCGAGTCGGTACTTGCCTTCGCCGATGGCGACGAATGTGTCTTCGTACGGGTCGTAGAACCGGACGCCACCTGCTGCGGTGACGATTACGTTGTAGGCATGGTTCCCCGACCAGTCAAGGACGATACCCACTGTGTTCGTGCCGGCGAGGAACGCCGTGAAGACCGCGAAGGCCTGTGCGTATTGTTCGCAGTCGAACCTTTCTGGGCGGTAGGGGAGCCACGACACGCCGCCGGCGAGCGTGCGCAACAGCGGGACGTCGGCCGCCACTGGTGCGAGGTACGTCCCGTCCGAGAACACTGTCTCGATGGTCGTCGACTCCTCGTAGCGCGGAATGGCTTCGGCGAGCGCCGCGTCGACGTCGTCACGGTCGACCTCTGCCGTTGCGGGCGACGGAAAGACGCCCTGTTCGTCGAAGAGTTCACGAAGTTCGGTTTCGACGTCGACTGCGAGGTCATGGGCACGGCCCTTCCGACCGGCAAGGAACGCGCCGAGTGCGGTCATCGCGAGGGCGATGATCGATGCAACTGCTGGTGGAACTGTGTCAAACATGAGTCTGTGAGTACTGGAAACCGCGGTGTTACGTCCGGCAGGCGCTCGCCCCAAGTGGGGTCATCGCGCGAAAACTGGTGATGAGAAATTGAGAGTGGTTGCTCAGTTACGTGAAGCCAGCCACGCAGTCAATCCAGCCGCAAATATGGCGACTGGCAGCGCAACCCGTCCGACAACTGTGACCTCTGGCTGTCCGAACGGCGGAAGCCAGTCAATCTCGACTTGCGAACGAGCAGGTCGTGTGTTCATGTCATCACCTCCTTACAGTTGATGAGAACGTACATTCACTTATATTGGCATTAAGGGGTGGGGGACTACACCCATATTTATATATGATGAGAAAATTCTCCTGCATCAGACCTTGTTGGCGGTGGATTCGAGTCGGCTTTGCAGTCGGGAAACAACATCCTCAACCCGGTCGCGACTCCCCAACTGCAACATGACTTGACCGTCTTTGTCTTTGAGTGACCAGATCTCCATCGCCGGTGCTGGGAGGTCAGCGAGCGAGACTGCGTCGATGAGCGACCACCCAGCAGGCCGCTTATCGATAGTTACTGTCGCAGTCGTGATTGGCTCGTGAGTCTGCTGAACGAGCACGTACGCCGCCTGTGCCGCTGACTGGTCAGTGGTTGCGTTGGGTATCGTCCTTGTCGTCGCGAGCGTCTCGTCTCCGGACCACGACGGAAGCGAGTACTCACCGCGAACCCGCGCCTGATAGTCGACGAGAAGCGTCTCGCCGTCGGCAATCGCACCGCCGGAGAGTGCGGTCACCTTGCCGGCGAGAGCGTTGTACTCGTAGTCAACGCCGAGCGTGTACTCTGTGCCATCGGACTTCGAACGGATCGAGACCTGGCCGGGTTGGTTGTACTGGTTGTCGAGAGCGGCCGGAGTCCCCAGATCAGCAGTAATCTCCTCGTCGCGCACTGCTCTTGATGTGCCGTAGACGACGGCCTTTTCGTTGACGCTCGAGGAGTCAATAGCAACTTCGAAGTCGATGATGGACGGGTCTCCAGAAGCGGTTCGTTGGCCTGGCTGAGTCCACTCAAACGCGAGCCCGCCGATAGAGTCGTCCCAGACGAGCTCCCAGATTGCGTTGGCATCATCCGCAACTGTGTTGACGACGTCGACGATTTCGCCGTCGAACGCCTGGTTCGAGACCAACGGTGTCGTGTCGAGGTCCGCAAACAAATCGAGCACGTCGAGCGACTGGCCACTGACGCCCGATGTGGGCGTCGAACCGCTTTGCGAGCCGTATCTCGACAAACGAACCCGGGCTGTGAGGCCGTTACCCAAACTCGCGAAGTCCGTCTCGAACGTCGATGTGTTCGAAGCTGTTGACCACGTCGACCCATCGTCAACCGAGAGCGCGAGTTGCTGATTTCCACTTGTGTCGTCCATCGTGACTTCGATACGTCCACCGGAGACAGACTGGACAGCCGGAATCTCGCCGAAGATGACGTCCCACTGGTCGGGCTTGCGCTCTGGTCCGCTCAGATAGCCATTCGCGTCGACGCTGTTGTCCCAAGTGTACGAGAAGCGATTATCGTAGACCACTGGTACGTCGAAATTGATGCGGTCGTCAGCGTCGCCGACTGTGCCGTCTGTGACTTCGATCGTGAGCGTATACTCGCTCCCAGCTTGGAGGTCTGGGCCGTTGTACTCGTTATCTGTCGAAAAATCGTTCCACTCTATCCCCGTCGTCGACGTCAGGAACTGACCATTGAAGAGGACACTTCCGTTCAGTCGAATCTCGAATTCCGGAGGCTCGACTGTTCCTGTACCGTCGCCGTCGCGGAAGTCCGCACGGATATTGACTGCGACCGCGCTCGCTGGGACATCGTATTCGGGCGTAAACGACCACGTGCCTTTGTCACCCGCTGATGAGATGCCAGAGTCTATCCCAGTCGCTTTTCCGCCAGAATAGCTGGCATCGCTGAATTCGCCGGTGATAATCGAATCCTCTCCCTCAAACACCCAGCACGAGTCCAGCAACCGGATTTCGCTACCCGACGCCTCGATGGGGTCAGTTGGTGCAATGGCCTCCTGAAGTGCGTCCGTGAGTTCCGTCGACGTATCGGCTGACAGCAGCGGTGAATTAACAATCGTCGTGTTGATCGGCGTGTCGACGTGCGTCGCAAGCGATGTCTCCGAGCTCACGAGGTTCCCGACGAACGTGTGGGACTCCTGCTCGACGACGTTGCGCTCGATACGTTTGGTGAGCTCGTCGCCCCCACGGGCGGTGAGGACCGTCGAGTCATCGCGGTGTGTCCGGTCGATGAGTGTCTCGACAGGGACGCGCGTGCCGTCCTGCCACACCCGGATAGTCGCGCGGTCGAAGGCGTCGTCGAGCCACTTGTCGTCGCGATCGACCGGTAACTCGACCTTTGGAAGCCCCTTGAGTTTCGGCCGTGGTGTTGCCCCATCGTCGACCTGTGGCGAGAGGACGTTTCCATCGGGATGCACGATTTCGACGTACCATCCCGAGGAAGGAACGCGGCCTGCAGCGGCACTCATCGGCGCACATCCCTCCGTTTGCGGAGCCCGAGTGACTCCATCGCCGTCTTATCGCTCGTCAACGCGATGGGCGATAGCAAGTCCTTGAGACCGGTCGACGGCGCCGTCTCGTTGGCCGGCGTCGCGAACAGCGCGTCCGTCGAACCTCTCGACAGGCGCATATCGAGTGCCTGGTAACTCCCGGAGTCCTCAAAGAGGAGCTGCGCCTCGACGGCGACTGGGCCGACGTGGGTGAGGTCGACGTCGACGAGCGTCCAGGACGATGAGCCCAGCGAGACCGGGTTCCATGCCTCGTTGGTGTCGTCCCACTCCTCGGCGGCGATTGTCTGGTTGATGTCGTCGAGCGTGAGACGAAGGAGGCCGTTCTCGATGACGATGTCACCCACGAACTCGTGGTTCTCGACGAATACGCGCTGCCACTGGACGACCCGCTGCTGCTGGCCGATGGTCGCGCTCCCGATCGTGAAATCGACGCCGATGGTATTGCCCGTCCCCTCTGCAGAGACCTTCGTCGTGCCTCGCGAGTCCCACACCCGGACGTCCGTCTTTCCGACCTCGTCGAACGGCAGGTCGTAGATGAGTTCCGACTGCGTGGTCGGCGCGGCCGTGGCGTCGAAGACGTCCACCGGGTCGAACTGTGTCTGTCGAGTCGCCGTCGAATCCGCCGTGGTGACCACGTTGGATGCAGGGTCGAACCACCGGACGAGTGAAGCGGCCGACGGGACGGCTACCTCGGCCGCTGTGCCAGTCCCGAAGTCGTTGTCAACGTCTTGAGTGTTGAGTGCAGCCGAACGGAAGTGCGACCGTCGCGTTCCGGCGTTCTCGAGAACACTGTCGACGCGATGGATCGACCCCGACGACTGTGCGTCAAGTGGCTTCGTCGAGCCCGATTTCATGACGTAGTAACCGTCGAAGTCAGTCTGTTCACCGACGCCGAAGAACGGAACGTACTGGTAATCGGAGTTCAGCAACTCCTCGAACTGCGACGCGACACGGTCTGCACCGTCGCCGGCGACGAGGAACTCGAATCGTATCTGACCCGGGTCGAGCGATACCGGTTTGGAGACTGAGACACCGCCCGAGAGTGCCGACTGGGCGGCCGTGTTTCGCCGCGACTCACTGCCCAGCGCGAGTGTCACCTCATCGCGAGTGGCCAAAGTGTAGAGCTTCCGTCGCATCAGAACTCCTCCTGGATGACGCTATCGAGTGCTCGTTCGAACGACCCCGCCAGAACGCACGTGAACTGCACTTCAACGGTCGAGGGTGTGTCCTCCGATTCGGTGATTCGAGGACCCTCTGGGAGATAGACGCGTCGCGGCTCTTCGTACAGCCCCGGCTCGCTATCTACTGTGTACGTGCCGTCGTGGTGATGACCGATATGAAGGCGTGCGGGGTTGAGCGAGTCGGTGGTCGCCTCGGTCGCGAACTTCGAAAATACATCTCCCTGGTCTTTCGGTCCCGCACCGGTCGCGTCGAACTTTGTCAGCTCTGACTGCGACCCCGTGGTGCCCATCTGCAAGTGTCCCCGGTCGCCGAATGGCGTCTCTGAGAGTGTGCAGGTGATCTCGTACGAGCGCGTCCCTCCGCCGGCGTCGACGACGAACGCTCGTCGGTTTTTCCCGGTCCCATCGAGCGCATCTGTGTCGAATTCCTCATCGAGCTTGCCGACGAGTCTGGCCCCAATCTCGCCAGTTGGGCCGATGATGAATTCGCGGATGATTCCGCTGACACAGCCGTAGTCTTTGGCGAGTTCGAATACTCCTGTGCGCTCTTGTCCACCGAGGTTTGCGTCGATTTCGAGGACGCAGCCGGTGAGTCGTGTGGTCATGATTGTGGTTGGGTACTGAAAAATCGTAGTCGGTTGCGGGGCTACGCTTATTTCGTCGGAGGAGACAGTTTCAGAATATGTCAGGAGAGTGGAGCGGGTTTGAGGAGTCTCATCCGGGGGCGGACGAGACGCTCGTCGGTGCAGTACTGAGGAATCCGGTCGTACAGACGCTCGCCGTAATGGTCGTCGTCTCGGTCGCGACGTGGGCCTCTACGCCATTCGGACTCAGACGAGAGTTCTTCGTCCTAA
The DNA here is from genome assembly GCF_000336755.1 of Haloferax elongans ATCC BAA-1513. Lineage (GTDB taxonomy): Archaea > Halobacteriota > Halobacteria > Halobacteriales > Haloferacaceae > Haloferax > Haloferax elongans. The sequence goes on along the minus strand of NZ_AOLK01000020.1, from coordinate 2,951 downwards.
GTGCGCCGTTGGCTGACAACCCATGGACGCTCGTGACGAGTATCTACGCCCATGCAGGCCTAGGGCACTTAGCAAGCAATGCAGTGATGGTGTTGATATTTGGTAGTATCGTCGCTCTGGCGTCTACACCCCTCAGATTTCACCTATTTTTTCTGGTGACAGGCGTCGTTGCTGGGTCCGTGCAGATCGTTTCGATGTCCTTCCGCGGGTACGTGATCGCAGGGACACTTGGGTCAAGTGGTGCAACCTTCGGATTAATGGGGTACGTGCTAGCCTCTAACCTCTTCTCGAAGTACGTATTGGACCGCCTTGGGCTGCCGATGTGGTTGGGTATACTCGCATTATTAGGAGCTTCAGCACTTCTAACTTCGAGTTACAGTGCCCCCGGTAGTGCTTTATACACTCACTTCACGGGTGCCCTTCTCGGCCTCATCGCCGGGCGGTTGAGGTTGCTGCATAAGTGACTACAGCGAGAGCTTCCGCCGGAGCTCGTTAATCGCGTCATCGACTTGCTTCTGGCTTCTCCGTTCCATTTTGCGCTGGAGTTTGTCAATCGAGGATGCTTCGACGGTGATATCCCCTTGCTCAATCGTCACGTCAACGGTCGTCTCTTTGTTGACCGTTTCTGGTTCCGACGATGCTGTCGATGGCGACGAACTGTTCCGTGGGACGTTTCGGACACGCGCGCCATCGTAGGAGATGCCATTATCGCCGCCGATGTTGTACCGGCCGAGGTCGAGTTCGCCGTCACTGTTGACAGACGGCCCGGTGAAGTTGATTCCAGCACCTTCTGGGCCTGCCCTAAGCGTCCCGGTGTCGACGGCGACCATCTCTCCATCTTGGGACGGATCGGTCGTCGACGATGTATCGCCGGGTGTCGTTGAGACGCTAACCGATACGCTAATCGGCTCGATTTCTTCGACCTGAAGTGGGTCGACCTCCTCGACGGAAAGTGGCGACGGGTCATCCACCGAGATTGGAATCCAGTCCGGCTTGGGAATTTGCAACTCGTTATCGTCGAAGAGGTTGGAAATCGGGTCGAGGAGTGGATCAGGGTTTATCCCGCGGTCATGCGGTGCAGGTTCATTCCCAGGCGGCTCTTCAACCGATATTTTCCACCCTGGCTTTTCAACCTCGACTCCCCACTGTGGTTGGTCGACGCCGACGTCGCCGGGAGTCTCGACCTGCAGCGGCGTCCACTCGGGCTCTTCGACCGACACGCTAGACGCATCACCCGTCGGGAGCAAGTCGCTGACAGCTCGCCCGAGGACCTCCCCGGCAGCCGTCCCTAACACGTCGCCGAGGGTGTCCGGCAGCTCGCCCGCCAGCTCACCGACGACCTCGCCAGCAGCACCTGCGCCGCCCTCGAGGAAGAGATCGGCGATACCGCCACCGAGGATACCACCTCCTTCGAGGCCGTCGACGTCATGGGCGATATCGTCGAGCGTCTCCCAGATGGCCTTCTGGACTTCGAGCTGGCTGGACTGTAACTGACGACCGAGCGCAGCCTCTTTCGACCGGCGCTCGCCGTGGCGTTGGACCTCGTCGGCAAGCATCGACAGAGTCGCGTCACCGCCACCAGCAGACGCCGTACCGCCATCCATCCGAACGCTGGGCGACATTGCACCCGGCCGGACTGCGACCTCAACGTCGCCGATACCATCTTGGATGACCTCACGAGTGTGGCGGAGTGACTGCCGGTCGACCTCGACGGCGAGGGTCGCACCCGCTCCGAACTCCTGGTCTTCAGCCATTTAGCAGCCCTCCGGTTGCGTTGCTCACGATCTCCATCAGTTCGAGGTCGCGCATCGAGTACTCGCGGGCTTGCTCCGGGGAGTGGCCGTGAACCATCGCGAGGCCGATACGATAGTCAGCAATCAGTTGTTCGTCGACGTCTGGGACCGCGTCGCCGTGGGCGAGTGCTTGGAGGCGGTCCCGCCGCTGTTTCCCACTGTTGAGAGGTCGTCGACGCGGCCGTACGCCCACTTGATGTACGCCGCCGGGAGGTCACCAACCGTGGCGACGCGGTCGCCGTAGGGGGCTGTTTCGTCGTGGAACGGTGCGTCCTCGGTCCCCAAAGCGACCATGTGGATGCGCCGGACAGCAGGAATCGGGTCGGTGACCTCTTTGGAGACGCGGGCGAGCTCGCCGCCGGTCAGCCCGGCAAGTTCGACGCTGTCGACCTGATGGTCCCACGAGACAACCCCGCCCTCGTCGGCCGAGAGGTGTGCCTCGTCGCGCGCCCAGCGAGCGCCTCGCTGCTGGGCTTCGAGCCAAGTGATTTGTCCCCGGACCGTCTTGATGGCCTGGTCCGTGTCTCCGTCAGCCTCGTCGAGGTCGTCAAGCCGGGCTTGGAGGTCGGCAATTTCGTCTGCGATGCGGTCGATCTCGTCGGTGAAGTTGTAGCGTTTGGTTCGAAGCGGCATGATTAGGCCACCGTCACGTCGTTGATGTTGTACGTCACCGGGTCAGTCAGGTCCGTGTCCGCTGCGATGAGGTCCTGCCAGTTGTACCCCTGCGGCTTCAGACCGGTCAGATTGTACGTGTCGGTCGTCCCCGAGCCGTTCGTGGTCGTGACCGTCCCGTTGACTGCGTCGAGACGGTCGGCGGGTGTCGTCGCTCCAGTCGACCCGTACGCCCGCTCGATTTCTTCGGGGCCACTGTAGATGCCTGTCGTCGAGAGCGTCGGAGTGACGTCACCGATGACGGCGTCGACGGGATGGCGACCGTTCCCACGATGGAAGCGAGCGTTCGGCGACAACTGCAGCGTCGCGTTCTGGAGCTTCGTGACTGTCGCCCCGTCGACGCTGACATCGAAGCCATGGAAGGCGACAACGTCGCTGTCAGTGGGCTTCTGGACGTTCGACGGCGTTATGCTCGTCGAGAGGTCCGGTTCGTCGCCGTAGATCATCGTCAGATCGAGGGTGACGGCTCCGCCCTGCTGGTAGGTG
>NZ_AOLK01000019.1 GCF_000336755.1 Haloferax elongans ATCC BAA-1513 | reverse complement strand
CTCAGAGATGTGTATAAGAGACAGGACGAGATACGCCCCGAACATATTCGGGGTAATCGTCTGCATGTCTCGGCGACGACGAACAACTGATGACATCTACTGGACTCAGCAGACGGCGGTTTACTGCACTCGTCGCGACGACCTCCATCTCGGCCGCACTCGCTGGCTGTACAAGTTCCAGCGGTGATGCTGCCTCGGAAGAACCCGAAACGGCCGAGGAAGACCCAGCCGAGAACACGGAGACGAGCGACTCCTCGGGCAGCGAAAGTGGACAGGCAGGAGACACCCAGAACTTCGACGGCTGGTTCGACGACGTCGAGAATTTCGACGGTGTCGACGACGAGACTGGCTCGGACGCCGTCGCAGTCGATGTCGGCGTCGAGGCCAACGGCGGCGCGTTCGGGTTCGGCCCCGCGGCAGTCCGCGTCTCGAAGGGGACCACAGTCACGTGGACGTGGAACGGAAAGGGTGGCACCCACAATGTCGTCCACACCGACGGCGAGTTCGAGTCTGAACTCGTCGGCGACGAAGGCCACACGTTCGAATACACCTTCGAGAGCGCAGGCGTCTACAAGTACTCCTGTGTTCCACACGAGACACTCGGGATGAAGGGGGCAGTGGTCGTCGAATAGCGCCCGGAACCGAGTGACTGGACAGTTGCCGCATTGTACGATTCCTACTATTTTTACAAGCTATGTGATTTCTACAAATTGTACAAATTGTGGAGTTTGTTGAGTTTGTGAAGTCTTTGGGCTGTTCGAAAGTCTGTAGAATTCAGGACAGCGTCCGCTGGGAAACTGGTAGTTGAACCGTCTTGGGGCGGGTTCGCCGACATGTGATCTTGGGTGTTCGAGCGCCCAGTCGAGGGTCGATGCGGACGGAGAGGAAAAGGAGAGGGCGAACCAGAACGCGTACCCACCTCAGTCGTCGTCAGACATGACCTGGTCTGAGACGGGCGTCCGCGCCGGAACGTCGCTCGTCTCCCTGAGGACGAACCGCTTTTTCACCACGTCGTACGCGAACACGATGGTCCCGGCGATGAGAAGCGTGTCACCGGGCATTCGTGCCCAGAACAGCGCCTGCACGAGACCACCGTTGTAGAATTCGAGGCTCCGCGCTGCGGCGTAGCTCTGAGTGAACGCGACTTCCAACTGGAGGAAGCCAACCGGCAGGAGCGACACCAGAACCATGAGTGCGAGGCCAGCGTTCCAGAGCCAGAAGGCCCACCGAAGGCGGCGCTCGACCCACTGGCCGGGGGAGACGGTCAACCGAAGGATGTACGTCGCCATGCCGAGCGCGAGGAAGCCGAAGGCCCCAAACATCGCCGCGTGGGCGTGTGCGACCGTCAGGTACGTCCCGTGTTCGTAGTAGTTCACGAGCGGAAGGTTGATGAAGAACCCGAGGACGCCAGCGCCCACGAAGTTCCAGACCCCGCTTGCGATGATGAACATGAACGGGAGCGTGTAGGGGAACGACTCACCGCTGGTGGCGAGCGTCCGGTACTCGTTCATCGCCTCGAAGAGGATGAGCACGAGCGGGATGAGTTCCAGCGTCGAGAAGATGCTCCCGAGCGGGAGCCACACGTCGGGCTGGCCGACCCACCAGTAGTGGTGCGAGACGCCGATGACTCCGGTTCCCATCACGAACAGCGCCTCGAACGCGACCGCCTTTTCGGCCGACCGCCGGGACAGCAGATTCATGCTCACCAGCGTGAGCGACACGACGGCGATGATGAAGAATTCGAACGCGCCTTCGACCCACATGTGGACGACCCACCAGCGCCAGAACTCGGTCGTCACGATGTTCGTCTGCGGCGTGTAGAGGAGGCCAGCGGTGAAGAGGAGCGCAATCGACCCACCGGCGTAGAGTATCATGTGCGCGAGGCCGTAGGGCGCTTCCTTATCGAGAAGCGGCTTGAACCCGCGTGCGGCGAGGCCTGCCCAGATGAGGAACCCGGCGAGGAGTCCGAACTGCCAGAAGCGGCCGACTTCGAGATACTCCAGGCCCTCGTTGCCGAGAATCCACCAGAGTTGGCCGTCGATGTACCCATTTGCGCCCAGCCAAATACCAGTCATCCCACCGACGACGACCACGACGAGCGCGACGAGCAACCCGTTGACGTAGCGGTCTTGATTCTTCGGTTCGTGCCCGGTCAAGAGTGGCGGGAGGAACAGTCCGGCACCGAGCCAAAGGGTCGCAATCCAGAGGATTCCGAGGTCGAGGTGCAGGGTCTTCGCCATCGAGAACGGAAGAATCGAGAGGAAGTCGATGCCGAGCAGTTCTCCGAGCCCGAAGAATCCGTCACGCTCGATGTAGTAGTGCGCAAGAAGCCCCCCGAGAAGGACCTGTACGACGAACAACAACGCCGCGATTGGCACGTATCGACTCGCTGCTCGCTGACTTGGCGTGAGTGCGACGTCTCGCGGGTGCGGCACGTCGACGACGCCGGTCTTGGGTTCCGGAAGCTCGACGGACTTGTAGAGCCAGACGCCGATACCAGCGCCAGCGACGAGCAATACCATGGCGATGACGCTCCACGTCATCGTGGCCCCGGCGGGCTCGTTACCCGCAGCAGGTTGGTACGGCCACTCGTTGGTGTACGAGTGGTCGCTTCCCGGCCGGTCAGCGTGCGAGAACCACGCGGTCCACATCGCGAAGTCGGCGAGGCGGCGTGCTTCTGCCTCGTCGCTCACGGTTCCCGAGGGGATACCGCGTTCGAGTTCGCCCTCGTGATACAGTTCCACGTATCGCTCGCGGACCTGCTCGTGGGCATATATCTCGGCGGCCGAGTACTCAATGGTCCCTTCGCGGCCAACCGCCGAGTCGAGTTCGCGGCGGACTTGGTCACTAATCGCCGCTTTCCCGTCGGCATCGAGCTCCGAGAAGGACGTCCCGTACTTCTCTCGGGCGTAGTAGTCGCGCATGTACTCGACTTTCATGTCGAGTGCTTCCGCGGTGAGGTCGGTCCCGAAGTATGCGCCGTTACCCAGTATCGACCCGTGATTCATCAAGCCGTTCTGTTGGAAGACGACTTTCCCCTGACGGATGTCGGCACCCGTCGCCAGCGACTCGCCGTCCGGACCCACGACTTCGTCCGGTATGGGCGGTGCTTGCTGTGCTGAGTACCATGCTCCGAGACCCATGACGACGAGATTCACGACGAAGACCGCCGCCAAGAGCCTCCAGAGGGTTTGTCGAGAGACTTTCATACAAGTGGGCGTTCGAAAACTGGGTGAAAAAGAGGAGACGCCGACTACCAGTCTTCGGACACGGGGCGAATATGTTCGGTCACGTGAACGTCTCGACTCGTGAGTGTCTTTCAGCGTCTCGAATCGAATTCTGCTCCTCACAGGCCGAACATGTTCGCCACTAACTTCCTCCCGGAGAGCAAATAACTACTACCTACCTATGCCACGCGCCAATCTCTCTATCACGCTGCCGCCAGAAGTCTGGGTCTCCGACCTCTCGCGCCAGTATTCCGATGCCGAGTTCACGGTCCTCGCCGCGATGCCAGCGGACGAAACCGGCGTCGGCTTGGTCGAGATACAATCCGACGAAATCGAACACGTCGTGACGGCGATGGACGGGTACGACTCCGTCCTCTCGGTGAACATTCTCGAAGCCCAGCCAAACCGTGCACTCGTCCAGTTCGAGACGACAGAACCGCTTCTCATCCTCTCTCTGAGCGAAGTGGGCATCCCACTCGAACTGCCGATTACAATCTCCGACGGCGAGGTGACAGTCGAGATTACGGCACCCCGAGAGAAACTCTCCGACCTCGGCGAGAAGCTCGAACTGTTCGGCATCCCGTTCGACCTCGTGTCGATTCGACAGTCTATCGACACCGAGTCACTCCTGACAGAAGACCAGCGACAACTGCTCGAAACCGCGGCCAATCGCGGCTACTACGACACACCACGAACCTGTACACTTACAGAACTCGCTGACTCGGTCGGGCTCGCGAAGTCGACGACGAGCGAAAAATTACATCGGGCTGAGGGCAAGGTCATGAAAGAGTTCCTCACGGGCGACGATGTCGGCTTAGAGTAGCCGAGCATCTGAGAGTCGTGTTTCGCTGGTTCAACCGTATCTCGCCGGTTCAGCCGCATCTCGCTAGGGAAGTCGCTGTCGCCGATTACCGGTTCGGGTCTGCTTCGTTTCGGACCTCAGACCAGAGTTCCGACAACTGCTCGGACGCAGATTGCGACGGACGCGAGATGGAGAGGTCGAGGTCGCCGGACTCGCGTGTGACGAGTACTTCGTCGAACCCCAAGGAGTACCGCGCCGCCTCACGACCACGTTCCTGTTTTTGAAGTAGCCCGGCGTCGACCATCAGCTCCACCTTTCGGTACACGGTCGACCGCGGGAGGTCGCACTCCTCGGCGATTTCGCCGGCGGTCATCGGATGGTCGAGCCCACTCAGTACCGCACGGCACTGTTCGTTCGTCAGCGCGTCGAACACCGTCTGAAAGTCCGGTTCGAGAGCGTCTGACAGCGGATTTGTTGACATCGTGTGAGTTTCGGTCTCTTCGTTCCGTTCGTGACCGATTCGAATGAACGAACGTGGATAGTTAGTTCGTCGTCGTCGAGTCTGAAATGTGTGGGGTATCTGCAGTACGAACCAGTCCCTGTCGTTTCACAGCCACCCCAACGGAGGGTAAGAGAGTCAGGGTAGTATCGGAAGTGCCGAACATGTTCGAATCTTTCTGACGCCGTGAGAACAGCCCCCCTCATATACCGACCCCTCCTCCCTACGCCAAATTGTTATGAGAAAATACGTAGGCGCACCCGGTTCGACGATGTCTCGCAGAGAATTTCTCGCAGCGACTGGCAGCGCCGGTGCGGTCGGTCTCGCAGGGTGTACTGCACCCACGAACAGCGGGTCGAACGCCGCCATCGAAGCGGAGCAACAGACTCCCGCGTCGACGAGCGCATCAGAACTTCCGTACACGAGTCCACCGGAAGTCGTGAACGTCGACGAGCAGGGCGGGAAGGTGACTATCTCTTCGACACCCGCACGGCACGCTGTCCATCCGGGTGAGTCGATGGGTGGCCCCGTCGAACTCCCGCAGGTGTGGGCGTTCCAAGCCGACGACGGGAACCCGAGCGTTCCCGGCCCGATTCTACGCACCACCGAAGGCGAGGACATGGAGATCACGCTCGACAACACCGACGGAATGCGTGCACACACGCTCCACTTCCACGGCGCTCGGAAGGCGTGGAAGGACGATGGTGTCCCGACGACGACGGGCATCCGCGTCGACCCCGGTGAGAAACACACCTACACCATCCCGGCGAACGTCCCCGGAACGCACCTGTATCACTGTCACTATCAGACCCATCGCCACATCGAGATGGGGATGTACGGTATCTTCCGCGTCGACCCGAAGGGCTACGAGCCTGCCGACAAGGAGCACTTCTTCACGCTCAGAGACTGGGATTCACGCCTCCCCCGGATGATGGCCGGTGAAGACGTGCAGTACAACCCGCGGAACCGCAAGTCCGACGTGTTCACCGTCAACGGAAAGAGTGCCCCACGAACACTCCACCCCGAAGACGGCTCGCCGGTCATCGTCGAGCAGGGAGACCACGTGCGTCTCCACTTCGTCAACGCGGGGTACATGAGCCACCCCATGCACATCCACAACCACCGCTTCCAACTCACCGAGAAGGACGGTGGCGTGATTCCCGAAGCGGCCCGCTACGAGATGGACGTGACCAACATCGCACCCGCAGAGCGCCACACCATCGACTTCACGGCCGACGCTGAGCCCGGAATCTACCTCATGCACTGTCACAAGGTCAACCACGTCATGAACGGGAACTTCTATCCCGGCGGCATGCTCGGTGGCGTCGTCTACAAAGAGGCGATGGACACCGACATCTTCAAGAAGCTGATGGAGTACGCGGGCTACGAACTCTAAGCTCGGTCGTCGCTCTTTTGTCCGGTTTTCCCGCGTTCGTCGAATCGTGCTCGGCCCCGAACACGTTCGGAATTAGAGCAACGTCGAACGCGACCCAACGCAGGGTATGAGCGCGATTCTCGCCGAAGTCGACACCGACGGGGGACCACCGATAGCAATCCCGTTTCACCACTTCGCGGTGGCCACCGTCTTCCTTCTCGCCGGTCTCGGACTCGGAGGTATCTCGGTGTTCGGTGGACAGCTACCCATCGTCGGTAGGCCGCTCGTCTTCGCCCACGTCGCCCAGGTTCACGCCCTCCTCGTCGGCTGGGTCTGTCTCACCATCATGGGTGCGATGACACAGTTCATTCCCGTCTGGTCGAGCGTAGACCTGCACTCTCGACGACTGGCTTACGTCGCGCTCGGACTCGTGAGCGTCGGCGTTGCAGGTCTCGTCGCGGGGTTTTCGACCGTGGGATTCACCCTCCTCGCCGTCTCGGGTACGGTCGCACTCGTCGGATTTTGGGTGTTCGCGTACAACATCGCCCGGACGCTCGCCAGCGCACGGCCGTTCGACAGCGTGGAGCGACACTTCGCGTACGCACTCGGCTTTCTCGTGCTCGCGACGCTTCTCGGCTTCTTGCTCGCGGTCGACTTCACCATCCCAGTGCTCCGTGACGTGGGTCTAAATCGCTCGAACGTCGTCCTCTCGCATGCGACACTGGCCGTCTTCGGTATCGTCCTGACGACTATCTTCGGCGCGTTCGGGCAGCTATCGGAGATGTTCACGCAGACGACGCACTCGGCGGGGGGGCGTCGGCTCAGACAAGTCGAGGAGTTGCTTCACCCGACCGGAACAGTCGTGTTTGCAGGCGGACGGCTCCTCGGTGTCGAGTGGGTGGCACTCGTCGGCGGCCTCGCAATCGTCGCCGCGACGTTGTCATTCGCCGGAGCAACCGCCGGATTACTACGCCGGATGCGAGTCCCGTGGTCGACGGTCCTCAGGCGGTATGCCGTCGCTGTCGTCGCGATGGTCGTCTGGGCGCTCACCGCCGGTGCAACGTGGGTCGCATCTCCACTCAGCCGAACAACCCTCTTTGGGCCACCGGGTGCAACCCTACTCTTCGGCCTCGGCGTCGTTGGCTTCGTGGTCTTCGGAACCCTCTATCACGTCGTGCCGTTCATCGTCTGGGTCGACCGCTACAGCGACGACCTCGGGCGACGGCCGGTTCCGATGCTCGACGACCTCTACAGAGCCGACGTTGCACTGGCCGATTTCGGCCTTCTCGTTGGTGGGACTATTGTGCTTCTCGGAGCAGTCGGACTCGGTGAACCCGCAACTGGCGTGATGACTGTCGCCGGGGGCGGTCTCTTAGCGATGGGTGTTGTCGCGTTCGTCGCAAACCTCGCCCAGACGGTTCGAAACCACGTTCCAGAAGGGGTGTTTCGGATTCGGGCCGCCTGAGCAGGTGGGGTGGTCGAGGAGAGAAGAGAGGAGGGGTCCGGGGAGGAGAGAAGAGAGGAGCCCACGACTACCAGTTTTTGAGAGCGTAAGCGAGGCTCTTCGTGCTGGCGAACAGAGTCAAGATATGCACATCTCCCGGCGAGCGGTACTTTTCGGCTTTCTCGGAATCGCCAGCATCGCCTCCCTCGTCGCCAGTCGCGTGTGGCAAGACGACACCAAGGCAAACCTTGTTGCCGAGTTCGAAGCGGCGCAGACGCCAGTCACTCGACCGCAGTTCAGTCCGGAGGATGTGTCCGACCTCCCCGCACCGATTCAGCGGTATCTGAAACACGTTCTCGACGACGGCCAGCCGTACGTGCAGTCGGCCCGACTCCGCCAGACCGGAGAGTTCAGACTCGGCGATGCAAACTCCCCATGGAAGCCACTCGAAGCAACACAGCGCTACTCCGTCGAACCACCGGGGTTCGTCTGGGACGCCCGAATCGAACTATTCCCGTTCGTGCCGGTTCACGTGGTCGATGCGTTCGTCCATGGCCGCGGGACGTTGCGGGCGAAACTCCTCTCGGTCGTCACCGTCGCGGACGCCCAGCCGAGCCCCGAACTGGACGAAGGCGAACTGCATCGGTACCTCGCAGAGATGGTGTGGTTCCCGACGGCCTTCCTCCCCGGCCAGCGCGTCGAGTGGGACCCCATCGACGAAACCGCAGCACGGGCGACCATCGAATTTGAGGGGACGAGCGTCTCCGCCGTGTTCCACGTCGACGAGAACGACGAGATTACGCGCGTCACCGCCGACCGCTGGTACGAGACAGACGACGGGGCGTACGAGAAACACCCGTGGACGGGATACTTCGAGGAGTACCACGACGTAGACGGACTGCTCGTGCCGCGCTCGGGTGTGGTCGAGTGGAACCGTCCAGACGAGACCGTCCCGTACTGGCGCGCAACCATCGACGAACTGTCCTACGAGTTCGCCGAATTAGACTGATTTTCGTGGCGAAACCAGTGGGTTCAGAGAACCACGAACGTGTTCGGGACCACAGCTACCCCGCGGTGTACGAAAGATTCGAGTATGTTTGGGCTCGGCTCACCAACTCCCGACGACGTCTTCGAGGACGAGGACTCGTTCGACCCGGCTACGATTCCGACTCCCGGGGCGTTCCTCGCCGACCACCACGTCCTCGCTGGGAGCGACCATCTCTCGGTGCATCAGACCGCCCACGACCTCTTCGAAGAACGGGGCGTCTACGACGTGACGTTCGGCTACAACCTCACCCGGCTGAACCTCGACACGCGACACCCGGACGCTGGCTTCCGGTACGCCGTCGACGCCGACGACTCCGCTGTCCTCTGGGCGGAGTTCACGCCCACGACACCGTTCTGCCCGCAATCACAGACCCTCGCAGTCGGTGCGTCGCGGGCGTGGAACGAACTGGCTGAGTCGCACAACTTCGACCTCGTTCGAGTCCGTGTCGCCGAGATGCACGAGCGAAGCGAGGCCGTAAACGACCGACTCGTGGACGTCGAATCCGAGTACGTCCCGTAATCCAATATGGACGATGGGTGAGCCCAGAGCGGCAATCCGCAATACCTACCACGTGTGACGTGAACCCCCCAGTAGATGAGCGATTCGTCCTCTCCGCTTCGTATTTTGCTCACCAACGACGACGGAATCGACGCGCCCGGTCTGGCCGCGATGCGCGAAGAACTCACCGCCATCGGTGAGGTGACCGTCGTCGCACCCGCCGAAAACCAAAGTGGCGTCGGACGCGCCCGAAACGAACACGCCGTCCGCCGCGACCATCCGTGGGGGTACGCCCTCGAAGGGACGCCCGCCGACTGTGTCGCGTACGCGCTCCGCGGCCTCGATACGGACTTCGACATCGTCGTCTCCGGTATCAACGACGGCCCGAACGCCGGGAACTACGTGGTTGGACGCTCCGGCACAGTCGGTGCGGGAATCGAAGCAGCGTTCCTCGGAACGCCCGCGATTGCTGTCTCTAGCTATCACGCCCGCGATTTCTTCTGCCACCCGCCCGAGGAGTACGACTTCTCCCGCCCGGCACGTATCGCCCGTGCAGTCACAGAGCGTGTCAGCGGTGCCGGAATCTTCGACGAAGTCGACCTGCTGAACGTCAACGCGCCTATCGACGTTCCGAATCCCCGGATGCGCGTGACCAAGCCGCTGGCGGACTACGACCAGCGAGTCGACCACCACCACGACGCCAGCGCCCACTCTGACGGTGGTGACGAATCAGAACTCGGCGACGACGAGGTTCTGGTTCGACTGCGAGACGTATCGTGGCCGGACACCGTCGGCTACGAGAATCCGTTCCCGCCGCGCGACGAACACCGAGAGCGCTATCCGATTGGGACCGACCGTCGGGCGATGGTCGACGGCGAGGTGAGCGTCTCACCACTCGCAGTTCACCACGGCCACACCGAAGACCCCAAACTCGCGAGCGTCGTCGAGAGCCTCTCCGAGACGGTCGAATAAGAAGCTATTCGAGGGGGTGGCGGCACGGCTATCGTCTTGCACCGCTAACATCTTACGATGAGTCCCCGCGGCCACGTCTTCGCCCTCGTCGCTGTCGTACTGCTTCTCACGTCGAGCGTCGGGACGGTCGTGGCCGTTCCAGACGCCCGACTCACAGTCAGCGACGCGGCAGTGTTACCAGAGACACCCGTCGTCGGCGAACAGGTCGTCGTCAGCGTCTCTATCGCCAACTCCGTCGCCAGCCCCGACGCCGCACGAATCGACGAAGTTCGACTCTCCGACCCCGTCGACGACCTCGACGTTCGTGCACGGACCCTCGGGAGTCTCTCGCCGGGCGACTCGGTGACTGTCCCGGTGGCGCTGACGTTCGAGACCGCCGGGGCGCGAACGCTCTCGCTTACCGTCTTGGGGACTGACGAAGATGGAGACAGGGTTCGCGTCGAGCGCCCGGTTCCCATCGCCGTCGAAGATGCGCCCCCGCTGGTCGACGTCGCTGTGAGTGACGCTGTCGTCGATAGCGAAACCCGAATACAGGTGTCGCTCTCGAACCCGACGACCGCCGATATCCGAAATATCGTCGTCTCTGTCGATTCGTTCGATGGCGAGGCGCTGGTCGGAACGGCGTCTGTTGCGACGCTCCCGGACGGGGCGACCGAAGTTCGGAATCTGACCGTCGTTCCGGCAGCCTCGGGGGACCTGCCGGTCGCTCTGCGCGTGAACTACACGACTGCGTCAGGGACTGAGAAGTCATTCGTCACCGAAACGCGAGCGCAGGTGGGCGAGTTCTCTGACGACGTGCAGCTTTCGCTCAGACCGATCCGAGAAGACGACGGGGCGACGACTGACGCCTCGACACTCGCGTCGCTTCTGGGTGGGGGTGCAGCGGGTGTCGCGTTCGGCGGTGGGGGCGGCGTGACCGACGGGGCAGACGAAAGCACCACCGAAGACGTGGCCGGGTTCGAAGTCGTCGTCACGAACTTTGGCAGCGCGCCGGTCTCGGACGTCGTCGTCGAGACAGAGTGGTCGAACGGGACGTTACCGCGGCTCTCGATTCCCGGCCCCATCGAACCCGGGGCATCCGCTGCCGCCACCGTCGACCTCTCTGAGGTTCGGACGGCTGGACCGCTCTCGATGACCGCTTCGTATCGCGTCGGCGTCGCGTCCGGGACGTCCACGACGACGCTCGACTACCGGCCCGCAGTCGCCGACGTTGCCGTCACTGACCTGGATGTGACCGTCGAAGACGGCGAACTCAGAATCGTTGGCAACATCGTCAACCGCGGTCTCGGAGAAGCGTCTGGCGTCGTCGTCGAACTCGTCGAAGGCGAGTCTGTCGCCCCACAATACCCGCAACGAGACTACTTCGTCGGTCGAGTCACACCAAGCGACTTCGCACCGTTCGAACTCACCGGACTGGTCTCCGAAGAGGCGACTGACGTGACGGTCAGAACCCGATACACTATCGGCGGCGTCGAAGTCGTCCACGACCACGTCGTGGACCTTCCTGAAGACGAACAGGATGGTGGATTCGCCGTCGGCAGCCTCGGGAACGTTGGGACAGTCGCGGGGTCTGAGCAGCACGCTGCTGTCTCTCGTATCGACCCAGCGACGAGAGGTGTCGCTCTCGCCGTCTTCGTGACGTTGCTCGCCCTTCCAGTGGCGGCCGCACTTCGAATCCGTCGGGAGACGGGATGAGCGCCCCGGAACCGGAGTCTGAGAAACATTCGGAAGCTGCGTCGGATATTGCAGAGCAGTTCTTGGCTTCGGTGTATCTCGCCCGTACGAGCCTCGCCCGCAACCCGCTTCGGTCGACGCTCGCAACACTCGGAATCGTCATCGGCGTCTTCGCTATCGCTACGCTCGGTATCCTCGGAAGCGTAGTTCAGCTTACCGCAACCGACGCACTCGGTGGGTTGGGTGACCAAGTTATCGTCTCGCCGAACGCCGACGCCGGTGTGGACCGACTGACGGATAGAGACGTCGCGCTAATCTCTCGGGCAGTCGGCGATGCGACCGTCATCCCAATCGTCACCGGCGGAGCATTGGTCCAACGTGGTGAGTCGCAGACGTTTGCGGCACTGTATGCCGTCGAGCGACCGGGAAACCTGTTTTCCGCACGCACTGGTGAATTGCCCGAGCGCCACCGCCGGGGCGCAATCGTCGGCAGCGACGTCGCGTCAAGTCTCGGTGTCGACGTCGGACGGACCGTGACTATCGAAGGCCGAGAGTACCGCGTGATTGCGGTGCTCGCGGAGTCTGACGGGGTGAACCTCTTGCAACCGGATGGGGCGGTGTTGATTCCGCGGAGCGCCTTCGCAGACGAATCGTTCACGCAAGTCATCGTCCGGGCCGACTCAGGGGGCGAAGCCGCTGCGGCAGCGGATTCGGTTCGAGATGCACTCAACACTCGCGGCGAGCGCGTGACGGTTCTCGAACTCTCTCAAATCGTCGACCGAATCGACCAGTTCTTCGGCCTCTTGAACGCGTTTCTCGTCGCAATCGGGGCTGTCTCCTTGGTCGTCGCGGGCGTCAGTATTCTGAACGTGATGCTGATGAGCGTCTCAGAGCGACGCGGCGAAATCGGCGTCCTCCGCGCAGTTGGCGTCCAGCGCATCGACGTACTGCGAACGATTCTCGTCGAGGCAGGTCTCCTCGGCGTCGTCGGCGGTGTCGGCGGGGCGGCAATCAGCGGCCTCGTCGCGCTCGGACTGTACGTTGTCGTCCCGGAAGTCACGCTCCCTGTCGTTGCAAATGTCCGTACTGCCGGGTATCTCGTCTTCGCGGTCGCATTCGGAATCACCGTCAGTTTGGCGAGCGGCCTCTATCCCGCGTGGCGAGCGGCGAATCAACGGCCGGTCGAAGCACTCCGCGTGAAGTGAGATGAAGCGAAGAATGAGCGCAATTCGTGGTGCATTCCGGTACCGTTAGGACCGGAATGAGCGCGTCACGCTACCGTACAGTAGACGCGTTACGCTACCGTCGGTTGGTCCGCACGCGAGAGGTACGCCGTGAGGTCGGAGGTAGCGATAATTCCGATGACTCCCTCGTCCTCGTCGACGACCGGCATGTGGTGGAACCCGTGTTCGGTCATCTGCTCGGCGACGTCGATGATACTGTCCTGTGCATTCGCAGTGATAACGTCGGTCGTCATGTACTTCTGGACGGTCGTCTGTGCCTTTGGCTGACTCTTCGCGACGATGCGCACGAAGTCAGTAGTGGTCAAGATTCCGTCGAGTTGATTGTCCTCGTCGACGACGAGGACCGAACTGATGTTGTTGTCAAGTATCAACTGTGCTGCATCTTCGACGAGGGTGTCGGTCGTCACCGTGTGAAGAGACGACGACATGAGACGAGCTACGAATATATCTTCCATGATAATTGCTAACAGAGACAGGAGTTAAATGTTAGTGTCCCAGAGAAAACGACGGGTATCGTGCCGACCGGGTCGGTTTAGTCGTTGGATTTGGAGTCAGTTTGGTCGCGTCCGAAGGCCCTGAATTTCGGAGACGGGCATTCGTATCTCGTTTTCGCTGCGCCCCGCCGCGGGGCTTAATTCACCAGCGACGTAAGGGGGAGTATGACCAACACGGAGACGGCGACGTTCGGCGGCGGGTGTTTCTGGTGCATCGAGGCGGCGTTCAAAGAACTCGACGGGATTACAGCCGTAACCTCGGGATACGCGGGTGGCGACGTTCCGAACCCGAGTTACGAAGAAGTCTGTAACGGGACGACCGGCCACGCAGAAGTCGTTCGGGTCACCTTCGAGACGGCTGTTCTCGACTACGAGGACCTCCTCGAAGTGTTCTTTACTGTCCACGACCCGACGACGGTCGACAGACAAGGCCCAGACGTTGGAAGTCAGTATCGGTCGGCTATCTACACCGAATCAGACGAACAGCAACGTCTGGCCGAGCAGTTCGTCGACGAACTCGAATCGGCAGAAGCATTCGACGACCCAATCGTGACCGAAATCGAACCGCTCGATACGTTCTACGAGGCAGAAGCGTATCACCAAGATTACTTCGAGAAGAACCCGAACCAGCCGTACTGTGCGGTGAACGTCGCCCCCAAGGTGAAGAAAGTCCGCGAGAAGTTCGCCGATAAGCTCGCTAACTGACGACTGGTCGTCGGCAACGTCTCGTCCTCGCGGAAGGCTCTCGGTTGCCAGGGCTGACCATCGACGCGGTGAACACAGTCTGGAATGTGTGGAATTTTTGGACACTGAACACACCGTCAGATGTGCTCACATCATAGACTGCTAGGAGAGTCAATACTGTTCGAACAACGTCAACATCCAAGGCAGTTCATACATCACAGACAGTTCACACACCACAGACAGTCAGCACGTTTGGGAAATCGCGAGAATCCCAAACATCATAGAATCCACCAACATCTTTCGAATTCTACAAATTTTAGAATTTGTACACAGTCACGAGTGCATAGTGACACAGTCGGTCCGAATCGTGGCTGAATGGATAGAGGACACAGCAATTCGGTTTCGAACCCAACACCACCATGTCCGCAGTAAACCAGCGGTTGAGACCTGTATAGACCTGTTTCATACAGTGTGAATTTTGTAGATATCTCACACAGTATTCACGCTGTGCCAAGTTCACACAGTTGGCAAAGTCTACAATTTGTACAGTGTTTCACCGCTGGTCCACGAGGACTCTACCTCGAAGCGGGAAGCACCTGGACAGTTCGGGCGGATAGCCGAGCCAAACGACCAACCCAATTCCGAAAGCGAATAGTATTCGCGTTTCGTGGGGTGAAGGCCCGAACAATTCATTTTCGCAGGAAGTACCCGATGCCCTCGAGAGAGATAGAAGCTGAAATTCGAGCATCCAGCTCGACAGACAAGGTGGGTTGGGAAGTGTGAACCGCCATGGGGAGTCAAGCACCGAGGTACTCGCCTTGTTTCTTCTGTAGAAACTATACAATTTTTAGAAATTCTAAAATGTTTGAGAATGGCCAACAGTTACGACAGTTCAAAAGTTGTGGATAGGATTATGTACCAGTGCGAAGAACCAGATTTTGAACGACGTCATGCGCATCCAATTCACCCACCACGGCCAATTTGTATCGGCTCCAAGGCCCACACAGCCCACAAACTGTACAAATTGTGCAAATTGTACAACCTGTGTGAATTGTAAGCAGTCTCGACAGCCGGGGGGACAGTAGATGTCGCGAGCAGTGAGTGTCTCCCTGCAGAAAGGTGGCGTCGGTAAGACGACGATTGCAATCAACTTAGCCGACGCACTCGCAGCACGAGACAACGACGTCCTTCTGGTCGACCTCGACCAGCAAGGGAACGCGACCGAAGGAGTAGGAATGAAAGATGCCTACGAGTCTGCAAACCCGAATATCGGCGACGTGTTGACCGACGACGACCCAGTGGACGTTCGGGAGATTATTCGCGACCGGGAAGTGTTCGACGTCCTTCCAGCACACGTCGACCTCGACGACATCGAAGACCGAGTTCGAAACTCGACGTTCGGTGTGCTGTGGGTCCGGCGACGAATCATCGACCCACTGCTGGATGACGAGTACGACTACATCGTCATCGACTCGCCGCCGAGTCTCGGTCCGCTCTCCGACGCTGCCCTCATCGGTTCCGGGAACGTCGTGGTCCCGCTTCTGATGAGCGAACCCAGCGTGAGTGGCTTCGAGCGAATGTTCGAACAACAAATCGGTCCGATTCGCCGAGAGGTCGACCTCGATATCCTCGCAATCGTGCCGAACGACCTCACCGGAAACAACGAAGAGCGTCGAATCATCCAGAACCTCGAAGACTCGCCGTTCGATAAGTACATCCCGCAGTTCGCTCGGTCGAGCCTCTTCGACGACGCCGAGTCGAAAGGACCGGGAATTCGACATCGAATCGCATTCAGTCGGGCGTGGCGTGACGGAAAGACGCTTCGAGAATACGACCCGACGAACGACATGCTGAACAGACTCGACGAACTGGCCGGTATCGTCGAGCGTGGAGGAGTGACCGATGCCTAAAGAGAACCGTTTCGCCGGGCTCGGCGAAGCAATCGACGGGAACGAAGACGAGGACGAAGACGAAGCCGAAAGTGAGCAGAAAGCAGACCAGACTGCCAATCAGGACGCAGAGCCAGTCGACGAAACGGAGAAAGACTCCACAGAAACGCCGGAGGAACCAGAGGGAGAATCTTCGCCAGAGACGCCTGAGGAAGAGACGCCCGAAGCGAACGCCGTCGACGAGAATCAGAGCACCGACGGTGCAGACCAATCCGCAGATTCAGAACCCGAACCATCCGCCGAGTCGAGTCAACATGACGACGACGAACCCGACGGTCCAGCGTTCGAATTTGAAGCGACGACCGCAAAGAGCGTCTACGTCCGCCAAGAGACGCTGGATGTGATGGACGACGCCGAGTTCGAAGTCGAATCGCTCCTTCGTCGAGAACACGACATCCGCGACCTGACGGGACGCGAGTTCCACGATGCGCTCATTCGTGTGGCAGCCGAGTATCCCGAGGAGATCGTCGACGTAGTTCTCGATACCCGAGACAGCTAAACAGGCGGTCAAAAAGTCGCTTCGTGGTGTATTGGGTGTGTTTCTCTTTGCCGACAACAGATGGGGAGACAAAATAGATAGCACAGCGTAGACAACACAGCGCAGATAGAACAGCGGACACAGTGGTGTTACTATCGAAGCCCAGCTGCCAAATCGGACGGAAGGAACACCACAATGTCCGCAGTAATCCGTGGCGGGTCTGTAGAACGATGTATTTTCGAGTCGACTGAGTGAGTAGACGTCGTACAGACGTGTCTCGGCAACCTGTAACACCACCAAGTCCGCAGTAATTGTAGCCAACATACCGTTGGAGTCGGAGATTAGACGGGGTCAGCGATAGCGTAGAAAGACGAGACAAGGCGAGGCGACTGAGTAGTAGACAAAAATTTGAGAGAGACCAACTCGGGAGTCCGTGGTTTCGAATCCCCCCCACACAGACACCACCATGTCCGCTGTTCTGACTGTGAGGAAGTTGGCTGGAGTCCTGGACACGAGGGTATTGCTCCCGAGACGATGTAACACTCACACCACTATGTCCGCTGTTCTCGGTGAGAAGGTGAAGGGGTGGTCCAAACTGTCGGAAGGTATTGCAGGTAACGAGCTGAGATGGAGAGAACCTGACAATAATCGAAGCATAATCACACCCGGAACCGACAGAACAAACTAGCAACCTCACACAGTCTACTAGTGACAACCAACTAATGCTGTTGTTATTATTGGCCTACGGATATGGTTTAACCTACTTTATGATAAAGCTTGCCTTACTCAATAGTGGTATTTTGTTGGCTTCCTTCCTTCGAAGACGAGAACAGCGGACAAAGTGGAGGGGGTGTGTTTGCTGTTTATTTATATACTCTCAGAACAGCGGACACTGCGGACGCGGTGGTTTTATCAGTGATGTGGACGAACCGTGTTCTCATGCCCCTGTTTGAACGAGACACCGAAATCTATCGGGACCGGGATGCCCTCCGTGAGGACTACCAGCCCGATGAACTCGTGGGGCGCGACGAGGAACTTCGAACCTACCAAGCAGCACTTCAACCAGTCATCAACGGTGAACAGCCGAACAACATTTTCTTGTACGGCAAGACTGGTGTCGGGAAGACAGCAGCGACGAAGTACCTCCTCGCTCACCTTCGGGAAGATGCGAGTCGGTACGACGACATCGACCTCACAGTCGTCTTTTTGAACTGTGACGGGCTGACGAGTTCCTATCAAATCGCGACCCGCCTCGTCAACGAGTTCCGCTCGGAATCTAACCAAATCAGTACGACCGGGTATCCGCTCGGCTCGGTGTACGAGATGCTCTGGCAGGAACTCGATGAGTGTGGCGGGACAATCACTGTCGTCCTCGACGAAATCGACCACGTCAACGACGATAGTATCCTCTATCAACTCCCACGCGCACGCGCGAATGGAAACTTAGACAACGCCAAGGTCGGTCTCATCGGTATCTCGAACGACTTCTCGTTTAGAGACGACCTGTCTCCGAAAGTAAAGAGTTCGCTGTGTGAACAGGAGATTCACTTCCCCGCGTACAACGCGAAGAACCTCCGAGCCATCCTCGAGCAACGGGCAACTGTCGCATTTCGGGACGGCGTCCTCGCAGACGAGGTCATCCCACTCTGTGCAGCCTACGGCGCGAAAGACGCTGGTGACGCCCGCCAGTCTATTGACCTGTTGATGAAAGCAGGCGACCTTGCCCGAGACGAAGAGACAGATTGCGTCACGGAAGAGCACGTCAAACGCGGTCGGAGAGACCTCGAACGCGGTCGTATCAAAGAAGGAATCAACGGCTTGACCGAGCACGGCCATCTCGTTCTGTACTCACTTCTCACACTGGACCTCGAGGGGGAGACCCCGATTCGCTCTCGCGATGTTCGACCGCGGTATACGCGCTTTGCCGAACTCGCTAACCGAGACCCGCTCGTTCCACGCAGAATGCGCGACCACCTGAGCGAACTCGCGATGCTCGGTATCGTTTCGGTCACCGAGCGCAACGAAGGCCGTCGCGGCGGAACGTACCGAGAGTATGCGCTGGATATGGACGTGGAACTCATCGTCTCGGCGATGCGCGACACCATCGACCTCGTCGGTGTCCACGAGACAGTCGAGCCATTCCTCAACGAGAACTCGTCCAGCACGCTCGACGATTTCGTCGGGAACTAGGTGTCTTGTTGGTCCTCTCTTCGAGCATATCTGATATTGAAAACGACGCCTAGAAGCGACGCCTGAAAGCTGCGACTGGGAGCTGCGACTGGAAGCAGCGACTGAAGACTAGCTCCGGCCGATTACTGCGGACAATGTGGTGTTCGAATTCCTCGCTCGGTAGTTGGTAAGGTAGATTCTCCCTGTTCTATGTCGCTCGCAAGGAGTAGCCGGTGGCCGACACCACCGTGTCCGGAGTAACTCGCTAGGTTTGTCACTCGAACAGCGGACACAGTGGTGTGGGTCGGAGTGGTGTGGGTTGGAGTAGTGTGCGTTGGTAGTGTCCTGGAACCGGCTCGACAAAGAGCTCCGGACATGGTGGTGTTCCACGTCCGAATAGTGGTGTTCCGCGTCGGTATGGTGGGTGTCCTACGCCGGGGTTGCAGATAGACTTCAGTAGTCGCGCGTGGCTCTCTCCCCGAATACACGTGTGTTAGAATACACGTGTACTAGGGTACCCGGCCTGCTTCCGTGCCGCCTGTCGTTCGGATTCCCTCAGTCGATACTGTTTGAGTTCGTCAGCTACCGGCCCGAGCTCTTCGCGCCGGTTTTGGTGTGCTTCGAGGAAGTCCGCGATACTCGCCGCGGCGATTTCTTTGAGCTCTCCGCTCAGGAGTGACCCGTCGCGATACTCACGTGCCAATCGCTCTACGCGCTCGTCACTCTTCTCGAAAAAGTAATACAGGAACTGGTACGGAACGTCAACCTCGGGGTCCCCACCGTGCTCTCGGTGGGACTCTACACTGCGTCGTCCACCGGAATACGCGTGGTTTCGAATCTTTTCGAAGACCGTCTCCCGGTCGTCAGACAGGCGAATACTAGCTGCATCGCCCGACGAACTCATCTTCCCTGGTCCTTCGAGGGCCGGGAGGAATTTCGAGAGCAAGGCACCGGGCTTGGAGACGTCGTATCGCTGCTTGGCTGCGATATCGCGACAGACCCGGACGTGAGGGTCTTGGTCTACAGCAATCGGAACGAGCGTCGGATGCCGCCCCTCGACGAGTTGCGGCAAGAGGAGGTGGGCGGCCTGAACAGCCGGGTAGAACGAGAGTCCGATGTTCTCGGGGTCTCCGTACGTCGCGTCCACGGTCGACTGCGTCACTTCCTTCGCAAAGGCGGCTGCGAGCGGATACACCACGTCGGCGTCGGCCGTGTCGACGACGATTCGAGTTCGCTCGGGGTCGAACCCGACGGCGAGGATATCCAATAGGTTCTCCCGCGTGTGCCCGTGAATCTCGTCGAGCGATTTGTCCTTTAACAGGTACTTCTCGTCGTCGGAGAGCGGAATATACACCAGACACCCTGTCTGGTCTTGCAGATACTTGGCGAAGTAAAACGGAATGATGTGCCCGATGTGTATCGGCCCCGACGGACCACGACCCGTCACGATAGAATGCGTTTTACCTTCGTTTGCGGCAGCGAGGAAGGCATCCACGTCTCGTCCCGCATAAAAGACGTCGCGACGGATGAGTTGGTGTACGGGTTGGGGGAACTGTGCTTTCTGTTCGGTTGTGAGGGACTCGGCCCCGAACTCGTCGAGCAGTCGGTCGTAGTCGATGTCTCCTTCGACGGCGTACGGGGTTACGGTGAAGTCGTCTGTTGCTGGCATCTATGTCTATTGGTGGTCACTCTGAAAGCGAGACAACCGAAAAACGGAGTGAGCACCGCGGCCGAATCTGGCGGGTGAAGCCCGTCTGATTCTAGACCGCGATACTATCCACTTCCCAAAACGCTTGCCAACGCCAGCACGTGGCGCGGGAAGTGGACACCATACTGTCACCAATATAGTTGAATCATTTATAGGTTCTGTTCTACCGTAGTTGAGCCTGTGCCCACCACGGTGGTATTCAGAAGACACTCACTCCAACAAAAATTTCATAAATATTGACTTTGGTTGAATTTGGGAAAAAGTTCGGAAAATCATAATCCCGGAGTCGCAACCACATTCAGACGCGCTTCGGCGCATGAACCCTATGGACGACGAAAAAACAGACTCCGCCCCTGAGCTCGGCCGGACACTCGAACCGCTCCGTGAACAAGCCACCCCTCGCCGGGCGTTCCTCGTCAGCACTGCAGCCGCTGGCCTCGGAGCATTCGGACTCTCGGGACTGGCCGCGGCAGACGAACACGAAGGAAACGGCAACGGCAACGGACCCAATGGAAACGGCAACGGGATGAACAAGGCGAACGGCGACCAGGACGTCCCCGGAACGGACGTCGACGTCCTGAACTACGCGCTCACACTCGAACACCTCGAAGACCAGTTCTACAAACAGAGCCTCGAATCTCTCGGCGGATTCTTCAGCCGAGAGACCATCGAAAACAGTGACGTGCTGTCGGGGTTCGGCGACGAAGTGCGTAGTACAGCCTACGACCACCTCACGCACGTCGGCGAGCACGAAGCAACGCACGTCGACGTACTCGAAACCGTCATCACGACGTTGGGTGGCGAGCCTGTCTCTCCCGCAGAGTACGACTTCGGAACGATGGTTCAAGACGACCCGACGAAGTTCTTCGCCACCGCACAGGCACTCGAAAACACCGGCGTGATGGCCTACACCGGCGCACTCGACCTCATCGAGAGTCCCGACTTACAGACGGCTGGTGCGACCGTTGCTACGGTCGAAGCCCGCCACGCCTCGTACCTCAACCTCCTCAACGGCGACGACCCGTTCCCCGCTGCCTTCGACGAGGCGAAGTCGATGGACGAAATTCTGGAAATCGCCGGTCAGTTCATCGTCGAGTGAACCACCCCCATCCCCCGTTTTTTCCACTACTCTATCACGAATACTCGTGCCGAATCGTGCCGCTAATCACCATCGCGGCGAAAAGAGAGCGTCTGTGTAGACGGTGACCGTACTGTTCGAGGAGCCCGGCGAGCCAGTCGTCGACTCACTCGACCCATTTCCGTACTGGCTGGGTGTCGGTTTTCGTGGGGAGCGCGTTCAGTTATGGAAGTTTCAAGGCTAAAACCCCTCCCTTCAGGGCGGGGATACAGCCGACAACTCCTCCACTAACCACGTTCGATTTCAGACCGGATATTCCACGTCTCGGTCGTTACTTTTAATATACAATTCTCCATAAATTCTTATGAACACAGTCGGATGCTGGAAACAACCCGCACCTATCGAGCAAAAATCGTCAACCACTCTCAAGTGAGTGACGACCTCGATGATTGTGGGCACTCCGCATCCAAACTGTGGAACGTCGCCCGATACCACGCCCAAAATGAATGGGATGACACTGGCGAGATTCCGTCCGAGGCCGACCTCAAGTGCGAATTAAAAGACCACGAACGATATAGTGACCTCCATTCTCAGTCAAGTCAGCGCGTTCTCGAAGAACTCGCTGAGTCGTTCAACGGTTGGTTCAAAAAGCGCAAGAACGGCGACACAGACGCGAATCCACCCGGATACAGAAAGCGAGGCGGCAACCATCCACGCTCCACCGTGACGTGGAAGCAGAACGGCATCAAGCACGATTCCAAGCACAACCAACTCCGTCTGAGCAAAGGCTTCAACCTGAAGAACCACCGCTCGGACTTCATCCTCGCAGAGTACGAAACCCGACCGGACGTGACCGTGGAGAACATCCAGCAAGTGCGAGCCGTGTGGAACGGTGACCGTTGGGAGCTTCACCTCGTTTGCAAGGTTGAGATTCCTGTCGAGGACGCACCCGGCGACAACACCGCTGGAATTGACCTCGGCATCAGCAACTATCTCGCCATCGCCTACGACGATGGAGACGCCGAGTTGTATCCGGGGAACGTTCTCAAACAGGACAAGCACTACTTCACCCGTGACGAGTACGACACCGAGGGCAAGAACGGCCCCTCCCGTCGTGCCCTTCGTGCCCGACAGAAACTCTCGCGTCGGAAAGACCACTTCCTGCACGCCCTCGCCAAGCACATCGTAGAGCAGTGTATCGACCACGAGGTCGGTCGCATCGCCATCGGTGATTTGAGCGATATTCGTGAGGATGAGAACGGGGAGTCTCGGAACTGGGGGAAGCGTGGAAACAAGAAAATCCACGGCTGGGAGTTCGACCGCTTCACCACGTTACTCGAATACAAGGCCGAAGAACACGGTATCCTCGTTGACCGTGTTTCAGAACGCGCCACGAGCAAGACGTGTTCGTGCTGTGGTCGAAAGCGTGATGCGAATCGTGTGGAGCGTGGTTTGTACGTCTGTGAGTCGTGCGGAACGACGATGAATGCGGACGTAAATGGTGCGGTGAACATTCGCAGAAAGATAACTCAGAATCCCCCTACGGAGGATATGAGTAACGGTCGTTTGGCACGGCCAGCAGTCCACCTGTTCAACCAAACCTCGGGGCGTTTCGCACCGAGCAAACAGGTGAGTTGCGAACCCTAATATCCCAACGCTCGGGAATCCTCGCCCTTTAGGGCGGGGAGGATGTCAATCCTGCTCCGACTGTCTGATTGTAAATAGTTCCCACGCACCGGGAATAGACACCCCGTTTGACACGTCTGGAAAGAGACTACTGACGTGTGAGAGCTGATGTACGACCGAATTCTCGTTCCAACAGACGGCAGTGATGCAGCAGCGGCGGGTGTCGAGGCAGCACTTGCTCTTGCTCGCCGGTTCGACGCCGAGTTGTCCGTCGTTCATGTCCTCGACCCCAACGAACACCCACCTGACGATGCTGAGGACCCTGAAGAAGTCACCCAGTGGGGAAACGAAGTCGTTGACGAGGTCGTCGAGATGGCGACGCACGCGGGCCTCGAAGCTACAGGTGATGTTCTCGAACACGAGGGCTCGATACCAGAGACTATCCTCGCATACGCCGCCACCCACGACGTTGACTGCATCGTCATGGGGACGACCGGCCGGACGGGACTCGGTCGGTACGTCCTCGGAAGCGTCGCCGAACAGACAGTGCGGGCGTCGCCGGTGCCGGTCGTCACCGTCCACGAGGATATCACGTTCGACACCGAGTTCGAGTCGATACTGGTCCCGACCGATGGGAGCGACCACGCACTCGCCGCCGCAGACCACGCGGTCGACCTAGCGGCCGCGACCGGTGCTGGACTCGACATCCTTCACGTCGTCGATATCGGCGCGTTACCAGGTAGCGCCGACCCTACCTCCGTCCTCGATGCACTGGAGGAGGCAGGCGAGCGGGCGCTGAACGACGTTATCGACCGCGCCACCGAGGCAGACGTGCCAACGGTCGAAGCCTCCGTGATGAGTGGATCGCCGTATCGAGCCATCGTCAAATACGCCGAGGAGAACGATGTCGGCCTCGTGGTGATGGGAACCCACGGTCGAACCGGTCTGGACCGCTACTTCTTGGGAAGTGTCACCGAACGCGTGGTTCGGCGTTCAGACGTTCCGGTCCTTGTCGTCTCGAAACCCGACTGAGAGCGAGTGCGCCTCGTCACTCATCTTCGGGCACCCGCTCAACCCGTCATTCCAGTAGGTTTTGTCGCGGGCCTTCTTCGTCTTGTGGTAGATAATTCGGAGATAATTCAGAGATAATATCGCGACATACAGTTCATACCACCACGAATGAACCGCGAATAACAGCGGACATCCTGGTGTTCGAACACGGCAATTCCAGCCGATGTCTGTGTTGTGTTACCACGTACATCCGATAAGTTATCCGTCTGGAACTCTCAGTAAGAGTGTGAGTGAAGAAACAGGGCGTCGAAACCTTCGAATGCCCAATGGCAGTGAGCTGTTTGCAGTCGTAACCGAGCACAACGGTGGGAACCACGTGCGAGTCCGCTGCGAGGACGGCGAGAATCGGATGGGCCGGATTCCCGGCCGGATGAAGTACCGAACCTGGATCAACGAGGGCGACGTCGTTCTCGTCGAACCGTGGGACTGGCAAGACAGTAAGGCAAACATCGAGTGGCGCTACACCGACGACGATGCCGACCAGCTCCGTCGCGAAGGTCACATCCAATAGATAACTCCCGAGAGGGTTCTACTGAACGTTCTGAGTCTCTTTCCGCCAGCTAGCTCTGACTCTAGTCAGTCTACTCTGACTTCCGTCACCCAGCGACTGCTCCGGTGAACAGTCCTAAAAATTGACAGAGGACCGTTCCCACCATGTCAAAAAAATAGACTGATAACCGTCTAAACGCCTCGTTTTCGCTTTGTAGTTTATATACTCTACCGGCGGTATGTTTATGGTCTATGTTGAGTGTCTTTTAGAAAAGAATGACTGGAATTGCCGTTTCGACCTCTTTCCGCGGTTGCGCCGCACCTGCTGCGCACCCAATCAGTAATTCTCAGCGACATATTCCTTCGTCTACGCTGGTGTCTGCATCGCAGGGACTGGGTTCAACTAGATGACTCCACCAGCGGAACCGCCTCGAATTTCGACTGGTGTCGACGGACTCGATTCGATTCTCAACGGTGGTCTCATTACCGGACGAAGTTACCTCGTTCGTGGTGCACCGGGGACGGGAAAGACGATTCTCGGCATGCACTTCTTGGAGGAAGGAATCGACAACGGTGAGTCCGCACTCTTCGTCAATCTCGAAGAGTCCGAGTCGGACGTCCGAAGCAACGCCGCCTCACTCGGTATCGACCTCTCGGGTGTCGAGTTCCTCGACATGAGTCCGAATGCAAGCGTCTTCGTCGAGGACCAATCGTACGACATCCTCGCTGCGAGCGACGTGGAGAAAGAACCGTTCATCGAGTCGATTACCGATGCCGTCTCGGAGTACGAACCTGACCGCGTTTTTGTCGACCCAATCACGCAACTGCGATATCTGACGCCCGACACGCACCACTTCAGAAAGCAGGCAATCGGGTTCATGGAATATCTCACTGCCAACGGTGCGACTGTGATGTTCACGTCGCAGGACACCCCCGACAACCCGGACGATGACCTGCAGTTCATGAGCGATGGCTCCATCGAGCTGGACACCCAAGAAATGGGCGCTGTCATCGACGTTCCGAAGTTCCGAGGGTCAGACACTGTCGATGGAACTCACTCGATTCGTATCACTGACACCGGTCTCGTCGTCTTCCCAGAGCTACAACCCCTGACACACTCTCGGGAGTTTCCGAACGAGTCGATTCCATCAGGTGTCCCGAAAATAGACAAACTTCTGCACGGTGGTCTCGAACGGGGAACAGTCAGCATCATCAGCGGACCGACCGGTGTCGGAAAGACGACGCTCGGAACGCAGTTCATCAAAGAGGCAGCAGGTCGCGGTGAGCGGTCTGTGTTGTACCTCTTTGAAGAGAGCTACTCGACGTTCCGCGAGCGCAACGAATCGATTGGCATCCCCATCTCTCAGATGGAAGAACAGGGCTCACTCCACGTCCGAGAGATGGAACCGCTGAACCTCTCGCCGCAGGAGTTCGCCCAGCAGGTCCGAGACGAGGTGGAAGGACACGATACGAAAATCGTGATGATAGACGGTATCAACGGCTACCAACTGGCCGTGCAGGGCGGAACGGACGTACTCATCCGAAAACTCCACGCACTGGGACGGTACCTCAAGAACATGGGGGTAACCGTCGTCTTCATCGACGAGCACAGGAACGTCACTGGTGAGTTCACCGCGACGAACTCCGGTGTCAGTTACCTCGCTGACAACATCGTCTTCCTTCAACACGTCGAGATGAATGGAAAGCTACAGAAAGTCATCGGCGTGTTGAAGAAGCGAACGACGCAGTTCGAACACCAACTCCGGCAGTTCGAGATTACGGAACACGGGCTGAAGGTCGGTGCCCCGATGACGGGTACGAAAGGCATCCTGTCGGGAGCGCCGGAGAGCGCTGACTCGAACCGGAACTCGAACGAGCGGTAACACTCCACTACTAGGTTTGATTATTTGATGACACCGAACCAATCCCGGAAGGAGTCGTGGGGGGGCGACGAAGGCCGGGGGTCAGCCGACAATATGCGGTTGCTTCTGTTGCTCTCGAACGGGAAAAGCGGACGAGTTCTCTCCGAAAAACTCCGCCCGGAGTACGACATCTCGACCGACAACTCGGCACTCGAAACTGGTGACTTTGACCTGTGTATCTTGGATGCATACTCTCTGGAACAGTTCCGAACCCAACTCGTGTCCGTCAAGCAATCCGAAGAGCCCGTCTTCCTTCCGATTCTGCTCGTCGTGAGTCCAGAGTGGAACCAAATCGACCCGTCAGTCTTCGATATCGTCGACGAGGTCATCACGGTTCCACTGGTTCTCGAAGAACTCGGACCGCGAATCGAATCGCTGCTTCGGAACCGCCGGCTTTCACAGGACCTAAGCCAACGAGACCAGGTCGAGCAGATGGCTGCAATCATCTCACACGACCTTCGAAACCCCTTGAGCGTCGCGCGTGGGAATCTCGAACTCGGGCGGGAAAGCGGCTCTGACGAACACCTCGAAAAAGCATCAGACGCGTTGGACCGGATGAACACACTAGTCGAAGACCTCCTCTCGTTTGCGAAACAGGAGTACTCACAGCCCGACATCGGTCCCGTGTCTCTCTCCGATGTCGCGGTCCGCTCTTGGAACCAAGTCGAGACCCAGTCGTCCGACTTGAAGATGGACCTTTCCGAAGACACCGCCGTCCTCGCGGACGCGAGTCGTTTGCAGGAGCTGTTCTCGAATCTGTTTCGAAACGCGTGCGAACACAACGACGAAGCCGTCACTATCACCGTCGGCCCGCTTCAGACAGGGTTCTTCGTCGAAGACGACGGCGACGGTATCACCGAGACGTCCCGAGACATCTTCGAGACGGGATACTCGACGAACGTCGACGGAACTGGATTCGGGCTTGCAATCGTGAAGCGAATCGCCGACTCGCACTCGTGGGACGTCGTGCAGACCGAGTGTCCGGGAGGCGGAGCACGGTTCGAGGTGACGGGCGTTCAGTTCCTCGACGACGGGTCAGCGACGGTCGGTGGTGAATTCTAACCCCGTGGATTTCGACTGGCCGGAGACCCAAGACGTTCGGAGCCATCGAGTGACGCTGCTTCTCGGCCACCGCGAAAATAGAGAGTTGCTCGCGGAGTGGATTCGAGAGGAGACACCTCACGTCCCGCTCGTGCCCGACGATGGAGCGGCCTCGCCGGTCGCAGAAGACGGCGATATCTCGTTCACTTCGGCCGATAGCGACACCAGTCCGTTTGCTTCGGCCGACAGAGACACCAATCCATACGACTCGGATGGTGACAGGGACATCCCACGGGGCGACATCTGTATCGTCGACCAACGGATGGTCGCACAACATCGGGAGTGGGTGTCGGCTCAGAAACGGGCGGCGAACCGCGAGTTCTATCCGGTGTTGCTCGTCCACTCAGACGACGAACGACGGCTGAAACAGTGGATCTGGTCGCTCGTCGACGAGGCGATTGCAGCACCGATACGGATTCCGGTGTTCGAGCGACGGCTGAACAACCTCTTGGAGCGACGGCGACTCTCAGTCGCCCACGCACGTGAGTTTCGCACAGCCGAACATCAGTACCGGGCGCTCTTCGAAGCGAGTAACGACGCAATCGTCGTCTTCGACCCAGTCCGTGACGTTATCCAGGAGTCGAACAAGCGTGCGACTGAACTGCTCGGTTACTCTCGAGCCGAGCTTAGACAGCTCTCGCCAGCGTCTTTGTTTTCTACCGATACGGACAGATACCATGCGTTCGTCGAGGCCACGCTCGACACCGGAAGAGGGTGGACAGACGACCTCGTCGTTACCAGACGGGACGGAACCGAAATCGTGACTGAGGTGTCCGTGAGCGTCATCGAGTTCGACGACTCACCGCGACTCGTAGCGAGTATCCGAAACGTCACCGAACGCCACTCACAGAAACTCGAACTCGAGAGACGGCGAGACGAACTCGACGAACTCCACAGCATCAATCGAACGCTCAGAAAGACGACGCAGGCGGTGGCGAGGGCGTCGTGCCGAAGCGAACTCGAACAGAAGGTGTGCGAACAGTTGGCGAATTCTGACCGCTACGAGTTCGCCTGGATTGGGACTGCAGACGAGGAAACCGGAGAAATCGTCCCGCAGACTGTCGCAGGCGACGCGCCGGAGTATCTAGAGTCGGTCACCATCCGCGCCGACGACACACCGACCGGTCGGGGACCGGCAGGGACGGCCTTGCGAAAAGGCGTCGTGAGCATCGTCCAAGAGACCCAGACCGACCCCGCGTACGAACCGTGGCGACACCTCGCAACGCGATACGGAGTCGACGCCGTCGCCGGCGTTCCGATTCGGCACGACGACGAGACGTATGGTGTCTTGACCATCTACGCAAACGAACCCAACGCGTTCGGCGAGAAAGAACGCAACGTGCTTGCAGACCTCGGCGTAACCGTCGGGCACGCTATCAATGCACTCCAGGCGCACAGAGACGCGAAACGGTTCGAAGAGGCGGTCGAACACGCGGGCCACGCGATTTACATCGCCAGCGGAGACGGCACTATCGAGTACGTCAACTCCGCGTTCGAGGAGAGTACCGGATACACCCGCGAAGAAGTCGTCGGCTGTCACCACTCAGTTCTTCGAACTGGTGAAGACAACCCGTCGTTCCACACGGAGTTGTGGGAGTCGGTCTCGACGGGCGACACGTGGCAAGACGAGACGACTGGGCGGCGAAAAGACGGGCGGCGGCAACACATCGACCAGACGGTCGCACCGATATCGACCATTGGTAACGAAGAAAACTACATCGTCGCGGTCCGCATGGACATCACCGACGAGAGACGCCGACAACAGCAGTTGCAAACCCTCCATCGAGTCCTGCGGCACAACATTCGAAACGAATTGAACGTCATTCGGGGCTACCTCGACATCGTCGATGAGGAGACGCCAGAGGGGACCGCCGAGAGTGCGATGTCTAAGATTCGGTCGTCGACCGAGGAACTCCTTCGGACGAGCCGACAGGCCAGACGCATCGAACAGACGTTCGTCAGGTCGGACGACGCGTCCGAGTCGCCAGCGAAGCAGTCGTTTTCGTCGGTTGTTCGTGCCCACTGTGACTTGGTTCGGACTCGGTTCTCGGAGGCGACAGTCGAGTGGTCGGTCCCAGAGTGCGGCGCTGCCGTGGATGCCGAGTTCGGGACTGCACTCAACGAGATACTCACGAACGCGCTCAGACACAACGACAGCGCGGCCCCGACCGTTATCTGCGAGGCGTCGGTCGAGAACACGGGCGCGACAGTCACGCAGGCCGTCGTCTCTGTTCGCGACAATGGACCGGGAATCCCGGTTCACGAACGTCGTGTCCTCAGAGAGGGCGAAGAGACGCCGCTGCTTCACGGGAGCGGCCTCGGCCTCTGGCTCGTCAATTGGATACTCACCGAACTCGGTGGAGAGGTTCGCATCGACGACAACGACCCGAGAGGGACGGTCGTTACGATGCGACTCCCACTGTACGACGTCTGAGGCGCCCACGCGACCTGAAACCCGCTGTCCGCCGAGGCTTACTTACTGCCGGGCGACCTGTGTTTCGAACACCGAGCGTCGTCTCGATACTGCCCATGCACGTCGTCGAACTCACAGAACCAGGAATCTTCGAGCACAGAGAGCGCCCGCGTCCAGCCCCCGGACCCAACGAGGTGCTGGTCGAGATACGGCACGTCGGAATCTGCGGGTCCGACGTTCACTACTACGAACTCGGCCGAATCGGCGACTACGTCGTCACCGACCCGCTCGTCTTGGGCCACGAGAGTGCTGGCGTCGTCGCTGAGGTCGGACGCGATGTCGACCACCTCGACTCGGGCGACCGGGTCGCCCTCGAACCCGGCGTTCCATGTGGCGAGTGCGCCCAGTGCCGATCGGGAACGTACAACCTCTGTCCCGACGTCGAGTTCATGGCGACACCCCCGGACGATGGCGCGTTCGCGGAGTACGTCGCGTGGGACGCCGACTTTGCCTACCGGCTTCCGGACGGTGTTTCGACCCGTTCGGGTGCCCTCTGTGAACCACTCAGTGTCGCACTGCACGCGACACGCCGTGCAGCAATCGACCTCGGTGAGACCGTCCTCGTAACGGGCGCTGGACCAATCGGCGCGATGGTCGTGAAAACCGCCCGTGCGGCCGGTGCAGGCGACATCCTCGTTTCCGACGTGGTTCCGTCGAAACTCGACCGGGCGCGCGAGATGGGAGCGACAGAGACGATAAACGTCTCTGAGCGCTCTCTCGAAGCCGCCATCGACGACATCACCGGCGGCGATGGTGTCGATGTCGTCGTCGAGGCGTCTGGTGCGACTCCGGCAATCGCCGCAACGACAACTGTCGTCCGTCGTGGCGGGACCGTCGTCTGTATCGGCCTCTCCGGCGACGACGAGATTCCTATCGCAACCAACGAACTGGTCGACAAGGAACTCGATTTCCGTGGGTCGTTCCGCTTCCGAAATACGTACCCGGACGCGATTTCGCTCCTCGAACGCGGTGTCATCGACGTGGAGGATATCATCGACTTCGAGATGCCGATGGCCGACCTGACCGCAGCCTTCGAACGCGCCCAAGAACCAGACGTCGTAAAGGGGATGGTCGCCGTCGGGTCCGAGTGAGCATGGTGGGCGATTTCCAATGACGCTCGAACGCGTCTGTGACGACTGTGGTGCACGAACGACCGCTCCGGCCGCGAGATGTGACTGTGGCGAGCCGCTCTGGCTTGCCACCGACCCGGGGTCGTTTTCGTGGGACGACGTCTCCGACTCCCCGGGGATGTGGCGATACGAGGCGTTGCTCCCGGTCGGCTTCCCGGGCGGACTCGCCGCGGCAGCAGGTGGAACGCCACTCCTCCGCGACGATGCACTCGACGAGTACGCTGGTACGACCGTCCACGTCAAAGTAGAGGGGAGCCACCCGACAGGGAGCTTCAAAGACCGCGGGAGTGCCGTGGGGTTGGCTGCCATCGAATCCGGTCTCGTCGGTGACGCTGCCGCTGTCGGCACCGTTTCGCACGGAAACATGGCGATGAGTACCGCCGCGTTCGCGACGGCCGCGGACGTGCCCTGTGTGGTGTTCGTCCCCGACGACGTCCCGCAAGCACGACTCGACGTTATCGGCCAGTTCGACCCGGCGATACTGACCGTGGCGGGCGAGTACAGCCGTCTCTACGACCGAACGCTCGAACTCGGGCCCGACAACGACGTCGTCTTTCTTAACTCCGACGTCCCGCTCAGGGTCGAAGGCCAGAAGACGACCGTTGTGGAACTCTGTGAGGCCTTCGCCCCCGACGTGCCTGACGCGATCGTCCTCCCCGTCAGCAGTGGTGGACACGCGAGCGGTGTGTGGAAAGCCGTGCGGGAACTCCACGAAGCCGGGACGATTGGCCGTATTCCAGAACTCTACTTGACGCAGGCCGCAGCCTGCGCTCCCATCGCCGATGCGTTCGAACGAGGCGACTCAACCGTCTCTCGCGTCGAGGGCGGCGACACCATCGCGTACTCTATCGCCAACGCCGACCCACCGAGTGGGACGCGAGCGCTCCGTGCCGCCAGCGAAACCGGTGGTGCGGTCGTTTCAGTCACTGACGACGAGATTCGAGACGCCCAACGTGTCCTCGCGACACAGGCGGGTCTGTCCGTCGAAACTGCGTCCACGACGGCGCTCGCCGGAACCAAACAGGTAGTCGAACGTGGATTCGTCGACTCGGGCGACGACGTTGCAGTCATCGCGACCGGGACCGGCCTCAAAGAGCCGCCAGCCGAAGGAAGTCACGACCCCGTCGGCACGGTCGGTATCGACGACATCGACGCGGCTCTCGGTCGGTTTCTCGGTGGATAGACTGGCGTGTAATCCACCGACTCCCGTCGGAGAACAGCGGACATAGTGGTGTTGGTGTAACCGGAATTTCACTTCTGAAACGTGCGGATACTCGCCGTAGCGTGGCTCTCAGCCGTTAGGAGCCGCCTAGTAATCTTCGGACATGTACATCTGTTCGGTACGACATGTCTATCGCAATCGGTCACTTCGCGTTCGGAGCGGCGCTGACCGCGCTCACGGCCGCGCTCTTCGTCCCAAGATTTCGGTTCCACCGGACCGTGGTGGTCTTCGGTGGACTGTGGGCGATGATTCCCGACTTCTATCACGTCTCACCCGTCGGCGGGTCGTTCGTTCGGCTTATCCACGATTCTGCCGCAGCGGACCTCTTTTGGGGCCACGGCGCGCTCGACGCGTTCGACGTCACCGATTCGAAAGAAATCGCTGCACTGTTCCTCGGATTCTTCTTCGTCGCCACAGTCCTCTCGGAGATACGGATGGCTGCAGTTCGTGGCCGTGTCGAGACCGGTACCCGCGATGGTTGGTACTCACCAGCGGGTGCAAACTCGTCGCCGGGTGCAGACTCACGGCCGGGCGCAGATTCGTGGCCAGTCGCAACCGGCGGCGGTGTCGATATGGCTCCCGTCGAGCGGTCGTGGCTCGATAGGTCTGTCTTCGGCCGGTCTGCCAAGCGGGCCGCCGCATTCACTGCGCTCCTTGCTGGCGTGGGGTTGCAATCGCTGTTGTTCTCCCGGCCGCAGTACATCGGTCTCCTCGTCGGACTCGGTGCGCTTCTCGAACTCGTCGGGCTGACCATGTTCCTCGACGTCTCACCGTTCGATAGGTGGGTGAAGTCGGTGTTCCCGCCCGCCGTGCGGACCATGGGCGCGCTCGTCGTGACGTTCGCGGCGCTCGCAGTCGCGGGCGGGCTTCTCATTCCAATCCAGCAACTCACGCCGCTCGCGTTGTCCTACGCGGCGTTAGCTATCGTCATCGTTCTCCAGACGATTCGGTTCTGGGAGTCGGCGGTCTGATTCGGCCTGCTACCACCACTTGCTACCAGCAACTGCTTCCGGAGCGGCGGCGACTCACTCGAACACGGCAGCCACGACTCATTCGAACACATCGACGAACCGCGGGTTCGACAGCTCGCGTAGCTGGTCGGGCGTCAGTCGAAACACCGCTTCGGGCGTCCCGGCGGCGGCCCAGATTTCGTCGAAGTCGTCGAACACCGGGTCGGCGAGTATCGGACAACCGTTGGCATGGCACGTCGGCGGAACGCCGCCGATACTCCACCCCGTCGCTTCCTTTACTTCGGAGGCGTTCGCACTCCGAACCTCGGCAGGGTCGGCGTCGAATTCGGTTGCGAGCGCCGCCTCGTCGACGCGGTTCGCGCCACTCGTGAGGACGACGACTGTCTCGTCGCCCACGCGCATCACGATGCTCTTGACGATTTGGGAGACGTCGCAGTCGATTGCGTCGGCGGCATCGGCCGCCGTCTTCGTTCCCTCTGGAAACTCGCGAACGTCGATTTCGATGCCGTGTTCTGCCCGGACCTCGTCGGCGAACCGCTTGGCCGTCGGGTGCATGCCAACGGATTCTGCGGCTTGCACTATGAACGTTCGCCGGGGGTGGGGCTCGGCAGTGTTCCTCTCGCCTGTTCGTCAAAAGGGGTGGCAGAAGGGACGTATAGTTGAAACCGACAGAAGAGACGTGTAATTGGTCGGTAAGAGAGCCGTTTGGCGTGGGACAGTCCCGCTAGCCGTTGTACGTCCACTTCTGGAGCGTCGACGAACTGGCTCCCGACTCTGCGGTCCAGACGACGCGGACGACGTCACCGGACGTGAACGTCGCTCCTACGTCGTAGTAGTTTCCGGCCTTGATTTTGTCGCCGGTGGTCGTTCCGTGGGTGGTCCACTGCTCGTTGGAGATGCTGTCACCCGTCACGTTGATTTGGGACGCGACGAGGGCTTCTCCGCTTTCGTGGGTAATCGTCAGGTTGCTTCCATTGTAGTCGAACGTGAAACTCGCTTGCGGTGCGGTGCTCACTTGGTTGCCAAGCCCGAGGACGAACGTCCCGATAACGGCCGCGAGGATGACTGTGATAGCGACCATGAGGATGACGCCGATGACTGGCGAAACGGCACGAGAGTCTGTGAATAGCTGTTTGATGTTCATTGTGTTCTCCATGGTAACCGGACAACGAGTGTGTGACTCGCGGGAAAAATCGAGTCGGTGGCAACACACTTGCCGGGGAAACCTACAGTAAATTGAACGTTTTGGAGATATTTAAGTTCATGTTACCAGGAATATCGTCTTTGGTATGTCCTTGTATATCTGTTCTCATAGTAGACAGCCAACCGCTGCGTGGTCGGTGCTGCCGCTCGATGGCTGAAAAACGGAAAATGTGGATCGGGCGAGTGTCGCTCGAAAGCCGCTCAGTTGTTGTAGGTGTACTTCTGCAGGGTTGCAGAGTTAGCACCGGATTCGGAGGTCCAGATGACACGGACCGTGTCACCGGAGCTGAGTGCACCCGAGTCGACTTCGAAGTAGTCGCCTGCGTTCATCTGTCCGTCACCGCCGTCGTAGGTCGTCACGGTCGCGCCCGCGTTGGACGAGACAGAGACGTTCAGGTTGGAGGCGGTGATTGCGTCACCACTTTCGTGCGTGACAGTCACGTTCCCCGCCGTGCTGTTGTAGTCGAAGCTGAAGCTCGCCTGCGGTGCGGTGTCTCCCACCTGGTCTCCGAGTCCGAGGACGAACGTCCCGATGACGGCCGCGAGGATGACTGTAATGGCGACCATGAGGATGACGCCGATGACTGGCGAGACTGCGCGTGATTCGCTGAGGAATTCTTTGATATCCATTGTTCTTCACCAGGACCGGTATCTTTCCACATCGCGCCCGTCTGTGAGGCTTCGAGCGGTTCTCGCACCGGTTCCTGTTAACAATGCGTATGTTCTGGATGTACTTAATTTCGCAATGGCTTACTTGTCGAATTCGAGGGGTTATATGATTCCTAACGCCTGATTTGGCCAATTAATGTGAACGTTCCAGTTGGATACCACACAACGAAACCCCCCGGTCGTCGCACTCAGTCTTCGAAGCCGTGGCTCTCGCAGTCTGCACTTGTCGTCCACGGAGGGACAGAGACGTGCGCCAGAAAATCAGTCGAGTTCGCGTCGAATGGGCTCTATCGGTCGTCCACCAGCGATGCGACGAACGATTCGTAGGCCGTCGTGACGGCCTGCACCGAGAAGTCCTCAGCCCGAGAGCGGAGTCGGGTGTCTTCGACGGGGTCGTCCAAGACGCGCGCTATCGCTTCCGAGAGCGCCTCGTCGTCGCCGACGGGAACGAGCGGCCCCAACTCCCCGCCGTCGAGAATCTCGTGGGGCCCGCTCGGACAGTCGGTCGACACGATTGGAAGTCCACACGCGAGCGCTTCGAGGAGAACTGTCGGCAGCCCCTCGTGTCGCGAGGAGAGGACGAACGCGTCGGCTCGCCCCATGTACGCGTAGGCGTTCTCGACGTATCCAGGGAAACACACGCGCTCGCGGATGCCGAGTGAACTGGCCAGCGACTCCAGTTCGTCGCGCTTCGACCCTGTCCCGGCGACGACCAGCCGCGTCTCCGGTCGCTCGTCGTGGACGCGCGCGAACGCCCGAAGCAGCGTGGGGAGGTCTTTCGCCGCCTCTAATCGGCCGACCGTGAACAGCACCTGTAGCGATGGGTCCGATAGCCATTCCCGTGCTGGCGTCTGCTCAGCGATGGGTTGGGTCGCTGCCGTGGCGATGTCGTCCACCTCGATTGGGTTGTACAGGACTGCAATCGACTCGGGGTCCGTTCCCAACTCGGTGGCGATGCTGTCGGCGACGCCCTCCGAGACCGCGATGACGCTG
Source organism: Haloferax elongans ATCC BAA-1513 (assembly GCF_000336755.1). Lineage (GTDB taxonomy): Archaea > Halobacteriota > Halobacteria > Halobacteriales > Haloferacaceae > Haloferax > Haloferax elongans. The sequence continues at coordinate 305,252 of NZ_AOLK01000019.1, read as the reverse complement.
TCGGCGCTTCCGTAGAGCCGCGCGGCGATTCTCGTCGTCAGCGCCTCTTTTCGACCGTGTCTGACGCCGACGGTGTTGTGTTCGGTAAGTGCGACGGTCGTCTCAGTTCCGGAGACTGCGTCCGCGAGGACCGAGACGACGTTCGCGTGCATCATCGCCCCGATGAGAACGTCTGGCCGCTCTTCGTTGAGATATCGACGGAGCGCGGGGACGCTGGCCAGCACGCCGACAAACGGGAGTCGCGGTGTTCCGAGTTCGACCACGCGAACCGAATCGTCGAGTGCATCGGTGAACTCACCGCCGCCGTAGGAGACGACGATGTCTACTCGGTGGCCGGCCTCGACGAGGCCGTTCGCAATCGTCGCGGTCACTTTCTGCGCGCCGCCGACCCCCATCGACGGGATGTAGAAGGCGACGTGATATCTCGCGTTCGCGTTCGGTACCTTGTCTCTCTGCGTATCGTCTTTCGCAGCCCCTTCAGCCCCCGTAGCCGACGGCACGTCGAGACTCACGTCGGAACCCCCCGCGACCTGACAGCACGAGCAAGTCGCTTCGCCGACTGGTAGGTCACGCGGCCGCCCAGTGCGACAGACAGGTGGACGAGCGTGTCGGAATCGACGTGGCCACCGAGCAAGGCGAGCGCCAGCAGACGGCGCGCATCCCCATAGTAGCCCGTCCGAAGGGCTTCTTTCCCGAGTTTCGCGCGATGCGCCGCGACGAACTGTCGTTCGATACCGAGTTGCCTCGCCAACGGGCGGAACTGCTCGACGAAAAGCGGGAAACTCTCGTCACGCTTCGTCTCGAAGCGTTTCGTGACGCGGTCGCCTCCCTCGACGTACCGAATCGTCAGCGCCTCGTCGACCGACGCGAAGCGGCAGTGCTGTGAGAGTCGGACGAACCATTCGCGGTCTTGCCAACTCGGGAACCGCTCGTCCGGGAGTCCAGCGTCGTCGACGACCGACCGGCGGACCATCACACCGGAAAACTCTGACAGCGACCCTCCGAGGAGGAGGGCACGCGTCGCATCGCCTCGGACGCCGCCGGTCTGTTTCTGCACGGTCTTGCCAGCTTCGCGGTACTCGGTTCCGGTGTAGACTAGGCCGACGCTCTCGGAAACGCCATCGAACACGTCGACTTGGCGAGCGAGCTTTTCGGGATACCACTCGTCGTCGTCGTCGTGGAACGCGATGAAGCGCCCGGTTGCAGCTCGAATACCGGTGTTTCGGGCGGCGTTGCCACCGCGGTTCGTCGGATGGCGAATGATGCGAACCCGATGGATGGCGTCGACACCGACGGTCGGCTCGTCGAGAACCTCACGCGCCGGGATTTCGGAGTGGTCGTCGACGACGACGAGTTCTATCGGGCTGTACGTCTGTGCGGCCACGCTCGCGACCGCTTGGCGAAGCCCGTCGGGACGGTTGTACGTCGGGAGGACGACGCTGACGAGGGGGTTCGAGTCGCTCATTCCAGATACCCCAATTCGCGGAGCCTGTCGGCGACGTATTCCGAATCTTCGTCGGCCGCCGATTCGTCCTCGCTCGAGTCGGTTCTCTCGTCGTCGAAGAACCGTCTTTCTGCGGACATGGTGGTGTGGGTCGCGTCGGTGTCGGCTGGTTCCTCGGTGTCACGGCCGACGAGAGCCGGGTCCCAGTCGTCGAGCAGCGAGGTCCCTTCGACGTGGGCTGGAGGGTCGATGCCGAAAAGTGAGAGGACCGTCGGCACCACGTCGATAACCGTCGCGTCCGCCACGTTGAGCGTTCCTACCGACGTTGCTGGCCCGCTCAGGGCGAACAGACCGGTCCACGTGTGGCTGAACTCGTCGGTCTCACCGAACTGCTCGTCACGGACGATATCCGAAATCTTCCACGTCATTCGTGCCGGGAACAGCAGGATGTCCGGCGCGCTCTGCTCACCAGCTACGTCGCGTCCGGCGAGGGCGTGTCTGTCCTCGACGGCGTCGAAGACCCGTGTTCCATCGGGTGCCGTGACCTCGCGGAGGTCGGAAACGAGTTGGGTCCGGTAGGCATCGAACTCGTCGGCGGGAATGACGCCGCCGGGGTCGCGCCCCTCGACATTGCATCGAATCCCAAGCGAAGAGAGCGACCGAGTGAAGGCCGCAGAGCGGTCGAAATCGACGTATTCGCTCGCGTCGACGACTTCCTGAAGCACCGAGTCGGGAAGTACCCGCGCGACAGTTCGGTCGAGGCCGAGGCTGGCGAGCACGCGCTCGACCCGCGTCGGGGTGACACCGACGTGCCCGAGGAGGCCGAGTCCGCCTCGGAGCGTTCGCGTCGCGAGTGGTGGCCGGGTGTCGTCGTCGCCCTCGCTCGTCGCGGTGTGTTTGGTCTGTTCGTTCCACGCGTGGCGGACGGATTCGTCTGTCGTGACGAGGTCACCGCGGTCTTTCAGCCACGAATTGAGGTAGAAGACACGCTCGTACTGGTGGATTCCGTGGTCGGACACGAGGACGACGTGGGCGTCGGGGCCAGCGAGTTCGACCAATCGCTCGATACCCGCATCGACCCGGCGGTAGACGCGTTCGACAGCATCCGGGTCGTCGCCGTCGGTGTGGAAGACGCCGTCTGTGCTCTGGAACTGGACCATCATGAGGTCCCACTCGGTCGCGTCGGCGAGCGTCTCGGCGGCATCGACTCGGGCGTCCACCAATCGCTCGTATTCGGCGAGCCGGTCTTCTCTGGTCGCCGTCTGGCCCGCGTAGACTCGGTAGTCTGGAAGCACTTCGTCGAGTTGTCGCTTCTCGCCATCGACGAGGATATCGACGCCTTCGGTGGCGAGATAGCCCGGGACGAGACTTCCGTCGAACTCGTGGACCGGATGTGTGACTGGGACGTTCACGACGACCGACGAGAGACCGTGTGCGGAGAGTATCTCCCACAGATAGGGGACCTGTACGTCTCGGGCGGAGACGAGTTCACCGTCGGGGTCGCGGTCGTAGCCGTAGAAGTCGTAGACTCCGTGTTGCCACGGCGTCGCCCCGGTTACGACGGAGGGCCACGCGGAGGGCGTCCACGGTGGATGCGTCGTTTCGAGTTCGTCGACGACACCGGTGTCGAGGAGTTCGGCGATAGTCGGGACCGCCCCCGACTCGACGAGCGGGTCGAGTTGCTCGAAGCACGCGGCGTCGATGCCGACGATGAGTACTTTTGGGGGAGACATGAAAGACACCGTTCAATCGGCTAGACGAACGTGAGAGAGTAGATTAAGCATAGAGCGCCTAACGACGCCCGCTCGACGTAAACCACCACCTTACTGTCGGACGGTGGTGGGTGGCAACCCTCCTCGCTCCCCGAAGCCGAACCGACGATGTCGGTCGAAAACAGCTACTGCGGCGCGTGCCAGAACCGCGGCGTCGATTCGAAGTCGATTTCGGCGTCCGAAGGAGCACGCTCGTAGAGGGCGTCGTGAACCTCTTTGTAGGCGGCTTCCGGCCCTTCCTGTGCCAGTTCCGGGTGGTCGCGCGTGTCGAAGACGATTCGCCACTCGCCGTTCGAGAGGTGGAGTCCGAGGATGTACTTCCCGCGGACGTTCACCACCAGTTGGTAGGCGTGCTTCACCGTCTCCCCGTCGCGTTCGAGGTTGTAGCCGCGTACGGCGACGGCCTGCTGGATTGCCTCGTTCGCTTCGAGTTCGTCTACGAACGACGCGGGGACTGCCGTCGGCGGGAGCGATTCGACGATTGCTTCGCTCATCGTCTTCCCTCCTCGGTTCGTGCGTGCGGAGCGTCCATCGTACCCGGAGACGGGTGCTCGGGAGGTAAAGACTGTACGAAGTTCGGCGGGTGAGCGTCCGGGGACCTCAGTGCCGCTTTCGGACCGCTGCTGCACCACCGAGCGCGACCACGAGTAGTGCCAGAATCGCCCCTGCAACCCCGAAACCGGGCGTTTGTGTTTCGGTGCGCTCCTCACTCGCGTCGGTGTCTCCGACCCGGTCGCTTCCACCTGCGACTCCGTTTTCGGCCACCGGTTCGTCGCTATCGATACTGGTCGCTTCCGCGTCTCCCGTGGCTCGCTTCACACTGTCCTCGTCGCTCCCACGTTCGGTATCGTCGCTGACGCCGATAGCGTTGCGTCCGTCGTCGGGAAGCGCCGGGCTGTGGCTGTTCACGACGACTGTTCCGACGAAGGAACCGCCGACTGAGACGGCGTATTCTCCGGGCTCGTCGGGCGCGTAGGACAGTTCGACTGTCGTCTCCTCACCGCCAGCGACCTGTATCGTCTCGGTCGTGACGACCGTGCCGTTCAATTGGAGGTCGAGACTGACTTCGGTGGGCGCGTCGCCGGTGTTTCGGACCGTGGCGACGACGGAGATGTTCTCCCCGAGCGCGACTTCGCCGACGCTCGTGTTTGCCTCGATGGTCGGGGTCGGTTCGGACTGGGATTCGGTTGTTTCAGACGCTGAAGACGTGCTATCGCTACTTCCACCGCCACTGCTGCCGCCACCGCTGGAGGAGCTACTACTGCCGCCACTGCTGGACGACCCGCCGCTACTACTGCCTCCCGACGTGCTCCCGCTACTGCTCCCGACGGAGTCGCTGTTGCTACTCCCACTGTTACTCTCGTCTGACGTACTGTCCTCTCCCTCTGTGCTGTCGGTCGCTGGCGACCCGCCGGTCGTCGTCCCATCGTCAGTCCCGTCGTCGGTTCCGGTATCGGTGGAGTTGCTGGTTCCGGTGTCAGTGGAATTATCAGTGCCAGTGTCGGTAGAGTTGTCAGTCCCGGTGTCAGTGGAGTTGTCACTCTCGTCCCCGGACGAGTCCTCCGTAACTACGTCGAACGAAACCGTCTCGTTCGCTTCGGGGTTCTGGTAAACCGCGTGGCCCGCAGATGCGACCGCGACCCGGACGGTGTGCACTCCGGGTGAGAGGTCGGTAAACGTGTGCGAACCATCGAGTTCCATCACCGTCGTGTGGGTGCTCGCGTCGTCCAGCGTGAGGTGGACGTGGTCGCCTTCGACGTGGCTCGTGGCGTTCCACGAGACAGTGACGTTTGGTCCCGTGATGGTCGCGCCGTCGTCGGGACTCGTGATATCGACACTCGGCCCCGGTTCGGGTTCGTCACCGAGGTAGCGGTCTTCGAGGTAGGTTTCGACCTGCTGGCGCTCGCTCGTCGAGAGCGCGCGGTCGTAGACCACGATTGCCGCCACGTCCATGTCGAGATACGGGGGCGGTGTCATCTCGGCACCGACGACCAGCCTGTCTCCGGCTGTGTCGAAGGTGTGTGTCGCCGAGTCGATGGCGACGCCGTCTTTGTAGTGAGTCAGTTCGCCCGACTGGACCGTGGCAGACTGGACGACCATCCCGGGGCCGACCGCGTCGACGCCGGAGCTGAAGTCGTTGCCACTGCCCCAGCCTTGCACTGCGAGGTCGCCGTTCGCGTCGGCGACGAGACCGAAGGCACGGTTGCGTTGCGGTGCGCCCCACGCGACACCGCCGAAACCACCCTCGCGGTAGTCGGCGACGAAGAAGACTGTCCTGTCCGAATCGCCGGTCGGAAGAGTCAGTCCTCCCACGTGTTCGAGGGCGTCGTCGGTGCCGTCGAATCGGACCACGTCGCGGCCGTTGGCGACACCCGAGACGAGCGTGGGGGACCCGACAGCAGCGAGGTCGTTGCCGCTGCCTGACTGGTCTGTCCACGCCGTGACGGCGTCGCCGTCGGTCACGACTCCGCTTCCAGTCTCGAAGTGAGCGACGAGACCGTCGATCGGAAGCGACTCACAGGACCCATTGGCGGTGTACGTCGCGGTCAGTGTGGAGTCGCTCTCAGGGGCGGTCATCGTGTGCAGGCGCTCGCCCCCGTCGGACCACGAGTCGAATTCGTATCGCGTTCCGGCGACACACTGTGCTTCGGGCGCTTCGACGCTGTGTTGGAACCCGACGAGTGTGTCCGCGACGTAGGTCGTTTCGCGTGGAATCTGGTCGAGGTCGACCGTCAAGCCGGTGGGGGACGTGTCGAGCGTCAGATTGACTTTGTCGGGCTGGAGCGTCACCACGTCGGTGTCGGTTGTCCCATCCGAGTCGGTGGCTTTCAGCGTGATTCGGTAGCCGGTGTCGCCGCTGTAGTCGTGGCCGCTGTCCTCGACGTGAATCTCGCCGCCGGAGCCGTTTACCGGCCCGAGCACCGGATGGGTGTGGTCGTCGTGGAGGAAGACGACTGTCCATTCGAGCATCGACGGGTCGAGCGTGCCGTCTTCGGCGTCTGTTGCGCTGCCGCTGAAGTTGATGTGCTCTCCGGCGTGGAAGACCGTACCGTCGGCTGGTGTCTCAATGGTCGCCGTCGGTGCGTTCCCGGCCGAAATTCGAATCGGGTTCGACGTCACTGTCGCCGTGCCGTCGGACACTTCGAGGACTGCGTCGAACTGCCCACTCGTGTTGTAGGTATGTGTGACCGACGCGCCCGTCGCCGAGGTTCCATCGCCGAATCGCCACGTGTAGGTGAGGTCATCCCCGTCGGCGTCTGTTGCGCTGCCGTCGAAAGAGACTGTCAGTGGGGTTTCCCCGGACGACGTGTTGGCCGCCGCGCTCGTGATACGCGGTGCGCTGTTCCCGGTCGAACCCTCGTAGGTGATGCGCTTGACAGCCCCGGTCTCGTACGTCGGTGGAGAGACGATTTGGACGTAGTAGAGCGACCCATCGGGTCCTTCTTGGAGCGCGACCACAGCGCCAGCGTTTCGGTGGAAGTTGGTCACGTCGGTCACTTCGCCATTCGACCCGACGTTCAACGCCTTAATCCAGCCCTGCGCGTAGTCACCGATGAAGATGTCGTCGTCGTACGTCGCGGGGAACTGGTCTCCGTGGTAGACGAAGCCAGCCGTAATCGACCCGCCGACCTCAGGGTCGTGTGGGTACGTGTAGAGCGGGTCGTCGTAGGCGGGGTCCTCACAGTTGCCTTCGCAGTTCGGCCACCCGTAGTTCGCTCCCTTGCGGCCGATGTGGAGGTCTTCCTGTGCGACGTCGCGGTCGTTGCCACCGACCTCGCCGATGTAGTGGGTCCCGTCGTCCCAGAACGAGCGGTAGGGGTTCCGAAGCCCAATCGCCCAGATGTATCGGGTTGTGGGGTTGCTCGAATCGGCATACGGGTTGTCGCTCGGAACCGAGCCGTCGCGGTTGACGCGAATGACCTTCCCCGCCGCCTCGCCGAGGTCTTGGGAGAAGTCGCCGTTGAACATCTCGCCGGTAGTCAGGTAGAGTTTGCCGTCGGGGCCGACGTCGAGGCCGCCACCGTGGTGGTAGGCGTTCCAGCCCCACTTGCGGTTGTGCTGCCAGATGAGCTTCTCGGTCGATTTGTCGCCGCGACTGGAGAGCCCACCGGCGTTCTCGCGGTGGGTAAACCGAGCGATGCGGTCTTTCGTCTCGCCTTCGGTGGGGCTATAGAAGACGTAGACGTAGCCGTTCGACTCGAAGTTCGGGTCCAACGCGATATCGAGGAGGCCGCGTTCACCACCGGTCTCGGTCTGCGATGTGAGGTCCATGTAGACCTCTTTTTCGCCCGTCTGCGGGTCGGCGATGTACATCTTTCCGGCCTTTTCGAGGACGAGCATCCGACCATCGGGAAGGAACTCGACCATCATCGGTTGGGAGAGCCCCGAGAGCACCGTCTCTTCGCGGAACTCATCGTCTTCCATCGCCCACCCGGATGCCGCGGACGCCGGTTGGACAAAGAGCGCTGCGTCACCTGAGATGACCACGAGAACCATGAAAACCGCGAGGGCAATTCGTGTCGGACGGACAGAACCACCGAGAGGGGACATGGTGTAAATACGACGACAATGTCGCTCGTCTCGTATAGTTAAAGAGACAGAACCCGGTTCGCTCGACGAAATCGAACGACTGCACTCCCGTTCCGCTCAGAAAATGTGATACATTAATTCGATACATATGCTGACAGTCAGGAATCGAGACCAGTCTGTCACGTCTTTTCCTGACTGCTTCGGCGACTTCGAATCGGTGTCCATCGCCGAACGCTGCTCACGTTTTGGTCGAATAACTCCTCGCGTACGTCTCCCGAACGAAGCGATTTTGCGGGTGTCGCACGCAACCCGAATATGACCAGCCTTCGCGCCCATCACGTCGGTATCACGGTTCAGGACCTCGACCGCACACTCGAATTCTATCGCGACGTTCTCGGTCTCTCGGTCCTCGACACGTTCTCCGTGTCGGGCGACGCGTTCTCGACCGCCGTCGACGTTCCGAACGCGACCGGCCGATTCGCCCACCTCGATGGCGGCGACGTCCGAGTCGAACTCGTCGAATACGACCCCGAAGGCGAGTCGCTGCCGGACGCATCTCTCAATCGTCCGGGCGCTGCACACCTCGGCCTCTCCGTCGACGACGTCGACGCCGTCGTCGACCAGTTCCCGCCGCACGTCGAGACACTTAGCGAGCCACAGATCACGGAAAGCGGGACGCGAATCGCGTTCGTCCGCGACCCGGAAGGGAACCTCGTCGAACTACTTGAGGCATGAACTCTCGTCGAACTGCTCGAGGCATGAACTGCAACGCCGCGCCGACTCGAATCCGAACAGAGCGTACGAACCGGAGCCAGAGGCGACGGTATGGCTCGTAAAGACACACTTGACGGCGACGTCTTCCAGCCCTTGTGGGCGGCAGGGTGGCAGTGGCAGTGGCTCGTCGTCGGGGCGGTGTTTCTCGGCGGGTACTTCATCGTCGAGTTCGGTGAACTGGTCCAGGGGGCGGCGGTGATTCTCGGTGGCGGAGCCATCGCCGCCGTCGGCATCCGGTACGTCGACCGCCGGTTCGAGCCGTTGCTCGACGCCGGAATCGACCGCGTCAAATCTGCGGTTCTCGACACCGTTGACGACGCAGACGGGGACACTGCGGTCTACACTGTACTGACCGCTGACCGGCGTCTCGCGTTCGTCGCCCCCGCGAAGACGTACACGGTGACGACACTCCTCGTCGGCGACGACGCGTTCGTCGTCCACGACGACGCATCAGTCAGCCTCGCTCACCGGTTCTTCGAGGTCGGTGACGACGCTCACCGCTACGAGTACAGCACTGTCTCTGCGATTGGGTACGACGATGACGAACTCACGGTCGCATTGACCGACGGGTCCGAAGACACTTACTCGCTCTCGCGAGAACCGGTCGAGGCACTCGCCGAGGTTCGGGCGCGACTGTCGGCGGTGGGAACCTGAGACCGGGAGCAGAGTGCGATTCGACGGGGTAGATACGCGATTCCGGGGCGTGACCCCGAGGCGGTTCACCCTACTCGACGCGGTACTCGAACGCCCCGTCGAGGACGTTCGAGAGGGCCATGATGTACGAGCCAATTTCGTAGGAGCCTTTGTACATCTGGTCGCCCACGTCCATGCGCTCGCCCAGCGTCAGGAAGCGCATCGGCACGCCGATACCCGAGTAGTCGTGGAGGTCGAGGTTGAGTGCGTTGCGGCCGTATATCCACGCGAACGCGTCGCCGACCTCTCTGTCGTAGTTCTTCTCTCCACCGGCGGCGTAGTAGGACATCACGGCGTTGACGAAGAACGTCTGGTGGCACTCGTAGAGGAAATCCCAGTGCGGCGGGCGGCGGTCGAGCAGGTGTTTTGTCACGTCGTGGCGAAGGCGCTTCCAGACTGGAAGGTCCTCCCAGATGAACGCCCCGTTGTCTAACATCCGCTCTTCGATGGTGTAGTCGAGGACGCGCTCTATCACCTCCAAATATCCGGTTAGCCCAGTCGCACGGATTGCCGCGCCGATTCCCCAGAGCGTGTACATCTGGTTCTGATGGCGTCGCGTCGTATGGTTCTCGAAGTGGAACAGTCCCTCGGGTGCCTGTCGCTCGACGACGGCGTGCAGTCCATCGGTGACTGCGTCGCGCACATCGGGCGTCGGGGCTGCTTCGTAGAGGTGGGCCCACCCCATCAGGACGAGCGTGTCTTCCGAGTGGTCGAACGAGACGCGTTCGACGGTGTGCTGGAAGAGTCGCCGTGCGACGTCGAGGTATCGGTCGTGGTCGTCTTCGAACACTCGGGCGGCGACGCTGAACGCGACCATGAGCGGGCCGAGGCCGTAACTCGGCATCTCGGCCAGTGTCTCGTCGTCGCTCGTGTCGCGGGCGAATCCGTCTAACTCGGCGCGAAGTTGTTCGTCGTAGCGGTCGTCGGCGAGGGACGATGCCCGCCAGCGCATCGCACCCATGATGCCAAAGGGTGCATAGCGCCAGTGGATGCGGGTGTCTGGTCGCCACGTGAGCAGGCCGTTTTCGAAGCGGTACTTCTGTGCGCGCAGGATTCGGGAGCGCTCGTGATTCCAGAACCCCGCTTCGTTCATCGGGCGGAAGAGACAGGTTAGCGACTCGTCGAGATAGCGTTCGTAGGGTATCGGCTCCCCCGAGAGGACGAGATACGATGCGAAGTCGTCGGCGTCGGCGTCAGTGAGAACGTCGGAAAGCCGGTGCGCGAGAACGACGAACCGCTCTTGGGCCGCGTCGGGAAGCTTCGAGATAGCGAGGTGAATCGGGTACGGATACTGGAAGAGCAGGTCACGGCCGGTGCGGTGATACCCCGGCGCGAGCAGGTCCATCGCGTCGTCTGGGTCGAAATACTGGAGGACGTTTCGGTGCGTCTTCGCGTACGGCGACCGCGGTGTGGGGACCGAGAAGACGACGCGGCCGTCCTCCGCGACGACCCGGTGGAGTTCGTCAGTCAGCGACTCGACGTCGAGGAAGCGCCAATCGTACGGGCCGATTGATATCGCGCCGTCGAAGTCGTCGGCGGCGAAGGGTATCGTCGGCCGCCCCGGCGGGACCACGACGTACTCCGTGACTGACTCACCGAGTATCTCGCGGGCGCGAGCGGAAGCGTCATGCGAGAAGTCGACGCGGACGACCTCGCGGGCGTCGATACCGGCGGTAACGGTCGCTTCGGAGGCGATGTCGAGGACGCGGTCGCGCCGCCCGAGGCGCTTCAGTGCGGTCGTTCGCTCCTCGTCGCGGAGATACTGTATTATCGGGCTCGTCGGCGGTTGTTTCACCCACCGGGCGAGCAGTTGCTCGCGGGCGGCAGGCGCCTCGGTCGAACGTTGTGAGAGAAGATGTTGGCGCATGATTTGCAAGGATACGTATTCGACCTGTATGAAGCCCGCAAAGAGGCATAATTATGAATCGGCATACGTCTGCTCGACGCCTCGAAACCACTGGTTTCGCGTGTCGGTGCGCTCTCTCAGAAAGCTAATTCACCGACGATGAGGCGACGGGCGACTGTTTGGGTCGGAAAGCAGGGATGCCACTGAACGGTCACATCCGTCTGGTAGGCGCTGTATAACTCCGTGAAGTCTGGAACAAGGTGTCTATACCTTACATCGTCGCGGCCCCATTTTCCGTGAAGACTAATGCGCATCTGCATGCTCTTGGACGCGGCGTACCCGACCGACATTCGCGTCGCAAAGGAGGCTCGCGCGCTCGTCGACGACGGGCACACGGTGTTTATTCTCTCGCGCGCTGTCGGCGACCGCCCACAGCGCGAGGAGGTCGACGGGACGGTCGTCGTCCGTCGGCAACTCGCCAACAGCGAGGTAAACCGCGGACTCGGTGGTGTGGTCCGCGGCCTCGTCGACCTCGTCACCGACGTTCGCCGCGTGTGGGTCGACGAGGCCGGGTCACTCGTCGAACTGGAGGGCATCGACGTGATTCACGTCCACGACCTCCCGCTTGCGAACACCGGCCTCGCCATCGGCGACGAGTACGATATTCCCGTCGTGCTGGACCTCCACGAGAACTGGCCGGAAGCGGTTCGGCAGTACCGCGCCGGTCACAGTCCGCGGAACTTCCTGAACCCTCGGTACGTCGCGTCTCGGCTCACGACGCCGATTATCCGCCTCAAGCGCATCGAACGCCAAGCGGTTCGCCGGGCCGACCGAGTCATCGCCGTCGTCCCCGAGGGTCGCGACCACTACATCTACGATTGCGGTGCCGACGCTGCGGACGTGTCCGTCGTGTCCAACGTCGTCGATTTGGACACCTTCGATGGCGAGGCGGACCCGGTTCCCGGCTACGAAGACCAGTTCGTCGTGTCTTACGTCGGCACGCTCGGCGGTGGGCACCGCGGGCTGGATACGGTTATCAAAGCTGCCCCCCACGTCGTCGACGACGTCCCGTCGCTTCGAATCGTCATCGTCGGCGACGGCTCCGACTACAAACGCGAACTGGAGCGTCTCACTGCCGACCTCGGATTGGAGAACGTCGTCGAGTTCACCGGCCGGGTTCCCTTCGACGACGTGCCGAAGTACGTCGCCGCGAGTGACGCCTGTCTCGTCCCGCACCGCGACAACGGGCACACGGCAACCACGATACCGCACAAACTCTTCCAGTATATGGCGGTTCGGAAACCCGTTATCGTGACCAACGTCGCGCCACTCGGACGTGTGGTCGACGAGACGGAGTCGGGACTCGTCGTCCCCGCCGGTGACGTTGTCGCAATGGCCGATGCAATCCAGCGACTCTCCGACGACCCAGCGCTCTGCGACCGACTGGGTGAGAACGGCCGCGAAGCCGTCGAAACCAAGTACAACTGGGCTGTCGAGTCCGAGCACCTCCTCGATATGTACCGCGACCTCGAACGCGAGACGGCACCGAGCGCCCAGGAGGTTCCGTCGTCGCCGTGACTCGATCGAACTCCCGTGCCGACGACAGCAGCCAGCGGGACGTGGCCGGTCGCACACAGACAGATGTGACCGGTCGCACGCAGATAGATGTGACTGGTCGCACGCAGACGGACAGCAATTCGCCCGCCTCTTCGGCAGTCGAAGCTCGGCTCGTCAGGTTCGTCGACCAGCCTCCTGCGACGCCGAACGTCCAGTATCTCCGTGACGAAGAACGCGTTCGGGCGCTCGACCTCCTCGGTCACCGTGACCGCGTCCTTGACGTTGCTTCGGAGTCAGGAGTCACCGCCGGTATCGACGCAAACGAAGTCGCGCGTGTCGACTTCGCCTCGGCTGCCAGCGACACCGCACAGGATGTCCTCGGCGACACCGTCTCCGACTACACCCTCGCATCCTACGACGACCCGCAACTGCCATTCGACGACGACTCGTTCGACGCCGTCGTCTGTATCGGCCCGTACGATTGGCCGTTTCTCGATATCGACGCACTCACCGCCGAGATTCGTCGCGTCGTCGCTCCGGGCGGCCGGTTCGTCTTTTCCGTGCCGACCCCACGCTCGCCGTACTTCGCCAACGGCAAGAACCGGTTTCTCACGCCGGACGAGACCACCGCGCTCGTCTCCGATGGGTGGACGGTCGTCGCGCGCGACTTCGTCTTTCAATATCCGCGCCGTCTCCACTCCGCGGTAAACCGACTCCCTGCTCCGCTCCAGTATCCGTTCGTCTGGGGTGCCCAACTCGCAACTGCCCTTTTGACTCGAACCGGCCGCTCGGAGATGGCTTCGTACGTCGTCGTCGCAGCCGATTCGACTGCGTGATTCCCTCACTTCGGACGGGTTCGCCTGCGTAATGGACTGACCGCGATGTGGTCGGCCCATCCATAGCAATTAGTACGCCATTAGGTCGTTCTGCTTCTCGTTAAGTAGTCGATACTCAACACCTCTGCTGGCGTACGTTCGGTAATGACGACTCATGGAGCGCTCCCGAGCGTGCTGTGGATTACACTCGACAGCGTTCGGCACGATTACACGTCGCTCGGCACGCCAGACCGAGAGACGACGCCGAATCTTCAGGCAATCGCCGCCAGAGACGACGCGGTCTCGTTCGATTCGTGCTTTGCCCACGCCCACTGGACACCGTCGTCGTCGGCGTCGATTCTCACCGGTCGCCGCGTCTCGTCGCACGGCATCGGATTCGCCGACACGACACAGGTCGCCCGCCTTCCGGACAGTCTCACGACCGCCGGAGAGCGGTTCTCGCGAGCGGGGTACAACACCGCCTGCTTCAGCACCAATCCGTACCTCGGCCCCGTGACTGGGTTAGACCGTGGGTTCGACATCGGCCACTGGTCGACGTCGCATCTCGACATGCTCTCCGGTGCCGGGATACGGACGGCCGTGAAGTACCTCCTGAACGTCAGGAAACTCGGCGGTGGGTTCTCGCTGTCGCCGCGCGACCACTTCGACCCTATCCACCCGCGCTATCAGACCGAAGTCGTCAAAGGCTGGATGCGGAAGCTCTCCCGCGACGGGCCATTCTTCATCTACAACCACATCAACAGTACGCACCACCCGTACAACCCGCCCGTGACGGTGCTCCGGCGGTACCTCGCCGGCACAGACCTCTCCGCGAAGGAAGCGATACGGACGGCGCGCGCGATCACCGACGACATCTGGGGATTCATGGCGGAAGAGCGACCACTCACCGAACGCGAGAAGACCGCTCTCGTGGCCGTCTACGAGGCCGAAATCGCGTACCACGACACGCTCGTCGCCGAACTCTACAAGTACGCGATGTCGCTCGATACGCCGGTTATCGTCGTCGTCACGGCCGACCACGGCGAACTGTTCGGCGAACAGGGCGTCGTCGGACACAACTTACTGCTCTCGGACGGCATCGTCCACGTCCCGCTCGTGGTCTCCGGTCTTCCGGACATGGAATCGCGTGACGACGACATCGTCCAGCATATCGACGTGATGCAGACGATTCTCGAAGCAGTGGGTGCCGACGCCTCCGGGTTCGAAGGGGTCAACCTTCTGAAGCAGTCGCCCGGATTCGCCATCGCCGAGCGCGGTCCCAGACCGTCGAACCTCGAAGCGATTCGCACGAAGAATTCGTTGTACGGCGGTGAGTACATGACCGACGCGCTCGCGATGCTCAGAACCGATACGTGGAAGCTCCTCCGAAACGGCGACGAACACCATCTGTACCGACTCCCAGACGAGGGAACCGACCTCGCGAAGTCGTACCCGGACGTCGTCGAGACACTGAGCGAAATTCTCGACGAGCGGGTCAGTTCCTCACCGACCGTCGAAGACGCAGACGCAACTGCTGCGTACGACCCGGAGACGCTATCGCGTCTGGAGAGTCTCGGCTATCTCTGAGACAGGTGCATGTCTCTCCTCGTCTCGCCTCGCGGGAAGTCGATTTTGTCGACCCGATTTCGGGCTCGTTAGTGGGTTCAAAACCCGTTAGACGAGGTATAGTTATGCCCGTACGAAGCCCTCTTTCGAGGTAACTCTATGTGTTTCACCCCGCTCGCTCGCTCGGTGTTCAGCGCCGATTCTGTCGATGGCCTCACAGACGAGCAGTCGCCCTTCCTTCGTCTCGCTCCTCTCGATACGTATCGTGTTCACACTGACCACTCGATGATGGAGGGGCGGACCACCGCTTTCTGAACAATGCGCTCTCTGCTTCGTCGGTTCATCCCGTCAGGTGCCGTCGGCGAGCGAACGGTCAAAAGCGGCCTCTGGATGACCGGCATCAACGTCTCGAATCGCATTCTCCTGATGCTCATGGTGGTCGTTCTCGCCGGCCTCCTCGGTCCGACCGAGTTCGGTCTGATGGGGCTTGCCCTCCTGACGGTGACGGCGATGAACCAGTTTACCGAACTCGGCCTCGACGCCTCGCTCATCCAGCGCGAAGAAGAGGACGTCGACGCCTACCTCGACACCGTCTGGACCATCAAGCTGATTCGGGGAATCGTACTCTTCGCGCTCGCGTACGTCGCCGCTCCGTATCTGGCGGCGTTCTTCAACGAACCGCGGGCGACCGACGTGTTTCGCGTTATCGCCCTTTCGCCGCTTCTCGTCGGCCTCCGAAACCCCCGTATCGTCTATCTCCAGAAGAACCTCGAATTCCACAAGCAGTTCGTCTACGACGTGTCGGGAACGCTGTTTCACGTGGGGGTCGCGCTCGCGCTCGGGTTCATTTTCGGGACTGTGTGGGCGCTCGTCTTCGGGACGTTAACCGGGAACGTCGTTCGAACCCTCGTGTCGTATCTCATCGACAGACGCCTGCCGCGACTGGTCATCGAGCGCGCCCGCGCCATCGAGATGATTCGCTACGGGCGCTGGATTACCGGGTCGGGCATCTTCATGTTCTTCTTCGCCAACGGTGACGACGCCTTCCTCGGGTGGTTCCTCGGCGCGACGGCGCTCGGGTTCTACCAACTCGCCTACCAACTGGCGAGAACGCCCTCGTCCGAAGTGACGAAAGTCATCTCGTCTGTGATGTTTCCCGCGTACTCGAAGCTACAGGGGAACCTCCGCGCACTCAGACAGACGTACTTCACGGTGCTGAAACTCACAGCAGTCGTCTCGATGCCGATGGCGGTCGGGATTATCGTCGTCGCCGGACCGTTCGTGCACGCCTTCCTCGGCGACGAGTGGATTCCAGCGATTCCCGCGCTCCAAATTCTCGCGCTCTGGGGATTGATGCTCTCTATCGGTGCAACTTCGGGGCCGCTCCTGAAAGCCATCGGCCGCCCGGACTACATCACGAAGGTGAACGTCCTCAAGACGGTTGCGCTCGCAATCCTCATCTACCCCCTCACCGACGCTTACGGACTGGCCGGCACCGCCGCTGCGGTCGTGCTCGCTGGCGCACTCACATCCGAACCGCTCATCAACTACATCGTGATTCGGGAGATAAAGGGGTCGTTCACCCAGTTCTTCGTCACCGTCGGGACGCCGCTGACGGCGAGTCTGGTCATGGGCGCAGCGGTGTTGGCGACCGAATCGATGCTCCCCGTGTCGGGAACGGCACTCGGATTCGCGGCGCTCGTCGTGACTGGCGTCGTCGTCTACACGGCGTGCATGGCTGCTATCGAGGTGACGTTCGACTACGGAATGCGCTCGCTGGTCCGCGACATCGCGGCGAAGATAACCTAGTCGGTCGGGGTGTCCCGCGGCAGTTCCAACGTCACCGCAGACCCGCCGAGTGACGTCGTGTCGAGTCGCACGCTGCCGCCGGCCTTCGTGACGACCCAGTGGACGAGCCACAGTCCGAGTCCGGTCCCGTGTTCCAGCGGCGTCTCCTCTCCGCGTTGAATGACTTCCCACTCGCTTTCTGGGATTCCGGGCCCGTCGTCTTCGATGCGGATGACGAACCGTGACTCGTCGGTCGGACTTCGGTACGTGTCGATGTGAACCGTCTCGCCACCGTGTTGGAGCGCGTTGGTGACGAGTTCTTCGACGGCGACACCGACGCGGTTGTCCACGTGTTCGGACAAGTCGGGGTCGACGGCGACTCGCACCGTCGAGTCCGGATACTCCGAACGCGATGCCGACACCACAGTCTCGACGAGCCTCCCGACTTCCATCGGGTGGCCGTCGGATTCGAGGAGTTCGGTGACGGTCCGGGCCTTCTCGGCGAGTGACGTGAGGTTCGATGCCGCATCGAGGATAGTCGCTGCCTGGTCGTCGATTTCTGGGTCGTCCGTTTTGGTCTGCACCATCTCGGCGTATCCCTCAATGACGTTCATCCGGTTTCGGAGATTGTGTCGGAGCATCCGGTTGAGAACGCCAAGTCGCTGTCGCGTCAGTTCAGGCTCGGTGATGTCCGACTGGATAGCGACGTATCCGATGCACTCGTCGTCCTGCTCGATTGGTGCGATGGTCTGTGCAGCCGTGTAGAACTCGCCGTTCTTTCGCTTGTCGACGATTCGTTCTTGCCACGTCTCGCCCGCTTCGATGGACCGCCACAGTCTCGCGTAATACCGGTCGTCCATCTCCCCGGACTTGAGTACGTTCGGCGTTTGGCCGACGATTTCGTCTCTCTCGTAGCCGGTCGTCTGCTCGAACGCCGGGTTCACGTAGGTGATTTCACCGTTGCGGTCGGTCAGGTAGATGGCGTGACCCGCCTGTTCGACGGCCATCTCGAACTCCCGAAGCCGACGCTCGCGGGCTTTCTGCTCTGTCGTATCGACGAAGATGCCGATAATCTCGCGAACACTGCCGTCCGGGTCGTAAATCGGCGCGGTCGACAGCGAGAATTCACGCATCGTCCCGTCTCGCTGTTGTCGTTTGACCGCGACGTTCGAGAGGCCGTCCTCCTCGATTGAGCGTTCGACAGCGCGCTGAAACTCAGACTCCTGGTCGTCGGCGACGGTCGGAATCGGCCTCCCGAGAACTTCCTCCCGTTCCCATCCGAACGTCTCGGTCGCCGCGTCGTTCCAGATGGTCACTCTCCCGCTGACGTCGATAGCGATAATCGGTACTGGAGATGCAGAAATAACGCTCTGGAGGCGGTCGAGTGATGCTTCGACTGATGTCTGGTGGCGCTCGATTCGTTGGTTCTTCCGGGCGACGAGTATCCCGACGAAGACACTCGAAACGACGACGAAGAACAGCCCTTTCGCCAGCGCAGACGACGACACGAGTGGTGCCCCGAAGATACCTGCAAGCGCGAGTTCACCACCGACAATACCGACCGACCCGAACGCTAGATACGCGAGCGCGATGGCCCGCGCATCGAGTGTATCGAGCGGCGAGTCGTCCATTGTGGTGAGTGGGTGTTTAGAGGGTATTAATAGATAGTGGGCAGTCCTACGCCGTGAGAAGTCCGTGCGGCGCTCGAAAGCGGCCCCCGAAACACAATGCACATCTTTGCGCGGCCGATAGCGTAGACGAGTTGCCTCGACGTGCACTACCGGGGCATCACCTTCGCTATGAGACGACGAGACGCCCTCAAAACCCTCGGAATCGGTGCGCTCACAGCAACAGCCGGCTGTCTCGGCGGCTTCGAGCAACAGTCCGCGTGGCGTGACCCGCCACTCGTCGAGGACCGCCCAGACGCGGTGTATCTCCCTGCAATCACGGAGGGAATGAAGATGTACGGACGAACGTCTGCGGGCCCGTACGATGTGGCACTGACGTATTCGTACCCACACCGGTTCTGGACGGTCGCTGGCACCGACCTCCAAAAGACGGTCGTCGAGGCCGACGATTCGCTCCACCTCATGGCCTCCGTCTGGGACCGCGAGACGGGAACCGTCCTCCCACTCGACGCTGGCGTCACCATCGAAGTACTCCAAGACGGGTCGTTCGTGACCGAGGAACTCGCCTATCCGATGCTCTCTCAGCGAATGGGGATGCACTACGGCGCGAACTACAGACTCGACGGCGATGGTGACTACGAAGCCCGCGTTCAAATCGGGGGCACGTCGCTCCACCGAACTGGCTCGTTCGCTGGCCGATTCGAGACGGCCGAGACGGCGACGTTCCAATTCACCTTCGCGACTGACGAACTCCACGACGTCGAACTCACCCGCCACGGCGACGAGGCGGGTACCCGAACCACAGTCCCCGCGATGGAGATGATGGGCGTCCCGACGGGGAAAGCTCCCGCTGTCGAGTCGCTTCCGGGGACGCACCTCGGACGAGAGACGAGCGGCGACGCGTCCTTCGTCGCCTTCGTCGTCGACGACGGGGCGCGCTTCGATTCCGACGGCGCGTACATTTACATCTCCGCTCGAACCCCGCACAACGAGTTCATCCTCCCGATGATGGGCATCACCGCGACGGTCGAACGCGACGGGGAGACAGTCGCCGAAGACCGACCCCGCCCGACGCTCGACCCCGACGTTGGCTACCACTACGGCCTTCCGGTCGATGCGGTCGAATCGGGCGACGTGGTCCGACTCGTCGTCGATTTCCCGCCGCAGGTCGCCCGCCACGATGGCTACGAGACGGCGTTCATGAACTTCGAGCGCCTGTCGTTCGAGGTCTGACGCCCGAGAGACAACAGAAACGTTCAGAACCACCCGACCGATACTTCGACCTAACACGGAATGAGCGACACCAGGAACGACGGCGACGGTCCCGACCGCCACGTCTGTGAGCGGTGCGGCGACGCCTACCCCTCGGCGCGACTGCTCACGCTCCATCGCGGTGCGAGACACCCCGACGACCTCACCGCCGACGAGGTCGAGGCGTACCGCGAGGCGTACTACGCCGAAGAGCGTGAACTGAAATCGTTCCGAATCCGGGCGCTGGGCGTTCTCGTCCTCATGTACTTCGGGTTCCTCATCCTGTTCATCCTCTTTGCCTCATGAACCGCACGACGACACTCCGACGATTCGGTGTCTCGCTTCTCTTCGCGAGTCTCGTGTCTCTCCTCGCGGCTCCGGTCGCCGCCAGCAACGGCGCTGTCGGCCTCGCCGGGGCGTCACAAGACAACCTCGCCGTCCCGCAGTGGCTCTATCTCGCGACGGGCGGGGCGACAGTCGGCGCGTCGGCCCTGCTCGCGAGCTTCGTGACCGATAGACGATTCATCGAACGGGTCCACTCGTGGCGAACGAGCGTCGCCCTCGACGACGTGGTCCGCCGGGGCCTCGGCATCGTCGGAAGCGTCCTCGGCCTCGCCCTGCTCGGGTTCATCGTGTACCTCGGATTCACCGGGCCGCAGGCACCGACGCTCAACTTCGCTATCATCGTCACTTTCGCCGGACTCCGCGCCGGCTACACGATGTTCACGTACCTCGTCGGCGACACGTGGCGAGCGGTCAATCCGTGGCGGACGGTGGCGACACTCCTCCCGAATGGCTTCGTCGAGTATCCACACAAACTCGGTCGATGGCCGGCTGTCGCGGGTATTCTCGCACTCGTGTGGGTCGAGACCGCTGCTGGCGTCACGCGCCAACCGAACCTGCTCGCGATGGCTGTCGCTGGCTATTCGGTCCTGACGCTCCTCGGCGCACTCCTCGTCGGGCCGGACGACTGGTTCGACTGCGCCGACCCGGTTTCGGTGTTCCTTCGATTCTACGGGCGTGTGGCACCGATTCGCTGGAACGACGAAGACGGGCTCTCGGTTCGGCTGCCGGGGATGCGACTCGTCACCGACGACGAGGTGACCGACCTCGCGGACATCGCGGTCGCGGTCGTCCTCGTCTGGGAACTCACCTTCAGTGGCTTCGTGACGACCGAACAGGGTGCGGCCGCTATCACGGCCGTTGTCGAGGCGGGTCTCCCTGCACTCGTCGTCTACGGCGTCCTCTATCTCGGCGGGTTCGCCGCATTCCTCGGGCTCTACGTGCTCGCCAGTCACCTTACCGTCCGGCGTATCGAGACGTTCGAGACGCCCCGGGCACTCGCGGTCCGATTCGCCCCGTCGCTTCTCGCTATCGCCGTCGGCTACCACCTCGCCCACTACTTCGCCTTTTCCGTCTCGCTGTCACCGATGCTGGTCGGAGCGCTCACCGCACCGCTCTCGCCACCTGCGAATCCTGTCGTCCTCACGCTTCCGGCGTGGTTCGGCGCGTTGAACGTCGTGTTCGTCCTCCTCGGACATCTCCTCGCGGTTTGGGTGGCGCACTCGCAAGCGTACGACACCTTCCCGAGTCGGATGCAGGCCATTCGGAGTCAGCTGCCGTTCGTCGTGGTGATGATATTCTACACTATCGTCAGTCTGTGGCTGGTCTCGCTGCCGACTGCGTCGCCGCCGTTCCTCTGAGACTATAATAACTCAGCGAAGACAATTTATTAATATCTCACACTGGTATGCCGTGCACTAACAGGTGAATTATTAACTGGTGGGTGACTACTGCCGACCATGAGCGAAAAAAACGGTCGCGTCCCGGGAGCCGATGCGGACGCGTCCGACGTCCCTCCAGACGATTGCGGATGTGGCGATTCCTGTGACGTCACTGCCGAGACAGAAACAGGGTCGCCGGGAGACACGCCGGCAAACTCGCCGGAAGACACGCCGGAAGACACGCCCGAAGACGCACCGGTAGACGACGCGGACACAGGTGGGACTGGCGCGTTCCAACGCGCCGAATTCGGCGTTCCGGACATGGACTGTCCCTCGTGCGCCGGAAAGGTCGAATCGAGCGTTCGCAGTCTCGATGGCGTCGGCGATATCGACCCTCGAATCACCACGGGGACTCTCGCCGTCGAGTACGACCCCAAACGGACCAGCGTCGATGACATTCGGACCAGTATCGAGCGCGCAGGCTACGAGGTCACCGACGAACCGACGACGCGGACGCTCACGCTCTCGGTTCCTGACATGGACTGTCCCTCGTGTGCTGGAAAGGTCGGAAACGCGCTGGACGACGCTTCAGGCGTGGTCGATTACGACACCCGACCCACCTCGGGGAAAGCCATCGTCACCCTCGCCGCCGACGCTGACCCCGCTTCGGTCGTCGCGGCCGTCGAGCGTGCGGGCTACGAAGTCACCGGCACCGACGCCGAGGAACTCGCTGGTTCGGCCGCTGACGGCGATACCGACACCACCGCCGAGAGTATCTGGCGAAGCACCCGTGCACTCAAGACGTGGGTCAGCGGTGGCTTCCTCGCGGCCGGTATCACCGCGGAGTTCTTCCTCGGGTTGGAACTCGTCGTCGCGTCGCTCTTTGGCGTCTCGTTCACGCTCGCCGAAGTGCTCTACACCGTCGGCGCTGGTACCGGTGGGCAGGCAATCCTCCGAAACGGCTACTACTCGGCGCGAAACCGCAGCCTCGACATCGACTTCCTCATGTCGACGGCGATTCTCAGCGCCGTCACCGCGAGTCTCATCTCGGCACCGACGAGCCTCTATTTCGAGGCCGCGACGCTCGCGTTCCTCTTTAGCGTCTCCGAACTCCTCGAACGCTTCTCGATGGGTCGCACCCGCGACTCGCTCCGCGAACTGATGGACCTCTCGCCCGACGAGGCGACGGTCAGACGCGACGGCGTCGAGACGGTCGTGCCGGTCGAGGACCTCCAACTCGACGACGTCGTCGTCGTCGCCCCCGGCGAGAAGATACCGGTCGATGGCACCGTCGTCACGGGCGAGAGCGCGGTTAACCAAGCGCCCATCACGGGTGAGTCGGTGCCGGTCGACAAGACGCCCGGTGACGAGGTGTACGCCGGGACGGTCAACGAGGCCGGGTCGCTGGACGTTCGCGTCGAGTCCGTCGCGGGCGACGACACACTCTCGCGCATCATCTCGATGGTCGAGGACGCACAGGCGAACAAGACCGAGCGCGAGCAGTTCGTCGAGCGATTTTCGTCCTACTACACGCCGCTTATGGTCGTCATCGCCGTCACCGTCGCGGCGGTCCCGCCCATCGCATTCGGTCTCGACTGGGTAACGTGGTTCGTCTACGGCATCACGTTGCTCGTCCTCGCGTGTCCGTGTGCGTTCGTCATCTCGACGCCCGTCTCGGTCGTCTCGGGTATCACCTCGGCGGCCCGAAATGGCGTCCTCATCAAGGGTGGGACGCACCTCGAAGCGATGGGGTCGGTCGAAGCGATTGCCCTGGACAAGACGGGCACCATGACGAAGGGCGAACTCGCCGTGACCGACGTCGTCCCGCTCAACGGGAACTCCGAAGACGACGTACTCCGGTGTGCTCGCGGCCTCGAACGCCGCAGCGAACACCCAATCGGTGAGGCCATCGTCTCGCACGCAGACGGCGCGAACGTCGCCGACCGCGACGTCACCGACTTCACGAGCATCACCGGAAAAGGGGTTCGTGCCAACCTTGACGGCATTACACACTTCGCCGGGAAGCCCGGCTTCTTCGAAGAACTCGGCTTCGACCTGAGACACGCTCACGTCGCCCACCGAGACGGCGAACTCACCGCTGAGATTCGCCAGCTATGCGACAGACAGGGCTGTCTCAACCTCGTCGAAGACACCATCCCGCGTCTCCAATCCGAGGGGAAGACCGTCGTCCTCGTCGGCACCGAAGACGAACTGGAAGGCATGGTCGCGGTCGCCGACGAGGTTCGTCCGGACGCTCGCGAGACGGTCGAGAAACTCCAGTCGTTCGGGCTCTCGGTCGTCATGCTCACCGGCGACAACGAGGGGACCGCTCGCGCCATCGCCGACGAAATCGGCGTCGACGACTTCCGCGCCGGACTGCTTCCCGAGGACAAAGTCGAGTCCGTCGAAGGGCTGCTCGACGAGTACGGGTCGGTTGCGATGGTCGGTGACGGCATCAACGATGCGCCCGCGCTCGCGACCGCAACTGTCGGCATCGCTATGGGTGCCGCCGGAACCGACACGGCACTGGAGACCGCCGATATCGCACTCATGGCCGACGACATCTCCAAGCTTCCGTACCTCTACGAACTCTCCAATCAGGCGAATTCGGTCATCAAGCAGAACATCTGGGCGTCGCTGGCTATCAAGGCCATCCTCGCCGTCGGCGTCCCGTTCGGGTACGTCAGCGTCGCGCTGGCCGTCCTCGCGGGCGACGCGGGGATGACACTCGGCGTGACCGGAAACGCGATGCGCCTCGCCCGAATTCGCCCCGACGAGGCTGACGACTCGCCGGTGTAACCTCGGGTACACCACTTACTGTCCGCTTTTGTGGGTGCCAGTTCGCAGCCCAAGATACATGCACAATCCATGCTACCTTATGGCATGGGTGAGACAGTCGAGACGAACTCGCTGGAGGTTCGATGGTTCGGAACCGGACCGCCGCCAACAGACCTCAGTACCTGGATTTCAGAACTTGGCCCGGTGGACACCGAGCCGAACGATGCCGCACGGCGTGTCGACCTGTACTTCCCGCCGTTCGACCCGACGTTTAACCTCAAACTGCGCGGTGGCGACGCCGATGCCGTCGAAGTCAAGTATCGACTTGGGTCGGGAACACGACACACTTTCGCCCCCGACGTGACGGGAACCGTCGAGCAATGGTACAAGTGGAGCTTTCCACTGGATTACACCCCGAACCTCTGGTCGACAGACCGAACCGGGCTGTGGCTCCCGGTGGAAAAGACGCGGCTTCTGTATCCCTTCGAGCAGTCGGTCCTTCGGTCGCTCGACTCCCGGCTCTCCGACACTGACGCGACGGCACACGTCGAGGTGACGGAGGTGACGGCGCTTTCGACCACGGGATGGACCTGCGGTGTGGAGGCCGCTGGAGAGCCAGCCGACCTCGAAGACGTTCTCGACGCTGTCGGAGACGTCCTGTTCGACGAGTCGTTCCCGGTCGAACTCGGGGGGGACCAGTCGCTCGGCTACGTCGAATGGTTACGCCGACTCTCGGAGGAAATATCTCCGAACGTGGGAGTCCGACTTCCGTCGAAGCGGTGAGTTGTGGCGGTCGGTGTCGCGACTCGCGGTATCAGTGAATTGTGTATCTACGGTCCGAAACAGTATCAAACGGGGTGCAATTCTTGAGCCACGAGAAACGGCCACCTCCACATAGTGGTCCCACTCCGAATTCGACATATGGTTGACAACCCTCGTACGCGACGCCGATTCGTATGGCTCACCGGCACGGCAGCGATGGCCGGACTCGCAGGCTGTAGCGGAAACGGTGGTGACGATGGGGGTTCAAACGGCGGTGGAGATGCTGGTGACACCGAAACGCAGGCACCTACGGCGACCGACTCCGGCGACGGTCTTCCGGAGGAGTACGTCACGGCAACGTCAATCGGCGGCAACGAGCGAAACCCGGAGCGTCTCTCCTCGAAAGAGGCCGTCTCGTATCAAGAAGAACCGAAGGAGGGCCAGCAGTGTTCGAACTGCCGGTTCTACATCGAAGACAAGAACGGCGATGGGCTCGGTGCGTGTTCGATTGTCAAAGGAACGATTGCACCCGAGGCCTACTGTGTCTCGTACGTCGAGCACGAAGCGTAGTTGAGCGCTAGCAGTGGCTATACGGCCCGAACCGAGCGAGTGGCTCCATCAGTCGTCTCTCGACACCGCACTCTGGATGCGGCAGTTCACTGCCTGTTCTTCACCGTCGCGCTCGACGGGAATCACCCACTGCTCGCCACAGCCGAGGACCGTCACCATCTCGTCTCCCTGCCGGTGTTTCACGGAGACGAACACCTCGTTGCGCTCGGGGTCGTGGTCGACGAGTTCTATCAGCACGTCTTCGCCCGCGATGAGCAGGTTCTTCGCCCCGTCCAACTCCATCGCGTACGATTCCGTGTTCCCATTGGGGTCGGTGACGAACAACTCGACTGCGGGGATGTCCTCGCCGTCTGGGTAGCTCGCGTCGACCGCGAGCGCACCGTCCTCGATTCGAATGTCGTGGATGTCCACCAGCGACGCCGCCACGCCGACCGAGTCTGCGACCTGCTGGCGGAGGTCACCCATCGGGATTCGAACCGACTTCCGAATCGTTCCCATACACCCTCGTATGAGGGGGGGATGTATGAGAGTGTCCGCTAGTTGGGCACAAAATCGGGGGCGTCAGCCACCTCGAATTACTCGGAGGTCGCCTCGAAGTCAGAGAGCGCACTCGCCAGTCGCGACCCGTCCGGGACGGCGGCGGCGAACTCGTCGGACCCGAACCCCACGTCGCCGTTCATCGAGAGAAAGCCGAGGTTGCCGTCGGCGGCCTCGTCGAGCTTCGTGAGAAACGCCACTTTTCGCGTGGCCGTGACGCCTTCGACGACTGCATCGGGGTCTACGGATTCGTAGAGCGCGCGATGCTCGTGGACGTGGCGAACGCACCGACTCGTCGGCGCGAACAGCAGGAGGACGTTGACTCCCGGGCCGTCACGGGCGAGTCGCGGACGAACGTGATGCTCGTCGTCTTTGTAGAAATAGCGCTCCATGCGGCGGTATTGGCGAAGCACCTCGTTCGCGCCAGTCGCGTGACGGACGGCCGCATCGGCTTTGAGTTCGATGAGGTAATCGACCGGCTCGGGCGTCCGAACGCGGACGTACACGTCGGCGACGCCGCGGTTCCCGTAGTGGTCGTACGGCTCTTCGAGGTGGATTTCCACGTCGTCGAAGGCCGCTCGAAAGTGCTCGACGATACGAGTCGCCAACTCGTCTTCACGCATCTGTCGGCCGAACAGACAGCGTCGGCGTGTTTAGGTCCCGCGATTACGGACCGACGACCTCTGAGTTTCGGCGGCGTCTGGGCGACACCTGTGTGCGTACTTCACTTACAGCTTCGTCGAACAGTTCAGCACAGTTCGAACAAAACGACTAATATCGATTGTATGGTAACGAATCGCTCACGTGCTAGATGAAACTCCAACTCACACGCGGAAGTCTCGATTCAGGACCGACCACGACCTGCGACTCTCTTCGGTGACGGGGCGGTTCTGGTGAACAGGCGCGTCGCAGTCGGGCTATTTGCCCTCCTTGGTGGCCTCTGGGGGAGTTCGTTCGTCGCTATCGAAATCGGCCTCGAATTCTTCCCGCCGCTTCACTTCGCGGCGTTTCGGTACTACCTCGCGGGCGTCATCGTCCTCGGGTACGCCCTCGTCTCGACTGACTACTGGCGACCCCGAAACCGGACCGACCTGCTGCTCGTCGCCATCGCTGGCGGGTTGATGATTGGTGGGCACCACGCGTTTCTCTATGTCGGCCAGCAGTACGTTCCGGGTGCCGTCGCTGCAATCGTCATCAGCCTCGGGCCGGTTCTGACTGCCCTCTTCGCGACTGGCATCCTCGGCGACCGACTCTCCCCACTCGGGGCTGCCGGGTTCGCCTTCGGTTTCCTCGGTGTCGGACTCGTCGCCCAGCCCGACCCGAACGCACTCCTCTCCAGCGACGTCGTCGGCGTGGGAATCGTCTTCGTCGCTGCCGTCTGTTTCGCACTCGGTGCTGTCTTGACTCGCCCGTACTCGTCTGACATCCCCGCGCGAACCCTGCAAGCGTGGGCGATGCTCTTCGGCGCGGCGCTTCTCCATGTCGGCGGCGTCGCCACCAACGAATCGGTCGCGGCTATCGAGTGGACGCCGACCGCTATCGGGTCGCTCGCATATCTCGCGACCATCAGCGGCGCTGCGGCGTTCCTCATCTACTTCGAACTCCTCTCGCGGTTCGGACCGACCCAGATAAACCTCATCGGCTATCTCGAACCCGTCTCGGCGACGCTCCTGAGTTGGGCGTTCCTCGGCCACCTCATCGACCCACTGACGGCAGTCGGGTTCGTCTCTATCTTCGTCGGCTTCGCGCTCATCAAGCGCCGGGCGCTCTCCGAATTGGTCGTCTCCGTCCGCCACCAGTCGAGTTCGTAGCTCCGAACCGGGTGGCCTGATGCGCCTTCTCCGATTCCCTGGTCACTCACCGAAGCAACGTACACAAGTACCCAGCCGAGCGAATACTCACCTAGTCAGATGCCCGCCGACGCCGTCCCTCCAGAACAGAAAGCCCAGATTGCTCACGCGGTTCGTCAGGCACTCGCCAAACACGGCTATGCACGGTTGACGACGAAGAAAGTCGCCGCCGAGAGCGACAAGAGCGAGGCTGGATTGTACTACTACTACGACTCGAAAGACGAGATGATTGTCGCGTTCCTCGAAACCTCGGTGGACTACCTCGCCCGCGAACTGGACGAGATTGCCGCCGACGGACCCGAAGAGCGCCTCCGAGCAGTCTGCGACTTGCTCTTGGTCGACGAAGGCGACGAGGCCGCCCGCGGCGTCAACATCGCTGTGATGGAACTCTTGTCGCACGCGCCGCACAACGAGACGCTTCGCGAACCCCTGCTGGAGATGGAGCGCCACACCCTCGACGTGATTGTGGATATCCTTCAGGACGGCATCGAGGAGGGCGTCTTCCGCGACGTCGACCCCGAGGGAACTGCTGCGTTCCTCCTCTCGGCTACCGACGGCTACACCGGATTCGCACTCGCACTCGGGATGGAGGGCGTCGGTGACGGCCTCAGGGACGCCATCTCGGCGTACATCGACTCGCTTCTGGTGGAATAGCTTCCTTCGCTGCGTTCTCCAGCGTTCTCCAGCGTTCTCCAGTGCTCTCCAACCCCGTTCTCGACGACATCGCTTCCTGAGGGGCTGACGAGTCCACGAGACACTGCTCTGGCGAACGACGGACCAATTTGACGAATTGTCGAAACACAAAGTAAGTACTTACTCAGTAGTTTTATGCCGTTGCTCGTACCACTTGGTGCTATGTTGACCACCACGAACCACACCCGACCAGTGTCCACCCCCTGCTGGCGGACGATTGCTTCGGCATCAGTCACTCGTTGCGGTGGTGACCGCCGATGACCCTCGTCGAAGACGCGACACTCGGAATACACATCCTCGCTGGGTTCACGGCGCTCTTCGCTGGACTCGGTGCTATCGCCACGAAGAAAGGCGGCCGTCGGCACCGTCGGGCGGGCCGAATTTACGTCCTCGGCATGGCTGTCGTCGCGGTCACGTCACTCGTGCTCTATGTCATCGAACCGGACCTCGGTCGGACGTTCCTCGCGCTCCTGGCCGTCTTCAGTTACTATTTCGTCTTCTCGGGCGACCGCGTGCTCTCGCGGAAACGACCCGCCGATAGTCCCGAAACCCTCGACTGGATTGCAGTCGGCCTGCTCACGCTCTCGGGTGTCGGTCTCCTCGGGTTGGGGTGGTACTTCCTGACTCACGGTAGTGAATTCGGCACGATAATGCTGGTCTTCGGTGCGCTCGGAGTCGGGGCCGGTGTCCAGGATATTCGGAAGTTCCGAAGCGACGAGTCGACGCCGCGGGAGTGGTTCTACGAACACATCTCTCGGATGGGAACTGCCTACATCGCGACCGTGACCGCCTTCTCGGCGGTCAATTTCGACTTCTTCCCGGTCGTCGCGGCGTGGCTGTGGCCGACGTTCCTCGGGACGCCACTCATCTACTTCACCATCAGGAGATACAAGCGGCAGACTCGGTCGAACGCGTCGCCGACGGCAGACTGACCTCCCTCTGCTACTGCTGTCTGGACGCGTGTTTTCCGACTGCGCCTCGCTCATTGTTTCTCGTTCACGAATTGGTCAGTGTTTCTCGCCAACCATGGCAGTCTCTAACCAATAACAATACACATAATTTGGATAATAGCACTTATTATCTCCAACTGGAATTCTATTAATATGAGACAGCAGACTCGCCGCGGTTTCGTTACGACGTGCGCTGGAACTGTCGCCGCTAGCCTCGCGGGATGTCTCGGCTCCGCGACTGGCGGAGACGAATCGGCAGACGGCACACGCGCAGCGGCTTCGTTCTTCGTTTTCGGCGACATCGCCCGGCACGTGGCAGGCGATGTGGCGACCGCCGAGACGCTCGTCCCGACGGGACAGCACGGACACGGCTGGGAGCCCGGACCGGACGTTCAGGGTCGCGTCCTGCAGTCGGACCTGTTCGTCCACGGCATGCCCGAGTTCCAACCGTGGGCCGACGACATCCGAACGTCGCTCGACGCAGACGGTGCAGACGTGATGAGCGTCGATATCACGGCCGACATCGACCTGCACGAACTCGGCCCAGATGGTGGTCACGCCCACGGAGACCACGAGGAAGACCACGACGAGCATGAATCGACTCACACCGAAGACCACGAGGAAGGTCACGACGACCACGAGAAGAATCACGACGACGACCACACCGAAACGCACGCACACAAGGAGTCTCCCGACGGACACGACGAGCACAACTCGTCGGAGACAGACCATCACGACACCACAGCGGAACACGACCACGGCGAGTCTGACGACCACGACGAGTCCGACAACCACGACTCCGAAGAAGAGCACAACCACGACCACGGCAACGTCGACCCGCACTTCTGGTTAGACCCGACCCGCGTCGCAACCGCGACGCAAACGCTCCGTGACGCGTTCCAATCTATCGACGATGCCAACGCAGACGCGTACGAAGCGAACGCCGCTGCCTACGAGGAGACGCTTTCGGACCTCGACGCGGCGTTCGAATCCGGCCTCGAATCCCGAACGCGAGACGTCGTTTTCGTCGCCGGACACAACGCCTACGGCTACTTGGAAGACCGATACGACCTCACCGTGGTCACGCTCTCGGGCCTGTCTCCCGACGACGACCCAACGCCGCGAGACATCGAACGTGCGCAGGCCACAATCGACGAACACGATATTCAGTACATTCTCGCCGACCCGCTCGAATCCGACCGCGCCGCAACCCAACTCGTCGCGGAAACAGACGCGACGGATACCCTCCCGTTCACGTCGATTCCGGGGATGACCACAGAGTGGACCGAACAGAACTGGGGCTACGTCGATATCATGCGCGAGGTGAACCTGCCGTCGCTCCGGACGGCACTCGGAGCGGAATGACGGTCGTCTCACTCAACGACGTCGCATTCTCCTACGGCGACGTTCCAGTCGTCGACGGCGTCTCGCTCGACATCGAACCCGGCGAATTCCTCGGACTCGTCGGCCCAAACGGCTCGGGAAAGAGCACGCTCCTCCGGTTGCTCCTCGGCCTCGAACGACCGGACCGTGGCGAGGCCCACCTCTTCGGTGAGCCAGCACACGAATTCGGAGACGGAGAGCGCATCGCCTACGTCGCACAGGATGTCACCGATGCAGCCCGTGACATGCCGATTACCGTCCGCGAAGTCGTCAGGATGGGTCGATACCCGCGCAACCTCTTCGGTCGGTTTTCGGACGCCGACCGCGCCGCAGTCGATGGCGCACTCGACAGAGTCGACATCGCCGACCTCGCAGACCGGCGCGTCGGTGCACTCTCTGGTGGGCAGCGCCAGCGCGTCTTCGTCGCCCGCGCGCTCGCCGCAGAATCCGACCTGCTCGCACTCGACGAACCGACTGTCGCGTTGGACGCAGAATCCCGTGATTCGTTTTACGACCTGCTCGCAGACCTCAACGACCGCGGGCTGACTATCGTCTTGGTCGAACACGACATCGGGGTCGTCACGGCGCGAGCCTCCCGTATCGCGTGTCTGAACAGGGAACTCTACTTCCACGGCGACTCGGAAGACTTCGCCGAGAGCGACGCTCTCGCCGCAGCTTACGGGGCCAACCAGCGGGTATTGGACCACTCGCACGACCACCACGATGCCGAAGCGCACGTGAATCCGGATTCGGAGGCAGAGTCGTGACGGCCGCGCTCGACTTCCTCACTCCACTTCTCGTCGTCAACACGCTCACCGGGCTTCTCGATTGGTTCCTCGTCGCTGTCGACGGCGGGTTCTCGTGGGTCGCGGAAACGACCGGTCTCCAGTTCCTCGGCTATCCGTACATGCAGCGAGCGTATCTGGCGGTCCTCTGTATCGGGGTCGTCGGTCCGCTCGTCGGCTCCTTCCTCGTCTACCGGAACCTCTCGATGGTCGGCGACACGCTCGCTCATACGGCGTTCGCCGGTGTCGCAGTCGCGCTCTTCCTCGACGCTACACTTTCGATTGCCGTCCCGCCACTTCTCGGTGCGCTCGTCGTCGCCGTCATCGCGGCGTTGCTGGTGCAGGCGCTCGTCGAGTACACCGACGCCCGGAGCGACGCCGCCCTCGCGATGGTGTTGACCGGTGGGTTCGCCCTCGGGAGTGTCCTCATCTCGCTCACCGGCGGTGGCATCTCGGTGGGTATCAATCAGTACCTCTTCGGGTCGCTGGCAACCGTCTCGCGCGCCGATATCGGTCTTCTCGTCTCGATGGCGCTCGTCGTCGCAGTCGCGGTCACGGTCGCGTACCGCCCGCTCGTGTTCGTGACGTTCGACGAGACGGCTGCTCGCGCGTCTCGCGTCCACGTCCGCGTGGTGAACACGCTGCTGTCGATTCTCACCGCCTTCGTCGTCGTCAGCGCGATGCGAATCATGGGGGTCATCCTCGTCGCGGCCCTCCTCGTCATCCCCGTCGTCACCGCGTCCCGACTCGGACGAAGTTTCAAACAGTCGATTTGGTACGGAATCGTCGCCGGTGAGTTCGCCGGAATTGCGGGTGTGACGCTCGCCTACCAGTTCGGACTGGCCGCAGGCGGCTCTATCGTCCTCGTCGCTATCGGCGGGTTTGTCGCCGTTGCCGTCGGTTTGCGGGTCGCTCAGTAGTAAACCAGGCAACACCCGAACTATTTCTCGGTAGGTGTCGACCAATTCGTCGTTTCGCTGCGACCTGTCCACCGAGTCGAGCCAAGCGATGACGATTCACCATATTTTAACATCCTCTACCACATAAACCACCCAATGCCAGATATTTCAGATTCTCTCCGACTCCTGTTCGAGACATCTATCGAGCGTCAGAATGGCCGGTACGTCGTCCCGATTCCGAAAGAACTCGTCGAGGGTGGGTCGCTCTCGACCGACGAACTCTACCGCATCGCACTGCTTTCCGCGCCGGATGCCGAGCTGACGCCGGAGCAGAACGAATCGTCGACTGAGTCGTCGACCGAGTCGACTCGGCAGACGTCCGAAGACACGACTCGCTCGCAATCGTCGACCGAACAGTACCAGTCGGACCAGTACACCCGCCGGTCGCGCACGCCGCCGGTCGAGGAGGGCGAAGTTCGCTCTGTCACTATCGACACGCTCGGCGACCAAGGCGACGGCATCGCCAAGGTCGAACGTGGCTTCATCATCATCATCCCCGGAACCCAACCGGGCGACGAAGTCGACGTGGAGATTACCGACGTGAAGAAGACGGTTGCGTTCGCAGAGCCGGTCAGCGAACCGACTGTTAGATAATTCAGTTTCGTTCTTTCGGATTTTTCGACGCACGGAGCCGACGAGCGGGTCGTGGATTCGATGTCTCTCTCACCGAACCAGTAGGATTTTAGACACTTGGTGACTCTATTGAGCTATGTCCCTCACTCCCTCGCTTGCGAAGCTCCTCCCGGACGAATTCGTCCCGCTCCGTCGAATCGTCCGATATGCGTGCTATTCCCTCATACTGGTTGCACTGGGGTTTCTCGGTGCAGATATCGTGTTTTTCGTTCTAGATTTGTTCACTGGTCTCGCCGAGGACATTCTTGGACACGTATTTGTTGTCGTATGGGACGACCTGTTGAACCTCGTGCGAGCTGTCGTCAAGGCGTTCGCGCTGCTCGTGGCGCTGGGCGTCTTCCTCTCGCAGTTCGAGACGGGAACAGCGTGATTCCTGTCTCGAAATCGTATTCACACTAGAATCGGTTTTCGCGTCACCGGGCGGTGGGCGAACTGCGTCGGTGTCGGACGGCGCACCCGTCACACACGACTGTCTGCTCAGCTATCGACCGCGCCTCCTCGTGTCGTCGCACTCGAATGTGGAGAGTGCGTCGTCTTCAGCCCAGCAGTCCGAGTTTCTGCACTTCGTCTCTGACCACTTTGATGGCTTCCTCGGCTTGTGCGACCTCCTTCGCGCCGGTGATGACGACCTTTCCGCTGCCGAACATCAGCACGACCACACTCGGCTCTTCGAGGCGGTAGACGAGGCCGGGGAACTGTTCGGGCTCGTACTCGACGTCTTCGAGGCCGAGACCGATTGCGAGCGCGTTCAGATTGAGGTTACTCCGCAGGTCCGCGCTCGACACGATGTTCTGGACCGTAATCTCGGGTTCGTCCGGAAGCGGGATGCCGAGGTCGCTGAGTTCCTCGAAGAGGATATCGAGCGCCGCGTGGACGCCCTCGACGCTGTCAGCACCGGTACAGACGATTTTCCCGGACCGGAAGACCAAACAGGCAGACTTCGGGTCGCTCGTTCGATACACCAATCCCGGGAAGTTGTCCGGGTTGTACTCCGTGCCCGCCATATCGAGTGACAGGCTCTTGAGGTCGAGTTCTTGCTCGATGCCGGTCGAGGCGACGACATTCTGTATCTCTATCGACTCGACGACGTCCGTCCCTGACATTTCGTGAACAAGATTGCACCGCGAGGTGTTTAAAGTGGGGGTCTCTCGACGCACCCACTCGCCGCCGTCGAATCGGGAGCGTGTTGTACGAATCTTTTATGGTCCGAGGTCGGCTGTGTTGGTCCATGTCGAACGGTCGGGAGTCGGACACTCCAGAGCAGGCGGCCGAATCGAGCGGCCGCCGACCGCCGACGCCGTTTGTCGAGCAGGCGAACGCGGCCGACGAGTCCATCTACGAGACGTTCGAAACGACGTGGCCCGACTGCTGGGAGACAGCAGCAGCGCGGCTCGCGTGGGACGAGTCCTACGATACTGTGCTGTCCGGCGATGGACCGCCATTCGAGTGGTTCGCGGGCGGGACGCTCAACGCGTCGTACAACTGCCTCGACCGCCACCTCGAAGCCGGTGGGAAGAACCGCGTCGCCATCAAGTGGGAGAGTCGAACCGGCGACACGCGCGTCTACACGTACCAAGACCTCTCCCGTGAGGTCAACGAGTTCGCGGCCGGACTCCGCGAACTCGGCGTCGACGAAGACGACGTGGTGACGCTCTACATGCCGAACATCCCCGAGTTACCCATCGCGATGTTGGCGTGCGCCCGCATCGGCGCACCTCACAACGTCGTGTTCGCTGGCCTCTCTGCCGACGCGCTCGCGACCCGACTCGAAAGCGCCGAATCCAACTATTTGGTCACGTGCGACGGCTACTATCGCCGAGGGAATCCAGTTCTCCTCAAGCGAAAGGCCGACGACGCGCGACTGAGCGTCGACCACGACATCCGGGAGACAGTGGTCGTCGACCGCCTCGACGGCGACACCCACCTCGGGGAGACCCAACACGACTACCACGAACTCGTCGAAGAGCACGCTGGCGCTGCGGTCGACCCAGTCGAACGCGAGGCCAACGACTGTCTGTTTCTCATCCACACTTCGGGGACGACCGGGGAACCGAAGAAGGTCAAACACACGACCGGCGGCTACCTCGCACACGTCGCGTGGACGACCGAGACAGTACTCGACCTCGGCCCCGCCGACACCTACCTGAGTACGGCCAACATCGGGTGGATTAGCGGCCACTCGTACGTCGTTTACGGCCCGCTCGCAGTGGGTTCCACCGTCGTAATGTACGAAGGCGCGCCAGACTACCCCGAGAAAGACCGCCTCTGGAACCTCGTCGAGTCGAACGCGGTAGACGTGTTCTACACCGCGCCGACGGTGATTCGCTCGTTCATGAAATGGGGGCCCGAGTACCCGGCCGCACACGACCTGTCGAGTCTTCGCCTCCTCGGCACGGTCGGCGAGCCAATTAACCCTCGCGCGTGGGAGTGGTATTACGAACACGTCGGCGGCGGCCGCTGTCCCATCGTGGACACGTGGTGGCAGACCGAGACCGGCGGCATGATGGTCACGACGCTTCCGGGAGTCGACGAAATGAAACCCGGTTCTGTCGGGCGGCCGCTTCCGGGCATCGACGCACAGGTCGTGGATGCGACCGGGTCTGTGTGTGACTCGAACGAACCCGGATATCTCGTCGTCCGGCGGCCGTGGCCGGGGATGCCGCACGCGCTCCTCGATGGGACCCGGTGGGCGGATGACCAGTCTGTGCCCGCCGATATCGACGGGTGGTTTTACTTCACGGGCGATGGCGCACGAAGAGACGACGATGGCTACATCACGGTTCTCGGACGGGTGGACGACGTTATCAACGTCTCCGGGCATCGCCTCGGAACCATGGAAGTCGAGTCGGCAATCGTCGACGTCGACCACGTCGTCGAGGCGGCAGTCGTGAGCATCGACGACCCGCAAGCCGAGGGAATCTACGCCTACGTCACCGTGGAGGCGGACGCCACCGGCGACGACGCTACCCGAAAACGAATCGAGGGCCGCGTCCGCGAGCGTATCGGTCCCATAGCGATACCAGAGGAAATCGTCTTCACCCCGGACCTGCCGAAGACCCGGTCTGGAAAGATAATGCGCCGATTCCTCGAAAACATCACCAACGGTGAGGACTTCGGCGATACGTCGACGCTCCGCAACCCTGAAGTTGTCGGAGAACTGGAATCTATCGTCAGAAACCAGACTGGTGTTTCGGAAGAATAGCGAAACCGAAACTATGCTATTCGACTTCTCAGATGTAATTCTGGAGCTAGACGAGTGTCACTCCAGAAAGACAGCTGTCACCGGAACAATTTAGTTCGAATTCTTCGATTATTACGAAAGATGGGTTGGCCAAGAGACACGTTCGGAACGGCCCAAGAGTGGGCGGTCGCGTACGACCGACTGCGCCGGGCGACCGAGACGTACCGCGAGGACCTCGTCGTCAGATTGGGCGCGGAAGTGGGCTTACAACCGACCGAGATGAGCCGTCTCACGCCTGCACACGTCGCAACCGGGCGGCCTCGTGGCACCGACCTCACCGCACTTTCGGTCCCTGATGACGACCGAACCGCGTATCTCCCGGCCGACGTCGAACACGACCTGCGGAAGTTCGTCGCCGCGAACGACGTGGGCGACTCCGACCGCGTCTTTCCGGTCACGGCGCGGCGACTCCAGATGCTCGTTTCGACGGTTGGCGAACGCGCTGCCGAGCGATTCGACCAGGACGAGTTGGCTGACGTCTCCTCGCGTGACCTTCGGAACTACTACGCGAAGCAACTGCTCGCCGAGGGCGTCCACCCGAGTGTGGTACTCCGAGTCGGGGGCTGGAACCGACTGGAGAGTCTCTCTCCGTTCGTCGACGCCCCCGCAGAGACGGCAGTTATCGAGGCGCTCTCGTCTGATACCGGCGGCTACGATTCGGGCGGTGGCGTCGCTCACACCAGTTCTGGCCGTCGCCCGGACGTCGAACGCTCGACGACTGGTGTCGGAACGGCCACCTCGTCGCGACTGTCGTCTGTCGTCGAACTCGTCCGCGAAACCAGCGCTGCACTCTCGGATGCGACGACCCGTGACGAGCTGGAACAGACGCTCTGTGAACGACTCGGTCGGTCGAACGCGTATCGCTTCGCGTGGATTTCCGCGGCTAATACTGCGTCTGGAGCCTCACAGACCGCAGTCGGCATCGACGAAGCTGGGTTGTCGGACGTCCGTCGCGTCGTTCCCGACAGTGGTGAACCGGCCGATTCGGATGGCAACGAAGCCCTCGTTCGAACGTCGAACGTGTCTGTTTCGAGCGAGAGTGGTGTGGTTGATAGCGACGGTGGACCGGTGGCTATCACCACTGTGTCGCTCGTGCACGGCGAGACGACGTTCGGGCGATTACACCTCGGCACATCGCCGGGAACTGTCTCGACGGGCGAACAGAGCGTGTTGGCGACGCTCGGACAGCAGGCCGGTGCTGCGCTCACAGCGGTCGAGCGGAAGAAACTCTTGCTCGCGGATACGGTTACTCGACTCCGATTCCAGTGTACCGACGACGGTTCGGTCCTCGTCCGAGTCTCCGATGCACTCGGGTGTACGGTTGCACTCCGTGGCGTCGCCCCTATCGCCGACCGGTCCTTGCTCTGTTTCCTCGCCGTGAGCGGTGTGAAAACCGACCGAGCGTTCGACGAACTGGACGCCGCACCCGAAATCTCGAACGTTCGTCTCGTTCGCGACCGCGGCGAGGAGTCGGTGCTCGAAATCGTGCTCTCCGGTGAGTCGCTTCTCTCGGCGGTCACAGCACGCGACGGGACCGTCTCGGAGTTCGTCGCCGAGGACGGCACTGCCAGTTTCGTCGTATCGCTTTCGAACGAAATCCCGCTCCGAACCGTCATCGCAGAGTTGACCGACGCCTACCCGGACACCGAACTCCGGTCGAAACGGGAGGTCGAGCGCGACCCACAGCACGCGACCGATTTCCGCGAGTCTGTCGAGGGGCGACTGACCGACAAGCAGCACTCTGCACTCCGCGCTGCATTCTTAGCTGGGTACTTCGAGTGGCCCCGTGAGAGCACTGCTGAGGACCTCGCAGACTCCCTCGACGTGTCGTCGCCGACGCTCCATCAACACCTTCGGACCGCCCAACAGAAGTTGCTCCACTCGTTCTTCGACGACCTCGACGCGTCGATGGACCACTAAATCGTTAGGTTCGGAAACGTGGTTTGGGTTCTCCCCGATTCTGTATGGTGAATTACTAAATATTCCAGACAGTTGGCTGAAGGACTGTAATCGGTTGAGGGGTCCTGTAACAGAGTATTTGAGAAAATATCTTATTGTTCGTGATAGTTAGATGGCTGACTTATACCCTTGTCTGTTCCTCGCTATCACAGAGCATGTCGGAAGAAGCCCAGGTAGAACTCGAAGCACGACTCGCAGAACAAGCAGAGTTCGAACCGTCGGCGGAGTTTGTCGAGCAGGCGAACGTATCGGACCCGGAGATATACGACGAGTTCGAGGAGAACTGGCCGGAGTGTTGGGAGCGAGCAGCCGACCTCATCGACTGGGACGACGACTACGAGGAGGTGCTGGACGATTCGAACCCACCGTTTTACGAGTGGTTCACAGGTGGGAAACTGAACGCCTCCTACAACTGTCTCGACCGACACGTCGAAAACGGCGACAAGAACCGGGTCGCCATCAAGNTTCACAGGTGGGAAACTGAACGCCTCCTACAACTGTCTCGACCGACACGTCGAAAACGGCGACAAGAACCGGGTCGCCATCAAGTGGGAGGGCGAGCACGGAACGACGCGCACGTACACGTACCAAGACCTCTACCGCGAGGTCAACGAATTCGCGGCTGCCCTTCGCGACCTCGGTGTCGAGGAAGACGACGTGGTGACGCTCTACATGCCGATGATTCCCGAGTTGCCCATCGCGATGCTGGCGTGTGCCCGCATCGGCGCACCCCATTCGGTGGTGTTCGCCGGATTCTCCGCGGAAGCACTCGCCACGCGGATGAACTCGGCGAACTCGGAGTTCCTCGTTACGTGTGACGGCTACTACCGCCGCGGCGACCCGCTGGATCACCTCGACAAAGCGAACGAAGGACTCGACGGCGTCGACCACGGTGTCGAAGCGACCGTCGTCGTGGACCGCCTCGGCGACGATGGCTTCGGCCACGACCTTCGCGGGAATCAGCACGACTGGGACGACCTGCTGGCCGACCACACGGGCGACCGGGTGGACCCAGTCCAGCGCGACGCCGAGGACATGCTCTTCCTGATGTACACCTCGGGAACCACGGGGCAGCCGAAAGGTGTCAAGCACACGACGGGTGGCTACCTCTCGTATGCAGCGTGGACTTCGCACGCGGTGCTGGACATCGAGAAAGAAGACACCTACTGGTGTTCGGCCGACATCGGCTGGATTACCGGTCACTCGTACATCGTCTACGGGCCGTTAGCGCTCGGCACGACCACGGTGATGTACGAAGGAACGCCGGACTTCCCGAGCCGCGACCGACTCTGGGAGATTATCGAGAAGTACTCGGTCGATATCTTCTACACCGCGCCGACGGCGATTCGGGCGTTCATGAAGTGGGGAAGTCGCTTCCCCGAACAGCACGACCTGTCGAGTCTTCGCCTCCTCGGCACGGTCGGCGAGCCAATCAATCCCCGCGCGTGGAAGTGGTACTACAAACACATCGGCAACGAGGACTGCCCCATCGTAGACACGTGGTGGCAGACCGAGACTGGCGGCATGATGGTGACGACGCTTCCTGGCGTCGGGAAGATGAAACCCGGCTCTGCGGGGCCGCCGCTGCCGGGCATCGACGCCCAAATCGTCGATACGGGCGGTGAAGAAGTCGAGGCCGGGCGCGCTGGCTATCTCACGGTCAACAAGCCGTGGCCGGGGATGCTCCGCACGCTCTACAAGAACGATGAGCGGTTCATCAACGAGTACTGGCGCGAGTACTCTGACCTCGACAGCGACGACTCCGACGACTGGGTCTACTTCCCCGAAGACGGTGCGAAGGTCGACGACGACGGCTACATCACCGTTCTGGGTCGCGTCGACGACGTCATCAACGTCTCTGGTCATCGCCTCGGAACGATGGAAATCGAGTCGGCAATCGTCGGCGTCGAAGGCGTCGCGGAAGCGGCCGTCGTCGGCGCGAATCACGACCTGAAAGGCGAGGCGGTCTACGCCTACGTCATCACCGAGGACGGCCACGATGGCGACGACGACCTTCGGGGCCGTATCATCGAGGGCGTCGAGGACGCTATCGGCCCGATTGCTCGCCCCGAGGAGGTCGTGTTCACGCCCGAACTGCCGAAGACGCGCTCGGGCAAAATCATGCGTCGCCTGCTGGAAGACGTCGCGAACGGCGACGAACTCGGGAACACCTCGACGCTTCGGAATCCCGACGTCGTCGAGGACATCCAGCAGAAGGTCCAACAGCAGCAGCGGGCCTGACTGGCCGACGAACACGGCAGCGCGACTGGCTAGCAGGCACACTCCCCGTCGGACGGATTCCTGGCTGGGCTGTCCAACGGGGTGACACGGGATTCGGACGACATTCGATACACAACGATGACATCTGACATGAGTGGGTCCACTGACCCGCACGAATCGCAGACGAAAGCCGCACAGCACGAACAGATAGACTACCTCGACCGGGAGGTGAACCTCCTGAAGCCGAGTACCCCCTTCATGCGCGACCACCTGAAGGTTATCTGGGCTGGCTTCATCGCGTGGGCGCTTCTCACGTTCGGGCCGCCAGTGGCGACGTACCTCGCACCCGGTCTCATGACGACGCAGTTGCCGGGTATCGGGTTCCCGGCACACTACTTCGCCGTCGCGGTCATCTCACCGACGAGTTCGCTCGTCCTCGCGTTCCTCTACTCGCGGAAGCGAGACCAACTCGACCAGCGATACGGCATCGACCACGGGGCGGCAGCGAGTGACGCAGGGGAGACCCACGGTGACGAAGCGGCGGCGGTCGACGGAGGGGTCACCGAATGAACTCGCTTTTCCTCCAGTCGGGCGACCTGCTTCCCGAGGCGCTCAACATCTCGTTCAAACCGATTCCGGCGCTCATGGTTGTCGGGATGTTGAGCCTCTTTCTCGCCATCGGCTACGTGTTCAAAGTCGCCGACACCGAGGGGATGTGGGTCGCCGGACGGTCAATCGGCAACATCGAGAACGGCATGGCAATCGGTGCCAACTGGATGTCCGCGGCGTCGTACCTCGGCTTAGCGGGACTCGTCGCGCTCGCGGGGTTCTACGGCCTCGCGTTCATCATCGGCTGGACCACGGGCTACTTCGTCCTGCTCATCTTCCTCGCCGCGCAGATGCGCCGGTTCGGGAAGTACACCGCGCCGGACTTCGTGGGCGACCGATTCAACTCGGACACTGCCCGCGCCATCGGTGCGTTGACGACCATCCTCATCGGCTTCGTCTACTCGGTCGGACAGGCTCGCGGGATGGGTCTCGTCGGCCTCTACGTCTTCGGCACCGACTACGTGACGATGGTCGTCGTCATGATGGCTATCACGGTCGGCTACCTGACCGTCTCGGGGATGCTCGGCGCGACCAAGAACATGGCCGTGCAGTACGTCATCCTCATCGTCGCGTTCCTCGCGGCCATCTACACCGTCGGCTACGTCGGCGGCTACTCGACGGTCCTCCCGCAAATCGAGTACGGAAAGCTCGTCGGTGAACTGTCGGCAGAGTTCTCCGAACCCTTCGCCAACGCGGGCTTCTACCTCTGGATTGCCACGGCGTTCTCGCTTATCTTCGGCACGTGCGGCCTCCCGCACGTGCTCGTTCGGTTCTACACCGTCGAAAACGAGAAGACGGCACGGCAGTCCACGGTCTGGGGGCTGTTCTTCATCCTCCTCCTCTACTGGAGTGCGCCTGCGCTGGCAGCCTTCGGTGTCGACCTCTACGACGCGTCGCAGTACGGCCCGACCTTCGCGGCGAACGGCGGCATGAGTGGCGGTGAAGGCGACCTCATCGTCGTCCTTGCGGCCCAGCTTTCGAACCTCCCGACGTGGTTCGTCGGTCTTGTCGCTGCGGGTGGTATCGCGGCCGCAATCGCGACGACCGCCGGACTGTTCATCACTGCCTCCTCTGCGGTCTCACACGACATCTACACGAACATCGTCAACCCCGACGCGACGCAACGACAGCAGGTGCTCGTCGGTCGCGCGACCATCGTCGCGCTCGGTGCAATCGTGACGGTTACGGCGTTCGACCCGCCCGCGCTCGTCGGCGAACTCGTCGCACTGGCGTTCTCGCTCGCGGCTATCGTCCTGTTCCCGATGTTCTTCCTCGGTCTCTGGTGGGAGAACACTAACCGTCAGGGCGCGCTCGCGGGGATGTCTGTGGGTCTCGTACTCTGGGTCGCGGCCGTCGTCAACGACCTCATCTTCCACTTCAGCGACACCTTCGCCGAGTTCGTCCCCGCAATCGGGGCCGCACTCGTTGGCACGCCGCTGGTGTTCGCCGTCACCATCGCCGTCTCGATGGCGACGTCCGAGCCTCCCGAGCGAATCAAGAAGATGGTTCGGCAGTGTCACAGTCCCGAACCGATGGGACAGCAGCAATCCGCCGAAGACGTGGTGGCAACCGACGGGGGCCAGACCCCCGCGGACGACTGACCAATGTATGACCACATCCTCGTTCCCACCGACGGGAGCACGGCAGCCGAATCGGCCGTCGACCAAGCAGTGGACCTCGCGTCGAAGTACGACGCGACGCTTCACGCCCTGTACGTCATCGACGTGGACGCCACCAGCTATTCGCTGGGCACCGAACAGGTCGACCGACTGCGGCAGGGGCACCTCGACGAGATGCCCGAAGTGCAGGCGGACGCCGACGAAGCGACAGGATACGTCGCCGACGTTGCCGCCGCGCACGGCCTCGTCGTCAAAGAACACGTCACCGCTGGCGAACCAGCACGAGCCATTCGGAAGTTCGTCGAGGACAACGACATCGACCTCGTGGTGATGGGCTCGCACGGTCGCTCCGGCCTCTCGCGGGTCGTTCTCGGGAGCGTCACCGAGAAGGTGCTCCGCCGGACGCGACTGCCCGTTCTCGTTGTCGACATGCACGGTGAGCAGGATGCGGAGGTGTAGTGCCGACCGATGAGTCTCGTCCAGACGATTCGTGACCACGTCGCGACCCACCGCTCGGAGATGGTGACAGACCTCCTGTTCGCCCTCGCGTGGGTGACGGTGGTGTCGCTTCTGTTCGACGTCGTCGACGGCCCTCAGTGGGCGTTTTACCTCTGTCTCGCTGCGGGTGTCGTCGCCCATTACGGCTTTTTCGCCTCGGTCGAGGCCGCGCGGTGAGGCCGCGTTCGCCTCATTCCCACTGTCATAACATCGCCGGTAGGTTCAACTATGAGATTTTCGTCGGGTACGACATGAGACGCCGTTCGTCCTCACTCCCCGGAGAGGCTGGCTCCGGTGAATGGCTACGATGCGACGGTTCTGGCATTCCCCCTGACCACGAACGAACGCTTCCCTCGCGGATGTTCAAGGAGGCGGTCGACAACGCCGGTCACGGAATCGTCTTCACCCGCCTGGACGGGACTATCGAGTACGTCAATCCCGCCTTCGAGGAGACGACCGGCTACGACGCAAGCGAGGTTATCGGCGAAACGCCAAGTATCCTCAAATCGGGTGTCCACGGTGCCGAGTTCTACAGTGACCTCTGGGGGACTATCACTGACGGCGAGGTGTGGGAAGGGGTGCTTCACAACGTTCGGAAGAACGGCGACCCCTACGTCATCGAACAGACGATTTCGCCGATTCGACACGAGGGGCAGACGGTCGGCTACGTCGCCGTCAACAACGAAATCACGGACATGTGGGAGCGGGAGCGAAAAATCGAGGCGCTCCACGAGGCGACGCGCGAACTGCTGGACTCCGAAAACTTCGACGACGTCGCTTCGGGCGTCGGCATCGCTACCGACGCGATTCTCGATTTCCCGATAAACGTGGTCAGACTCCGCAACGGTGACCGATTAGAACCGGTGCACGTCGACGAAGAGACCCTCGAATTGATTGGTGACCGCCCGGCGTACCACTTCGACGAGAGTCCGGTCGGTGAGGTGTTCAAAACGGGTGAGCCACGAATCTACGAGGACGTAGAGGAACTCGACGACGACTACGACCGCGGGCCGGTTCACTCGTGGTTGTACGTTCCCATTGGCTCCTACGGTGTCATCAGCGTCGGACAGACGCAACCGAACTCGTTCACCGAAACCGACGTCAAACTCGTCGAGATTCTCGCGACCAACGCCGAGACGGTGTTTCGGAGCCTCGAACACGAACAGGAGTTAGCGCGGGAGAACGAACGTCTCGAACAGTTCGCCAAGACGGTCTCACACGACCTTCGGAACCCGCTGAACGTCGCCGAGGGGACGCTCGAACAGATGCGCGAGTTCACGGAGCAACTCGACCGCATGACGCGCGCACACCAGCGCATGGAGGAGGTCATCGAAGGCGTCCTCACACTCGCACGACAAGGCCAGCGCGTCGAAGAGACGGAGATAGTCGATATGTCGAAACTCGCCTCGGACTGCTGGTCACACGTGAGCACGCCGGGTGCTGCACTCGCCGTCGAGTCGAACGACGAGTTCCTCGTCGAGGCCGACGAG
This sequence comes from Haloferax elongans ATCC BAA-1513, assembly GCF_000336755.1. Taxonomy (GTDB): domain Archaea; phylum Halobacteriota; class Halobacteria; order Halobacteriales; family Haloferacaceae; genus Haloferax; species Haloferax elongans. The sequence goes on along the minus strand of NZ_AOLK01000019.1, from coordinate 260,328 downwards.
ACGCGGTGTAAGCACCTTTTCGAGAACCTCTTCAGAAATGCTATCACGCACGGCAATGCGACGATGGTCACGGTCGGGCCGCTCGAAGACGGCTTCTTCGTCGAAGACGACGGCACCGGGATTCCAGCCGACGAGCGCGCCGCCGTGTTCGACACCGGCTACACGACAGCGACGTACGGAACTGGACTCGGACTCTCGATAGTGAGAGAAATCGCTGAGGCCCACGGCTGGGAGGCGTCGCTGACCGAAAGCGACGAGGGTGGTGCTCGGTTCGAATTCCGCCGCTCTCGGGCGTATTGATTCGGGGCGCACACCTCCTGAGTCACCGAACGAAGCCATTCTAGAAATTCACACATATCTATTCGCCTGAAATATTAGATATTTATCCAATGAGAAATACACTCCTGTATGCGCGTCGTTTCGCTCGTCCCCTCTGCCACGGAGTTGCTGACCGCAATCGGGACAGACCCTATCGGAATCTCTCATAGTTGTGACTACCCTCCCCGAGTTACGTCCCAGCCGACACTCACGAGCACTGCTATCGACCACGAGGACCGGTCGAGCCGTGAGATAGACGAACAGATGTCGTCGATAGACGGTGCAGCGTACGACCTCGACGCGAACCGACTCGACGACTTGGACCCGGACCTCGTCGTTACGCAATCGACGTGCGACGTCTGTGCGGTGGACTCGTCGGACGTGTTCGAGGCCGTTCGCGACCGAAATCTCGACGCGGAGATTCTCGCTCTCGACCCGCACTCGCTGGACGACGTTCTGACCGCCCTCCTGCAAATCGGTGAGGCGGTCGGAAAGACGATGGACGCAGCGACGCTCCGCTTCGAGATTCACGAACGAATCAACGCGGTCGAATCACGCGTCGTCGGTCTCGACAGTCCGCGGACGGCCGTGCTCGACTGGACCGACCCACTGTATCGGAGTGGGCACTGGGTCCGCGACCTCGTCGAACTCGCTGGCGGCGACGGTTCGTTCCAACCAAACGGTCGGTCAGAACAGATTCAGTGGGACGCGCTCGTCGAGTACGACCCCGAGCGACTCGTCGTTGCGCCCTGTGGATTCTCGCGAGAGCGCGCGGTCGACGCCGTCTCGACGCTTGCCGAGCGCGACGAGTGGACCGAACTCACTGCAGTCAAAGAGGGTCACGTCTACGCAGTCGACGGAAACGCGCTGTTCAACCGACCTGGCCCACGGCTCGTCGATTCGCTCGAAGTACTCGCGAGTTGTATCCATCCCGAACTCTCGACGGTCGTCGACGACGAGTTAGCAAGTCGAGTCGAGAACGTGGCACAGCAGTCAGGGGACAAGAACGCGGTACAGCAGCCTTAGCGCCTATCATCCGTGTGGGGGGCGTTCCTTGATAGCTCTGTTTCGTCCACCGGTTTGAAGCCAGCAAACGGGCGTCGCATTTCTCCGCGAACCAGATGCTCGTCGGCAACGTGGAGACCGATATCGCTGAGTTCACGCGCAATGCGGGCAAGGTCTTCTCCGTCTTCTCCAACGGTACTCACGAGGACGTTGTGTTCTCCGGTCGCGAGTTCGCGGACGCTGACGACGCCGGGAATCTCTAATGCATGCTCGCCGAGTTTGGATCGGTCTGGGATTTCGGCAGTACACTCCATCTGGACGTGAAGTTGGTAGCCTGCACGCTCGTAGTCGACGTCGGCGTGATAGCCCACGATGATGCCTTCAGATTCGAGGCGTTGGATGCGCTTTCGTACCGTGCTCGGCGAGGCGTCGACGTGTTCGGCGATGTCTCGCGAGGAGATGTGCCGCGAGTCGCGCTGTAACTCGTAGAGAATTGCCCGGTCTAGGTCGTCGAGTCCGTCGAGTGTCATCTCAGTCCCTCTCGGCGGTGGTGGGAGGCCGTTGCACGTGTGACAAAATTCCTGATTTGGTATTTTGAACTCATAATATTCACACATTGGTAACGAACTGTGTATATATGGCCATTCCGGTCAAATCAACCTGCTAATTTATGTATTCGTGGGGGTATACTCCGACATGGACCCAACCAGCAGCAACACACGCGCCTGTGCGACCGACTTCTCGACCCGTCTGACCGGGGGTGGGTGAGATGTCCGACGCGGACGAACTGCCCTTTGATGGCTTGTTGCCTGACCGCCTGCGGTCCGACCGCCTGTGGACGCTTATCCTCGCGCTCACACTCGTGACGATGCCGGCGATAACGCTCATCTTCGCCTACGTGGTGTTGACCGTCACCCAGAGTGCTATCGTCGACCAGTTGACGCCACTCGAACTCGTCGAGTTGTACCTCGTCGAACTCGTCATGTTCGCCACGTTCAGCTACGTCCTCTACCGGTTGGCCCGGTTCGCCGCGTCACGGGACCCGCCGACGGACGAGCAGGATGACGAACACGCCGACGACGCCAGCCAGACGGTCGAATCATCGGATACGGAGGTTCAGGTCAACTGATGGATTCGTCCCGACTCCCGACCGACGACGGTGTCGAACACGGTTCCTCGTTCGATAGAGCGCGGAGTGGCGCTCCCGCCGCGGGAGAGGCCGTCGGCGACCGGTTTTCGACCGACGAGATATTCCAGCGCGTCGTGGCGACCGCCGACGAAGAGGTCTCTTCTGGAATACAGAAACTCTACCTCAGCGGAATCGCCGCGGGGCTTGCCATCACACTCACGTTCTTCGTCTACGCTACCGGTAAGGCTGCGTTCCCGAACGACGTGACGGGGCTTCTCGCGCCGCTTCTGTACCCGCTCGGGTTCGTCTACATCATCATGGGTCGGTACCAACTGTACACCGAAAACACGCTGACGCCGGTAACGTTGGTGCTGACGCGAGTCGCGAGCGTCCCCTCGCTATTCCGCGTCTGGCTGAGCGTCCTCGCCGGAAACCTCACGGGAGCGCTCATTGGGACGTTCGTCCTCGCGAACGCAGGTGTCTTCTCGCCCGAGGCGGCCGCGGCAGCCGTCGACATCGGGACGAAAGGTATCGAGACGCCGTGGTGGAGCCTCGTGTTCAAAGCCATCTTCGCAGGGTGGCTCGTCGCCGGTCTCGTCTGGCTCGAACACGCCGTTCGCGACTCCATCTCGCGGGTCGTCCTCATCTACCTCGTCATCTACACCATCCCGGCGACCGGTCTCTACCACATCGTCGTCAGCTCCGCAGACGTCTTCTACCTCGTCTTCACGGGCAACATCGCGCTCGCGACTGGCCTCTGGGAGTTCGCCGTCCCGGTGTTGCTCGGAAACACCATCGGTGGCGTGTTCCTGGTGACGCTCATCAACTACGGGCAGACCGAGAACCGCTTCCCCGAGGGCGACGCGTCGCGGCCAAAGCTGACGCTCCGCGAGTGGCTGTTCAGCCAGCGAATCAGCACGCCCGAAGAACCGGCTTCACGGCCCGACCCGGCACCGGGTGCCGATTCGTAGTCGACTCCCGGTAGCCGCTCACGCTTCTCTGTCTTTCCTCAGTCTGACTGGACCGCGGCTCGGTCGGCTGCCGAATCGTCCAGTCGGCGAACCTTCTGTGTGAGGCCGCCGAGGTCGAATTCGGTGGTCGAAACTCGCGCTGCGCCGACGGCAACGACCGCAGAGACGATGAACGCGCCAGCGAACGACGTGAGATACAGTGGGTCTGCAGTCGGGAGGAGGTCGCCAAGCACCGGAATTCCGGTCGTGACCGAACGGAAGTCCGGGAAGTACGCGATGCCGACGCCGAGGCCGGTGAGGCTGCTCACGAGCGCGCCGGTCCCGGTGAGTCGCGTCGAGTAGAGTCCATAGACGAGCGGGAATGCGACAGCCGCGCCGAGCAGGTCGGCGAGGAAGAACAGCCGGAGCACACTCTGTGCTCGCAGGCTGACGTAGACGGCCGCGAGCGCGACGAGGATAGTAAAGGCCCGTGCGCCGAGTGTGAGTTGCTTGTCGCTGGAGTCGGGGAGCATCCGCGCGAGGTCGACCGTCACGAGACACGAAAGCGCGTTGAACAGCGTGTCGACCGAACTCATCACGAGCAACAGCGCCACGAGGACGACGGCGAGGACGACCCACGACGGGACCGCCGATTCGAGGAGCACGAAGAAGGCGACATCGGCGTTGTACCCCGCACTCGTCACGTCGGCGACGATGTCAGCGTGCCCGACTGCGACGACGCCGACCAGCGCGGCGAGGAAGACGACCGCACCGTTGACTACGGTCGCGTTTCGGAACCCGCGAGAGACTGTTTCGCTCGACTTCCCGGCGTAGATTCGTTGCCACCACGTCTGGTTCACCAACTCCGCGCCGAGGATGGCGAAGGCGAGCGCGATACCGAACTGGAGTCCCGGTACGAACCCGGGGTCGAGGAGTGCAGGGTTCGTCGCGGCGACGCCCTCGTAGACGGGGCCAACCCCACCGAGCGAGACGAGGACGCCCACGAGCGCGACGATGAGAAGCGGGAAGACGACGAGAGCCTGCACCGTATCGGTGAACATGCTCGCTTCGAGGCCGCCGTAGGTCGTGTACGCGAGCACAGCCCCGCCGACGAGAATCGCGGTCTGCCAGTGCGGGACGCCCGCGACGAACGCGAGTGCACCAGCGATACCGGTCAACTCGGCCGCCACGAAGATGAACATGTAGAGCGCGCTGACGACGAGGACGAACGCGTACATCGCGTCGCCGTAGCGGGCGTGGGCGTATTCGGTCAGCGAGTGGCCGTCGGGCATCAACTCTCGAATTCGCGGGCCGAGTTTCGCGTAGACGGCCATCGGGACCGCTTCACCGATTGCGTAGCCGATGACCGCGGCGATACCGAATCCGGCCCCGGCCTCCGGCGCGGCGAAGAGAATCCAGACGCCCATCACGGAGGCGACGAGTGTCGCTGTCGTCCGTCGCTCGCCCGCCGAGTCGCGGGCGGAGACGAGGTCTTCGACCGAGGTAACTCGCCCTCGAGAGTACCAGATGCCGAGTCCGGCGAACACGACGAGGGTCACGACGGTGAGGCCGAGTACGAGGTCGGTGCCGACCATCAGCGGCAGCCTCCGTTTAGTGTCTCACCTGTCGCACTCACAGCGGCCACTCCTGTTGGTTCCACGCAGCGTCCCAGAACAGATACTCGTAGCGAGCCGAGGTGCGGAACAGGTCGCGATAGCGCTCTTTCGTCGCGTCGCTGGCGTCTTCGGCGACGTCGTCCATGAGCAGTTTACACCACTCCGTGAGTTCGGTGAACTCGTCGCCAGAGTACATGTCGACCCACGCGGCGTACTGTTCGTGGTCCGGTTTTCCAGCCGCGGCCAGTCGGTTCCCCGTCTCGTTGAAGCCCCACATGCACGGCAGGAGTGCGGCGACGATGTCACCGAACGTCCCGTGCGAGGCGGTTCGGACGAGGAAGTCCGTGTACGCCTGCGTCGTCGGCGACGGGATGGTCGCTTCGAGTTCGCTTTCACTGATTCCGAACTCGGCCGCGTACGACCGGTGGAGGTCCATCTCCTCGTTCACAGTCGCGTCGAGTAGTTCGGCGAACGTCCCCATCGACGTGAGGTTTGGGGACTTCGCGGCCCCGAGTGCGAACAGCCGACTGTACTCGATGAGATAGACGTAATCCTGCCGAACCCAGTATCTGAACGGCTCCTCGTCGAGTGTCCCAGCACCGAGGCTTTGCACCATCGGGTGGTCCACGATAGCCGACCAAAACTCGTCGGCCTCGTCGTGAAGCTCGTCGGTAAATGCCATAACTGGCACTCCGTGAGAATTGAGAAAAGGATTATGATTAAGTGGTATTAGGTGGTAGTTATATGTGGTATTAGATGGTCGTCTCGGGTGGTATTTGGAGGAGATTCCGATTGTTACGGGGCGTTTCTCGATCGCTCGGCTTCATTCTCAGTCGGTTCGAATTTGACCCTACTAATGTCGTCCTGCTCACAATAAGTCGAACGAACGTACGGAAAAATGTGTATGTGTGAGACAATTTGGTCCACAGTGTCTGAATAATTCCCCTCATCAAGATATCTTCCCTGATAATTTGGCCGAATGATTAACAACTGGTGTCGTATATCAATGTGTATGACGAGTGAGCGGGAATTCAGCGGACGCGACGCGAACCCTCCCAAGTTCGACGGCGGAGTCGCTGCAGGAGACGTTCTCGACGGTGAAGCGGCCGACGCTGACGATGTTCTGGACGATGTAGACGACGCAGACGACGCGACCGACGAGATAGACGTAGCTATCGCCGAACTCGGCGATGCGTCAGAAGACATCGCCGTCAGCGCACAGGATATTAGCGACCTCGCGAACGACCAGGCCGCAAACATGGACGAGGTTGCAGGCGAGATATCGAACCTGAGCGCGAGCGTCGAGGAGATTGCCTCCAGCGCCGAGCAGACGAAGTCGATGAGCGACCAAGCGCGCGAACTCGCCTCCGAGGGGCGGACGTCGGCCGACAACGCCGCCGACGCCATGGAGTCGGTCGACGACGCCACGTCCGAGGTCTACGAGGAAATCGTCGACCTCCGCCAGAAGGTCGACCAAATCGACGCGGTCGTCGAGGTCATCAACGAAATCGCCGACCAGACCAACCTCCTCGCGCTCAACGCGTCTATCGAGGCCGCACGCGCTGGCGACGCAGGGTCCGGTTTCGCCGTCGTCGCAGACGAAGTGAAGAACCTCGCCGAGCAGTCCCGCGACAGCGTCTCCGAAATCGAGGAGATGGTCGAGGACATCCAGGACTCGACATCGACGACCGTCACCAACATCGCCGAGGCGAACGACGAGGTCAACGAGGGGATGTCTGAAGTCGCCGACGCCGTGACGGCGCTCCGAAGTATCGACAACGCGGTCGAAGAGGCCGCCGCCGGTGCCGAAGAAGTCGCGCGGGCGACAGACCAGCAGGCGGCGAGTACCGAAGAAGTCGCGAGCATCGTCGACGAGACGGCCCGCGGCGCGAAGCGCGTCGCCAACGAGATTACGGATGTCGCCGCCGCGACGGAAGAACAGACGTCGAAGGTCTCCGAAATCGCGCTTCTCACGGACCACATCGAAGACGAAGTCGAGGACGATGGCAATCACGGCGCCGCCGCTGAACACGGTGGTGGTGCCTAATGGCCGCCAATGACGCCACCGAGACGACCCTCGACGAACCGACGCAGGTGCTCGAATTCGACATCGGAGACGAGCGCTACTGCGTCGAACTCGATGCCGTCGCAGAAATCATCGACCGGCAGTCCGTTCGTGCACTCCCTGACACGCCGCCACACGTCGTCGGCGCGATGGACTACCGCGGCGTGACGACGACTGTCATCGACACCGCCAGTCTGCTTGACGTCGGCTCGAACCCGGACGCACCGCGCGTCATCGTCTTCGACGACGGTGACGAGGATTCGAAAGTGTACGGCTGGCTCGTCGACGAAGTCGAGCGCGTGGCCGACATCGACCCTGAAAACGTCGACGACGCGCCGTTCGGCGGCGACCACACGAAAGGCATCGTCAGACGCGACGAGGGGCTCGTCGTTTGGGTGACGCCACCGACTGACGGCTCCGAATAGGCGAGACTGCACGCTTTTCAGTTCGCTTTCACCTCGACTCCACAGCTTCGGCTTCCGATTCCCCTACTTTCATTCTCCGATAGGTCGTGTGCAACACCGATGGCAACACGCCGAGACTCGGTCGATGTCTTCGATTCCTTCAGGCAGTTTATCGGGCTCGAACGCGACGTGCTCGTCCTCTCCCTGGCGATGCTCGCGTTCAGCCTCTCGTTTCAGATGACCGGTCGGTACATCCCCGAATATCTGCGTGTTCTCGGCGCGGGAGCCACCGTCGTCGGCCTGTACGGGAGCGTCGGCAACCTCATCGGCGCGCTCTATCCGTATCCTGGTGGGGCGCTTTCGGACCGACTCGGCTCGCGACTCTCATTGACGCTGTTCGGCACCATCACTTCTGCTGGCTTTCTGTTCTGGTTCGTCGCACCTTCGGTTCCGCCGGTGACGCTCGCGGGCGTCTCACTCGAACCGTGGATATGGATTTTCGTCGGCCTCTTTCTCACGCAAGCGTGGAAGTCGTTCGGACTCGGCGCGACGTTCGCAATCGTCAAACAGAGCGTCTCGCCGGACCGACTCGCGATGGGCTTCGCCAGCACCGAAATCTTCCGCCGAATCGGGTTCTTACTCGGTCCACTCATCGCTGCGGCCCTGCTCGCGGCGACAGCCTCGTTCGTCGTCGGCTTCCAGTACGTGCTCATCGTCGCCGCGGCGTTCGGTATCGTCGCCACCGTCGCCCAGCACTTCCTCTATGACGCTGGCGAGGACTCCATCGGAAAGTCCTTCGAGGGACTCGCGCAACTCCGGTCTGATATTCGGTCGCTTCCATCGACGCTTCGACCGCTTCTCGTCGCCGACACGCTCATCCGGTTCGCCAACGGGATGGTGTACGTCTTCTTTGTTATCGTCGTCACCGACTTCCTCGCGGTCGGATTCACCGGATTCGGTGTGTCGCTCCGGCCGGACGCGTTCTTCGGTATCCTCCTCGGCGTCGAGATGGTCGTCGCGCTCCTGACGAAACTCCCCGTCTCGAAACTCGCCGAGCGAACCGGACTCAAGCCCGTCGTCGGACTCGGTTTCACCGTCTACGCCGTCTTCCCGATTCTCCTCATCCTCGCGCCGTCGAACCAGTGGGTTCTCGTCGCCCTCTTCGCGTTTTCGGGACTCCGGTTCGCCGGGCTTCCGGCACACAAGGCGCTCATCGTCGGCCCCGCAAAGCGAGATTCGGGCGGTCGCGTGACGGGCACCTACTACCTCGTTCGAAACACAGTCGTCATTCCGAGCGCAGCGCTCGGTGGATGGCTCTATGCGACAGACCCGACACTCGCGTTCGGCGTCGCGTCGGTCGTCGGACTCGTCGGTGTCGCGTACTTCGCTATTCGCGGAGAAGAGTTCGAGGCGTATGCTGGCGGCGCCTAACCACGCTTACGCGGGGTTGTCCAGCGATATCTCGAAGTAGTGCATCTTGCTCACGTCACCGTCGAACGTGAGGTGGATGAGGGCCTTTTCGTCAGAGGGGATGTTGCTGCTCACGTCCGTACTTTTGCTCACGACGTCGTCATCGGCATCGTACACCGTTCCGACGACGCTCAGACGGCCAATAGCCGCGCTAGCGGTGACCGAAAGACCGACTTTGTACGTTCCGTTTTCTTCGTCGAGTGTGGCGTAATTCTGCCACGCGTCCGCACTCTGGTAATCGGTCGAGACGATAACACCCGGAATCGGTCCCTTCATCAGGAGCGTGCCGACGACTGCTGGGTCGTCGTCATCGCGCGTGAACGTGATACGGTCTTCGAGTGATTCGACCGCTTCAGGCGTCTGTTCGTCCGGTTCTTCCGAGGTCTCTTCTGGCGTCGATTCCGGCGTCTGCTCGGGGGTTGACTCGTCTGGAGTCGCCGTCTGTTCGTTATTGGACCCGCCGGAGCTGCCGCCGCTCTGGCTCGCTTCGCCGTCGTCTGAATCGTCTGGCCCTTCGAGGAGTCCCGTTCCGAGACACCCCGATATTGCTATCATGCCAACTCCAATTCCACCAAGGAACCTGCGTCTGTTGTGCATGAACTATCTATCGTGATACAATTAGTAAATTATGAATGTTGTAATTTCAAGAATGTCCATTCCCTGTGGGTATCGAACAAGTTAATCAATCCATTACCATCTATGTTTGGCACGGAACAGTATTCATGTTCGGTGACGTATCTTCCCGTGAGTCTTCCGTGAGTCCCGGTGGATTGAGGTGGAGGTGCTAAGATGGCGGTCTCCACGGACCGTCGAACGAGAACCGTCTCGGAGCTCTCGCTCCCGACGCTTCTCGCCCCCCCCGTTCAACGGGCGCTTCTCGTCGTCGCCGCCCTCGCAGTGCTCGCACAGAGCGCGCTTCTCATCCTCGTCCCGCCGCCTGCTGGCTACGAACCGTCTCCAGTGACCGCGTTCCCAGTCTCCTACTGGGCCATGTTCGGGTTGGGTATCGCCACCGCAGTCCTCGTCTCGGTCGGGAGCGCGGTGACTCGAAACAGGAACTGGACGCGCGCGGTCACGCTTCTGCTCGCGCAGTACGCCCTGTTTTTCGCTATTCCGGGCGTCCGCGGCTATCGTCTCTACGGGCGTGGAACGTCCGACTCGCTGTACCACCTTGGCGCGGTCCGCGACCTCGTCGCTTTCGGGTCGCTTCCGGGAGACGTCTTCTACCCGTTCGAGCACATGCTCTTCGCCGAACTCGTCTTCTTCGGCGTTCCCGTCGCGACGCTCATCCAACTCTCACCGTTCGTCTTCACCGTCGTCTACGTTCTCGGCGTCGGTGTGTACCTCCGGGCCTTGACTGGTGACGACCGGGCGCTCCCGCTCGGTATCGCCGCCGCGACGCCGCTGTACTTCGCGAAATTCTACACGCAACTACAGCCCGCGGTGCTGTCGTTCATGCTGTTTCCCGTGTTCCTCGCGTTCGTCGAGCGCGCCCGTCGGACGAACGACCGGCGGTACCTCGGCCTCGTCGCCGTGTCGAGCATCGCGCTCATCTTCTTCCACCCGATATCGGCGCTGTTCTTCGTCGTCATTGTCGTCGGAACCGTCGGCTACAGCAACGTCTACCGTCGCGTGACGGGGAACCCTGTTCGCTCGATTCGGCCGACGATTGCCCTCGCAATCGTCCCGGCGGCGTTCATGTGGTACATCGGCTTCCGTCGAACGCAGTTGAGTATCATCGAAATCTTCGCGCTCGCCGGCGAGACGAACCCGGCCAGCCAACGGGCGGAACTCGCGAGCAACGCGGGACTGACCGCTCTCGAACTCGTCCAGCGGTTCGTGCAACTGTATGGGGCTGTCTTCCTGTACTTCGCTGTGGCCGGGGTGTTCTCACTTTGGCTCGTCAGCCGGCTCCTCAAAACCGACGTGAAGTACCACGACGGGTTCCTCGTGACTCAGTTCGGAATCGGTTCCGCCGTCGGCATCGTCTTCCTCGGAACCTATCTCATCGCTACCGGGCCGATACGCATCGCTCGCTACGCGCTCGTGTTTGCGACGCTCCTCGTCGGGCTCAGTTTCCTGAAGCTCTTGGTCGCCCGCGGGAACTTCCGCCTTCGCGTCGTCGGGACGACAGTCCTCGTCGTCGTCGTCGTCGCCGCGGCGCTCCTCGGGACGTTCACGGTCTACGGACCCAACAAGCACATGACCTACTCGGAGTACGAAGGCGCGGACTTCATGCTCCAGTACCACAACCCAGACCTGCCCGTCCGGTCGTTCAGTCTAACCGTCAAGACAGAACGGTACCTCACCGGCGGGCAGGACATCACGCTCCCACGCCGGACGTTCTCGGAGGAGAGCGAACGATACGCATTGACGCCCGGTCTCGGCTACGACGAGTACGAACGGGCGTCGATTTCGTACACGCACTCCTACGCCGCGACACACGAGTACGACCGCCGGTTCCTCGACGCGGCGTACTTCACCGACAACCAGCGAGAGCAGTTGTTCCTCTATGACCAGTCGGATATCGCCGAGATGGACGCCGACCACACGGTCAATCGGGTCTATTCCAACGGTGGGTTCCAGGGATGGTACATCCGGTGGGGCGAGGACAAACCCAACGCCGCCACCGAAACGTTCCCTGCTGGCTGAGTTGCAGCGGGGCTCTCGGGGGAGTGGAGTCGGCAGAATACGTACGACCGAAGCGTCAGCAGGGACGTGACCCCCGGGCGACAGTCGTCGACCCGGACGTCAGGTTTCGGCCGCGGATGCGGCCGGATGAGCGCGATGGACAGTGGTTAGCGTGCGATTCGAGTCGGTCGTCGGTGGAGGGCGACCGGCGTGCCCCGTCGTGCAAGGGCTGGTGTGGTGGAGGGTCGGTGGAGGGCTGGTGGTTGGAGGGTTGCCCGGATTGTGGTGGAGGGTCGGTGGAGGGCTGGTGGTTGGAGGGTTGCCCGGATTGTGGTGGAGGGTCGGTGGAGGGCTGTTTTTCAGTGGGTGCCTCTGACAGCGTGTGAGCGGGGATGCCCGGTTTGTGGTAGTTACCCGGTGTTGGATGCCCGGTTTGTGCCCGGTCGTGGTGGGTGCCCGATTCCTGCGTGCCCAGTGTGTGCCCGGTGTGGTGGAGGGTGGTTGGTGGTCGATGCGTGGAGGTCTGTGCCCGATGCCCAGAGCGTGTCGCTTAGACTTCCCGGAGGTAGTCGAAGCTGACCTTCGGGTTGTTACACCCGAACCCGTACGTCCCTGAGGTGTAGGTCGTGTCGTTCGCCGAGACGCTGGCGACTTCGGAGCCGCTTGCGTCGTACAGGCGCGCGACGATGCTGCCGTCCGATTTCGGAGTGAATTCGACGTCCATCCACTCTTCGAGTTTCGGCGAGACAGACACCTCGTCGAGAACCGTGAGGCTCCCGTTGTCGAGACGGAGGAGCTTGAACTGCGGCGACACCGTCTTGTTGGTGTCGTACTCGATGGCGTACCCGCTCACGTCGCTCCAGCTGGAGCCGTTGGCGAAGAAGTACACCTTGCCGTAGTTCCCACCCGAGTGCGCGTAGATGTTGGCGCGGTAGGTGGTGTCCTGAACGACCGTCGTGGAGGGCGAGTCGCGCAGGATGAGTTTGTCGCTCCCGGTCTTGTCGTACAGCAGTCCCGCGTTGCCGCGGACCGAGGGTGCCGAGACGATGGAGAACGAACTGACGTCGCCGACGTAGTTCCCGAGACCGTTGGTGAAGTCTTCGAGGATGGTCGTCGACCCGCCGGAGGTCGACCCGTCGGAGGTCGAATCATCAGTCGTCGACCCATCGGAGGTCGAGCCGTCGGTGCTGGAACCGTCGTAGGGAACCTTCCCGAACGCCTCGACGAACCCGCCGTCCATCATGACCTTGAGAGACGTGGCGACCCACTGGCTGCCGTCGTAGTACCGGACGCCGACAGGCGACACGTGCTGCGTGCCGTCGTTGAACTTCAGGGCCGCGGTCGGACTCGTTGGCTCGGGTTCGGAGGTGTTGATGGAGTCCTCCGAGCGAATCGCACCGAGGTCCGGCGCGTCACCCGCGTAATCCAGACCGACGTCGGTCCCAGCGTCGACGAGCGGGCTGGAATCTTTCGGCCGGAGGAAGTTGTCCGAACTCGGGTCGGTGGTCTCGAACTCGGGGTTCGAGATGCCGAGGTCCCAGGAGTTGTACGCCGAGTCGGCGTTCCAAAGGGACTCTACGTCGGACTTGTCGTTGTCGAACGACGCGCAGTTTCGGACGACGTTGTCGGCGCTTCCGCTGAAGTGGTAGCCGTAGCTGCCGTTGTCCCACGAGGTACAGTTGTAGAACTCGTTGGGGACGCGTGCGCCGTTGGTGTTGAAGCCACGCTCGTCGTTCTTGTAGGCGACACACCGCTTCAGGACGTTGTTCCCGGTTTCGAAGTCCGGGCCGCCGACCTTGAAGCCGTTCCCGTCGCCAGTGGTCCCCATGCCGTCGTGCCCGTTGTGGTGGGCGACACAGTTGACCATCACGTTCGGGTGCTTCGGGTCGGCGTCGTAGAAGTCGAAGCCGTCGTCTGCGTTCAGGTAGGCCACACAGTTCTCGTAGCGGTGACCGCCGCCGCGACCAGCGCCCGAGGAGCCGCCGACGTAGAAGCCGTCGGAGCCGCCACCGGTGCTGCCGTGGTGGGCGACGACGTTTCGGACGACGTGGTCGAACGACTTGCCGTAGAAGATGATGCCGTTGCCGGCCCACTGGCTGTTCTGGCCGTAGTGGTGGATGTGCAGGTCCTCGAACAGGCACTCGCGAGCGTCCTGTCCGTCGGTCCCGTTACAGCGGACGGCGTTCTTCCCGGCGTTGCGGATTTCGAGGCCGCGGAAGACCATGTGCTGGGTCCCGAGGAGGTCGAGACCGTGGGTTCCGTCGTACTTCGAGCAGTCGATGATGGGCGATTCGTTCTCGTATGCCTCGATGACGATGGGGTTGTCGGCGGTACCCGAGGTCTGCCACCATGTGGGCTTCGACGGTGGGTACATGACTGCCGTGTCGCGTACCTTCACGACGTCGCCCGCTTGGAGGTTGACTTTGCCGTCAACCTCGACAGGCATGAGGTCCTCGAAGGCGTCGTTGAGGGACGTCCCCGAGTTACTGTTGTTCCCGTTTGCCGGGTCCACGTAGTAGGTCGTCATTGGCTTAGTTGGTGGAGCTCGTCTCGATCCAGATGTCGCCGACACTCGCGCTCGACGGTTCCGAATCGCTCACGACGACGTCGCCGGGGAGCTTGGCGATGTCACCGATGTAGTTCCACTGGGAACCGTCGCCGAGGTAGACTTTGTTCGTGTCGTTCGCAAAGAACTTCGCGCCGACTGCGGGGTCGTAGTTCGATTTGTTCGCGTCGTCGTCGCGAATCTCGACGTCGGTGCCGAGGCTCTTGAAGTTCTCGTTCAGCGGGACGTGCCAGTTCAGGGTTCCTGCGTCGGGGGTGTTGTAGCGTTCGCTCATTGTTCTGTGTTGGAGGGTTGATTACTGCGTGATGCCACCGTAGCCGTATTCACCGTACGCCTGAGACCCGTATTCGGTCTCGCTGGAGGTTGTCGTGGTGGTGGTCGTCGGCGTGGCCGTGGTGGTAGTCGTCGTGCTGGTCGTTGTGGTGGTGGTGTCCGTCGGCGTCGACGTGGTGGTCGTGGTGGTCGTCGTGTTGTTGGTGTCCGACCCACCGGAACCACTGCTCGCGCCGTCGGCGATTGTGAGTTCGTAGTCGCCCGAGCCTTGCTGGACGTCCACGACCTGTGCATAGTAGGTGCCGGAGACAGCTGCTTCGTCGATATCGACGGTCGCAGGCGTATCGGTGCCGACGTACACGAGATCGACGTATTCGCCGCCCGGCCCGTACAGGATGAGGGACGTGATACCACTGGTTGGAACGCGGTCGAGCGTCACGTTCACTGCCTGACCGGCGGTGACGTCGAACGCGAACCAATCGACTTCTGCGGAGTCGAGCGTTCCAGTGACCGCTGTCCCCATGGAGACGGGGTCTGCGGTCGCACGGGTATCGTTCGATTCGGACTCGGAGGCGACTGACAACGAGTTCGGTTGGGTTCCCGAGAGGGAACTCGACTCGGTCATCGTCATCGTTTCGCCACCGTAACCAAACACGGCCTGGACGGGCCGCATCTCCTGTGGGAGGGATGCACTGTCGTCGGAGCCGAGACAGCCGGCTGCTGCAGCGGAGGCGACGGCCGAACCTGCCATGAGCAGATACGACCGCCGACTGAAGCTGAGCCGGTCCCCGTCTCCGTCGTCAGAGTCTGTCTGGGGCTGTCGTTCGGATGCCATTCACTCGGTTAACAGGGGGTTAATTACATAAATCTATTGTTCGTAAAATATTCAGATATTACCGAATTTCACGAATTCCGACGGATTTGTCGGTTTTACACCACTGCCTCAAACCATTGAATTCTGGCGTTTGAGGCGTATTAACGCGCAATTAACGATTGACAGTCAGGAATTAGTGAAAATGGATTTGGTATTTGGTAGCATTCGTAGTGGGGGTGCAGCTGGCGTGCCGACTCCGCCCGAACCGCGACCGCTAACACTCACGAATAAGATGCTGTTTTTCCTGAACGCTCGACAGAAAAGTTCGGATTAATCGGACCACTACGTCGGAACTGGGCAGTTGAAACGTAAGAGAACGAGACAGTCTGGTTCAGTCGTTCGATTGGGCGCTCGCAGCGTCGGGTGCGCCCATCGACGACCGCACGAGTGGCTCGTACCAGTCGCGGTTCGCGTCGTACCAGTCGACGAACGCGCTGACTCCCTCTCGGATGCTCGTCCGGGGTTCGTAGCCGATGAGGTCGGCAGCTTTCGAGACGGCGGCGTGGGTGTGTTCGGCGTCTCCCGGCGCACGCTCGTCGTACTCGATTTGCATCGACGGCGCGACTCGGTCCCGGACCGCCTCTGCGAGGTCGAGCACGGAGATGTTGTCGGTGCTGCCGATGTTCATCACTTCCCCGTCGGCCGCGTCGGTGTCGAGCAGCCTGAGATTCGCGGTGATGATGTCGTCGACGTAGGTGAAGTCACGCGTCTGGCGTCCGTCGCCGTAGATGACCGGTGGCTCGCCGTTCGCACACCGCGAGACGAAGTTCGAGATGGCCATGTTCGGGCGCATCCGTGGCCCGTAGACGGTGAAGTACCGGAGTGAGACAGTCGGCAGGTCGTACACCTCGTTGTACGTGCTGACGTACGATTCTGCGGCGAGCTTGGAGGCTCCGTACGGACTGACTGGGTAGGTCGGATGCGACTCGTCGTACGGGAGGTACTCGGGCGTGCCGTAGACCGACGAGGAACTCGCGAAGACGACACGCTCCAGGTCGGCGTTTCTGGCCGCTTCGAGGACGTTCAGCGTCCCTCGGACGTTGATTTCGTTCACCCGAAGCGGTTCGTCGACGCTCGACCTGACGCCTGCCTGCGCCGCCTGATGGTAGACGATGTCGCTGTCGCGGACGAGTTTCTCCATCAACTCGGCGTTTCGAACGTCGCCGACGACGAGTTCGTACGACCCGCCTGATTCGCTCGCCGCCTGTCGGGCGACGTCGACGTTGTGATGTTTGATTCCGAGGTCGTAGTACGGCGTGAAGTTATCCACGACGACGATGTCGTGGCCCTCTCGTGTGAAGGCCTCTGCGAGGTGGCCGCCGATGAATCCGGCACCGCCGGTGACGAGAATTCGCATGAGGAGAGATGGGACGGTATCTGCCTTTGTTTGGGTCCGGTTACCAGGCGTGACAGTCCGATAAAGCCGTCCCTATCGGCCTGCTAGACACCCGCTCTGCCCATCGATCCGGCCACCGATTCGGCCAGCGTTTTCTCAGTCGTCACGAAGCGATTCGTAGAGCGCTTCGAACTCCTTTACCATCCGATTCAATCCGAATCGGTCGACAGCGTCGCCCTGTGCGGCACGCCCGTAGCTCTCGGCTTGTGAGGGGTGCGCCAGCACTCCCGAGATTGCACCACAGAGCGCGGCTGGGTCGTGAGCCGGGACCAACACACCGGTTTCGCCGTCGGTGACGAGTTCGTCGTTCCCCGGGATGTCGGTCGCGACGATTGGGACACCCGCAGCCATGGCTTCGAGCAGCGCGCCGGGAAGCCCCTCCCAGTGCGAGGGGAACGCAAAGAGGTCGAGGTCGGCGAGGACGTTCGGCACGTCGTCGCGCGTCCCGAGGAAGTGAATCGAGTTGGAGACGCCGCGGTCGACCGCGAGGCCAGCGAACTCGTCACGGAGGACACCGTCACCGACGAGGACGAGGTGCGCGTCGGGATGTGCGCGCCGGATACCGGGCCACGCGTCGATGAGGTCACGCTGGCCTTTTCGCTCGACGAGGCGACTGACGACCCCGACGAGCCGAGTGTCCTCGTCGAGTCCGAGTTCGGCGCGGAGGCCCGCCGGTTCGGCGTCGATAAAGGTCGAGAGGTCGCGGCCGTTGTGGACGACACCGACGCGCTCGGAATCCGCGCCGCGAGCCACGTAGGCGTCCGCACCGGCGTTCGAGTTCGAGATGATGCGGTCGGAGAGCGGAATGAGCGCCGTGTCGATGGCTCGAATCACCGGGTTTGAGATGTTCTGGAGTCCTCGTGCGCCCGTCACGATGGTCGTCTTCGGAGCGACGAGACCGACCAGGCGGGCGATGGTGTTGTCGTAGAAGAGAAACGACTGGACGATATCGGGCTGCTCGCGACCGACGGCGCGGACGAATCGAAGCGGTGCGCGAACGTAGTCGAGGGGGTTGCTGCCGCCCTCGACGAACGCGGCGTCGTCTGCTCGGGTCTGTGCGCCGAGTCCAAGCGTTCGAATCGGAACTGCCGGGTCGACCGTGTCGGCGAGTCTGTTTTCGTCGAACAGCGTCCAGATGGTTGGGTCGTACCGCTCTCTGTCGAGTCCGTTGACGAGGTCCACGAGCGTCCGCTCTGCACCCCCGACGGTCAGCGCACCGATGAAGTACCAGATTTCGAGTCGGTCGTCGGGCCGCGCTCGCGTGGTCGCTTCGGCCGGTGTCGTCGCCGGTCGTCGCTCTGCCTCGTACTCTGGGGGTGTGTCGGTGCTCATGATTGTCTGACGGGCGACTTCTGCTCTACTCTTGCCCGTCGTTCGGGATAGTTACGCGATTCGTACCAGGGCCGAAGTGCGACTCGTACCGGCGCTGCAGAGCCCGTTCCGGCGGTAGCCGACGGCTTACTAACGCCCCACTCGACCAATCGACGCCTGTCAATGCACGTCGTTCAAGTCAACCACCTCCACCGCCCCTCACTCGGCGGGTTGGAGAACTACAGCCACCGCCTCGCCGAGTCACTCCGGGCAGGTGGGAACGCTGTCGACGTCGTCACGACCGACATGAGCCTCGCCAACGACCGGAGTCCGCTCGGTCCGGAATCCGGGGTGACGTACTGTAAGACGACGGCGACGGTGATGCGCAATCCGCTTTCTCTCGAACTGTTTCGCGTCGTTCGCCAGTACGACGCGGACGTCTATCACCTCCACAGTCCGTGGTACCTCTCGTCGCTCGCCGCCACGCTCGCGCTTCCGAAAGACGCGCCGACGGTGATGACGATTCACGGGTTCCAACCGATGGGGGGACTCGTCGCCAAGGCAGTCGAGTTCGCGTATCACCCCTTCGCACAGTTCATCTTCGACCGAATGGACCGGATTATCGTCCTCGGTGCGGCCGAAAAGCGGCGACTCCTCCGCGAGTATCGCGTTCCCGAGGAGAAGGTCGTCGTCATCCCCAACGGTATCCACCCCGACGAACACGACGTCCCGGAATCGACTGTCGAGGCGTTTCGCGAAACTCACGGCATCGACCCGTCACGGCCGACGATTCTCTTCGTCGGGCGACTGGTCGAACTCAAGAATCCCGATGTGCTCGTCGACACCGTTGTCGACGAACTCGCGGACCTCGACGTGAACGTCGTCGTCGTCGGCCACGGTGAGGAGTCCTTCGTCGCCGACTTGCAGGCGCGGGCGGACGACCGATTCCACTTCCTCTCGAACCTCCCGTTCGAGGAGTTGCAGGCCGCCTACCACGCCGCCGACGTGTTCGTCTCGCTCTCTCGCTCCGAAGGACTTCCGACGGTCGTCCTCGAAGCCATGAACGCCCGACTTCCGGTCGTCACGACTCCCGCTGGGGCGCTCGAAGACGTCATCCAAGACGGAATCCACGGAGCGGTTCTCGACATTCCACCGTCGCGGGTGCAACTCGCCACGGCGCTCAGGCAATACGTTGAGGACGAAGCCCTCCGCACTGCCGTGGGCGAGCGAAACCGGGCCTACGTCCGCGACCAGTTCGATTGGGATGTCGTCGCCGCCGACATCGTCTCTCTGTACGCCGCCGTGTTGGACGATGGCCACCGACCCCCGGTCGAGGACCGCCAGCCCGCGCTCGACCACGTCGAGGACGCGGCGCACGGAGACGCTCCACTCTCGGACGGCGGTGTCGACGTGTTTTCGAATCGGTCTGAGTAGGCTCTCTCCTTCTTTTACTTCGTCGCACCCACGGTATCGAGACGCATCTATCCAGGGCGTCGAGACGCATCATTACGGTATTGCGACCGTCCTGTGTTCGCCCCCTACGAGGGGACTCTCGACTCTCAAAATAAGTGATAGGTGAACAGTGTATATTTCGACTTTCAAGATTGTACTGTATTCCTGAATTTCAGAAAAATACGACAGACATATTTTCAATTCATTCGGCAAATTCTGAAGGTAGGGACCTAATTACGCCGGAATTAATGTGTATTGGAGTTGTCCTCTTGGGGGGAGTTGCCGCTTAACAAAGGTGGCTCTCACGAAAGATTCTGTCGAGAATATCTATGATGGCCGACAAACGACCTCCGAAGAGACGGGGACAGGGGCGGAACGCCCGACACTTGGGAGGTGACTCACGTGTACCTCGGTAAGACGGTCGCCGTCGTCGTTCCGGGCCACGACGAAGCGAACTTCGTAGGCGATGTCATCGACACTCTCCCGTCGGTCGCGGACAGAGCGTACATCGTCGACGACTGCTCTAACGACGACACGTGGGAGGTCATCCGCGCCCACGCAGCCCGCGCGAACGCGGCACGCTCGGCGACCCCGAGTGTCGGCGAGACCGAACGCGAGCCGGTGCTCCGCAGTGAGTTCGACGACGACTCGCGCACGCCCGCGGAGGCACTCTCTGACGGTGGTGCGCTCACCGGCGACTTCGTCGTCCCAATCCGTCACAAGACGAATCTCGGCCGTGGGGCGGCTGTCAAGACCGGCTACCGTGCAGCCCTCGAAGACGGCATCGACATCATCGCCGTCATGGATGCGGACGGGCAGATGGACCCCGACATCTTCGAAGACATCATCGACCCTGTCGCCCGCGGCGAGGCCGATTACGCCGTCGGCAACCGACTCACTGGTCCCGCCTCGTGGGCGGATATGCCCGGTCATCGGCTGTTTGGGAACACCATCCTCACGCTCCTGACTCGCATCGCGAGTGGCTACTGGCACATCCGCGACCCGCAAAACGGCTACACCGCAATCTCTGCGGAGGCACTGCGTGCGGTCGACCTCGGGGCAATCTACGACGACTACGGGTTTCTCAACGACCTCCTCGTCAGACTCAACGTCGCCGAGATGCCCGTGGTGAACGTTCCGATGCGGGCCCGCTACGGCGACGAGGAAAGCGGCATCGACTACCGGACGTTCGTCCCGAAACTCTCGATGCTCCTGCTCAAGGACTTCCTCTGGCGGCTCTGGCGGAAGTACGTCCCTTCCGGGAATCCCGTTGCCATCTCGTACGTCGCTGGCGCGATAGTGACGCTTCTCGGCTTCCTCGGCGTCCTTCGCTCGCTCGCGTCGTTCGAGACTCCATCGGGTCGCTCGGTCAAACGCGCGGTTGGTGGTGCCCTCGGCTTGGTACTCGCCATGGTTCTCGATTCTCAGGAGTCGAAGCGTCGCGGACTTCGCGGGTCGCAGAAACGACGAAAGTAGGCCTCACTGCAACTGTCTCGGTCTTTGTTCGCTGCACTGGTCTTTGTCCGCTGCACTCTCCTCCCCACGCCGCACTGTTTTTCGACACGCGACTCAGCTTGGTTGACGTTTCAGTATGGACGTTTCAGACGACGATTCAGCCACGGTGGTTCAGTGATGACGATTCAGCCACGGTGGTTCAGTGACGACGATTCTCTCGTGACGCCTCCCGAACGAGGCGGCCAATCGTTTGCAGGCCCGGTCGGCCGTCGAGGATCCACAGCAACACGACGCTGAGTCCCAACAGTATCTCACCGAACGCAGCACTCGACAGTGTGACTCTCGTGAGGAGTGCCACCAGCGACGTATCTTCGATTGTCGCCAGTGGGACGGGAAGCAGCGGCCACGCGAGGAACGTGAGGTTCGCCCAGTCGCCGGCGAGGAGTGGTCTCAGTGCGTCTCCTACGAGGTGCGACGCGTGTCCGACGGCGAACGCCGCACCCGCCGGGGATTCGTATCGCCGACCGAGGCGAATCACGACCAGCGACACCACGACGAGCGCGAACACGGAGTGCATGAGCGACCGACCGTGGGGGAGCACGTCGAGATACCACGCCAGCGGCTTGTCGACGAGGTCCGGGAACTGCGTCCCGAGCGCGAGCGCGATAGCGGCCACCCCCTCAGGCGCGCGGCCAGTCTTGACTCGCACCGCTGGTGAGTAGAGAAGGTAGCCAAATGCGAGGTGTCCCCACGGCCACATGACTGGTATCTGTCGCCCGAAGGGTATCCCCCTTGTGGTCGATTCGTTCAGGAAAATCGACGGGTATGGCGTCTGATGGTGTGAAATTCCGAGGAAGGTACAAGTACCTACGTGACGACATATGTGATATGATACCGGGACGTCTCCGATTCGTCTACGCACTGTTGACGTGGACACTGGCCAGCGTCGCGGTTCTCTCAGTCCTCGAACTCGTCGCGCTCGACTTACTGTTCGTCTTCGTCTTCGTCGGCTTCCTGTTCATCACGGAGCTTACCGAGCCGGTGAACCACGTCCAGCGCTGGCGAGACCACCTGCGCTGGATAATCCTCGCGGGCTTCCTCGTGTTCGGCTACGTCGTCGTCACTCGGGTGTCCACGATACTGCAGGAAGGTGGCGTGCTATGACGTCTCGCCGCCGGATTCCGAAACTCGCGTTCGTCCTCTACGTCGTCGTCGTCGCGGCGTCACTCGGCGTCGCGGCCGGAACGTCCTCGATAGCGTTCGACGCCTACAACACCGAGTGGGACGGTTCCTCGTCGCTTCGGGCGGTGGCATCCGACTCCGACATCCGGGCACTCACTATCACAGAACCCGCACAGTACGACCGGGTCGAACCAGTCGGTGCTGTCGCGTTCGTCGGTGCTCCATCCGACCCGTCACCCGAACAACTCGCTGCCCTTCAGTTATTCGTCCGCGCTGGCGGCACGCTCGTCGTGGCCGACGACTACGGAACTGGCGGCAACGCCGTCCTCGAAGGAGTCGGCGCGGACGCGCGCTTCGATGGGCGTGTTCTCAGAGATGAACGCCTGTACTACCGCGACCCTGCGCTTCCAATCGCACGGAACGTCACACAGCACAACTTCACGACCGGCGTCGAGGCGCTGACGCTCAACTACGGCACGGCTATCTACGCGGACAGCGCGACGGCACTGGACGAGAACGGAACGCCCGTCGCCGCCGCCAATGGCACGGTCGAACTCCCTGGAAGTCTCACGCCACTCGTCCGCGCGTCGACGTTCTCCTATCTCGACACAAACGGTGACGGCGAACCGGACCCGCGAGAGCCGATGGCAGCGCACCCGGTCGTGACTGTCGAACCCGTGGGTAACGGTCGTGTCGTCGCCGTTTCGGACCCCAGTATGTTCATCAACGCGATGCTCGACCGACCGGGGAACCGCGCGTTCGCGTCGGCCCTCATCGAACAGCACGACCGAGTCATTATCGACCAGACCGGAAGCACGGGAACACCGGCTCTCGCGGTCGTCGAGCAGGTCGTTCGAACTGACCAGCGGGTTCAGGTCATCGTTGGAGTCGGAGTCGCGCTCGCGGTTGGGTTCCTCGCCGCACCGCGCCGGGAGCGACGTCACCCCGACTCCGACAGTTCGTGAGTCATTGTCTCTCCCCGGTTTGGCTCCTCCTGTGACCACTCGATTCTCCCGTTATTGGACAAACAGTTTTGCCCTTTGCCGTTGTTACTACTGTCATGACTGACGTTTCCGAAATTTACCAAGCGCTGGCCGAAGAAATGGAAACAGTTCTCGTCGGAAACGCAGCTGTGGTCGAGGGACTGACCATCGCACTCCTGACCGGAGGTCACGTCCTCATCGAGGGCGTTCCGGGCGTCGCGAAGACGACTATTGCTGCGTCGTTCGCTCGGTCGACTGGCCTCGACACCCGCCGTATCCAACTCACGCCAGACGTGCTCCCCGCCGACCTCACAGGGACGAAAGTGTACCGCGAGCAGACGGGCACGTTCGAGATTCAGAAGGGGCCAGTGTTTACGAACGTCGTCGTCGCCGACGAAATCAACCGGGCGACACCGAAGACGCAGTCGGCGCTGCTCGAAGCGATGCAGGAGGGAACGGTCACTATCGAGGGGGACACGCTGTCGCTCCCGGACCCGTTCCTCGTGGTCGCCACGCAGAACCCCATCGAGATGGAGGGGACCTTCGAACTCCCGAAGGCGCAACGCGACCGCTTCCAACTCAAGTACATTGTCGACCTCCCCTCGGACGACGAAGAGCACGTCATTCTCGACCGGTTCGACACCAACCCGGACCTCAGCCCGCTCAATATCCAGCAGGTCATCACGATGAACGAACTCGAATCGGCCCGCGACGCGGTCGACGAGGTGTTCGTCGACGACGACGTGAAACAGTACATCGTCGACCTCGTGACCGAAACGCGCGAACACCCAGCGGTAGCCTACGGTGCGTCGCCGCGCGCCTCGATTGGGCTCCTCACTGCGTCCAAGGCCCGTGCTGCCCTCCACGGACGCGATTACGTCACCCCGGACGACGTGAAGGTGCTTGCCAAGCCGACTGTCGCCCACCGCATCGTTCTCCGGCCAGATGCGGTCTTCGGTGACGTTGACGAACGCGGCGTCGTCGACGAGGTTGTCGAATCGGTCTCTCCCCCCGGTGTGGCCGATACGGCAGACGAAGCTTCCAGCGTCGCAGACGGCGGCACCGACGAGTAAGGCCGCTTGCGTCCCGGACACTCGTTTTCACCCAAGATTCAATGCACTTAACATGAATCTTTATTCATGAAAATTGGCATACTCGGTGCCGGAAAGGTAGGTGCAACAGCAGCGCAACTGTTCGTCGAGGTGGGCCACGAGGTGGCGATTGCGAACCGAAGCGGTCCAGACTCGTTGGCCGACCTCGCCGAGAACCTGCCGCGAATCACGCCCGTCGAACCAGCACGTGCGGTCGAGTTCGGCGAACTCGTTCTCCTCGCCATTCCGTTTCGAGAGCGCGAGACGCTCCCGGACGCTGAGCTGTTCGACAACCGTATCGTCGTCGATGCGATGAATCCGTACACTGAAGACTATCACGTGATGGACCTCGGTGACGCCACGTCGTCGGAACTCATCGCCAAGCAACTTCCTGGTGCACGTGTCGTCAAAGCGTTCAACACGATGTACTGGGAGACGCTTCGGGACAAAGGACACCCCGAAATCTCCGAGTCAGAACGGTTCGCTATCTTCCTCGCGGGCGACGACCCCGAAGCAAAAGCAGTCGTCGCCGACCTCGTCAGAGACATTGGCTTCGGGCCGGTCGATACGGGGAGTCTCGAGGATGGCGGCGCACTCCAAGAGCCAGGTTCTGTGTTCTATCATCGGGAGATTTCGACGGCAGAAGCGCGAGAGAAAGTACGGCAGTTGTCGGTTTCGCGGTAGTCTACGCGGCCAACCCGCTGGTCTCTGTCCCGGGCCGACTCTCGTCTTGCGTCGCTTTCGGGTCCCATCGGCAGACGAACACTGGTTCTTCGTCGTCCGTCTCCACGGTGAGTGTCACCTCGGTGCCGAGTGCCCGTGCGAGCGCGCTCGCAACGAGCGACCCAACGGGATGGTCGAGCAACTCCGCGTCTTCGAGCGCGCTTCCTGAGGCCGAGACGGAAACTCTCCCGGCGTCGATGTCTGCGTCGATTTCGACGTCGTTTGCAAGTTCGAACCCTTCGACAATCGCATCCGAGAGCCGTTCGACTACCTCGTCGGCGTCGAGCAGGGGAACGTCTTCGTCTCGGTCGAGGGCGACGAGAAGCGCCCCACCACTCGGCGGCAGCGAGACGCCGCGGTTTCGCTCGTCTTCGGTGACGACGAACACGTCGTGAAGCGCTGGCGGCGACGGAACCTCGTACTCTCTGTGTTGTGGGATGTAGAGCCGAACGTCGGCAATCTCCGGCCGCTCGCTCGGTGTCGGGACGTACACTGTCGTTCGGTGCAGTCCGAGGTCGGAGACGATTCCTTCGACGGTGGCGGCGTGGGCCGCCCGGAGGTGGCTGGCTGTCGGTGCCGCGACGATGTCGGTCGGCACCAGCGAGACCATCAAAAGCGACGCGAAGAGGCCGACTCCACCGAGACCAAAGAGGACGGTCTGCGAGTCGGGAAGGTACCAGCCCGCCACGAACGACAAGACGCCGACCACGGCGAACCCGAGCGCGACGCGGCGGTATCTGACTTGTCTCAGCTCTCTGGTCTCCGCCCTGAGACGTTTGTTTTCGGCCTCCAGTTCGTCGATGCGTGCGGCGAGCGATGCAACGTCTGATTCGGTGACGGATGTCTCAGAGTCGAATGTGTGCATAGTTAGGTCCCTCCGACGACGGTGTACTGCGAGAGCACACCAAGTGCGAGCCCGCCGGCGGTCACGACCGCGACCGCTGCTGCCATGGTTCCGTACGGAACGGCGACGAACACGACGCTGAGTCCCACGAGCGCAAACCCGAGGGCGATGGGTACGGTCCGCCGAGCTTCCCCGGCGTCTTCGAGGTCACCGACGACCAGTCCGAGCAGCGCGACTTCCGCGCCCAGAAATCCCGTGGCGGTCGTCGGGACGAGTGCCACGAGCAGCACTTGACCGACGACGAACGCGTAGGGTGCCGAAAAGAGGAACGATGCCAGTCCGACAGCCAGCGCCATGACGACACCGAGCGGGCCAATCGAGACCCACGCGGCGACAGCGAACCCTCCGATGGCCGCCGCCTCGACGGTCGAGATACGCATCATTGCACCTCCGCGACGTTCGTCTCTGTGTTGGCATCGCCGCGCCCGGCGGCCGAGTGCTGGCCAACTGCCGACTGTGGTTCCGTGTCGCCCTCGGGTGTCCCGATGCTGTGTCCGGGTGCGACCTCGTAGGCCCAGACGTTCGGCATTCCGGCGAGTTGCGCGCGAACGCGCTCGAACTCGTCGAGGCGGTCCTGCGTGAGTCGTCCGTCGAACCGCGCCGTGGGCGTCAGGAACACGAGGACGCGACTTCCGAAGCGCCGGGCGGCAGTCACCGCTTCGACGAGCGCCGTCCGGCCGGCGTCGTCGGTGCAGATGACAGTCAGCGAGTCCCCGCCAGCGACGCTCCCGTGGCGGACGATTGCTCGATACAGCGGGTCGTTCGAGACTGCGCTCGCGTACGGCGCGCGTGCCTGGAAGAACGGTTCGAGGTGGCGGGCGAACGCCGACTGCTCAGTTTCCAGCGCTAACGCGGCGGCGCGCGCACTTCCGGGCGACCGACGAGACTGATTCGTCTGGGACCCGCCCTCGCTGCCGGCTTCGAACAACTGCTCGCGGACTTGTTTGTAGTGGCTGGCGGCGCTCCCGGGTTCGAGCATCGTCGGTCGGCCGTCGTCGCTGACGACGGTCAGACCGAGTGGCTCGGAGACGTTTCGCGACCGCTGGAGGAACGACAGTGCGACCTCACGGAGGTACGCGAGTTTGGTGCCGCCGGTCTCACCGGCAGACAGCCTCGCGCGCGCGTCGAAGACAACCATCACCGATGGATTCGTCTCGGCTTCGAACTCACGGATGTGGAGCGACCCCCGCCGTGCGGTGGCTTTCCACTCGATGTGGTTCGTGGGGTCTCCGGGTTTGTACTCCCGAATGTCGGCGACTTCGGTCCCCTGTCCGGCGAGCCACGGTTTCGAGACGCCGAGCGGGACGAACCTGTCGGACCGCCCACCCCGAACGAGCACGTCTGTCGCCCGCGCGGGGTCCACGTCGACGACGACGCTGTCGCCCATGGTCGTCTCGACTGAGAACAACCCGGCCGCATCCTCGACGACGACACGCGCGGGCGGCAGTTCGTAGCGTCCGGCGACGCGCCACGTGACGTCGAACGAGAGCGACCCGTCGGTCTCCGGTGATTCGAGTAGCACGGTCGATTCGGTATCTGCCGCCGCACCGACGGGCACGTCCGGTTCGATACGAACGACTGCCGACACCGGCCGCGGGAGCTTCGCAGCGACGGTCACTGACAGCGGTTTGCCAGCAGGCGTCGTCCGACGCTCCGGGGTAAACTCGACGTCGAGACCCGACACGGCGATGCCGGCGGCGCGGACGAACGCGTACTGCCGACTGACGAGCCACGCCAGCGGTCCCACGGCTGCGACGAGCAGCGCGGGTCGTTCGAACGCCACCGCTCCCGCCCCCGAGAGAACGGCAAGCGCGACCACACCCCAGAAACGTCTCGTGAGATTCACTCGAATGTACAACGTTAGCAAACGAGTTTAAGTTGTTGGTGAGATAGATGGTCCG
Organism: Haloferax elongans ATCC BAA-1513; assembly: GCF_000336755.1. Classification (GTDB taxonomy): domain Archaea; phylum Halobacteriota; class Halobacteria; order Halobacteriales; family Haloferacaceae; genus Haloferax; species Haloferax elongans. The sequence continues at coordinate 232,629 of NZ_AOLK01000019.1, read as the reverse complement.
CCGACCAATCTAGTCGCGTTTCGGACGTGTCGCACCGACTGATTTTTGCTGTAAGCGAACGTATTGTGAACAATGTCCACGGACGCGAGCCTACAGTTTCGACCGCCCGCGTTCTTACGGGAGTTCCCCGCCGACCTGACCATCCTCGTCGTCGTCGTCGTCGCTACTTGGGTCGCAATGGTCCTCCCAGATGAACCCGTAGCGGTAGCGATTCGCGGCCTCCTGGCCGTTGCATTTGTCCTCCTCGCGCCGGGGTACGCCCTCGTCTCTGCGCTGTACCCCGAAGCGCCCGACACAGCCCAACCGGCGGATTCGCGAGAGACTCCTGACGATGTCGAGCGACTGACGTTCGCCATCGGGACGAGCATCGTCGTGGCTCCGCTCGTCGCGCTCGGCGTCCACTTCTCGCCGTTTTCACTCACCCTGGGTTCGGTGCTCGTCTCGCTGTCCGTGGTGACGCTCTCTGCGACGGTCGTCGCAGCAGCACGCCGTGCCTCGCTGCCCGGTGACGAACGGTACGAGTCCCCGGAGATTCTCACGAACCCCTTCCAGAGCCGGGCCATTCGCCCGGTCGACGTGATTGTCGCAGTCGCAGTCGTCGGTGCCGGTGCGAGCCTTGCGTACGCGGCCGCGGAACCGCGCGTCGGAGAATCGTTCAGTGAATTCTACCTCCTCGCGGAGGCCGAAGACGGGACGCTCATCGCCGATAACTACCCATCGCAGTTCGAACTCGGCGAGTCGAAGCCGATGGTCGTCGGTATCGAAAACCGCGAAGGGTCCCAGCAGGCCTACACCGTCGTCGTGCTGTTGCAAGACGTAGACGACGAGGGAGTGGTGACGGAACAGCGCGAACTCGACCGCTTCCGGGCGAACCTCGAAGACGACGAGACGTGGCGACTCGAACACGATGTCACGCCGTCGTTCACTGGCCGCGACCTTCGTTTGACGTATCTGTTGTACTACAACGAACCGCCCGCCGACCCGACGTTCGGGAACGCCGACGACCACGTCCACGTCTGGGTTACCGTCAGCGAGCCCACAATGGAGGCCTAACACGTGCGACCACTGGTCCTCGCAGTTGCCTTCCTCCTCCTCGCTTCGGCGGTCTCGCCAGCAGTCGCGTTCGCTGACTTCGACGGCGAAGACGCGGTCGATGGAGCACCGATAGCTGAACAGATAGACGGCGAGACGGTGGGGGTTGGACAGATGGATGGTGAGACGGACGAGACGGGAATGCAAAACGAGACGAACGAGACGAACGCGTCGTCGCCACCGCGACATCTCGACCCCGACGAGACGGTCGGCCAGGGCAACGTGTCGTCCATCGAAGCGTATCTCGTAACCGCGCTGGGTGAGCGCCTAAAAGCGAGTGCAGAAGCCCTCTCGGACGACGACTACCAACGCGCGCGCGAGATTCTCGGCCCCGAGTACGACACACTTCTCGACCGGTACGAACTCATCGCCAGCGACCGTGACCTCGACACCACCGGGACGAACCTCGTCGACACTCGTGAGGGGCAACTCGAATACATCCAAACCGTCCAGGAGTACGACCGAACGTACCAGCGCTATCTCGAAGCGAAGGCCGCGGGCAACGAGAATCGTGCGCGAACCCTCGCGCGCGAACTCGACGAACTCGCAGTCGAAGCGGGAGAGTCGCGCACTCGCCTCGAAGCGAACTACACCGAGGTGGAGTCGTCAGGTGGCGTCGAACTCGGCGTCGGACGAGAGCGTCTCGACACTGTCAGTACGTCGGTCGAACAGGGCCAAGAGCAAGTCCGAGATGCGGAGTTCAGACGGACGCAAATCGAGGCAGAAAGCGGGGCTGTCGCGGGGTCGTTCGCCGACCCGTTCCCGATTGCCGGTCGCGTCACCGAGACGGACGGTGAACCGCTTGGAGACGCCTCACTCAACATCACTGTCGGGGCCCAGTCCACGCGCGTCGTGACCGACGCCGACGGGTCGTTCAGTCTCGACTACCGACCGACGATGGTCGGAACCGGCCCGCAGAACGTCTCGGTCTCGTACGTCCCCGACCCGAACTCCTCGTTCCTCGGGTCGACGACGGTGCTCTCGCTGCGAATCGAGCAGTCGACACCCGCGTTCACTGTCGACGCCGCGCCGACACAGACGGCCTACGGTGAGACCGTCCGCGTCGAAGGACGGATGTTCGTCAATGAGACTCCCGCACCGAATGCGACGGTTGCGCTCTCCCTCGACGGGCGAACCCGTGCCCAGAACGTCACAGACGAGGACGGTCGGTTCGTCTTCGAACTCGACTTACCGGCTGACGTCGCACCGGGTGACAGACAGCTTCGCGTCGAAATCCCGGCCGAAGAACGGGCGCTCGCCCCGGTCAACGTCACCCGCCCCGTCGTAGTCGAGACGACTGCCACGTCCGTCCGACTGGCGAACGTCGCCCCCACCGACGAGGGAGTCCGAGTGTCGGGAACCTTCCGAACTGTCGACCAAACACCAATTTCGAACGTCACGCTCGACGTGCGGGTCGACGGAACGAGTGTCGAACGGATTCGGACTGACGAGCAGGGTCGGTTCGCTACCACGCTCGAACTGGACGATGAGCAACGTGAAAACGGGTCTGTCGCCGTCTCTGTCGCGTACCCCGGCCGCGGGTCGAACCTGCTGGCAGCAGAGAGTGAATCGGTCGCTGTCGAACTCGGAGTGGTGTCACCTGCTCGTCCCGCTATCCCGGCACCGGCCCTTCCGTCGGTTCCACTCCCGGGTGGCCAGTCGGTTACGGTGCAAGAACAGTTGCTGGTCGGTGACGTGATTGTGCCGACCGGCGCAGTCGCGCTCGGTACTGTCGTGGTCATCGTCCTCGGCGGCCTCGTCGCGCTCCGGCGTATCGGAACTGTCGCAGACGGCGTCGGCGTGGCACCCTCGCCCATCGCCGGGCGTGCTCGCGTCGGCGGCGGTCGCGGTGCCGCATCCTCGACGGGCCGGTCGGCGCTCTCACCGCGGGAACTCCTTCGCCTCGCGCGCGAACGACTCAGTGACGACCCGGCAGGTGCAACAGAGCGTGCATACATCGCGACCCGCCGTCGACTCCGCGATGCTGCTCCCGGGTCAGATTCGGAGACTCACACCGAGTTCTACGAGAGTGTTCGGGACGGTATCGCAGACTCCGACATGCTTCGTTCGTTGACCGAGTGGTACGAACGAGCCGCGTTCAGTCCACGCGCGCCGTCACATGAGGAAGCGAGCACTGCTGTCGGAACTGCGGAAGCACTCATCAACGCGGAGGAAGACCCGTCGTCAGAAGACGAGCCGGGTGACGGAAGCGATACAAAATAGTCGTCCCAGTCTGCGTGACCGGAACCGTCGCCACTTTCGATTCCGGTTTTTGCTCTCGGTTCCGCTCTCGTTCTCAATCTTGTTCCAGTTCTCCGCTCCCCCAGTCTATCTCGGGGATTTCGGCAGGCGAACTGCCATCGTAGGGAAGTGTCGTGACGAGTCGTTCTGCGACGTCTCCGCTGACGATTCCCGCCATCTCCATCGCCTCTGCTTCGTACTCGTCGAGGTCGAGAACGCTCCGAAAAAACCACGAGAGCGTCACATACGTCTCGTGGAGTTCTTCTGCGGCCTCCGTTCCTGCTTCGGTTAGCTCCACTCCTTTGTACGGTTCGTACGAGACCAATCCCTCCTCGTCGAATTGATGGAAGGCCTCTATGACTGTCGCCGACGAGCGACCGACTTGCTCGGCGACGACACTCGGCGAAACTGGTGGCTCTTCTCTGTGTTCGACGATGTACAGTGCCAGCAGATACAGCGATGCACTTGTCATTGGTGTTCGAGCTGAGTGGTGGTTGCGTTCGTCGCATATATGTCGTCCAATTGCAACTTATACCCTCCGAACCAGATGGTCTCGAACCCCTCGCTGACACGCTGCCAGCACGCTATCGAGGGAAACTATCGTCGCCAATGCGGGATGCTCGACCGCCGATTCGGCGTACAAATACTCGGTGAGTGCTCGCTGTTGGATGGCGACGCTCACGCCGCTGTTCGACGTCTCGGCGAGCGTCGACTGGCGCTCACGAGCGAGAGTGTCGCATCGAGTCCGGCGCTCGGATAACTCCGCGTGTCGCGTCTGCAACTCGTCGAATCCGAGTGTCGAAAGGGGTGTCTCGTCGACTCGGCTAAGCCAGTCGACGGCGTCTGTGACCGCGTCGTCCGTCTGTTCGAGTGAGCGCTCCTCTCGTTCGAGCGCTCGCTCCATGACGGTGAGTTCGCCACACCGCTCGGCAGTCGCCTCGAGAACTGCTCGTTTGGTCTCCGGTGTGAATCGACTTGCACTCTCCGGGGCCAGTGCAATCGCAAGGTCTTCACCCAGTTCCTCCCGAATCGTCTTCAACAGCGACTCTTGCGTCCGAACGTCGTCGAGGCTACACGGACGGACAGTCTGGGCGAATGCCTCCCGTACCCGCTGGCACTGGTCTCCTCGACTCCGGTTGGTGCTTGCCTGACTGACCGCACACCCAGCGAGGCCACTCGCACCCGTCGTCTGGGACATCGCCGCTCGTTGGTTGGGCGTGCCGGGAGAGAGGCCGCGGATGCGACGTTCGAACTCGTCGTACGCGGCTTGTTTCTCTAAGATGCGTTCTCGCTCACTGTGGACCCGGTCGAGAGCCTGTCGAGTGTGTCTCTCGACGTTCATGCCTGCGTCAGTGGTCCGTAGCTGTTTGCTACCGCTACCATGGTTTTAGGCCAACCTAAATACTCATATGGTTTTCGGATTTTAGGCGGCCCTAAATCAAATGTCCTGGTATTAGTATTCGAAATAAACCGGGTGGAATATTCTCACAATACCGGCTCTGCCGTCTACTGGTTGGTACTATAGCGGTATCCATCGGAAGCAGTAGTAAAATCATGCATTTGTAATTGTTTGGATAGCCTAAAAATCACATATTCAAATTTAGGGCGTCCAAACTCCATAGTTTTAACACAAATGCGGCGAATGGTTACCTGTATGAGCGCAGAAAGCCTCGAACGACAGACGCGAAGTTTCCTGAACGACAACGTACCGCAGATTCAAGAACACGGTGGCCACTTCGAGATCGAGGACGTCGACGACGAAACCGGTGAAGTGACGGTCGTCATCGGTGGTGCCTGCTCTGGCTGTGGCATCGCACCGATGACGATGCGAGCTATTCGCCACCGGCTCCCCGACGAAGTCGAGGACCTCTCCAAAGTGACCGTCCGTCGCGCGAACGGCCCGCGAGCGGCTGTGATGCCGAACAAGACCGACGAAATGGAAGAGATGGACGAGTACGAAGACTACAGCCCGCCGTTCTAACTACTGCGTCTTCGACGAGGCGAATCGCCGCCGACAGCTGCTGAGTACTCTCATTTACCCTTCTCGGTCGATTCGATGAGTTCGATGAACACTGAGTGACCCGTCTCGCTCACTTTCGTTCGCAGGGCGTTCGATATCTGCGCTGATTCGTTCTGTCGACCATGATTGTCTCGACACAGATATGGTTCGTTATTGACTTTCCAACTGTCACGGACTAATTTGACTCCCTCTGTGGAAGTTTCACGGGCGCTTTTGGATTCTGTGCCGGTAATGTTATCTTCACTAATTCGTGACTCTCACGATATACAACTGTTCACAAATTGCACGGTTTTAAGAACCACCACTGCACACCCATCATTGTCTCTCAGCATGATGGCACAGACGGAACAATGGATGCAATCAAAGGTAGAGTACGACCACTCGACGGGCTTTTATCGAGTGGGACGAGAACACGACGAACCGCTCAGCACGAACGTGGTTTTGAGCGTCGCGGCAATCGAGGGAGTTCGGCCAACTGAACTACCCCCACTTGCACGTACGATTGACCCAGATGCACTTGACCAGGTCTTCTGTGGAACCGACGACGCGATGCTCTCTTTTTCGTATGCTGGCTACCGAGTCGCGATTCACGCCGCAGACCGTATCGAGATTACACCTATCGACGAGACGCGGGCGCTGACTCGGAACTAACCCTCCAGCGACAGTAACTCACCGCAGTCACCCGATTACTCACTGTCTGAATCTGAGTAGGACGTCCCTGAAACCCACAGTGTGTTGGTAGGCGACATATACCAAAACACGTTTGCAGCGTCTGTCCCGGTATGTTCGGAACGAGTGGCATCCGGGGTCCGGTCGGCCGAACCGTCACTGCCGACCTCGCGCTCCGCATCGGCCGTGCGGTTGGCTGTGACTCCCGGACCGTCGTCGTCGGTCAGGACGCCCGCCTCAGTGGCGACGTCCTCACCGACGCCGTCAGTGCTGGACTCCGAGAGTCCGGTGCTGACGTCATCAGATTGGGCGTCGTCTCGACGCCGACCGTCGCACGTGCCGTCGGTTGGCTCGGTGCCGACGCTGGAATCGCAGTCACGGGCTCACACAACCCGGCGTCCGACAACGGACTGAAACTCTGGTCGTCCAGTGGCCGCGCCTTCGACCGTGCGCAGACGCGGGAAATCGTCCACCGACTCAACCGCGGTGACATCGAACGCGCCGACTGGGACGCGTTCGGCGACGAGCGACTCTACCCGGGTGTGAGTGCCCGACACGTCGACCATCTCGTCTCGGCATTCGACTCCTTCGACGACCTGACTGTCGCGTTCGACCTCGGGAACGGGACGGGCCGCGTGTCGGTCGACGCGCTCCACCAGTTGGGCGCAACGGTCAACACGCTCGATGGCCAGTACGACGGGCGATTCCCCGCCCGAAAGAGCGAACCAACCGCCGAGACGCTGTCAGCGCTCAGACAGACCGTCCCCGCGCTGGGTGCGGATATCGGTCTTGCTCACGATAGCGACGCCGACAGGCTCGTCGCAGTCGATGAGACTGGCACCTACGTCGATGGCGACTCCCTACTCGCGTTGTTTGCGCGTGACGCGGTCGAACCGGGGGACGTCGTCGCGGTCCCCGTCGACACCAGCCTGCTCGTACAGGACGTCGTCGAGAGCGCGGGCGGCTCTGTCGCGTACACACCTGTCGGAGACGTCAACGTCGCCGAGGCAGTGGCACATCCCGGATTCGTCTTCGGCGGGGAACAGTCCGGCGTCTGGATTTGGCCCGACGAGACGCTGGCGCCCGACGGCCACTACGCGGCGCTGAAACTCGCCGAACTCGTCACTCGTAACGGCCCGCTTTCGGAACAGGTCGCCTCGCTCGGCGACACTGCGTACACGACCCGCCGAACCAGCGTCGAGACCGAGAACGCGGACCACGCGATGGACCGCATCGCGAGGGACCTCTACGCCACCTACGACGACATCGACGCGACAGACGGACTCCGCGTCGACACGGACGATGGCTGGTTCCTCGTGCGCGCGAGTGGTACCGAACCGCTGATTCGTGTCACTGCCGAGGCTCGCGACCCCGACACTGCGGACAAACTCTTCGACGACGTGTGCTCGCTCGTCGAGGGTGTCCGCATCGCGGCCTGAGTTGCTGGCTGGTCGAACTCTCGCTACGTCTGTGCCCGACGATACCGTGCGAGGCGCTGCTTTTCCGGTTCGATGCTCGAATATCGATTCCATACCTCGAGTTTTAAATAGGAAGTCGACCCGACCATCGGGTAGACGAGTCGATGCCACGTGACCCAACACCGGATAGCTGGACGAACCGTGCAGTCTCTCGCCGGACAGCGACGCGAGCCATCTCACTCGGCGCTGTCACAGCTCTCGCAGGCTGTCTCGGTGGTGGCGAGTCTGAGCCGAAACCGGAGCCAATCGACCTTTCGGGCGGGAAGGAAGACGACCAAGGCGGGATGGTCATCGGCGTGCACGCGGGGCCAAACGGACAGATTTTCTACGCCGACAACACTCCCGAAGGCCACGACAACCCGGCGTGGTTCCACACCCTCAGCATGGGGTTGTTCCCCTACTACTTCGAGCACAAACGTCAGGGGTGGACGGCAACTACCATCTACGTGACCGACTACTCGACTGTCGACTACGAACTCCGAACCGAGGAGGAACGGACGTTCATCTCGACGCACACCGGAGCCGACACCTTCGGCGACGCCGAGAAAATGACGTACGTCGTCGACAGCGACGTCCACGGTGGAATGGGTCCCGACCTCATTCCGTTCTCGAACGGAGACGACGCGAGTTCGTTCGTCGAGGAACACGGCGGAACCACGGTTTCGTTCGACGACGTGACCATGGAGTGGCTCGACGGCTACCTCCAGCGGTAGTCGTTCGCCAGTTCGGTGGCGGACGTCCATCGAACTACTTCCCCAGACTGCACGCTCGTCGGGATACCATTGTGTCCCGTCGGAACATCACTGTGTCTCGTCGGAACACCACTGTGTCCTGAGTAACGACGACGTTCGAAGCCCATACCGTCTCGAATCGAGACATGTTGTTTTTCAGTATCACACTACCTATCGACTAACAATGCCAGCAGCGCCCGTCTCTTCTGCATATGCAAGCCGTCCTTCTCGCTGCGGGCAAAGGCACGCGACTTCGGCCGCTCACGGACGACCGACCGAAAGCGTTGGTCGAAGTTGACGGAGTCCCGCTCGTCGAACACTGTCTCGACCAACTTCGGGCGCTTGGGGCGACCGAGGCCACACTCGTCGTCGGCTATCTGAAAGCACAGCTTATCGAACGACTCGGCGACGAGTACCACGGCATCCCACTCACGTACACGCACCAACGCGAACAGAAGGGGCTTGCCCACGCGCTCTTGACCGCCGAACCGCACATCGACGGCGACTTCATGCTCATGTTCTGTGACAACGTCTTCAGGGCGAACCTAGCCGACGTGGTCGAAACACAGCGAGAGCAGGGAGTCGATGCGGCGCTGCTCGTCGAATCGGTCTCGTACGAGAAGGCTTCACGACACGGCGTCTGCACGACGAACGAACGCGGCGAACTCGTCGGTATCGTCGAGAAGCCGGACGACCCGCAGTCGACGTTGGTGACTACTGGCTTCTACACGTTCTCGCCTGCTATCTTTCGTGCGTGTCGTCTCGTCCAACCATCCAACAGAGGTGAGTACGAACTGCCGGACGCGATTGCACTGCTCGTCCGCGCGGGAATGCGCGTCGAAACCGTCGAATTGGAGGGCTGGCGAATCGACGTTGGGTATCCCGACGACCGCGACGAGGCTGAGCGCCGACTGCGCGCCGAAGCAGACGCGACGGACAGCGCGCTCGACCCGGATGACTGAGCGTCGCGGTCGTGACTGCGCGGTCGCTCTCGTTTTCGGGCTCGAAAAAGCCGATGTTCGGTGTCGCGCTCAGTACGCGTCGTCGGGGACTTGGACGCCGTCTACGTAGACGGAGACCGGGCCACTACTACGGATGTCGGTGATGTCGCCGGTGAAGCGGTAGCTTCGTGCGCCATCGTGGACAGCACCCTCTGCAGCGGGGCCAACTGTCCCAGTCGTACTGAGTGCCCCACTGGCTTCGAGTGGGCTGATGGTGTCGCTGACGGTGACTTCGAAGGAACTCGACGTTCCGGTGCCAGCAACGATAAGAGTGTGTTCGTCGGACGATCTGGAGGACTCTTCAGGGCGGTTCGTCGCCGCACCCAACCCGGTGAACCCGGTGAGTGCGCCGGTGGCCGCCACCGTGCCGCACAGACCGAGGTATCCACGTCGGCCGACGGACGAATCGCTCTCGTCGTCGTCGTCGCGGTCCTGGTCGTGGGCCAGTTCGCGTGCCATGGTCGGTCAATAGGCCATGAGTGCAATAAATGTTATGGTAATTACATTAGTAGGAATTTGTGAGTGTCTATCGAAGATATACATTCTCGTTTGAGTCTGCCTAAATCGTGATTTTACGGCGTTCGCAAAAGCAGCCTAAAATCGGGGTACGGCGGTATATTATTCCAAAATTAATGTCGCTCTTATGCTCGCGTTAAGTGAGTCTGAATAACATAACAGATACAATATATTAGCCGGAAAACGAAAGTAACTGAATCTGATATGTGTCAGAGCCCGAGGTAGGTGAAGCCGGCTGCGGCCCACTCACTGGGGTCGAGAACAGACTTCGAATCCACGACGACGCGGCCAGCCATCAGCGACGAGACGCTGTCTGGGTCGAGGTGGCGGTACTCGTCGTGGTCGGCTGTGACGACCATCGCGTCGGCGTCGCGGAGAGCGTCTTCGAGTGAGACGAGCCGTTCGTCGTCTACGTGCGGGTCCGAGAGGCGAACGTCGACGTGGAGCCCGCCATCGGTCGCAGCTTCAGCCGCAGACCCTTCTGCGAGTCGCGCGCGAGTGACGAGGCGGTCGGCGAAGTGGTAGCCGGGGCTGTGCCGCGCGTCGTCGACGTTCCCCTTGTAGGCGACGCCGAGGACCGCGATTCGAGCGTCCGTGACAGACCCGAGTTCCTCTTCCAGTCGGTCGACGAGATAGTCGGCCATCGAGTCGTTGACGCGCCGTGCGGCGAGGATGAGGTCGAGGTCGTCGGACTCGTGGCCGAGGAAGTACGGGTCGATGGGGAGGCAGTGTCCACCGACGCCCGGTCCCGGTTGGAGGACGTTCACCCGTGGATGGCTGTTCGCTAACTCGACCGTCGACCGGGCGCTGATGTCGTAGTCGTGTGCGAGTCTGGCGACTTCGTTCGCGAACGCGACGTTCACGTCGCGGTAAGCGTTTTGCGCGAGTTTGGCGAACTCTGCAGTTGTCGCGTCCGGCGCGCGGTGAATCGTTCCCTCGACCAGTGGTTCGTAGAGCGCGATTGCGGCATCGGTCGAGGCATCGTCGATACCGCCGACGATGCGGTCGTTGTGGACGAGTTCGTGGACGATGTTCCCCGGGAGGACTGTCTCGGGACAGTGCGCGAGGTGGAAGTCCGCGCCAGCGACGAGGCCGGACGATTCGAGAATCGGAGCGAGGAACGTCTCGGTGGTTCCCGGTGGAACCGTCGATTCCAGAATGACCGTGTCCCCCTCTCGGAGCAGGTTCGCCACCGTCCGGCCGGACGACTCGACGTAATCGAGATTTGCACGCTTCGTTTCGTCGTCCAGTGGCGTGGGCACACAGACGATGTGGATGTCTGCCTGCACAGGTTCCGTCTTCGGTTCGAACCCCGCGTCGAGCGCGTCACAGACGAACTCTCGGAGGTCCGCTTCGGTCGTCCGTGGATTCCCGTCGCGGGTGCGCTCGACGAGCTTTTCGTCGGGGTCGTAGCCGACCACGTCGTAGCCACCGTTGGCGAGCAGCGCAGCGGTCGCAAGCCCGATGTAGCCGATGCCGTGGACACAGACGGTCGTCATTGTGTGACCTCCGACTTCGCGTCTGGAACGGCGAGGGCGTCCATGATTCGCTCTGCAGCGTCTCCACCACCGAACGGAATCGGCCACGACCCGTCTTTGCCGAGCATGATTTCCGCGGCATCGACGATGTCCGCAGCGTCGGTTCCGGCCACGCAGTTCGCGCCGACGTGGACCGTCTCCGGTCGCTCGGTCGAGTAGCGCATCGTCACACAGGGAACACCGAGGATACACGTCTCCTCTTGAACGCCACCGGAGTCAGTAAACGCCAGGGCGGTCGTGCTTTCGAGCCGGAGGAAATCGAGGAACGGAAGCGGCTCGACGACGCGGATTCCCGCTGGAACCTCGATGTCGAACTCGACCAATCGCGCCTTCGACCGGGGATGAATCGGGTAGATTGCCTCTCGCCCAGTCGATTCAACCACGCGCGCGACGCCGTCGAGCATCGACGCGAACCGCTCGGCGTCGTCGACGTTCTCGGCGCGGTGCGCCGTCAGGAGGTAGAACTCGCCGGGTTCGAGGCCGAGGCGGTCGAGCACGTCGCTCTTTCGGGCGGCGACGTCGCGATAGCTGTGTATCGCATCGACGATGGTGTTGCCGGTCACGTGGATGCTCCCCGGAACGTGCTCGGTTTCGAGGATATCCGCAGCGTCCGGTGTCGGCGGGAAGCAGAAGTCTGCGACGTGGTCGACGACGACTCGGTTTATCTCCTCGGGCATCTCGCGGTCGTAGCTTCTGAGGCCCGCCTCGACGTGGCCGACTGGAATCCCGAGTTTCACTGCCGCGAGTGCGCCCGCGAGCGTGGAGTTCGTATCTCCCTGCACGAGGACGACGTCCGGCGCTTCGTCGAGGAAGACCGACTCGATGCTGGCCAGCATCGTCCCCGTCTGGACGCCGTGGCTTCCGGACCCGACGCCGAGGTTGTAGTCCGGTTCGGGAAGTTCGAGTTCCTCGAAGAACACGCTGTCGAGGTCCGGCGAGTAGTGCTGGCCGGTGTGAATGATGAGACAGCGTACGCCGCGGCGCTCACAGGCGTCGATTATCGGCGCGAACTTGATTATCTCTGGCCGTGTCCCGAGGACGATTGCGACCGATTGGGGAGTCGTCATCGCTGTCCTCCCCAGGGGGACGGTCTCGTCGGGGCTCGGCGGCCGCTAATTCGTTGCTTCGTCATAGGGGAAACTCACTACCAGTCATCGCGTCGGGAACGTGCTTTGTTATGGGGCGACTGTCGGAGAAAACGACTCTCTTCGCCGGTTTTCAGCGACACGAAACTGCTCGACTCAGGCTCGACTCCCCATGGTATGGTGCTCTCTGGGTTTCGGTGGTGTGGCGTCCGCTGGCTTGGATTGGTGGGTGTCTACTTGCCTGGATTGGTGGGTGTCTGCTGGCTTGGATTGGTGTGGCGTCCAACTGCCCGAAAAACAGGGATCGTGTGACGGCTCGGCCAATAGTCCAGACCCGACTCGGTTTGTGTAGTTGAGGCTGACTCAGTTTGTGTACTTGAGCCCCGGCTCAGAATCAGGACTCGGAAAGAACCGTCTTGAAAGACAGTCGAGAATGAGAAGTGGATGTTCGGCGTCCGGCACGCGCGACACAGAGATTTATCTCACTCGGTCAGAACACGGTGTGTCGATGTCTGTTCACTCGCTGACGTCGACGTGTTGGTTCTCCCAATCGCGGCGGTCGCGGATGGCTGTCTTCCCCGATTCCGATATCTCGTAGAAATTCGTTCGACGGTCGTGTTGGCCTTTGTTGACGTATCCTTGCTCGACGAGCGCGTCGAGATTCGGGTACAGTCTGCCGTGGTTGACCTCGCCGACATCCCTGCTGATGATCTCTTTGATCTCTTGGCCGGACGGTCGCTCCGTTCCGGCGATGACGTACAGGAGGTCGCGCTGAAAGCCGGTTAGTTCGAACATGAGTCTCGAACGTAGATATTGCTGCCATCGGGTATTGTTAGCCACTGCTATACTTCCAGTTTTGAGGTATTACCACTCGAACTAACGATTTGGTGGTGTATGGTTCACGTGAGCTTTCACGGGTCTCCAACTCGAATAAACCTCCTTACGATTCGGATAAAAACCAGTTCCTGACCGTCCAGCGTGTAGCGAATTTCTCGTGAATATGAGCTTAATGCTGTGAGTTCGTCGGCGACAACTACCCGGGAAACGTGACGATAACAAAGGTGACTTGTCTCGTAGAGGTGTACAACCGGAGATTGTCCTCTCGTGCAAGCGCGGGGACGCCCGCACACCACGATGACAGAGCTATCCAAAGACGAGTTGTTTCGAATCTTGAGCAACTCGCGACGACGGCAGATAATTTACTTCCTTCATCGGGAAGGGGACGCCCTCTCTCTGAAGGAACTCGCCGCGATGGTGGCTGCACGAGAGAACGGAACTGCCGTCGAGGAGGTCACAGACGAGGAGCGCCAGCGTGTGTACATCTCGCTCTACCAGACGCACCTCCCCAAGCTCGAATCTGCGGACTTGGTGAACTACGACGACGAAGAGCGAACCGTCAGACTCGTCTCGGACGTCGCCCGGCGGGGATTCTTCTGGATGCAGTCAGAGCCGACCACTTCGTGGAGTCTCTACTACGCGGGCGTTGGTGTCCTTGGGTGGATACTTATTCTCGCCGTGTGGCTTGGACTCCCGGGATTCGTTCTCCTGCCGTGGTCGGCCATCGCGGCGTTCGTCTCGACGGCACTTCTCGTGTTGGTGGTCGCTCAATACCTCGTCGAAGAGCGGATGGATACCGCTGATGGAGCGTTTGAAACACTGGTCGAATGACGCGCTGAAAAGTGATAGCTAACTTACTAACATGGGTGTTAGGTGTTGACACATCTGTCTAACCGCCGTTCTCAGCTCGTGGTAGTCCGTATGACGTTCCTATTCGAATTTACTGATCGAAAAAATAGATAGTCTGCCTATATCGACTGTAATGAACCTGCTTAACCGATAGACAGAGTGCTAAGAGACTCATTATTTTATTCGTGTCGGATACACAGAACGTCTGTGATTATTTAGATAGTTACACGCAATCTACTTGCAGATTTTGCAATCCTAACCCCCGGACAAATCAATGTGTGAGACTGTCAGACAAGTATTTATCCGTGTTTAACCTATTGACTCGTTGACCCTCTGGTGTTAGGGGCGTGCCTGGTGGGGCCGCCCCGATGTCGCGTCACCGTGGTGGGGTCGAGATTCACTGCTCGGCTCTCACTTGGTCGCGGGTGCGACACGCTATCCGCTAGTGGGGGGAGGAAAACAATGGTTACAGATTCACTACAATCGAAAACTGGTGCCGCTGACGATGCAGGGATAGAACAATTAGGTGACGCAACTGGAGGTTCTCAGAGTATCCAGGAACAGTCCGAACCGGAACTTCTCTCGAAGGACGTCGTCTTCGAGATTCTCAAGAACCAGCGCCGACGCGATGCGCTCCGATATCTCAAGGAGAACGATGGGGAAGCGAAACTCGGCGACATGGCCGAGTTCATCGCCGCCAAAGAGAACGACATCGACATCGCCGCACTCTCGTCGAGCCAACGCAAGCGTGTGTACATCGGTCTCTACCAGTGCCATCTGCCGAAGATGGACTCGGCTGGAGTCGTCGATTTCGACAAAAACCGGGGGGACATTCGGATACTCGAAACGGCAAAGCAGCTGGACCAGTATCTGGAGGGGGACATCGTCTCCGCTCCCGACGCTGACACGGCGACGGTCGGGGGGGCGTCGGCAGCGAAGCGAAACCTCGCTATCGCTGGTGGTGTGGCTGCGACTGTCTCGGCAGGACTGCTTGGTGTGCCGGGCCTCGAACAGATCCCAGCAGCGGGCTGGGCGGTCGTCAGTACCGCGACGCTGATGGCCATCACCGCGATGGAATCGTACAAAGAATACCTCCCAGCGTAGCTCACTGGATTTCCGTTCGGTCTCCATTTTCATTGTGTATCCCTCGGCGACAGAGAGTCATCCTTGGGCTGTCCGGGCCGCACTGTGTTTGCCCGGTCGCCGGTAACACGCTGTCCGGTCGAGTACGGTGCCGATTCGACCGGTTAGGTGACTTGATACCACCGAGTAGCGTGGATTCGACTCTCTCGGGGCAACGCGGTCCTCCCGATAGGACACCTTAACCTCCCGTGGCTGGCATGTAACACAGCTTATAACAATTCCCGTCCGACGCCCCATCTTCTGTATGACATCGTCACGCACCTATCGGAGACAGCTTCGGGACAGTGGGGTCGGTTCGGGCCGATGAACGACCGAATCACCGAGGCTGTAGTTCTTGCAGCGGGTGAAGGGCGGCGACTTCGTCCGCTGACGACGTTCCAACCGAAGCCGATGCTTCCCGTGGCGAACCGCCCGGTCGTCGAATACGTCCTCGATGCACTGTTCGAATCCGGCATCGAACACGTCGTCGTCGTCGTCGGCTATCGCGCCGACCGCATCCAGACGTTCGTGACCGCCCGGTATCCCGACGCGAACGTCGAGTTCGTCCACCAAGACACGCGACTCGGAAGCGGACACGCACTCCTGCAAGCCGAGGGGAAAGTCGACGGGCCGTTCCTCGTCTGCAACGGCGACAACGTCGTCGACGCCGACATCGTCTCGTCTGTCCTCGAACGGTTTTCGATGACACGCTCGGTCGCGACGGTCGCTGTCGCCCAGTCCGAGACGCCCGAAGAGTACGGTGTCGTCGTCACGAACGACGGGCACATCTCCGACATCGACGAACACCCGGCAGAGACCGACGGCTACCTGGTGAACGCTGGTGTGTACGTCTTCGACGCAGGCGTCTTCGAGGCGCTCAGGCGCACCCCTCCCTACGAAGGCGAGACACGACTCCCGGACGTCGTCCACCAACTCGACGGCCCCGTGACGTCGGTCCTCGTCAACGGCGGTTGGCTCGACCCGTCTCACCCGTGGGGACTGCTCTCCGTGACCGAATCGTTACTCATGCGCCCGGGCTTGGCCGGTGTCGCTGACTCGGCACGGCTCCACGAGAACGCCATCGTCGAGGACCCTGTCGTCATCGGCCCGGACTGTGATGTCGGACCGGGTGCGGTCCTCCGTGCTGGAACCTGCCTGCAGAACAACGTCGTCGTGGGCGCGAACACTGTCATCGAACGCTCTCTCGTCTCGTCCGACTCTCGCGTGGGCGCTGGCGTCGTGCTCCGCGACTCGGTGGTCGGCTCAGGTGCCACTATCGGTGACGGCGTCGTCTCACCTGGCGGTCGTGGTGACGTCGTCATCGACCGTAAACTGTACACTGACAGGCGCTTGGGCAGCATCGTCGGCGACCGCGCGACCGTGGGTGCCAACTCGACGCTCTCGCCCGGAAGTCGGGTCGGCGCAGAAGCCATTGTCGGCGTCGGCACTGTCCTGCATGGAGATGTCCGCGAACGCGCGGAGGTGACGAACTGATGTGCGGAATCACCGCCTGCATCGGCACGACAGACTCTGTCGACCCGCTCATGTCCGGCCTTCGACGGCTCGAATACCGCGGCTACGACTCGGCCGGAATCGCTGTCAACGGGCCGAACGGGCTCTCGCTGACCAAGCGCGTCGGCGAAGTCTCGGAACTCGTGACTGCAGTCGAGCAAAACCCACTCGATGGAACGTTCGGCATCGGCCACACCCGCTGGGCGACCCACGGCGGGGTCACAAACGAGAACGCTCACCCCCACACCGACGAGGCTGGCCGAATCGCGGTCGTCCACAACGGTATCATCGGGAACTTCCAGTCGCTCCGAACCGAACTCGAAGCGAACGGCCACGTCTTCGCGAGCGAGACCGACACTGAGGTCGTTCCCCATCTCATCGAAGCGAGCCTTCGCGACGGTGCGACCCCGGAGGAAGCGTTCCGTGCTGCCGTGGGGAGACTCTCTGGCACGTACGCGCTCGCAGCGATTATCGGCGACGACGAAGCAATCTACGCCACGCGCTCGGGGTCTCCGTTAGTTCTCGGCGTCGGTGACGGGGAGTTCTTCCTCGCCAGCGACGTGCCGGCGTTCATTCCGTACACTGACCGCGTTGTCTACCTTCACGACGGCGACTACGTCGTCACGACTCGCGAGGGGTACACCATCACCGACGCGGCAGGTCGCCCGGTCGAGCGCTCGGTCGAGACAGTCGACTGGGACCCTGAGACGGCGACGAAGGGCGGCTACGAGCACTTCATGTACAAGGAGATTCACGAGCAACCCGGCGCGCTCCGACGGACGATTCACGGCCGGTTGAACCCACTCAACGGCGGTGTCGAACTCGAAGCGTTCCCTCCCGGAACGTTCGCCGACGTCGAGCAGATACACCTCGTCGCGATGGGGACCTCGCACCACGCGGGGATGTACGCCGCGTCACTCATGTCTGCACGGGGAATCCCGGCGTTCCCCTTCATGGCTGGCGAGTACGCCGTGACTGTCCCGCCGGTAACGCCCGGAACGCTCGTCGTCGCCGTTTCACAGTCCGGTGAGACTGCCGACACGCTCGACGCGGTCCGGCGTGCCCGTGCTGCTGGCGCGCGAACACTCGCTGTCACCAACGTCGTCGGGTCGTCGATAACCCGCGAGTGTGACGCCGAGTTGCTCATCCGTGCTGGCCCGGAAATCGGTGTCGCAGCGACCAAGACGTTCTCGTCGCAGGTGACGGCACTGACGCTCCTCACAGAGCGTCTCGTCGAGGACGTGACTGGGACGAAATCTGGTGACGCACACGACATCGTCGATGCGCTCTCGCGGCTCCCGGGAGACGTCCAAGAGGTCCTCGACACCGCTGCAGCAGCGGATATCGCGGCCGAATACCAAGACAGCGACGCGTACTTCTTCATTGGGCGTGGCATCGCCCACCCCGTCGCACTCGAAGGTGCGCTGAAGTTCAAGGAGATATCCTACGAGCACGCCGAGGGGTTCGCTGCGTCTGAGCTGAAACACGGCCCGCTTGCGCTCGTCACACCTCTGACACCCGTGTTCGCTATCTTCACCGGTGAGGAAGACGAGGCGACGCTGAGCAACGTCAAAGAGGTGCAAGCGCGCGGCGCGCCCGTCGTCGCCATCACGAGCGACACCGACGGCGAAATCTCCGAGTTCGCCGACTACGTCCTCGCGATACCCGAGACGCACCCCGACGTGGCGGGTGTTCTCGCGAACGTCCAACTGCAACTTGTCGCGTACCACGCAGCAAAGTTACTCGACCGTCCCATCGACAAACCCCGAAACCTCGCGAAGTGCGTCACAGTGGAGTGAGAACACAAAGAACGCCAATTTTCTCCGCACGCCTCACTCTGTTAGCATACCAGTTTCTATCCGAAATTCACCACCGCATTACATAACCCTCGCACACGTTACTAGCTCTCAATGACCAGGCGGGACCTCGTGGACGACGTTCTCTCGTCGTCAGACGAACTAGACGGTCCACTAACCGACGATTCGGACGCCGTGTCCGAAAAGACGGCTACGACGGTTCCACAGAACGCCGACGAAGACCTCCTCGACGCACTCGGAGATGACGTCTCGCGAGACGTCCTCAGGGCGTGCAAACGCTCGCCGATGACAGCCGAGGAACTCGCAGAGAACTGTGACGTCTCGGAGTCGACGATTTACCGTCGCCTCGAAACGCTGTCGTCGCTCGGTCTCGTCAAACGAACTCAGCGCGTCGAGTCCCCGAGCAAGACGTGCTACGAGACCGTCGTCGACGGGCTCTCGATTCACATCGGCGAATCGCTCCGAGTCGAGGCAGGAGCGAGTGACTACGTCGTCGACGCCATGCGAACCTTGCTCGCCTCGCTCGACGTGCAGCACCTCTCGTACGACCGGAGTACGAACAGCGTGGACGTTCGATTCCAACTCGCGCCGCATCTCCTCGACGCGTTGGTCGAACTCTACGTTCGCGACACGTCCTCCCGAGAGCAGTGAGGGGCGTTTCTCGGTGTGAAAAACGAGGGTGAGGGCGAGAGTGGGAACGAGAATCGGAAAAACAAGCGTCGGAACGTGACGTTCGGGAAGTTCAGTGTCGCCAGGACTCGTCGACTTCGCCGAGGACGAGTTCGACTGCTGCGACCGGTTTGCCAGCAGCGATGAGTTCCCACGCTGTCGCTGCCGTCACCGGCCCGATGGACTGTGACGCTTCGAGCCCGGCGACGATACCGGGTGCTTCGTGTGCGAACCAATCGGTGATTCCCTCGTCACCCTCGGCTACCTCCGCATTCAGCTGGGTACGCTCGGAAATCATACACAAATGTACGACTCACTGATGCATAGTTAGGAGGCCGTGTCACCGAATAACGCACTTCCTACCCGTCAATGAGTGGTTTTGTTTCGACTATCTGACTGTCATTTCGGCGTGTCTGTCCTAACACAAAGAATAAAATGCTCTGTGCGATTGCTATCTCTCATCGATGTCGCTCGGTGACCTTATCGACGGTGTCGTCGCGTCAGAGAAGACGCTGACGGTGTTTAATCCGGTTGGTGACGTCACCGACCGACTCGCCGCACACTTTTCGGACCGCAACATCTCGGTTACGTCCGCGCGCTCGCCGCACGGTCCATCGAACTATGCCGTGCTCAGTACGGGCGAGACGTTCCACACGGCGGTAGCTGTCGACGAACTCCTCGAACCATCCGAGCAGGTCGAACCGGGATTCGAGCGCCAGCAGTACGCTCCTGTGTTGGACCACCTCGACGAGACACTGTTTACCTCGTACGACCGCGACAAGATGCTCGCTGCGACGCGTGAGATAGAAGACAGAGCGTGGCGTGTCGGTGCTGGACACCTCTACAGTGGCTTCCAGACCGGTGACAACCTCCGCTCCCAGCAGACGGCGTACGAACGGCTTGGGTCCCGCGGCGACTTATCGGTTCACGCCTACGTCTATCCGTCAGAACGCGTCCCACAGGCGGACTCGTTCCAACTGCACCTCGCTCGCACCGAAGAGATTCGCAACTCCTGGTTCGTCGTCTACGACGGCAACGGCATCAACGACTACAAGTGCGCGCTCGTCGCCGAAGAACGCCCGCAAGAAGCTGGATTCACGGGATTTTGGACCTACGACCCATCGACTGTCGACTATCTCGTCACCTACCTCCAGACGACGTATGCGAGTATCGAATCCGACGGCACTGGTCGCCGGACGCCGCTCCCGTTCCCACGGTATCTGGCGTGAGTCGTCAGCATCTATCGAGAATCGTCAGCAGCTGGCGTGAGCCGTCAGTCGGCGACGTCAGGCTTCGTCGGTTCCGCCGCAGACGTGTCTCCTGTCGCTGACCGCTCAAAAGACGGGTCCGTCGCAGAGACGTTGACACCGTAGAACTCGAACCGTGCGCCGCCGGTGTCGCCCTCCGTGACCATGAGGTCCCACCCGTGGCCACCAGCAATTTCGTCGACCAGTGCTAACCCCAGTCCCGTGCCGCCAGTGGACGACTCTCCCGGCGAGAAGACGTCTGCACGCTTCGACTCGGGGATACCCGGGCCGTCGTCTTCGACGAAGAACCCCATGTCGAGTAGCCCGACCCTGATAGTCGCGTCTGCCCCCGCGTGCTCGATTGCATTGCGAAAGAGGTTCTCGAAGGCCTCTTGGAGGAATCGACTGTCGGCGACGATTGTCGACCGCGTCGCTGGTGTGTGAAGTGTGGCGTCTTTGGTTCCGACGCTCGACCAGGCTTGCGAGACCACTGCGTCGAGCGCCACTTCGGACGGCTCGATAGCGTCGGGTCCGAGACGCGCCAACGAGAGTACGTCGTCGATTATCTCGTCCATGCGGTCGAGTGCATCTGTCGCGGGTTCGAGATGTTCGACGTCGCCGGTCTCGCGGGCGAGTTCGACCCGTCCACGGGCGATAGTCATCGGGTTCCTGAGATCGTGAGAGACGACGGACGTGAACGTCTCGAGGCGCTCGTTTTGTTCGACGAGGCG
This sequence comes from Haloferax elongans ATCC BAA-1513, assembly GCF_000336755.1. Taxonomy (GTDB): domain Archaea; phylum Halobacteriota; class Halobacteria; order Halobacteriales; family Haloferacaceae; genus Haloferax; species Haloferax elongans. The sequence goes on along the minus strand of NZ_AOLK01000019.1, from coordinate 211,474 downwards.
CTCGCCGCGCTCTTCGTAGTGTCTCTCGCGCTGGTCACGGAACTGCGACCACTGAACGAGTCCTGCGAGCACGGTGATACCACCCATCAGCATCGGTATCTGTTTTCCGAGGAGGATGAGCTCTGGCGGGTGAGCGACGAACTGGTCGAGGACGTTCGTCACACCGTGGAGTGCGAGTAAGGTCAGTCCGATACCGAACGAGTTCTTGATTCGGTCCGGTTGCTTGACGCCGCCGAGGACGAACAGCAGTCCAAAGACGAACAGTAAAAACAGAAACTCAGTGACGGTTTGTACCGTCACATCGAGCGACGTGACTGGGAATAGAAACATCTGTCCCAGTGCGAACACCAGACAGATGAGAAGCGTCCCAGCAAGTCGCTCCCATGGACCGAATCGATGCATCTACTGGCCGTTCTGAGGTGATTCTCACTTAAAACCATACCGGCCGATTCACGGGCTGAGGGAATCAATTTCGAGAACTAGAGACGAACATATAGGAGTAAGAACACCAATCGCCGAATATGGTAGACGGAGTCCTTCTCGATTCCTCACAACTCAAAGCGAAAGTCAAGGGTAGCCGCGCGGGTGCCGAAATTGCCGGAATGAGCTACATTGGCTACGAAGTCGCCGTCACACAGAAGAGTCTCCACGTCTACGGAGACCAGTGTAACGCCGACATCAGCGAAGAAGATTTCCGGTATCTCATCATCCCGTTCGAATCCATCCGTGGCTTCGAACTGAAGGACCTCAACGACCGCGGCAGGACGCTGGAGATTCACGCGCTCGAAGACGACGTCGTCCTCTACTCAGAAGGCCAGTCACGACTCTCCGAGAACCTCAAACGCATCTTCCTTCTCATCTCGAAACTGCTCGCTTGACGGAGTATCGCTGACTCGAACGAATCCGTCGTCGTCCCGGTCTGTTGTGGTTGTATCTCGCTATTTCTTCGTCGGCCGGATGTACTCGACAGTGGCGTCGTCATCCAGCGTGACCGCCCTTCGACGTTCGATAGACTCCTTGGACCAGTAATCGACGGTTCGCTCCGTCGAAACGCCAGCGGCGTTCCACGAGTAGCGATATTCGACTTTCACGCGTGTCTTCGGTTTCGGGGCATCCGACGCTGCGGCGTTCGTCACGAGGGCGACGATTCCAGACGAGGGTGTCGTCACGAGGAGGTACTGTCCGGTTTGGACACAGCCCTCGGCGTCGCTGACGAAATGGTGGTCGTAGACCCAGAGATGAAGACGTTTGCTGCGACGAAGAAGCACCGACGTCTCGAAGTCGAACACACCTGCCCCGGTCGGTTCGCTCGAACCGACGACTGTCGTCGAAAACGTTGGTCTCTCCGCCATGCGTTGCCTACGGTCCCAAACAAGACAATAGCTTCGGCAGTCGCCGTCGAAATTGACGCGGGCCTGCAGACGTAGCAGATATCATTATGTAACCTGGTTCTTGACCGAACCACTCAAGACAGTCCGCCACCACCAACGCTGTATGGCCTCCAACGCGGAACTCAACGAAGCCGCCTGTCCGATTATCAACTCCATCCAGCAAATTGGGTCGCAGTGGCGACTCATCGTGCTCCACGACCTCCAGGAGGGGGAAAAGCGATTCAACGAACTCAAGCGCTCGACTGGAGCGAGTTCACGGACGCTCTCTCGGGTCCTCGATGACCTCCAAGAGACGGGCTTCGTGGACCGCCGACTCGAAGAAGACGCTCCCGTGGCGACCTATTACTCGCTGACGGACAAAGGACAGTCCCTCTGTCCGGTCTTCGACGAAATCGAACAGTGGGCAAGCGAATGGCTCGACGGCGACAGCGACCAACCAGCAGTGGAGGTCGAGGCGGCAGAGACGTCCGCGTAGGCAGTTCTGAGCGTAATACCCGATTTCTCAGGCTTCGAGAGAACCGTCCTCGGCGACGTCGAAAATAGTCTCGTGGACGTCGGCGATAGATACCGAGTCGAGTTCGTCTAACATCGACTGGACTGCGGGTTCGAGTAGTTCGCCGAGAACCGGCTGGATGTACTCTCCAACCGTGCACTCGTCGTTCGGTTCATTTGCGTGGAAACAGAACGGCTCTGGGTCCTCGACTGCCTCGTAGATATCCCGGAGCGTGATGTGCTCGGGGTCGCGTGCGAGTGTGAATCCGCCGGTCGGACCGCGCTTCGAATCGACGAGTTCGGCCTCTCGGAGTGAACAGAGAAGCTGTCGAATGACGACGGGATTCGTATTGACGCTCCACGCGAGACGGTCAGAGGACAGCCGTTCGTCGCGACGCACGGCGAGGTTCGTGAGCACGTGCGTCGCGACGACGAATCGGCTGCTGTTCGACATACACTACGGTTCGCTTCCCCCCCATTTTAGGTTTCACGGTGAGGCCGTCACAATTTCCGACCCCCGAAAAATAGTGCGACCGTACACTTATGAAAGTATTCGACTCGGATTATCTGTGGAATATGATTCCTCGATGAACGACCGCATAGCTCCCGTCTGAAAAGTAAAAGAGCCAGTTCGAGAGACTGTCATTGAAAATGTACTTTCACGACTCGTCTGTGAGTGGTTCGTGGTCAACTGTCGAGTTTTTGTCTCGGCGGTCGACGCCGGTCGCTTGCAGCAGTGTGATGACGACAGTGTCAGCGACCTCTGCGGCGAAGGTTATCTCGTCGGCCCGCCAGTCCCGGGGGTCGCCGACGTGTTCGTTGCAGACGACGCCGGCGATGGTCCCACCGGACCGCAGCGTCGCATCCAGCATCGAGGTCACTTCGCTCGGTGCGAGATAATCGTCGCGGAGTTCACTGGTCAGTGGGTTGGTTCGAGCGTCCACAACCCCAATCGAGCGGTTCGATTCGAGGGCTTCGAAGTACGCCGGGTAGTCCTCTGCGGAGACTTGGTCACCAGAGGTGTGTGTCTCATTTCTCCGGTCGTAGCGGTCTTCGCAGAACAGCGTCGTGCCGGACTCGTCAGCGAGCCAAATACTCGCCCTATCGATATCGAGCGTTTCAGCCACTGTCTCGGTGATGTGCTGAACCGCTTCGTCGAACGACCCCCTGAGAATCGCATCGCTGGTCGCCATCTCGATGAGCGCCTCCTGTTGGCGCTCGCGGCGCTCTCGTTCGAGTACGTCGTCCGTAACGTCTCTCAACACGGCAACCAGCCCCTCAATCGTCCCGTCCTCTGTCAGAATCGGCGACACACTCCCGTCGATGTACCGCGTTTCGCCTCCCTCGACGACGAGTTTCGTCGTATCATCGAGTTCGACCGAGGCACCGTGTTCGAGAACCTCTGTCGACGGCATGAGTCGTTCCCCGTCCTCGTCGTCGACGAGCCGGAACACATCTCGGAGCGGCCTTCCGACGGCATCGACCGCATTCCAGCCAGTCAACTCCTCGGCAGTGCGGTTCATCTTCTGAATCTCGCCGGACGCGTCGGTGGCGACGACAGCCTCCGCGATAGAATCGAGCGTAATCTCGAGATGTGCTTCTCGCTTGCGGAGTCGCTGCCGTGCCTGGCGGTGGCTCGCCAACTGTTCTATTGTCTGCAGCAACACGCTGTACTGCGTCGACGGGTCTCCTCCCTTCTGGATGTACCTGTCTGCGCCGAGGTTGAGCGCCTCGATAGCGACTTCCTCTCGACTTCGACCGGTGAAGATGATGACCGGAATCGACGACCTGCGATCTCGGCGGACCGTTTCGAGGAGTTCGAGCCCCGACAGTTCGGGCATCTGGAAGTCCGAGACGAGAACGTCGAACTCGCGGTTGTCGAGCATCTGGAGCGCCCGCTTGGGTGACTGCGTCGTCTCGATTTCGAGGCGGTCACTCTGGCTCTCGAGAAACCGCTTTGTCAACGTCAGCAACCCGTCGTCGTCGTCGACGTAGAGGACACGGATGCTCGGCGACTCTCTCGTCCCGTGTTCCATGGTCAGTGTGTCAATTCCGACCCGCAGATGATAATTGTATGGTATGGTGAGACATGGGTAATATTCTCTCGCCAGTGGGGAAGTACATCGCGCCGACTGGGTGAGAACTTACATATCAGAGATAAGTGAAGTAGTAGTATGTTCGGCACGAGCGGTATTCGAGGTGCGGTCGGTTCGACTATCACTGCGTCGCTGGCACTCGACCTCGGGCGGGCGGTCGCCTCGGAAGGGTACGAGACAGTCGTCGTCGGACGCGATTCGAGAGAGAGTGGGCGCGTCTTCGTCGATGCCCTCTCTGCTGGCGCACGCGAGTGCGGCGCTGACGTCGTCACGCTCGGCTTGGCGTCGACGCCGACCGTCGCCCGTGCAATTGAGACCTTCGACGCGGACGTGGGCGTCTCTGTCACCGCCTCTCACAACCCCGCGACTGACAATGGGTTCAAACTCTGGAACCCGTCGGGCCAAGCGTTCGTCGCGACACAGCGCGACGCAATCGAATCCCGGTTGACCGACGGCGAGTTCGACTTCGCGGACTGGGACGGCCACGGTACGGAGACGACGCGAGACGACGCAGTCACCCATCACGCTGCCGCGCTCGAATCTGCTGTCGACATCGATACCGAACTCGATGTCATCGTCGACGTGGGCAACGGAGCAGGACAGGTCACGGCAACCGCCCTCACGAACCTCGGATGCCACGTCGAGACACTCAACGCACAGCCTGACGGGAGTTTCCCGGCGCGCCCGAGTGAACCGACCGCGGAGACGTGCGCTCGCTTGACTGAGGTCGTCGCAGCGACCGACGCCGACCTCGGAATCGCCCACGACGGCGACGCCGACCGGATGATGGCCGTCTCGGAAGACGGTGAGTTCCTCTCGGGTGACGCGCTCCTCGCACTGTTCGCCCGCCACGCCATCGACAAGGACCACCAGAAGATTGCGGCCCCGCTGAACACGAGCCTCGCCGTCGACGACTACATCGACCCCGTCGGTGGCGTCATCGAACGGACCAAAGTTGGCGACGTGTACGTCGCAGAGACGCTCTCAGGCCCCGGTTTCGCCTTCGGTGGCGAACCGTCTGGCGCGTGGATTTGGCCGGACCAGACACGCTGTCCAGATGGGCCACTGGCTGCCTGTACGCTTGCGGCACTCGTCAGTGAGGCCGGTCCGCTCTCGTCGCTCCTCGCAGATTTCGAGGCGTATCCGATTCGCCGGGAGAGCATCGAGACCGACCAGAAGGAAGCGACGATGGACCGCGTCGAAGAGCGTGTGCTGGCCGAGTACGACGACGTAGAAACGATAGACGGTGTTCGTGTTGCATTCGAGGATGGGTGGTTCCTCGTCCGCGCGAGTGGCACCCAACCGCTGGTGCGGGTGACAGCAGAGGCCCGCGATGCGGACCGGGCCGACGAACTACTCGAAGCGGCTCGGTCGCTCCTCGACTAACGCCACGGTCACGGCTTACTCTGACTCAGTTTCGTCTTCCTTGCCGCCCTCGATTCTGTCGTAGAGGACGGATTCAGATGGCTTCGTCATTCCGCCGGTTGGAAGTCGAACACCAGCGTTTAGCGAGGTGTTGATTCCCGTCTTGGCCTCGTCACCGAGCACGACGCCGTACTTCCGGCGGCCGGTCGAGACGAGCTCGCCTTTCACCATCTGCCGGACGGCGTCGCCGTCGTGACGGAGGTTGGCGACTTTCGTCCCGGCACCGAAGTTCACGTCGCGGCCGAGGACGCTGTCGCCGACGTACGAGAGGTGGCCGACCGTCGCGCCCTCCATCAGCACGCTGTTTTTCACTTCGACGGCGTGGCCGACTTTCGCGCCCTCGCCGACGACAGTCGCCCCGCGGACGTACGCGTTCGGTCCGACAGTTGCCCCCTTGCGAACGAGGGCAGGGCCTTCGATAACGACGCCCGAGCGGACTGTTGCGCCTTCTTCGACGACCACGGGGCCGGTGAGTTCAGCGTCGTCGGAGACGTCGCCATCGATGCGCCCGTCGAGTTCCGAGAGCTTCCACTCGTTTGCTTCGAGGAGTTCCCACGGGCGGCCGACGTCGAGCCAGCGGTCGAAGGCGACAGTCTGTACGTCGAACTCGTCGCAGGCGCGGGCGAGGACGTCCGTCAGTTCGAGTTCGCCGCGGTCGCTCTCTTCGACGTTCAACCACTGCTGTGCCTCGGCCGGGAAGACGTACGACCCGGCGTTGATGAGGTTCGACGGCGGGTTCTCGGGCTTCTCTATGACTCCGGTGACGAACCCGTCTGTGTCGGTGTCCAAGACGCCGTAGGAACTCGGGTTGTCGACCGTATACGACCCGACTGCGGGGACGCTGTCGTACAGCGTCGAAAGCGAAGGCACGTCGTAGAGGGCGTCCCCGTTGAGGACGACGAACGGTTCGTCGTCGTCGAGAGTCGGCGCGGCAGCGCGAACTGCGTCGGCGGTTCCACGTTGTTCCTCTTGGACGGCGAACTCGACCGGGACGCCGCCCCGCTCGTCGCCGAAGAACGACCGAACGTCGTCAGCCTCGTACCCGACGACGAGTGTCAGGCTGGTCGCTCCCGCTTCGATTGCGGCGTCGACCGTGTGCGCGACGAGTGGCCTATCAGTGACTGGCAGCATCGGCTTGGGTCGCCTGTCGGTAAGCGGGTGCATTCGCGTTCCACGCCCGGCAGCGAGAATGACAGTCTGCATGTACGTTATCGAGTTACTGCGTGAAGGAAATGTCTTCCGTCAGACGGATGCCGATTGGTCACATTCACCGATAGGGCTGTTCGAGTGGCCGAGATTCGTCGTTCGCGGTGGCGGCGGTGTCGAGTGCGCTGTGGTGAGTATGATGGACCGGGTGTGACGTGTTGAGTGTGACGTGCCACGAGTCCGAAGTAGAGAGAGGAGGGCCAGGAGGGCGTCCGAACGCGGGTCCGTTCGTTTCGTGGGTGCCTCTGACCACCTACCGACACCGACTCAGCGAGACCGTCGGTTCGGCATAGCAATGTCAAAAATTACGGATAAAAACACTTCCGAATTCATCGCTCTGCGTACAAGAGTTCAGGTTGAAGCGCAGTGCAGTCGCTCGTCGAGAATTTGAGCCACACGGCGCGCGCAGCACGAAAATGTTGGGGTTACGATTGGATGGAGATTCGCACGTAACGCGACGCCGTGTGTTGCTAAACAAACGATACCCAGCAGGTAATAGTTTCGCTCCCCGGCGACCCAATCGCCTTTCGGTGCACCTATATTCGTCCCTCCCTTCGGCTGTGGAGGGTTACGATGGAGATTCGCACAGGTCTCTCGTATGGAGATGTATTGCTGGTTCCACAGCGCTCGCCGGTCGATAGCAGGAGCGACGTGGACCTCTCAACTAATGTGACGCCGAACCTTCGGATAGACACACCGCTCGTCAGTGCGGCGATGGATACGGTCACTGAAGACGAGTTGGCGGCCGAACTCTCGAATCTGGGCGGCATGGGTGTCATCCACCGGTTCCTCACCATAGACGAACAGTCCCAACAGGTCCGAAGCGTCGCGGAACGCGGCGGCACGGTCGCGGGTGCGGTCGGAATCAACGAAGATTACCTCGAACGGACGGAGGCACTCGTGAACGCCGGTGCCGACGCGGTCGTGATGGACATCGCCCACGGCCACATGGAGCGGTGTCTCGACGCCGTCTCCGCAATCGACGACGAGTTCGATATCGAAATCGTCGCGGGCAACGTCGTCACGCCTGAGGCCGTCGAGGACCTCTATGAGGCCGGTGCCGGATGCGTGAAAGTTGGCGTTGGCCCCGGCTCTCACTGTACGACTCGGAAGGTCGCGGGCGCTGGCTATCCGCAACTGACGGCCGTCTCGGACTGCGCTGATCGCGCGCACGAACTCGGCATCCACGTGATGGCCGACGGCGGTATCCGAACATCTGGCGACGCCGCGAAGGCACTCATGGCGGGTGCGGACACAGTCATGATGGGCAGCTTCTTCGCCGGGACCGACGAGGCACCGGGCCGCGTCGTCGAAGTCGACGGCGAGGTCTACAAACAGTCGCGCGGCATGGCGTCTACCGAAGCGGCGGACGACCGCGGCGACAAGGAAAGCGACGTCGCCGCGGGCGAGGGTATCGAGGCGCTGACGCCCTACGACGGCCCGCTCGCACCGCTCGTCGAGGAGTTCCTCGGCGGGATTCGGTCTGGTGTGAGCTACTGCGGTGGCCACACGATTTCGGCCGCCCGCGAGAAGGCCGAGTTCGTCCGGGTCGCAGCGAGTGCGAAGGAGCGTGAGGGCGCTCACGGCGTCGTCTTCGCCGAGGGCACCGTCGAAGTCGAAGACGAAGCCGAACAGCTTCTGACCGCGAACTAACTCCCCGGCCGCGTCCGGGCGTATTTCGCTCGACTTCCTTCGAATCGTCTTTTGCAGTTCGAGTTCTCGATGCGCATCCACTCTCGATGTGCTCCTCTCGACGAGCGTCTTATCTCGCTCGCGTGTCCCAGTAGAGGAGGCCAGCCGCGAGTACGAGACAGCCGACGAGTCCGGCAAACGCGGGGACGTAGCCGACGTAGGTAGCGACGATGCCGACGTAGGCGGGTCCGGCCGCGTTTGCACCCAAAAACAGCGCCCGGGCCGCACCGAGGTCTGCACCCATATCCTCGGCGGGGGCGTTGTCCACGATGATGGCGTCGGCGAGCGGGAATTCCATCTTGTATCCGACAGCCATCACGACGACCGAGAGGTAGATGACAGCCTCCGTGGTCGCAAGTGAGAGGAGCGCCAACGACCCGGCGGCGATAAGCAGGCCGACGACTGCGATGGACTCTCGTCGGAATCGGTCACTGAGGCCGCCAGCAACCGGCTTGATAGCGATTCCGACGACGAAGACGATGGCGAAGGCGACACTCGCGAACTGCTGTGTGAAGCCCTTTGCTTCGATGAGATAGGTCGGAAGGAAGTTGATGAAACCGCCGACCATGAAATAAAAGAGCGCGAAGGCGATGAGCGTCCGACGCTGTGCAGGACTCGATATCAGACGCTTGACGGTCTGCGTGAGGTCGAGTCGCGGCGACCCGACCGTGTAGCCCTCGTTCGACCACAGCACGAAGACGAGCGTGAGCACGCCGAGTGCGGCCGCCACGGGGAGAAACGGCGTTCGCCACGAGGCGTAGGTGAGCGCGAGGATGGCAAGCCCGGAGGCGAGGAGTCCACCGAGGTCAGTCCCGGCTGCGTACAACCCGAGGGCGCGACCGCGACGCCCGGCGAAGAGGTCAGAGAGAAGCGCCCGCGACGGAATCGCGAATAGCCCTTTCCCGAAGCCAATGATTCCCACGGCAGCGACGAAGCCAGCGACGCCACCGACGAGACCGAGCGTAGCGAATCCGACAACGAGAATCGCGAGTCCCGGGACGATGAGCGTCGCTCGCGTCCAGCGGTCGGAGTACTCACCGCTGGGGTACTGTGTGAGAGCGTAAATCCCCTGAAAGACAGCGAGAGCGATTCCAGCCGTCGCCTCCGTTATCTGGAGGTCGTCGATAATCGTCGGAAGCAACGGCGATAGGAGAAATCGCCCGGCTTGCAGTAGCGCCCACCCGAGTGAGACGGTGAGTAACATCCGAGTCCGGTAGCCTGCAAACACAGGGTCGTCGGATGCCGTCTGTTGGGTCACACACGTCCTTTGCAGACCCGCTACCAGTGCGTTACGATTCTTTGGGGTGGAGATGTGCCCGTCTCAAAAGTACTGCCGTTCGCTATCGTGTGTCTAGCGTCTCAACCGGGATAATTTATAAAGTCATCTCCGCATGGCGAGCAAATTGCTACCAATAATCGCCACAAAGTACTGTGTATGAGCAAAGAGCAGGCGAAGAGTCGAGACGAGCGGTTCGGTGAACCGAGCGAGCAGTGGAAGGAGTACCAGGGCTCGCCCACTGGCACGGACCTGACCGAGTGTCAGTCGTGGCGGCAGGAAGCGGCCTTCAGGATGCTCAACAACAACCTCGACCCCGAGGTTGCCGAGCGCCCCGAGGACCTCGTCGTCTACGGCGGGACCGGTCGCGCGGCCCGGTCGTGGGACGCCTACGACGCAATTCTCGACGAACTGCGGAATCTGGACGACGACGAGACACTCTTGGTCCAGTCCGGCAAGCCCGTCGGGAAGTTCCCGACCCACGAGCGTGCTCCCCGCGTTCTCATCGCGAACTCCAACCTCGTCGGCCACTGGGACGACTGGGAACACTTCCACGAACTGGAAGCCGAGGGCAAAATCATGTACGGCCAGATGACCGCGGGGTCGTGGGCCTACATCGGCACGCAGGGCATCATTCAGGGGACCTACGAGACGCTGGCCGAACTCGCCCGGCAGCACTACGACAGCGACCTGGCCGGAAAGCTCGTCGTCACCGGCGGTCTCGGCGGCATGAGTGGCGCACAGCCGCTCGCGGTCACGATGAACCACGGCGTCTGTATCGCGGCCGAAGTCCAACCCGACCGCATCGAGCGCCGCGTCGAGACCGACTACCTGATGGACTCCGTCGACTCGCTGGACGAGGCGCTGGCGAACGCGAAGGAGGCTATCGAAGCGGGCGAACCCTACAGCGTCGGCGTCGAGATGAACATCGCCGACATGCTCGAAGAACTCCTCGAGCGCGGCGAAATCCCCGATATCGTCACCGACCAGACGAGCGCCCACGACGAACTCGAAGGCTACTACCCCAGCGGCTACACTGCCGCAGAGGCAGACGAACTCCGCGAGGAGGACCCCGAGACGTACGTCGAAGAGAGCCTCGACACGATGGAGCGCCACGTGCAGGCCATCCTCGACCTGCAGGACGAGGGTGCAATCGCCTTCGAGTACGGCAACAACATCCGCGGGCAGGTGAAGAACCACCGCGGGATGGACAACGCCTTCGACTTCCCCGGGTTCGTCCCGGCCTACATCCGGCCGATGTTCTGCCGCGGGCGCGGTCCGTTCCGTTGGGCGGCACTCTCCGGTGACCCCGAGGACATCTACCGTACCGACGAGGCCATCCGAGAGTTGTTCCCCGAAAACGAGTCGCTCATGCGCTGGATTGACCTCGCACAGGAGCAGGTGTCGTTCCAGGGACTTCCCTCTCGCGTCTGCTGGCTCGGCTACGAGACCGACGACGAAGGCATCACCGAGCGCGCTCGCTTCGCGCTGAAAATCAACGAACTCGTCGCGTCCGGCGAAGTGTCGGCTCCGGTCGTCGTCACCCGCGACCACCTCGACGCCGGGTCTGTCGCCAGCCCCAACCGCGAGACGGAAGCCATGCGTGACGGCACGGACGCTGTCGCCGACTGGCCCATCCTGAACGCGCTCGTCAACACCGCCGCTGGTGCTGACATCGTCAGCGTCCACGACGGTGGCGGCGTCGGCATCGGCAACTCGCTGCACAGCAACAACCACGTCGTCCTCGACGGGTCCGACCTCGCGGCCAAGAAGGCCCGCGCGGTGTTCACGACCGACCCCGGCATGGGCGTCATCCGGCACGCAGACGCCGGCTACGAGGACGCGCTTGACGAGGCGACTCAGTCAAACGTCCATATCCCGATGCGAGACGACGAATGATGTTCCACGAACCATCGCAGTGGGAGGGCACGTCGTCCGACCCGAACGACGAGCAGTTCGGCCACGTCGTCGAGACGACAGACCTCGATGCTGTCAGCGACCACGACGCCGTCTTCGTCGGCGAACCCTACGACGGCGCGGTCATCGGCCGCAAAGGTGCTCGTGACGGCCCGCAGGCGATTCGGAACTCTCTCACGGGCATCAAGACCCACCACTACGACGAGGGCGCAGTCGCTAACGTCGCCGACCTCGGTGACGTCGCGGTCGACCAGATTGCCGGTGGCGTCGCCGACGTACAGTCCGAAGTCGCCGAGGCGGCCGCACAGGTCTACGAGCGCGGTGCCTTCCCGGTCTTCCTCGGCGGCGACAACTCGCTTTCGGTGGCCAACGTCACGCCACTCCTCGCGGACGACGTCTCGGTCGGCGTCATCAGTTTCGACGCCCACCTCGACTGCCGCGAACCGCAAGACGGCCCATCGAGCGGGACGCCGTATCACCAACTGTTCGACGCCGGACTCGACACCCTCGCGGTCGTCGGCGCGCGCCACTTCGAAACCTCGACCGTGTACGCCGACTTCCTCGGCGAGCAGGGCGGGACGATTCTGACCGCAGAAGAAGTCGGCCGCGACCCCGAAGAAGCCGCGGACTTCGCACTCGACGCAGTCGCATCCTGCGACGTCGTCTACGTCAGTCTCGACGTGGACGTCCTCGACGAGACGGCCGCACCGGGCGTCAGCGCACCGACGCCGGGCGGTATCTCGACCCGTGAACTGTACTCGATGCTCCGCCGCGTCGCGTCGGACTCGCGCGTCGCCGGATTCGAAGTCGTCGAGTGCGCCCCGTCGCTCGACACGTCCGGCCGGACCTCGGGCGCGGCAGCGCGTGCTGTTGCCCACTTCCTCTCGGGGGTGACGAACGATGAGTGACGACGCAGCGACTGACCAGCTAACGGTCGTCTACGGTGCCGAAGAGGTCGTCGTCGGCCCTGACGACGAGACGGGCGTCGAAGTCCTCGAAGACGCGGCCGTCGCCGCAGTCGATGGGACTGTCGTCGCGGTCGGCCCGACCGATGACGTCCTCGACGAGTACCCAGTCGAAGACGCGGACACTGTACTCGATGCGTCCGGGCAGACGGTCCTGCCGGGTTTCGTCGACCCGCACACGCATGCTGTGTTCGCCGGTGACCGCTCCGACGAGTTCGTCGCCAAACTCAAAGGGAAGACCTACGAGGAGATTCTGGAGGCTGGCGGCGGTATTCTCCGGACCGTCGAGGCAGTCCGCACCGCATCGAAGGATGACCTCGTCGCGAACCTCACCGAGCACCTCGACGCGATGCTCGAACACGGGACGACCACCGTCGAAGTGAAGTCCGGGTACGGGCTGGACACCGAGACGGAACTCAAGATGCTCGCCGCCATCGACGAGGCCGGTGCAGACCACCCGGTCGATGTCATCCCGACGTTCATGGGTGCGCACGCGGTTCCGCGCGGCGTTGATACCGACGAATACGTCGAAGAAGTCGTCTCCGAGCAACTGCCGGCAGTCGCCGAGCAAGGCGTCGCCGAGTTCTGCGACGTGTTCTGCGAACGCGGGGTCTTCACCGCCGAGCAGTCGCACCGCATTCTCGAAGCCGGTCGCGAATACGGGCTCACGCCGAAGATTCACGCCGACGAGTTCGCCGCAATCGGCGGAACCGAGGTCGCGGCCGACGTCGGCGCTTCGAGCGCAGACCACCTGCTCCAGACCGACGCGGAGGGTCGCGAGACGCTGGTCGAAGGCGACGTGGTCCCCGTCATGCTCCCCGGCACGGCGTTCGGCCTCGGAGCCGAGTACGCCGACGCGCGGGCGTTCCTCGACGCGGGCCACGAAGTCGCACTCGCTAGCGACTTCAATCCCAACTGCTTTGCGAGAAGTATGGGATTCGTCGCCACCCTCGGAAGTGTCGGCATGCGCATGACGCCGCGCGAGGCAATTCGGAGTATCACGAGCGCCGCGGCCAAGGCGGTCGACAGAACCGACGGAACCGGCACGCTCCGTCAGGGAAGCCCCGCTGACCTCGTCGTCCTCGACACGCCGACGGCGACGCACCTCTCGTACCGCTTCGACACGAATCCGGTCTCGACCGTGCTGAAGTCGGGGGTGGTCGTCAATGAGTGACCGAAACGTCCAACGCGACGTTGTCGTCGTCGATGGTGAGTCGCTCGTCCCCGAAGACGTTGTGGCGGTTGCCCGCTACGACGCCCGCGTCGAACTCGATGACGACGCCCGCGAACGCATGCAGGAATCGCGGGACCGCGTCGAGTCGGTCGTCGAATCCGGCGAACCGGTCTACGGCGTCAACACTGGCTTTGGTCACCTCGTCGAGACGCACATCGACGAAGAAGACATCGAGCAACTCCAGACCAACCTCGTCCGCAGTCACTCCGCGGGCGCGGGCCGGGAACTCACTCGCGAGGAAGTCCGGTCGATGATGCTCACGCGGGTCAACACGCTCGCAAAGGGCTACTCCGGGATTCGCCCGTTCGTCGTCGACCACCTCGTGACGATGCTCAACGAGGGCGTCCATCCGGTTGTCCGCTCTCGCGGCAGTCTCGGAGCCAGCGGCGACCTCGCGCCGCTCGCCCACATGGCGCTCGTTCTCCTCGGTGGCGGCGAGGCACTCGTCGATGGCGAGCGACTCTCGGGCGAGGACGCGCTTGCGACCGCCGACCTCGAACCGGTCACGCTCGCCTCGAAGGAAGGACTCGCGCTCATCAACGGGACGCAACTCACCGTCGGTCTCGCCTCGCTGTTCGTCGTCGACGCCGAGGAGATTCTCGACGCGGCCGACGCCGCCGGTGCGCTCACGACCGAGGTGACGATGGGGACCACGGCGAACTGTGACCCCAAAATCCACGAGGTCCGACCGCACCCCGGCCAGAAAGAAAGCGCCGCGGCGATTCGCCGCCTGACCGCCGACTCGACCGTCCTCGAATCCCACAAGGACTGCGAGCGAGTGCAGGATGCCTACTCGATTCGCTGTCTGCCGCAGGTTCACGGCGCTGCCAGAGACGCGGTCGACCACCTCCGCGAGGCTGTCGAGGTCGAGCTCAACAGCGCGACCGACAACCCGTTGGTGTTCGAAGCTGGCTCGGTGGACGAACGCGCCCCTGGGACCGACGTTGCGGCGGTCGTCTCCGCTGGCAACTTCCACGGCGAACCGCTCGCGCTCCGTCTGGACTACGCCGCTGGCGCACTCACCGACCTCGCGGCAATCTCGGAGCGCCGCGCCGACCGGATGCTGAATCCGGAGGTCCAAGAGGAGTACCTGCCGCCGTTCCTGACCGAACACAGCGGCCTTCGCTCGGGCTACATGATTGCGCAGTACACCGCGGCGGCGCTTCTCAACGAGTGCCGCTCGTTCGGTCGTCCGTCCATCGATTCCACGCCCGTCAGCGGCGGGCAGGAAGACCACGTGAGCATGAGCGGTCAAAGCGCTCTCAACGCCCGGCGCGTCGCGGAGAACGTCGCGACTATCGTCGGCGTCGAACTCCTCTGTGGCGCGCAGGCGGCCGAGTTCCTCGACGACGGACTCGAACTCGGCACTGGAACCGGTGCTGCCCGCGACGAAGTTCGGTCTGTCGTCCCACCGCTGGACGAGGACCGGCCGCTCGACGAGGAGTTAGAGACGGCTGCTGACCTCGTGCGGTTCGGCGCGATTCGCGCCGCTGTCGAATCGGTACTCGACTAATCCGGGCGCTTAGAGGCTGCCCACTGGCACGACTTCTTTCTATTTTTGGGTGATTTGGTTTTCAATACAAGTGTGCTAACTTCGGTGCTATCGGTCACCGCCCGCGGGTTTGGCCAAGAACGAACCCCAAATGATTAAGTACTGAATGTTAAAATTCTAACTTGTTTGGTTGCGGATGAAACTTGACCCACTCATACATCCACGAGTCACTCTATGAACCGTCGAACGTTCCTCTCCGGCGTCTCTTCAGGCCTCGTCGCTGCGAGCGGGTGTCTGGGGTCCGGAACGAGTACGCCGATAGTTACAGACAGAGAAGTGACCGTAGTCGAGCGTGGCTGCGGGGAGAGACAGAATACTGCATCCCTCGACTACGATAGGTCGATAGACCAACTTCGCCTTGAGGGGGTCGTCTCTGGTACGACCAACTGTGGAGGGCTCGACATCTCCTACACCAACAACGAGTCGTCGGACCGGGTTATCGTTGAGGTGATTGCCACTGATTCTGCGGACTGTCCGTCCTGCACGCGCTACTACGACTACGAGGCGACAGTTTCGTTCCGGGAGACGCCTTCTGTTGTGGTTGTGTTCCATTCCGACCCGGAATTACTCGGTGACGGGTGGACGGTACTCTTGGACGAGAGCAGCACGACGACAGAGACAGCGTAATTTCTTCAGAACTGGACTCGGACTCGTCTTGCGATGTGGTTGTGTCGTCGTCAAGACACACGAGGAGGGCCCACGAAGGGACTCGCGCATTCGGACTGTGAGTGACACGACAGCTACGGTGGTACGGGTGGTTCAACATAAAAACCGGATCACAGGGTTCACAACCCCGGTCAAAACCGCGGAGACAGGATTCGTCACAAACAATTTACACTCCCGCACCTAGGCCAAGACATGTCAATAGAAAATACTCCCGCCGTCCGAGTAGCTGAGGTGGTGCTCTCGATTGCAACCCTGCTCGGCGTGGTGGTACTCCTCGCTATCCCACCGGTTCAACTCTCGGGTATGACCGCTGGTTCGCCTGCTGGAATTGCGATTGCACTCGGGATTTGGGCGATACCGACGCTTCTCAGTGTCGTCGTACTCTACCACGTGAGCACGGGCCCGCAACGACTCGTCTCGTATCTGATTGGCGTTCTCGGCATCCTCACGCTTGGCATCATTGCGTTGAACGTCTCTGCTGTCCTCACGACCGATGGGGCGTTCACGTACGGTGGCTCCGGAGCGTTCGTTGGCCCGGTTATCGCACTCTTCACCGCATCCCTGCTTGGGGTCGTCGTGTTGCTCGACACTGGTGTGAATAGATTGACTGTACTCAGCAGCGAATAGGTACACGTCGAAGTGTCTCAACTAAAACATGAAGATACTTTTACTCGACCGCTCTTGACGGCTACTGACTCTATCAATGACTACTACCAATGTGCTGCAATATCGAAAACAACGAGCCGTGATGTACCTCGTTGTTTCTCTCTTCTCTTCAACGGTATTCATCTTCTATACGAACCCGGTTCATATGCGCGGGCTCGTGGTGAGCCTTATCGTTGGGGTGTGGGGTGTTGTGAGGTTAACTTGGACTCGGGTGTCTGCATGGTTAGCTACTGCGAATGCCCGAGTAACAGGTCTCTTTTGGGTCGTCGTTGGGACGGGTATTAGTATCAGTAGCGTTCTCGCTTCTGGCGTCGTTAGTAAACTCGGTTGGGGACTCTTTATCGGAGTTGCTGTCGTCGGCTACGGATTCTTTGTTGCAGTGACTTCCCAGAACTAGGGCGAGTCTTCGACTCACGCCCTGAGTTCAACACGACCGCAGAAATCTCACCGAACGCTGTTTGCAGTGGCGTGACGCATAGAGGATTTACTCAGTACGCGATTACGGTTCGTTTCACGCCACTTGTGGTGACACAGCCGTTCAGTAGAGGCGTGCTCACTTCTCGATTGTTTCTTTGTACGACTTCCACGTGAAGGGGATGAATATGAGGAGTATTCCACCGACTATAGCGAAAAAAAGGTTGATACTGGTATTGAACACATCTGCCAAAAAAGCAGTGAGAAAAATGAAACCACAGAGAACCCCACCCCATCCACCGGAGACGGAATCAGCGACGTCAGTAGCCTTCATTGTAGAACCGTAGGTGTAAACCGATTAAAATGTTGATTTTCTATGACTTGAGATAGAACTCCTGTTCTGAACGTCGAGGACGTCGAAAAGACCGCCGAAGAACCCCGTCAGGAAGCACGGAACGCGGAGCGAGACGAGGCTGGGCGCTGAATGTACGCAGAAACGGACTTCCTTCTGGCACTCCTCAAGGACGAAGACTGGCTCGGAAACGCCGCAGAGGCAGTCTACCGAGCCCATCAGGACGAATCCAGCTAACGCCTCTGTGACCACCACTTGTCTTCTGAGATGGGTTTCGACCGAGCCTGTTCCACGCTACACTCGACCACGAATCGGACGACTACGCTCGATTATTCGGCTCACCTAAAATCGACGGCTCTTTGTATTTTAGGCAGACCTAAAGAAATATGGACTTCGAAGAGCAGCATCCGTCGACGCGCCGAACCTATCTCAAGTCGGGTGCCGCACTCGTTACCGGCGGACTTCTCGCAGGCTGTACTGGCCAAGACACCGACGGCGAGACGACTGCAGCCTCGACCACCGAATCGTCGTCATCGTCGACGCCGGAGCAGACCACCGAGTCGACTCCTGCAGACGAGTCGTACACTGTCTCGATGGCCCCGATGGGAGAGATTTCGTTCGACAGCGTTCCCGAGACCATCTTTACCCGTCTGACCCACCACGCAGGGATGGCATTCGCGCTCGGCCACGGCGACGCCGTCAACTCGATGCACGCGCCCGACTACTACGACGCGCTGTGGAACCAGTTTACGCCGCGACTCGACGGCGTCTCGCTCGACTGGAGCGGTCTCTACTCGTCGTGGGAGCCGTCGAAGGAACGACTGTATGAACTCGACAGCGACGTTCACCTCGCGGACCCGGCGAGCGTCGCCGCACTCGGTAGCTGGGACGAAGCGGACCTCGAAGAAATCGAGGACACCGTCAGTCCGTGGTTCGGAAACACGTTCAGCGACCGCAACCGAAGCCCGCCGACCGAGTGGGCCGACCGCTACGAACACTACGGTCTCTGGGAAATCTTCGCGAAGGTCGCTGCGGTGCTCCAAGAGGAAGCGAAGTACGAGTCCCTCGCGTCGATTCGCGAGGAGATGCTACAGTCCATCTCGTCGAAGCTTCCGCCGGCAGACGAGCGGCCGACTGTCGTGATGCTCGCGTCGCGCGACTACGAGACCATCTACGCCTACAATCTGAACACACCCGGTTTCCTGACGGCACACACGCGACCACTGGGTGCGCAGGGTGCACTCGGCGACGACGTCGAATCCGGTGCGACCATCGACTTCGAGACGTTGCTCGAAGCCGACCCGGACGTGATTCTCTCACTCGGTGGGATGCACCCGACGACAGATATGGGCAAAATCAGACAGACGCTCACCGACCACCCGGTTGCGAGCGAAGTGTCTGCGGTGAAGAACGGCCGCATCTACGCGCAGGCGGCCCGCTATCAGGGACCGATTCTCAACCTCTTCCAGACCGAGATGACCGCAAAGCAGCTCTACCCCGACATCTTCGGTCCGTGGCCGACCTACGAGTCGGGCCCGTACCCGGAGATTCCCGCCGAAGAACAGTTGTTCGACCGGCAACGCGTCGCCGACATCATCAACGGCTGACCTGACTCACAGATGCAGTCGTCGGGTGCTCACCAGAGCTGAACCGCCGGCGTTCCGCAGTCGGCGCAGACAACCGCGTCGTTGTCCTTGTAGCTTCCCGTCACGAGGTCGCCCTCACAGTAGGTGCACACGTCGTCGTCGAATGAGTCGAGCAGGTGCATCGATTGGGACATACTTGATGACTCGACTCGAAGGACAAGAACATTTCTCCGGAGCGATATGTTGCAGACTAGTTATCATGCGACCCCGAGCGTGTCGAGCAGGTGGTCGATGTCGACGTTGTCGCCGACGAGGTCTGCCGCGCGTTCGTATGGGTCGGCGTGTGTACGTTCGACTTTGGGACGCTCCTGACCGGCGCACCGGTACACCGCATCGAGGAAGGCCTCTCGCGGCGACTGGTTCGCAAACAGGTCGTGGATGTAGGTTCCAGCGACGCGGTCGGTGGCTGCTCCGTCGCCCGCGAGCGTGGTCGCGTCGCCGACCACCCGAGAGCGACCCATGTGAATCTCGTAGCCATCGACTCGCCCCGTCGCTCCTGCGAGGGGGCCTGCACCGTCGAACTCGACCGACACGGCTTCGACCTGCTTTTCGGTCGAGAATCTGGTGATGATGGGGAGCAAGCCGAGACCTTCGACTGTCTCGACGCCCTGTGTGCTTTCGACCCCTGCGTTCTCGATTCGCTCCCCGAGCAGTTGGTAGCCCCCGCAGAGACCGACGAGTGGCCCGTCGAACGCCGCAAGTTCGCGGTCAAACCCGGCGTCTCGGAGTGCGAACAGGTCGTCAACGGTGTTTTTACTTCCCGGCAGGACCACTCCGTCGATGCCGTCGAGAGTCGCATCGAGGGGGAGGTACGAAACTCGAACGCCCGGCGTCGCGGCGAGTGGGTCGAGGTCCGCGAAGTTCGAGATTCGTGGGAGTCGTGGGACGCCGATGGTGACCGCCGCACTCGCTTCGATACCGTCATCATCGCCGACAGTTGCTCTCTCGCCCGCGGCCGGAAGCGACAGGCTATCTTCCTCTGGAAGACCGGGGTCGTCGTACGGGAGCACGCCGAGGACTGGGACTCCGGTTCGCGATTCGAACGCGTCGAGTCCGGGTTCGAGAATCGTCTGGTCGCCTCGGAACTTCGTGATTACCGCGCCGACGACCTGCTCACGAAGGTCGTCTGGGAGGAGTTCTAGGGTGCCGACGAGACTCGCGAAGACACCGCCGCGTTCGATATCAGCGACGAGGAGGATTCGCGCGTCCGTGAAGCGTGCGGTCTCGACGTTCGCCAAGTCGCGGTGGTGGAGGTTTATTTCGGCGATGGACCCTGCGCCCTCGGCGACGACGATATCGGCTGTGTCGGCGAGCCGTCTGTGTGATGCGAGGGCGGCGTCTCTCGCGTCGTCCCAGTGGTTTTCGTAGTAGTCGCTTGCGGTGTTCTCGCCGACTGCTCGGCCCTGTACGACCAGTTGCGAGTGACCGTCCCCGTGGGGTTTGAGGAGAATCGGATTGTGGTCTGTCGTCGGCGAGACGCCCGCCGCACGCGCTTGCACGTACTGGGAGACGCCGATTTCGCCGAAGCCGTCGCCGTCTGCCCGCGCGACGGCTCGAGCGTTGTTGCTCATATTTTGGGCCTTGTACGGCGCGACGTCGAGGCCGCGCCGCGCAAGCAACCTACAGAGTCCCGCTGTGACGGTACTCTTACCGACGTGACTGGCGGTTCCGGCGACGAGGAGCGTCGGCGACGTCATCGACCGTACCTCGGCGTGTCGATGTTCAAACTTGTCGGTCCCTGATTGGTGGTACGAGTCGTTCGACGCCCGAACCAAACCTCGTTTGAACTGTGCGAACCAAGCAATACTATGTGCAACCATTGTGACCCGACCATCTCTCGACGGTCGGTTTTGACGACAGCGGGTGCAGTCGGAGTCGCAGCAACCGCAGGCTGTCTTGGTGGTGGAAGTGGCGGTAGTGACGTCCCAGAGCCAATCGCGTTGACTGGTGGCAAGCAGTGCGATACGTGTGGGATGGTCATCGAACAGCACCCCGGACCGGCCGGTCAGGTTTTCTACCGAGACAACGCCCCTGAGGGCCACGATAACCCCGCGTGGTTCTGTAGCGCTTGGGAGACGTTCAGCTACAATTTCGCGCGGCAAGACGAAGGGTGGACGCGGGTCGTCGGCTACCTCACCGACTACAGTTCGGTCGACTACGACCTCTCCGACGACGAGGGTGCGACGTTCATCTCCGCCCACCTCGACCCCGAGGCGTTCGCTCGGATGGACGAACTGTTCTACGTCGCTGGGACGGACATCAAGGGTGCGATGGGGAGCGACCTTGTCCCGTTCTCCCAAGAGTCGGATGCTGTCGCCTTCGCCGAGGAGCAGGGAGGCGACGTGTACGAGGAATCGGATATTTCACCTGACCTCATCGCTCGACTCTGAGGTTCAGGTTCGATTCAGCGTTCTGACCGACCGCTGTCGAGTCCAGCGAATGGTTCTCACAGGCCGAGAACCGCCAAATTTCGATGATTCTCAATTCTCTGGATTCGGTAATCACTCTCTCTTTATATGCTCTATGGGGTCGACAATTCATTCGTAGGTGGATTACAATGACTACGACTGGCCAAATTGAGATACTCGGCAACAGAATGGATTTCGACTACTCAGAGGGCGCCACAGGGTACGTGCTCGTGCTCGTCCGTGTCCTCACCGGCTACTGGTTCCTCAACGCGGGGGTTGGGAAGTACCTCGGGGCAGAACCGTTTAACGCCGCTGGCTGGCTGGCAAACGGGACGATGGGGTCGCCGATTCACGGCTTCCTCGCGTGGGCCGCCGCGACGCCGTGGATGCTTGAATTCACGAACTTCATGATTCCGCTCGGACAGACCCTCATCGGACTCGGCCTCCTCGTGGGAGCACTCACCCGGTTAGCCGCCTTCTTCGGCGGCTTCCTGATGGTGTTCTTCTACCTCGGGAACGCCGACTGGGCGCACGGCTACGTCAACGGTGACCTCTTCGGGCTCATGATGTTCGCCATCGTCGGCACTCTCGCCGCGGGTCGCATCCTCGGCCTCGACGCGATAATCGAGAAGACCGAATTCGTCCGGCAGCGCCCCATCCTCAAGAACCTCCTCGGATGAGGAAGGGACGTGGCGGGGGAACACCCCCCGGCATATTCTCTCGGTAGTACGGTAGAACGTGTGACTGATGGGTGCTAATTCCAGAATTAGAATTGTGTTTTGAAAACAATACTGTTATGGTGAACGGGCGAGTACGACGAGATACATGTCCGAATCGGAACTCGTGACCGACGAACCGGTACACGTCGAATCTGTCGAACACTTCAAATCCGTCGTCGACCGCGACGGTGTCGTCCTCGTCGACTTCTACGCCGACTGGTGCGGCCCTTGTCAGATGCTCGAACCCATCGTCGAGAACATCGCCGCAGACACGGACGCGGTCGTGGCGAAAGTCGATATCGACGAGTTCCAGCAACTCGCCGGTGCATACCAGGTTCAAAGCGTCCCCAACGTGGTCTTTTTCGCCGATGGCGAACCGAAAAAGCGCGTCGTCGGAATGCGCGGTGAAGACGTTCTTCGGCGCGTCGTCGACGACCTCTCTGCCTAACCGGGAGCGTCGATGCGCTCATTACTATTGTAGAATGGGCGCAATATATTAGCCCCTCCTCCGAGAAGGATGGAGTATGGACCCGATTGTCGTCGTCGGTGGTGACGCCGCCGGCATGAGCGCAGCGAGCAAGTTCAAACGCGAACAGCCCGACCGAGATGTTGTCGTCTTCGAAAAAGGTGAGTACGTGTCGTACGCCGCCTGCGGGATGCCGTACTACGTCAAGGGGTCCGTCGAGGAGTTCGACGACCTCCTGCAGGTCGCTCCCGAAGAGTTCATCGAGGAGCGCGATATCGACCTTCGACTCCACCACGAAGTCGTCGCTATCGACACCGACGCCCACGAAGTAACGGTCGAATCACCGTCCGGGACGAGTACGCAACCGTACGACCAACTGCTCGTCGCGACCGGGGCCAGAGCTATCGAACCGCCGTTCGACGGGATGGACCTCGACGGCGTCTACACGATGCACAGTCTGGACAGCGCGAAGGCTGTCCGCAACGCCATGGAGACCCACGAACCGGAGTCAGTCGCGGTCGTCGGTGGTGGCTACGTCGGCATCGAGATGGCCGAAGCCTTCGCGGAGCACGACACTGTGGTACACCTCTTCGAGATGCTGCCCCACGTTCTCGCCCCCTTCGGTGAGATGGTCGGCGAGAAGGTCGAAGCCCACCTCCGCGACGAGGGTGTCGAACTCCACCTCGAAACGGCGGTCGATGGGTTCGACGGTAGCGGGGGCCACGTCGAGACGCTCGTCGCCGACGAATCCACCTACGACGTGGACCTCGTCCTCGTTGGCGTCGGTGTCGCGCCGAACGCCGAACTCGCAGCAGAGGCGGGTATCGAACTCGGCGAGACGGGCGCAATCGCGACCGACGAATTCGGGCGAACGAGCGCGCCTGACGTCTTCGCCGCGGGGGATTGCGCCGAAGCCCGACACGTCGTGACCGGAGAGCCTGACTACGTTCCGCTCGCGCTAACCGCGAACCGGGCCGGCCGTGCTATCGGGCAGACGATGGCCGGTGACGAGACTCCAGTCGGCGACATCGCCGGGACGGCAGCTGTCAAAGCGTTCGACCTCGAAGCTGCCCGCACGGGAATCATCGACGAAGAGACGGCCCGAGAAGCCGGGTTCGACCCTGTGAGCGTCACTATCTCCTCGACGTCGCGGGCGCACTACTACCCCGGTGCGAAGCCGATTCACATCACCATGCTCGGCGACCGAGACTCGAACCGAGTGCTCGGTGCTGCGATGGTCGGCCACGAAGGCGTCGCCAAACGAGTCGACACGGTCGCTGCCGCGCTCCACACCGAGACGACGGTCGAGGAACTGTCGTACTTCGACCTCTCGTACGCTCCGCCGGTCAGTCCGACGTGGGACCCCGTCCTGACGACTGCGAAAGTTCTCAACGGGAAGTTGGACTGACACCCGACTGCCAGATTGATATCTAAGTGATATACTGTCTATACTTTTTATTCGGACCGGCCGTAGCACGCTCCAAGCGATGAGTGGGTATTGGGGTGGGTCAGCCGAGTCTAACAGCCAGCACGGACGGGATGCGGACTCACCGACCGTGCAGCAAGATGTGCTTCTTGGCCGTATTGCGCGAATGCTGGGAACTGTCGAAACACTCGACGAGGGCCTCCACGTGTTGACCGATGCACTGCAGGCATGGACCGAGTGTGCGTTTGCTGAGGCGTGGGTACGCCCCGATTCGAACGAGCAGCGTCTCACACGGGTCGCACTCGCGACGGCGGCTGCCGACTCGGAATCCTCGGCGTCAGCGCCGACAACCCCTACGACTGAAATCGGAGACGGGGTCCCCGGGCGAGTATGGGCCGCTACAGAGCCACTTTGGACCGGTGACTTGGACGACGAGTTGGACGACGAGTGGTCGATTCCGAGTGCGGAATCCGACTCGCGCTCGACGGACTCAGTCGAGGCAGCGTTCGGCGTTCCACTCGACACCGACAGTCGGCGTGTCGCCGTCGTGGTCCTGTATTACACCGATTCGTCGGCGCTCGACGAGCAGATACGTGACGTCGTCTCCGCTGTCGTGGCTGACGCGAGCGGCCTCGTGTCACAGCTCGATGCGAACGTCGAACTCGAACGGCGACAGGAGATGCTCGACCGCCTGCTGGAGACGATACCGGCCGGAACGATGGTCACGACGCCTGACGGTGTGATAACGCGCATCAACGGCCGAGCGGAGCGAGTCCTCGGTCTATCTGAGGCGGAAGCGACCGGCAGAAAGTACACCGACCTCGGACTGACTGCCCACGACCGAGATGGCAACCCCATTCCGGTCGAGGACCACTCGATTGTCCACGTATCCGAAACGGGAGAGCCGGTGTTCGGGGCCGAATTCGGGCTCGTGGGGCCAGACGGAACAGAACGCTGGGTCGTGATGAACAGTGCTCCTGTCATGGGGGCTGACGGCACTGTCGAGCGAGTCATCAGTGTCGCCCGCGACGTGACTGCACGGGAAGAACGCGAGCGACAACTGCGCGCGTTTCGGCAGGCCGTCGAACACACCGGGCACTCAGTCTACCTCACGGACACCGACGGCACCATCGAGTACGCCAATCCGGCGTTCGAGGACTTGACTGGCTACGACGAGACTGACGTTCTCGGAGAGACGCCGAGCATCCTCAACTCGGGAGAACACGACGAGGACTTCTACGCAGACCTCTGGGAGACGATACTTGCGGGCGAGGTGTGGCACGGTGAGGTCGTCAATCGACGGCAATCTGGCGAGCGCTACACGGTCAACCAAACCATCGCACCGGTGGTCGACGACAACGGAGACATCGACCGCTTCGTCGCCGTGAACGCCGATATCAGCGACCAGAAGCGACGCGAAGAGATGCTCGAACGGCGGCGGAACAAGCTCGAACGGATTCAGCAGGTGACTGAGAGTCTTCGCCCGCTGAATCGAGAACTCGCCCGCGCGTCGTCGCGAGATGAGATTCAGCGACTGGTCTGCGAGCAGTTGGCCGTCTCGGACGTCTACCAGTTTGTCTGGTACGGTGACTACAATCCGGCCGTTGGCCGGGTGACGCCGACGGAGGTGGTGGGTGTCAGTAGTGACTTCGTCGACCAGTTTAGCGTCTCATCCCGGACGATTCCGTGGAAGTGGCACCCATTCGCCGAAGCCATTCGCACCAGCGAGGTCCATATGGCTCGGAACGTTCTCAGCAACGAGCACGGAACGGACCGCAGACAGCACGCGCTTAGTTGGGGATACCAGTCTCTCGCCGCGATTCCCGTCACATACGGGGGCACAGTTTACGGCGTCATCGGTCTCTACACCAGTCGGTCCAATGCATTCGACGAGAACGAGCGAGCCCTGCTCGGCGAACTCGGCCGTCGAATCGGACACGCGATGAACGCGGCGGAGAACAAGTACCTCCTCTATACCGACACCCTCGTCGAACTGGAGTTCCGGTCCGAAGACCCAGATTCGGTGTTCAACGAACTGACGACCGCAGTTGACTGTCGGGTGACTCTCGAAGCGATTTCCCCGGCACGCGACGGTGGATACGTCTGTTACGTGAACGTCGAGGGAGCACCGATAGCGACAGTTCGGGACCACCTCGATGCCCTGACGCCGGACGGCCACGTTCGGGTTGTCGAAGAGGAGTCTTCGGGTGGGCGGGTGGAGTTCACGCTCACCTCGGCCCCGTCCGCGACACTCCTCGATTACGGTGCCACCCTTCGGTCGCTCGTCGCCGAAGACGGAACAACCACTGTCGTCGGTGAGGTCGCACCCGAGACCGACGTTCACGAGATTATCGCAGGGATGCGTGGCCACGCCGACACGACGTTCGTCGCAAAACGAACTATCGACCGGCACGAGTCGGTCCCAGCGACGAGTCGGGAGACACTCGACGACGTGTTGACCGACCGGCAACGAGAGGTTATCGATTTAGCGTACCACGCGGGATACTTCGAAGCGCCTCGGCTCTCGACTGGTGACGACCTCGCTTCCGCACTCGATATCTCGTCTCCGACGTTCTACCTCCACGTTCGGAAGGCTATCAAACGAATCTTGGACCAACTTCTCGACGAGGAACGACACTAGATTCCAACCCGTGTGAGTTACCTCACCACGCTGCGTAGGTCTCCTATGAACCGTCGGCTTACCAGCGTCTTCCAGGAGGAACCGTGACGTACGACCTTCGGTGTACGGTGTGTGCATACACGGAGACTGCTGCTGACGTCGCGACGGCACTCGACCTCGAAGCGAGACATCTCGCCGAGGCGGGAGTCGACCACGCTGTCGATATCCTGTTGCGCGACTAACGGTCGTTTTGTCGCTCTTCGTCGATACTGTCCGAGAGGTGAGCCTGCGGTTGTCTCTGGCGGACCTAGGCTACTAGTGAGTACGATATCCCGCGGGGGCTAGAAGACTAGCGACCTGATTTGTGTATGCTGCGCGTCACACACTTATTGCCGCCCGATAGTGGGAGTCGAAGGTGGAAACTTCGGTGACGACACGCAACTCGTGTCGAGACGAGGACTTCGTGGTGGGAGTCTCGTCACACGCCCGTTCACCTTTTGGTCTGCACTCAGGGGGGAGGACAAACCAATGAAAACGTGCAACAGTTGTGGGCAGTACGTCTCAGTCGATTTCGCTCGTGTCTTTGGCACGAACAGCAATCAGGTGTTCGCGTGTCTCGGGTGTTCGACGATGAGTGAGATATCAGAACAGGGGAAAGCAGCAGGGAAAGAGAGATACAGCACCGTCTGAGGGAGACGAGGCCCGCCTGAGAGAGACGGCGGTACCTGAAAGAGACGGCGCCACCCGAGAGACACAGCACCCAGACGGTGGGAAGCTGTTTGGATTTCCGTCCAGACTACAGCCTTTCGAGTCGCGACAAGCCGTTCCAAATCGCGTCGACGAGTTTTTGATCACCAGTTCCGTCTGCGTCGTCCCACCCGCGAGCGATGGCGTCTTCGAGGGCGACGAGCGAGTGATTCTCGAAGTTGTTCATGCCACGGAAGGATTCGAGTGCTTCGACACCGTCGTCGAACTCGGCTGTCGGGTCGTCGTCGTAGAAACCGAGTTCTGCGAGCGTCTGCAACACCGCTTCCGCAGTCGCCCCCGAGAGCGACCGCGTTTCGTCGGGCGTCTCACGCTCTAACAGCGTGATGTCGTATATCTTGAACACCCGTTCCAACTCGTCTATCGGGTGTTCGTGGTCGTCGACGCGGACGTCGACCCAGCGGTCGTTGCCGCCGTCGTACCCGCCTTCGGGCTTGGCGATGTACATTGCGGCCGACTGCTCGCCGCGTTTGTCACCACCGGCGTCGTTTCCAGCGTGCAGTGCGGCCAAGAGTTTCTCGGGGAGGCCGCCTTCGGTCGATTCGAAGGTGTCGGCCATGGCTTCGAGCGTCTCGTGATTTTCGAGGATGTTCCCTTGGACGGTGTAGTGTTCTCCTTGGATGTCGTCGGCGACGTCGAAGCACTCCTCGCCGGTGAACGCGGCCACCGACCCGTCTTGGCCGACGACGCCGACCTGTCTGCTCGGCGCTTCGTCGTCTGCTTCTGTGAGGCGTTCGACGACCTCGGCTGCGGTGTGACCTTCTCTGAGATAGTCGAGGCCGTCGGGACCGTACGCGACGTTCGCAAAGCTCTGGGTCGCAATGGCACCCGCGTCTGCGCTGACGAAGGGGACGACCGACCCGACGCTGACGAACTTCGACTGGACGGCGACGCCGACAGCGTCTCGCTCGGGGTCGCGGGCGACGATGGAGAACGTCGAGGGGCGTGGTTGCATCGAACACAGTGTTCGACTGCGTGCGGTTAAGCCTTCACCACCGACTCTCGGTGCCCCGGGGCGCACCCGCCGACGCTCTTGTGTAAATAATACGACGCGAGAAACACCTATTGGGGAGGCCGAAGAAACCACATGTATAGTGAGCCGGGTCAAACGCGCTCATCGATTCCCATGAACAGTGATTCGTCCTCTATCGGCCAGTGTCCAGAGTGTGGGTCCGAACTCGGCCCCGGACAGAAGCTCATCGAGTTCGAAGAGAGCGACGGCACCACTGGCGTCTTCGCCGAGTGCTACTCGTGCGACGAAGTCGTTCGTCCCGAGTGAGTCGCTGTTCTTCTGTCGCGGCGCGTTGAAGAACGCCTCAGATTCGATACAAAAATCTCGGTCAGGGAACAGCTTTCCGTGTGTCGAATCGAGGCAAAGGCGTGCGAACGAAGCGGACGCGAGCCACGTGTGACTGGTCCCGGACGTGTCGCTGATGGAGTTCGACCGCACGCTCCCACCGACGGTTCTCCTGAAGTACTATCTGTATCAGGCGACGACGACGTTCGGATTCGTCACGCCCGTGTTCACGCTGTTTCTCCTCTGGCGTGACCTATCTTACACCCAAATCGGTACTCTCGGGAGTGTCTCGGCGGTTCTCGTGGTCGTCGGCGAGATTCCGACTGGCTACGTCGGCGACCGGTTCGGTCGTCGGGCCAGTCTACTCGTTGGCTCTGCGTTCCTCGCATTCTCGTTACTCGGATTTCTCGTCGCACAGTCGTTTTCGGCCTTCATCGCCCTGTACGTTCTCTGGGCGCTCGGACTCGCATTTCAATCCGGGAGTGACGATGCGTGGCTCTACGAGATTCTCGATGCGCGACTGGACGCCAGTCAGTTCACGCACGTTCGCGGTCGCGGCGCGTCGGTGAATCAGTGGGCCGGCGTGGTGACGATGCTCGTTTCGGGTGTGCTGTACGACTCCGACCCTCGGCTCCCGTTTCTCGTCGCGGCCGCACTTCTCGGGTGCTCTCTTCTCGTCTTGCTCTCGATGCCCACGACGAGTTCACAGACTGACCGCGAGGAGAACACTCTCTTCGACGTGCTTCCAGTCCTCAGGCGGCGGTTGACCGTCCCACCGCTTCGCTCGACAATCGTCTATCTCGCGTTGTTTTTCGGGGTGACGAGCGCAGCAAATACGTACGTTCAGCCAATCGTCACCGGGACAATCGGTATCCCCGAAACCTCGCTTGGACCGCTCTACGCTGGGTTCACGGTACTCACTGCGACCGCGAGTTACTACGCCGGTGCTATCGAAGCGCGACTCTCGACGAAGTGGACGCTCGTACTCGTCCCCGTGGTCGTCAGTGTGTTTCTTCTCGGTTCGGTCCTCGTTCCCGTCGCTGCCCTCCCAACGTTCGCGCTACTGAAAGCTGCCCGCTCCACCGTCTCTCCTATCGCTAGTGGCTACGTCAACGACCACGCCGACGCGGTCGGGCGTGCGACGCTCCTCAGCGCCGCGTCGATGGCCTATGCACTCGTCCGAGTTCCGCTGAAGCCACTGACGGGTGTCGTCGCTGATGCTACTGCTCCGCTACCCGCCCTCGCGTGTCTCGGTGGACTCTTCCTGATTTGTGCCGCCGTCGTTTGGCTGTGGGAGACTCCGGTGAGTGATTCGACACCACGATTCGACCGGCACACAGAGTAACTGCGACACCGATGCCCCAGTTTGACCACTACTGCCATTTTCTGTCGATTGACGATACACTTTATACATGCAGGAGATGACACGTGAGTACATGACGCACGGAGACTTCGATGGATATGGTGGACGACACGTTCCCGAAGCGCTCGAATCGGCACTCGAACAGCTCGCAGCGGGCTACGACGACATCGCGACCACGGATGAGTTCCAGTCGGAATTCCGTGACCTACTCGAAGACTTCGCGGGCCGCTCCACCCCGCTGTACCACGCGCGCAACCTTAGCGAGCGATACGGCGCTGATATCTACCTCAAGCGAGAGGACCTGCTCCACGGCGGCGCACACAAAATCAACAACGCGCTCGGACAGGCGCTCCTTGCCAGGAAGGCCGGGAAAGACCGACTCATCGCCGAAACGGGCGCTGGACAACACGGGACAGCGACGGCGATGGTCGGCGCGCTGTTCGGCCTCGACACGGAGATTTACATGGGGAAGAAAGACGTCGAGCGCCAGCAGATGAACGTCTTCCGCATGCGCCTGATGGGGGCCGACGTGAACGAGGTGACTCGCGGCGGCGCAGGACTCGCTGACGCCGTCGACGCCGCGTTGGAGGACTTCGCCCAAAACATCGACGAGACGCACTACCTCGTCGGGAGCGTCGTCGGCCCCGACCCCTTCCCGCGGATGGTTCGGGACTTCCAGAGCGTCATCGGCGAGGAGGCTCGCGAGCAGTTCCTCGACCGGACTGGTGAACTCCCGGATGCTGCTGTCGCGTGTGTCGGCGGCGGGTCGAACGCAATCGGGCTGTTCCACGCCTTCCGCGACGACGATGTCGCGTTCTATGGTGCAGAGGGTGGCGGGAAAGGCTCCGACTCGAAGCAGCATGCCGCACCCCTCGCGAAGGGGAAAGACGATGTGATTCACGGCATGAAGACCCGTGTCATCGACGAGGATGTGGAAGTTCATTCGGTCTCCGCCGGTCTCGACTACCCCGGCGTCGGCCCGGAGCACGCGATGTTCCGCGCTCTCGGCCGTGCTGAGTACACCGGCGTCACCGACGACGAGGCACTCGCGGCGTTCCGCGAACTCAGCGAGACCGAGGGTATCATCCCGGCGCTCGAATCCAGTCACGCCGTCGCGCGGGCGATTCAACTCGCAGAGGCGGACGCACACGACACGATACTCGTCAACCTCTCCGGTCGCGGTGACAAGGACATGGAGACTGCGGCGGAGCGGTTCAGCCTCTAAGCATCAATCCGACTCTCTATACACGTCCGGTCGGGCGTGCTGGAGCGTCTGCATGTCGCGGCGAACGTCTTCGAGATATTCGAGGTCGATGGTCGCGGTGAGCATCGTCTCGCGGTCCGACGCCTTGGCGACGACGTTCCCCCATGGGTCGACGACGAGCGTCCGCCCATAGGTTGGTTCCGAGGCTGGTTTGTCGCCAATCTGGGCCGGTGCGACGACCCACGCCTGATTCTCGATTGCTCGCGCCCGAAGAAGCGTTTCCCAGTGGTCCTTCCCGGTGTACATGGTGAACGCGGCCGGGACGAGAAACACGTTCGCGCCCTGCTGTGCCATCGTTTGGTAGAGACGCGGGAACCGGAGGTCGTAACAAATCGAGAGGCCGAGCGTCGCGAGGTCGGTCTCCACGGTGACGATATCATCGCCGGGTGCGACGTAGGCGGACTCCTGTTGTTCGACGCTCCCTTCGAGTTCGATGTCGAAGAGGTGGACCTTCCGATAGGTGTCGAGGACGGTGCCGTCGGGGTCGATAACGGCCGACGTGTTGTACACGCGCTCGGAGTCGGGGATTTGCTCGAAGAAGCTCCCAGTGTGGACATAGAGGCCGTGTTCACGCGCTTTCTCGGCGAACTGCTGGACTGTCGGCCCGGCGGCTGGCTCCGCAACGTCGGGATAGCGGTCTCTGTCGCCCATGTACGTGACCATCTCCGGGAACGTGACGAGGTCTGCACCGGCGCGAGCGGCCTCGTCGACGAACGACAGCGCTCGGTCGAGGTTGTCCTGTTTGTCGCCTTTCGAGTCCATCTGGCACGCGGCGACGACGAACTGTGACATCGTACGAGTCGTTCGTACTGGACTGTCTTGGTATTCACCATCACGCTCTCCTTTCCCACCTTGGCTGGACTGGCACTGTCTCGTGACTCAGTCGCCGAGAACCCTCGACAATCGAACCGTTGTTTCAGACTACATTTACCACATATCGTGTTTTTAGATAACGTATGACAGACACACCACACGACTACGCCGAATACGACGAAGGCAGACACGTCAACTACTGGCGTCTCGACCCTGCGCTTAGGGCTGAGGCCCGGCGGGTGTATCCAGAAAGCGAGTTCTCGTGGGCCGCGAGTCGCCTCGACGAATTCGGCGAACTCGTCGGCGGAACCATCGCGGACAACGCCGACGTAATCGACGACAACGGTCCTAAACTCCACTCGTACGACGAGTACGGGGCGGTCTCGAACGACGTGGAGTACCATCCAGCCCAGCACGAAAACGAACGACTCACGTACGAGTCGGGCATCGTCGCCGACGCGTTCGACCCTCCGTCGGGGAGAAAAGAGCCGCTTGGACTCGCCCACACGCTCACAATGCAGTTGCTGCTCTCGTACGCCGACGCCGGGTTCGTCTGTCCGGTCTCGATGACGGCCGGGGCCGCGCTCGTCCTCCGAAACCACGACGATGGCTTCCTCGACGACTACTTCGAGGGACTCACGAGTCGGTCCTCCGAGTCGGTCATCGAAGGTGCGATGTTCCTCACCGAGGAGCA
The DNA here is from genome assembly GCF_000336755.1 of Haloferax elongans ATCC BAA-1513. Lineage (GTDB taxonomy): Archaea > Halobacteriota > Halobacteria > Halobacteriales > Haloferacaceae > Haloferax > Haloferax elongans. The sequence continues at coordinate 178,649 of NZ_AOLK01000019.1, read as the reverse complement.
AGGAGGAAGTGACGTCGGGGCTATCGAGACCACTGCCGAGCTGGTGGACGAAAGAACGTACGAACTGACCGGCGAGAAGTGGTTCTGCAGCAATATCGACGCCGAGGGGACACTCGCACTTGCGCGCCGCGCTGACGCTCCCGAGGGAACCGCCGGACTCTCACTCTTTCTCGTCCCGCACCGGACGCGAGACGGGGAGTTGAACGACCAACTCTACCGGCGACTCAAAGACAAACTCGGGACCATCAGCGTGCCCACGGGTGAAGTCGAATTCCGCGGTGCGGAAGCCTACCTCGTGGGCGAGCCAGAGCAGGGGTTCAAATACATGACGACGATGCTCAACTGGGAGCGCGTGACCAACGCGGTCGGGGCTGTCGGTATCATGGGACGGGCGCTCTTGGAGAGCAAAATCAAGGCCGCGAACCGCGAGGCGTTCGGCACCCCCGTGCAGGAGTATCCGCTGATGAAACGCGACCTCTTCGACATGGCGGTGGACTACGAGGCGGCACTCGCGTTTGCGATGGAGGCCGGGAAGTGGCTCGACCGATACGAGCGCGACCACGACGACGAGAAGACGTATCAGTTGATGCGTACGCTCACGCCGATTGCGAAGCTTCGAACTGCTCGCATGTCGGTCGACACCGCCTCGTACGCGATGGAGATTCAGGGCGGAAACGGCTACGTCTCGGACTTCGTGACGCACCGTCTCTTCCGCGACGCGCAGGTGCTCCCCATCTGGGAAGGGACGTCTAACATCCTCTCGCTTGACTTGCTTCGAACGCTCGGGCGGGAACAGACCCACGAGGCACTGCTTCCGTACGTCGAGTCGCTTCTCTCGTCCGCCGACCACCCCGTTCTCGACCCTCTCGCTGCGTCTGTCTCGGAAGAGTTCGAGTCGTTGCAGCACGCACTCGTCTCACTCGCAAATGCGGACGACGAATACGCCCAACACGAAGCGAAGACACTCGCGAACTACGTCTTCGACGTCGTGACTGCGAGCCTCCTCGTTGCGAACGCCCAGCGAGAACTCGACGCGTCGAACGATGCCCGAAAGGCGGTCGTCGCGGAGTGGTTCGTCGAACAAACGCTGCTCGACGCTCCTGGCCGAGGTATCGCCGACGGCGACGCGCTCCCGTTAGCGTACTTCGACGCGGTCGTTCGGCATGCACCACTCAGTCCCGATGCACTCGCCGAGGCAGAGACCAAGGCGCGTTGAGTGAGAGTAGTGAGTTGTGTAGAGACCGATGCGAGAGAAGAGATGGGGAGTCAGTCGCTGGACATCCGCCTCGCCTGTTGTGGCGGCAGGCGGAGTTCTTCGAGACCGGGCAGGTGTTTGATGTCGAAGACGACTTTCATGTCGTCTGTGACGGGTGTCCCGATACACGACAGGCGAATCCCGTTGTCCATCATCTCCGACGAGAGGACGTGGTTTGCTGGCATTTCGAGGTCTCCATCGACGACGGCGACGGCGCAGTTTGCGCAGGCACCACCGCGGCAGGCGTATGGCCAGCCGAGTCCGTGTTCTTGGGCCGCTTCGAGAAGCGTATCGCGGGGCGAGACGAATATCTCGCCGTAATCCTCGGCTCGGAGGTCTTCCTCGGCGGCTTTCTCGAACAGGTCGTCGTCGTGAATCGTCCAGCCGAAGTCGTCGAGGGCGGCGTAGCTCAGGTATTCGACACGCACACCCTCTGGTCGGCCTGCTGCGGCCGCCGCGGAATCCGTGCGCTCGGTCTCTGTTGCACCCTCTCTTTCCTCACCTGCCCCGGATTCTTCTGCGGCCCGCTGGAGGTCTGTAGCGTGGTCTTCTGCCGTGTACCCCTCTTTGATGGCTTCGTAGGCCGTTCGAACGCGTCGGAACTCTTCTGCTGAGCCACCGTGGTCTGGGTGTGCCGCTTTGATACGCTCTCGGTAGGCGGCGACGAGGTCGTCCTCGTCGGCATCGGGGTCGAGACCGAGGATTTCGAACGGGGTGTCCACAGAGGCGCTGTAAGGAATTCACCAGTATAAGCTTCGTGACCGGGCGGGGTTCCAGCAGTGTTTTTGCTCCAGCGTCCGAATGGAAAAGACCGAGTGCCGCGTCGCGTCGAGCGCTCTATCGTCGATTACGCCGCCGACTCCCCGGCAGCCTTCGGCGCGGTTATTTCCCCGAGAACAGCCGTTTCTGTGCCAGAATCTGCTGTCCAGACGACCTGGACGGTCTCGCCTTCCCACGTCGACCCAGCGGACCCTTTGGTGACGACAGCGGTCGCTCCTGTCTCTACTGTCCCCGAGAACGATTGGTCGAACTCGTAGGTGGGCGACAGCGACACGTTCGTCTGGTCGACGGTGACCGTCAGCTGGTCCGCGGGGACGGGCTCCCCGGATTCGTGTCGAATCGTCAGCATCGGCGTCGATGCGTCGCTCTGGAACTCGAACTCGAACGATGCTTCGGGCTTCTCGTCGGAAATCTGCTCGCTGCTGTTGAAGACGAAGATGCCGATGGTCAACGCGAGCGTCAGGGAGATTACGACGAGGATGACGACCCCCAACACCGACGAGACGGCGTCGTCGTCCGTGAAAAGCTGTGAGACGTTCATAGAGTGTTCGTCCACGACGTACGTGGCTGCGTTTCTGGCTTACGTGACCGCGTACGAGTATTTGTGTGCTTTGGTACAGTCTGATATCCCGTACTTTCGGTGGCAACGTGTCTCCAGACACGGGACGCTAGCAGACACCAACTGCAAAAATACCACATAAATTACTAAACTCTGCTTGACGCTCTTGAACTCGAAACACTGAACGAGATGCAAAGGATGTGTGTTCTGGGTCCTAATATATACAAATTCTACAATTTGTAAAATGTATGGGGAACCAACTTCATCTCACACCTGGTAAATCAGTAATATATCTGCCATATTGTTTGGGACCTCGACAGCAGTTGTCTCCGACGCGAGCGACGGGGTCAGTGGTCGACGACAGTTATCTCTTCGACGGGCCACTGACTGAGGAGTTCGACGCCGTCGTCGCGGACGACGACCATCTCCTCGACGCGGACGCCCTGCCTCCCTGCCGGTTCTTGTGTCTCGACGGCCATGGTCATGCCTTCCTCGATTTCGATGGGGTGGTCGGGCGACAGGCCACGCCAGATGAGTGGGACTTCGTACAGTTGGAGGCCAAGCCCGTGTGCCCAGTGGTTGGTCGTCATCTGCCAGTGTTCGTCCGCACCGTACCAGTCGGCATGTTCGCCCTCCATGTCGGGGAACGCCATCGCAATCTCGTCGGTCGTCTTCCCCGGTTCGATTTCTTCGAGGACGTCGTAGAGGTTGTCGCGGGCCGTCTCGTAGGCGTCTTTCTGCTCTTGGGTGGGTTCGCCCATCGAGAACGTCCGGTAGTAACACGACCGGTAGCCGAGGTAGCCGATGTTGTAGAAGTCGGCGTAGACGAGGTCTCCCGGACGAATCATCCGGTCTGTGGTGTTGGCTTGGTGCTTCGGCCACGTGTTGGGCCCGGAGGTGATGTACCCGCCCTGTGCCATCGCGCCGTGTCGCCAGAGTTCGCGGACTGCGTCACCCCAGACTTCGGACTCGCGCTTGCCCGGCTTCGCGTTCTCGACGATAGCTTGGAAACCGGCCTCGCAGATGGCAGCAACCTGCCGAAGACACTCGATTTCGTCTTCGGTCTTCGTCTTTCGCGCGTCTTCCATCACGCGCGCAGTCTCGGCGGGGCGAACGTCGACGCCCTTGGACTCGAAGGCGTTGAGAAGCCCCGTGTGGCCGGTGTCGATACCCATCGGCTCGCTCGTAAGGTCGTACTCTTCGAGCGCGTCGACGACGGTCTGTGCCATCTTGTCGATGAGGAACGACCGTGCCGAGTCGCGGCCGGACGCCCGGGGAACGTTCCCCAGTCCAGGGCACGCATACCGGATGTCGTTCAGCCACGGACAGTTGTACTTCTGATTGCTCGCATGGTCGGCAGTGTCCCAGTGGACGACGTTGCCGTCTTCCATCAGCAGCGAGTAGTGGTCCGCGCCCGACCCGCCCGTCATCGCGAGACCGGTCACGTACCGAATGTTGGGGTCGTCGATGAGGAGCATGCTTCCGAGGCCGGCGTCGCGCATCCGCTCTAACGCGCGCTCCTTTCGCTCTTCGCGCATCCGTTTCACGTCGATTCGTTGCTCCCAATCGACGGCCATCGTTCCGCGGGTTCCACTCATGAATTCCCGTTCGTGGAAAGGCATGGTTTGTACCTCACGCGAACGTCATATTAAATTGTTGTAGACGGCAGGGGGTTCGCATACATCGGTGGTCACGGCCGAACGATGTATTGTGGGTGGTGCAAGCACACCTCATGATTTATTGCCCACTGCGTAGACGGCACAGTGTACGCATGAACGAGCACAGAGCCTTGCGTGTCAGTATGGACGAGACGGAGCGCACGAAGGAGACGACTGGTGTGGAGGAGCCGGTGAATACGCGATGAGCAATATCGACTATCGCGAACAGGTCGAAACTGCGTTCCCCGAACTCGACGACATCGAAGACGACAGTCTCAGAGAACAGGTCATCGATGCGTGGTGTTTGGGACTCGAACGCGGCGGCTGGAGAGATATCGAAGACGTCCCGTACGCGTGGAATATCCACGAGGTCACGAACGTCGAGCACGTCCGCGGCGTGACTCGAATCGCCGTTCAGTCTGCCGAAGAACAGCGCGACTTCCACGGCGCTGCCCCCGACTTCGACGTCGTCCGCGCGGCCTGCTTGCTGCACGACGTGGGAAAGTGCTACGAGTACGTGGATTTCGTCGACGACGACGTCCTCGACGACCCGGACCCCGAGTACGCTACCGAGGAGATTCCGCATTCGCTGTCGGGGTACGCGCTCGCTCACGAAGTTGGCTGCCCGCTCGCTGTCCAGCGGGCGATTCCGCACTTCATCGGCGAGATACCGACGCGGACGCTCGAAGCAGAACTCGTCAAGAGCGCAAACTCGGCGTCGTCGAACGCGATTACGCAGGCTGCGATGGGTATCAGTCTCCAAGAGTGGGTCGAACAGTACTCACAGACCCAGTAAGCAGCACGTAGTCCTTTAGGATCTCCCGCCGTATTCGTGGTGGATGTACGACAGCGTCACCATCGGCGACCTCGAACTGCACGAAGGAATGAACGGGCTTCACGTCCGCGCCGTCGGATACGAACTGCGCCCACAGCAGATGCGGCCGAACGTGTGGGTGTACGAGGCAGGCGAGACCAGCACCAAACACTGGCACAAAGAGCAAGAAGAACTGTACCACGTTCTCTCGGGGCGATTCGAGATGGACTTCTTCGACGACGAGGAAGCGAAGGAGGAGTCACTGGAACTCGAAACCGGCGACGTGGTCGTGGTCTCGCCCGACCAATTGCGACAACTTCACTGTCTCGAAGACGGCGAGGTGTTCGTGGTCGGCGCACCGAACACGAAAGACGACGGTGTCGTCGTGGACTGAACGCGTGTCCAGACACTGGGACCGACCACTATGTTATTTGTTTCCAAGCGACATGTATTGTAGTATGGTCATTCCCGGCTACGACCCCGACGACATCGACGACCGACTTGAGGAATTGCTCTCAGAGCACGAACTAGACGAGTATCTCACCGACGAGGAGCGAACGCAGTACGAGGAAGGTGAGAGTCTCGTCGACCTGCTGTCGGCAGACGACATCCGCGACCTGCTGGGTCTCGAACCCAAGACCGACTAACAGTCGGCTCACAGTCAGCTAGCAGTCGGCGAACTGTCGGACCCCCCGACCGCGCGCCTCAGACCGGGTCCAGTCCGTTTTCTTCTCGCAAGACGTTGATGTAGTCGCGGAAGCCCGATTCGATGTCGTACTCGGGTTCGTACCCGAGGTCCTCTTTTGCCTTCGTCATATCGAGTTTCTGCGTCCACGGCAACTCGCCCTCGTCGGAGACCGTCAGGTCGGCGTCCGGGATGATTCGCTCGACTGCCTCTGCGGCCTCGCGAATCGTCGCGAGTTCACCGCGTACGTTGTAGACACGCTGGGAAAGTTCTTCGTCCGGGGTGAACGCCGCCTGTCTGAAGCCCTGTGCGATGTCGCGGACGTGCTGCCAGTCGATGACTTGGTCGCCGTACTCGACGCTGAACGACTCTCCGAGAGCGGGCTTTTCGACGATGTTCGCGAGGAACGCAGAGCCACCGGTCTCTCGATACGGACCATACGCGACAGTCGGCCGGATGGCGACGTGCGAGACGTCGAAGTCCTCGTAGTAGACGCGTGCCTGGTGCTCGTTGTACTCCTTGGTCGCCCCGTAGAGCGTGTCGGGATAGACGAGGTCGGATTCGGTAACGAAGTCGTTGCCGTAGTTCGCTGGCGGTGCGTAGACCGCGGCGGAAGACGCCCACGCGACGCGCTCGACTTGGTCGGGGAGCGCTCGGGCCGCCTCGAAGATGTTGTTCGTCCCCGCGATGTTCACGTCCATCGCGGCGCGCGGGTTCTCCCGCGCCGTCGTCGTCAGCAGCGCAGCGAGGTGGACGATGTGTGTCGTCCCCGTCTCGCGAACCGCCCGGAAGACGTCTGTCGGGTCGCTCACGTCGCCCCGTCGAATGGTTACGTCGTCGGCGATGCCGAGTTTTTCGAGAATTCGCGGGTCCGTCGAGAGGTCGTACGCGACGACGTCGTGTCCCGCTTCGAGGAGGTCCTGTGCGACGTAGGAACCGATGAACCCGGTTCCACCGGTGACCAACACGGTCGATGATGACATGCTATCATAGGTCTACCTGCATGCGAGAAAAGTGTTTCCCGGACTGCTACGGGAAACCGGAGTGGGTGTCCGGCCGGGGCGAACTATTCGTGCAGTCCGCCTACCGAGGCGTAGAACGACGACTGGAGCGTCTCGGCCATGTCCTGCTCGCGGTCGATACGAACGTCGATGACCGTCGGAAGGTCGTTCGACGCCGCATCTGTGAGCGCATCACCGAGTTCGTCGGGCGTCTCGACACGGACGCCGATTGCGCCGAACGCTTCTGCGACGCGGACGAAGTCGGTGTCGTGGAACTCGACTCCTGAGATGTCGTCCGGGCCGTGTTGCATCTGTCGGACCATCCCAAGACTGGTGTCGTTCAGGACGACGAACGTCGGCGCGACACCGTACTCGACGGCCGTCTCGACGCTGTTCATCGTCATCGAGAAGCCGCCGTCGCCCGCGACGCCGATAACGTGTTTGTCGGTTTCGAGCGCCGCGGACACTGCCGCGGGCGTCGCCCAGCCCATGCCGCCAACGCCACCAGAGCCGTAGTAGGTTCCGACCGCCGGAACTTGGAGGTAGTTCAGGAGCCAAAAGCGGTTGTTCCCCGAGTCGGCGGTGACGATTGTGTCCTCGTCGACGACGCGTTCGATTTCTTTGACGGCGCGTTGCGGGAGAATCGGCGTCGCGTCGGATTCGCACTCGGGCGCGTGGAACGACTCGCGGGCGTCGCTGGCGCGGTCTTCAGCCCACTCGTTGTCGTTGCCACCGCTGGCGGCGAGTTCGCGAAGTGACTCTGCCGCGTCACCGATGAGGCCCACGTCGGCCGGATAGACCCACCCGGCGTTCCGGGGGTCGATGTCGGCGTGGATAATCGTCTGCTCGTCGGGGCGGATGAAGTCTGGTGCCTGCCAGTTGGTGTCCATCGGGTTCATCCGACACCCGACGACGAGGAGGACGTCTGCCTCGCTTACGACCTGATTCGCTCCCTCGTGGCCGAACGAGCCGATGACGCCACCTGCGAGTCGGTGCGTCTCAGGGAACGTGGACTTGCCGAGATACGACGTGACGACTGCCGCCTCGTACGCTTCAGCAGCGTCTTGCAGTTCGTCGTAGGCGTTCGCCGCGTGGACACCGTTTCCAGCGATGATGACCGGCCGCTCGGCCGATTCGAGGGCCTCTGTCGCGGCCGCCACGTCGTGTGGCGTCGGCGCAGCCTTCCACATCCGCGTTTGGGTCTCTTCGTCCCACACCGGTGGAATCGAGTCCTCGGGGAACTCCTCTGTAATCGCGTCGCCGTCGAGGATGACCGCAGTCGGGCCGGGGCGACCTGCAACGGCGTGTTTGAACGCGAGTTGGAGGCTTCGAATCGTCTCGTTCGGTGTCCGCGGGAACCAGTGTTCCTTGGTGACCGAATCGAGGATGTTCGGTAGGTCGAGACCGCCGTAGTCACCGCGTGACTGCTGGTAGGGCGCGATAGTCGAGTAGTCACCGCGCTCAGAGGCTTCGGTGATGGCGACCATCGGCGACGATGCGAGACGGGCTTCCATCTGTCCGATGAGTCCCAGACTTCCAATCCACGGTCCCTGTCCGGCGAGGACTCCGGGTCCACCAGTGAGTCGGCCGTGCATCTCGGCCATGACGCTCGCCTCACGCTCGTCACGCGGTCGGACGAGGTCAATACTCGACTCCGGCAAGTCGTCGAACAGTTCGATGACTCGGCCGCCGGGGTAGCCGAAGATACGCGTTACGCCGAGTCGCTCGAGACTCTCGACGAGTCGTTCGCTCGTGTCCATGAGAACTTCACGACCTGTCGAGTTGCACGGTCTCTTCGACGTACTCCGTCGGACCCTGTTCCATGTCGATAAATTCGGCTGCGTCGGCGTTGACTGCCTCGCCGATTTCGGAGGAAAAAGCCGCCTTCAGCGACTCCATGTCTTCGAAGTAGAGTTCGACGATGCCGTCGTACTCCGAACGCTCGGGCGCCGTGGGAAGGCTCGTCACGTACTTCTTGAGGCCCGGGAGGTCCTTCGCGAGGTCAGCGTGCTCGCCAGTCCATCGCTCGACGAACTCCTCGTGTGTGTACTCATCCTTGCGGACGACCAAATTTACCAATTTAATCATGCACCTCAGGTATCATACTGGGTGGTACTTTGCTCTATCGCCGGTTCGCATTATTCGAACAAATCGAACAAGCGTTCGAATAGTGCGAACAACACTTATTACGGTCGACTACAGATGACAAACGATGACAGTTGACCGACAACGCCGCCCAGTGAAGACGGCAGCAACGTCTTTCGCCATTCTCGAGCGTCTCAAAGAGCAGGGCACGCTCGGGCCGACGGCCCTCGCCTCGGAGCTAGACCTCGCGAAGAGTACCGTCCATAGACACCTGAAGACGCTCGAACAGGAGGGATACGTCGTCCTCGACGAGGATGGCTATCGGGTCGGACTTCGCCTCCTCGACTTCGGTATCCACGCACGTAACCAACACAATCTCTACGAAGTGGCGAAACCGAAAGTCGACGAACTCGCCGAACAGACCGGCGAGAAGGTGTGGTGCGTGACTGAAGAACAGGGTCGGGGCTACCACCTCTACGGTGCTGGCGGCAAGCACTCGGTTCGGACGCCCGCTCGTGAGGGCACGCGGTCGTACCTCCACCAGCTCGCCGCCGGGAAAGCGATTCTCTCTGCGTTCTCCGACGACCGCGTCGACGAGATAATCGACCAACACGGCCTCCCGGCGAAGACGAACGCGACCATCACCGAGCGAGACGAACTCTTCGAGCAGTTAGCGACTATCAGAGACCGTGGATTCGCCCTCAACCGCGAAGAAATCGTTCCGAAACTCCACGCAGTCGGTGTTCCTATCACCGACCAAGCCGGCCACCCAGTCGGTGCGATTAGCCTCTCAGGGCCGTCGAATCGACTCACAGACGACCGGTTGGAAGACGAACTCGCGAACCTCCTCCTCGGGGCGGCCAACGAGGTCGAAATCAACCTCAGTTTCTCCTGATTCGAGCGAATAGCTTGAACAACTGTTCGAACTGTTCGAACATCGGTTCGGAGCGTTTGTCGCCGTCTTCGACGCTCGTATCAACCAATTCTGGTCGTTCCTCAGGTTTCAGAGCCATAATTGTCCTCTCTATGATGGTGGGACAGCCGTTCGAATAGTTCGAACAGATTTGTGAGGTACGATAATGAACATTGTGGGGAAATTGTCAGGGCTCTCGATAAACATTACAGACGTACGTTTGTAATGTATTGGCTCGATTGCCAGTCGTAATTTTAAGATGTCATTTACGACTGTATGGGTGTAATAGCCACAGTGTCGATTGTCGTCTGTACAGCATAGTCACCTGACGTGGGAGCGTAGAGCTAGCCTCGTGGCAGTTCTCACCTATCGAACGGCTGTTCCTCTCGCTCGTACGGTCGTTCTACCAGCACGGACGCTCGTTCGAATATGTGGAACAGTGCACTTCCGTTGGAGTATCCCTGTTAGCTAATCACAAGTAGAGGAACGAGCACCATTTCGCCCGACTCCACGAGTCCATCAACTCTTCTACCGTACAACGGTGCTGAGAGCAACGTACGTTCGATAAGCAGTACTAGAGGTGGTGTTCGAATTATTCGAACGCTATCTGTCTTCCCACTGGGGGTCTCTGTCTTCGAAGAACGCGTCGATTCCCTCGTCCTTGTCGGGCCAGGCGAACAGTTGCGCGAACAGTTCTGCCTCGTACTCGATTCCCTGTTCGAGGTCCATCCGCGAGGCGGCCTTGATTGCCTTCTTCGCGTATTCGAGCGCGACAGGGCTCTTTTCGGCCATCATCCCGGCGAGTTCGTACACTCTGTCGTCGAAGGTGTCCTCGCCGTGGACCTCGTCGACGAGGCCGATATCGGCGGCTTCGTCCGCGGAGATGAGTTCACCGGTCAGGATGAGGCGCATCGCGTGCCCCTCACCGACCAACCGCGGGAGTCGCTGGGTGCCGCCACCGCCGGGCATGATTCCGAGGTTGATTTCCGGCTGTCCGATTTTCGCTCGCTCGTGGGCGATGCGCACGTCGCAGCCCTGAATGAGTTCGCACCCGCCGCCGAGCGCGTGACCGTTGATGCGCGCGATAACCGGTTGGCGAAGGTCGTCCACGTATTCGTACACACGGGGCCGCTTGCTCGCTTCGCGCTGTTCGAGCATGTCTCGCTCGCGGAGTTCTTTCACGTCAGCGCCGGCGACGAACGCCTTCGCTTCGTCGGACCCGGTGAGGACGACCACGCGGGTGTCACTCTCCTCGATAGCGTCGAGGACGCGCTTGAGTTCTGCACGGAGCGTCGCGTTCAGCGCGTTTCGGGCGTCGGGGCGCGAGAGCGTGACAGTCGTGACGCCTTCGACTCTGTCGTCGACGGCGACGTTCACTGTCTCGCACTCCGCGGCGACGGACTGGACCTCACTCATCGGTCCATCACGTCCTCGCTGACACCGACGATTTCGCCGTCTTCCCAGACGTAGAACCCTTCACCGGTCTTCTTGCCGAGTTTTCCGGCGCGGACCTTCCGCTTGAGAATCTGCGGTGGGCGGAAGCGCTCGCCGAGTTCTTCGCGGAGGTATTCGAGGATGCCGAGTCGAACGTCGAGACCGACGACGTCGCCGAGTTCGATTGGCCCCATCGGGTGGTTGTACCCGAGTTCCATCGACGTGTCGATGTCGCGGGGCGACGCGACGCCCTCCTGAACCATGCGCATCGCTTCGACGCCCAGTGCGACGCCGAGACGCGAGGAGGCGAAGCCGGGCGCGTCACCGACTTCGACGACCGTTTTGTCGATGCCTTCGACGTAGTCGCGGGCGAATTCGAGCGTCTCAGTCGCGGTCTGCTCGGCGACGACGACTTCGACCAGCGCCATGATGTGGACCGGGTTGAAGAAGTGCAGTCCGATGCCGCGGCTCGGGTCGTCGAGCGCGCTCATGATCTCGGTGACAGAGAGCGACGACGTGTTCGACGCGATGACGGTGTCCGCGTCGGCGAGCGCTTCTACGTCTCGAACCGTCTCCTGCTTGAGTTCCATGTCTTCCGGCACCGCTTCGACGACGAGGTCAGAACCCGAAACGGCGTCTTCGAGCGACGTCGTCCCCGAGAGTCGGTCGAGCGTCGCCGACTTCTCTTCGGGCGTCACCTTGTCCCTGTCGACGCCGCCTTGGAGGTTCGATTCGATAGCGTCCAATCCGTTCTGGACGTATTCGTCCTCGATATCGCGCATCGTCACGTCGTGGCCGGCCATTGCGGACACTTGGGCGATGCCGTGTCCCATCGTGCCGGCTCCGAGTACGCAAATCTTCATCACCGAAAATGGGTTCGGGGACCATCATAATCGTTTGCCTTCTTCTGACGAAGGTTCAAGGCGAATGCCCGCAGACACAACAGACATGAGCAGTGAGCGTGAGCACGCGGTAGTCGTCGATGCGGTTCGAACGCCACAGGCGAAGAAGGAAGGCGGATTCGCAGACCTCTATCCCGAGGACCTCGTCAACGCGGTTCTGAACGCGCTCGTCGATAGAACTGGCATCGAACCGGAGGAGTGGACTGACTTCCGTCTCGGCTGTGCGAATCAAGAAGCAGAACAGGGACGGAACCTCGCCAGACAGTCGCTGTTGGCCGGTGGCTTTCCCGAGTCGATACCGGGTGCGACTCTCTCGCGGCTGTGTGGGTCGTCGCTGACGACACTGAACGACGCCGCCCGCGCCGTCGAATCGGGCGATGGCGCAGTCTACCCAATCGCGGGCGTCGAACACATGACTCGAATCCCATTCTCCGATTGGTTGCATCCGGTTCTCGAAGAGCGCTACGACGGCGGCGACACGCTCTCGATGGGGAAGACGGCCGAAACCGTCGCCCGTCGATACGACGTCTCACGCGAGGACCAGGACGCGTTCGCCCTGCGGTCGCACGAGCGAGCTATCGACGCGCGCGAAAGTGGCCGGTTTGCCGACGAAATCGTCCCCGTCGAGACACCTGACGGCGTCGTCGAGTACGACGAAGGCCCGCGGGCGAACACGTCGATGGAGGTGCTTTCGGACCTCCCCACCGTCTTCGCGGACGACGACGCGGCCTCAGTCACGCCGGGCAACGCGTCACCCTTGACTGACGGTGCGGCAGGCGCACTCGTCACGGCAGAATCCTACGCCGACGCGAACGACCTGTCGGTCCTCGGTCGGGTCGTCTCCCGCGCCGTCGTCGGTGTCGACCCCGAGGAGATGGGCGTTGCACCCGTCCCAGCCACGCGCGCCGCACTCGACAAAGCGGGACTGACTATCGACGACATCGACCTCGTGGAACTCAACGAAGCGTTCGCCTCGCAGAGTCTCTACTGTAAGCGTGAACTCGGAATCGACGACGAGATACTGAACGTCAACGGGGGTGCAATCGCACTCGGCCACCCGCTTGGGTGCTCCGGCGCGCGTATCGCCACCACGCTCCTCCACGAACTCGACCGCCGCGGTGGGCGGTACGGACTCGCAACGATGTGCGTCGGGTTCGGACAGGGCGTCGCGACCGTGTTCGAGCGACCTGAGCGCTAAAAACAACGAGGAAAGTCGTCTGGTCGATTACCGTCGCGCCTCGGTCGGGACGACCTTGAACCCGTACCGAACCACGCCTTCCTGTTCGTAGATACGCCGGGGAACAGCCTCGACGCGGTCGCCGATATCGGGTGTCTCTGCCGGCGTGTGCGCGACCTGTGCCGGGATACTCACCGAGTCGTTTCCGGCGTCTCCGGCGTCCCCATCTGGACCATCGAGGGCGACGACCGCGACAGGGAACGAGCCGGAGCGCTGCTGTTGTTCGACGAATTCGGGTGGTGCGCCACCCTGACCGATGACCGTCGCAGCCTCGACCGTCCCGGTTCCTGGAAGCCGCGTCTCGTCGTACCCATCGAGTGAGCCGCATTCGAAACACGCGCCTTCGGGCGGGAACGAGAGCGCGCCGCAGTCACGACACCGACCAGCGACGAGGCGGTGACGCTGCGGAATCGTCTGCGCCCACGTTGGGACGCTGACGTACGCGCCGCCGCCTTCCGGTTCCTCGCCGGTGATAGTCCCGCGTCGCCGGAGTGCTTCGGCATAGGAGAGTTCCACGTCGCCGTCGAAGACTGCATCCACCGGGACGTCACTGGAAGCCGAGAGGGTGAGTGCAGTCGCGCCCGCACCGCCGCCGTAGCCGACGAGCAGGACCGACTCGGCTCCGTCGTCGAGAGCTGACGCGAGGCCAAGGAAGGGACCTGCCGTGCCAGTGTCGCCAGTCTGCGAGACGGCCGTCCCAGCAGCAATCGTCTTGGTCGAGACGCCGAGTGCTCGTGCGGCCCGATAGGGGAGTTTCCCGTCAGGGGCCGTGAGTGCCGCCGCATCGACATCCGAGACATCGGCGTCGAGTGCATCTACCGCGCCACCGACTGTGGACGTGTAGGCGTCGCGCTCGTATTGAGTGATGCCGATTGACTCCGTCTCCGTGCTCCCACGACGACGGAACCGGGTACCCGGAGATGGGTCGCTGTACTCACCGACTGCATCGACTGTGAGTGGCCCATCGTCGGTCAGAACGACCGCTGCGGCACCTGCGCCCGCACCAGCCGCTTCGTCACTCTCGGGTGCACCTGCCGGGTTGTCGGCGACGACGACGAGGGTTGGTCCCGCCGCATCGCGCGCTGCCGCGAGTGCGACAGCACCGGCTCGGGTTCCGCCGCCGTACTGCCGCATCGTCGCGTTCGATGGAACACCGAGCAGCGACGCGAGGCGAACCACTGCTTCCTCCTCGTCGGCTGGGGGCGTCGTCGTTGCAAACGCAAGGTGGGAAACCGTGTCGGCGTCGACACCGGCTGCTGAGAGGGCGCGTCGGCCAGCTTCAGTTCCCATCGTCAGCGTATCTTCGTCCGCGTCGGCGACGGCAACTTGCTCGACGCCAGCAGCGCCGCCTTTGCCCCACGCCTCACGGTAGGCTTTGGCGGGGAGATAGAGCCGCGGTACGTACGCGCCGACACCTGCGATACCAGTCATAGCACACCTCCTTCGAGGACGTGAACGACAGCAGCGCCACCTGAACCACCGACGTTGTGGGTGAGGCCGACGTTGGCGTCGGAGATTTGGCGGTCGTCAGCGTGGCCCGTGAGCTGTTTGAATGCCTCGACGACCTGTCCGGCTCCGGTCGCGCCGATTGGGTGGCCCTTCGACTTCAGACCGCCCGAGGGGTTGACTGGGAAGTCGCCGTCGAGGTCGGTGACGCCCTCGTCGAGCAGCTGAGGTGCTTCGCCGCGTTCACAGAAGCCGAGGTCTTCGTACGCGAGGAGTTCGGCGATGGCGAAGCAGTCGTGAACCTCGGCGAAGTCGATGTCGTCGGGACCGAGACCGGCCATCTCGTAGGCCTGTGAGGCGGCCTGCTCAGACGACCGAATCGACGTGTAGCTGTCGCGCTGGAAGAGTCCGACGCGCTCGGAGGCTGCGCCGACGCCCGCGACGCGGACCGCCTCGTCGCACGTGCTGGCTACGTCTTCGCTGGCGACGATGACCGTTGCGGCCCCGTCGGAGGTCGGACAGCAGTGATAGAGATTGAGGGGGTCGGCGACGACGGGCGCGTTCTGTGCGTCCTCCAGCGAGCACTCGAATCCGAGGTGCGCCTTCGGATTCTTCGCGCCGTTGGCGTGGTTCTTGACCGCGACCTTCGAGAAGTGGTCGGGAGAGGCGTCGTACTCGTCGATGTACGCCGAGGCCATCTGCGCATACACGCCCGAGAACGTCGTTCCGGTCAGTCGCTCCCACTCCGTCTCGCCGCTGACACCGAGCCAGTACTTCGCCACGTCGCCGCTCATGTCGGTCATGACTTCGTACCCGCCCGCGAGTGCAACGTCGGCCATGCCGCTTTTGACGGCCTGCACAGCTTGTCTCACGGCGTACCCGCTCGCCGCGCAGGCGTTCTCGATGCGGGAACTGGGGACGCCGTGGAGTCCGACGTGCTCCGTGACTGCTGGACCGGACAGCCCGAGTTGCCGCCCGCCGACGCCGAGTGACCCGATGACTGCCTCGTCGACGTCGCCGGAGGAAATCCCACCAGCGCTGTCGAGTGCTTCTTCGAACGCGGTCGCAAACAGCGACCGATAACTCTCGTCCGGGAACGCGCCGTAGCTCGACTGGCCCGCTCCGACGATGTACGCATCTCGCATGATAGTGGCTTGCGTGTCCCCCGCGATATAGGTTCGCCCGGAAACAGGAGGAAACGACCGCATCATTTTTATCACTTTCAATCATCGACTTCAACTGTACATGGTATTCGATAGCATGGAGACCGCTCCGCGGAGCGAACTCCGCGAGGTGCAAGACGAGCGTCTCCAAAAGACAGTGCAGAACGCCTACGAGAACGTCGAGTTCTATCGTGAGGTGTTCGACGAGCACGGGCTCACACCGGACGACATCGAGAGCGTCGAGGACCTCTCGAAGCTCCCGTTCACGACGAAAGAGGACTTCCGCGACCACTACCCGACGGGGATGTTCGCCCGAGAGATGGACGACGTGGTCCGCATCCACGCCTCGTCGGGGACGACAGGCAAGCCGAAAATCGTCGGCTACACCCAGGACGACCTCGACGTGTGGAGCAAAGCCGTCGCGCGCTGTCTCGTCGCCTCGGGACTCGGGCCAGACGACGTGGTGCAGAACGCCTACGGCTACGGCCTCTTCACGGGAGGTCTCGGTCTCCACCAGGGTATCGAAGAACTCGGTGCGACAGTCATCCCCATCGGCGGTGGCAACACCCAGCGACAGGTCGAGATGCTCGCCGACCTCGGAAGCGACGCCATCTCGTGTACCCCGTCGTACGCGCTGTACCTCGCAGAAGTCGCCGACGACATGGGCTACGACATCAAGGACCTCCCGCTCCGTGTCGTCATCTTCGGTGCAGAGCCCTGTACCGAGCCGATGCGCGAGGAAATCGAAGAACGCCTCGGCGTGAAGGGAATCGACATCTACGGGCTCTCCGAAATCGTCGGCCCCGGCGTCTCCATCGAGTGCGAAGAACAGAACGGCCTCCACATCTGGGAGGACTACTTCTACCCCGAAGTGGTCGACCCGAACACCGGCGACCCAGTCGAAGAAGGCGAAGAGGGCGAACTCGTGTTGACGACGCTCGCCAAGGACGCCCTTCCGGTGCTGCGCTACCGCACTGGCGACCTGACGACCCTCAATTACGACACCTGCGAGTGCGGCCGAACGTGCGTCCGCATGGACAACATCACCGGTCGCGCAGACGACCTCATCATCGTTCGCGGGGTCAACTTCTACCCCAGCGAAGTCGAGTCAGTCGTCCTCGAATTCGACGAAATCGCGCCCCACTACCGCATCGACATCCGACGCGAGGACAACCTCGACAAACTAGAGATAACCGTCGAACTCGCCGAGGACTTCGATGGCTCCCGAAGCGACCTCACGTCGCGTATCCAGAAGCGCCTCTCGAACGTGCTATCGTTTACACCGGACAAACTCGACCTCGTCGAGTACGGGAACATCGCCCGCACGGAGGTCGGAAAGGTCCAGCGCGTCTACGACCACCGCGGTCAGTAACGGCGCGACTCGTCTTTCGGTTCTCGTGTCTCCGTTTCGTGCCTACAGTCTCACCGACCGGGGTCACCGACCGGTTTCGCACCTGAACGCTCACCGACTGGGCTTGTAGACGCGCCCGCGGAAGGTGGCGATTCTGTCACCCGACTCGTCGGAGACGACGACTTCGTACTCCGCGGTTCGGCCGCCGAGGTGTGTCTCTTCGGCGACGGCGCGAATCGTATCACCAACCTCTGCGGCGGCGAGATAGGAGATATTGGTCTCTAGGGCGAACGCCGCATCGCCGTGGCTGTTCGACGCCGCGGCGAACGCCGCATCTGCGAGGGTGTAGACGACGCCGCCGTGTGGCGTGCCGTGGAAGTTCAAGTGGTCCTCATCGAGTGTGAGCGTCGTCTCCGCGTATCCCTCGCCGAAGTCAGCGAGGTCGATGCCGACGCGAGCACAGAATGGGTCGTTGGCTGCACGCTCGCGTATCGCTGCCTGCTCGTCGGAGTTTGGCATACACGCACACACATCGTCATCGGTCAAGTAGGCACCGACTGTCAGGAATGATAAGTATGTAAAATTCTTTATTCAGTGAGGGTGACGGGGAGATATGGCATACAGCTACGAGCCGCACTACTTCGAGGACTTCGAGGAAGGCAAAGAGTTCGAGAGCGTCGGTCGCACGGTCACCGAGGCGGACTTCATGATGCACTCCGCGCTCTCGGGCGACTGGACCGAACTCCACACCAACAAAGAGTACGCAGAAGACACCCAGTTCGGCCAGCGCATCGCTCACGGGCCGATGACGTTCGTCCAGTCGACCGGATTCGTCTACCGCTCCGGCATCGTCGAGCGCACTGCCATCGCCTTCCTCGGCATGAACTACATGGACCTCCCGAACCCGGTCTTCATCGGTGACACACTCTCGCAGACGATGGTCGTCACCGGGCAGAAGGAACTCAGCCGCGAGGACGCCGGTCTCGTCACTATCGACGTGGAGATGACAAAGCAAGACGGAACCGTCGTCCTCGAAGGCGACATGAAGTTCCTCATCAAGCGGAAAGACGCCGAGTAATCGGCACCCCCGAGAACAGCCCCCGAACTCACTCGTTTTGCAGTCGCTCTCCGTGGACGAACAGCGCCTCGTCTGGCCCCTTGTCCGCGTAGTCGTCGTGGTACTCCATCAGCTGAAACAGCGCGCCGGTCGGGTTCTGTGGCGACACGAACGCTTCGGTCCAGCCGTCTTCGACGGAGTGCCCGACCACGCGCTCGCCTGCGTCTTCCAACGCCTCGATTGCGGCGTCGATATCGACGACTTCCAGCGTGACGTGATGGAGTCCTGGCCCGTTGGCGTCGAGATAGTCAGTGAGGAACGACTCACCCTCGACGGGGGCGATGAGTTCGAGACGCGACGCGTCGCCGAGGACGTAGGTCGCCCACTCGAACGAGCCGTCGGCGACTGTCTCTCGATGCACGCGCTCACACCCCAGTGCGAAGAGCGTCTGTTCCGCCGTGTCGACGTCCTCGACGGCGATTCCGACGTGGTCGACGCGAGCAGGAGGCATACGGGAGTCGTCTGAAACCGGCATACGCTCCCTTCGATGTTCCTAACTATTAATAGACGAGGTAGATACTCACAGTCATGGAACTCGGGACTGGCTTGTTCACCTGTCAGAAGCGGCCGGACGACGACCGACCGATGTCGGAACTGTACGACGAGATGCTGACGCTCGGGCGAGCGATAGACGACGCCGGACTGGCGAGCGCGTGGGTCTCGGAGCATCACTTCCTCGACGACGGCTATCTCTCCGGGACGATGCCGGCACTCGGCGCGCTCGCGGCAGTCACCGACGACATCGAAATCGGAACCTGCATAGCGCTGGCGCCCCTGTACGACCCGATTCGCCTCGCCGAGGATACGGCGACAGTCGACTTGCTGTCCGGCGGGCGAACGACGCTCGGTCTCTCTATCGGGTCGAATCCGCGAGAGTTCGACGCGTTCGACGTCCCTCGGGACGAGCGCGTGGAACGGCTCTCTGATACGGTGTCGCTCCTGCGGGACGCGTGGTCCGACGGCCCAATCGAACACGAGTCGGCGTTCCACGCCGGGGCGACGGGCGTCGACGTGACACCCAAGCCAGCACACGACGTTCCGTTGATGCTCGGCGGTGCTGCAAAGCCCGCAGTCCGTCGCGCAGCGCGAACCGCCGACGCGTGGTGTGCGCCCTCGTCGCTGTCGATTGGTGGCGTGAAAAAGCGCGTCGACGACATCAGAAACGTCCGCGAGGAGGAAGGCCTCGACGACGACTTCACAATCTATGTCCTCCAACACGGGTTTGTCGGCGACTCGAAAGAAGAGGCGTGGGACGCGATGAAAGACGGCTATCTGTACATTCAGCGCCGCTACGCCGAAATCTTCTCCGGTGAATCGGTGCCCGAACTGTCCGAAGAGCGTCGGCAGGAACTCAAAGAGCAGGCGATTTACGGGACACCAGAAGACGTCGTCGAAGACCTCGAACGCTATCGGGACGCCCTCGGCGACGATATCCACTTCATCTTCCGAACGTACCACCCCGGTATCGGAACCGAACGGATGGTCGAGTGCATCGACCGCCTCGGCGAAGAGGTCGTTCCGCACGTCTCGTAAGTTCGTTTTCAGGTACCGCAGCCTTCTCGAAGGGGCGGAAACGCAAACATTTAAACGTGAAGATTTTCATGTTACTTGTGAACATACATACTCACCATGATGAGAGACGAGAATTCCGCGGACAGCGGTAGTGGGCTGCGTCCGTCACGGCGGAGATTCGTACAGGCAGCAGGGCTCGCCGGTGTAACCGGCCTCACAGGCCTCTCAGGGTGCCTCGGCGGCGGTGGCGGCGGGGCGAACGAGATCACCTACGGGATAATCAGTCCGATGACTGGTCCTTACGGTGGCCTCGCAGAAGGGCAACGCAACGGCGCGGAGCTCGCCATCGCACACGTCAACGAGAACGACGACATCGACGTCGAGATTACCGGCGTCTACGAGGACACCGAAGCAGACCCCTCGACAGGACGACGAAAGGCACAGTCGGTCGTCGAGCAGGACGGCGCATCCTATATCATGGGTGCAATTTCGTCCAGTGTCGCGCTCGCGCTCAACGAGTTCGCGAAGGAAGAAGAAGTAATCTACAACCCCGGTGGTGCGGCCGTGCCCATCACCGGGTCGAACTGTAACGAGTGGGTGTTCCGCGCGGAGACCAACACAGCACAGATGGCCGAAGCTGTCTCCGACTTCACCGCGGAGAACCTCGGGACCAACGTCTGGTTCCACATCGCCGACTACGCCTACGGTGAGTCGGTGATGCAGCGCGTCGAAAAGCGGATGAAAGACGGCCACGACATCAACGTCGTCGGCCGCAGTCGTTCGCAACTCGGTTCGACCAACTACAACTCGTACGTCAGTCAAATCGCCAACTCCGACGCCGACGTGGCGGTCCTCGGGATGACTGGCGGCGACCTCATCAACTTCGTCAAGCAGGCGGCGGGGCAGGGTCTCAAAGAGAACGTGAACCTGATGTCACCGACGATGACGTTCGCCGTCGTCCGCGGCGCGCTCGGCGAGGCGGCTTACGGAACCTACGGCGGTGTCCGCTATCTTCCGTCGATCGAAACGGGCGACAACCAGTCCTTCGTCGAGGCCTACCAGAGCGAATACGGCTCCGCCCCCGACAACTTCGCCCGCGCGGCCTACATGTCCATTCGGATGACTGCGCAGGGAATCGCGGAAGCTGACTCCACGGACCCAGCCGAGGTCAAGGACGTCCTCCCGGGACTGGAGATGGACACCATCCTCGGACCGAACCAGTTCCGCGACTGCGACCACCAGGCGATGAATCCCGTCTGGCCGGGTGAACTGGTGGCACCGGAGGGCGGCAGCGGTCCTGCGGCCGTCGAACTCGGCGAGATGATAGACGGTGCCGACGCGCTTCCCGACTGCGGCGAACTGGGCTGCACCCTCTGATATGTCTGTCGCCACCGCAGTCGCAGAACAGGTCCTCAACGGACTCGTCGTGGGGATGGTGTACGTCCTCCTCGCGGCCGGCCTCTCCATCATCTTTGGCGTGATGGACGTCATCAACTTCGCCCACGGCGAACTGTTCGCCCTCGGGGCGTACTTCGCGTTCGCCATCGCCGGACCACTGGGAGGCGCAGGCTTCTGGGTCGCGCTCGTCGTGGCCCCGCTACTCGTCGGTGTCATCGGCATGGCTATCGAACGGCTCACCGTGAAGCGACTCTACGGCCGCGACCCGCTGTACCATATTCTCCTCACATTCGGCTTGGTGCTCATCATCAACGACCTCATCACCTCGGTGTGGGGGAAGTCGGCCCAGCCGTTCCCAATCCCGGCCGCACTCGACCAGCCGATTGCGCTGTTCGGGTTCACGTACTCGATGTACAACTACGCCATCATCGTCATCGGGTCGGTTCTCGCACTCGGAACGTGGCTCCTCCTGAGCCGCACCCAGTTCGGGATGATAATCCGCGCCGGGTCCGAGGACCGCGAGATGGTTCGAAACCTCGGCATCAACATCGACCGCTACTACACGCTGACGTTCGGGTTCGGCGCAGCGCTCGCTGGCGTCGCAGGCATCGTCCTCGGGGCGTTCCAGAACGTCAGCCCCACGATGGGTAATGCCGTCATCATCCCCGCCTTCGTCATCGTCGTCCTCGGCGGTCTCGGGTCGTTCCGGGGCGCAGTCGCTGGCGGTCTGTTCGTCGGCCTCGTCCAGACGCTGGCGCGGACCTACACGCCGTTCTTAGAGGGACTCATCGTCTTCCTCCTCATGATTGTCGTGTTGGTCGTCAAGCCGACGGGTCTCTTCGGGACTTCTATCGGTGCCGGTGAGCACCACGACGGCGCACTGCTGCACGGTGCAGGCGGTGGCGTCCTCTCGTCTGAGACACGGGCGAAACTCGGCTACGCTGCCGTGGGTGTCCTCGTGCTCGTGCCGTTCCTCGCGGAGTTGACGGGCGTCACCTACTCCGTGACGCTCCTCGAAGACATCCTCATCTGGGCGCTGTTCGCGCTTAGCCTCGACTTAGTCCTCGGCTACGCGGGACTGGTCTCACTCGGGCACACGCTGTTTTACGGCGTCGGCGCGTACGCATCGGTTCTCACGCTGATTCACATCTCGCCGTCGGTGTTCGTCGCGCTCGTGGTAGCCGTGGTAGTCTGTGCAGCTATCGCGTGGTTCGTCGGCTACCTGTCGATACGGGTCTCCGGGGTGTTCTTCGCGATGATTACCCTCGGGTTCGCGGAGTTGTTCTACAACGCCGTGTTCAAGTTCGACTTCACCGGCGGCTCTGACGGCCTCTTCGGCGTGGACGTGTTCTACGGCCTCGCCGGACTCGGCATCGACCCCGGTGAGTTCGAGATTCCGCTGGGCCTGTTCGTCTTCGACGGCGGCATCGTCCAGTACTACTTCCTCCTCGCCATGGTCGTGGGGTCGTACCTGCTGGCTCGTCGGCTCATCCGCGCGCCCTTCGGGTCGGTTCTGCAGGCCATCCGCGAGAGCGAAGACCGGGCCTCGTTCATCGGCTACGACGTGACGGCCTACAAGCGCCGTGCGTTCGTCGTCTCCGGCGGGCTCGCCGGACTCGCTGGCGGGCTGTTCGCCGCGAACAACGGCTACGTCGCCCCGTCGTTCCTCCACTGGATTAACTCCGGTGAGGTCATCGTGATGACCGTCCTCGGCGGCATGGGGACGCTCTACGGCCCGATGATTGGCGCAGGCGTCTTCGTCGCCGCAGAAGACATCCTCTCGTCGTACATCGACCAGTGGCAGCTCGTCATCGGCGTGCTGTTCGTCCTGTTCGTCATTTTCGTCCCGCGGGGGCTCGTGTCGCTCCCACGGACGGTCGCCGACCACCCCACGTTCGGGTCGGTGGTCCGCGACCAGACGAGCGTGACGGAAACGGAGGTGGAACAGCATGACTGAGCCCATCCTCCAGACGACGAATCTGACCAAAGAGTTCGGCAAACTCGTCGCCGTCGACGACGTGAACCTCGAAGTCGAACGCGGCGAGTTCCGGAGTCTCATCGGTCCCAACGGGGCCGGGAAGACGACGACGTTCAACCTGCTGACGGGGGCGCTTCGCCCGACGAGCGGGACAGTCACGTTCAACGGCGAGGACGTGACCGGGCTGCCGCCACACGAGCGCGTCCGCAAGGGTCTCGGTCGGTCGTTCCAGATTACGAATATCTTCTCCGGGCTGACGGTCCGCGAGAACGTCAGGCTCTCGGCACAAGCGGCACAGCACGGAGACTTCCGCCCGACCGAGGAGTTCCTCAAGCGAGCGAACACCTTCGAGGAAGTAAACGCGCACACCCAGCGCGTCCTCGACCGGTCTGGCCTGTCGGGTCGCGGTGAGGAAGTCGCCGACAACCTCGCGTACGGTGACAAGCGGCGACTCGAAATCGCCATCGTGCTCGCCACGGACCCCGACATGGTCCTCCTCGACGAGCCGACGGCGGGGATGAGCGCCGAGGAGACGCGTGCGACGATGGACCTCATCCACGAGGTGCTGTCGGACCGGACGCTGCTCCTCATCGAACACGACATCGACCTTGTGATGCGCGTCTCCGACCGTATCACGGTGCTCCATCGGGGCGCGATACTCGCTGAGGGGACACCCGATGCGGTGTCGGAAGACCCCGAAGTCCGCAGAGCGTACTTCGGAGGTGTCGAAGCGTGACCGACCCGCTGCTTTCGGTCCGAGACCTCGTCTCCGGGTACGGGTCGACACGGGTCCTTCAGGGCGTCAACCTTGACGTCGACAAGGGGTCTGTCGTCACGCTCATCGGCCGCAATGGTGTCGGGAAGACGACGACGCTCCGCAGCATCCTCGGGAGTGTGAAGCCAACGAGCGGCACTGTCACCTTCGATGGCAACGACATCACCGAACTCTCGCCCGAGAAGACGGCGCAGGCAGGTATCGCGCTCGTCCCGGAAGAGCGTCGCGTGTTCCCCGGACTGACAGTCCGCGAGAACGTCGAAATCGGCCGTATCGGTGGCCGACGCGACATCGAGAAACCGAGCGTCGACGAGATAATCGACGAGTTCGAAAACCTCGCGCGCCACCACGAGAGCAGGGGGGCGAACCTCTCGGGCGGCGAGCAACAGATGCTCGCTATCGCCCGCGCGCTCGTCTCCGCGCCGGACCTCCTGATGCTCGACGAGCCGACCGAGGGTCTCGCTCCGTCTATCGTCAAGCAAGTCCAGCGGAAGATAACCGAGCTAAACGACGAGGGCGTCACCATCCTGCTCGTCGAGCAGAACGTGCAGGTGGCACTCGACGCGGCCGACTACGTCTATATCCTCGACAAAGGGCAAGTCGTCCACGAGGGTCCCGCAGACGAAGTCGCCGAGTCAGAAGAAGTGCTCGACCGGTACCTCGGCGTCTCGCTCGCCGAGTAACTCGGTCGTGGACAATTTTTTATGATAGTACTGAGGAGTGTAGCGTAATGAGGGACAGCGACGCGGACGCGACACGACTCCCCAGAGACGAGTTACGGGACCTGCAGGACGAGCGACTCGTGAAGACGGTTCGACACGCCTACGAGAACGTCGAGTTCTACCGCGAGGCGTTCGACGAACTGGGACTCACGCCGGACGACATCGAGGGCGTCGACGACATCTCGAAACTGCCGTTCACGACGAAAGAAGACTTCAGAGACGAGTATCCGACTGGCTTGTTCGCCGTCGATATGGACGAGGTGGTCCGCATTCACGCGTCGTCGGGAACCACCGGGAAACCGAAAATCGTCGGCTACACCCAAGACGACTTGGACGTCTGGCGCGAAGTGATGGCACGAGGGTTCCGCGGTGCCGGACTGACCAGCGACGACAGCCTCCAGAACGCCTACAGCTACGGGCTGTTCACAGGTGGTTTCGGCTTCCACGATGGAGCGACCGCGATGGGAATGGCAGTCGTTCCGACCGGCGGCGGCAACACCCAACGACAGGTCGAGATGCTCGCCGACCTCGACGTCGACGCCATCTGTCTCACCCCGTCGTACGCGCTGTACCTCGCGGAAGTCGCCGAAGACATGGGCTACGACCCGGCCGACCTCGCACTGTCGACGATTCTCTTCGGCGCAGAACCCTGCACGGAGCCGATGCGAAACGAGATAGAGACGCGCTTCGACGCGACTGCCGTCGAGAACTACGGACTCTCGGAGATAATCGGTCCGGGTGTCGCCGTCGAGTGTCTCGAACAGGACGGCATGCACATCTGGGAGGACCACTTCTATCCCGAACTCATCGACCCGAACACCGGTGACCCGGTCGAAGAAGGCGAGGAAGGCGAACTCGTGCTGACGTCACTCACGAAGACTGCGTTGCCCGTCCTCCGGTACCGAACTGGCGACTTGACCACCCTCGACTACGACACCTGTGGGTGCGGGCGGACCAGCGTGCGGATGAACTCTGTAACTGGCCGTGCAGACGACCTCATCATCGTCCGCGGGGTCAACTTCTACCCCAGCGAAGTCGAGTCGGTCGTCCTCGAATTCGACGAGGTCGCACCATACTACCGCATCGACCTCAAGCGAGAGGGGTCACTCGACAAACTCGACTTGACGGTCGAACTTGCCGAGGACTTCGACGGGTCCAGAAGCGACCTCAAATCCCGTATTCACAAACGACTCTCCAGTGTGCTGTCGTTCAGCCCCGACGACGTGACGCTCGTCGACCCGGGTGAGATGGAGCGCACGAAAGTCGGAAAGGTACAACGCGTCTACGACCATCGGTGACTGAGTTCCGGTCGCTTTTTTCCGTCCGAGAGTTTCGACGGGCGAAACCAACTTAACGCCCACCTGAGATATGACCGTATGGACATCGAGGAGTTCTTCGAGAGCATGCCATTCGCCCAACTCCTGGGCGTCGAGGTGACAGAAGTCGAAGACGGCTACGCAGAGGGCTACATCGAAATGCGAGAGGACCTGTCGTGGAACGCCGACCAGGTCATGGCCCACGGCGGCGTCACGTTCACACTCGCGGACACGGTCGGCGGCGCGGCTCTCGTGAGTCTCGTCGACCAACCCGTCCCGACTATCGACATGCGTATCGACTACCTGAACGCCGGAACTGGCGACCTCCGTGCAGAGGCTAACGTGGTTCGCCTCGGCGGCGACGTGGGGACCGTGGACGTGGATGTATACGCCGAGGACGGAGCGCACATCGCCAGCGCACGCGGCGTCTACAAGACTGGATGACTACTAGACAGGATAACCTGCTTCTACGTCGGGCGTGGGACTCTTGCGACCCTCTTCCCAGATGCACCCGACCCCGTCGCGGTTGGCGTAATCGGTAACAATTAATAATTGCGCTCCGAACACGAATCCGTAATGGAATACAGTGGACCGACGAGTCTCTACATCGACGGCGAGTGGGTAGACGCCGCCGCCGGAGAGACCATCGAGACCGTGGACCCCGCGACCGAGGAACTGTACGCAACAGTAGCGCGCGCCGACGAGGAAGACGTCGACGCTGCAGTTCAGGCAGCAGACGCGGCAGCCGAGTACGGAAGCGAGTGGCGGTCGATGGGCCCCTCCGAGCGTGGTCAGAAACTCCACGCGATGGCCGACGCCATCGAGGAGATGAAAGACGAGATTACGCTGGTCGAATCCCACGACAACGGCAAGACGCCGTTCGAAGCCGGGATGGAAGTCCAGATGGTCATCGACACCTTCCGGTACTACGCCGGGTGGGCAGACAAAGTGACCGGCCAGTACAACCCGGTTCCGGGCGAGCGCGTGAACTTCACGACGCGCGAACCGCTCGGCGTCACCGCGCACATCGCCCCGTGGAACTACCCGTTCCAACTCGCCGGTCGGAGCCTCGCCCCCGCGCTAGCCTGCGGTAACACCACCGTCCTGAAACCATCGAGCCAGACGCCGCTGTCGGCGCTCTACTACGGCCTCGCCGCAGACGAGGCTGGCATCCCCGACGGTGTCGTTAACGTCGTGCCCGGCTCTGGGTCCGGCGCAGGGTCCGCACTCGCGTCGCACCCCGGCGTCGAACACGTCACCTTCACCGGCAGCACCGAAATCGGCAAGCAAGTCATGGCCGACGCCGCCCAGAACGTTACCGGCGTGACGCTCGAACTCGGCGGGAAGGGACCGAACATCGTCCTCCCGGACGCCGACCTCGACGCCGCCGCGAAGGGCATCCACTACGGCATCTTCATGAACGCCGGTCAGATGTGCTGGGCCGGGTCGCGCCTCCTCGTCCACGAGGACGTCGCCGACGAACTGGTCGAGAAAATCGTCCAGCGCGCCGAGTCCACCCCGCTCGGCTCCGGCATCGACGACGACGCCCGCATGGGGCCGGTCGTCAGCGAGAGCCACATGGAGGACGTACTGGAGTACATCTCCATCGGTGAGAACGAGGGCGCAACTGTCGCCTGTGGCGGCGGCGTCGACGAAGCCAAAGACACGGGCTACTTCGTCAGACCGACCGTCCTGACCGACGTGACCAACGACATGACCGTCGCCCGCGAGGAAATCTTCGGGCCGGTCCTCTCGGTCATCGAGTTCTCGGACACCGAAGAGGCAGTCGAACTCGCCAACGACTCGCCGTACGGTCTTCTCGCCGGTATCTGGACGCAGGGGCTCTCGAAAGCCCACCGCGTCGCCGACCGCCTCGACTACGGCATGGTCAGCGTCAACGAGTACCCGGTGACGTTCCCGCAGACGCCCTTCGGCGGCACGAAACAGAGTGGCCACGGCCGCGAGCAGGGCGAAGAAGCAGTCCGCGAGTTCACGCAGGCCAAGAACGTCAACATCAACATCTGAGGACGACGGTCGGCGTCTTCGAGTGCCAACCAAGCGTCGATTGGGGAACTCGGCGACCGACCCCTGACGTACGGCGAAGTGCCTCTGACACGCTTCGTCTATTCCCCTCACTTTTCACGAGTCCATTTTCGGTTCAGGAAAAGACAATTCGACCGCTGCAAGCCTCCGGCTCAGCGGGATGACTGACTCAGTCAGCTACGACTCAGCGTTTCGAAGAGAGATGGAGAAAACGAGGAATGGATGCAATCAGCGAGCAGACGGGCACAACCGGGAGTCAGACCGCTCAGCCGAACTTCTCGAACGGTTCTTCGCAGTCGTGGCAGTAGTGCATCGACCGACAGAGCGAGGGCCCTTTCGGATGCTCGCGGTCGGTGTTCGTCCCATCGCAGTAGGGACATTGTGCACCTGCCGTCTCTCCGGTCGTCGTAACGCTCGGGTCTGAAAGTCGTCTCATGGTTACACGCTCAGGCCGAAATCGCGGAGGTCTTCGCGGCCCTGTTCGGTCACCATCGCGGTGGACCACGCGGGACTCCACACGAGATTGATGAGCACGTCTTCGACGCCCTCGACCGCCTCGACTGCCGACCGGATATCGTCTCTCAGCATGTTCCGAGCCGGGCAGCCGGTGTAGGTGAGGGTCATGTCGATTCGCGCTTCGCCGGTCTCCGGTTCGACCCCGACAGCGTAGATGAGACCCAAGTCGACGATGCTGATGGGCATCTCCGGGTCCTCGACCGTGTAGAGGGCGTCCCACACGTCGCGCTCGATGCCGACAGAACCCTCGCCAGTCGCGGGGAGTTCTTCGTGGGCGGTGCCCTCGCTGTAGTCTGTGTGTGCGCAGTACTGCGCCTCGGTCGGGTCGGGGTCGAATTCACTACTCATCGTCTGGGTCCTTCATAATCTTCGCCGCCTCGTGGCGGCCGAGTTCACGGTAACTCTTCGTGAACTCGTCGTAGAGGTCGAACCACGCGTCGGTGTGCGATTGGTCACGTCCGAGTTCGTCGGGCATGTCGAAGTCCGCGTGGTGGACATCGTACTGTTCGGGTAACTGTGCTTCCTCGACGTGCAGACCGACCGATTCGAGTCTCGGGACGACCTCGTCCAGCCACTCCTCGCGCATGGTGAGGAGGTTCTCCGTGCGGATGCCGAGGTCGTCGATTCGAGCCTCGATATCCTCATCGGTCGGTGCGAACAGCGTCAGCGCGTGGGGCATGAGCCTGTCCACGGCGTCCTGCATCCGAGCGCGCGACTCGTCGTCCTCACAGAGGCGTTCGAGCCAACTGCGAGCGTGTTCGCGGTGGTACTTCTCTTCGGCCATAATCTTCCCGATGCGGTCGGCCAGACGCGGGTACGACGAGCCTTCGAGCGCCTGCAGGCGAATGTACTCGGCTTCGTCGAAGAGGAACGACCGGACGACGTAGTCGGCCCAGTCACCCTCCTCGAACGGGAGTTCACAGAGCGTGCTGTGTCGCCATTCGTCAGCGTCGCGCTCCCAGATGAGGTCGGGTTCATCGTAGCCGAAGTCTTCGAGCAGGTCGTAATAGAGGCGGGCGTGCCCCAGTTCGTCCTGCGCGATGTTGGCGACCGAGATGTCGGACTCGATAGTCGGTGCGCGAACCTGCCACTCGGTGTAGCGCTCGGCGATGACGAACTCGTCGTCGGCCAGACTGAACAGGAGTGCTTCGAGAGCTTCGCGCTCGTCGTCCGAGAGGTCCTGCGGTCCGGGGAGTTGCTTCGCTGCCGCCATCAGTCGTCACCCTCCACGACGGAACGTCGCTGTTGTTCGGCTTCGGACTGTTCGCTCTCGGAGGCGGCGACCTCTTCGGCCGCGGCCTCGAAGTTGTAGGTCATCGCCCAACGGTAGGACTTGTCGGTCGTGCCACCGAAGGCGACGTCCTCGGTGTCGACTTCGCCGATTTCGTCCTTCGGGACGACCCACAGACTGTTGGTGGGCATCCGTCGCCCGTGCTGTACTTCTGCGAACAGCAACGCCATGTCGCGGTCGGGTGCGTGGACGTTGCCGCAGTGGGTGTGATAGTCACCTGCCTTCTTCTGTCGGAATACTTCCCAAATCATCGAATCACTCCGTTAGTCTGCCGCCTGCGGGCTCTCGCCGCCGCCGTAGATGGTCTGTTCGTGTTTGTCCATCGATTCGCGGACCCAGGCGACCGCCTCTTGGGCCTTCTTGCGACCGTCGATTTGGCCGACACCGGGTTCGTACTCGTTTTTCGCAATCTGGAAGAACTCGTCCCAGTCGAGGTCGTCTTCGTTGACCTCGTAGGTGCCGTCGTCGTTCTTCGTGATGCGCGGCGTGTCCGGGATTTCGAGGCCGTACTTCTCGGCTTTCGGGACGTAGCTGTTGAGGAACGCCCGCCGGAGTTCGTCGTTCGACATCTGCTTGAGGCCGACCTCACTGGCGAAGCCGTGGTGGGTCGACTGCTTGTCGGTGGGGCCGAAGAACTGGATGATGCGAGGCCACCACTTCTCGAAGGCCTCTTGGGTCATCTCCTGTTCTTTCTTGGAGCCGGTCATCAGTTCGTGGAGGATTGCCTCGCCGTGTTTGACGTGGAATCCTTCCTCGAAACAGACCTTGTCCATCGCGTGAGCGTACGGCTCCCACGAGGTGTTCTTCAGCGTCGCCTGTCGGCGCATCGCCGCGCCGTCGACGAAGAACGCAATCATCGGGGTCTCCACCCACGACTCCATCGGGTAGTGGAAGCAGTTGAGGAACTTTCCTTCACCGTTGGCGAGTTCGTCGAGCATCTCGTCGCGGGTCTTGACGCCCAGACTCTCGGCGGCGCGGTACAGGAGTTGCCCGTGGCCGAGTTCGTCCTGCGTCTTCGCCGAAAAGGCGAGTTTGCGCTCTAAGCTCGGTGCCTGACGGATGAAGGGTCGCTCCAGATACGCCCCCATAATCTCACTGTTCGCGTGGAACTGAATCATCCGGGTCGCAGCCTTACGATACTCCTCCGGCATGTCGTCTTTGGCGGAGAACTCTCGCGGCCCTGCCCGTTCTTTGACGGTTTCGATGTCCATCTCTCTGCCATTAACTATCGTGAGCAACCACTTACCGATTGGCCCGCCTATAGACTGCATTTTTATACCGGTCGTGCGTGTGTACATGTGTCATGATAGACGAGTGCCTCGTCGCGGAGTTTCGTATCGAGGGTGACGACTGTCCCCTCGCACGAGCGACCGAGGACGCAGCAGTGACTGTCGATGCGGCGGCTCCACAACTTCGGACAGATGGGAACGTGCTGCTCCGCTTTTCAGCGCCGCTCGACGACCGACTGGCGACGACGCTGGACCGCGACGAGCGAATTCGGTACCTCCACGTCACGGGGGGTGACGACACCTGTACGTATCGTTGTCTCTCGAAGCATCCGTGTGTCGTCCACGAACTCGTCGACGAGGGCTTCCTCGTCGAGTCGATGCAGTACAGCGGGGGCGGGGCGACGATGCGTGGTGCCGTCGTCGGGTACGACGTGCTTCGGGGTGTGATGGAGAAAGCAGGTCAGACGGTCGGCATCACGCTCCAGCGTGTCTATCCGCTCCGTGCCGACGAAGACGAACCAATCGGCCGTGCGTGGGACCTGACCCCAGCGCAAGAAGAGAGCCTTCGCGTCGCGTTGGAGTTGGGCTACTTCGCCATCCCGAGAGAACGCACCGCAAACGAGGTTGCCGCGGAACTCGGCATCAGCAAGTCAGCGTTCCTCGAACGCCTGCGCCGAGCACAGCAGTCGCTCTTCCAGACAATTTTCGGCGAGTCTATATAAGTACTGTCCGTGTACACCGGCGTATGCGAGTCGAAGACGCCGACGGCGTGCGGGTTGTAGCGTTCGACCGCCCCGAGGTAAAGAACGCCTTCACCGGCGACGTGGCACGCGAACTCTCGGAAGCGCTCGAAGCGGTAACTCCCGACGAATTCGATGCTGTCGTTCTCACCGGCGACGGCGACGCCTTCAGCGCTGGTGGCGATATCGAGGCGATGGCCAAGCGAGACGAGACCGCTCGCGAGGCATACGAACGCGTCCGGGGAACGCTCGGGCGGGTCGCCGAAGCGATACTCACCGCCCCGGTTCCGGTCGTCGCCAAGGTCAACGGCGACGCCGTCGGTGCTGGGACCTCGGTCGTCGCCGCCTGCGACTTCGCCTACGCCGCCCAAGATGCTCGGTTCGGTGCGTCGTTCGTCAACGTCGGCCTCGTCCCCGACGCAGGTGCGACTGTGACTCTTCCTCGTCTCGTTGGTCTCCGAGCGGCGAAAGAGCTGGCGTTCACTGGGAAGCTCATCTCGGCCGAGCGAGCGGCCGAACTCGACTTGGTGAATGAGGTGGTCGACGCCGACGAACTCGATTCGACCGTCGACGAGATGGTCG
Source organism: Haloferax elongans ATCC BAA-1513 (assembly GCF_000336755.1). Lineage (GTDB taxonomy): Archaea > Halobacteriota > Halobacteria > Halobacteriales > Haloferacaceae > Haloferax > Haloferax elongans. Next base: position 146,147 of record NZ_AOLK01000019.1, on the reverse strand, counting down.
AGACGCTGGCCTCGCGCCCGACGGAGACGCTCGCACTCGCAAAAGAGGCGATTCACGCGAATCTCGGCCGGTCGTGGCGCGACGGCCTCGAACACGAAGCGCACGCCCAGACGCTCGCCTACGATACCGACTCCCACGAGGAAGGCGTCTCGGCGTTTCTCGAAAAGCGGCGGCCTGAGTTCGACTGAAGCAACCCCGCTCTCAGACAGTACTGGTGGCTTCTGATTCGAGGATGCGCTTTAGATTCTCCCCTTCCGCGGTCATATGCTCACGGACGGCGTCGAACTCCCGCCGATTCAACCGAGCACCGATTGGACCGGTCCGTACCTTGATTCGCTGGGTGAAGTCGCAACCGTCGGTGGCTGGGTCGATAGTAAAGCTGAGAGACGGCATGAGCATCCCCACCAGCCACGACGTGGGTTTGAACTCGATGTATCGGTTGGGAATGACCTCTGTGAATCGGACTGTCTTCCGCTGTAACTCGCCTGCGATTCGCTCCTCGAAGTACGCCTCCGCGCCGGTCTCTAACCCATCTCCACTCACCCACCGAAATTCGATGTGGTCGGGGTGCCAGCGCTCGTAATTCTCGTCCATCGCCCCGAAGAAGTGGTAGATGTCTTCGGCGGGCGCGTTCACGCTGGTGGTCTCTTCGAGAATCATCGTACATCTAGATACTTCCTGCCACACGATAACGGTTCGTTCGGTGGCACACGCTGAACCCCCGGGAAAATCATGACACGCCAAAAAAATCGGCGTGAGCCGAGTTACAGCCCGAGGAACTCCTCGGCGTTCTCCCAGAGAAGCTTTCGCTTGACCTCGTCGGGCGCGTCGAAGTATTCGTCGAACGATTCGAACCAGCGTTCGGGGCGAATCATCGGGTAGTCGGTGCCGAACATCACCTTGTCCTGCAGCACCGTCTTCGCGTAGTGAAGCACCTGGTCGTCGATGTACTTCGGCAGCCACCCCGAGAAGTCCATGTAGACGTTCCCCTTCTGCTGGCAGATGGCCAGTTGCTCTTTCTCCCACGGGAACGCCGGGTGAGCGATGAGGATCTGGAGGTCGGGATGTTCCGCCGCTACGTCGTCGATGAGCATCGGGTTTCCGTACTTGATTTTGAGTCCACGGCCACCCGGAGAACCGGCACCGAGCGTGGAGTTTCCACCGTGGAAGACGACGGGCACGCCGAGGTCCTCGATGGTGTCGAACAACTCGGTGTGCGCCTCGTCGCTCGGGTCGAAGCCCTGTGCGATTTGCTGGAACTTGAACCCAGAGAGGTCGAGGTCTTCGACGCATCGAATCGCTTCCTCGACACAGTTGTCTTTCAGCGGGTCGACGCTCCCGAACCCGATAAAGAAGTCCGGGTACTCGTCGCGGATTTCGGCGACGTAGTCGTTCGGAACCGGCGGATTACCCGTGTTCGTCTCGGCGTCCCACCCAAGCATGATGGCCTTCCCGATACCCTGTTCGTGGTACTCCTCTATCATCGCCTCGTAGTCCCACGTCTCCATCTCCGTGCCGAACTTGTTCGCCGCGTCCTGCATCATCTCGCCGCCAGCGTCGCGCAAAAACTCCGCCGTCGGCTGGTGTGCGTGGGTGTCGATGATGCGCGGCTCGTCGAGTGTATCCCTCACGGTCATCAGTGTACAACTACGCCGTGACGGTAAAAATCGAACGGAGTCGCACGATTCCGTGACGGAAAATCGAACTAACCAGATTCAGTCCGAGAGGTCGTTTGCCATCGACTGGAACGCGTCGGTGACAAGCGGGACAATCCACGCGTGGTCTTCGATAGCCGTCTGCAACGTCTCGTGGTAGGCGACGTCGTCACCGGCCGAGAAATTGTAGGTCGCTCGCCAGAGAACGTGCTCGTCGTCTTCGACCAGCGTCGACTCCACCCACGACCCGTCGACGAGTTCGTCAGGGTCGTCGTGGGCGACAGCGTCAGCGAGGACCTCTCGGAGTGTCCCGAGGTTCTCGTCGGCCGGTGACGCTTGGTTCCCATCCTCGACAGTGTCGACTGTGAGTTCGAGATGGAACGTCCCGCGACCGAACAACTCCGGGGTAGGGTGGTGTCTGAAATACAGGTCGACCCCAAACTCTCGCCCGACGCTCCACGCGTCGGGAGCGACACGGCCCCACGAATCGCCGATGTTTCCGGGTACCCACGAGATTCCCTCTGTCTCGGGTGGATTGGCGACGATAGTATCTGCCCATTCGTATTGGAGTGTGCGCGTAACAAACTCTTCGGCGCGACTGTCGGACAATCCTCGCTGTCCCTCCCGTTTTGCAGCAGATGGCCCGTCGTCGCCACCGTCTGTTGGTTCACCCATACGTGACGGTAACACGACAGTACACCATATATCTTTCATCGTTTTGACGTGATATGGAAGCAGACAGTACGCGTCCAGACTTCGACCGTGTTCGAAGTGTAGTCCGGGTTATTAGAGATACCAGTCAGAACGAGAGAGTATGCGACGTCGAAGCCCTGCCGACCGACGTAGCCCCTCCACGGCGAGCAGACGACGATTTCTCACGTATGCAGCGACGGCCGGACTAGTCTCTGGACTCGCTGGCTGTTCTGCTCGCGGCCCAGACGCGACCCGCGCGCCGACAGACATCGAAGAGTGGCCGCCGACGAACTATGGAACCAAACTCGTCACGAGAAACAAGTACAAGTCACTCGCCGGACGTCGAAGCGGGTTCGGCGACGAGTTCGACGTCGAGGTGACGAACTACGGCGACCCGTACGAGTGGAAAGAAAGCAAAAAACAGGGTGGCCGAACGGACTCACCGGGCCTCCTCGACGGGATTGTGCAAGCGGTCACACAGCACGCGACGGGTGAGGACGTTGGTCCGAAGTCCGTGCTCGACAGTGTCAGCACGGACGGTGGGTGGATACTCGGGCGAGCCTTGGACGACGAACTCGTGTTCGAACTTCCGGTGGATGTGATGCCGAACTGGAGCCACCTCGACGAGCGTGTTCGAACTCACACCCCCGCACAGCAGGATGGGAGTTTCTATGCGGTTCCGATGGAGATGCAACTCGCCCCGCTCGTGTACAACACCGAGCACTTCGACGAACCGCCATCCAGTTGGGAGGTCCTCTTAGACGAGCAATACGCCGACCGGATGGCCATCGGCGCACTCGACTTCGTCAAGCCCGAATTTCTCCTCGCTGGCTTACTGACACAAGCGGACCCAACGTCGCCGGACGACTACGAAACGCTCATCGACACCGTCCAGACGCTCGACGAGCGTGAGATGTACCACGGGACGATATCCGAATCCATCGAGGCGTTCGCGAATGGAGACGCAGTCGTCGGCGTCCTCGACCTCCCGATGCTGTACACCGCTCGATTCGGCCGTGATGCGCCGCTCGACTACACGGTACCTGACGAAGGAGCGTGGGCGACAGCCATGCACACTGTGATTCCGAAGGCAGCGCCGAACCCCGCGACTGCAGTCCTCTTCGCCAACTGGTGTCTGAACCCGAAGAATGCGGTTAAAATCTGTGACACCGGCCACAAACCGAGTGTCGATGTGAGCGACTATCTGGACACCGAACGCGAGGCGTTCTATAGCTGGTCGGACGACTGGACCCTCCACTGGATAACACCCGCGTTAGAACACCAGTACTACGACTACTGGAGTCGGATGGCTGAATAGACGACGGCGTATGGAACGGGAGACAACGCCACGACACCGACGGACTGCAAACCCGATGGAATCGGCCCTCCAGCGCGTCGAATTCCCTCATCAGGTGCGATTACCGTGAACAGCGATACGACGCGTTTCGGCGTGGTTGTGGTGGCCATACTCGTCGTTACGGCGGGCTTCGCGTGGGTGTCGCTGTCGAATCCTCACACGGTAGCAGGCGAACTGCGCGGTCCAAAAGCAGGACCAGCAGACACGGTCCCCGTCGATTCAGATACATTTGACGTTCCCACTGGCGTCGAGCACGTCCACGAACGAGGCGTGACAGGCGAGGGTGTGACTGTCGGAATCGTCGATGTGACGGGGTTCGACACTGACAATCCAGCGCTCGATGGACGAGTCAGTGCGACGAAAGCGTTTGGAAAGGGAAGTCGCCTCGACAACGGTGGTGTCAACCACCACGGAACCGCAGCTGCCGTGACGATTGCCAAAACCGCACCGGACGCCGACCTCGCACTGGCAAAAGTCGACTCCGCGACGACCACTCGGAAGGCGATTCAGTGGTTGTCCCGACAGAACGCGGACGTCATCGTCCTTCAGTTCAGTGCGTTGGGCGTCTCCGACGATGGTCGCTCGGGCATCTCTCAGGCAGTCACACGCGCGAGCGAGCAGGGCGCTGTCGTCGTTGCTCCGACTGGAAACCTCGCGCAGGGCCACTGGGAAGGGCAACTCCGTCCGACCGCCCGGTCTCGTCACCAATTTCCAAACAGCACCGCGGTTCGATTGAAGCCGTTACGCGGGGAGCGCGTAGAGACAGCAGGACCAATCGACCTGTGGCTCACGTGGAACACCACGTCGTCGTATCCGATAGACCTCTCGCTGACAGTCTATCGGCACCGTCCCACCACGTTCGACAAGGCCGTAGCAACGTCCGAGTCGGTTCGTGACGGTTCGGTCGCAGTCGAACGACTCCGAGCCACGTTGCAGTCGGGTGTGCACTACGTCGTCGTCGACTACGGCGACTCGGCGTCGGCCAGTGCTGCGGCCGCTTCGGTCACGTTCGAGGTCTCCTCGCCGACGAACAGGTTCAACCAAACCCGTGAGAACGGGTCGATTACCGCCCCAGCGACTGCCCGGAACGTCGTCTCGGTCGGCGCGTACAACCAATCGACCAACGAAGTCGAACCATACAGTGGTCGTGGACCAACCGCGGACGGACGAGTCGGCGTCGATGTCGTCGCCCCAGCCGAGTTGTGGACGGTATGGCCTCGGACAGAGAAGCCAGGAACGTCCACCGCTGCCGCCTACACTGGTGGCGTCGCTGCACTCGTGTTCGATGTCGTCCCCGAAGCGACTCCGGCCGAGGTCGAGCGCAGTCTCGAACTCGGTGCAGCGTCCAAAACACAGACCCCGACTGTCCGGTCCGGATACGGAGTGGTAGACCCAGTGGCCAGCGTCGAACTCGCAATCCGGGAGCGCCCGTTTGGTGATGGCGAATCGAACACGGATAGCCAATAACGATTTTGTCGCATGCCTAACAAGCAAGAGTAACAGAGAACCAACCCATGTCTGGCGGAATCTCACAGCTACACACTGCACGCCTCGACGAGGGAGAGACGACCCCTCGGTTCGTCGAGAACGGAACCGAAGAGAGCGAGACAATCATGGACGCCCTCGGCTCCGACACCGGCCGTTCGATATACCACCACGTGCAATCTGAGCCGTCGACACCCTCAGAACTCGCTTCCGTGACCGACCGCTCTATCCAGACTGTGACCTATCACATTTCGAATCTCGAATCTGCGGACCTCATCCAAGAAGTCGGAACGACCTACTCGGACCAAGGAAAGGAGATGACGATTTGGGGACCAAAGAGTGGTCCAATCGTCTTCGTCGACGACGAATCCGCGGCCAAAGAGACGCTCGCGAAGTACCTCGGCGCGATTGCGGCGCTCGGTGCCGGGAGTGTTCTCGTGCAATATCTCACCGACCGGTTCGTCGCCTCGGTCCCGAGTCAAGGAAGCGGCGTCACGCCTGCGAGTTACGGGACACCGCCAGTCGTGAACGGGGCGCTTCACTCCCTCGCGGAGGTACTGGCCACCGTCGACGTCGGCCTCGTAGTCTTCATCGTCGGTGCCACCGTCCTCGCGGCCACGTACCGAACGAGAGCGTGACGGTATCGACCGCGGTTCTACCCTCTCTTACTCCTGTGCGTCGACGACTGCGACGCCAGCCATGTTGACGATGTCTTTCACTTCGTCGCCACGCTGCAGGACGTGAACAGGCTTGTCCATGCCGACGAGCATGGGGCCGATAGCCTCTGCACCGCCGAGACGTTGGAGGAGTTTGTAGCCGATATTCCCCGCTTCGAGGTTCGGGAAGACGAGGACGTTCGCCGGACCGTTGAGGTCGGCGAAGTCGTAGGTCTCGGTCAGCATCTCCTCGACGAGCGCCGTGTCGGCCTGCATCTCACCGTCGACCGGGAAGTCCACGTCAGGGTCGTCGTGCAGAAGCTTCACGGCCTCTCTTGGTTTGCGGGTGCCTTCGTTTTCGACGCTACCGAAGTCGGAGTACGACAGCAGCGCAGCGCGAGGTTCGACGTTGAATCGGCGAGCGAGTTCCGCTGTGTGTTTCGTCACTTCCGCGAGGACGTTCTCGTCGGGGTCGAGGTTGACCGTCGCGTCGGCGCAGAAGACGACGCGGTTCTTGAACGTCAGCATGTAGACACCGGCCGCGTAGTCGGCGTCGTCTGCGGTCCCGATGATTTGCAGCGGTGGGCGAAGTGCAGACGGGTAGTGGTGGGTGAGCCCCGTCAGCATCGCGTCGGCGTCGTCCATCTCGACCATGACGCTGGCGAAGTAGTTCGGGTCCTGCCGGATGAGTTCGCTCGCCTCGGTTCGCGTGAGACCCTTGCGCTGGCGTTGTTCGTACAGGTAGTCGGCGTAGTGGTTCCACTCGCCGTCGTGGGGGTTAGCGATGATGGGGTCGAAGTCGAGTCCCAGTTCTTCGGCTTTGCGGAGGATGTGAGTCGTCCGACCGACGAGAATCGGTTCGGCGATGCCCTCTTCGAGCAGTTGACTGGCCGCGCGAATCGTCTTCTCGTCTTCGCCCTCGGCGAGCACGACGCGCTTGGGGTTCGACATCGCCTTGTTGAGGACGACGCGCATCATCTCGCGGGACTTCCCGAGACGCGCTTCTAACTCTTCGCGGTACACGTCGAGGTCGCGCTCGCGGCGTGCAGCACCGCTTTCCATCGCCGCTTTTGCCACCGCCGGTGTCACCTCGTAGAGGACGCGCTGGTCGAGGGGCTTCGGGATGAGGTAGTCAGGACCGAACTGCAACGGGTCGTCGCCGTAGGCTTTGACGACCGCGTCGGGGACGTCTTCTCTGGCGAGATTGGCGAGTGCCTCGGCGGCCGCGCGCTTCATTTCCTCGTTGATTTCAGTTGCTCGAACGTCGAGCGCGCCGCGGAAGATGAAGGGGAAGCCGAGGACGTTGTTCACCTGATTCGGGAAATCCGACCGCCCCGTCGCCATGATGACCATGTCGTCGCGGGCGTTCTTCGCCTCCTCGTAGGAGATTTCAGGGTCCGGGTTCGCCATCGCGAAGATGATTGGGTCGTCCGCCATCGACCGAACCATTTCCTGTGAGACGATGCCGCCAACAGAGAGGCCGACAAACACGTCTGCACCCGCCATCGCGTCTTCGAGGTCGCCGTCCGAGACGCCTCGGGAAAACGGTTCGGTGTACTCGTCGAGATTACCGGCTTCGGCACGGGAATCCGAAAGAATCCCGTCGATATCGCACATGGTGATGTTCTCGTGTGGGATGCCGAGTGAGACGTAGAACCGGGCAGTTGCGGTTGCCGCCGCACCCGCCCCAGCGAACGTGACCTCCAACTCTGAGAGGTCCTTGCCGACGATATCGACCGCGTTCAGGAGGGCTGCCCCGGAGATGATTGCCGTCCCGTGCTGGTCGTCGTGGAAGACGGGAATCGACATCTCCTCGCGGAGGCGCTCTTCGATTTGGAAGCACTGCGGCGCTTGGATGTCTTCGAGGTTGATGCCGCCGAACGTCGGTTCCATCGCCGCGACTGCCTGCACGAACGCCTCGGTCTCTTCGAGGTCGAGTTCGACGTCGAACACGTCGATATCTGCGAAACGCTTGAAGAGGACACCCTTGCCCTCCATGACCGGTTTCGACGCCTGCGCACCGATATCGCCGAGACCGAGCACGGCCGACCCGTTGGAGACGACGCCCACGAGGTTTTCTTTGGCGGTGTACTCGTAGGCGAGCGTTTCGTCATCTGCGATATCCCGACACGGTGCTGCGACGCCCGGCGAGTACGCGAGCGAGAGGTCTCGTTGTGTGTTCGTCGGTTTCGTCGTCGAAATCTCTAGCTTGCCCGGTGGAGACTCCCGATGGTACTCCCGTGCGTCGTCTTCCAGTGTCATTGGGTACGCTCGCCTGAGGGAGGGAGGGTAGTAGTCTCTTCGTTCGGACAGCCGAGCGGGAGTGCATAACAGGGTCCACGTGTCGAATCACAGTGATCCTCGGGGCGAACGGCGCGAGCCTCAGCGGTCCCAGTGTCGAGCGGGATATGACTGTGCTCCGCCCTGCGTGTTCCGCGAAATCACCGTCGCCGTCGCCGACGTCCGGTCATCGACCTGTTCCGTCGACTCCTCGTAGTACAGCACCGTGAGGTCCAGACAGGCGCGAAGGAGTTCGTTCGACTGTAGTCGGTACCGGTCCGTCCGCGGGCCGACCGTCGCAGGCGGGTCAGACCGAAGGTGATGCTGGTAGAACAGCACGCCACCAGAGTTCAGGGCCGCTTTGATGTCGCTCAGTCTGTCGAGTGTCTTGTAGTAGCTGATAGTGATAACGTCGTAGGTGTTGTCGGGGAACTCGTAGGTCTCCGCGTCTGCGTGAATCGTCTCGATTCGGTCCTCGACACCCGTCTCGCGGGCGCGCTCACGGACGATTCGAAGCCCTTCTTCAGAGAAGTCGAGCGCGTCCACGTCGTATCCTCGCTCGGCGAGAAACAGCGAATTGCGGCCAGTCCCGGTCGCAACGTCCAGTGCCCGTCCCGTTGGAAACGTCTCGATGTGCGCCCGCAACACTGGTGACGGGTCGGGATCGGTCGGGTACTCTCCGTCGCGGAACCGCTCGTCCCACTCCATAGTGGGTTTTCGGAGCCGACTGTGTTCAACGTCCGGGAAAAGAGGCGTACAGAAACCTACCCGCCGATTGCGGCGGCAAACGCCCAGTAGACGCCGTAGCCGATGACCACCGACGAGCCAAGCGTGAGAAGCCAAAAGGCGAGCGTGACGCCAATCTTTCGACGTGAGACACCGGCCGAACCACCGGCGAGACCACCGCCAATGACGCCGGAGATGATGATGTTGTTGAAGGAAATCGGAATCCCCAGCCCGATTGCGACCTGCGCGATGATGAATCCGGGGACGAGTGCCGCAATCGAGCGTCGGGCACCGAGTTGAGCGTACTCCCGCGCCGTCGCCTGCAAGAGACGGGTCGAACCCATCCACGCCCCAGCGAGAATTCCGATAGCGCCGACGCCGAGCAGGACGAAGGACGGTAATCCGAGTTCGGTTCCGTAGAGTGTTTCGAGCGGTCCCGTCGCCAACCCAACCTGGCTGCCACCACTAGAGAACGCGACGACGCTCCCGAGACCGATGAGGAACGTTCGAACGCCCCCCTCGACAGACTGCTGGGTTCGACGGCGGATAAACTGGAAACTCACTGCTGCCAGTCCGAGTGTCACCGCGGCAGCGACGGCGTCGGAGGGCACGAGACCAGAGAGAATCTGTACGTCAGTCACCGTCCGGGCAATGAAGCCCGACAGCGACCCCTGTTCGGAACCGGGTGCCGACGGGATAACACCGAGCCTAACGTTCGCGAGGATGCCACCAACGACGGCCGCAAGAATCGGCACACTCACCGTTTCAGGGATGTCGTCTCGGCGGAGGAGTGTCGCAGTCACGTACGCCAGCGTCCCGGAGACCGGCGGCACCAACACCCAGAACGTCCCGATGCGCCGATAGGTGTCGAAGACGGGGTCGCCTCCCAGAGAGAGGCCGACACCAATCATCGCACCCGTCGTTGCGAACGCCGCCGGAACCGGGTATCCGGAGTAGATACCGAACGCCATAAATGTCGCAGCGGTCAGCAAGCCCGCTGTCGCCGCGAGCGACGTGATGGCGACGCCGTCTATCAGGCCGACACCGACCGTCTCAGAGATGCTCCCACCCTGCGTGAGCGCGCCCAGCATCGCGAGGATGCCAATCATGAAGGCGGCACGCATCGTCGAAATCGCGTTGGCACCGATAGCCGGGGCGAACGGGGGTGAATTGCTGTTTGCACCAAGCGTCCACGCGGTAGCGACACCTGTCGCAGTCGCCATCGCAACCAGAATCCAGAAGCCAGCGTCCATCACCGTCGGAGCAACTCACCGAGTCGTTGGAGTGGCGTTCTGACGACGCCGGCATCTCGTGCGAGAATGACCGTCGTGTCGGTTCGTGCGATGACCTGCTTGGCGACCGACCCGATGAGTCGCCGTCGGAGCGGCCCCTTTCGAGTCGCCCCCAAGACGACGATGTCGTGGGCGTCCGACTCCTCGATAATCGCCGTCGTCGCATCGTCTGTCGCCTCGATTTTCGTCTCGATAGGACCGCCGAAGGGCGGTGTCATCTTCACCGTATCGCTCGCCGCCTCGACAAATTCGCTGGCACCGTCCGTGCCAAACGACGGTGTCGCGACCGAGTAGATAAGAATCCGGGCGTCGTTGCGGTCGGCGATAGCGCTGGCGACTGCCGCTGCGGCCTCCACGTGAGGGCCACCAGCGACTGGCAGGAGTATCGAATCGACGCCGTTTGCTTCCTGTCCAATTCGTTCGACGTACACGTCACAGGGAGCGTTCTCGATGAGTTTGTCTACAGTCGTCCCGAAGACTGCGTCCGACCGCCGCGAGAGGCCAGCCCATCCGACCACGAGGGCCGACGGCGCTGTCTCTCCGACGGCCTTCAACACCCCACTCGCAACCGACCGAGCGACGACGACGTCGCGTTCGACGACGACACCCTCAGGCGGTTCCGCCTTCGCGAGGAGTTCCCGCGAGTCACCAGAGAAATTACGGACAATGGTCTCGTCGTCGAACACGCCGAACGGAGAGTCGTACGGCTTGACGAGAACTGTGACGAGTCGTACGGCTCCCGACCGCACCCGCGCGAGGTCACCCGCCGTACGAACCAGTTGCTGGACGTGGTTCGGGTCTTCGACTGCGACGAGGACAGGCCCGTCAGTGTTCGAGTGCTCCATCATTCGAAATTTGTGACAACGTACCAAAAGACTTCGCGCGGTGAGTGGCTCGACTACGACAGCGTGACGAGCACAGTTCCGAGGGCGAGAGAGACGATGCCGATAGAGAGACCGACGACCGACGTCGACGCCATCCGGTAGACACTTCGAATCGGCGAGAAGGACGACACGACGACCGGAGAGATTGTTGCGTCCGCGTCGTCGGAAACACGGCCGACTACGGTTACGCTGTCGCCCGGCACGACTCGCTCTTCGGTGTACCTGCGTGCACCGAGCCCGATGACCGACCACAGACGGCGAACGACACGAGGTGGAGTCCGCCACCACGTCGAAGCGGCCACAGCGTCCGTCTCACGTTCGAACGACGCGACGTGGTCAGGTGGTGACTCGGTCGGGCCTATTGTCTCGACCACGTCGGTCGAAGTGGTTACGGTCCGAGGAGGTGACCCGACCGAAACACGCTGTGACCCCGTATCGATGGTAAACGGAACAGACGCCGAGTTGGTGAAGATGGTAACGAACCACGGCACCACTATCGGAGAGAGCCGGCGTTCTGCAATCTCGTATCGAACTGCCAGCGACGGCCGCTCACTAAATGGTGCGACGAGTGCTTTATCTCCAGTTTGGGCCGCAGTGCCGGTTACTTTGACCACGTCGCCGGCGTGCTGTGACCCAACTTCTGATACCGCATCGGCCCGGACGACAGAGAGAGTTCGCCAGACGTACCGGCCACTGACGAGCACGACGAACCCGCCCACGACGAGGAACCCCACACCGAACAGCAGGGTTCCGGTGGCCGCCGATTGAAGCGAACTCACCACTGATAGACTCATCCAACGGAACATGTATCAAGTGAATAACATTCCATCCTGAAATACGGTCTGGTCGAGCGGCGGAATCCGACACCCGTCCGACGAAAGTCCTTACGTGCCACCGGTACAACAGCTATCTATGTTCGACAAAATCCTCCTCCCAATCGACGACAGCGCGGAGAAGAGTCACGTCCTCCACCACGTGAGTGAAATCTCCCACTGGGCGGACGCAACTGTCCGACTGCTGTACGTCGCGGACACGACCCGCGATAGCGTCACTGTCGTCAACCGCGGTGTCGTCGACGCCCTCGAAGAGAAAGGCGCAGACATCGTCGAGGAGGCGACGAAAACGTTCGACACACTCGGTGTCGAGTGCGAGACGGACGTCGTCCAGGGGAACCCAGCACCCACAATCGTCGAGTACGCAGACGAGTACGACTTCGACCTCATCGTGATGCCGACACACGGCCGGCAGGGACTCGCTCGAAGCGTCTACGGGAGCGTCACCGAGAAGGTGGTTCGGTTGTCCGACCGCCCCGTTTTGGCCGCCCGGATGGACCCAGACGACACGCTGAAATTCCCGTACGAGCGCATCCTCCTCCCAACAGACGGGAGTGAGGCGTCGAAGCGGGCGGCCGAGTACGGACTCGACCTCGCGGCGGCGCTGGATGCGAAAGCCGACATCCTCTCGGTCGTCGACGACTCGTCGCTCGGCCCCGATATTCGGTCGATGGTGACGAGCAGCGAGGCCGAACAGGGCGCGAACAAAGCAATCGAGGCAGTCGCCTCAGAAGCGAACGAGCGAGGGGTGACGGATGTCGGCAAACACGTCGTACACGGAAAACCGTCCGCCGCGATTCAGGAGTTCGTCGAAGAGAACGACGTCCACGCGGTGGTCCTCGGGACGACCGGAAAGAGTGGTGTCGACCGCATTCTGCTGGGAAGCGTTGCCGAAGAAACCGTCCGAACCGCACCGGTTCCGGTCATCACCGTCTCTAACCGGCAACCGTAGCCGAGCGCTCACATATTTCGCGCGATGTATTCGTCGATTTTTTCGACGAGGTCAGGCCTGAACGTCCAGTATCCTTCCCACCGCCTCGGCTCGGTCTCCAAAGCGAGTAGCGCGACGGGTGCGCCAACCTCGTGGTCGCCAGAGCGAGCATCGTCGGTAGGCGCAGGCGCGTCGCCGAGTGACGAGGAGACAGTATCAGCGTCACTGTCACCCGCACCGTCGGGCGGCGTGTAGACGACGAACCACGAATTGCGGAAGTCTTCTGTGTACCCACCGTGGTTTACGAGTCCGAATTCGAGCGGGGGTTGCCAATCTGGAATCCCATACACGTGCGTCTGCACGTCGGTCGCGGCGATGCTCTCGTACACCGTCCGCGTTCCGCGCTCGTCGTTGATTCGGGAGAGTCGCTGGAACGACGACCGCAGACGGCCTGCACCCGAACGCCACGCGTGGCGCTCGATATAGCGTGAGATAGCTATCAAGAGGAGCTTCTCTTTGTCCGACTCCGGATACCCCCGAAGCGAGAACGGGACGTCGTCTAGTTGCGTCAACACCGACGGGAGCTCGAAGTTCGCGAGGTCGGACTGACCCGTGATGTAGAGGTCGGAATTGACCATCAGAATCGAGTTCATGAACTCTTCGAGCGGGGACGTCGCGATGACCTCGACGCCGTCTTCGGTCTCCTCGCTGAGGACGAGCATGTCGGTGTCACTCTCTGGGGCGTCCTCCTCGTCGATAGAGACCGGCTGACCGTCGAACGTCGTTTCGAGCATCCGCTGTATCGGTTTCGGTGCCGAGCGATTGACGACGGTCAGCGACCGTGGCGGCGCGTCGATTTCGTGTAAGAAAGCATCCAGAGTCATCGATTCAGTTTCAATTACTCATTGTAACTCGGCAGTGAACAAATCAGTTTCCCTGATGGTATCGCTGCTGATACTCAACTCGCCACTTGAGGTGCCACAGCAGCGGACGAGTAGCACAGAAGCCGGACTGACCGACCCTCAGTATTCAGTTCCCTTGCGGGCGCGCTGTCCGTCATCGATTGGGTGTTTCATCTTGCGGACGTTCGTCACGAGGTCGGCCGCGTCGAGAATGTAGTCGGGTTCGTCGTGGCTCCCCGTCAACACGAGTTCGAGGCCATCCGGTTTGCGGTCGATGAGGTCCAAGACGTCCGACTCCGAGAGCAACCCCATCGCGACGGCGTACAAAATCTCGTCGATGATAAGCAAGTGGACACCATCTTCGGGCGGCCCATCCAGTGGAAGCGGTGATTCGAGGTCGGCGGCGTCGGCCGCGTCGAGCAGTTCGCGCGCTCTATCGAGTCCGGCGTCAGCCTGCTTTTGATGGTCTGCGTCGTCGCTTCCGTCGCGCATTCCCGCCCAGCCGTAGTGGCCGAGGTTCTCGTACGAAAACCCCGGCATCGCCGCGATGGCGTTGTACTCGCCGCGCACCGCCTCGACCGAGTCTGCTCCGCCCTTCATGAACTGAAGCATGTGGACGCGGTAACCGTGTCCGGCAGCACGGAATCCCATCCCCATCGCGGCAGTCGTCTTCCCTTTCCCGTCGCCCCACCAGACCTGAACGAGTCCAAATTCGTCTGGTGCTGCGGGGTCGATTGCTTCGGCCTCGGGTCGAATCCCTCTGCCGGGCGTGTTCGCTCTCGTCGACTCGGAGTCTGTGTCGTCGATGTTCGTCATACGTATTGTGGTCGCGGGGTGCAAACCGACCGCCACCGTAAAGAGCAAATCCATTTTCAGTAGGTAAATTTCTATTGGACATAGGAGACTGAGTCCGTCGAGTGTGAAACTATTTCTCTGTCGGATTCGTTTCTTCTCACGAACGATAGCCGTGACAAAACCCACCCATCAAGCGGGCGTCGAAAAGATCGAACGCGGTATCAGATACGCTATCGTCGCGGTGTTCCTCGTCGGACTCCGGCGGCGTAAGTTAGCCGCGGTCGTCAACGCTGTCATCTCGCTCGCGGGGACGTTCGTCCCATCCGCGGTCGAACGCCTGTGTGGCGTCGAGTTCCGTCCGTGGCAACGCGTGTACATCGAGTCGGCGATGTTCACCCACTCGGTCGGGATGCTCGGCCCGTACGACGACGTCTGGTGGTGGGACCACCTGACGCACACACATTCGGCGTCGATTCTCGCCGGGGTCGTCCACGTCGTCGCACGTCGTCGCGGACGCGACCCCAACACTCGGGTTCTCGCAGTCGTCGTCTGTCTGGGACTCCTCTGGGAACTCGTCGAACTCGCCATCCACACCGGAGCGGACCGACTCGATATCGACCCAGTTCTCGTCTCGTACGGTCACGAAGACACCGCGTGGGACCTCGTGTTCAACCTCCTGGGTGCGTTTTTAGTCCTCGTGTTCGGTGACCACTTCCTCGACAACCTCGCGTCCGCAACCGAGTGACACGCGTGACAAACACGCGACAGACCGGTGACGAATACGCGACAGAACGCTGTCTTTCGATGCCACCGTTTATCCGTCCCCAGAAACGAATGGCACTATGACGATTGCTACTGGCGACTCAGTTTCGCTCGAGTACGTTGGCCGACTGACTGACGGAACGCTGTTCGACACCTCTCGCCCAGACGTTGCCGAAGAGTCCGGCCTCGCGGAACAGCAGCCCGACCGAGAGTACGAACCGCTGACAGTCGAAGTCGGCTCTGGAGCGGTCATCGAGGGTCTCGACGAGGCACTCGTCGGCATGGAAGTCGGCGACGAGGAAACCATCGAGATTCCGCCGGAGAAGGCCTACGGACAGCCGTCCGAGGACATGATTCAGGAACACGACACCGAAGAGCTGCGTCAGGTCCTCGGCGACGACCCCGAAGCCGGCATGTACGTCCAGACCCAGCAGGGCGGACTTGGCGAAATCGTCCACGCTGACGACGACGTCGTCCGCATCGACTTCAACCACGAACTCGCAGGCAAGACGCTCGAGTTCGAAGTCGAAATTATCGACGTCAACTAACGCGTCGCCGCTGACAGAGACGGCTGTCGTCACGTTCGGTTTCGTCACCCGGTTGTGACACGTCCGATTACGTCAACCGGGTGCGTCATACTCGGTGACGACACGCCCGAATCGATTTCTACGCGACCCGATTCACTCGTCCAGCGGCGGGTGTTCGTCCAGACACGCCGCAACGTCCTCGGCTGCCGCGCGCTTTGCTTCGAGTTCTTCTTCCACAGCGCCGCGTTTGAGTCGCGCTCGTTGCTCGTCGGTGAGCACCTCTCTGGCGACCGCCGCATCGCGAAGGCGGTCGTAGTCGTCTCGCTCAGTGAGTGCGCGAACGGCCCGCGCCAGTGCGACTGTCTCTTCGTCCGCGAATCGGCCGACGGCGGCGACGAGTTCGCGCATCCGCCAGCGGAGTTCCGACGCCGGTTTCGGCGGCCACTCGACAGTAAGCGGGTCGGCAGAGAGAGTGGCTAAGAGTCGAGTGTGGGGGCCGACCGCTGCCTGGAACGACTGCGGGTCGGACACGTAGTGGTCGAGTTTCGACCGTGAGTACTCGGCGTACTCGACGAGAACCGAGACCGGTTCCGTCCCGACGCTCGCAGTGTGCAGATAGTCTCGGAGCGGTGCTGGAGGCGCTGGTAACTCGACGAGGGGGTAGGCTGTCGCCGTCTCCAGGAATTCGAGGACGTCCCGTGCCGACGCGTCCCTGAGAAACCGGTTGAACGCGTCGGTGACGGCGTCGTTGTACGACTCGATAGGCACGCGAATGTCCTGCGTCGGTGCATCGAGGTCTGCCGCACCGAGTTCTCGCACGCGTTCGAGTTCTTCGACTCGGTCTCGTAACTCCGCCTCGTGGCGTTCGGCCTCGTGGCGTGCAGACCGGTAGTCGTCGCGGGCGGACTGCCACGCGTCCAGTAACGACGCGTCGTTTCGGACTGGGTCGAGTGCCGCACGCGCACGGTCGACATCGGATGTCGAGAGTGTCGAGGTGACGCCAGTCGTCAGTGCGTCGTTGGCATCTACGAAGGCCTCACTGTGACGAATGTCGGCATCGAGTGCTTCGAGAACCTCGGTGAGTCGCTCCCGAAACTCGATGTACCCTTCCAAGTCGTCTCGGTCCGTGATTCGCTCTTCGTACCGGTCGAGTAGCGTTTCGACGTCGCGGTAGGCATCTGCGACCGTGCGAAGCGTTTCGAGGCCGATGTCGTCGACCTGTTCGCGTTTCTCGCTGCGGCGCTCTGCAGCACGTCGAAGTGACGCGATTGGGTCGTCGGGGTCGCTCACGGCGACACCGTCCAGAAGCAAGCGTTTCGGTGTCGGTTAGCGGGAACCATCGTGTGAGACGTAACCCCGGGGGAGAAAAAATGCTACTGGGATGGAGCGTCCACGTGACGGGACACCACTGGTTGGACTTAGAGCGCGACGGTCACGGAGTCGTCGGCCCCAGACAGTCCCGAAATCGAGAGCGTCGCTTCGCGACTTCCCGTCTTTTCGACGTCGATGTGGACTTTGAACGAGGTCTTCATCCCGGCGACGATACTCTGCATGTTCGCGCCGATGTCGGCACTCGTGTCGATTGCGCAGACGCCGAGTCCGTCACCGCGACGGAGTTCAGACAGGAAATTCGAGTTCAAGAGGCGGTAGACCGACCGAACGTCCTCAACTTCGCTGCAGATAGTCGAACAGAGGTAGATACCACACCGGAACCGCGGTTCCTGTTGTTGGGACTCGGCCAGCACCGACGAGAGCGTCATCCCGAGCATAGTCAGGTCACTCAAGTCAGAGATAGTCTCGACGCTGTCGTCTCGGTCGGACCCCGCGGCGGCCAGCACGGACGACCGAGACTTCGAACCGCGGGAGACCCGGTCGAGTGAGCGCAGCGTCGAGCGACCGCTTTCGTCGGTTGAGACGATGACGCCCCGCTCGTCCGCTTGCGGTGCAGAGAGTTTGTAGAAGACTGATTCGAGGGCGTCGGCGTCCTCACCCGTGAGCAGAATGCTCGTCCCCTTTTGTATCGGGTCGAGTGGAAGTGCCTCGGTAGCGAACGTTTCCTCGGACGAGATACTCATTGTGCCACCTCCAGGGAACGGGCCTCAAGAAGTGACTGCCGGAGTTGAAGAATCTCCATCGCCGTCTCGGCGAACTGTTCGAGTTCGCGTTGCTGTGCGTCCGAGTAGGACCGAACCTCGTGGTCGATGAGACACACCTGACCGATGACGTGACCGTCAGGCGTGGTCATGTTCGCCCCCGCGTAGGAGACGATACCGAGGTTCGATAACTGCTGGTTCTCGCTAAAGCGCTTGTCTTCACGGATATCTTCGACGACCATCACATCTTCTTGGAGCATACTGTGGGTGCAAATCGTGTTTTCGCGGGTGAGACTATCCCAGTCGCCGCCGTGGCACGCGAGGAAGTTCTCTTCGTCTTCTTCGAGCAGTCCGATAAACGAGATTGCGGCGTCGAAGTGGCTGGCAATGAGGTCCGTCAGTCGGTCGAAACTCTCCTGAACGGGGAGTTCGTCCACGTCGTACCGCGAAAGCGCGTCGAGACGCTCCTGTTCGTCGTCAGGTTTCAGGAACCCGACTTGCGCGCTGTGATTGATGACGTCGTCGGCGATGAAGGCGAGTCGGTCGTGGGCATCCGGCAGGCCTCGGTTGACGTACTCGATAATTACCTCCTCGAACGAGTCGGTCTCGACTTCGTTCGGAGAAACGTCGGTAAAGAGAATACAGGGGGTTTGCGGGGCGGTCTCTCGAATCGCTCGCACGACGTCGAGGCCACTCCCGTCAGCAAGTTCGTATTCGGTGACGACACAGACGATTGCCTGCTCGTCGAGGGCGGTCCGCGCCTCCTCCACAGTCGTCGCTTGAACTGCAGTCATCGTCTCCTCGGAATCGAGCGCGTCCGCAACTGCGCCGACCCGGTCGTCGGTATCGACGCACAATATCTTTCGACTCATCGATTAGACGCAAGGAGTGTTCATGCAAGGTAGGACACCCTAATTATACAAAATGAGTCCCAGATGACAATGATTTATAGTTCGACATTTTGGGCCATAAACTCCACTTACAGCCAGTTTAGAGCCTCTAAACTACTCTTAGCTTGTGCGTTCCAATATCAAAATCAATAATTAGAATCCCGGTATCGAACCCAGTATCTCGACCGCGAGCACGAGACTGACCCCACCCAAGGCTTTTCGTGTGATTCGCCGTACGGAAAGACGACTATGAGCGTTCCCGAAGATGTCGAACTCGACTTCGTCCCACTTGGAGAGACTGGGTTGCAGACGAGCGAACTCCAGTTCGGCACGTGGCGATTCGGCAAAGAGACCGAGGAAGGAAACGTCGAAATCGACCAGAAGCGCGCACACGAGCTTCTCGACACCTACGAGGAGGCTGGGGGACGCTTCATCGACACCGCAGACGTGTACGGCGGCGGCGAGAGCGAGCGCTGGATTGGCGACTGGCTCTCCGAGCGCGACCGAGAACGGTACACCATCGCGTCGAAGATTTACTGGCAAATTCGCACTGGCGACCCGAACAGTCGTGGGACGAACCGCAAGAACGTTCGAGACCGAATCGACGCCCTGCTCGACCGACTCGGCACCGACTACGTGGACGTCCTGTACATCCACCGTTGGGACGACGACACGCCGACACGCGAGATGATGAAGACGCTCAACGGCCTTGTCGAAGACGGCAAGGTCCACTACCTCGGCGCGTCGACGCTTCGTCCGAACGCGTGGAAGGTCGCGAAGGCGAACGAAATCGCTCACACGATGGGCTGGGAACCGTTTACCGTCACGCAACCGCGCTACAACCTCGTCGACCGTGAGGTCGAAGGCGACTACTTGGAGATGACTCGCTCCTACGGGATGGCAGTCTGTCCATGGAGCCCGCTGGGACAGGGCTTTCTCACCGGCAAGTACACGCGCGACGAGGGACTCACGGGAGAGTCGCGAGCCGTCGAATCGAGCCACTTCGAGAGCACCTACCTGACCGAGGAGAACTTCGACGTCCACGACGAACTCGACGCAGTCGCCGACGAAGTCGGGGCGACACCGGCTCAGACCGCGCTTGCGTGGCTGATGCACCGCGACGGCGTGACTGCGCCAATCGTGGGCGCGCGAACGACTAAGCAACTCTCTGAGAACCTCGCTGCCGCCTCTATCGGCCTCTCTGCCGAACAAGTCGCACGTCTGACCGAGGCGAAGGGCGGCCCGTACTCGAGTCTGTGAAGAATCGAGGACGCTGTCCGAGGTCACCCCCAAAACGTGGGGTTCGACACCAAGCACAGGAAATGAAGGACCGATTCGCCAGCGAGTCAGAGTCCTCGAAGCGTGTTAATCACGTCGGCTGGTAAATACAGAAATTCGGCACTAGCGGGCCGAAAGCGGCCTTTTGACTCCCCGAGCGAATTCCACGGAGACGGGATAACCATCACCAATAGCCATGCAAGACACATAAAGGACTGTCCACTGGGAGACTCCACGACTATGCAATATATTCACAAACATAAGTCCGATGGCAACAGAACAAGACCGGACGTGGACCGTAGACACCGAACCACGCGACAAGAGCATCGAGGACATCGACCTCCACGAGATTCGTGGGCAACCCGTGGTGAAGTTCGTCACCGCGTTCCTCATCGGGGCCGTGTTCTTCCTCGTTCCAGTCCCGTACAACGGGGAACTCACCGTTCCGTTCGACATCGTGGTCAGTACGATTACGGGGACGTTCCCCAACGCCGTCGGCGTCTATGCACTCAGCATCATCGTCGCTGGGGGCGTGTTGACCACGTTGGCAACAGTCGGTGACGGAGAGTTCGCGGGGTACGACCTCTCGTACTTCGAAACGTCGACCGCGTTCTGGCTCCTCAGATTGGCCGGTATCGTCGTCGCACCACTCATGTTCTTCAAACTCGGCCCGGCGTGGCTTCACACTCCCGGGACGGGCGGGTTGATGTGGGGAACGCTCGTGTACAGCGTGGGCGTCATCATCCCTATCGGCGCGGTGTTCATCACTATCTTCGTCGAGTTGGGCGGCCTCGAATTTGTCGGGACACTCGCCCGTCCAATAATGCGCCCGCTTTTCAAAATCCCCGGTCGGGCCGCCCTCGACAGCCTCGCCTCGTGGGTCGGGTCGTACAGCGTCGGCCTGTACGTCACCCGTAACGTGTTCGAGCAGGGCGGCTACAACAAACGCGACGTGTTCACCATCGCGACCTGTTTCTCGACGGTGAGCATCGGATTCGTCGGCGTCGTCGCAGCGACGCTCGACATCTTGCAGTTGTTCCCCGTCGTGTTCGGCGCGTACTTCCTCTGTGTTATCATCACCGCCGCGATTCTGGTTCGGGTTCCGCCCATCTCGACGACGCCGCAAGAGTACATCACCGAGCCAGACCCGGAGACGGCCTTTTCGGGGTCGCTGAGCGAATACATCCGTCTGGCCCTCTCTGAAGCCGTCCAGAAAGCAGATGAAGGCGAGTCGTTCCTCGAAGCCGCGAAGCGCGGGTTCGTCGACGGGCTGAAGCTTACGATGCTCATCCTCGGAACGATTCTGACTGTCGGCCTCGCAGCGACGTTGTTGTCGGCGAACACGCCGATATTCGATATCCTCGGGAAGCCGCTGACGCCCGTCATCGCCGCACTCGGGATTCCGAACGCCGAGACCGTCGCGCCCGCGACTATCGTCGGCATCACCGAGATGTACGTCCCGGTCCTCCTCGTCACCGAGACCGCGCTGAAGGCCAAGTTCTTCATCGCCGTCCTGGCCGTCTCGCAACTCATCTTCTTCTCCAGCGTCGGCCCGATGACGATGGACATGTTCAGCGACGTACCCATCCGCTTCCGCGACCTCGTCGCGATGTTCGTCATGCGGACGATTATCCTCATTCCGCTCATCGCCGGCATGACGCACGCTGCGGCAGCACTCGGTCTCCTCGGCTGACGCCGGACTCGACCCCATGAGCTGACGCCGCACCGGCGTCATCCTGACGCCACACTCACTCCGGTTTTCGCCGAGTCGTTGTCAGAGTAGGCCGACGAACGCCTCGGCCAGTTTCTGTTCCGCCCGACGGAGATGGTGTTCGAGCGTTCGGCGCTCGATACCGACTGCCTCGGCGAGTTCAGTCGTCGTCGTCTGGCGCGGAATCTCGTAGTATCCCTCCTCGTACGCGAGGGTGAACGTCTCTCGTTGCCGCGGTGAGAGCGACGGGAGAAGCGACTCCAGTGACAAGAGCGGTTGGTCCGCGAACACCTCTGTTATCGCTCGCTTCGAGTCGACGTGAACGTCGTACGACTCGGTGATGTCGGTATAAAAGCTCGTCAAGTCCTCCGACCGCGACGCGAGGACGCGGACGCGCTTGGTTCCACCTTCGTACCGAATCGGTGGGACGAGCAGGCAGTTGTTCGCCTCTAGATATGGTTCGACGTTGTGGTCGCTGTGCGTCTTCAAACACGCGCCAGTGATGATGACGCGGCCGTGTTCACCCTGTAGCTCGTTGTACACGCCGACAGTTCGTTCGATGTAGTCGAAGACCTCGTCGTCGACGTCGCCGTCGATAGAAAGCAGGTCACAGTGGCTGTTACACCAGAGTTCGATGCGAGCGTCAGACCCCGCCGTCGCCCGCTCGTACGGCGTATCGCTGTCGATTCTGAGCGTGGCTTGGTACATACTCACACTCGGTTGTTGACATATAAAATACTACCCGTACGGAGAGTGTTATTCCAGCATCACGTTCTCGGCTGATTCGGCAAGCGGTGTACTCTCTTGCGTGCCACTCTCAAGCAGTGACAATCACGTCTGCTCTTGATACGCCTGGGCTTCGTCTCGGTACACATGAGGTCGTCCGTGATTTCCGCGAACGCCCGGGCGGAGCGCACCTTCCCAGCGTACGGGCCTATCGACGCTATTCTGGGCTTCGTCGTCTTTTACATCTTTCTCACGCGAGCAACGCCGACCATCGTGGACGTGCTGACGACGGTGCTACCAGACGTGTCTGCGTCGGCGATTCAGTTCGGGCTCGCAGCGTTTCTCTGGTTCGTCTTCTTGGTGACCACGTTCGACCAACTTCGACGTCAGTTTGCAGCGCTCGGCGTGGAGTCGAAAGCAGACATCCAAGAGAGTAGGCGGAATCGCGGCGTTCCGTCCACAGAACGAGTGATGCTGTATCTCGTCGCACTGCTCGTCGGGGGCCTCGTTTCGATGTGGACGTTCGACAGCGCTATCGACGCGGGAATCTCGATGATTCGGGTCGTTGTAACCCTCGATATCGAAGCATTCCCAGTCGTCGGGTTCGTCGCCATGGTTGTCTTTTTCGTCTCGTTCGGTGTGGCGACCCACGTCCTCGACCGAGTGGTAATTGGAGCACTACGAGCGATAACTACCTCGTGAGTATCGGCGATCGAAAAAATCTGAGTCGCGCCTCGGTACCGACCTACTTCGGTGGTCGAAGCCGGTAGTACCGACGGTTGAGGTCGTACATGTACCCCTCTTGCATCGTCTTCAGGACCGCATACGTGACGACGCCGGCCACGAGCGGGAGGAGGAACGTCAGGTCGAAAAGCAGGTCGACGTTCATCGGGATGAGGTTCTTCGCCGAGTAGATGCTGATGGTGAGCGCGAAGATGACACCTCCAACGCCGATAGACGCCCAGAACGGTTCTTCGACCGGTCGGCGCGCGCTTCCTTTGTTGAGGAAGGGGACGATTGCAATTGCACCGACGACGACACCGTTCGCGAGGACGCCGTACGCTCGGTCACCCAGCAGCTTTTGGCCGCCAAGCACGGCAATTTCGGGGTTCAGCGGACCGAGCTTCAGCAGCCCGAACGACCAATAGAGGTACCAGTCGGGCAGGATAATCGACGGCGTCTGACTCGGATTCGCCGGTGCACCGATGTGCGGCGGCATCGTTGCCGCAAGAAACAGCACCATGCCGACGAAGAACGACGCAATCGACAAGTTGCGGACGAGTTCGTGTGGCCACGTCGGGAACCCGAGGACGTCGCGCTCGACGTAATCGGATTCCATGCGGAGGTCCTGGTCTTCTCTTCGGGACCGTTCGAAGTACTCGTAGGTCAGTCGTGAGAGGCCGGTCGAGCGCTCTTTTCGCTCGTGCCACGCCGGGGTTTCGTTGTCCGGCGCGACGACCCCCGTCCCGTCAGTTCGGATTTCCTCGTCGACGGATTGGTCTTCCTGACTCATGTTTACTCGGGAACCTGTTTGGAGGTAGAGAATCACGTGTAAAATAGCTGTTCGTTACGCCGAAGCAGAAAATCACAAGTTCCTGAATACATCTGCGATACGAGTCGGTGCCTAGTTTCTCATGGTGTACTCGATCGATTCTAGCGAGGCCACTAGTCAATCCCTCCCACATAGTTCACCAAAACCACAGCATATTTATTTTATCTTAAAATAAATATCCATTCCTTAGCGCTCTCAAACAAATCTCAGACAATATTACTCACCTATCTTCTCTGCAACAATAAGAAAATAAATAAAGTATTTATTTTGTATTGAAGCTCATTACGTTCGACTCTCCCGTCACGTCCATCGAACGTTCCGGAGAACTATTATTTATACTTTGTTCTATGGAGGATTTCTCTAACTTCGCTATCTCTTTCAAAAATACCCCCACTCTATCGGAGTGGACGGAATGTCCACAATTAGCACATGACACGAATGAGCTTGACACGCACGACGACTGTACTAGTTGCAGTACTCGTTGTGATGGCGACGCTGGCACCAGCGGCCGCCGCAACGACTACGACGACGACATCAACGGCCCAGATGACCTGTTCCGGTGAGGGTGACCTGTTCATGGCCGGCGGTGGGCTGGCGACGTACGAGAACGGCTCGCGTATCTACGAACGAGTAATCGACTCGGTCGGCGGCGAATCGGAAGCGAAAATCGCTATCGTCCCGGCGGCGAGTGGGACACCGGTTCAGAGCGGCGAAGGGTGGAAGCAGGACTTCGTCGACGCGGGCGTCCCCGAGTCGAACATCGAAGTCCTCCCGCTCGCGACCCAGGACGACCCTAACACCGCGTACGACGAATCGAACTGGGCGACCAATGGAGACAACCAGTCTGTTGCCAACACGGTCAACGAGAGCAACGTCATCTGGTTCTCCGGTGGCGCACAGAACCGCATCATCGACGTTCTGAAGAAAGGCACGAACAACGGAGAAGACACGCTCGTTGCGTCCGCGATTCGGTCGCAACACGAGTGCCACGGTGCTGCAATCGGCGGCTCGTCTGCAGGAACCACGATGGCTGGCGACGACATGCCCGGCGCTGGTGACAGCTACGGGGCAGTTCGAGACGGCGTTTCTCTCACCGACACGTACGGCCAGAGCGACGACTTCCGAGTGTGGGCAACCCAGGGAATGGGCTTCCTCGACGTTGGCGTCATCGACACGCACTTCCAGCAGCGTGGGCGCGTGGCCCGACTCGCACGCCTGATGGTGTACGAGAACTCGGCAGAGGACCTCGAACGGCAGACTCTCGGCTTCGGCGTCGGTGAGAACACCACGTTGGTCTTCCGCGGTGACACCACGACCGCAGAGGTCTACGGTGAAAACGGCGTTACCATCATCGACACGTCGGACACCGTCGTCGACCGGTCCGTTCCCGGTGACGACGATGCGGTGAATATGACGAACATCGAAGTCCACTACCTGACGCGTTACGACAGCTTCGACTACGGTGGCAGTTCGCTCTCGTTCAACATCGACACGACTGGGAAGACCTACGATACGGACGAATCCCCGTATTACGACGGGAACAGCGACCAAGCCGCGTGGATTTACAACACCGCGAGTGTCAAAATGATGACTGAGGACCTCGTCGATAACACTGAAACGAAGGTCGTCGGTACCGAACTCGGTAACGGAACCGACTACTACGCCGGCGGCGACAAAGGCGTCAAGGTCGTCTACACCCAGGATGCGGACACCCAAGGCTGGTGGGGAGACAACTACGACGACGGTGTCGGACGATACGCCGCCACCAACATTCGGATGGACCTCTACTCCTACACGGCAGAGAAAGCATCCAACGGCAAAGGCAAACAAGAGTAACGAAGAACCTGTCTTGCGGTTCTTCTTTTCGAGCCAGTCCGATAGCACCAGCGTCGGCAGTTCCCAGGTCCGTTCTACTGCTCGGTGACGTGTAGTTACAACCGTAGAGGCGAGACACGTCGGCAGAAGTGACCAGCCACCTCGTCGAAGCTGACACTGTCGGTGCCGATAGTTTCGGAGCAGACTGTGTTGACGGCGCGCACGGGCTTGCATTCTCTGAGCCCCGCTAGACTTCGCAGTCTGAACCACGCTAGGCTTCGAAAGCGTTCGGCGTCTGTCGGTATCCAATTCACGTTGCATCCACCGCTGTATCGCCGTTTTGACGCGCTGAATTTGATAACTACGAACGTTAGACATACTAACATGTGTAATGGTCTTGTGTACCCATATCTGGTAGTCACATCACATACAGTCGAATACGAGGTCTGACTGGCTGTTCTTCGCCAGGGGAATTGGGTTGTTCCAGACGGTGAGACAAGCAAAGCAGAATTTACCCACCATACTATTACAGGCATACTTCTGTAATGGTCTCCACTTAATCTGTTTGCTAATATCAAACAAATACGACCAGTTAGGTATCCATCGCAAGTTCGTACAGACGCTTTCGCGGGTCTCGGAGGTCAGGACGGGAGTGGACGAGTCCGTTTTCTTCGAGGCGATTGAGCGCGTACCCGACAGTTCGTCGCAGAAGCAACGATTCGGACATCAGCTGTTCTTGGGTCATCTGGTCGTTGTTATCGAGAATTCTCGCGACCAGTTTCGCACTCGGTGGGAGGTCAGAGATTCGTTCGCGGAACTCCTCGTCAGTCCAGTAGTCTGTCTGCTCGCGGTCGTACGACTCACCCTGGGGGTGGCTCATACATGCCCTGACGTGCGAAGGGGTTATTGATGTTTACCCTTTGTGGCGACTGGTGCCGACTGCCGTGACGTCGAGTACGCGCCACCACTGGTCTACAAAACCACGCTCGTCGCCGGTCGATACGGACAGCGTGTGGTCGGAGCGCTGAACATAGAGTTTCATATAATTCAAGAAAGTATTGATATATACTCAGTATCTCAACTTGAGTTTTATTTTGCTCTTCTAATAGACTAGAAGCGCAGATTGTGATGCGTCTACTCTGAGTCCCCTATTTAGAAGAGAAATACATAGTAAAACGAGTGTGAGGTTAGTTCGTGACCCCTGGGTTTGGATACTCACCGGCGGTGGAAGCTAAGTCGGTTGTAGTGCGAGAGGGGCATCACAAACCGATCGGAGATAACATACTTTCGCTCCCCCTATATTCAGAATCAGGTACCAATTTCCTCACAGCACAACCATTTCGCTAACGTCGAGGGACAACCCAAGTGACGGAGGTCGGCGAAGCACCCGGCCCAGAAAGAACTCCCCACCAAAGGAAAACCGCTGGCGGTATCATCCTACGGTGGCATTACGGTGGTATGCTTGTAATGGGAGTGAGTCGAGCTGTCTGTACAGCCTCAACAGGACTTCCGGGAGGTTTCCCACAAAACACATATCTTCCAAGAATAGAATAACTATCAATCCATTTGTTGCATGAAATACAATAATTCACTATGTTTTGAATTTGTTGTTGGCATACAGTTTGATGCTCTCAAACAGTAGCGGGTGATTCAGAACACACACCACTGAGATATACTCAGTGAGCGTTCTATTCGAACGTAAGAACGGCCGATTCAGAGAAGGAAGCAGTAAATTTTGAGACTAAATTGGGGAATGTTCGGCTTTATCAAACAACTGTTGACCATCGCTCCGGAATGCATTCATCCGGTTCGGCGGCCGTGTGCCGACGTGTCGATGTCGATTTCGACGACGTTCGTCGCCTGCATCACGCGGTCAGGAATTTCGGTTTCGAACCGTTCTCCTTTCAGACGGCTCGTCGGAGCCGAGACACTGATTGCCCCGATAGGGTTGGAATCGATATCAAGGATTGGTGCACCGACGGCGCGAAACCCACGGATGTCTTCCTCGTCGTTCACCGCGTATCCTCGCTCACGGATGACAGCTAACTGGTCGAAGAGAGCGTCGCGGTCGGTGATAGTGTTCGGTGTTCGCGGATTGAGACCGTGTTTGTCGATGATTTCGTGGACTCGGTCCTCAGGGAGGTGAGCGAGAATCGCCTTTCCGGCCGAGCTATTGTGGAGGTACTGCGGCGTCTCCTCGACGCTGATGTGGTACTCCGTCTCCATGGCACGCTTTCCTCGGGCGACTTTGAGTGCGACCTCCAGCCCCTCGTTTTCGACGACCAAATCCGCGTACTCCCCGGTCTCTGCAGCCAACCGGTCAACCTGGTTTTTCGCGGCTTCGTACACACGCTGTGTGCCTTTCACGTACTCACCAAGCGTTACGAACCGAAGACCGAGCTGATACTCGTCTCCCCGCTTCGTGATGTATCCCGCATCCCGGAGCGTCGCCAGTTGCGTGTGAATCGACCCCTTCGAGAGGTCGACGTGTTTCGTCAGGTCGACGAGCCGTGCGCCGTTTAGCTGCTCGATTGTCTCGATGAGTTTCGTCGCCCGCTGTAAGGACTTCAACCGCCGGGGCTCGTTTTCGGTGTCGGTCATGGGTTGCTCTACTACCGGCACTCTCGTCGTCGGCAATATATGTTTGGCATTGTCAAAACAAATCTCTAAATTGTTCACATGTTTTGTGGGCGTCAGTTCCGGCAAAGACCCCGTTTCCCGGTAATTATAAATAACGCCCCAGGGTCAACTGGGCGTGTATGCAATTGCCAAGGCTAGTGCCGAGGCCGTCAGTGCAACCGCACTCGGCTTACGGGACGATAGCTCTGCGAGCAGTGTTCGATTCGGGACAGAGACGCGGTGAAGGAGCTGGTCTCTGATGGCGCAGTCCTCGTCTACATTACTCCCGACACACGTCGTCGGCGACGCGTATACGCAAACCGAAGCGTGGGAGTTCCTCGTCAACCTTGCGGACGGTCCCGACCGCTTTGCCGGCACGAAAGGTGAAGAATGGGCTGCACAGCAGATTGCCGAAGCGTTCCGGAGTCGCGGATGCGACGAGGTGTCAATCGATGAGTTCCAGATTCCGGGATGGGAACGCGGTGAAAGTATCCTCACCGCCGCCGGCACAGATTTCGCGGCCGACCACGAGGTCATCGCACTTCCGGGGTCACCACCTGAAACCGTGAGCGGCGAAATCGTAGACTGCGGGCACGGACTCCTGCGGGACTTCGAAAACCGTGACCTGGAGGGCGCAATCGCGATGGCCGCAGACACGACACCCGCCGACCACGGTCGGCACATTCACCGCCTAGAGAAGTACGCGTGGGCGGCCGAGGCCGGTGCGAGTGCGTTCATATACAGAACTGACCGGCCGGGGAGTCTCCCACCGACCGGTGACGTGGGAACCGACGATGGTGCCGGACCAATCCCTGCTATCGGTGTCTCGCGCGAGGTCGGCGCGTGGTTGGAGCGCCGGTGCAACCGAACGTCTATCGAAGGAACGGTCACCGTCGATTGCGAGACGCCTCTGACAAACAGCCGCAATGTGTCCGCCGCATTGGGACCAGAGACGGCGGACGAAATTCTCGTGACAGCCCACATCGACGCGCACGACATCGGAAGCGGGGCAAACGACAACGGTGTCGGCTGTGCCCTGCTCACAGAGACTGCGAGACTCCTATCGCAGGTCACAGAGCAACTGGAAACGAGGGTTCGATTCGTCGCGTTCGGCGCCGAAGAAGTCGGGTTCCGCGGCTCGCGCGAGTACGTGCGAGAACACGACCTCGACGCCGTGAAGGCCGTCGTCAACGCAGACGGTATCGGATACTCACGGACCATCGACCTCTACACCCACGGGTTCGACGAGATTGGTGCGGCATTCGAGGCCGCACTCGACGCGTTCGGCGTCCCCGGGTCGATAAACGACGCTGTCCGCCCCCACAGTGACCATTGGCCGTTTGTCAAACACGGCGTTCCCGGAGTTCAGCTTCGGTCTGAATCGGAGCAAGAACGAGGATGGACACACACGCACGCCGACACCGCCGACAAAATCGACCTCCGAGACCTCCGCGACCTCGCAGTGGTTCTCAGCGAAGCCGTGCTCAGATTAGCCCGCTCGGAACACGAAGTCGAGCACGTGGACCCGTCGGTCATTCGGGATGCAACGAAACGAGCCGGCCTCGAAGCAGGCCTTCGTGCAACAGGAGACTGGCCATGGGAGTAACACAGCAGGCGACTCCGGAGCACATTTCGGAGCGAAACGCCGTCGATATCGTAACCAATCAAGGTCATGATGGAAAATTATATAACCCCCCAAGTAATTGGCTATCATTGTCATGGTAAGCGATAGCCAGACGAAAGTCGACAGACGCCGATTCCTCAAAGCCGCTGGTGTGGCTGGGGGAGCATCGGTTCTTGCAGGGTGTAGCGGGAGCAGTGGGGACCCATCGACGCCGTCCCAGACTCAGACGACCGCTCAGCAAACGACGGTCCAACAGACGACCGAGGAACCGGATGCAGTGAAAAAAGGAGGAGACCTCGTCGTCACCGTCGCCTCCCAAGCACAGACGCTCAATCCGCACCTCGGTGACCAGACGACCGACTCGACGCTCTCGAAGGCGTACTCGAACAGCCTCCTGCGGTTCAAACAGGACGGGAGCATCGCGGGTGACCTAGCCAAAGACTGGAGCGTCAGTGACGACGGGAAGACCTACACCTTCACGCTTTACGAGGGTATCCAGTTCCACGGACCGTACGGCGAGTGTGACGCAGAGGCAGTCCGACAGAACTTCCTCAAAATCATCACCGACAAAGAGTATAGTGCAGTCAATCGCAGCGAATTCAAAGGAATCCTGTTCGGTGAGGGGCCTGACGGGGAGACGCTCGACCCGAAGGAACGAATCACCGCGACCGGCGACTACGAAATCGAATTCTCGCTGGCGAACGAAGACGTCACCTTCCCGTCGAAGCTGACGAGTTATCGGACTGCCGTCCTTCCCGTCGAAGCGCTCGAAGAACACGGTGACGACTTCGGGTCGTTCGACACGGGCGTCTGGGCGACCGGCCCGTTCACCTTCGAGTCGGCAGAGGCTTCGGGGCCGTACGAGTTCTCCCGCAACGAGGAGTACTTCAAAGAAACCGAGGCGGGGCAACTACCGTATCTCGACAGCGTCACGTACAGTGTCGTCCCCGACGGTACGGTCCGGAACACGAAGCTCAAAACCGGAGAGGCCCACATCAACCCGACCGTTCCCGCGAACAAGGTCGAAGACCTCGAAAAGGCGAACAACGTCTCGGTGCTCTCGATGCCCAGCGTCGAGCGCGTCAATATGTACATTAATTGGCGGAACGTCGAACCACTCGGAAAAAAGAAAGTTCGACACGCACTCGGCCACGCGTCCAATCGAGAGGCCATCAAATCGGTGAAATTCGCCGGGAGAGCCGACCCGGCGTGGTCTGTGTTCCCACCGTGGCATTGGGCCTACGACGAATCGTCCGTCTCGAAGTATCCCTACGATATCGAGAAAGCGAAGTCCTTACTCGCCGATGCAGGTGAGAGCGACGGGTTCTCGCTGGAAGTTGACGTGACGAACCAGCCAAAGTTCGTCGACATCGCACAAATCCTCCAGCAATCGTACAAGGAGATCAACGTGGACATGGAGATAAATCCCAAGGAGAAAGGGTCTGTTTGGGGTCCATGGTATCCGAGCGAGTGGGACGACAAGGACGAAAAAGAAGAGAACCGCGAGGTCGGCCCGCCGTCCGACGTGGAAGCACTCATCGAGAGTATCGGCTACGGCTTCAGCGCCGACGGCTACGCGTACCTCGGGTTCCACTCGCGGGAGTATTTCAACTCCTCGTTCTACGGGGACGACGAAGTCGACGCATGGCTCGAAGAAGCCCGTCGCACTCAGGACCAAGCACAGCGCGCAGAACTATACCGGAAGGTCCAGCAGAAGGTCACAGATTTCTACCCGCTTATCATGCAGGTGTGGCCGCACACGAACCAGGGGCGTCGGAGCTCCGTGAAGAACTACATCGCGTATCCGACACGAACCCCGCACGTGGAAAAGGTCTTCCTCGAAGAGTAACGGCAAAAGTAACACATACATGCCCAGACCAACGTTAGACGGGTCGAAACACATCCATCGAGGGTGGTACTGATGAGTACGTCGAATTACGCAATCAAACGAACGCTGCTGCTCGTGCCGGTTCTACTCGGTGTGAGCCTCGTGACGTTCCTGTTCATCCGGCTCAGTCCGAGTGACCCGGTCGTCGCGATGCTCCCCCCGGAGGCCGCCGCACAGCAGAACATCGTCAACGAGCTGCGACGAGAGATGCGTCTCAACGAGCCACTCTACATCCAGTACACCTACTGGCTGTGGGACGTGCTTCACCTCGACTTCGGGTACTCCTACTCCCAGAGTGCGCGAGTCACGTCGCTCATCAAGAGCAGTGCGTGGGCGACCGCACAGCTGTCGTTCTTCTCGTTTATCATCGGCGTCATTGTCGCAGTTCCGACCGGCGTCATCAGTGCCGTGAAAAAGGACACGTGGGTCGACAACGTCACCCGTGTCGCGGCCTTCGGTGGAATCAGCCTCCCGGGGTTCTGGGTTGCGATCATGATGATACTCGTGTTCGCGCTGTTCTGGCAGAACTGGTTTGGCGCACCGCTCATCCCGTCCGGTGGGTACGCAACGCTCAGCGACGGCCTTGGGACGTATCTCAGACACATCCTTCCCCCAGCAACCGTCCTCGGAACCGGGTTCGCCGCGCTCGTGATGCGAATGACCCGGTCTTCGATGGTAGAAGTCCTTCAAGAAGAGTACGTCAGAACCGCGCGTGCGAAGGGAGTCAAAGAGAAGTCGGTACTGATGATTCACGCGCTCCGAAACGCGCTCATCCCCGTGGTGACGGTTATGGGGATGCAAATCGGATTCCTGCTGAACGGAGCAGTCGTGATAGAACAGGTCTTCCAGTGGCCTGGCATCGGCCGCCTGCTCTACATGTCGGTCCTCTCTCAGGACCTCGTCACCGTTCAGGGAATCGTCCTGTTCATTGCGACGGTGTTCGTGGTCGCGAACCTCGTCGTCGACCTCCTCTACGCGTATCTCGACCCCAGAATTAGTTACGAATAATGGCTATCGATACGAAACACTCTGAAAACAGAAGCGTCGTCGACCAAGTCGGCAGCCGTGTCCGCTGGCTGGTCGCAGTGTACCGGCGGCTGGATTTGAGCGCCCAGGTATCGTTCTGGATTGTCGCCGCAATCTCGGTGGCGGCCGCCGCCGCACCGCTCATCACGCCGTACGCACCGGGTGAGCAACTCGCGATTACGGCCGACCCAGCGCTGAAGCTCCACCCGCCTACGCCGGCGAATCCAATGGGGACGGACCTCTACGGACGCGACGTGTTCACGCGCCTCGTGTACGGAGCGCGTTCTTCCCTCGCAGTCGGCCTATTAGCAGTCGGTATCGCCGCAACCATCGGCATCACCGCCGGTTCGATTGCGGGATACGTCGGCGGGTGGGTCGACGAATCGATTATGCGAGTCATGGATATCCTGATTTCGTTCCCGGCGCTCGTCTTGGCGATTACGCTCGTCGGGGCACTCGGGAGTGAGACGGTGATTACGATTCTGCCAGTGCTGGGAGAGCTGCTCGCCTCACTGCCGGTCGTCGGGTCGTGGACAAGTAACAACATCATCAACGTCATCTTCGTCATCGGGCTCGTGTACTCGCCGCAGATTGCCCGAGTCACGCGTGGCGAAGTGTTGCGGACGAGCGAAGAGGAGTTCGTCGAGGCGGCCGAGAACACGGGACTGTCTCGTGTTCGAATCCTCGTTCAGCACATCCTGCCAAACTCGATGGCACCAGTGCTCGTCCAATCGACGTTCCTCGTCGCGACGGCGATTCTGTTCGAAGCGTCGCTGTCGTACCTCGGCTTGGGCGTGCAGCCACCAATCCCCACCTGGGGAGTGATGATATCGAACGGGCAGGGGTACCTCCCTGACTCGTGGTGGTGGACCACCTTCCCGGGGCTCGCGATTATGGTGACGGTGTTGGCGCTCAATCTGCTCGGGGACGGCCTCCGAGACGAGTTCGACCCACGCTCTGCCACTGACGGAGGGCCGAACTGATGAGCGACGCACAGACCACGCTTTCGGACGCCGACATCGACGCCGAGACCGAGGCTGCGCAAGTGTGTTCCGACGACTCGCTGCTGTCGGTTCGCAACCTCCAGACTCGGTTCCAGACGGCCGGTGAAACGGTCCAAGCCGTCGACGGAGTCTCGTTCGACATCGCCGAGGGCGAGATTCTCGGTATCGTCGGCGAGTCCGGCTGTGGGAAGTCGGTGACGAGCCTATCGCTCATGGACATCGTTCCCGAGCCCGGCGAGGTCCACGGCGGTACCGTCCGATTCGACGGTGAAGACATCCTCACGAAGAGTCCAGAAGAGAAACGCCAGCTTCGCGGGAACCGCGTCTCGATGGTGTTTCAGGAGCCTGCAAAGGCGCTGAACCCGGTGTTCGACATCGGTTGGCAAGTCGGCGAACCACTCCGAGTACACGAGAATCTGACCAAGTCCGCCTCGCGAGCGAAAGCTGTCGAACTGATGCGCCGTGTCGGGATTCCGAGTCCCGAAGAGCGCGTCGACGACTACCCACACGAGTTCTCCGGTGGGATGCGACAGCGTGCGATGCTCGCGATGGCGCTCGCCTGTACGCCCGATTTACTCATCGCCGACGAACCGACGACGGCACTCGACGTCACTATCGAGGCGCAGATTCTGGATTTGATTCAGGAACTGAACGTGCAGACGTCGATGAGCGTCCTCATCGTCACGCACGACCTCGGTGTCGTCGCGGAAGTCTGCGACCGCGTCGCCGTCATGTACGCCGGTCGCGTCGTCGAGTACGGCGACGTCGAAGACATCTTCGCCAACCCGCAACACCCCTACACCAAGGGACTCATCGACTGCGTTCCGGACCCGACTGCAGACGAGCAGTCGCTGGAAGCCATCTCCGGGACCGTCCCAAACCTCGCGGACACGCCGGAGGGGTGTAACTTCGCACCGCGGTGTCCGCACGCGACAGACGAGTGCCGACAAATCGACCCGCGGATGCGAGCGGTCGGCGACGACCACTACAGCGCTTGCCTCTGGGAGGACCCATCATGAGTTCGCTACTAACGATAGACGGCCTGACGAAGCACTTCAGCGAAAAGGACTCGCTCATCCGGCGACTCCGACCCGACCAAGAGGTCCGAACCGTTCGGGCAGTCGACGACGTCTCGCTGGACGTCAAAGAAGGGGAAACACTCGGTCTCGTCGGTGAGTCCGGCTGTGGGAAGTCGACGCTCGCGCGAGCAGCAGTGAGACTCATCGAACCCACCGACGGGAGCGTGTACTTCGACGGCGACGAGGTGACGGGCTTTTCGCGGTCGGAACTCCGCGAGTTCCGCAGCGAAGTACAGGTGGTCTTCCAAGACCCCTTCGCGTCACTGAACCCACGGTATACCGTCGCGAAGACGCTCATGGAGCCGATGCGTGTCCACAACATCGGCGCAAACGACACTGAGCGGAGAGAGCGAGCGGCGTCACTGTTAGAACGGTGTGGACTCGGTGCTGAGCACCTCGACCGACACCCACACGAGTTCTCGGGAGGCCAGCGCCAACGCATCGCTATCGCCCGAGCGCTCTCTGTCGAGCCGAGTATGCTGATTGCAGACGAGCCCGTGTCCGCGCTCGACGTGTCCGTTCAAGCGCGCATCTTGAACCTCCTCGACGAACTTCGCGAGGAGATGGGGCTGTCGATGCTGTTCATCAGCCACGACATGTCGATTGTGCGGCGAGTGTGCGACCGCGTCGCGGTGATGTACCTCGGGAAGATTGCCGAGGTCGCACCGACCGACCGGCTGTTCACCGACCCACAACACCCCTACACGCAGGCGTTGCTGTCCGCGATTCCCGTTCCCGACCCGACGGTCGAACGCGATCGCGTCCACCTCGAAGGGGACGTTCCAACCCCCATCGACCCGCCGTCTGGGTGTCGGTTCCACCCGCGGTGCCCGAAGGTAATCCCGACGGAAGGATGGGACGGTTCGCAGGCCGCGTGGCAGCGCGTGCTGGCACTGAAACGTCGGCTCGCGGCCGACGAGTTAGACGCCGAAACGACGCGTGAGCACCTCGAAGACGAACGGAAGAGCGTATCAGACGACGCAGTCGTCCAAGAGCTCTACGACGAACACGTGGCGCGGAAAGGAGTGGCGGACGCAGAGACCGTCTCGCTCCCGCCAGACGCAAACGACACCGTCAAATCCGCGCTCCAACGACTCGTCGCTGGCGACAGAGACGGTGCGGTGGCGATGCTCGAACGCTCGTACACCACACCGTGTGCTCGCGAAGAGCCGTCGCTCACCACCCACGGGGCGGGGACGCACCAGTCTGCGTGTCACCTGCACGACCCGTCGTTCGTGACGCAGTCAAAGTCACAAAACGGTGAACTCGCAGTCGACGGAATTGCATCCGGTGATGCACGATGACGCCGGAAAGCCTCACCCCCGAGGACCGAGAAAACGAAGCGCTCAGAACCCTCGTCACGCGAGCTACCGCGGACATCGGCTCGACCGACGAGTCGACGCTCTTCGCCGACGACGCCACTCGGGAAGCAATTACGAGCGCGTACGAGACCGCCGTCTCCGACTCGGAGGTCGCGGTGGACGACGTACAGCGCGTGGTCGACGAGGTTCTCGACCAGCTGTCGGGCGCACGGCTCACACTCCAGCACCAGTCGCGACCGTCGTTCGACGCCGCACAGGCGATGACGTACTCGTTTATCCAAACCGGAGACGAGACGTACCTGACTCGCGGGCCGTTCGACGGCCCGGTGTGTGACCGATTGGAGCGCGGCGCACGCGAGTGGTCGGATGGCGACTACGGACGAGCAGCCGAATCGTTCGAAGCCGCGGCTGACGCCGCTTCTGAACCGTCCGAAGTGGTGGCGTCGCACGTCCTCGCTGCCGCTGCAGAGCACCGCAGCGGTGCGGACGAGTCCGCGCTCGACCACATCCGGTCGGCTCTCGAAGTCGACACAGACGCGTGGACGCCGTTGGTGGTTGGAATCGCCAGCGCTTCGGACGTGCCGAAGCGGTTCAGAGACGGAAACTATCGAGCGGGACTCTACGTCCGCTGGACCGACGCGGTTCCGGAGAACTGTCGGGTCGAAGCGGAGTGGCGGCCGACGCCGTCAGACCCGTGGGAACCGCTCCCGTCGTCAGACTGTAGCCCGCTCTCGGCAGTAACGCCAGAGACCGAACTTCGCTTTACGCTCTCTGGGTCGGCTTCTGCGTTCCCCGAACTCCTCGGGTACTACGTGGCTGTCGGTGCGATAGCAGAGGGTCAATCGCCGGATGCGTTGAGCAGCGACCGACTCTGCTTTTCGGGACCAGTCGCAGAGAACGTGGCGGAAACGCTCTCAATCGACCGCTGAGCACCATTATAGCGGTCGGTTTGGGGGTCCGCCTTCGTTCTCACCGTCTCCAAGTCGCGCTGTTTCTGGATTACATCCCCGCGTCGTTTCTAGGTTACACGTCTGCGTCGTTTCCAGGTTACACATCTGCGTCGATTGCCGACGCGACGGCGGGGAACAACACATTATTTTCCTTGTGCACGTGCAGGTGCGTGTCCCGCTCTAGGTCCGCAAGCCGGTCGAGCATGCTCCGGTAGCTCGCACACGCACCCGCTGGAACTGCATAGCCGTCGGTCAGGTCGGAGAGACGGTCGAGACGCTCGGCGGTCGCTTCGTGGTCGTCTTCGAACCCCTCGATTTCTCGGTGGACCGTCTGAAGCTCCGCGTCGGTGAGCGACTCACCGGCGTCGATTGTTCGAGCAATCGGAAAGAGGTCGTCTTCCTCCTCTTGGATGTGGGTCTGCATCTCTTCGGCGAGGGCGACGAACTCCCGTTCCACAGCTTCGAGTTCGGGATGGTCCTCACCGTGGACGTTCGCGACCTTGTGGACGAGCGCCTCCAGCGCGGGAAGTTCCTCACGCAGTCGGTCGTGATGTGTCGAAACAATGTGGTCTGTGAGTTCGGACAGCGACTCCCAGTCGAGTGATTCGTCTGTCTCGGTTGCCTGGACAGTTCGAAGCTCCGCCCGAACGTCGTCGATATCGGCGTCGGCAGCTTCGCAGGCCGCCGCGAGCGACACGTCGCCGCCGCAGCAGTAGTCGATGCCGAACTCCTCGAAGACGGGGGCAAACGCCAGTGTCTCTTCGACGAACGAACTCACCTGCCGATTTGGGTCGATTGTATCTGACATCATGGTGTATCGAACGTACGAGAAACTCGTTTCGACGCGGACGTAGCAATTTGGCCGAACACGTTCGGTTCTGGCGACTGCTTGGACGTGGGAAAGAAGAGGACGACCAGCAGACGCGACAGCCAGCAGTTAGTCGTCGGCCGCCATGGGTTCGAACTCGCCGGTTGCGAGCCCACGCCGAACCGGGTCGTGTTCCTCGTCTGTCGGCGGTGGCGCAGTTACCAACAACGCTTCCAGTCGCGACTCGTCGTCGGCTTTGATGCCGCGTTTCGTGTCTGCCGGGACGGTGACGACGTCACCTGGTTCGACACGATGGTCCGTCTCCCCCTCTCGAACGATGCCAGTTCCCGAGCGAACATCGACCACGAGGTCGCTCGACGGCGCGTGAACCGGGATGAACTGGCCGGGTTCGAAGAAGCCACAGATGACTTTCACACGCTCGCTTCGAAATCCTGCTTGTGCGGAAAACCGGTCGTCGTCGTACACTCGCTCCGCATCGAAGTCGATGCGTGGCATCAACACATCCCTCCGTTATCTCGTCTGAATCGACGGCGATAGCGTTGGGACGGGTAGCTCGACCCGACGGTCGGGAACGCAGTTGTGACTGTGTGCATCTCTTCGATGCAACTCGGGAGACACGATTCAACATTGTCCCGAACTGGTTCGAGAAGTGTGGAAGTCGACGCGGAGGGGTTGGGGGATGGGTAGTATGAAATATATATGGTATATCCCTGTGTATCCGGAGGTTCTGTCGAATAGTCGACGATGGTATTCAAGAACCAATATTGTATATCTATAGCACAACAATCTCCCGAGAGATTAGAAATTTCTACAATTTTTGAAAATTTTTATATTGTCACTAGAACGACATTCGTGAATATGTCGATCTCACGTGGAGTCTCCGAGCTCCCTCTGAACCTAGATGACGACTTCAGGTGATAGTTTTCTCTACTCTGTATTGTCCCTATTGAGAACTACTATTAACACATTTCAACACCACCTTCGTCGGATAAACTCCCATCACAGGAGTCTAAGAAGAATAGAAAAAACGCATGCCAGTCAGTGATTCCACTCCGTGCCATCACACCGGTACGAGTGTAATGGCGAGTCTGTCGCACGAAGTCGCCACCAGCGCCGGCGTGATTAGTCGTCAGCCGGGTTCGGCTGTGTCAGGTCGTCCACCTGCTCGTCGGCGACCTCGTGGAGCGCGTTCGTGACGGTTCCGTGCTCTGAGGCGTGTGGTCGGCCAGGGGCGTCGTCGTACCCGTAGTCGAAGATTCGATTCCGGTTGAGGCTGAGCTTCGTGAACTCGGGTTGGAACATGTCGAACAGCTCGAACCGGTCTTCGAGTTCCGGGAACTGCGCCTGGTAGTCGAGGATTGCCTCCCGGGCGTGCGTCCAGAATTTCTCTTCGGCGTAGTCGTGGTGCTCTTCGAGGATGTCCGCGACGTACCGGAGGACACACACGAACAGGCCACAGAAGATGAACTGGCAGAGCCCCTCAGGTGGCTCCTTTCGGAGCACTTCGTGCATCTCGTCCGGCAGCGCCTCCAGTTCGGGAAGTGGCTGGTCGCTCACGTTCACGTCGTCCACGAAGTCCTTGACAGCGAGGCGTGTCGGCACCCCGTCCTCGACGACGAGCATCGTGTTCTGGCCGTGCGGGGAGAACACGGTACCGTAGCGATACAGGAAGTGCAGCAGTGGCGGAAGGACGGTATCGAAGAACTCCGAGAGCCACTCGTCGAGCGTCAGTCCAGAGCGGTCGACCAGCCGCGAGATGAACGGTTCGCCGTCGCCATCGACGTGCATCAACGACGAGAGCGTAATCGCCCGCTCGTCGTCTTCGAGGAAGGTGTAGATGGACTCCCGCCAGACCACACCGAGTAGTTCGTGATACTGGTAGGGCGAGTCGTCGATGTCGGTGAAGTCACCGTGGTCGTAGTTGAGACCTGCAATCTCACCCGGGAGAATCAGTCCTTGGTCTTGCAGGAAGTCGTCGCCCTCGTAGATTCCCTTGATGTACTCCGTGACTGTCGGGGCGAGTTCGGTGCGCTCGCCCGGAAGGCCGCGCCAGACGAGCGTGTTGAGGATTCGCATCGGGACCTTCACGTGATGTTTGTCCTCGTCGTCGACGTTGACGAACGTTCGAACCGACTGCTGTGGGAGGTATTCGTCCGGGCCCTCACCCAGCGGGACGATGTCGTCGGCCGCGATGTGGTCGGGGAACAGCGGGACGATACTGTTCTCCCACTGCCAGTCGTGGACGGGCATGAAGTAGTAGTCGTCCGGGTCGAGCCCCTTGGAGACGAGCCGGTCTCTGAACTGGTCGTAGTGGTCGCCGAGTTCGCGCCGGACGAGCGAGTCGTGGTCGACAGTTTCAGTTCCGACGAACGTCGCCTGCTCCTTGCTCACGGCCGCCCACGAGAGCGTTACGGGCTGTTTGCGCTCTGGTGCGTACTGCTTGTAATCGTCGTAACCCCAGCCGAGCCGACCCTTGTTGTAGGTAATCCACGGGTGGCCCTCCATTTCGCCTTCGAGGAGGGCGTAATCGAGGTTCGTGGGGTCGAAGTCCTCACGGCCTCGCTTTCGCGCCTCGATGTGGGCGTCCGCGAGTAGCGTCCGTTTGTACTCGCGAACGAGGTTCCCCTCTGTGAGTCCGTTCAGCGAAGTCGTCTCACCCAAATCGCGCAGCAGCCGAAGCGGGTCGTGATGCTGTTCCCACGTGTCGCCCGCCCGTCGCTCGATGGTGTCGCTGTAGACGTGGACGCTGTCCATCAGCCGTTCGGTCGCTTCGAACCGATAGCTCGTCTCGCCGAGGTCGAATCGGAAGACGCTGCGGTCGTCGCCAGCGTCGACCTTCCGGGGCGAGATGATGTCCTCGTAGGTGAACTCTTCGAGCATCTTCGTCAGGAGGCGGCGTTCGACCGTCTCCCAAATCTCGTCGTCCAGTGCGTCCCGTAGTGTCGTGTCGTTCGGATTCATCGTTAGTCGTCCTGCGTGGGTGTGTGGGTCAGTTCACGCTCGCTCTTGCGAGAGGTGTCCGGTGCGTGCTTGGCGAACTGCTCGACCGAGAAGTCCTGAAAGACCGTGTCGACGTCTTCGGGATAGGCCTCGCGACCGACCAAGCGGTTGACGAACTTCGTGTTTCGGTAGCACCCGAGTCCGAGGTCGGGGACGCCGACACCGTGGGTGTGAACCTCGGCGTTCTGGAGGAAGACATCGCCAGCGACGTCGATTTCCAGACGGTGGTCGGCAGTCACCTCGAATCGGCCCTGTTCGTCCCACCTAATCGACGCTTCGAGTGGGTCGAGGAAGTCGGGAATCGGGCGCTCGTAGCCGGTCCCAAGAATCACGACCTCGCTCTCGTGGACGAACGACTCCTCGGTCTGCCACTGGTGGCAGTCGAGGGCGTAGGCTCCACCGACGTCTGCGATAGCTTCGACCTCGGTCATGGCGAACAGGCCGACATCAGGGTCTCGGTTGCCGATGGAGCGG
The DNA here is from genome assembly GCF_000336755.1 of Haloferax elongans ATCC BAA-1513. Classification (GTDB taxonomy): domain Archaea; phylum Halobacteriota; class Halobacteria; order Halobacteriales; family Haloferacaceae; genus Haloferax; species Haloferax elongans. Next base: position 104,489 of record NZ_AOLK01000019.1, on the reverse strand, counting down.
CGGTAGAGGAGGTCGTAAATCTCGCCGCTCGTCTCTGGGTCGATACCCTTGTAGAGCAGGTCTTGGTTCGGAACGAGGTCGTCTTTGACCCCCTGCGGAAGGTCGTAGACGTACTGCTCGTACTCGGGTGTGAAGTGCTGGAGCCCGAGCTTCGAGTACTCCATCGGGAAGAAGCCGTCCGAGCGCGTCAGCCAGTCGAGTCGGTAGTCGTGACCGGGTTGGCGCTGGAGTAGGTCTTGGAACACCTCGGCAGCACTCTGTCCAGACCCGACGACAGTGACCGAGTCCGCATCGAGAACGCGCTCGCGGTTGTGTCGATACCGCGCAGTGTGGAACACGTCGTCTTCCGGGTGTCCGCGAAGGTTTTCAGGAATCGACGGCTGGGAGCCGATTCCGAACGCGATGTTCTCCGCGCGGTACTCGAAGCGCTCGTCTGCTTCGGGATGGTGTGCGGTAATCACGTAACACGACGCTTCGCTGTCCCAGCGAACGTCGGCCACGTTGCGGTTGAACCGACACGTGTCGAGTCGGTCGACGACCCACCGAAGGTAGTCGTTGTACTCCCGGCGAGGAACCTGGAAGGTCTCGTAGAAGTAGAACTCGTAGATGCGGCCGGTCTCCCGCACGTAGTTGAGGTAGCTATACTCGCTGGTCGGGTCGGCGAGTGTCACGAGGTCGGCGAGAAACGGGACTTCGAGGGTCGTCCCGTCGAGGAGCATCCCCTCGTGCCACTGGAACTCGGCGTCGCGTTCGAGAAACACGGCATCGACTTCTTCGTCCACGCTGTCGAGCAGGGCCGCGAGACCGAGGTTGAACGGGCCGATACCGATACCGACGACGTCGTAGACGTGGTCATCAGTCATTGGCGCGCACCTCCTGTGTCGGCGCTGCGGAGTTGTCCGCGAGGATGTCTGATTCGAACCGGTCGCGGTTGCAGACCATCAACAGTGCTTCCTTGTCCTCTTCGTCGAAGTAGAACGTCTCTCTTGGCTCGAATCCACACTGCTCGAAGACGTGGATGACGCGCTCGTTCCGGGCGTCCGGTTCTGCAATCACTCGGTCGGTCTCGGGGTGTCGGAACTGCATCGCGACGACCGCCCGCATCAACGGGAGCGCATAGCCGTGTCCGAGGTACTCTTCGGGGCCGATGAGCAGGTGAACACCCTGGTCAGTCGGGTCGGCGTCGTAGTAGTTCGCGACAGCGTCGTCTGCCGCCCAGTAACACTCCCAGTAGCTCATCGGCACGTGGTCGAGACACCCGATGTAAGGCGTCAAGTGGTCGTCAGCGAGCTTCTCGCGGAGCGTCTCGGAGAACGTTGGCAGTGGCTCGTCGAGTTGCCAGTAGGGTTTGACGTGGTCGCTACCGAGCCACTGATGGAGTCGCCCGAGGTCGCGTTCGACCGACGCCTGTCGGAGCGAAATCGTCCGGTCGATGTCTCTGGCGTACGTCTGATACTCGTAGTCGCGTGCGATGGTCGCGTCTGGTCCAGTCATCGCTCCACCTCGGTGACGATTGGGTTCGCAATCTCCGTGTAGACAGACTGGTTTTCGAGGTCGTTTTCGAGTTCGTCCAGTCCGCGGAATCGTGTGAGCAGATTACTCTTGCACGGCACGGTCTCCTCGGTCAGAAGCGTCTCCAGCAGCGTCGACGACGGCCGGTCGTACTGCTCGTGGATGTGGGTCAACTCGTCGCGGAGGATGGAGAGTAGTCTACGCTCCTCAACGAGGTCGGCGCATCCGAAGGCGTTGATGACGTCGAGCGCGTTGTTGAGCACGACGTAGTACCGAAGTCGCTCGTCGGCGATTTCGTCCGCACAGACGGTTCCGGCGCGTTCTCCCACGCCCGGGAGGTAGTCGTCGACGCGGTCGTACTGCGACTCAGGGAAGTAGAACCCTTGATTGTCACGGTAGGCGAACTCACTTGGATACCCGTCGTCGTCGAGCGTGAGGACCGAATTCTGTTGGTGGGCCTCGACGCCCACGCCACCGACGAGGTAGAGCCACAGTACCGGACGGATGCTGATTGCGAGATACTGACGGAACCAGTCCTCGCTGACCGCGGCCGTCTCTCGCCCCTCGCGCTCGGCGATGGACGAGACGATGCGACCGAGGCGGGAGCGACCAGCGATGGCGTCCTGACAGAGCGAAACCAACGGCGTGGCACCGACCGCATCCTCGCCGCGGAAGGGGTTAGCTCGGAGGACTGTCTCTAAGCCGGACTCTGGCTGGTCGCCAACGTCGAGTGCGAGATACGCCGGGTCGCGGACGATGTCGAACGACGGGAACTCCGCCGCGAGTTCGTCGCCGAAGGCCGTATCGAGCAACTCCGCGACGGCCACGCCGCGTTCGAGTTCCGGACGCTTGTTCGTCCGGACGGAGTTCGTGATGGTGACGTTCAGCGACGATTTTACCATGAACGGTGAATCCGGATTATAAAGCGTCCGAACAGAGGTGGTAGGGAAATATTCCCAACCGTGAGCTCCGAGATAGTCGAGTCCATCGCCGAGGTGTGACTGGACGCGGTCCTGTGAGAGCAGATACTTCGCCTGCCACGGGTGGACAGGCAGGAGCACGTCGTCACTTTCGACGTGGTCGGCCACGAACGACTCCTCGACGGTTGGGTCTTCGCGCAACTCGTCTTTTACCCACTCGCTCGCGGGTTGCTCCAGCGCAGAGTCCTGAGACACCAGTTCGGGAGTCGCACGGAAGTAATGCAGAGAAAACGACCCACGGAGTTCGGGAGCGTACGTCGGCCGGTTGTGAGCCGCAATTCCCTGCCGGCTCTTCGGCGTCGGGTGGCGCTGGTGGCCGAAGACGAGCGCCTGTTCTGCGTCGCGGAACGAGAGACGGTCAGCGTACAGGTGCTCTGTGTCCCCCATCCGTGCATCGACGAACTGCTCGATGTTCGCCTTGCTTCGCAGGACGCGTTCGAGAAGTGCGTCTGGCACTGCGCTCCCGCCCCGCGAAAGTGTGAGGTCCTTCACGATAAGCGACGAGAGCGTGGCCGCATCGGCTGGATGGACTGTCCCATCCGGCAGCCGATAGCTGAGGGAAGTCTCAAATCGATGGCCCTCTGTCGGCGAGCAGTGCGTCAGTGGTGCCAAAATCTCGATACCCTGTTCAGGAAGCGTCGTTCGAAGGAGCCCGTCGCTCCCGGGTTCGACGCCAGCGACTGCGCCCGTCGTGACCTTGTAGTCCGCTGCGTCGCGGAGATAACAGTTGAAGAAGGCGTGGACAGTCGCATCGTCGGCCCGAGTGGCGGGGTCAACCTCGGGACTGTCGTGGTCACCGTCACGAAGTTCGGCGTCAGCGCTCATGCGGTCTCCCCCGATTCGACCGACACGGCTGTCTCACCCGCTCAGTAGACGTGGCGCACTGACACCACGTCGCTGCGGAGTGCACTCGTGTACTCTGCGTTTGCATACAGGATTTTAGGCTAGCCTAAAGCGCAATAAAACCCACGGGATTTAGGTTGGCCTAAAAATATATATTCGATGGTTGCCTGAGTGTATGGGAAGCCGAGTAGCAGGGGGTCTCGCCCGTCAAGACTACTCATCGGCAACGGACAGAGGACCAGTCTTACGAGCTACGTGTGCGCGAACCCCAGTTTACCAACTACGTGCGAGAATACCAGTCAGACCACGGTTGAAGCCGTTCGAACGCGTCGCTCGCCGCGATGACTACCTCGTCTTCGAAGCGCGGGGCAGCAATCTGCATTCCGACCGGAAGTCCGTGGCCGACAGTTCCCGCTGGAACCGACGCGGCAGGGTGCCCCGTGAAGTTGAGCAGGAACGTCGGACACCAGCCGATTCGCGGGTCGACCGGTTCGCCGTCGACTTCGTCAGGTCCGAGTGTCGACCCCTCTGTTGCATTTTTCACGGGGGGATGAGAGACGGTCGGCGAGACCAGCAGGTCGTAGTCCTCGAACACGTCTTCGAGAGCGTCGTGGACTGCCGTTCGAACGACGTGCTGGTGGAGGTACTCCGTCGCGGACGTTCCGGCCCCGGATTCGAGCAAGTCGACGAGGCTGTCGGTCAGGTCTTCGCGGTGGTCTCGAAGCAAATCGACATCCTCGTGTTCCGCGAGCCAGTCGTTCATCGCCGCCAGATTGGCACCCACGAGGTGCAGCCACGTATCCGTCAACTCCGTGTGCGAGTAGCCGAGTTCGACGTCCACATGCTCGACTGTCGCCCCCGCGTTGCCGAAGGCCTCGACTGCGTCGTCAACCGTCGCTCGTACGGTGCGCTCGACTGGGAACGTCCCGAAATCCGGCGTGTATGCGATGTCGATTCCGTCGAGAGAGCGTCCGATAGCGTCACGGAATCGTCCGTCGTGATTCGGAAGGCTCGAAGGGTCTCGGGGGTGGTGTCCCTCCATGACATCTAAGACGAGCGCTGCGTCGCGGACGGTGCGCGTTATCGGCCCGTGACTCGACCGAATGCCGAGGTCGTCCGCAAACCCGTCCGGTCGAGTGAGGTCAGGGACCCGTCGGAACGTCGGCTTGAAGGCGTAGACGCCAGACCACGCCGCGGGGATGCGAAGCGAGCCTCCTGCGTCTTTTCCGTGTGCGACGGGCGTGAGTCCAGCGGCGACAGCAGCGGCACTTCCACCGGACGAGCCACCGGCGTTTCGCGACGGGTCGAACGGGTTCCGAGTCGGCCCGCGGAGTGGGTTGTCAGTCGTCCCCTTGTGGTCTAGCTCAGGTGTGTTCGTCGTCCCGATGACGATTGCACCCGCGTCTTCTAACCGCGTGACGAACGTCGAGTCCGATTCGGAAACGGACTCGCTGAACGCAACTGAGCCCATCGTTCGTCGGAGGCCCGCCTTCGATGCGGCGGACTCTTTCAACGCCACGGGCACGCCCGCGAGTGGACCAACCGACTCCCCGCGTTCTATCGCCCGTTCGATTTCCGCTGCCCGCGTTCGAGCGTAGTCGTCTGCGACTTCGACGTACGCGTTCAACTCGTCGTTTCGACGGTCGGTTCGTTCGAGCACCGTCTCGACGACCGTTCGGGGTGAAAGCGCTCCTCGTCGAACCTTCGCTGCAATCTCTGTCGCAGACGCAGACGCTACGTTCATCGTCACTGCGTCGATGTCCCGCTGTTGTAGGTCTATCGTTCACGAGAATTGATGACAAGCACCATCGTAAGGGATGGCCGAGATGAGATAATAAATTGATAATTCTAGCCGGATAGTGTCTAAATATCGACGGGCTTATCACTTTTTAGGCAGGCCTAAACGATGATGGCACCGACAGGTGACGATATCGAACAGATGACCGACGACCACAACCAGACAACTGATGGCTCCGAGCAAGCAACCGATGGCCACGGACGAGCAGCCGATACCGACGACGTGACACCCACGCTTGGGCCAGATACAACCATCAGGTCGAACTACGTGTTCCAGCGGTACGACGAGACGATAGAGCGAACCATCTCGTTTCGGCCGGCGACGATGGAACGCGACCTCGGGCGACTCCACAAGTGGCTCGGATACGACCACGTAGCTGAGTTCTGGGAACTCAACCTCCCGTTGCCAGCGTTCCGCGACCACTTCGCCGAAAAGCTCGCGGAAGACCATCTGACGCCGCTTATCGGCTACATCGACCACGTGCCGATGAGCTACTGGGAAGTCTACTGGCCCAGCGAGTACGAACTCGACGACTACTACGACACAGCCCCCGGCGACCGGGCAGCACACCTGCTCATCGGGCCACCGGAGTACGTGGGTAACGGCTACGCGAAAGCACTCTTCCGGGCCATGGGCCTCATGCTGTTTTCGCACCCTGAGACAGACCGGGTCGTCGGCGAACCCGACGTCGACAACGATGTCGTCATCAATATCTTAGAACAGTGCGGCTTCGAGCCACACAAGGAGTTCTACTTCGAGGAAGCCGACAAAGACGCGCTGTTGCTGCTGTGCGAATACGACGATTTCGAAGCGGCACTGCTCGACGACTCGCCAGCACTGCTTGCGTGAGGTTCGACAGACGCATGAGACGGCTCTCGTCGGCTGCCTACGTTCAATCGTCTGACGCGACCCATGGATATTTCTTCCCCCCGAGTATGGGTTCGGGTGATGGCCGCGTCTATCCGTGAGCGATGCAACGAAGCGAACGTCGAGTTCGTCCGACTCCTCTGTGTGACGAACGACGGAATGATACGTGGACAAGCGGTGAACGTCGACCACCTCGAATCGGCGCTCTCGTCGGGTATCCCACTCCCGAAGATGACCCAGTCGTTCAACGCAATCGGTTACCGGGTGAAAGACGGTCGGTTCGATGCAGTCGGTGAAGTCCGATTGCTTCCTGACCCATCGACGTTCCGCGTGCTCCCGTACGAAGACCGAACTGCCGCAGTGTTGTGTGACTTAGTCGAACACGACAGGGACGTTGCATGGGACGCCGACCCTCGGGTCGCTGCGAAGCGTATGCTCACAGCGTGTGAAGACGATGGTCTCACACCGACCATCGCCGTCGAACAGGAGTTTCACCTCTATTCGGAGAAGTCAGATGGTGAAATCGAACCGCTCGACCCGCGAGGAGAGTACTCCTCGGCGAGTATGCGCGCGAGTCGGTCGGTAATACTCGATATCGTCGACGCGCTGAAGGCCCAAGGCATCGACGTCCGAAAGCACCACCCGGAGTACACTGCAGGCAAAAACGAGATTGTCGTCGGACATGGAACAGGTCTGGAACCACTCGACAATGCTGTGTTCTGCCGCGAGACTGTCTCGGGCGTTGCTGAACGCGCGGGTGCTAACGCGACGTTTTCACCGTATCCGTTCGACGGAGCCACGAACGGGTGTCATTTCCACCTCTCGCTGTGGGACGGTGATGAGAACGTCTTCGCCCCGACGGACGACGATGCAGCGCTGAGCCAGCGCGGTCGCTACTTCGTCGGTGGTGTCCTCGAACACATGCCCGGTCTCCTCGCGTTGACGTCGCCGACGGTGAACTCTTATGCGCGACTCCAGCCAGCCAAGAGCGTCTGTGCGTACAACTGCTGGGGTATCGGGAACCGCGAAGCCGCGGTTCGCGTTCCAGAAGTGCGACCATCGAACCGCACCAGCGGCACCAGAATCGAATTTAGACCCGCAGACAACACGTCGAACCCGTACCTTGCGGTCCTCGGCTTGCTGGCGGCCGGTCGTGACGGAATCGACCGCGAACTCGACCCGGGTCCGTCAGTCGACCAAGACCCGGAGAACCTCAGCGACGACACCCGCCGAAAGCGTGGTATCGAGCGACTGCCGGGGTCGCTCGGGGAAGCGGTTCGCGAACTCGAAAACGACGAGGTGCTCACCGCCGCACTCGGCGACACGCTCACCGAGTCGTATGTCGAGATTAAACGAAGCCAGTGGGAGGCGTTCACAGCGCACGCGGATACGTGGATGCGCGGGACGTACCGCGACCGCTTCTGAGGAGTTTGAAGTTGTCAATGGCGAAAGAGAAAAATCACTGCCGCATGATATCAACCCATGACGACCAAGCCACAAATCGAGAAGCTGAGAGTGTATCCGGTCAAGTCGCTCGACGGTATCGAGGTGAAAGTCGCCGACGTTCGGGCAAACGGAACACTCGCACACGACAGGGAGTTCGCACTCTTCGACGCCAACGGAAACGTCCTCAATGCGAAGCGTGACGAGCGGTTGCACGCGATTACGGCCGACTACGACCCGAAAGCGGGTGTACTTACAGTCGATGCACCATCGGCGACGGCCGCACAGTTCGACCTCGTACACGACACCGAGGCGGCGGAAGCGTGGTTCTCGGACGTTCTCGACGAACCGGTGACGATACGGAGAGACACCGACCGAGGGATTCCAGACCGCCCGAAACTTGGCCTGTCGGTCGTGAGTACTGAGACGGTTCGAACGGTGGCGTCGTGGTTCGACGAACTGACTGTCGAAGGGACGCGCCGACGACTTCGAACGAACGTGGAAGTCTCAGGCGTGCCAGCGTTCTGGGAAGACCAGTTCGTCGGCGACGACGCGCCGGCGTTCGAGGTCGGAGGCCTCCGGTTCGAAGGAGCGATTCCCTGCAGTCGCTGCGTCGTGCCCGGGCGAGACCCGGACACTGGAGAACCACTACCGAAGTTCCGAAAGCGGTTCATCGAGAAGCGCCGGGAGACAGTCCCCGAGTGGGTGAACGAGGACGCCTTCGACCATTGGTTCGCGCTGACGACCATTACGCGTCTCGAAGGGTCGCCGACAGATGGAACGATTCGGGTCGGAGACCCGGTCACGCTGATAGAAGAGTGACCTCCCAGCTCGAAGGAGAAGGGAGGAGAAAGGAAGGAGAAGGGAGGAGAAAGGAAGGAGAAGAGGAAAGAGAAGGCGAACGGAGGGGGAGGCGACAGCAACGAAGCGGCCGAAACTACTTCGTGTTTTTAGGCTAGCCTAAAAACATGAACCAATTCAATCAGCCACCTCGGAGAGCAGGCCAGAAGCGAACAATCAGAATGCTTCAACCATGAATGGACCACAACAGCAGAACCACCTCGCGGACATCAGAGACACTGACGACGTGTACCTCGGGGCGGGAGTCGAAACTGCCTCGGAACAACTCGTGGAGTTGTACGGGACGCTCGGACTCGATTGGGTCTGGCTTGACCTCGAACACAAAAACGGCCCGCCGCTCGACGGACCACGACTGGAACGACTGGTTCGAGCCGCCCAGTGTGGGGGAACCGAACTCGTCGTCAGACTTCCGAACGGAGACCCATCGACAGTCAGAAAAGCCCTCGATACGGGCGTCCGCAACGTCGTCGTCCCGCGAGTCGAGACGGCCAGCGATGTCGAGCGCGCCGTGCGGGCCGGTCGCTTCGAGTTCGACGGCGAGCCAGGAGACCGCGGTCTCGCACAGGGGCGTGTGAGTGGATACGGAACGACCTTCGGCGGCGAGCGCCCGTATCACGACGTCGAAGACGAAAACGTACAGGTGGGTGTTCTCGTCGAAAACCGGACCGCCGTCGAGAACATCGACGAAATCGTGACCGTCCCTGAACTCGGGTTCGTCTTCCCCGGGCCTGGTGACCTCGGCGTCTCGATGGGGCGCACCCTCGAATACGAAGACTCGGAGGTACGAGCGCTCATCGAGCGCGTCCGCGAGGCGTGTGTCGAACACGGCGTCCCCCTCTTGGGCTTCCACAACAGCAACTTCGTCGGGCTGGACGGTACCCGCAATGCGGCCGAGCGAGGATACCGGCTCCTGCATCTCGGCGACGAGTTCGAGTTCGTCGCGGACGCCGTCACCGAACGGTCGGACTGGGTGTCAAAATGAGCAACAGAGCGTAGCGACTCACACTGGCGGGAGCGTCCGCCACAACTGAAACGAAGCGAGTGGAAGCGGCTCCGCCGTCGGCTTACGCCGTGATGATGGACGCGAGTTCGTCGCGGTCGAACAGTTCGCCCGAGAACGTGTCGGGGAAGTAGCCGGTGGCGTACCGCTCGACGAGGAAGAGGTGGTGAAGCGGGCCTGCGTAAATCGGACCGCCACGGAACACCCTCTCGTTCTTGACGGCGCTCAGTTCGGACGCGACCTCGTGGTTCTTCATGAACTCGAGGACCGTGCTTCTGAACTCCTCGCGCGTCTTTCCTTCGTGTCCGCGCAGGAGAATCGAATCGGGGTCGACCTCCAGGAGCGTCTCGTAGTCGATGGTACCACGGTTACTCTCGGAGAGTCCCTGAATACCCGTGTCGGCGAGAGCGTCGGTGAGACCGATGTCGTCGGTCGCCTTCTTGTTCGCTCCCTTTCCACTCAGACGAGCGGGGTAGAACGACTCTGGCTCGTTACTGCCCTGCCAGCAGAGGAGCGCATTCGGACGACTGTCCGGGCCGGGGAGCTTCGTCTGGACATCCGTGATGTACTCGTCGTGTAAGGCTTTGATCTGTTCGTACTTCTCCACTTCTTGGTGGACTTCTGCGACCTTCCGGAACGCCTCGTACATCGAGTAGTAGCGGTAATCGTGCCACGTGTCTGTGCGCCGGAAGATGGTATTCCCGAAGAACGGGCCGACGTTGTTCGAGATTTCTTCGATGTCGGCGGGTTCGAGCTTGAAGCCCTTGTTGTTGATGAGCCACTGCGGGTCGATCATGTGGAGGTCGCTATCCAGATTGTAGAAGACCTCCTTCGAGATGCCCGAGTCACCGACGATTTTCGTCAGCGAGTCCGTGTCGAAGCTGACTCCGTCGAGTTCGTCGTAGTGGTTGACGTGGAAGCGCGAGGGAAGCCCCATGCTGGTCACGGTGTCTCCGTGGCCGAGTGCGACCGCCATGTCACCGTAGTCGGGGAAGTAATGCGCGACCGTTTCCGGCGGCTCGTCGAGCGTCACTTCGCCGACCGGCTCCATCGACACCGAGTAGCTCGTGTCTTCGGGCGTGCCCGTCGCCGTCTCGGTCTGGGTCGACTCCGTGGTAGAACTGGTCGTCGTCGCTGTCTCCTCCGACGAGGAGCCACTGCAGCCAGCGAGTCCGGCTGTCAGTGCGCTCGCGCCGATACCAAGGAAGTGCCTTCGGTTCAGGTCCATATGTTTTTGGCCTGCCTAAACATATAAAAGCCCGTCGAAGTTTAGGCGAGCCTAAATGCTCCGGTCGGGCAATGAGACAGGTCCGATAGCCGGGGGGACTACCATCTCGAAGTTATAGACGCTGAGCCGGCCACGCAGAGAGGTACCATCAGACTGAGAGTCTGGCGGGTTCAATCCCGAGTTCTGCGAAGAAATCAGCGACGTGGGGGACGCGCTCGGTGAGTTCATCCGGCGCGTGCGAGTCAGTCCCGACAGTGAACGAAACGTCGTACTCACGGAGCACCTGTAAAAACGGAGGCGTCGGGTGGTACTTCCCAAAGTCGTCGAAGACGCGGCCAGCATTCAGTTCGGTACTCGTCTTCGAGCGTTCGAGCGCCTCGGCGACCTGTCGGTAGTGAGCCTCTGTTGCGAACCCTCGAAGGGCAGAGTTCCGTTCGAACAAGTCGATATGGGCCACGATGTCGAACAGTTCGGAGTCGATTAGCGCGACGAGTTTCTCGAAGTACGTATCGACCAACGCGGCTCGCTCCGGTTCAGATTTGTCGGCGAAGTATGGTTCGTAGTGGACGTGAACGTCTTCGAGATGGTGGACACTCCCGATGGCGTACTGGAAGCCCGCCTCGTCGAGAAACTCGCCGATGGCGTCCTCGTCGCGGGGGTCGTAATCCATCTCGACGGCGTCGTAGATTTCGATATCGAATCGCTCGCGGAATCGCTCGATTGCCGACCGGCGTCGGTCGTAGGTCATGTCGAGGTTGAACCCGAGATTGCTTCGGATCTCGACCATCGCGTCGCGCTCGGAGACGTTGCAGTGGTCCGAGATACCGATTCCCGAGAGTCCCGACTCGCTGGCCGCCTTCAGCATCTGGCGGAGAAACCGGCCATCAGAGTAGATGGAGTGGGTATGGTAGTCGTAGTCGACCATAACTGAGTCAGTGTTGCTCCGCCGCATTAACTGTGTGTTGCTTTTTCGTCAGAACCGGAGTGAATTGCGGTGCTCACTGTCCTGACCTGCATCGCGAAGCCACTGAGAAGTCAGTTTAGAGGACGTCGACGGGAAAGTAAACACGACAGTCGGTATGCCCACCTATCGAGGCACCGTTCCTAAGAGGACTGACTCGACCTCCGAATTCGCAGTTGAACTCCTCGAAAGAACATGAGAACGCCCACGACGAGTAACGCGAGGTCGACGATATCGCCGCTTCGGAGGTATAAGACGCTACTAAATGCAGCTATCAGGGATCCACCCACCAGTAGATAGTACACGGATTGGATGCCGCCTCGAATCACACTTGCAACGACCAACAACCCATAGAGAACCACACTGAAGGTCAGTTCGAGGTCCGTAGGCGGGACTTCTCGAATGTATATATGGTAGATTAACAACAGAGGGACAACTGACAGAATGAACAACTGACCGGTGTCCGGACGGCGAAACTCAACCATTACCTCGTCTTTCTCCACAACCTCGAAAAATGTATTTGTTCCGTACTTTGTTGTGTCCACGAAAAGTGGCCTTCAGTTTGTCGTTTCGAATACCATCCGACACCCCCGAGAGATTCCTACGGTTCGAGTGCCTCTGGTGAGGTCCATACGCTCATGTCGTGACCGACACCGACAACACCACCTTGTTGAATAGGTGTCCACATCTGGGGGTCATGGGCAGGTTCGCTGGCTAACAGGAAGTGGTCGGCTGTTCCGCGTTCGATGACCCACGGTGGCTCATTCAGATTTTCGTGATCGATCGACGGCGCGTGGACAAAGAGAGGTTTACCCCCCTGGTGGCCGATGAGAGTTTGGCCATCGGTGAGGACGAACGTCAGGTACGTTCGGTCAGACGGACCATCCGGGTCAGTGTGCATACCGCCACCTAATTCAGCGACTCGTGTTACGACTGGACGAATGATCTCCCAGAGGTCCTTTGGACTGCCGGAAAATCTTCCATCATCGTCGAGGTGGCCTGCATCAGACAAGGCTGTGAGTAATACATAGAACAGAATCTCGCTGTCTGTGTCTCCCAAAATGTGGGGTCGCAGGTCTGAAGCAACCCCCTCGCGTAGGGTTGAGCGTACTTCGTCGAATCCAGCTATATTTCCGTTGTGCGCGAACACCCATCGTCCATACTGGAAGGGGTGGGTGTTACCGATAGTGTGGTCTCCATGCGTCGCTCGGCGCACGTGCGCAACCACGGTCTTCGACTCGATTTGGCTCGAAAGAGTATCGTAGACAGGAGTGTCGGCAGCCATTTCCGGGCTCTTTACCAGTTGTGGAACTCCCTGTACGTAGTGGGCAACACCCCAACCATGTGGATTCGTGTGACTGAGTCGTTCGAGGGAACAATCCGCATCAATCAACGCCCTCTCGATGGGGCACGTAACGTGGCTCCGAAGGGCAAACATCCGACACATCGTTATACCTGCCACCGTTCCTGTGCAATCTCATGAACTATATGCTCGACACATTCTGAGCCCTCACTTGCTGCATTCATCAGCCCGCTAAATCCTGTCCTCGCATCGCCAACGACGTAGACCCCAGGAACGTCAGTTCGCCCCGGTTCGTCGGCATCGTAGACTTCCATCCCCCAATTCATTGTCGTTTCGACACCGAGCTTTTTGGGCAGGTCTGAGGACGGAACGGAGCAGTCGTCGAACACGAACCCCGACTCACGCTGAACACGGTCCCCGGTATCGAGTTCGACAGCTTGCAAATTCCCGTCGGTCGAAACTAACTGCGATACCTCTTCTTCGACGACCTGCACGTCCCGCTCGTTCATCGCAGAGACAGTAGACGGGTCGAGTTTGGTGCCGTTTGTGAAGACGACGATGTCCGAGGACCAGTTTCGAATCAAGGGGACGAATTCACTGACTCCTTTACCTCCGAAGACGGCGAGAGCTTCGTTTCGGTGTTCGTACCCATCACAAAATGGACATGGGTAGACGCTATTTCCGTAGACGTCCTCGATTCCAGGGAGCCCCAACTGTTCAAGTTCGTTACGACGTCCGGTTGCGACGACAATGCGGTTCGTGGTCAATCGAGTCCCATCCTCCAGTTCCACCTCGAATCCAGAACCAGATTCTCGGGCTTCAATCGCCTTCCCTTCGATATACCGGACAGTATCGTACTTTTGTAACTGGTCTTTTGCTATCTCAAGTAGTTCCATCGGGTGGGCACCGTCGCGTGTGAGGAATCCATGCGAAGCTGTCGTCACGGCGTTACGTGGTGCTTCTGCGTTGACGACGGCGGCTTGCAGCGAGGCACGACCGGCCACAAGTGCTGCACTCATTCCAGCAGGCCCGCCACCAATTATGAGAACGTCGTGATCCACCTCACTGTCGTCAGTCGATTGCATAACTTTTGCAATCAGGACTATAGGGATAAGGTTGTCGTTCCGAAGTGATGAAATATCAATTTCCCAATCACCCATCTAAAACGCCAGTAATAAGCTTCAAATCTGTTCCACAACCACAGAGACCAGCCTTCCGAATGCGACACAGGTGTTGTCTTTTGAAATCCTAAATGCGGTTGATATGCAACCTTTTTTCTGATGGTGCACCCAAGTGCCGATACCAATGACCGAGGCTGTACTACAACAACTCCAAGACGACCGCGAATGTGAGGGACTGCTCGAGTGTATGCTCGGCCTAAATAAACTCGATAAAAGGGTATTTCAACTGTTGGTGGAGCGTCCTGAACCACTTTCTGTAGACCAGATCGCGGAACTCATCGATCGCGAACGGACGACTGCGTACCGTTCGGTCAAACGGCTTCAAGAAACGGGAGTTGCTGTGAAAGAACAAGAAAGCAAGAGTAAAGGTGGCTATCAGCACGTGTATCGGGTCACCGACCCTGACGAGATTGCAGATGGACTCCAACAGATGCTCAACGAGTGGTACGCTGACACCGGACAACTGATTCAGGAGTTCCGAGATACGTATTCCCAGGACTCGTCTGCCGAAATAAATCCATAGAACCATGAGCGAATCACACGACAGCAGTGACGAATTCACGCCGCAGCAGTACGACGACGCCAGCGCAGCCTACGAGGAGTACCAGACGTGCCTCTCCTACATCGGTGAACACGGGGCAATCGAACGCGACGATATCGTGGTCGACATAGGAACCGGAACCGGAAACCTTGCGTTAGAACTCGCCCCAAAGTGCGAACTGATCCTCGGGAGAGACATCGATGACGAGTGGCTTCAATACGCCCAGGAGAAGGCAGCGGAGCAGGGCGTTGAAAACATCTCGTTTGACCATGGCTCATTTCGGGAACCAAACGTGGACGAGCCCGTCGATGTCGTCGTGACGAGCTACGCGTTCCACGCGGTTTACCACGAAGGCGGTGAGGAAGAATTACGGGCCGCAATCGAGGGCATTTCGTCGTTGAACCCGCGCTATCTCGTCGTTGCGGACAGGATGATCTTCGGTCCGAGGGAGTCACACGATGGTTATGACAAACTTCCGACAATGGGGACTGTTTCGAACCTGCTCGTCGATGCAGGCTTTCGGCTCGTCGACGTAGAACCTATCAGTGCTTCTGACGGTGTCCTCGTTGCCACCCGGACAAGTCGATAACCGGGCGGGAAGAGGAGACTTCAGCCCCGGTACCCCGATATGGTGACAGCGACAGCGGTCGTAGAGTTAGGTCTGTCAGCCCTGTCCGTCCGGATATCCAGGTAGGAAACTAGTTCATCTGTACCAGGTATTGCCGTGGGGGTTCAGTATGTTCACTTATAGATGCAGATGGCATTGGTATCAATCTCCAGAACCAACTCGGCGTGGTTCGGCGCTCTATAGCGTCTTCAAATCACTGGGCGGCCCATTCGGTACGATCAGATTTAGTATAGCACTATACGATATATCCACCTCAAACCGAAGAGACACGCTATTATGCTAAATTCGGTTGTCTGGTGGAGACAACCGAATCATGAAACCAGACAAAAATCCAATACAATAGCTCAAAAAGCGGAATATCCAACTCACAGCAACGAACCAGCACAGAGCGAGCGCTTTGTCTGGTGCAAAAGACCGGCTGATTCACCCAAAGCGACCACAGACAACTTCCGCGAAGACACCACACACCGCACCGCCTCCAGTCACTCAACACGACCACAAGAGAGAATCAACCAACACACCAGTAGGTCGTCGAACCGTCGTTCAGGCCTTCCGAAGTTTGACGACGAACACAGCACCACACTCGCCGTTGTCTTCGACCCAAACCTCACCCCCGTATCCCGAGACAATCGTATCGACGAGGTAGAGACCGATACCGGTACCCGGACTTTCGAGGCCCTTGTTCCCGCGACCGAATACTGTGTCTTTCTTCTCGTCGGGGATTCCGGGGCCGTTATCGGCGATTCGAACGAGAACGTGGTCGGATTCCTCGTCGACAGTAACGGATATTTCAGGAGCGTCCGTGTCATTGTGACGGACTGCATTCGTCAGGAGGTTGCGGAAGACCGTGCCGAGCATATCGTCGGCCAACACCTGAGCACCGTGGATGTCGTTCGAGAGCGTAATCTCGGCGCGTTCGTTGCCAACGCGGACTGATTCGATTTCACTCCAGAGAACACTCCCGACAGAGACGCTTTTCGCTGGTTCGTCGTCGCCATCGAGCATCGTCTTCATCAGACTCCTGACCGTATCGGTGAGTTCAGAAGCGTGCTCGCTGTTCCGGATTATCGTCTGCAGGCGCGTCTCGGCGGCCGTGTCGTCGACCATCTCTTCGACGAGCCGAGCGTTCCCCATGACGACTCCCATGTCGTTGTGGATGTCGTGGCTGACGATTTGATTGAGCAAGGCGAGTTTCTCGTTTTTCGCCTCGATAATCTGTTTTTGTCGGTGGATTTCGGTGACGTCTCTGAGAACGATTACCCACCCGATGGCGCGGGTTTGGCTGACGAGTTCCTGTGCGCGCACACTGAGAAATACCGGGTCGTCGTCCACCGACCCGACCTGAACGCTATCGTTTCTGGAGGACGTCAGGTCGATCCCGGAAGATATCTCGTCAACCGAATCACCGATTTCGGCACCGAAGTCCGTGAGCAACTCCATCCCCCGGTCGTTCGCGTGAATGATTCGCTCGTTCGAGTCGAGAACGAGTACTCCGTCGGGGGACTCCTCCATCGCAGTCGTGTAGGCAATCGGTGGCAGGTCCAAAAACCGGTATCTGAAGATAGCAAACCCGAGGAGTGTCGAGGTAACTGCCGCAGAAGTGGGAATAAGGTTCACACCATCGCTGCCGAACGGCGGCACACCGAGCGAAGAGAACAGGACGAAGACGAACGGAGCGGCGATGCCCGCGCTAATCAGAACCGCCTGTGGCATGTACGACCGCCCGAGACGCACCGCCTCGTACACGACGATTGCAATCGCGAGCATCGACAAGAGCGCGTTGTAGAACGTGTGCAGGACCAAGTGTCCAACCCCGACATCGACGCGCATCACGACGACACCGCCGGTCTGGAAGAGTCTAGTCGACTCGAACGCGACGCCCGACGGGTTCGTTAACAGAAGCCCGAGATAGAGAGCCGGAACAGCGAGGAGCCCAGCGATTACGCGAGGTCGGAACCACTGTTCGCGGCCGGTGTACGCGAGTGCAAACAGCAGAGCGAAGGCCCCGAGCGGAGCGACCCCGATATAGAGAAGCCGATACGCCAACAGCTTCACGCTCGGGACTGTACTCAACAGTTTGAGTGCGGCGAACCCTGTCCACACCGCGAGACCGACGTTCACTGCAAAGAACGCGGACAGCACCGGGGTTCGCCCATGCTGAAGGATGTACCGAAGGCCGTAGACACCGAGGATGACCGAAATCAGCGTCGCAAGGAGGGTCGGGTACGCGAATATCGTCTGTTGCCAAGTCATGTTATATCATATCGTGTCTTTGAGAACCGCAGTCATCAGAATCTGAACATCCACGTAGAATTGAGTAGAGTACATAAACATAGTGTCTGCAGTTCGCATATAGCGTAGACTGCTGTTGTAATAGTCATTCAAATATTCTGTAGTGGACAATATTTGACGGTGCAGTTCCACAGACCGACACCACTATGTCCGCAGTAATCCGTCGATAACCACCGAATTGAAGGTGGACAGGTGAGAAGTCGCCCTCGGCATACCCGGTAGTATGTCATTCGTCCCACCCAAACACCCATAGCCCCTGGCGCAAAACAGCGGTGCATCGTGAGTCGCGACGACTACGAACTCGTCGACACCTACAGTACGATAGAGACACACGAATCCCTGACTCGGTGGTCACAGGAATACTGCTCGCGCGCTATCGAGACGTACGAGTTCGACATCGCTCTCAGTGCTGTGGACTGGGAAGTCTCGACCCGGGCGAAGCGGCGAGCGGCGGCAGTCAAGACACCACAACTCGACGACGCCACAGTCGGCGAGCCGATAGACTGGAGTTCCCACTCGAAAACCGCTCCGTCTTCGGGAACCCCACCAAACTGCACGATTTCACTTTCGTGGCGAGCGTTCGAATCGTTCGACAGAAGCGAGTGGACCGCCACGCTCCGCCACGAACTCGTTCACGTCGAGCAATTCCAGGCGTACGGAACGACCGACCACGGACCGGCGTTCAAACGCCGGGTCGAAGCGGTGGACGCACCGGTACGGGTTCGGCGGTTCAGTACGCCGAAATACGTCCTCTCGTGTGACGGCTGCGGCGAAACGGTCGCGCACCGATATCGCGATTGCAAACTCGTTCGGCAGGCAGACTCGTATCGGTCATCGTGCTGTGAATCTTCTCTCACCTGCGATAAATTCGATTCTGCAGACGATTGAATGTGTGAGAGTGGAGGTGGATAAATCAGTATTGGCTCGCCCCTATGCAAATTTCAAAATTTGTAGAAATCTTGGATATTGTAGAAATCTGAGAATTTCTTTGTGTGCTATATGACAATTATGCCGTGTGTGAACAGCCGCCAACAGGAGTATTTTACAATCCTAAGTTATTTACCGAATATTGCACCTAGTATTGGACACATGTCCATCACTCAGCCACCAGATGAACGCAGCGTCGCGCTGGTTACGCCTCCAAGCCGTGTAGACTACGCCGGTGGTATCGAGGCTGTAGTGGCGGATAGTTCGGAGACCGCCATCGAAACGGGGCGATTTGACCCCCGTAATCAGCTTCCAGACCCAGACAGATTCGACGTTGTCATCGTGACCGGGTCGTACGCGCGCATCGGTGACGACAGCGACTGGATCGAGGGACTCCAGTGCTACATTCGAAAGCGGGTGGCTGCACGCCAGCCGACTGCCGGGGTGTGCTTCGGGCACCAACTCGTCGCCAGCGCGCTCGGAGGGTGCGTCGAGGCCCTTCCCGAAGGGGAAGCGGGATACAGACAGGTCGAACTCACAGAAAACGGACGCAAACACCCACTCTTCGAGGGTGTTCCAGACCAATTCGAGACCTTCCTCTGGCACCTCGACCACGTCACAAGCGTACCGGACGGCGCAACGGTGCTTGCACGGAGAGATGAGACGATACAATCCTTCGCTCTCCAAGACGCGCCCGTTGTCGGGATTCAATTCCATCCAGAGGTCACGCCGCGAGTAGCCCACGAACTCGCCGCGCAGGCCGACGCGTCGACACCGTCAGGCGATGCTATCGTCGAAACGATACCCAACGAACCAGCCGAGCC
Organism: Haloferax elongans ATCC BAA-1513; assembly: GCF_000336755.1. GTDB lineage: Archaea > Halobacteriota > Halobacteria > Halobacteriales > Haloferacaceae > Haloferax > Haloferax elongans. Next base: position 85,300 of record NZ_AOLK01000019.1, on the reverse strand, counting down.
GGTCCGGGTGTCACAGCAATTCTATCGGAATCTGGTGGCAGCACCTCGACTGGGAGACATCCAGTAGCCAACTGGTCTCCGAGAAAACAAGACGAGAGTTGTCCGGGTCGAGTCGGTGAATCGGACCGGGTGAATCGAATCAGGTGCGAACGGGTTTTCCGTTAGATTTCGAGGACCCGTTCGTGGTCGTCGTCGAGTGCCGACGCGTCCTCGGGAAGGAGAGCGACGACGACGTATTCGGCGTGTTCGTGGATATACTCGACCAGTGCTGCGATACGTTCGGAGTCGATAGCCTCCAGCGAGTCGAGGAGGATGAAGGGGAGTTGCTCGGCGACATCGTGGACGAGATAGCCCGCGAGTCCGAAGACGAGACCGATGACTTCCCGTTCGCTCTCGCTGAGGTGCTGGACAGTGTCTTCGTAAACCGACCCCGTTTCGGTCTGTCTGACGATGTGGAGCTTGAACTCGCGCTTTTCGCCCGATTTCCCACGCCCGGTCGACTCTTGGTGGATGCGTTCGATCCAGATGCGTTCGATGTTCTCGTACTCGAGCGTGTCGAGGACGCGCTCCATGTGGTCGTTGAACGCCTCGACTGCCTCCTCTTCGATTCGGTCGATGCGACCACGGAGTTCGCGAATCTCTTCGTCTATCTCTTCGCGCCGTCCCGTGAGAGATTCCAGTTCTTCGTGTCGGGCTCTGGCCTCGTCGAGGCGCTCGCGAACCCGCTCACGCTCGTCTTCGAGTCGTTCGAGTTCGAGCTCGACGCGGTTTGCCTGCGAGTGAAGCTCGACTAACTCGTCGCCTTCGTCGTCGGTCTCTTCGACGTCGGCTTCGATGTCTTCAATCTCGTCGCGAAGCGTCGACTGCCGGGATTCGAGTTCCTCGATACGTGCCTCGGTTTCGTCTCGTTCGGCGAGCGTCTGTTCGAGTCGCGCGTCGAGTTCACGCCGGCGTTCTCGCCGCTCTTCTATCGTGTCGAGACGCGACGAGAGTTCGTCTATCGCATCGCGTGCGTCCCGGCGGTCGGAAGCCAAACTCGCCCGGTACGACTGCAAGTGCTCGATAGTCGATTCGATGGTGTCAGAAGAAACCTCAGAACCACAGGTCCAACAGACGACTTGGTCATCAGCGAGGAGTTTATCGGTCACATCCCCTCTACCGTTGTCGTCGCGGAGTGCATCCCCGATATCGTCGTCCGTCTCCGCGAGCATCGACTCGTTCACGCGAACGATGTTCTGAATCTCGTTCATCTTCGATTCGAGCGACCGAACGCGTTCGCGCTTGTCTGCGAGTTTCGATTCGAGTTGCTCCGGCGAGTCTGCGGTCTCTTCGGGCAGTTCGTCGAGCGCTTCGCGGATGTCTTCTTCGTCGTCTCGCAACGCTTCGAGACTCTGTCGTTCGGTTTCGAGTCGGAACCGAACGTTTTCGAGCGTCGACCGCAGTTCGTTGAGTTCGTCGAGTAGTTCGTCGTCTTCGGACTCGGTGGTGCGCTCTGTCGACTCGATTTCGTCTTCCAGCGCTTCGAGTCGTTCCTGACTGTCGTCAATTTTCGTCTCGAGTTCCGCCTCACGCTGCTCTAAGTCGCCGATAGTCCGCTCTACCGCGTCCTTCTCACCGAGTTGCTCGTCGACTTGTCGTCGCTCGGCTTCCAACTGCGTAATCTGCGCTTCGATGGCGGTCGTATCGACGGGCCGCATGATGAGTTCCCGAAGGTCGTCGCCACGTTCGACGGCCTGACGCGCCTCGTTAGACTCCAAGAGGAACGCAAAGAGGTCTGCAAGTTCCGGGTCAGAGAGGTACGGTTCGCCCCGTGTGACGACGCTCGACCCTTCTCGCTTGAGATATCGCGTGTACGTCTCGTCGCCGATGGTCAGCAACACGTCACCTTCGTCTGCGTCGGCCTTCAACGAGGCTCTATCGCTTCCGAGCGCGGCCATGACCGCCTGAAGGAACGACGTTCGGTTCGTCGCGTTTCGACCCACGAGTATCGTGATACCGGGCTCGAACGACACCTGAGTTTCCTCGATGCCGCCGATGTTCCGTGCAGTGACCGTGATGTCGGCGACACGGTTCGTAACAGTCATGCGTTTATCCATCATCTCGCGACAAATAAATGTTTGTAAAAGATTACACCGGTACAAGTGTAATGGCCACACTTATTTGGCTCGTCACCCTCACACTAGTGTATGACTGACAAACGGCCAGACCCAACCAATTCGAAGGTCGGTCGCCTCATCCAATCGTACGATTTGGATGGGTTGGGCGCGGAGTTAGAACAACGCTGGACTGACGACGAAGAAGCCGAGAGTCTCCGAGCGCTCGCAGAATCGTTCAACCACGAACTGCTTCAGGCGGCGGCGATGGACGCCGGTCTCGACCTCCTGAGCGGTGAAGTCGAGTCGCTGTACGACGCGCTGACGGACGACGACGTGACGGGCGGTGAGCGAACGAGGGCGCGCGGGCGGCTCGAGCGCGCTGGCGTCGACGTCGACCAGTTGGACTCGGACTTCGTCTCTCATCAAGCGGTCCACACGTATCTGACAACCTTCCGCGGTGCCTCGAAAGAGCGACGCAGAAGCGACCCGACAGAGCGCGTTCAGCGTCTCCGTGGACGCTTGGCTGCTGTCTCTGAGAGTGCTATCGAATCTGCCGGAAATAACGGTGACCTCGAAGTCGGCTCACCGGACGTCCTCGTCGACGTGCAGGTACTCTGTACTGACTGCGGGAGACAGTACGGGTTCGACGACCTCGTCGAGCGCGGTGGGTGCGACTGCTCGACCGGCGAGTAACGCCGGTCTCGGGGTGAACGAGATTCCTCGCTCCCCCGATTGTGATTGTTTTTCTACCACAATATGAGAAACAGTTCGGGTTCTAGTCGGGGGCATACGACGGACCACACAGTTCTAGTTGCCAAATTCCGGTTCAATTTTGCCACCCATCATAGAATATATCAGATAGCAACGTAAAAATTCTACAAATTTTAAAATTTTCACACATCCCAATTTGCTCTGAGGACTCACTCCACCTGTAGAATTGTGATAATAAGTCACGTAAGCTATCGTCGATACTGAGAGTCAATCGAGGGCTAGCGAGAGACCCTACTGCTCTTCGTCCGGTTCTGTCGGGTTCCGTACGACCAGTACCGGGCTGAGGGTACGCTCAGCGACTCGTTCGGACGTCTCACCGAAGAGTCGTCCCCGAAGCGTTGGTTCTTCTTCGCCCATGACGATGACGTCGTGGTGATCTGCAGCGTCGACGATAGCCTGGAGTGGAGTCGAAGAAACCGTGACCATCCGAGAGAGATTGTCTCGCTGCACTCCTCTGACCACGAGTTCGTCGGAGACGTCGCCGAGAAGGTCCTCACCGTCAGCCACCCCCGACTCGTCTGTGGCGACGTGGAACAGCGTGATGTCGATTGATGGGTCCTGACTCAACGCCGAGACGACTGTCGCGATGCGGTCGACGGAGATGTGTTCTTTGACCGGGACGATGAGACGCTCGACAGACTGGGCGGGATTCGAGAGCAGCACCACGTCGCAATCTGCTTCGGTAGCAACGCGCTCTATTGTCTGCTCGGACTCGTGGGTGAACACCAGCCGCGTTTCCGCTGTCCCACCGAGTGACTCAATCGTTTCGACCAGGTCTGCAAGCTCCTCGTGAGCTTTCGGTTCGAACTGTTCACGAGCCTGTTCCGGGGCTGTCTGCTCTGGAATCTCGTGATACGCGAGGACGACGATAGTCCCCCGAGAGAGGAACCGAATCAGTGGCTCGGGAATCACCTGTCCCGAGAGAATCGCGACAGGAACCAACACGCGAACGTCCTCAGGCATCTGTCTTCACCCCCTTGAGACGCACATCTCGTGCGTAGCCGAGATACCATACAGCGGCGGCCACCGCGACGGCCACGCCGATTGCCTGCGATAATGGCTGCATGAAGACGACAAGTCCGAAACTCGCCAGTGCGCCGAGAATCGGGACGACGGGGTATCCGGGAACTGTGAACGTTGGGTTGTACCACGCCGGGTTCGAGCGGCGAAGGACGATGAGCGCAACGCACATGAGTCCGTACGTCACGAGGTGCAGGAACGACGCGACTTCGGCCAAGACTTCGGTTCGGCCCACCGCGACCAACACGACCGTCGGTCCACCGACGAGACCGAGCGCGATGTGGGGCGTTCCGTATTTGAGGTTGACTCGCCCGAGACGCGGTGGAACGATTGCGTCCCTACTGAGTGCGTACAGCGCCCGCGACGAACTGAGAATCGACGCGTTGGCGCTGGATGCCGTCGCGAGGAGTCCTGCGATGAGAATCGCAACAGCACCCGGGAAGCCGAGGTACGACCGCGCGACTTCGACGATTGCCGTCTCACCGAACGTGGCGAGTCGCGCGCTTCCGAACGCGCCAGTCGAGACGACGATAGTAATCACGTACAGAACGCCGACGACCAGTACCGACCCGACCATGGCGAGCGGGAGGTTGCGACTGGGTTTCGTTATCTCGCCCGCGACGGTCGCGACTTGCGCGAACCCGAGATACGACGTGAACACCAGTGCGGCCGTGGTGAAGATATTGAGCGTGCCGTACGGCATGAACTGCTCTGGAACCGTCTCACGGCCGAACAGACCGAGTGTGTCGAGGCTCCCGTACAAGAGAAAGACGACCAGAATACCGAGTAATAGACTGACGATGCCGTTTTGGAGTTTCGTCGTATTCTCTGTCCCGAAGACGCTCAACCCAGTCAGAAGGATACCGAATCCGACTCCCAAAATCGGGATAAGCGGGAGTGACCCGAGCGACGCGACCGGAATGCCGACTTCGGCGAAAACGGCCATCGCGTACTGTGCGAATCCGACGAGGTAGAACGCCGACGCGAAGACGAGTCCGAGCCAGAGTCCGATGCCGACGACAGCCCCGAACGACGCACCCATTCCACGGGAGATGAAGTAGTAGCCACCACCGCTTTTCGGCATCGCCGTCGCCAACTCCGACGTCGGGAGCGCGACCAACAGCGCGATAACCGCGCCGATAGCAAACGAGACCGAGGCTGCGGGGCCTGCGTTCCCCGCTGCGAGCCCCGGAAAGACGAAGATACCCGCACCGACCATCGTTCCGACACCGATGGCGAGCCCGCCGCGCAGGTCGATTGTTCGTTCGAGTTCCGTCCCGCTTTCGAGGACCGTCACCTCGTCTGCTGTCGTCCCAACGTCGACTGCCGGGTCCGGCGACACCGGCGTCCCCGGTGACTCGCTCGACACCTCCCCGACTCGGTTCTGGTCCTCAGACATACACGGTCACAGAGACAATTCGATGGTCAGACGTATATAAGCTCAGGCCGACTGCCAAACGGTCACTGGGGCGGCGTCGAACGGAATAAAGACGACGCCACCGGAGAAAGAAGCGACCCCGAGCGCGTACGCCGCGAAGTTCACACACTAGTACGTGTGATTCTCGCTCCGACAGTGGCACGCTCCCACGACTCGGCGGGATGACGGCACAGTCAGGCAATTCTCAACCGCTACCCACCAACCGACAACGTCCGACCCGAACCAACTCAAGGGACTACACAGCCGTATATCAGACGCCCATACGAGTCACTGATACTGGTCGAGAAGCTTCGCTTCCGCTTTTCGGAGGTGTTCGAGAACCGTCGTTTTCGAGATGCCCAGCTCCTCCGCTAACTCCCGCGTGGTGGTCTCCCGCGGCCAGCCGTAGTAGTTGTGCTTACACGCAAGTTCGAACACCTCGCGTTGCCGGTTCGACAACCTGTCCTGGCGGTGTTTGACGTGGTTCTTCGCGTCCACGACAGACGTGACCTTCGTCACGATGATTTCCGCGTCCGCCTCTGTTTCCAGTGCGTCGATTCGTTCTTTGAGTTGCTCTCGCCCCTCGGTATCGATGACGGGCCAGTACTCCCATCCATTGTCGACTCGAACCGGTGCGTCGTGGACAAAGCCGTGTGCGAGAAGCAGGTCGGTCATGCTGTTTGCCGGGTCGTACTCGACAACCAGTTCACGGGTCGTATTGCCGATATTGGAAGTGTCCTTGTCGAACTCGTGTCGCGGGCTCAGTTCCGAGACGGAGTCCGTCAGTCGGGACGACCTCGCAGCCTGGATGAATTCGTCGATGTCCTCAATTCTGTCCGCGTACACCGTGAAATGGCCCTTCACCGTGTTCCCAGGTGTGTTGTACACCGTGTGAGCGACTATCCCGGCATTCGTTTGTTCCGTTACTTCGAGTGTCCAGCAGTCCGGGTGCCGAATTTTGAGCGTGAGACGAGTCGTGCCAGCGAACCCACCCGAGGGCGTGCCAACCTTGGACATGGACTATCATATCTAGCGAGTAGGTTATAAAGACCGCCTCCCATGGGAGGCAGTAGTCGTTGTCAGACGCTAAAGCCCGTAATCGAATCTTTCGGGTCTTTCACGAAGGTGTGTTTACCCGTGATTCGAGCAGTTCCAGTTATCGTCGGTGTGGTCAGCGTGACGCCGTCGCGCTCTTTGACATCGACGAGTCGCCCCTCGAAGCGCGTGCCGACGATACTCTCGTGGGGATACGGTTCGCCGACTTCGAGCAACCCTTCGTGGTGTAAGAGCGTCATTTTCGCACACGTTCCGGTTCCACACGGGGAACGGTCGACTTGTCCATCTCCGAAGACGACGACACTTCGATCCACATCGGGGTTCGTCTCGTATATCTCGGAGATAGAAACCGCACCGGACTCGCCGGTGAGCGGATTGGTGATATCGAGTTTGTCGTTGACGGCCGCTCGGATTTCGAGACCACGTTCGACGAAGTCGCTCGTGTACTCGGTGGTCACGGGAAGTCCGAGTTGCTCGCTATCGACCAGCGCGAAGAAGTTCCCCGAGTAGACGATATCGACGTGAATCGGCGAGTCTGCGGCGGAGACTGACACCGTCGTCTCGTCGTAAACGAACGACTGCACGTTCTGGATGGTGACGCCTTCGACACCGCCCTCACTGTAGGCTGTCTCGACGCCTCCCTCGCTGTACTTCGGGGCCGCCTCGACGAGTCCAGCAGGAGTTTCGACCTGAACCGAATCCAGGGCAGGGAGGCGTCCCAACTCGACGAGGGCAGACACGACACCGATAGTCCCGTGCCCACACATATCCAAATAGCCCTCGCTGTCCATGAAAAAGACGCCCACATCTGCATCGTCGCGCCGTGGCTCGACCAAGACGGCACCGAACATGTTGTCGTGGCCGCGTGGCTCTTTCATCAACAGTCTTCGAATCCAGTCGTGTGTTTCGGCGAACGCGTCTCTCTGTTCTCGGACACTGTCGCCAGCAAACGTGGACTCGTCGAGACCGCCAACCACGATGCGAGTGGGTTCGCCCCCCGTGTGAGTATCGACCGTTTCGATGGATATCTCTGAGTTCATTCGTATACCACCGTATCGTCATCGACCACCAGACCAGCCACCACGATGTAAACGGCATCCGCCGGATGCCTTTCGCATCGGCCAGCGTGCCCAGTATCGCGATCAGGAAGCCAAATCGCCTTTTTCCACTCGCTTCTCGTCGTGCGCACTTCAGAAGATATCATAGTAAGTCCAACAAAATTCAGGGATAGCGCTTCATTAGACAGATCTCCTATTATGGGAGGTTTGGACCGAGATTCGTCACCGAAACCCGAAGCACCGCGAAGGAACCCTCAGACAGACTATCGTAAGCACTCAGGGACGAAAATAGAGAGGCCGGTCACGCCCGACTGTGACCGGTCGCAAGTGGAGTCGCCAACCCGTAGTCTAGTCGAGACGGTCTAGTTGGTCGATTTCCTCTGGAGACCAGTCGTAATACGGCTCTTCGACCTCGCGAAGGGTCTCGACGCACTCGTTGTACCGCTCGCGGGCGACTGGCGCGTACGGGTCGTTCGGGTGGGCCTCCACCCAGTCGCGGAGTTCCGCAAGTGCGCGCGGCGAGTAACTGTCGACCTTGTCTTGCTTTTTCAAAAGGCTCAGTTTACGCTCCTCAGACCGCAGCGATTTGACGAGCGCGACGCTCGCAACACCAGGCAGCGCCACGATGGCGATAGCCATCGAGATCCACGTGACAGTTGGAAGCGCCATCTCAGTCACCCCCACTCACGGAGACGCCAGTATCCGAGATCTTCTCGGGTGCGTTTCCGACAACGCTCATCACGACCGTACTCACGACAGTGAGCGCAGCCATCACTGCAACACCCAAGAGCATCAGCGTCTGGTTCTCCGTTCCGATGCTTATCACGACACCGTAGCCGATAATGAACAGCATCACAGCGGGGATGACGTACTTAACGACCGGGTTCCACCACGACCCGATGTAGATGCCAGCATTGCGGTTGAGGTCGATGATACGAGCGCGCTCTGGGCCGAACTTCCAAGCGACGAGCGCGATGATAGAGAGCGTTGCGAGCGGTAGCCCGAAACTACCGAAGATGAAGTCCATCTGTCCGAGGAACGACGTGGAGTATGCGCTTGGAAGACCGAAAAGCCAAATCACGCCACAGACCGCGAGCACCGACTTCGTCCGGTCGAACTGCGTCTCTTCGGAAACGGTTGTCACGCCGACTTCGGTGATACCGAGGCCCGACGTGAACGTCGCGAAGAAGAACGAGACGAAGAAGACGAGTGCCCACAGGCCGCCGCCGGGCAGTTCGGGGAACACCTTCGCCAGAGAGATGAAAAGCAAGTTGGACCCTGCGCTCGGTTCGAGTCCGAAGGCGAAGACCACTGGGAACGTGGCAAACACGGCTAACAGGCCGATACTCGTGTTCCCGATGGCGGTGAACAAGCCACCACCGAGCGGTACGTCGTCGTACCGGCCGAGATAGCTCCCGTATGTGAGCGCGATGCCCCATCCGAGTCCCGTCGAGAACAGTGCTTGGCTGAGTGCTGCGACCCACGTGCTGCCGCGAGTGAGGAACTCCCACTTCGGCGTGAAGACGAACGCAACGCCCTCCATGCCACCCGGAAGCGTGACACCGCGGACGGCAACAGCCACGAGCGCAACGACGAGCAGTGGAATCATCCACTTTACGACGCGTTCGATGCCGCGACGAATTCCGAAGACGAGGACGCCTGCGATGCCAGCCATCGTCAGGGTGTGCATTCCGACGACGAGTCCCGGATTAGCGATGAATCCGTCCCAAAATGCCTGTGGCTGGAAGCCGGGTTGAGTGAACGTAAAGAGGACCGAATTCCCCGCGTAGTACAGCGCCCAGCCGATAATAGGAGAGTAGTACGACATCAGCGCCACGTTGACGACGAGCACGACGAGTCCGAGTCCTTGCGCCCGCTTCGTCTGAAACACCTGTTTAAACGCCCCGATGACCCCGTTGCTCGTGTAGCGACCAATCATCGTCTCGGCCATTAGACCGGGGACAGCGATGAGGAACAACAACAAAATGTACGCCACGAGAAACGCACCACCGCCGTTTTCACCCGTGGTGAACGGCATCCGCCAGATGTTCCCAGCACCGACCATGGCACCGAGCATCGCCATCAGGAAACCAAACCGACTTCCCCACTCTTCTCTCGCTGTTCTCGCCTCTGTGTCTGTCATGGTAAATACAACAAAATAAAGATATTGAGTCTAATTAGGTAGGTCACCTATCATGGGAGGTTCAGCCTCATTTCGTACGCTATACTACGTCACGGTATCGCGTGACGGTAGAGCCGTACACACCAAATTTGCTACATGGGAGGTAGCAGAAAACCAGAGAGCCGCCCATTGCGGACCAGCAGAACCTATGCGTACCATTAGGTTCGGGAGGAGGTCAATAGTACGTTGCGTCCACGGACCCCACTCGTTCGCACGTCATACACCGGCAATAGGAACCGCCCTGTCCGTCACTCACGAATGGTCTCTAGACCGACGTAACCGAGTGAAGTCCCCGGCTTCGACCGAGGCCTCGCACAACACACACCCACCATCGAGGATTCTCGACCTGATACCGGCGTCGACACCCACCTCGACGCTGCACTCCGGGCAGTCGAATATATATTCGTCTGACACGATTGCCCCATCATCAAAACTGACGACTTCGTACAACTAGTCCACCCCATCATAGGGTGGGAAATAAAATAGGTCGGCGGGAACGCGGCGGAGATGGTGGCGTACTCAGCAGTCGAGAATCGTCCCGAGAAGCTTCGATTGGGCCGCCGAGAGGTGCTCGGCGAACGTCGAACGGTTGATATCGAGTGCCTCGGCCACCTCGGTCGCGTTCGATTCTCGTGGGTGTTCGAAGTAGCCCATCCGATGGGCAGTCTCTAACACTTCTTGCTGTCGGGCGGTGAGCGCATCGCGGTCGATAAACACGAGCGAAGCCCCCGAATCGGGACACTCAGACTGGGTGAGTCGCCGCAGCGACACGCCGTCGAACGCCGATTTGAGGTCGACGATGATTTCGCGCAGTTGCTGGAGGTCGGACGCGACAAAGGAGAGGATGATAGCACCGTTTTCAGCCTCGATGTGGCGGACAGGACACCCAGACGTCTCGATGAATTCGCATGCGCACCCCGGAGAGGCCTCGGTCTCGTAGGTGAGTCGGTACACCGTCTGCTCCTCGTGGTGAAACACCTCGTTGACGTCGGTCATGTCTGCCTCCGCGTCCGCAGTGAAATCGATTGCGACAGTGTCACCGCTGGTCACCGCAGAGCGCGAGACAGACTCGATGTCGGTCCCTCCCGACGCCTCGGTAACGTGGCAAGCCGACGAGTCGGTGATTTCGACCTCGCCGTGTACCCCAGCGTCCATATCTGAGCGGTTCGCTGTCGGTTCGAAAAAGTGCTTTGCCCATTCTTTCTGGGTGGGAATTCGAGTCCGCCGTCCGTCGGTCATCCACTCCGAACGAGCAGGTCGCACGAACCTGTCAGCCGTATAAAGACCCCGCACCTTATGGTCGGGGTGTTACCGGACTCGCGTGTCACCTTCGAATGAGTCGAAGTATGTCATACTCCAGCCCGGTGACAATTGAACGTGGTGCCCGAGGGGAAACACCCGACGGGAGCGACTTCCGACGGCGGAGGAGACGGGGTGAGTACCCGTGAGACGAGAGACTATCGTCGTGTTGCTCCTCGTCATCGCCGTGCTCCTGCCGATGTGGTACGTCGCATTGCACGGCGAACCGCCGAGCGAGCAAATCGAAATCGACCAGAGCGTCACCGAGATGCGGCCGCTCCAGGAAATCGTCGATACGCCGGAGAAACTCGCACCGAGTCAGGTCGGCGTCATCGTCTGGGTCGCGCTGTTCGGCCTCGTTGCCGTCCTGACTGCGGTCCATCGGTTCATGGACTCCGCAGTGAGAAGTACCCGCCGCGACGACACGGCAGTCGCCGACGGTGGACAGGTCGGCCTGCCGTGGTTCTGGACTGACGACCGCTGGGTCGTCGAGTACCGCGACGCCACCGACGCGATGGAGGGGATTCTGGCGATGGGCGGGCTGACGATTCTCGCTATCGTCTTCGCCGCGTTGTTCACCGGCGAGTATCTCACCCTCGCGCGGACGCAGTACTTCGGCGTCTACGCGATGGGGATGTTCGTCTCGCTGGCTCTACTCACCGTTTCGTACTACGCGTGGTTCCTCCCCCACGTCGAAGTCGCAGAACGGAGGGGACACTGATGAAATCGACAGACTTGGAAGCCGAATCTGGCGACTGTGATAGCTGCTGTACCGACTGTACGGACGACGGGAACGACGAGTATCGACCGAGTATCTTCACCGACACCCGCGCGTCGCTGGCTCGGCGCGACTACGCGAAGCTTCTCGCCAGCGTCGGCGGCCTGACTGCGGTCGCAAGCCTCACAGCACCGTTAGCCGGGCTGACGCGCGTGTTCGAGCGTGAGTACACCGGACCGGTGTACTCAGACGGCATCTACCTCGTAGACGGCGAGGGCGAACGAATCGAAGAGACAGCCCTCGCGGAAGGCGAGAAGATGACGGTGTTCCCCGAGCCACGACCGGGAATCGAGAAAGCGCCGACGCTCCTCGTACGACACCCCGAGGGGTCCTACAGCGACACCGTCAAAAAGGAGTTCATGGTCGCAGGCTACACAGCCTACTCGAAGGTCTGCACGCACGCGGGGTGTATGGTCTCGGACGAAGAAGACGGGACGCTCGTCTGTCCCTGTCACTTCGGGAAGTTCGACCCGACCGACGGTGCTGCGGTCGTCGGCGGACCGCCGTCACGGGGACTTCCACAGCTCCCAATTACCGTCTCCAGCGAGGGGTATCTCATCGCAACGGGTGACTTCAACGGGCCTGTCGGCCCGGGAGGTGAGTGATGTCCCGAATCGACCGCCTCGCCGACCAGACCGCCGACGCAGGCAGCCGCGCCTACCACTGGATGGATACCCGGTTCGACCTCGACACCGGACGCCAGTTCCTCGGCAAAGCGTTCCCGGCGGAGGACTCGTTCCTCCTCGGCGAGGTTGCGCTGTTTTGCTTCCTACTGCTCGTGCTCACGGGGATGTTCCTCGGGATGTTCTTCGAGCCATCCACGAGCGACGTGACGTACGAAGGAAGCGTCGAGAAGTTCCAGGGCGAAGAAGTGCCGGAAGCCTTCGCGAGCGTTCTGCACATCACCTACGACATCCCGTTCGGGATGTTCATCCGGCGGATGCACCACTGGGCGGCACACCTGTTTGTCGCCTCTATCGGGTTGCATATGCTCAGGGTGTTCTTCACCGGGGCGTATCGTAACCCACGCGAGCCGAACTGGGTCGTTGGCACCGCACTCGCCGGACTCTCGATGGGCGCAGCCTACACTGGCTACGCCCTCCCGTTCGACGAGTTCGCCGCGACAGCGACAGGAATCGGGTACAACCTCGCAACCTCGATACCACTCGTGGGTGGACTCGTCGGGAAAGCGTTCTTCGGTGGGGAGTTCCCGTCGAGTGCGACCATTCCGAGGTTGTACTTCATCCACGTCCTCATCATCCCCATCGCAATCGGGGTGTTGCTAGCGATACACATGGCGATACTCATCCGCCAGAAGCACACCGAAGCACCCCGTGACGAAGACGTTCAGGGCCTCACACCGAGCGCCGACGGGTCGCAAGCGGGAGCCACGGCAAGCGACGGCGGTACCGAATCCATCGCACCGACGAGCGATGGCGGTACCGACTCCGCCGTCTCGACAACCGACGGAGGAACCGAACCCGTCCTCTCGAAAGACGACGACAGCGTCGTCGTCGGCCTCCCGGCATTCCCGAACCAGACGGCCGTGAGCGCGGTCGTCTTCTTCCTGACGCTCGCGACGCTCTCGGCGCTCGCCGGGTTCCTCCCGGTTCACAACATCGCGGAGTACGGCCCGAACAACCCCGCCGGGACGCCAGAACTCATCATGCCGGACTGGTTCCTGATGTGGGTCTACGGCCTCCTGAAGCTCCTGCCCTCGTGGATGAGCTTCACGATTCCGGTCGTTCACATCCACATCTCCACCGAATTCGTCGGCGGCGTCCTGCTGCCGACGCTGGTGTTCGGAGCCATCGCGGTGTGGCCCTTCGTCGACTACCACGACGAGTCGGTCCACTTCACGGCGGACCCACTGGACAGACCGTGGCAGACGGCAGTCGGCGTCGCGGCCGTCCAGTTCATCATGATTACCTCCATCGCGGGGATGAACAACCTGCTCGGACGCGCCCTCGGCGTCGGAACGGGCGTCATCAACCCGATTCTGACGGCCGCGTTGTTCGTCGTCCCACTCGGGTCTGGGCTGATGGTGTACCGAGTTCTGGGCGAGCGCGACGAACAGCCGCAGGCGAAGCCACACCCCGAGGAGGTCGACGATGACTGACGCCGAGACGGGCGTGACCGCGACGCGCGGCATCGAGCTCTCGGCGCGGACGTACCGACACCTCGACCGTGTGAGCAAGCTCCTCGGCGTGGGACTCGTCGCCCTCGGACTCGACATGGGTGGCGACACGCTCCTCGGAGTGGCCGTTGGACTCCTCGGCGCGGCACTGGCACTGACGACAGTCTTCCTTCAGATAGAGAAATGAGTCGAAACGACGCATCCCACGACGGTGAGACGACAGGCGAATCGGCAGCAGACAAACAGGCGAACGACGCCCCCGAGGTCGGCGACCCACCCGGGGACCCGGCATCCAGCGATGGGCTCGTCTCCCGGCGGAACTTCCTCGAAGGCATCGGCATCGCGTCGCTGCTCGGCATCGGGAGTTCGACCGCGTCCGACGACAGCCTGTTCCAGATGGGCGGGCTGAAGCCAGTAGACGACACAATCGGCAACTACCCGTACCGCGAGTGGGAAGACCTCTACCGAGACGAGTGGGACTGGGACTCGGTCTCTCGGTCGACCCACAGCGTCAACTGCACCGGCAGTTGCTCGTGGAACGTCTACGTCAAAAACGGCCAAGTCTGGCGCGAAGAGCAGTCCGGTGACTACCCGCGCTTCGACGAGAGTCTTCCGGACCCGAACCCCCGCGGCTGTCAGAAAGGCGCGTGTTACACCGACTACGTCAACGCCGACGAGCGCATCAAACACCCGCTCAAGCGCGTCGGCGAGCGCGGCGAAGGCAAGTGGAAGCGCATCTCGTGGGACGAAGCCCTCACCGAGATTGCCGAACACGTCGTCGACGAGGTGCAGGCCGGTCGCTACGACGCCATCAGCGGCTTCACGCCGATTCCGGCGATGAGTCCGGTATCGTTCGCCAGCGGCTCTCGCCTCGTCAACCTGCTCGGCGGCGTCAGCCACTCGTTCTACGACTGGTACTCCGACCTGCCGCCGGGACAGCCAATCACGTGGGGCACCCAGACCGACAACGCCGAGAGCGCCGACTGGTACAACTCCGATTACATCATCGCGTGGGGGTCGAACATCAACGTCACGCGCATCCCGGACGCGAAGTACTTCCTCGAATCAGGGTACAACGGGACCAAGCGCGTCGGCATCTTCACCGACTACTCCCAGACGGCCATCCACACAGACGAGTGGCTCAGTCCCGACTCCGGGAGCGACACGGCGCTCGCGCTCGGGATGGCACAGACCATCGTCGACGAGGAATTGTACGACGAGGCCCACCTCAAAGAGCAGACCGACATGCCGCTTTTGGTCCGGCAGGACACCGGAAAATTCCTCCGGGCCAGCGAGGTTCCGTCGGTCAACTCCAGCGCGGACCGCCCCGAGTGGATGATGCTCATGCTCGATTCGGACGGACGCCTGCGCGAAGCGCCGGGGTCGCTCGGCGAACGCGACGGGCAGAAAGACTACTCGAAGAGCATCGTACTCGACTTCGACCCGCAACTCGACGCCGAGACGACGGTTCGAACCGAAGACGGGAACGTCCAGGTACGGACCGTCTGGGCCGAACTGAAAGACGAACTGGCGACGTGGGACCCCGAAACGGTCCACGACGTGACCGAAGTCGGCAAAGAGACCTACCAGCGAATCGCCCGCGAGTTCGCGGAGGCAGACAAGGCGAAGATTATCCACGGAAAAGGCGTCAACGACTGGTACCACAACGACCTGGGGAACCGTGCGCTCCAGTTGCTCGTTACCCTCACCGGCAACCTCGGTGAGCAAGGGACCGGCCTCGACCACTACGTCGGCCAAGAGAAGATTTGGACGTTCCACGGCTGGAAGACGCTCTCGTTCCCGACCGGGAAGGTCCGTGGCGTGCCGACGACGCTGTGGACCTACTACCACGCAGGCATCCTCGACAACACCGACCCCGACACGGCCGCCAAGATTCGGGAGTCCATCGACAAGGGCTGGATGCCCGTCTACCCTGAAGAGCGAGACGACGACTCTCGTCCCGACCCGACGACGATGTTCGTCTGGCGTGGCAACTACTTCAATCAGGCCAAGGGCAACGTCGCCGTCGAAGAGCAACTCTGGCCGAAACTCGACCTCGTCGTCGACATCAACTTCCGAATGGACTCGACGGCGCTGTACTCGGACATCGTGTTGCCGACGGCGAGCCACTACGAGAAACACGACCTGTCGATGACGGACATGCACACCTACGTGCATCCCTTCACGCCCGCGGTCGAACCGCTGGGCGAGTCGAAGACCGACTGGCAAATCTTCCGCGAACTCGCCGCGAAGATTCAGGAAGTCGCCACCGACCGCGGCGTCGAACCCATCCAAGACAGGAAGTTCGACCGCGAAATCGACCTCCAATCCATCTACGACGACTTCGTCCGCGACTGGGAGACCGGCGAAGAAGGTGCGCTCGCTGAGGACCGCGCCGCCTGCGAGTACATCCTCGAACACTCCGAGGAGACGAATCCGGCAGACAGCGACGAGCAGATTACGTTCGCAGACACCGTCGAACAGCCCCAGCGACTCCTCGAAGCGGGCGGGCACTGGACCTCAGACATCGAAGACGGTGAGGCCTACGCACCGTGGAAGGACTTCGTCCAAGACAAGAACCCGTGGCCGACCGCGACGGGCAGACAGCAGTACTACATCGACCACGACTGGTTCCTCGAACTCGGCGAGCAGTTGCCGACCCACAAAGAGGGGCCGGAGAACACGGGTGGTGACTACCCCATGGAGTACAACACGCCCCACGGCCGGTGGTCGATTCACTCCACGTGGCGGGACAACGAGAAACTGCTCCGCCTCCAGCGCGGTGAGCCAGTGTTGTACCTCCACCCGGAGGACGCAGCAGAACGCGGTATCGAAGACGGCGACACCGTCGAGGTGTTCAACGACCTCGCGGAAGTCACGCTACAGGCGAAAATCTACCCGAGCAGTCAGCGCGGCACGGCCCGGATGTACTTCGCCTGGGAGCGATTCCAGTTCGAGGACGACACGAATTTCAACTCGCTCGTGCCGATGTACATGAAACCGACGCAGTTGGTGCAGTACCCCGAAGATTCGGGCGAGCACCTGCACTTCTTCCCCAACTACTGGGGGCCGACAGGCGTCAACAGCGACGTCCGAGTCGACGTGCGGAAAGCCGGAGGTGACGACCAATGAGCACCGACGAAGACACCACGACCGAGCCGGTCGACCTCGCAGAGGGTATCGACCATCAGGTCGCGATGGTGATGGACCTGAACAAGTGCATCGGCTGTCAGACGTGTACGGTCGCGTGCAAGTCGCTGTGGACCGAAGGCGGCGGCCGCGACTACATGTACTGGAACAACGTCGAGACCAAGCCCGGAAAGGGGTACCCACGCGATTGGGAAGACTCGGGCGGTGGCTGGAAGTCCAGCGAACACAACGAGCGCAATCCCGGCGAGATACCCAGTCAAGAGGACTACGGCGACGCGTGGGAGTTCAACCACGAGGAGATAATGTACAACGGCAGCGACCAGCCGCTCCGTCCCGACAGCGACCCCGAATGGGGACCGAACTGGGACGAAGACCGCGGCGCTGGCGAGTACCCAAACTCGTATTACTTCTACCTCCCGCGCATCTGCAACCACTGTACGCACCCCTCGTGTGTGGAGGCCTGCCCGCGCAAGGCCATCTACAAGCGCGAAGAGGATGGTATCGTCCTCATCGACCAGGAACGCTGCCGCGGCTACCGCTACTGCGTCGAGGGGTGTCCCTACAAGAAGGTGTACTACAACGCGACCCAGAAGACCTCCGAGAAGTGCATCTTCTGTTACCCCCGTATCGAAGGGGAAGGCCCGGACGGCGAGACGTTCGCACCGGCCTGTGCCGAGGACTGCCCGCCGCAACTCCGCCTCGTCGGGTTCCTCGACGACGAAGAAGGCCCGATTCACAAGCTCGTAAACGAGTACGAGGTCGCGCTGCCGCTGCACCCGGAGTACCAGACGCAGCCGAACGTCTACTACATCCCGCCGTTCGCGCCGCCGCAGCACTCAGAAGACGGCGAATCGGTGGACGTCGAGCGCATCCCGCGGAACTACCTCGAAGAACTGTTCGGCGAGCGAGTGCACGACGCGCTCGACACCATCGAAAAGGAACGCGACAAAGTCAACCGCGGCGGCGAAAGCGAACTGCTCGATATGCTGACCGACACGAATCCGGCTCGGAAGTACCGTTTGGAGGTGTTCGATGATGATTGAGCAAGGTGAGCCGCTTCGCGGCTCAAAAATGCGAGCGGGTTGTGCCCGCGAGCAGAGCGAAATCTCATCGGGCTCGCTGAGACGGGAGTCTCAGCGGTGTTTGACGATGACTGAGCGAAGCGAAGCATCGTCAAGCTCACCGGAGCGAAGCTCCGGGGAAAGTTCGATGATGAGTAAGCGAAGCGTCGAATCATCGAGCTCGCCAGAGCGTGCTCTGGAGGTGTTTGACGATGAGTGAGCGTAGCGGGAAGAAAACAGCCGCGACCGCAGCCACCGTCATCGTCTGTCTGGTGCTGCTCGCGGCATCGGTCGGCCCGGCGATGGTGTCGGCCCGGCCAGCCAACCAGATTCCGGTCGAATCGGTCTCGGCCGACGCACAGCCGCAGGACCCGACCAGCGAGGCGTGGGACACAGTCCCGGCAGTCGGCGTCCCGATGGCCAGCGCACCCAGTAGTGTCCCGAACGCCAGCGACACCTCAGTCGAGTCGCTTCGCGTGCAGTCCGCCCGGACCGAAGAGCGACTGTACCTCCGTCTCTCGTGGGCAGATGGGACTGCCGACCGCAACGTCTCTGGACCGCGGCGATTCGCCGACGCGCTCGCCGTGCAAGTCCCGGTCAACACCAGCGCACGACCCCCGATTTCGATGGGGAGCGACCGCAACCTCGTGAACGTCTGGTACTGGAGCGCCGACGGCACGACCGAGGAACTCCTCGCTGGCGGCCCGGGAACGACGACTACGTTCGAGGAGTCGGCCGTCGAGACGGAGACGACCTACGACGACGGCCGCTGGACGGTCGTCATGTCGCGCGAACTCGAATCGAGCGCCGAGAACCGAACCTCGTTCGCCGTCGAGAACAACGTCGACGTCGCGTTCGCCGTGTGGAACGGCTCGGAGATGGAGCGGTCGGGTCGGAAGTCCGTCAGCGAGTGGTATCACTTCCCGTTCGGCCCCGGACCGCAGGGACCGCCGTACGAGTCGATTCTGTGGACTATCGCCGGACTCGCCATCGTGGGCGTCGCGCTGGTGACGGTCAAAGCGGTCCAGAAAAACTGAGGAGAAACCGATGACGACAACACCAGATTCACACGACGACGCGGCCGGAACCGACGCGCAGACCGTGGCTGACGAGCAGTTCGACCCCCAAGGAATCGACCAGCAAACCGTCGCTCGGGCCGGGGTGTACACAGTCTTGGCGACGCTCCTCGACGAACCCGACGAGTCGGTCTACGCTCAGCTCGAATCCGGCGACGTCGACGCGACCGTTCGCGACCTGCTGGATGCGACGGGGCTGGACGTCGAGCCCCCGAACCTGACCGTCGAAGTGGACCACGACACGCTCTGCGCGCGGTTCAACGACCTGTTCACCGTCGGCTACGCGGAGTACACCGACCGAACCGACGGCTCGCTGAATAGCGAGGGGCCGCGAATCTCGCTGTACGAGACGTCTTACCGACCGGAGGCGGCGTGGAACGACGTGAACCTCGATTTGGCCCGGGCGTACGAGTACTTCGGGCTCGAAATCGACCAGTCGGAGCGAGATAACCACGACTACCTCCCGTATCAACTGGAGTTCGCGGGCTACCTCGCTCGGCTCGAATCATCTGGGTCTGAGGATGTCGCTCGCGCGCGACTCGACCTCCACGACCGACATCTCCACGTCGTCGCTGGCGGCCTCGCAGACCGGATGGCCGAACTGTCGGTCGACGGTCTCTACAGTGAACTGGCCGCGTTCCTCGACCGGTTCGTCACCGCCGACCAACAGGACCTCGCCGACCGATTCGAAGGAGGTGGCGACCCGTGAGCGGCAGCCGTGTCGAAGACGCCGCGAGTCCGACGGGTCTCGTCGCGGCGACAGCGAACCGTGTCGAACGCGCCTCACCGGGGTCGACGCGGGCGGTCGCTGGCGTGCTCGGACTCCTCCCGATAGCCGCGACGACGCTGTATCGAGTCGCGCACAACACGCCTGCGGGGCTTCCGGCAGGAGTCCCCGAGTTCGTCGCGCTCTGGTACCCGTTTGCCATCCTCGGACCCGCACTTGCGGGGTTCCTGCTCGCGACGACTGCCGAGACGGCCAGTGAGCGAGTCGGACTGACGTTCCTCGGTGGGTTCGGCCTGATTTCGCTCGCGTCCTCAAGCGCGTGGATGCCGGCCGCCGTCGGAATCGCTGTCGGCGGGGGCGTCGTCGTCTGGAACCGGCTGGCCCGACTGAAGACCGAAGAAGACTGGGACGAAATCAGACGAGTCGCACCGACAGTCCTGCTGGTCGTCGGCCTGGCCGTCTCGCTAGCGGCGACTGTCGGCGTTGCATCCACGACGCTCCGCCCGCTCGGGACCATCCTCACGCTGCTCGCGCTCGGCCTCACGCCCGTCGTAACCGGCTGGGACCTGACGAGTCTCGGTGCTGGCGTTGGGATAGGTCTCGTCACGCTCGCGTTGGCGACGAATCTCCCGTACGTTGCGGGGGCAGTGCTGCTCGTCGGCGGCGGTGTCGTCGGCGCTCCGCTCGGACTCGTCGCCTTCGCGGTCGGTGGGGGCGTCACGGGCGTCGTGTTCAGTCTCCGAGGTGAGCGAATGGACCGTGCTCTCGGCGCGGCGCTGCTCCTCGTAGCGGGCGTCCCTGCAACACTCCTCAGCGCGGCGGGCGTCATCGTCGCTGTCGCACTGCTCGCAACCGAATCACGAGGTGAGATTTCATGAGAGACGAAGAAGAAGCGACCGACGGACCGCCAGACCCGCAACTACACCCAGAGCGCAGTCCGGGGTTCGGAGAGAATCCCGTCGGCCTCGAAGACATCGAGGTCGACCGCGACGTGACCATCGGCGAGGCGTCGCTGGCCGAACTCGCCGCCAGCGACACCGAACCGGTCGAAGACGACGAGGTAGCAGACCTCATCGAAACGCTCGCCGGAGACGACGTTGTCGAGCGTCGCAGAGCGGCACTCGCACTCGCGGAGCGCGACAGCGACGAGACAATCGTGCGCGCACTGAGTGCCGCGGCGACGACCGACGAAGACGCCGACGTTCGGCAGTTCGCCGTCGAGGCGCTGGCCAAACACGGCGGTTTACTGGCGGCAGAGACAGCACGCGCATTGACCGACGACCCCGACCCGTGGGTCCGTGCGGAGGCCGTCGTCGCCCTCGACCGACTCGATAGAGAGGCACACGAAGACGCAATCGAGCGGGCGCTCGACGACGACCATCACGCCGCCCGCCGAAACGCCCTCGTCTCGCTGTTCAAACGTCGCGGAGAGGGTGCGCTGTCCGTGCTTGTCGATGCAGCAGACGACCCGAGCGAGCGCGTTCGAGAGTGGGCGGCCCACCTCCTCGGCGGCATCGAAGACGAGAAAGCAGACCAGACGCTGGCGGAGTTAGCCGACGACGAGCGAAGTATCGTCAGAGAGACTGCCGTCCGCGCTCGCGAAGTCGATTCGGGAAGCTTCCGGCGGCAGTTTGCTGGCGTGCTCGACGAGTCCGACCGGACGCTCCCCGGCGAAGACGACCTCAACCGGACGCCGGACCTGTGAACACAGACACGCTACCCACCGACCCATCCATCCCATGACCAACAATCGACACCCAAACCCAGATTCTGACGACCCGCCACTCGAAGACCGCGTCGAATCGGCACTGAGAGCCGTTCGCGACCCGGACGCCGGTGTCAACGTCTTCGAGGCGGGATTAGTCGAGTCCATAGACGTAGACGAATCGAACGTCACCGTCGAAGCCGCGGTTTCCGAGTTCGACCACAAGAACGCGACCGGAATCATGCGTGCGATGGTGCAGGCGGTTCGGGACGTTCCAGACGTCGAGAGCGCCCACGTCGAACCCGTTTCCCCCTCCGCAGACGGGGCAGTCGAGGGAGTGGCGGGATTCGACACCGTCATCGCCGTCGCCAGCGCGAAAGGCGGCGTCGGGAAATCGACCGTCTCGACCGCCCTCGCCTGTGCACTGGCAGCAGACCGGCCGACAGGCCTGTTCGACGCCGACATCCACGGGCCGAACGTTCCGTCGCTCCTCGACGTGTCCGGACCCATCCACTCGGACGACGAGGGAAACCCGCTTCCAGTCAAGACGACCGAGTCGGGGACGACACTCGACGTGATGAGCGTCGGCCTGATGGAAGACGGCGCACCGCTCGCGTGGCGCGGTGCGATGGCGCACGATGCACTGACAGAGCTGTTTACGACCACCGCGTGGCGGGCAGACGACACGCTCGTCGTCGACTTACCACCGGGAACCGGGGACGTGGTCTTGACCACGCTCCAAGAGGTGTCTGTCGACGGTGTCGTGGTCGTGACGACGCCCTTCGAGTCGAGTCTCGACGACACCGCCCGGAGCATCGAACTGTTCCGAGACAACGGCGTTCCGGTCCTCGGCGCAGTCGTCAACATGGGCCAGTTCGCCTGTCCCTCCTGCGGCGACACGCACGACATGTTCCCAGGAGGTTCGCACGAAGAACACCTCGACGCGCCCGTCCTCGCCGAACTGCCGTTTTCGCCGCGATTCCAAGCGACACCAGCACCCGGCGAGGTCGCACCCGAGATGGAGGACCTCGCCGACGCTGTCGCCGACGCCGCAGCCACCGCGTGGGACCTCGACGTGCCGAACGACGCACTCGATATTCGAGGCGAAGCCCCGGAGAAGCGACGCGAGCGCGTCGCAGAGCGGTTTACCGCACTGGAGAGCGGTGAGACGTTCACCCTCGTCAGCGACCGCGACCCGACGCCAGTCAGGGATTTCCTCGGCGGGCTCACCGACCGGCGACCTGAGGAGATACCAGGGTTCGAAGTCGAGCGTCAGACGCCGAACGACTGGGTGTTAACAGCAACGAGACCGTAAGAGGAGCAATGACCCACAACACGACATCCGACGCGGATTCGACCCAGACCGACGCTGCGGACGCAGACGCACTCGCCATCGAAATCGTCGGCGACGACGACCGCGTGACGCTCAGCCCCCGCGACTTCGAGACGTTTCCGACGACCGACCGCGAGTGCACCATCGAATGCGCGTCCGGGACGCGAACGACGGGGACGTGGACCGGCGTCGTACTCGCCGACCTCCTCGACCGCGTCGAGACGCCGCCCGAGACGACCCACGTGCGAGTGACGAGCACCGATGGGTACGCCGTGTGCGTCGATATCGTCGCCGCGCTCGATGCTATCGTCGCAGTCGCCCGAAACGGCGAACCACTCGTGGAAGGCAAGCCCTACGCGACGCGGTTCCTCGGTGGCAACATCGACGGCGCACGGACGGTCAAGGGAGTGGCCGAAATCGAACCGCTCGCGCTGGAACCGAACGCGGACCCGAGCGACCTCGAATCCATGTCGCTCGACGACGCATCGTACGGATGACCCGGAGTCGAGAGACGACGGCTGTCGTCCTCGCTGGCGGACAGAGCAGCCGATTCGGTGACGGCCTGAAGGCGACGGCGACACTCGGCGGGTCCGCACTCGTCGAGCGCGTCGCTGAGGCGGTTCGAGACGCGACTGGACGCGACCCGATTGTCGCTGCTGGAGGGAACGAAAAGCGCCCGGTCGTCGAAGGCGTGCTCTCAGACGCAGTCCAGTACGTCGAGGACGCCGAGTGGTGTGCTGGACCGCTGGCCGGCGTCTGTGGGGCAGTCCCAGAGGTTACGACACCCACACTCTTTCTCTGCGGGTGCGACATGCCGCTTCTGTCTGCACGCGCAGTCTCGTGGCTGTGTGACCGCCACGCCGACACAGACGCCGACGTGACAGTTCCGCTCGACGAAGACGGCCACCCACAGTTGCTACACGCGGTCTACGAGACGGCAGCGCTCGAAGCGTACTGTGACCGCCGCCCCGACAGCCACAGCCTGCGGTCGCTCGTCTCCGAGCTATCGGTCGAAACAGTGCCGCCCGAAGCGACACCTGGCGACATTGGGGTGTTGCAGTCGGCGGTGAACGTAAACACGCGTTCTGAGCTCGTAGCGGCTCGCCAGCGACGCGCAACCGGTGAATATGTTCGGCGGTGAAAATATTCTCCTTCCAGATGACCAATCGAACGGGGTCGGTTACAATCGACGGCCATCGATGTCCCATCTCGCGACACCGACGCCCGCCGTCTCTTTTCACGGGAGCAACACGGCTGAGACATATCTATGACGGGGCACGCTTACTCCTTCTTCGGGAACTTCGCGACGTACTCGGTCGGGCCGCGGCGCTCGGTCGCGTAGTTTTCGGCGTCGAACGCCGGAACCTCGGCTTGCATCTCGTAAAACAGAGGTTTCGGCTCGTGGTCGTTGACGATGACGAGCGTGTCGCCGCTTTCGAGGTCGTCGAACGCCTCGTGAATCTTCGGGTGTCGTTTCGCGGGCGGAATCTCGCGGACGTCGAGTTTCGTCTCTGTCATGCACTCGTTCGTTTCGGCCCAGACCGTGAGGACATTGCCCCGAATATGTTCAACGAGGAGAGACTCGCGTGCAAGTCACTGCGGCGTGATTGTGACGTGCCACTCATCGTCGGCAATCTGCGACGTCTCGTAGTCGAACCCGCGGGCGTCGAGCACGTCGTAGAGCGGCACGGGTTCGAAGCTATTGACGAGCAGGACGGACTCCTCACCTCCCAACCCGTCGATTGCACTCATAATGTCGCTGAACGGCTCCCCGTCGATTTCTCTGGCGTCGAGGGTTTCTACGGTGTGGTCAGGGTCCATCTTACTCATAGTACACACATCGCAAGCAAGATAACTGTCCGTTGTCCCGATGATGTTCGGAGTAGTTTTCGCGGGAGTCAGGCGTTGTCGGTGTACAACGAGTGCGCGATGACGGCGAATCCGCCGACAGTGAGCGAACTCTCGGCGACGAGGGCGTAGTCGTACGAAAGCGGCGTGAGTTGGTGGACGATGCCCGCGACCAACGAACCGAGGGTGATGAGCGCGAAGCCGACACACAACGACCGGAGCGCGTGCGTCTGTCGGTGTCTGTAGGCGCGGAAAGTCACGAGCGTCACGAGGCCACCGAACAGGAGCGTCGCCGTCTTCATCCCGACGACGAGGGCGGTGAGTCCGTTCATGGTCTGTTCGAGGCCGTGGGACGGTCGCGTGTCTGTCTCGGTCTCGCGGTATCGGGGGCGGGAACCGCCACGTCGACGCTGACGTTCGGCTGCGTTGCACCTGTACGGTCCTGATTCGGGTGTAGATATGGTCTCATAGTTCTGGTCCGCTTTCCCGACGTACCCCCGGCGGGTGCGGGCGTCACGTCTCTAGTCTTCGCTGAGTTCCGACGAAGCACTATGCACTCTGCCGAAGATGTTCGGAACAGTTCTCTCGGCGGGAAAACAGTCGGTGAGCGACGAGCAGTACGTTGCGAGCCACCCGACAGACAAGCTATGAGGTAAATAGAGATATACGGCTCCGTTTAAATACTCAATTGCTGATAGTTTGTTGAGACCGTGCTGAATACAGGCGCAAGTCGGTCAATCCACTGCCCAAGAGATGTTGGTTCCCGCTTATTAATGCTCTCGGCAGGTCATCTCTTTTGATAAATCTCTGACTGGCTCTTCTCCCAGTTGGTCGAATTCCCAGTAGAATTAATTTACCACTACATAGACGCACTTACATGACAGCCAAGCTATTTTTCGGGGGTTTGGGAATCGTCCAAGTTATCGTGGGATGTATCCTTGCATGGGCAAATTTTGGACATCTCATCGGAGGTTTTGGTCTAATTGCCGTTGGAGCGTTGCTTGTAAGTGGCGTGCTGAAAATCCTCTTTGGCTTTGTCTATGAGAGCGTTGTAATCCTTCAGCGAACTATTGGCGGGTCGTTCCTTCTTGAGGGAGTCTACTTCGGCACCGGCTACCAGTGTCTAGTCGAAGTTGGAGTGTACGAGGCTCGGCTATGGGTTTACGTCCTGGCCACACTCTCTGCGTTGATATTGATGGTAGTCGGTATTGGCGTTCTTCGTGACCGGTCGGCGTTCCCGGGCTTCTTCCCGAAGCAATCGTAACTTCCGTTGGTATGTCATCTATAATATCTGTGGATGTGGTCTAGTCTTTGCTGAACTCATCCCTCTGTCTGTCGCACGTCGGCCTTGTCATCTATCGAGACGTTCAACAGAGTCTTCACCCAATGTGTAGAGCGGCCATACCCTTCTTCGACGAGCGACCGGGGAGAGTGGGGAGAGGAGCGTCGGGGGCGCTCACGAACCGCGTATCAGGGCGACGTTACCCGGAACGTCATGCACGACTCGTTCGGTGACTGTTCCGAAGGGTATTCGGGACCCCTCGGTCCGCTCCGAGAGACCGACGCAGACGGTGTCGTACTGACTGGTCGCTTCGACAATCGCCCGACCGATATCGTCGGCGACGACGACCTGGACGTCGTACTCGCCGGGGTCGAGTCCCGCCGCCTCGGCGGCGTCGACGACGACCGACCGCCCCCGTGCCTCGGCGTCCGAGTCGCTCTTCCCTCGGGGGGACTGGACGTTCAGCAGGGTCGGGACGGTCCCGTCAACGGTCGCGAATTCGACCGCCTGATGGGCAACGACCGGCGCGTTGTGGCCAGGGGCGATGAGTGCCACCGGCGTCCCGATGGTCTCGTTTCTGAGGGTGACGAGTGAGAGGTCACAACTCGCGTTCCGAACCACCGGGTCGACCGTCGCGCCGAAGACGTGGCCGTCGCGTTCGAGCGTCCCGTCCCAGCCGAGGATGGCCTCGTCGGCTTCCTCCTCTTCGAGCACGTCGAGTATCGCCTCTCCGACGTCGGGGGCGACAACCGTTCTGGTCCGGAGGGTGACGTCCATCTCGGCCGCGATGTCGTGGGCACTCTCGAGAAGTTCGCGCTGATGCTCGAAGCGGTCGGCCTCTACGTTCTGAAACGGCGAGGGGTGTGCGACCGGCGTGACGTTGACCGCGACGAGTTCGGGCGTCCCCCGGTCCTCGTTGGCGTGCGCGCTGGCCGCCGCCAGACGGAGGAGGCCGCGCTGTGTCTGCGGGTTCGCCACCGGAACGACCACGCGAAACGGCTCGGCTGGTTTCCCCCGAATCGCTTCGCTGAGGAGTCCTTCGCTCACAACGCGCCCCCGTGTATAGGTCGCGTACCAGACGACGCCGAAGGCGACGATGCCCGACCCAATGACGACGACGACAGTCGCCATCTGCGAGACGACGACGAGCGACAGCACCACTCCCAGTACCGGGACGGCCGGGTAGAGCGGTCGTGGGAGCGCGAACGATGGGTCGTAGCCGTCCGGGTCGGCCCGCCGGAAGACGACGAGTGAGATGTGGACGAGCGAGTACGCGACGAGGAAACTGAAGCTCGCTGCCTCTGCAAGCAGCGCGATGATAGTCTCCACTTCGAGGCCGACGAGAATCAACAGCGCCGTCACGCCGCCAGTGGCCGCGATGGCTCGGTGGGGCGTGTAGAACTGCGGGTGGCTCACGTTGAACCAATCGGTCACAACCCCGTCTCTGCCCATGGCGTAGATAACCCGTGAGGCTGCGAGTATCGAGGAGTTCGAGCTCGATATCGCCGCGATGATGGCGGCGAAGACGATTGCGACTACCCCTGCCGGACCCAGGTAGGTGACGGCCACGTCCGAAACCGGGATGGGAGAGTCGCCGAGCGACTCGAAGGGGATTACTCCAGTGCTGACGAGCATGACGAGGACGTAAAGGATGGTCACCAGCACCACCGAGAGAATCATGGACAGCGGGATGATTCGACTGGGATTCTTGATCTCGCCCGCGACGGTGGCGATAATCTCGAAGCCGAGGAACGAGATGAAGACGATGCCAGTCGTGGAGACGACACCACTGGGTCCGAAGGGGGCGAAGGGTTCGAGGTTCCCCGGGTCGATGAAGAACACGCCGACCGCGACGAAGACGAGTATGATGGCAGTCTCGACCCCGATGGTGACGTTCTGGAAGGCGCTTGACTCCTCGGTGCCGTAGTAATTGACCCCGAGGAGGAGGACAAGCCCGACGAGCCCGAGGCCGACGATGAAGACCCGTCCGTCGAGGAACGGAATCGGTTCGACGAGATACTGCCCGAAGCCAATCATGTAGAACGCGCTCGCGAACATCAGCCCCGTCCACATACCCCACCCGACGACGGCACCGAAGAGCCCGCCGAGCGCTCGGTTGACGTAGTGATAGCTCCCGCCAGCGATGGGCATCCCGGTCGCCAGCTCGGAAAGCGAGAGTGCCGCAAGCAGCGCGACGAAGCCAGCGATAGCGTAGGAGACCGAACTTGCGGGACCGGCGGCTTCAGCGGCGATGCCCGGGAGGATGAATATTCCCGCACCGATCATCGTCCCCCCGCCGAGCGTCATCGCCTCGATGAATCCGAGCGTCCGCTCGAGTTCGTTCCCCTCAACGCTCATCTGTCCCTCCTCCAACTCGTAGCGTCTGGGCTCACTCGACATCCCTCACGATGAGCGACGGGACGTCGAGCGCGTCGACGATGGCCGAGAGGACGTCCCCGATGATGCGCTCGCGGAGCGGGGGTTCGGTCTCGCCGAGGACGACGAGGTCGTACGCTGCTCCGAGTTCGACAATGTCGGTCTGTGGGTCACCGCCCTTCGAGAGCTGCCAGTCGACCCTGTCGCGTTCGACTCCGTACTCGACGAGGCGGTCGACGGCACCCATGAGAAGTAACTCTCCTTGGGTTGGGTCGGCGTCCTCTGCGACCGAGTGGAACAGGGTGGCGGTCTCGTTGCCCGCGAGCAGCAGGTCGGCGACGACTGCAAGAATCCGGTCGAGGTTCACGTCCCCGCGAAGAGGGACGAGGACGCGGTCGACGACCGTCGAACGACCAGCCGTCAGCACCGCGTCGCAGTCGTACTCGTCTGCGATGCGGTCGATAGTGGCCTCGCGGTCGTGTGTGAAGACGAGCACCTCGGCGGGATTACCGTGCTCGTCGGCGACTGCGTCCAGTCGGTCGGTGGCTTCGGGACCGTACTGGTCCCTGAGCAG
The DNA here is from genome assembly GCF_000336755.1 of Haloferax elongans ATCC BAA-1513. Taxonomy (GTDB): domain Archaea; phylum Halobacteriota; class Halobacteria; order Halobacteriales; family Haloferacaceae; genus Haloferax; species Haloferax elongans. The sequence continues at coordinate 56,354 of NZ_AOLK01000019.1, read as the reverse complement.
TGCCGGTTCGGCCTGGTCCGGTACCGGGAAGTACCCGAGTAAAACCACCTCGACGGCGCCGAGATGGTCGAGGACGTCGAGAGGTGGCGGCTCCGTCTCCGAGACATCGACCGGAACGAGAATCCTCAGCTCGTCGATGCGTGTCATTATGTCACAAATGTTCCCTCCCGGAGCGTTTCAATCCTTCGCGGGGTTTGCAGGCGTCTCCGAACACCGGAATCAACGATGCTCTGGGGAGTTGCGGCCCGAACCGGCAAACGGGTGACCTAGGTCCTCGTTGAAGGGACGGCCCTGTACTTCCTGCTCTCTCATCACTGAAACGCACTCAGCCGGGTTGCTGAACTCACCCTCTGTCTGTGTCACATACTTCCTGTTAGAACTCGGTGAGATTTCTGCGGTCGTAAATTGAATATGGAGAGTGAAAACTAGCTGACCAATGAAAACACTCTTACTGGTAGCGGTTCACAGGTCCGACGTTATGTCCCTCCACAAACACTTCTATCGAGAGCTGACTGAGGGTGAGCTTCAGCTCGCCACAGCCATTGGGCTCGTGTCGGCACTACTCACCGTTCCACTATCGTGGGGAACAGTAACCGACGAGTCGTTCGTTGCCGGTGGGAGTATCTCTGGTGGGGCGTTCATAATCGCTGGCTTTCTCGTCGGATACCTCTACTATAATCGACCAACGAGCCGACGTCGAGCGAGTACACGAACTGGACTGGCTGCTTCCATCGGCCTCGTCATCGTGTATCTCGCCACCATGCTCTCAACCCTAAGCGTGACTTCACTCAGGGCAGCGCTCTTCACCGTGGTTGGAACTCCCATCGCGATTGTTCTCGGAGTTATCATCGTGGTGTTCGTTGTGCGCTTGGCTGCCTATATTGGTGACCGACTTGCTGCTGTGCGGTCGTGGCGAGCCAAAGTGAAGGATACGACGAGTGAAGACTGGCGAGGAACAAACGACTCGAAATGGTCGAAGTACGTGGCTGCGTACGTCTTACTTTTGCCTGTGACGGCTGGCTATCTCTTTGGACTGAGGCCGCAAAGTGCCGTTGGGTCACTTTTCGGTTTCTTATTGCTGCTGGTCACGTCCGTCATAGCAATACTTCTGCTCGTTGCAGTGTACAAGGATGCAGAACAGCTTCATGAGGATAATTCACCGTGGGTTCCAAACGTTGCTGCGTACGTCGGCGCTCCCGTCGCCGCGTTCATACTCGGGAATTACGCAGCGGAACTTAACACATGGGACGCCCCTGTTGGAGCCCTGAGTTTCCTCGGTGTGTGCTGGCTCGCTGCCCTCATCTATCTCCTTGACCGGCGGCGCTCAGTAAGGACAGCGTAGTATCTCTGATTTTGCGAAAACGCCAGTGATTTGCTAAACCAGCATCGAACTGCTAGCTTCTTTTGGACACTCCGCAGTCACTCTGCGTTGTTCTCACCCGACGCCCGAGCCACAGCCACGACCATCAGCTGTCAGCAAAGAATAGCCACGGTACATCACTGCCTTACATCGGCAAAGGCCCATCTGTACGATGGCTCAGAAATACTCGGCAGACCGTGTTGCAGCGTATCGGGGTGGCAGATGCTGCTGAGTCCGTATTGGGAATCAATAAATCACATGTAGCGATATAAATATCCAAGAAGGTTGCAGTGTCACGTCGGTCAGGATAGTGTGGATAACCATGATTCGTTGCTCGTCTGGCGTGCACAGAGAAGACGACTGATGAGTAGAGCCTACTAGCGACTGCTTAATTTATCGACACAATTTCGGTCCCACCCACTGATGCTTTGCTATGAACTACATCACTCGCCGCAGCACCCTTCGTGCGTGCGGTATCGCCGCTCTCAGTTCACTCGCTGGCTGTTCGACCCTCTCAAGAGGTGGTTCGGACACAGAACTCCCGAGTTACGAGCGACTCGATGTGACTCCCGTGTACGTCGCTGATGGGGCCGACCTCACGACGCCGACAGAAATCGAGACGGTGACCGCAACGAGCAACGCGGACCTCCTCGTCCTTCCCGATGATACAGACACCGACGCCGAACAGGCGGTCGAGTGGCTTATCGAAGACCGAGTGATTGCACTCCTCGGGGAGCGTGCCGAGACAACGTGGCTCTCGTGGGCACAGAGCGATGCGTTCACGGACGTGTTCGGAGCTGAGGGACACGCTGACAGTGAACCAGACCCGTCACTGGTAGTGAGTGCGAAAATCGACCTACGCACGACGACATCCCGCTACTCCTGGGGGAGCGAGCCAAGTAATCGCGACGTACTCAACGCACTTGACGAATCGCTCGTCGCCATCGAAAACAAGTCGTCGGCGGAGTGAGGCAGTTCTGACTGGCCTTCGGTCTGTGTGGTCCCCACACCCAGTCACCTATCGTTACTCATCAACGGCCGAGCGTTCAACAGAGCCGGTCTGCGTTACGAGAGATGCGAGAGCAGTGCCTCAGTTACGGCCTCCCGTTCGAGATGTACGCGCGATATCGTCTCACACCACACGGAACACACGCACAGTATCACGCTTTCCGCGTTCCGCAAGGAGTTGGGCGAGGCCAAGTTCCGAGAAGACCTGCTTCCAGTTTCGGTGATACAGCGGGAAGTCGTCGTTGACGTAGCTCACTTCCGCGCCTTCGCGACCACGCTGGGGACCATTCCCCTCGTTTTCTGCGGTGATGAGTAAGTCAGACGTGATTCGAGTCAACTCCTCGAAGACCCACTCGTCGTCTGGATGGACGTGTTGGAGCGTCTCGACCGAGTAGATAACGTCGAAATGGTCGTCCGGAACGTCGACGACGAAGTCCTCGAGAGCGCTGGCGTGGAACGTACCCGTCTCGGCGAGTTCCGGGAAATACTCGGCCATCACCTCGAAGGACTCGTCGTTGAGGTCGATACCGGTCAGGTTCTCGTAGCCCTGCGCTCGAAGGTGCGCGAGGTGGCGACCGGAGCTACAGCCGAGTTCGAGAATCGAAGCGTTGCTTCCGACGTAGTGGTCGAAGACGGAAGCGAGCGTCTCGCTCACCTCGTTCGCCCCGATTTGGGCGTAGTAGGCGGGCGAAAATTGACCAGAGCGAGTCGCCCAGCCACGGTGATTTTCTTCGGGGTCCATACCGGGGAGAACGGGGGCAGGGTCTAAAGGCTCCGCGGAGTCGGTGTGGAGAGGCTGACGGGCGAGCACGCTGGGAGTACGCTCGCTTGCAGGGCGAGTGTAGAGTATTGTGAACGACCGCACCACCTACGAGCACCCAGTTACGTACGAACACCCAGTCACTTACGAACGCCAGAATCGCCGACTTCGCCTGCGCACGTGGTACAGAGGCCTGCGCGTCGCTCGAAATGTGTCGAACAAACCTGTGCGCCGCATCGTTGGCACTGATACGCCGCTGGTGCCGACTCGCAGTGGTGACAGAGTCCTTGGACGCTCATCTGTCGCTCTCACGTCGAAATTAGGGCTGTCGAGATAAAAACCACCGCGGTGGTCCGGGGCGAGAGGAGTCACTGACGAGCAGGAGTTACACGCGTTCGAGTTCGACCTCGAAGATACTTCCCTCCGGGTCGGCGTCGAAGACGTCGACGGAGCCGCCATACCGGTCGACGAGCGACCCGACGAGGTACAATCCGAGTCCCGTTCCGGGGCTGTCGATTCCCTTCTCACCTTTTCCGAAGATTTCGTCCTTACGACTGTCTGGGATTCCGGGACCGTTGTCCTGAACCCGGATGCTGACGCTGTCGTCGTGAGTCGCCACTGAAACCGTGACGGCCGGGTCGTCCTTGTCGTTGTGCTGGACGGCGTTCCGAAGGAGGTTTCTGAAGACCGATTCCAGCAACTCGTCGGCACACACATCCACGTCGGGCACCGAGCCAGTAATCGACACGCTCGCGTGGTCGTGTGCCGAGTCGACTTCTTGGACCTTCGATTCGAGGGCGTCGGAGAGTGAGACTGCGGTTCGCTCCGCGTCGGTCTGGAGCATCACGTCCGACAAGACGCGTGCAGTCTTCGTGAGTTCCACCGCGTTGTCCGCACTCGTACGGACTTTGTCGAGGTAGGACTGTCCGGCGTCGTCGACGTGGTCTTCCAACATCTCGGCGTACGCGACGACGAGTTGCAGGTCGTTGCGGATGTCGTGACGCACGACCTGATTGAGAATTTCGAGGTCGTCGCGCTGGTTCAGCAACTTCCGCTCTATCTCCTTTCGGTCGGTGATATCGCGGTTGACCGCGACGAACCGTTCGATGTCACCCTCGTCGTCGAGGATGGGTGCGATAGTCTGGTCGACGATAAATCGCTCGCCGTCGCGGCGCTCGTTGACGAGTTCGGCGTGCCAGACTTCGCCCGAGAGAATCGTCTCCCAGAGCCGACGATAGAACTCGTCGTCGTGTTCGCCCGAGTTGAGAATCGCTGGCGTCGCTCCAATCGCTTCTTCGCGGGAGTAGCCGGTAATCTCCTCGAACGCCGGGTTCACGTACTCGATTCGTCCCTGCGTGTCGGTGACGATGAGAGAGTGGCCAGCGTATTCAACCGCCTGCTCGAACGTCCGAAGTTCGAGTTTGTCCTGTTTCCGGTCGGTGATGTCCACTTGAATCGCGGCGAATCCCGATATCTCGTCGTCTCTGACGATGGGTGCGATAGTTTGGTCCGCGACGTACGTCGACCCGTCCTTTCGGCGATTTCGTATCTCGCCCTCCCAGACGCGACCATCGAGAATCGTCTCCCAGAGGTCTTCGAAGAACTCCTCGTCGTGTTCGCCCGAGTCGAGAACGGCGGGTGTCTCCCCGATGACTTCGTCGGCACAGTAGCCAGTGAAAACCTCGAACGCCGGGTTGACGTACGATATCGTTCCATCGGGACCGGTGAAGTATATCGCAACGGTCACAGACTCGACAGCCTCTTCGAACGTCGTGAGGCCATCACCCATTTTTCTTACAAGTCCGCGGCCGTGACGTTCCACCATAATCGGGTATTTCGAACCACCGCTGATGAGTATATCGCTGGTTGTTACAGAATGAAAGAAGCGAACTAGAAGAAGTTGTCAATCAATTTTCAATACACTCGGCCTATTCGAGAATGACCGAGAATCCCCACGTTGCCTCTGTTCGGTCCTCGTCGGACCCGGAGGCTTTCCCGACCGCAATCGTCGTCTCGAAGCGGTACTCTCCGGTGGGGAGACACCCACTTGCTCCCTTCCCCTGTGACGCCCCATACAGGTCGACGCGTTTGGACCGCGATTCGTCAGCATCGAAACGCTCCATTCGGTACTCCTGGGTCACCATCAACGGTTCAGAGAGTCGCCAGCAGCCGGGGGCAGCTGGGTAGTCATTCTCTGCCGGGAGGAACGTGAGGGCACCCGTCTCGTCAGTGACGTGCTCGAAGAAGATTGCCCGTCCCTCACCGGCACTGACCGTCTCGTCGCTCGTGTTGGAGAGCGTAATTTCGACCTGCGGTGGGTGGTCCTGAGTCGCGTCAGCCTCGGTGACCTCGACTGCAGGTTCGAGCGGGATGTCGGGCGCTGAGTCGACGTTCGCGAGCGACATCGTCGATGCGTCGGGCGCGTCTGTATCGGTCGGTTCGTCAGTCGGAGTGTCAGTGTCGTCGGGCATGTCTGTGGTGTCTTCTGGTTGCTCAGTCGTGGTCTCGTTTGGTGTGTCCTCGGTCGTGTCCTCGGAGTCTTCGGTCGGGTCGCTACCACTGCCTCCGCCAGCGTCGCCGAGACAGCCAGTTGCGACGCCGAGACTGATGACGCCAGCGCTTTGGAGGAGTTGTCTTCGAGTCGGGGGCATACATCATCGTTTGACAGGAAGTAAAATAACCGTACGTGAGAGTCAAAAGGCTGTTTCAGTCACACCCAAGGAGGTCGTAGACGGCGCTTCGAGTTACGGTGTTTCGTCGGTTCGGCGTCGACTGCGGTAGTAGTCCCACTCGGTGTCAGACCCGTAGTGGACCACGAGGTCAGTCGCCATCTGTTCAGCGATACCAGGGACGTTTCTGAGGGCGGCGGTATCACGGTTCAACACGACAGCAGCGACCTCGTCAGCAGTCCCGAAGTACTCGTAGAGAGCGCTCGCAACCCGCTGGCCTGCGTTCGGAACGGGGCGGCAGGCAGACCGAATCCGCTCTCGTTCTACTCGTTCGTCGATGCGCTGGACCAACGTCTGAACCCACGAAGCAACAGCGGCGCGGTCGTCAGCAGAGTTCGGCTGGTCGAACTCACGGACCGAGTCGTCGACGATACCACCGAATCGAGCAGACACAGAGACACCGCCGGGATGTGGAAGGACGTGGACACCAGGGTCGTCGCCGGATTCGGTGCCGACGAGTGATGCGGGGACCGCCTTCTCGAAGCGAAGCGCGAAGTTCGCCGGACGGGGTTCACCCGGCGGATAGATGATCCACTCGTCACTCGGGAGGGCGACTCGCTCCGGGAGCCACCCCAACTCGCTCACCGCAGGGCCAGTGTCCGTGTCGGTATTGTCATCTGTCACGCGTGCGCCTCCGGCGTGCCCACCGCGACGGCAGTAACTCGGGCACGGAGTCGTATCCAATCCGTCCGCCCGGGCGGGTATAATACGGGGGGATACGCAGGTGCGACTTCGGGATGTTGCAGAAACATTCGACACCCGGTCGCTCAAGTACGTTGAACACGAACCACCGGTGTATGCCCGTCGTAGAAGTCAACCTGCCGGACGAGTTGTTGGTCGAGTTCGAACAGCTAGTCGACGAAGAGTTCCTAAGCGAAGAACAGGCCGTCGAAGAGCTCCTGTCGATGGGAATGGACGCGTACGGTGCCCCCGTCGACGACGAATCGGCCGTCCAGTCCGACTTCGTCGAGAGCGCACAGAACAACCTCTTCGACACTGCTGGCGACCCCGGTGGTCTGGACGACGACGTCCTGTAACTCGGTGCCAGCCTTCTCTTCGCCTCGATTTTTCTCCGCCGAGCAACAGCGACTCCCGAGTAACTACTAGCGGCTGACGAAGCGGCCACACGTTGGCGACCGACTGGAAAGCGTGTTCACACGCTGAAGATGTGCAACCCGAGGGTCGTGGCTGTGTCGCTCAGACTCACTCGTCCGCGCTCGCCTGCTCTTTGAGCCACGAGACGACGCCGTAGAGGGCGGGTGTTGCCATCGCAGTGCCGAAGATGCCCGCGAGTGCGATACCACCGATGTCAGCCATTCCGGGGTCGTCGAACGGTTCAGCGATTTCCGCGTTACTTCCCGCTTCGTCTTCAGAGGCGACGACGACTGCGCCCTTCATGCCCATCGATTCGTGGGGGACACACACGTACGGGAAGGTGCCCGTCTCGTCGAAGGTGTGTTCGAACGTGTGACCTCCGTCGCCGACGAGTTTTGACTCGAATACACCGTCGGGGTGGACAACGTTGTGAGAGCCGCCACCACCAGTCCAGCGCCAGACGACCGTCGTCCCTTCTGTGACGCGAATCGCCGCAGGACCGAACCCGAACGCGCCGCCGTTGGCTTCGCTCCCGACAGTCACCTCGACGCGAGCGAGGCCGGTCTTGTCGGCGACGCCGTCGTAGTTCGACGTGTTTTCGAACCACGTGTCGAGGTCGGTGGCGGATTCACTGCCTCCAGACTCGGTTTCGGCGTTCGACTCCGACGATGTCGACTCGGCCGCACCGCCGGTTTCGACGTCGCCGACGACGACCGCACCTCGCATTCCCATAGACGTGTGCGGCGTGCAGATGTACTTGTACACGCCCTCAGCGTCGAACGTGTGCTCGAAGGTGTGACCTGCGTCGCCGACCAGTTCACTCCCGAACGAGTCATCGTCGGCAGTCACGTCGTGGACGCCGCCTTCGCCAGTCCACTTCCAGACGACTTTCGTCCCGGGGTCAACTTGGATGGCCGGTGGAGAGAACCCGAACGCCCCACCATTTGCCTGACTTCCGACGGTAACAGTCACTTCGGACGCACCAGTCTTGTCGACGACGCCGTCGTAGTTCGACGTGTTTTCGAACCACGCGTCGAGGTCGGCACCGTCTGCCTGTGCACTCGCAGTCGACGCCGAACCAGTGACGGCTGCGCCAGACAGTGCTGCACAGCCGAGTAGTCGAAGTACGCTCCGTCGCCCCAGTGTTGGATTCGTCGTATCGGATGTCGTCATGGTGAACCACGCCGACTGGTGCGCATCGTGGGCCGCATGGCAGTCGACACGTGAGACGAAGCCCCCCGTACAAAAAACCGGAGAGCGTGATTCCCGTGAGTTGGCTCTAAAACGAACATGTTCGGCCCCGTCGAAATTCGACGGGGGACTACACCAGTGTGCGCCGGTCTACGGCCGAACGCCCGACGTTACTCGGGGTTCGGGTCGAAGATTTCGGGGTTCTCCGGGCCCTCTGCGCGGACGACCGCCATACAACCCTTCCGGGCCACACGCGTCAGCGAGTGGTCCACGAGTTTGAAGTCGCCCGGAACCGGCGAGTTCATCGTCGCAATCGTGGTGCTTCCCGGCGGGACGAGGCGGGTCTGGATGTGCGTCTGTGGGTCCATCGACAGCGACCCATCCGGGTAGAGCGTCTCCCAGACGCTTCCGATGGGGTGGAAGCTACTGGAGAGGTTCGGGCCACCGTCGACGAAGAACACACGTACAGTCTCGCCGGTCTTGACTGTCGCCGCTGGGCCGCGACCGGCGTCCGTCCAGGCGAATTTCTCGCCGTTCAAGAGGACGTACGTCGGTTCTTCGTTGCGCATCGCGTCGAAGTCGAACTTGTGGTGACCCTTCGTTCCGGCTTTCTTGTCCGTGTACAACTCGTGTTGGCCGATGTAGATTTCTTTGTCGACCTCGGGGAGTCCCTCTGGCGGTTCGACGAGGATGATGCCGAACATCCCCGCGCTGATGTGCATGTCGAGGTTCGGCACTGCACAGTGGTAGATGTACGCGCCAGGGTAGGTCGCCTTGAACCGGAGTTTCGTCGACTCTCCGGGCGCGGTCATCGTCGCTTCGGCACCGCCACCCGGTCCTGCCACGGCGTGGAAGTCCACGTTGTGCGGCATGTTGTTCGATTCTGGGTTCTCGAACGTCAGGTTCACCGTGTCACCCTGACGGACCCGAATCATCGGCCCCGGAACCGTCCCGTTATAGGTCATATAGGTGAACGTGACACCTTTTTCGACCTCAGCAGTGACCTCCTCCGGTCGGAGCGTCACGTCGACTTCCGTGGGTTCGTCGCGGTCGATTGGGCCGGGGATGTCCGTCGGGTCTGCTGCGACCTGGTCCGAGGTTACTGGTTCAGACTGCTGCTTCGGTTCTGGTGTCTCGTCGAGCGCCTGTGCCGCCGTCGGTGGTTTCGCCGAACACCCAGCGAGCGATGCCACACCACCGAGTCCGAGTGCCTGTAACGTCCGCCGTCGAGTTGTATACGCCATCTGGTGTCACCTTCCATTTGGATACAGACCACCGAACTGGGTATACCCAGAAGACGGTTTCACCGGACAGAGACGGGTACCGAACATCTTCGTAACGTATAGGACTACGTTTGCCCGTCATTCTGAGGGTAATGTCGATGCCGAGGGGAGAGAACATGTTCGGGGGGGCGCACATCACCCGACCGGACAAATCAACAGGTGTCATGAGCGACACAGCAGACAAAACCAAATCGACACACGACACGTCGTGGTCGGCGAATCTCGAAGCCCCCGAGCACGCGGAGAGTGAACGCCGCGTCGTGAGCGACGCACTCGACGCAATCGAACGAACCGAGTCAGGCTGCCACGTCAACCTCGTCACGCACGCGAACCACGGCCATCCCGAAGCATACCTCTACCCCGTCATCGAGCGCGAGTTCGACGATGTCGACGTGGCGTTCGTCGACCAGTGTGGTTGCGGGGGGTTTGTAACGCGCGTGAACGTCTAAGTTGACTCCGACGCGACGCTCAGAATCATCGAAGCGATGACCGCACTCACAACTACGCAAAACGAAGACTGACGGCGGGGATTAGTCTGTGCCCACGAACCGGTCACGACGATACCGGCAGTTTTCACAGAAGAACTGTGCCAACCCTGCGGGCTGGGTTCCACTAAATAGCATCTCCGTACCACAGTCGGGGCACCACTCGGAGTACCCGTCCTGTGTGAGGTCAGTACTCATACCAAGCTCATACGAGTAGGAGTTTATTACATTAACGATTGTGGACAATGTGCCGCCGTGGCAGTCACGTCTGCGACTTCTGTCGTGCCGGAGACGGCTCAAAAGTCAGTAGACTGCGACGTCAGGGGCTGTAGTTACCAGAACCGATTCTCGTCGAGGCGGGCTATCGCTTCCTCGATGGTGGCCTCGTTCCGGGAGAACGTGAACCGAACCCAGTCAGCAGTCCCCTCGGTGTAGAAGCTACTTCCGGGCACGACCGCGACGCCAGCCTCACGAATGAGACGGAGCGCAAATTCGGTGTCGTCTGCGTCGGTCGGGTATCTGGTGAGCATGTAGTACGCCCCGTCCGGCTTAACCGGGTCTAAGCCGACACTCCGAAGTCCGTCGTAGAGCATCTCTCGGCGGCGTTCGTACGATGCAGCCAAGTCAGTGTAGTAGTCGTCGGGGAGCGACAGCGCCTCCACACCGGCCTGCTGGAATGGTGTCGGTGCGCAGATGCTCGTGTAGTCGTGGACCTTCCGAAGTTCGGCCGAGAGCGGTTCGGGAGCGAGCACGAACCCGACACGCCAGCCAGTCACGGAGTACGTCTTCGACATCCCCGTACAGACGACGGTTCGGTCGGCGAGGCCGTCGATTTCGACCGGACTGACGTAGTCATCCGTATAGACGATGTGTTCGTAGATTTCGTCGGTGACGACGATGAGGTCTTCCGCGGCGGCGACGTCCGCGATGACTTCGAGTTCGCTGGGTGAGAAGACGGTTCCCGTCGGGTTGTGCGGGTGGTTGAGAATGAGAATCGAAGCGTCTTCGGCGGCGTCTCGAAGCTCGTTGGCGTCGATTTCGAGCCCATCCGTGATATCGAGCGGCATCGGCTGACCGCCAGCGAACTGGACGGCAGGAATGTAGCTCTCGTAGGTCGGTTCGAAGTAGATGACGCCGTCGCCGGGGTCACACAGTGCGAGCAGCGTGGAGACGATTCCCTCGCTCGTTCCAGTCGTAATCGTGATTTCCGTCTCCGGGTCGTAGGAGACGCCTTTCCACTCGGCGTAGCGTTCGGCGACAGCGTCACGGAGTTCCGGCAGCCCCCACGTAATCGTGTACTGGCTCGACGTGTCGATAGCGTCTTTCGCTGCCTGTTTCACCCGCGGTGGCGTCTCGTCTTCGTCGGGGATACCCTGTGACAGATTTATCGCGTCGTGTTTGTGCGCCTCGCGCGTCATCTCCCGAATGACCGACTCACGCATCCCTGTGACGCGGTCGCTCCCGACCGAGTGTGGAAATGGCGACGGCTGTGTCATATCGGGTGTGCGATAGTCTGACACATGAATCCACGGGGTTCTGTGGACCGGTCGCGTCAGCCAGTGCAGTTTTACCGGAGGTTTGCAGGCCGTGAAGTACTCGCATGCTCGCCCCCTAGATTGTGCGTCGTGACGTACCGAGAGCACGCGGCGTGGCGGCAGGAGCTTCTCGAACTCATTGGGGAGATGAATAAGGACGTCGACGCCGCCATCGTCGAGGGGCAAAACGACCGACTTGGGCTTCGAGCCGCGGGCTTCGAGAAACGAATCTACACCTGCTCGGAGGCCGGCGGACTGGTCCAGTTTGCGACTCGAATCGACGAAGAGTGGGTCGTCATCCTCACCGACTTCGACCCGGCAGGTCGGAAGTTGAACGCCCGGTTACGTGAACTACTTTCCGACTCACAGATCACTCCCGAATGGCGACGGAAAGTCGGCGCGCAACTGACGCCGTACGGCCGCCGAGACATCGAATCGCTGAACAACCTCTTTCGAGACCACTGGTGAACAGGTCTAATCAGCCGCCAGCGAGTTCGAACGGGCGTTCGAGCACGTACCTGTTTTCGGGATATGACTTGTCGCCGATAGTCGTCTCACTCTCGTCGACGTGTTCGAACCCGAACTGTTCGTAAAAGTCGTTTCCAGGCTCGTTTGCGACGAGGACCATCGCGTTGATTTGGTCGATTCCTTTCTCGTCGAGGTCAGAGAGAGCCGCTTCGAGTAACGCTCGTCCGATACCCGCACGACGATGGTCGGGGTCGACGTAAATGCGGAGGATGTACCCCTCTCGTTCGGTGTAATTCCAGGTCGTGTGTGCGAACCCGACGACCGTCTCCTCGCGGTTAAAAACGAGAATCTGCCCTTGGCTCTTGTGGAGTTCCGATGCAATCTGCTCCGGGGTGTACCAGTCAAGAGCAGCCGTTTCAGCCGTCTCACGCGTCAAAATATCCGGGTAGTCGTGTTTCCACGACCGTTCTGCTACCCGGAGAATGGCACTGGTATCGGCGTCGGTCGCAGGGCGGATAGTCATACGTGAACATAGCACAGAAAAGACGATAGTCCTTCCCCAGTGTCACCCCCGCGTGGCGAGCACGTATGCGACCCCAGTGAGACCACCCCACGAGGCTGCTGCGGCGAGTCCGACGCCGACCAACGGGCCAACACTGAGGAGTCCACCGACGAGCCACACGAGGACGCCAGCCGCCGCGAGACCTTGTATTTGGAGGCCACTGACCGGGGGGGACCGCTTTCGTAAGGTCAGCGCCATTCCGTGCCCACCGAGTAACAACGCACCCAGATAGAGTGCACCACCAAGCAGGCCCCAGACTGAGCCTAAGACGGCAGAGAGGCCACCGCCTCCGCGTCCACCTCCGGCGAAGAGCCCACTATCAGACGGCGTCGGCGACTGAGTCTGCTGTGTCGTCGCCACCGCAGTCGATGTCGTGGTCGGTCCGGGCGTCGCTGTCGGTTCTGCTGCGCCGACCGTCGCCGTCGCAACGGTCTCGCTGTCGATGCCGAGTCGGTCTTCGACCCCTAACTCGACTTCGAGCGACTGATTAGGCATCGTGAGGGCGAGCACTGGTGAGGATTGTGCCGTGTGTGCGGTACCATTCACGACGAAGTGGTACTGGGAGATAGGCGATTGAGCACCCGTCGAGGAAGCACCCGAGACGCTGAATTGGCTCGTTGCGGGCGCTGTCGCCGGTGCCTCGAGACGGGGAACGGGACGCTCGTAGGTCGGCCCCGGTGCAGTGGTTCGGAACGGCGTGAAGTCGACCCAGCCGCGCTCGGTGACGACTGGGTTGCCATCGCCAGCCGGTAGAATCGAGGAGTGGTACGGGCCGCTCTCGGCACCCCAGTAGTTGGATTCGGCCTCGACGGTCCGAAGTTGGTCGACGACGATTCGGGCCGTCGTGTTCGCGCTGATGAGAGGCTCGATATCCACAGTTAGCCCGCGTTCATGACCGTAGATGCTGTTGTTGGCGATGGAGTGGCTCTGTCTCCCCTCAGCAGTCTTTTGAATCCCGATTTCGCTCGGGAGCGTCCCGGTCACTTGGCGAATCGAGAGCGCACTTGCGTCCGCAGGGCGGATGTGGCTCTGCCCGTCTGTCCGCAAGACGACGACCATGTCTTCCCAGAGTCGAGCCACCACGAGGTCCTCGGTCAACTCGGGGTTGGCCACGAGTTCTTCGAGGGGAACCGACGTCTCCGCCTGGTTGACGATTGCACCTGCTGGGCCTTCGGCAACGTACACCCCTGTGCCCGGGTCGACGTCTTCGACCAGAACAGGGTCAGCGAACGTATTCGTGTTGAAGACGATGTCGTTCTCTCGAATGGCGGTCTCTATCACTCCGCGGACGACGACACCATAGGAGTTGGCGGCGATGGTGTTGTTCGCAACCGAGAGGTTGCCACGGTGTGTTATCGGGCTAGCAACGAGCAGCCCAGAACCAGCGTTGTTCGTCAGCCGATTCTCGCTGATGTCGGCCCGATGAATGAGGAGATCAGACCGAACGACGACACCGTGGCCGGCACCATCCCTCACCGTGTTGTTCTGAACAGTGACCTCGCGGGCTGCCGCCCCCATCTGGACCGCCAGCCCTGCACCCGCATTTCTCACGACGTCGTTGTTCGCCAGCGTGAGCTTCGTCACGCCGGTCCCGTCGAGGTCGAACCCATCTTCGCCGTTGTCTTCGAGCAGATTGCCACGGAGGTTGCTTCCTCTCGTCACCCACGCGGTGGCGTGGACGCCGTCGCGCCCGTTGTCGCGTATCGTGTTGTTGACGAGTCCGAATTCGAGTTTAGTGCTGTGTGCGGTGATTCCGACTCCGTGGCCGGTGTTGTTCGTCACCGTGTTCTCGCGGAGCGAAAGCGATGCCTCCCCGGAGGGGTGTGCGCCGGATTGGTGAACCCGAATCCCAGTCCGGGCGTCGTGAATCCGGTTTTTTACCCCCGTCGTCGACAGGTGAGACCGGGCATCGAGTTGAATGCCAGCGTCACGAGCCGAAATCTCGTTGTACCAGAGGCTCGTTTCGCTTCGCGCAGCGCGGATTGCAACGCCACTCCCGTTGGTCCTGTCTATCTGGTTGTCCACCAACCAAAACCGACCAACCGTATCGGCAGCGGCGAAGATACCGTTCCCGTCGATTTGGCTGAACGTCGAGCCACGAACGGTGAGGTGCTGTACACGCGTTCTCGACGCTGTGCGCCTGTCGACCGGTGACGCGATATCACCGACGACAAGCGAGGCCTGCACGCCGTCAGAGAGTTGTGAGATGGTTCCTTTTCGCAGATCGACTCCGACCGGATAGACTCCCCGCGTCGGGGGATTGACCGCATCTTCGTATTCGACGATTAACCGCCCGTCACTCGGGATGCGAACCGGTCGGGAGAACGAAATTTTCAGTCGGTCGTCCCGCACTGAGACACCAGTGACGAACTCCCTAAAGGACCGCTCGATACTGCCATTTCGGCTGCGGTCGAGGCCGATACGCTCGATGCTCTGCGCGTCGACGTTTCCGACCGACGCATCGTCAGGATACTGTAACTCGACTGTATCGAACGCGACACCAACGCCGGCGTCGAGGGAGAACGTGTGTACCGAACTGTCCTCACGCCCATTCGGTGACGCTCTCAGCGACACGTCTCCGGTCGCACCCATCGACGGACTCGCCCGAATCGCGTGTCCATCGATTCTCTGGAACGCCGACCGTTCGACCGTGATAGATGGTGTCGCAGTGGTGTCGTCGACCGAGAGCCCCGCTGCTGCAAAGTCCCGCAGCGTCGAATCGGCGATTGTAATCGACCCATCCGAACTGTCCACAGTAATACCGCTCGTTCCCCCTTCTACCGTCGTATTTCGTATCTCGAGACGAGAGGAGTCCGTGCCATTGTATCGAATACTCGCCCAGCGACGGTCGGCGTCGGCCCCATCCGACCGTGAAATCGCCACCGGACTGCCCTCGGTACCATTCACTACGAGCGAGCCATCCACAGAGAGCGTAATCTGTTCGGCGAGTTGCACGTTCGTGCCGGGGCGTATCGTCAGCGTAGCACCGGGTTCGATGTGAATATCCTGAATAATCCGATAGGGACCATCGTCCGGCGACCACGTCGTATCCGCCGTGATATCCGACTCGACGAACGTAGTGTCGGCCGTGGTTTCAGCGACCGCTACTGGG
Organism: Haloferax elongans ATCC BAA-1513; assembly: GCF_000336755.1. Lineage (GTDB taxonomy): Archaea > Halobacteriota > Halobacteria > Halobacteriales > Haloferacaceae > Haloferax > Haloferax elongans. Next base: position 40,766 of record NZ_AOLK01000019.1, on the reverse strand, counting down.
GCGACGAGCGATGTGACCAGTGTCACGACCAAGAGGACGCTCAGTGTTCGTCGCGTCCACGCACCAGTCGCGCTAGTCAATCAGGTCACCCCGCGTATCGGCGGTGTTTGGACGCGGTATCGCCCCTGAGACACGTCGCAGGAGGCGTTCCGCTGCTGCCTTCGCCCGGAGAGTCGCAAAGCGGCGCAGCCACCCATATTGGGTGTGCCGAATCCAAAACTGATAAAATATACTCATAATTAGAGATTGAATTAAAAGAGTATATACTCACCGGTTGATATGGTCGATACGTACCGAAACAGTCGCTCCCGGGTGAGATGGCAGCGGTCAGTTGTTTACTTTCGTGCTTCGGCCTGCGTGTTTCGGACTTCGTTCTGTGTGCTTCGGTCTGCGTCCTGCGCCTGCGTTGCGTCCTGTTCCAGACGCTCAGCAGTCTGCTCCAAACGTTCAGCAGTATCCGGCGAGATGTGTGGCAGCCTAATTGGGCGGTCGTCGACATCGAGACAAACCGTCTCGGTCCCGAACAACCGGTCAGCCACAGTCCGAGTCCGGTCTGCGTCGCCGAGTTGCTCGCGCGACAGTCGCCACTGCGGCCCGAACAGACGGTCGGAACCGACGACAGCGTCGGCGATACGATACTCCATACACAGATACCGAAACAGTCGGTCGAAGATGCCGAGGGTTGCGAAAAAACCACCCAGAACCGACCCGAGAACCACGAATAGGCCGACCGGCCAGCCACCGGAAGTCACAGCACTAAGCAGTCCGACGACGACGAGAAGACCGAGTGGCACCAGTGCTGCCGGTGACCGGACCCCCCGGGCGATTCCGTCGACGAGCAACGCCACCCGGTTCGGGCGTACTGTCGTCGGAACTGAATCGAGTTCAGTGTCGATTGGCTCCCAACGCGGACACTCTTCTCTGTCGAATCCGAGTTCGACCGCCGACTGCTCGTCGTATGCTTCCAGTCGGTCCCTGTAGACATCGACGATGTCTGCGAGCAACTTCACGGCGAACACAGCAGCCAAGACGAACGAGGCCGGAGCGCCCGCGACGACGAATCCCCCGCCGACGAACAGTGCTGAACCGAGTCCAACCACCGACATGAGTGCCGCTCGAAGTGGCTCGTGGGCCGAGACATCTTCGTATTCGGCAGTGACGAAGTAGCTGCCCGCCTCGACGGCCCGGCCAATCGTCACGCCAATGATTCCCAGTCCAGCAGAGGTCGCCGCAGCGCCCTGCAGAGTCGCACCCGTAGCCTCACCAACACCACCGACGCCGACACCACCAGCGAAGAGCCACATCAGACCCCCGATGACGAGTGTAATCGCAATCCCCGGAATGTTAGCGACCTGAATCGACAGCGGCAGGCCGGGGATGGGGATGCTCCCGCGTTTCTCGGAGAGCGCACCGGTCACCAACCACGAGAATCCGTTTGCGTCATACTCGGGTTTTCGCTCCGCAAACAGGGCTTCGAGTCCAGCAAACGTCAGCCGAACCCCGAGTTCGATCCAGTAGACAGTCAGGAGCGCGACGAGCGACCAGTCAAGGGCGACGACACCAACCAGTGGGACCGCATTGAGCGCCGCCAACGCGATGAGGCGGGCCCGTCGCTTCTCGCCGTCGGTGAACTGCATTGGAGGTTGGGTTGGCTTCTGGCTCAGGGCAGTTAGGTTGACGGATTTTTGTCGTGTGTGATCGACTGCGTTCCTGCTGGGGTTAGCAGGGACCGACGCCCGTGAAAAACGTCTGCGCTCTCTGTCGACCCCCCGGGGGTTTGGGGGTGATTGGGGGTCGACGGAAACACTTGAGTGGGAACGGGGTGTAGGAAGGCTGTGGTGGCCATATTGGCCATGGTTACAGACGAACCCTAGTTGGGTTGAAGCTACCGTGGAAAACGCCGGGACGATTTCGAATCAGGGCAGTTACAGACGAACCCTAGTTGGGTTGAAGCTGTCCGAACTGCGGCTCTCCGGCGACGCCCGCTGTTACAGACGAACCCTAGTTGGGTTGAAGCCTCGACGAAGGAGTCAAAGTCGACATCGCCCTGGAAGTTACAGACGAACCCTAGTTGGGTTGAAGCCCGGTCACGTCCGAACTCGGGGCCGACGCCTTCGAGCGGTTACAGACGAACCCTAGTTGGGTTGAAGCAACGGGGCGCGCTATCTCCCGGCAGTCCACATCGAGTTACAGACGAACCCTAGTTGGGTTGAAGCAGTTTGACAGACCGCCACTGTGGGAATGGACCGTGTTACAGACGAACCCTAGTTGGGTTGAAGCCAAATCGTCAGCGCGCAGTCCCCCACGTCCACCACGGTTACAGACGAACCCTAGTTGGGTTGAAGCAAAAGACGAGAACGTATTCGTCCGCGTTTCTGTTGACGGTTACAGACGAACCCTAGTTGGGTTGAAGCGCGCCGAAGTGACTTTTCGGCGTGCTTCACCGTTACTTGTTACAGACGAACCCTAGTTGGGTTGAAGCTGGCTTAAACCGGCGTCTTCGTCGGGATATCACAAGTTACAGACGAACCCTAGTTGGGTTGAAGCCACAGGTCCGGGTCGTCTTCGACGACGACCATGGGCTCGTTACAGACGAACCCTAGTTGGGTTGAAGCCTTTGAGGCTAACCTGTTGAGCATCGCCATCCAATTCGTTACAGACGAACCCTAGTTGGGTTGAAGCGCCAGTGCGGCTGTGACTACGCGATTCGGAAGGGCGCGGTTACAGACGAACCCTAGTTGGGTTGAAGCGTCTACAAGGCGCTCGCCGAGGTCGACATCGTCGGTTACAGACGAACCCTAGTTGGGTTGAAGCCGCATTTGTTTTCGCCCGGTTGTGGAACTACTAATTGTTACAGACGAACCCTAGTTGGGTTGAAGCTCGGACCTCACCGACAACATCCCCGAGACGGTGACGTTACAGACGAACCCTAGTTGGGTTGAAGCAGGATGCTGGGCATTTGAGTTCTTGACCACCGACCACGTTACAGACGAACCCTAGTTGGGTTGAAGCCCGAAGTTCGCCCCGCTCACGCGGTTGAGAACCTTCGTTACAGACGAACCCTAGTTGGGTTGAAGCCGCAAGGACGTCGACTTCGTCGCGAAGGACGACGCCGGTTACAGACGAACCCTAGTTGGGTTGAAGCGAGAATCAAGTCTGCCGCTTGTTCGGCCAGTTCGTGTTACAGACGAACCCTAGTTGGGTTGAAGCGTCCACCTTCTCGCGAGCGGCCCCGCCGTCGCCGCCCGTTACAGACGAACCCTAGTTGGGTTGAAGCCGCACCCGATGCCGAGGTGGAAGAATGACTGAAGCTGTTACAGACGAACCCTAGTTGGGTTGAAGCCAGGAACCACTCGGGTGGGGGTCGCTGACGCTCGACTGTTACAGACGAACCCTAGTTGGGTTGAAGCGACTTCGACATCGAGATCGACGACCGAATCAACGAGTTACAGACGAACCCTAGTTGGGTTGAAGCACGGTATCGGACTCTCGCGGCACCCACAGACAGTTGTTACAGACGAACCCTAGTTGGGTTGAAGCTCAGTCACCGACGACGGGTCGGGCCTGAGCGGTTGCTACAGACGAACCCTTGTAAATGAGCCAAGTTATCTGGATTGCGTAGAATATCCCCATATTGCGTCACTGGATTCGACGGAGACGACCACTCCGTTGGCGGTGTCCAGTCGAGTGCATCGAGTTTGACGACAACTGACAGTACGGGCGGCTCAAAGAACTAAAGAAGCACTGTAGGCTGACGTGGGAGTTCCCCTCGAAGGTGAGACGAAAATTAGGGTAGGCCCCGAAGTAAGCGCCGAGCGTGGGTGATGTCGTAGAATGTCAGATTCACACCCACCCTAACGGAGGAACCTTCTCCCTTGATTCAAACGGGGTGGCTTGCAGAGTCGGTCCTACAACTTTGACTGAACGTTGCAGGATTGACCCTACAACAGTAACCAATAGTTGTAGATCCCACCAAACAACTTTGATGAAAAGTTGTAGGGGCAATCCTACAAGTTATACTGCTTGGTGAGAGAGTACGCGCATGGACGACACACGGTTACAGGGGATTCTGTCGCGGTTTAATCCGTGGTGGCAGGGCGACCCGGTACAACCGAGTTTGTATTCGGATGAGCACCACCGTCGTGATTTTCAGCGCCTCGTCGACCGAGTTGCAAAGCGAGATATCGTTACGCTCGTCGGCCCGCGGCAGGTCGGGAAGTCGACGATGGTTGGTCAATTGATTGACCACCTGATTACGGAGCAAGACGTGCCACCGAAACACGTGCTGTTCCTCACGACTGAAGCCGGTACTGTCTCCTCCGATTACGAGACGATCGTCAGGGATGCACTCGAAGTGTACGAAGAGCGGATCCTCGGGAAGGCATTCAGTGAAGTCGACTCAGAGATTTATATTGCATTTGATGAGATTCAAAAAGCCCACAATTGGGCAGACACAGTCAAGCTCTATTCCGATCGGTACGACTCACTGACGTTCGTTCTGACAGGGTCGGTGAGTACGTTAATCTCGAAAAAGACGAGCGAAACGCTGGTCGGGCGGGCAAAAGAGCAGGTCATGGTGCCGATGAAATTTATCGATTATGTGCGCTATGAACAAATTCTCGACGCGTCTGAAGTCGACGAAAAGAGTCGCAACCTTCGACAGAGCCTGAAAACCGGTCTGAAATCGGGCGACAAGCCAGCGGTTGTGTTGGCATTGAGCCAAGCATGGACTCGTTTAGACTCAAAGCGACCTGAACTCCGAGATGCGCTTGATACCTATCTACTCCGTGGAGGCTACCCAGGGTACTTCGAGATGGAAGATACAGAGGCCCTTCGAGAGCTCGACGAAGACTTATACAGAGTGGTCACGGGGGACCTGCCGTCCGTCTATGACATCGAGAAAGAAGACAAGTTGATGAAAATCTTGCAGTATTTTGCAGATGGAACTGGCAGTAAGCTGAGTATCAACAATCTTAGCAAGGAGATTGGGTTAGGACGGGGGACAGTTGACCGATACATCACGTATCTCGAGGATTTCTACCTCGTCTACCGCTGTCCGCACTATTCCGAAAAAGCAGCCGGGTCGACAAAGCAACAGATGGCCTATCTGAACGACGTCGGCCATCTGAACGCACTCACTGGCACCACTGCTCAGCAGTTGCAGAACGCACCGACACGAGGACCGGTCCTTGAGACGGCAGTGTGTGATCATCTGCGGCGCCTCCAGTTCAACCTCTCAGAATTCAAGAATTCGGCGGTACAGTACAGTGAAATCACCGGCGAGATTGATTTTGTTCTGCAAGGCCACGATTACACCCTCCCCGTGGAAGTCAAACACGGCGACCCGCGAGATGCAGACCTCACTGCCCTCAGGCGGTTCATCGAGCAGCAAGAGCTTCCGATGGGGCTGGTCGTCAACAACAGCAATGTCTTTGGCGAGGACGGGCGGGTTATCTATCTTCCCGCCTGGCTGTTCTTCTACCTCTGTTGAGTTGGTACACTACGTCAGGGTTACACACCCCGGGGACTCGGCCTGCCCCTGCGGGTCACGACCGGTGCAGAGCGGACAACGAAGAAACGCAGTACAGACGAACCCTGGTGGGGTTGGATTCGGTCAAAATGTGCTAATGCTTTCGCTTAACACTACTTAACGGCTCTGAGCGGTATTGGTAGTTTTTCTGACTCATAATCAGTGTTAATTGACAAAAATTTGTGGCTATCAGTCTTAGCTCATCCCATTTACAGACGCGCTAGCATTTATGATACTGTCGGGAGAAGAACCACTTTGTATGACATCATCTGGCAAATCGGAGGTGAACAAACAGGATGCGTTTAATGGTTAAGTTACGTGCTCAGTGTGACGCCACCTACCAGCACGCGTACCACCACAAACTCAGAGGTCGTGTGTGGCGAGCACTCAAAGACTCGAAGTTTGATCGCGAACACGGCAACGGCCACCCGCTCGGGCTTGCGTTCAGCAACATCTTCCCGTGGGGAGACATCCAAGAAGGCGGGCAGCGGTCCCTGCTGTTCGCTTCACCGCGTGAGGATCTCCTTGCGACCATCGCACACGATTTGCAACACAACCGAGAGTTCAACGTTGGTGAAATGGCGTTCAAAGTTGATGACCTCTCCCAACTCAGCGTTGATGTTGGGGAACCGGGTACGCGTGGCGTCATCGAGACCGCGACTGGTGTCGTCGTTCGCTTGCTCCCCGAGCACCGCGAGCGGTACGGCATCGATGTCGACTATGAAACTGCAACGTACTGGCGTCCAAAGCATACCATCGACCCGTTCAAGGAGGCGGTGCAAGCGAACCTACAGCACAAACACGACCGGTTTGCTCCCGACTATCGAGACGGACCAGTCGATGTTGACGGTGAACTCTTCGAGGGGTATGATCTGTTGAAGACGTATGCACTTCCAGTGACCGTGACAACCGGAACAACTGCCGAGATTCTTCTGAGCAAGTGGCGCTTCGATTACCGTGTTCGAGACGACACGCACCGCACCCACCTCAACCTCGCACTTGATACAGGAATTGGCGGTCGGAATGGACTTGGCTTTGGGTTCTCGAATATCGTCGAGAAAACCAAACCTGGCGAAAGCGAACTGGAGGGAGCCGATGCTTTCGCCTGAGGAGTTCAGACAAACGTACCCCAACGGGGAGCTACTCAACGAACTCCCAAACAGTCCGGTTTCGTCACTCCGAGATATTCAGTATCTCTACGGAACACTCTTCACGCTCGCAACAACTGGTGGAGGGCCGTACGCACCGTATCTCACGCCCGACGCGGCGGGGGACCTCATCGACGAACCGGATAGCCTCATTGTCGTTCGTGTTGATGTGTCCGGAACAGCGCCTGAATTCGCCTCGGACAGCAAAGGTCCGGTTTGGGTGACGAAATACACCGACGCGCTCGTTCCAAAGGTTGCACACTGTAAGTACCCCGCTGCACGGGGAATCGACCACAGCATCACACACCAGGCAGGGAAGAACAGCGACCCAGAGAAGCTCGCCAGGTACGCGAAAGAGCGGCTCTCCAAATGGGCGAGTAATTCCGTTGTGCAAGAGGCTGCAGCCGAACACGACGATGGCTGGATTATCGACTCACTTGCTGAGTTGGGCGAAGATGAGACTGCACTTGAACAGCTTGGAGACGACGTCCAAGCAAGCCTCAGCGGGTCGACGACAGCACTCCTAACGGTCCAAATAAAAGTCGACACAGACGGTCCGTATCAGTGGCCTGGGGACCTTGATGTCACGATGGCCGCGATGCGAAGCCGGAAACTTTCGAAGCTCGTCTCGAAGGGAGAAGCCTCGAATTCGACCGGTGAGGCAACTGACCTAATAACGGGAGCGCAGACTCGAACGGTCGGGACAGCACAGGACCCATTAAACTACTTCCTCGGCAAACAGCTCGAGAAGTTCCCGGGATTCGATCCTGACGAAGCATGGCGCACACACCCAATCTCAGAGGACGCTGCGATCACACTGATGAACGCAGAACCGTTCATCGACGCGTGCTCGTATCGGACGTTCGGCGCACGGGTTTACTACCTCCCGTACTTTTTCGGGAATCCGACTGTCGAAGACACCTACCGCCTCTACGAACTTCTGTACGATACGCTTGAGGAAGACGATGAGAAGAGTGGACTGACGCCTATCGAGACCGCGTATCAGTTCCGTGAAGACGTCCCACTCGATGAGAATTCGCTCCGGTTCTACGTTTCGGCGATTATGCCACACCAGATGTCGCGGTTCGACGTCTTCGGCGAAACGATGAACGGGCGAATTCAGTACCCTGCCTCGGTAGCAACCGCTCACAGGGACATGCTCCGAACTGCGGCGTTTAAATCCGGAGTCGACCGGACAGCCGCACTGCCGACACACGAGAAGTGGCCACTCCTCTCGGGCGACGACTTTCTCGGGCTTGTCGCATCTGGTTCGTACTTTTACCAGACGTTCCCGACCGGAGACGACGACACGGACGCGAGTGCGGACGACCCACGGATTAAGGCACTCGTTGCGGTCCTCAGTGGCGACCCACTTCCGGTCTCGTCATTGCTGGATTCGTATGTCGACCGCATCATTGACGACTCCGGGGATGACGACCACGGGTTCCCGGTCTTCAGAGTGGCTAGCCAGTACGCCCAGCTGTGCGCACTCGCAAGTGCGCCACACACATTCCTCGAAGCCACAGGCACGCAACAGCCGGTTGCTGAGCCCCCAACCTACGACTCACGAACCATGCCAGATATCACCGAACCAATTGCAGACGGCGGCTTCGCCGGTGCAGAGAAGCTCGAATCGTTTATCAAAGACACGCCAGCACTTGCATCGAACGACGAGCGGTGTGCGTCCTTCTTGCTCGGCGCTCTTGTCGGTGCTGTCGGGAATTATCAAGAACACAAACACAATCGCTCGACGACACTTGTTGACCAGTTCCCAGTCCAAGCGGTTACGAGCAACCGAATCAAGAAAGTCACAGAATCTGCGATCGAGAAGACGATCACGTACACGCGGCAGGAAAAGAAGGGGGATGCAAGCTATCCGGGGACCAAATTCGATTATATCGTCGATCGACTCCGAAGACGAGTTATCAACCCGGACCCGGATGACTGGGAGCTCGATACTGCCGACCTCCGGTTCTACTACGCGCTCGGGCTCACCTACGGCATGAATGACCGACCGCAAACGTCGAACAGCGAGACCGAACAACCGAACACAGCCACCAACTAAGCCCATGACTGAAGACCTAGACACCGTCGAGAACCGCTCAGAAATCGTGTTCCTGTACGATGCCGTTGACGCGAATCCAAACGGCAACCCCCTCAGCGGGGCAAACCGGCCACGGATTGACCCACAGACCCAACAGGCAATCGTCACCGACGTTCGCCTCAAGCGATATCTCCGCGATCAACTAGATGCAGATGGGCACGGGGTCTACATTAGAAACGTCCAAGAAGAAGGTGAACAGTACACTCGCGAGAGATTACTCAAAGACCGCCTCAAAGCAGTCGACCCTGACGACTACGACGATAACGACGAGCTCTCTGAAGCAGTTTTCCGGACGTTCCTCGAAGAGAGCGCCGACGTACGCTACTTTGGCGCGACGATGAGCGTCGATATGGATGATTCATATGGGTCGTTGCCTGACCACTTCACTGGTCCGGTTCAATTCTCCCCCGGCAAGTCTATGCACGCGGTGAATGAAAACGAAGAATACGACAGCCTCACCAGCGTCATCGCGACCCAGGAAGGAAAGGAACAAGGTGGCTTCGGACTTGACGACCACCGCATTCAATACGGTCTGATACGGTTCCACGGACTCGTCGATGAACACGCTGCGGAAGACACGATGCTCACAACCGAAGATGTCGAACGGCTAGATACACTCTGCTGGCGAGCGCTGAAAAATCAAACAATCAGTCGGAGCAAAGTCGGCCAAGAACCACGTCTCTATCTTCGCGTCGAGTATGCCGACGATAGCTTCCATCTCGGTGGATTAGACAAGGACCTTGAACTCGATCAAAACGACGGACGAACGAAGCCTCCTGAAGAACTGAGAAACATCCGTGACCTGACGCTCGCGGTCGATACGCTTGTTGACCGACTCGAGCAGAATGCAAGTCGCATCGAGCAGGTCCACGTTGCGACGAGTGATGTCTTGTCAGTGTCTTCGAATGGCGATGTCGGTGGGCCAGAAGTCCTCATTGGGGCGCTCGAAGCAGCGCTCGGGGCAAATGCCGTCCACGTCATTGACGTGTACGATGATCACGTCGAGACGTTACCCAACTAACCGTGAGCCAACAGAGCCTCTCAGAGTGGGACAAAGCTCGCAACAGCGAGTCGGTTGAGCCCCCGCGGTGTCTCTCGCTCACAATTCGCGGTCCATGGGGTCACTTCCGTCGTATTGAGGGAAATATCGTCAAACAGACGTACCGTATCATTCCCCGAACGACGGTTGCTGGGTTGCTTGCAGCGGTGCTCGGTATCGAACGGGATGGCTACTACGGGCTATTTGCCCCCGGCGAGTCTGCGATTGCGATCGAACCTGTCGAGCCACTTAGAACGATGAACATGCCGGTCAATACCCTCTCGACTGCGGCAGAGTCGATGAAGTCGCTAAACAGCAGGGGAAAGATCAGTATCAAGCTCCCGGACCCGACGAAACCCCGCCAACAGCATAACTACGAGGTACTTGTTGACCCGGCGTATCGCCTCTACGTCTGGGTGAGTGATTCCGACCAGTTCGATGCACTACACCAGATGCTTTCCCAAGGGAAATCACAGTATGTTCCGAGCCTAGGGCTGTCAGAGTACCTCGCAGATATCCGGTACCACGGCCAGTTTGAGGTTGAGAATGACCCAACAACTGGTGTCGTTGCGGTCGACTCAGCCGTGCCGAACGCGGTTGACCGTGTCATTCCAGATACGGAAACACGCTGCCAAATCGAAGAATCGCCTGCATTCATGCAAGCTGATGGAAGTGGGCGTACAACGACAGGGTTCACGAGCTACGCGTACAACCCGGACGCGGGACCAATTCACGTCCGAGATCCAGATACAAACATCGTCGATGGTCACACGGTGATGTTCGTTTGAGATGACATCCGAGTACGAGCGCCGGTACTCACACCCTCCGGAGAACGGCCGCCCCGGTGTGTTCTTGTTCGACCACCTCCGTGACGTTCGGGACCGCGTCGATATGATCCTCCCCGCTGGGGCCACAACCCCAGACGACGAATCGGTCCGGGGTGTCGTTCGCCGACTCGCACTCGTCCACGACATCGGGAAAGCAACGACCTATTTTCAACAGTACATCGGTGAGTACCCTGGAAATCCAAAGCACGATGCCCTGAGATATCATGCGCCGCTCGGGTCGTTTGCGGCATACTATGTCCTACGAGAGACGGGTCACTCGACAGCAACGTGTCTTGCAGGGTTTATTGCAGTTGCAAAACACCATGGCCGGCTCCCAAACGCGATTACGTATCTCTTCTCTCGCGTATCGTCACCCGACCCCGAACCGCGGCGACGAATTAAACACCAAGTCGTGGACATTCACCAGCACGCACCGACTCTTGCGACCGCGGTATTCGAAACAGCAACTGGTGACGACAGTGTGTGGAAATCGTTCGCGATGGCTTGTGCCAACGATGAATCGCTCTTCGACGAGATTGCCAGTCACGTCACCCTCAACGGTGAGCGTCCGATTACAGACCCGGACTTTCTAACCCACGAGTTCTACGGCCTCATGCTGGAGTGTTGGGGGGCACTCGTACTCGCCGATAAGACGAGTGCTGCTGGCGCGCCTCGTAAACGGTCAGTCTACAGTGCTGCACCTCCTAGCACTGAGACACTCACACAGTATATCGACGATCTCTCGGGGACCACGACCACCCCAGGGGGAACTCGAACCGAGCGACTCAACCACTTCCGATCACGCGCCCGCCGCGACGTCCTCAATTCGATTCCGGACTTCGTCAGTGGTGACTCACGCGTTGCAACGATTACATTGCCGACTGGGATGGGGAAAACGCTCACTGGACTGAATGCTGCCTTCAAGATCCGTGACCGGACAGATGGCGCCCGCATCGTATACGCATTACCGTTTACAAGTATTATCGACCAGGTCGGAGCAGAAGTGCAGACTATTTTCGAGACTGACGGGACCGATGGGATGCTGGCGCTTCACCATCACCTCTCCGAAACTCGGTTTGAGAACACCGACGACGATGCAGCCGACCTGAACGACGATATCGCAGGCCTGCTCGGGGAAGGCTGGCGAGCAGGACTCACGATAACCACCTTCGTCCAACTGTTCGAAAGTCTAGCTGGGCCGCGAAATACGCAGTCAATGAAGATTCCTGCGCTCCGTAACAGTGTGGTCGTACTCGACGAACCACAGTCACTCCCACTCGACTGGTGGAAGCTCGTTCCAAGGCTAGTCGAAGTCCTCACTGACCAATATGGTGCAACCGTGATTTCGATGACAGCGACGCAACCTGAACTCTTCCCCAATGCAGAACCCCTCGTGTCGGAGACAGAGCAGTATTTCTCGGTTGCAGAACGTGTTCAGTATCGACTCCACGACTCTATTGACCGCTTCCTGCAGGGCGAGGACCAGCCTCTTGGATACGACGCAGCAGCGACTGAAATCGTTGAGGTGGCCGCTGCCGGTGAGTCTCTACTCGCGATTTGCAATACGATTGATAGTGCACGAGCATTGACTGCAGCCGTCACGGAACGACTTGCTGCCGTTAGCCTCGCCGAACAGTACTTTGAGGTCCTCCACGGTGGAGCTTCAGACCCGGTTACACAAACCGTCGAACGAGTTCGACAATCCACCAAGCGCGCGTTTGTCCATCTCTCAACTCGACTCCGGCCGACTGACCGACTCGCATTAATTCAGACAGTCAAACGGTTGCGTGACGCTGGGGTGCAAGTCATTGCAGTGACAACACAACTCGTCGAAGCTGGTGTTGACGTCAGTTTCGAGAACGTATATCGCGATTTGGCTCCAGTCGACAGTATCGTACAAGCCGCAGGCCGCTGTAACCGTTCGTTCGAACAGGAGCGAGGAAACGTTACAATCTGGTGGCTTGCCCAGCCGGCAGAGCAGACCCACACCCCAGCAGTAGCAGTCTACGACAACAATGGGCCGTCCCTGACGCCAGTAACTGCTGCGGCACTTAACTCTGTCCGTGGCGATAAAACCAAACTTGATGGCAAGGCAGTGGCCCGGACAGCAGTGAACGAGTATTACCGGCGACTGCAACACGACAAGAACGTTGGGAAAGAACAGTACCGCAAGTACGTCGAAAGTGCTGACGCCGAATCGCTGGGTAGGCTATCCCTGATCACACAAACAAACACAGTTGATGTCCTCATCGCTGTCACCCAGTCGGATCAAGACCTCGTCTCCGCGCTCGAAGAGGCGTACGACAACTACGACTTCGAAACGGTCAAGCGACTTCTCAACGCGACCAAACCACTTCGGGTCTCAGTACCAATTTACCGCGACGACTCACCAGAGGCAAAGACTGTAACGAACCTTCGACCGCTTGCTGGGCACGACAAAGAACGGTCGCTTCGTGTCCTCAGTGCAGAATCGCACACCTTCGAGCGATACTTCGATCACACCACAGGCTTCGTCGTGCCAGACACGACAATTGAGGACCGCTTCCTATGACCAAAGCACCACAGGACCCAGTTGCACGACTCTTACGAGCGGCAAAGGAAGACGCAGTAGACGACTCGTTTCGAGTGACTGGGGTTATGATGCAGTATTATGTCGTGTGTGAACGCGAACTGTGGTTCTACAGTCGGCAAGTCGAGATTGACCGTGGAAATACAGCTATCGTTCGTGGGACGCACGTCGATGAAACCGCATACAGGGAGAAACGACGGCACATGTCCATCGATAGTACAATCGCAATCGACGTACTCGATGACGGTCGAGTGATGGAGGTCAAACCCTCCTCTGCACTCGTCGACCCCGCAAAGCTCCAGTTGCAGTACTACTTGTGGTATCTGAAGCATGTTGCCGGCGTCGAGAAGTCCGGGGTTCTCGCCCACCCGACAGAACGGCGTCGTGAAGCGATTGAATTGACAGCTGAAGCCGAACAACGGGTCGAAGCGGCAATCCGGGGGATTTACGAGATCATTACGAGTGATTCGCCACCGCCAGCATCGGAGAAAGAAGTCTGTGAGTCGTGCGCCTATCACGACTTTTGTTGGAGTTGCTAAGATGGACCGAAACTACCACATATTCAGCGACGGGCGTCTCGAACGGTACAACGACACTGTCCGTCTCGTAACTCTTGACGGCGAAAAGAAATACCTCCCAATCGAGAAGGCCGAAGCCATCTACCTTCACGGCCAAATTGAGTACAATACGCGACTTGTGTCGTTCCTCAACAAACACGGCACGGCAATTCACATCTTTGGCTGGAAGGATTACTATGCCGGGTCGGTTATGCCAAACCGAGGCCAAACATCGGGACAGACACTCGTCGAACAAGTACGCGCCTACGACGATGCTGAACATCGGACGACGATTGCCCGGAAGTTCGTTGCCGGAAGTATCCACAACATGCGAGCGAACATCGCGTACTATGACGCGCGTGAGCACAGCTTCGGTTCGGCCCTCGAAACACTAGATTCGACGGCCGATCGACTCCAGAATACGGACACTGTCGAAGCACTCATGGGTGTCGAGGCAACCGCTCGGCGTGCCTACTACTCAACGTTCGATAGTATCCTCCCGGATGGGTTCGTGTTCAACGGGCGGCACTATAACCCACCGACGAACGAGGCGAACAGTCTCATTTCGTTTGGGAATTCGCTCGTGTATGCAAATGTGGTCTCAGGAATTCGCGCAACTGCCCTCGACCCAGCCGTCAGCTATCTTCACGAACCGGGAGAGCGCCGATACTCACTGGCACTCGATATCGCAGACGTGTTCAAACCGGTGCTTGCAGACCGAGTTATTTTCCGGCTTCTCAATCGGAAGCAACTGACACCATCGGATTTTGAAACGGAGCTCAATTCCTGCTTGTTGACTGAGAGTGGCCGAAAAACGTTCTCAAAAGCGTTCGAGGAGACGCTAGAGCAGACAGTTAACCACCCGCAATTGAACCGGAAGGTGAGCTACCAGTATCTCCTTCGAATCGAGGCCTACAAACTGAAAAAGCATCTCCTCACTGGAGAGGAGTATGTCCCATTCAAGCGGTGGTGGTGACTGTGGTGTATCTCATCGTTGTGTACGACATGCGAGCAGACCGAACACGATTGATGCTGAATTTTCTCCGGAAGTATCTCACTCATGTGCAAAACTCGGTCTTCGAGGGCGAGGTTACCGAAGGTGATTTAGAAACGATTCGGAATCATACTGAATCCCTGCTGAACCCAGAGGAGTCGGTGATTATCTATCGCGTTGGGTCTGCTCAGTATGTCGACCGAACTGTTATCGGAGACGACCCAACTGACGACGCGCGGTTTCTGTAACTTCGACCCCCCGGGGGTTTGGGGGGTATTGGGGGTCGACGGAAACACTTGAGTGGGAACAGGACGTAGAAGGGCTGTGGTGGCCAAATCGGCCATGGTTACAGACGAACCCTAGTTGGGTTGAAGACCGTCGAACTCGTCCATGACGACGATGAATTTGAGGTGTTACAGACGAACCCTAGTTGGGTTGAAGACCGCCAGATACCTATTACGACGAAGCAATAGACATCTATCGTTACAGACGAACCCTAGTTGGGTTGAAGAAAAGCCCAACAGCCCGTTGCAGACGGGATGCAACTCGCCGTTACAGACGAACCCTAGTTGGGTTGAAGAACAGTGTGTCCGGCTCAGCAAACGAGCGCATCACTGTTACAGACGAACCCTAGTTGGGTTGAAGCCCAATCGACAGCGCCGCTGCCGACGGACCAATCAGTTACAGACGAACCCTAGTTGGGTTGAAGCGCTGAGAACGTGGTGTCGATAAAGAACGTCGAAATGCAGTTACAGACGAACCCTAGTTGGGTTGAAGCAGGCCGCAGACGAGGACGATGACGGCGGGGCACTCCTCGGGTTACAGACGAACCCTAGTTGGGTTGAAGCGTCATGTGCCCCGGCCGACCGGGCGGCCTCCAGGTGGCGTTACAGACGAACCCTAGTTGGGTTGAAGCTGGATGACGTCGACCTCACGCACATCGGCCCCGTTGGTTACAGACGAACCCTAGTTGGGTTGAAGCAACTGTATAGCCGGTGAACCGCTTCGACAACTCGACGTTACAGACGAACCCTAGTTGGGTTGAAGCCAACAACAGAGAGATTGGTCAGTGAATCCCCAGTAAGTTACAGACGAACCCTAGTTGGGTTGAAGCAGTCACCGTCGCACCTGCAAACCCGTCGACGACAGACGTTACAGACGAACCCTAGTTGGGTTGAAGCCGTAGTCGTATTCCGAAGCCACCTCGTCGAGCAGTTACAGACGAACCCTAGTTGGGTTGAAGCCACCGAGTGGGGTCGAGAGCGCGCCACCGATAGGCGTCCCGTTACAGACGAACCCTAGTTGGGTTGAAGCCTCCAGGGCGGTGGCCCCACCGTCAACGGGATGTCCGCGTTACAGACGAACCCTAGTTGGGTTGAAGCTTCCATGAGGTGTTTCGTGGATATCTCGCGTGTCGCTGCTAGTTACAGACGAACCCTAGTTGGGTTGAAGCCAGACGACGAAAGAAGGCATGCACGAAGGCTTCTTCCGTTACAGACGAACCCTAGTTGGGTTGAAGCGTCGAGTAGTATTGCCATGTTTTAGTCCCTCGTGCGGTTACAGACGAACCCTAGTTGGGTTGAAGCCAACTCTTCGATGGTCTCGGTCGCCTCGGCGAGCGTCGTTACAGACGAACCCTAGTTGGGTTGAAGCTTGCTCGATACGCCCGATATCGGGGACATTCCCCCGTTACAGACGAACCCTAGTTGGGTTGAAGCCACTTCACGGGCTCGACCGAGGAGTTCGGGTACGGTTACAGACGAACCCTAGTTGGGTTGAAGCCTGCGGTACATCCGCCGTGACGAGCACACGATTCGGCTGGTTACAGACGAACCCTAGTTGGGTTGAAGCATGCCGATAAACAACGCAGTGAACAGGGCCAACAGGTTACAGACGAACCCTAGTTGGGTTGAAGCAACACTCACGCACCGACCAACACGAGTTCCTTCGATAGAGACAGCCGAACCCGCTACACCCGGTCAGAGAAGAACGCAGCCAGCTCTCGTGTCGCACGCTGCTCGCGTTCGCGGCGTTCGTCGTGCGTGATTTCTTCGACACCCTCGGGAACGGCCCTGTCGAACTGGTCGTAGTAGCCCGCTGGAACGACCCAGTCGTTGTAGTAGTTCGGTCGCTGGCGCTCGATAATCGACCGCGCGACGCGTGCTCCGTCACCGGCGTTCACGAGCGCCTGATGATATGTTTCGGTGATTCGACCTGCGGCGTAGACCCCGTCGACGGTGGTCTCGCCGTCGTCGTCGGTCACGACCACCTCGACATCGCCCGGGTGTTCCTCTTGTACAGTCTCGACACCCAGTGGGGAGAGGTAGTCAGTCTCGGCCCACGATGTCGCGAGAACGTAGCGAACGTCGAACACCGCATCTCGGCTGTGAACGCGAAATCCGTTACCTGAGGGGTGCTTCGAGATTCGTTCGACCGCCGTTTCGACTCGTTCACACCCGACCGCGTCGGTGTGCTCGTGCATCAGGTTGCGAAATGCGGCTGGCGAGATACCGGCCGGGAAGCCGAGATAGTTTTCGAGGAACGCGCACTTCCCAAGCGCGGAGCGGCCGTGGTCGAAACACAGGACATCGAAGTCGGCGCGAGCCAGAAAGACACCGGCTGCCGAACCGGCTGGCCCGCCGCCAACGATGGCGATGTCGTAGCTGTCTGGCGTCTCAGTGTTGGAGCTGTCAGTCATGGTCGATTTGCGTTGGTCACGTCCGGTTGGTGAGTCGCTCTTTCAGAGGGTGTGTCGCTGCGGTGGTCGTCACTGCGGTGGTCGCCACCGTGGAGGTCGTCACCATGGTAGTCGTCACTGTCGCGGTCGCTCGTAGCATCCGGTGCATGAAGACACCGAACGCGGGTGCCACCAACCGCCTCGAACTCGGGGCGGCGCTCGGTACACGCCGCCGTCGCCGCGGGACAGCGCGGATGGAACGAACACCCAGTCGGTCGATTCGTTGGGTCTGGAGGGTCGCCGTGGAGCGGGTTCGGTGGATCGTCTCTGGGGTCGTCACTCGGAATCGCACCGAGAAGCGCGTCGGTATAGGGGTGATTCGGCTGGTCGAAGAGCTGTGTTGCTGGTCCCGATTCGACAATCTCACCGGCGTACATGACAGCGACCCTATCGGCGAGATACCGGACGACGTCGAGGTCGTGAGAGATGAACACGTATCCGACACCGAACTGGTTTTGAACGTCAGCGAGCAGGTTCAGAATCGTCGCTTGGGTCGCCACGTCGAGGCCAGAGACGGGTTCGTCGAGGACGATTACGTCGGGGTCGTGGGCGAGCGTTCGAGCGAGCGCAACGCGCTGGAGTTGCCCGCCAGAGAGTGCTCGGGGGTAGCGGTCGGCAAGTTGCGGTGAGAGGTCGACGCTACGCAACAACCCGGAAACGTCGTCGAGGGTAGAATCGAAGTTGGAGCGAGAGGCAGGGTTTGGACCGTCGAGCGCCTCCGAGAGCGACCGACGAACCGACCACCGAGGGTCGAAACTCCCGCGTACGTGCTGGAGCACGACGCCAACCCGGCGGCGCTGTGTGGGCGACCGCTCCGCGAGCCCACCAGCAGGAGTCCCGTCAAGGAGCACCTGTCCGCAGTCCGGCGTGAGTTGACCAGTGAGGAGTTTGGCGAGCGTCGATTTTCCGCAGCCACTCTCGCCGACGACACCGACGGTCTCGCCGCTGTGAACAGCCAGCGATGCGTCACAGACCGCTTTCGCGGCCGAGGTGCGACCACGCAAGCGGTCCAAGAGCGACCGGTCGCCCGAGAACGACTTCGAGACGTTCTGCAACTCGAGTACCGGAGCTGCAGACGCCGATTCACTCTCGTCCACTACACGCTGCTTCGCACCGTCAGATGGAGTCACGGTCTGCACCTCCGTCTGGCATCGGTGGAGCCCGTCGGTGAGGCGACTCGGCGGGCGCATCGAGCGGTGCTTCCACGCAGGCCACTCGATGCCCGTCGTCGAGTTCGGTCGTCGGAATGCGACCCTCGCGACACGTCGGCGTCGCGTACTGACAGCGGTCGGCGAACGGGCAGGCCACGTGACCACCAACAGGGTCTGGTGGACTACCGTCTGCCGACCGAACCCGTTCACCCGGCTCACTGTTTCGAACCGAACACGAAAGCAGGGCTCGAGTATAGGGGTGCGCCGGTTCGGTCAGCACGGTCTCGACCGGGCCAGATTCCATCACTTGCCCGCCGTACAGCACGACGACGCGGTCACAGGTTTGTGCGATGACGCCGATATCGTGAGAGATGAGGAGGATACCGAGGTCACGTTCGTCTCGGAGAGTACGAAACCGTCGGAGGATGTCGGCCTGTGTCGTCGTGTCGAGTGCCGTCGTCGGCTCGTCGGCAATCAGAAGTGACGGCTCGCTCGCCAGTGCGATGGCGAGGACCGCACGCTGACGCAACCCGCCTGAGAACTCGTGTGGGTACGCGGACGACCGGGATTCAGGATTCGGAATATCCATCTGGTCCATCAACTCGATGGCGCGTTCGTGTGCGTCCGACCACGCCGACCGGTTTCGGAACAGCGGCACGCCGAGGTAATCGAGGAGTCGCTGGCGCTCTTCTGTGTCGTGAATCCGAACCGCCTCGGCAATCTGCTCGCCGACGGAAGACACCGGATTCAGCGTCTCGGTCGGGTCCTGAAACACCATCGAGATATCGGAGCCGCGAATCCGGCGAAGCGTCGACTCGTCGGCGGTCGTGAGGTCGGTCCTGTCGAACGTGACCGCCCCATCGACGATTTTTCCCGGGTCTTCGAGTCGACAAATCGACCGCGCCGTGACGGACTTTCCGCTCCCGCTCTCGCCGAGGATGCCGACGATTTCGCCGCGGTCGACGGTGAACGATGCGCCGTCGACGGCGTGGACAGTCCCGCGAGTGGTGTGGTACTGGGTCTGCAGGTCCTCGACGCGGAGTAATGGGTCACTCATAATTGCTTCAGAGTTGCTCCATTTGCGCCGACTGTGTCGGCGAAAGCATGTCTCTGAGGCTGTCACCGAGGAGGTTGAACCCGAGGACGGTAATCATGATACAGACGCCCGGAGCGTTGACGAGCCACCACGCCTGCTGGAGATACGTGCGTCCCGACGCGAGCATCGTCCCCCACTCGGGCGTCGGCGGCTGTGCGCCCAGTCCGATGAACGACAGCCCTGCAGTCCCGAGAATGACGCCACCGATATCGAGCGTCGCCAGCACCACGACCGGAGCGACGACGTTCGGAATCAGGTGCCGGACGACGACGTGTGTCCGGGACCGACCGAGCAATCTGGCGCTGGTGACGAACTCTCGGTTTCGAAGTGCGAGGACGTTGCTTCGGACTAATCTGGCGTACGACGCCCAGCCGACGACAGCCAGCGCGAGCATCACGTTCACGAGACTCGGCCCGAGAACGCCCGCGATGACCAACGCGAGCACGATTCCGGGGAACGCTAACAGCGTGTCGACGAGTCGCATCAACGCTTCGTCGACCCAACCGCCTGCGTAGCCCGCGACGAGGCCGACCGCGGTCCCGACGACGAGTCGGACGCCCGTCACGGCGACGGCGATTCCGAGCGACAGTCTGGCCCCATACAGCAGTCGCGTGAGTACGTCGCGGCCGAGTTGGTCGGTCCCGAGTGGATGGGACGGTGATGGCGGTTCCAACTGGTGAGCGAGGTTCTGTTCGACTGGGTCGTACGGCGACACGAGCGGGCCGAACACGGCGGTCACGGCCAGCAAGAGAACGACGACGACACCGACCTGTGCGAGGCGGTTCGACCGAATCGTGTCAGTCAACCGGCTCCGACTGTCGGCCGGGCGTTGCTGTGGGTCGGATTGGGTCGCGCTCACGTCGGTTCACCCCCGAAATCGATTCGCGGGTCGAGGCGGCTGTACGTCAGGTCGACCGCGAAGTTCGTCACTACGAAGATGACGCCGATGAGCAGCGTCACCCCCTGTACGACCGGGTAGTCGCGTGCGAAAATCGCGTCCACCAAGAGCGTCCCAAGTCCCGGTCGTTGGAACACGACCTCGACGACGACAGCCCCGTTGAGGACGTAACTCAACTGGAGTCCGATAATCGTCACGACGGGAACGAGCGCGTTCCTGAGGGCGTGTTTGTAGACGACGATTCGCTCGCGTAACCCCTTCGACCGGGCAGTTCGGATGTACGCGTCGTCGAGCACGTCGAGCATCGCCGTTCGGACTAACCGGGCGATGACGGCGGCCATGCCGGAACCCAGCGTCAACGCGGGCAAGACCAGATATTCGAGCCCGCCCGCGCCGGCGACGGGAAACAGGTCGAGCCAGAGCGAACAGACGATGATGAGCAGATAGCCGAGCCAGAAGTTCGGCATCGAGACACCGACGAGCGCGCCAAATTGTGCGGCGTAGTCGGTCTGACTCCCTGGCTCGACCGCGCTCGCGATTCCGGCTGGGACGGCAATCGCAACCGCGACGAGCATCGACGCGACACCGAGTGCGATAGTGTTCGGGAGCCTCGTGGCTATCATCGCGGTAACTGCCTGGTCGCTGTAGTACGACTGTCCGAGGTCGCCCTGAACTGCGTTCTCCACCCAGCGGGCGTATTGGACAGGGAACGGGTCGTCGAGGCCCTTCGCGACCCGGAACTGTTCGACCGCCTCCTGTGATGGGGTTTGGCCGCCCATCTGCTGGGTCAGAATCGTTCGCGCCGGGTCACCGGGCGTGACGAAGATGAGTCCATAGGTGAGCACCGAAACGCCGAAGAGGACGACGAGCATCGTCGCCACTCGTCTGGCCAGTTTCCAGCCGTTCATCGTTGTCGTGTGATGTTCTCTAGATGGTAGCAGGACTCGGTCGGGTGCGGGCGATAGCCGTCGATGTCGGCGCGTGTTCCGACGACGTTCGTATAGTACGTGAGCCAGCCAATCGGGACCTCGCGCTGAACGATGCGCTGGACCTCGGCGTACCGTTCGAACCGTTCGTCACGGTCACTCGTGCGCCGTGCCTCTTCGAGGAGTCTATCGACCGTCTCGTTTTCGAAGCCGCTGAACATCGTCGCCGTCTCCGAGTGAACGAAGTCCGACAGTCGGTCCGGGTCGGGGTACCACAGTACTGAACTCGACCAGAGCACGGCGTCGAAAGAGCCGCTTTTCGCCTGCTCTTTTATCGTTGCCGACTCCATGAGTGTGACCTCGACATCGAACCCAACCTCCTGAAGCTGTCTCTGTATCACCTGTGCGATTGTGGGGAGTTTCGGACGGGTATTGTAGGTCCAGATGGACACAGAGAGTGATTCTCCATCGCGAGTTCGAGTCTCACCGTCCTGTTCCCAGCCTGCCTCCGAGAGAAGACTCCGCGCACGGTCCGGGTTGTACTCGTACGGTTCGAGGTCGTCGACGGCCCAATCCGTGATGTTCGACGGGAACGGACCGACTGCCGCCGAGCCGAGGCCACTCAGGATATTCTCGACGATGGCGTCGCGGTCGACCGCG
Organism: Haloferax elongans ATCC BAA-1513; assembly: GCF_000336755.1. GTDB lineage: Archaea > Halobacteriota > Halobacteria > Halobacteriales > Haloferacaceae > Haloferax > Haloferax elongans. Next base: position 18,530 of record NZ_AOLK01000019.1, on the reverse strand, counting down.
TGCATGACTGCGCTGCGAACGCGCCTGTCCGAAAACGGAGACGAGTCCAAATCGAAGACGAGGTACCGGGCTCGCGGAATCTCGTACGTGTGAGCAGAGAGGCCGTCGCGTGATTCGAGCGTGTCGGCCGTTTCGTTCGGGAGAATTCGAGCCATGTCTAGCTCGTCGCTCTCGAGTTTCAGCCGCCGTGTCTGGTCGTCGGTGATTCCCTCGTAGACGAGCGTCTCGACACGAGGCCCCGAACCGTGGTAGTCGGCGGTAGCCGTCGCCGTGATACTGGACCCTTGTTGCCAGCGTTCGAACTGGAAGGGACCGGTTCCGATTGGTTCGCTGACCGACCCGTCGTCAGTGATAGCGGTCGGTGAAATGAGACACGTCTGGCCTCGGGTACAGTGCGCCGGGAGTGGCGAAAACGGCGTGTCCGTCCGAATAACGACTCTCTGGTCGTCGGCCGCCTCGACTGATTCGACTGGCACGGAAGCCATCGAGTTCGACTCGAACGCCCGTCTGAGCGAGGGGAGCGCGGTGTTCGCCGTGAGGTCGGTCCCATCGTGGAACGTCACGCCCTCACGGAGGTCGAATTCCCACGTCACGTCGTCGACTCGCCGCCAGTCAGTTGCGAGACCGGGAGCTACTGTCGCGTCGTAATCGACAGTCAACAGCGGTTCGAGGACGCTGATTCGACGCCAGAGCCACCCGTTTACGACCGGGTCCAGCGAATCCGGCGTCCACGGCGACCCCACGGTGACCGTATCGGATTCCGCATGGTCGTCGCCGGGCGCTCCGTCGTCACCGGGTGCCAAGTCGCCACCGAGCGCCCAGTAGCCACCAAGACCGGATACGCCGGTCGCGAGTCCGAACAACGTCTGCCGTCTCGTAATATCAACCATTGATGTGCTTCGACTCTATCGCTGTCATTCGGTTTCGGATTGATGCACTTGTCGAGTCGGCGGCGGACCACTCCCCCGTCTGGTTGGTTCCGCGCATGCTAGTCGCTCCGAGAGAGTTCAGCCCAATCGGCCATGTTGCTGACTGGGTGGCCATCGATTCCCGAGACGGTCGCCTGCCGGGCCAAGACGGATTCGTTGTAGTACAGCGGGATAACGGCACCCGTCTCGACGACTCGTTTCTGCACTGCACCGTAGTGCTCGCGCTTTTCGGCCAGCGTCTCAGCCCGATAGCCGCGCTCGATGAGACGGTCGACCTCAGGTCCGGGGTTGTAGATTCCGGTTCCATTTTTCTTGTAGCGTTTTCGGTTGTCGCTGCCCTCCGAGTGGAACATCGCCCGAACGAGGTAATCACAGGCGGCGCTGTTCGAGCCGAAACTGACGAGCGTCAGGTGTGCCTCGCCGGCGGTGAAGGTATCGTAGAACGACGCCGGGTCGACCTGTCGAATCTCGGTCGCGACGCCGATGTCGTCGAACCACCCCGAGAGCGTCTGTGCGACCATCTTGTCGTCGGTGTTCTCGCTGTTAATCAGAATCGACAGCGGGTCGCCGCTGTAGGAAGAGTCCTCGACCAACTCCCGCGCCCGCTCTCTGTCGGGGCCGTACGGTGAGAGGTCGCCATGAACAGCCCACGGGATAACCGACGATATCGGCCCTCGGGCCGGTTTTCCCATCCCGTTCAAGACGCGCTCGACAATCTGGTGTTGGTCGACCGCCCAATTGAGTGCCTTTCGAAGCTGTTCGTCGTCGGTCGGTGCGGTGTAGAGGTTGACCGCGACGAGCCCCGCCTCGGGAGTGAGTTGCGTCTCGATAGCCGTGTCGTCCGCGTCGGCAAGCGCCGTTGCCCGGCTCTTCGGAATCTGCTGTGCGATATCGACCGAGCCCTTCTGAAGCGACAACACCCGCGTATTCGGGTCTTTGACCCACTTGAACGTGAGTTCCCTCGGTTCCGCAGTCCCCCCACGGTAGTTCTCGTACGGCGTGAGCGTTATCGACTGCTCTTCTTCGACGTGTTCGACCTGGAAGGGTCCCGTTCCGACTGGTGTCTCGTTCGGGTTGGGATGCTGAATCCCGAAGTAGTTGTGCGAAATCGTCCCCGGGAACGCAGGGAAGTGCTCCGTCGTCTGAAATCGGACCGTGGTGTCGTCGACTGCCGTGACGCCGTCGGGTTCGACGCCAATCCAACCCGGAACCCACGACCACTGCTCGAAGACGCGGTCGAACGAGCTAACGACCGCGTCGGCGGTCAGTGAATCACCGTTGTGGAAGGTGACGCCCTCCCGAAGCGAAAACTCCCACGTCGTCTCGTCGACCGCCTCCCACTCGGTCGCCAACAACGGTGCAGTCTTCATGTTCGCTGTCGTGTCCACCAGCGGTTCGAAGACGTGCGTGTAGTACGGCGTGACACCGCCGTAGATGTCCCACTTCTCTCGTGTCGGGTCGCGGGCGAGTGCCACGGTAAACGACTCGGCAGAACTAGATTGCGAGTCGGTGCTGGCCCCCGTGTCAGAGTCGGAGCCGAGACTGAGTTGCGAGCCAGTACAGCCTGCAATCAGCCCAGAGACACCAGCCGAGAGTCCAGCGAGAAATCGCCGTCTCGAAGAGCGCCTACGCATCGACAGCCACCTGTGTGATGAATTTCTCAGCTGTTGCTACCGGAAAACCACAGAGTTGTATCCGAACGTCCTCGCTCGGGAATACAGACGGAGGGTGTTCAGCAGACATACCAGACACGCGATGTGCCTCAGTAAAAACAACTTTGGTTTAGATAACTAAATTGAACTTGTGTGAGTCATGTGTAACCATTCCAGCCACTCAAACCACGGTGCAAAGAACGAGAGCAAGTCACAGAACCCCCACAAGAGCAGGCTACAGAATCTCCTGACGGTTGTAGAGGCCATATCGCTCTGCTCCACGTGGCTCCAGTTCGACAGTGAGATGCAGGAACTACTTCTACAACTATCGCCTCCAATGCGACGACAGTATCAAACTTCTGTGGGTTCCTTGGACGTTCATATTATAATGGAGAGACGAGTACGACGAGAGTAGGTGACAGGCATCACTGTCGACTCGGCTGATACATGACTCCCAGTACACTTGCCGTCTCGTTCCTCGAACTCACCATCGGGGTCGTTTGCCTCGCGATTACAGCGTTGTCGTGGCGCTATCGCGAGCGACCAGGCGGCTTACCTCTCGTCGTGATGGCATTCTCGGCTGCCATCTGGTCGGTTGCAGCGGGTGTGGCGTCGCTCTTTGTCTCACCAGACGTAACGAGAGCAGCACAGACCGTCGTGTACATCGTCATTGGGCCAGCCGCAGTCGCGTGGTTCTACGTCGTCGTCGAGTACAGTGGTCACGAGTGGTGGAAACAAAAGCTAGTCGTCGGAGGACTGCTCGGATTAGTCGGTCTCGAATGGGTGGGAATCCTCACAAACCCGCTGCACCACCTGTACGCGACTGGTATGACTGACCTCCCACAGTCAGGGCTGATTGACCCGACACCGGGTGTGATACTCTACGGATACACGCTGGTTCGGGTGACGCTCATGCTGATTGGTCTCAGTATCCTGCTGGAACGATACGCGAGCGCTCGGGGAGTGAGCAAGATTCAGACAGCATCGCTGGTTTTCACTGGTGTGTTACCAGTGTCGACCGGGTTTCTCGAATTGATGGACTTCGTTCGGATTCCGGGCTTGGATTTCAGCGTCATCGGCATCGTCCTCAGTTCGGGAGTCGTCCTGTGGGCGCTGTTCTACGCCGACTTTCTCGAATTCGTTCCAGTTGCCCGAGTGACACTATTCGAGAATATGACCGACCCGGTCGTCGCGGTCGACACCGACGGACGCGTGGTCGACCTCAACGGGCGGGCGAAGTTGCTATTCGGCGTCGGCGACGACGCAATCGGAATGCCGACGACAGCAGTCTTCGAAGAGTACCCCCAACTCTCAACAGCGCCGGTCGGAACCTCGGCAGAGCCAATCGAGATTACAGCCGAGGTCGATGGACTTCAGTACCAGTACGAACTGGCCGTCTCACCAATTGTCCCCCGAAGTGCTCACACCTCGGGGTCCAAGGACGCTCTCAATTCGTCGCTCGGGTTTCTCTTCGTATTCCGGGACGTGACGCTTCAAAAACAGCGAGAGCAGGCAATCGAGCGCAAGAACGACCGACTGGAACAGTTCGCGTCGGTCGTGAGTCACGACCTCCGAAATCCACTGAACGTCGCCCAAGGGTGGGTCGCACTGGCACGAGACGACAACGACAGTGAGAGCCTAGCCAAAGTCACCCAGGCACACGAACGGATGGAACTCCTCATCGAGAACCTCTTGACGCTCGCCCGGTCTGGAAACGCGATAAGCGAGACCAAACCGGTCAACATCGCCGAACTCGCCCACACGTGTTGGCAGACCGTCGAGACAGCGGACGCGACACTGACTGTCGATACCGACTTGACAGTGCACGCCGACCCAGCCCGGCTCCAAGAGCTAGTAGAGAACGTGCTGCGGAATGCAATCGACCACGGTGGAGAGGATGTGACGATTACAATCGGCACCCTCGGAGACGACCGCGGGTTCTACATCGCCGATGACGGTGGGGGAATCCCGCTCGAAGCCAAGGAACAAATCTTCGAAAGCGGGTACTCGACGGGGCAGGACGGAACGGGCTTGGGCTTAGCAATCGTCGCGGAGATTGCGACAGCACACGGGTGGAGAATCGGGGTCACAGACAGTGGCGAGGGCGGGGCGCGTTTCGAATTTGTGACTGAACGCGGCGATTCGTGAATGTATTTCCACGCTGGTTTCACTCCGGTTCCTGCTTCGGTCTGTCAGTTCGTGCGATGCCAGGTCGTGAAGTCTGTCATGCACTTGTCCGATACGAGTACAGAATGTCGGTGTGTCCAGGCGGATTACTTGAGATATGTCTTGCTTCCACCGAATCACAATGACATGGTCGAATGAATAGAGAGACATGTATCCGGAACTATTAGTATCCTACATGAGAAATTGAATAAATAAGCGTTACTGTAGGCCAACTAGTTCCAGTAGGAGGGTCGTTAAATGGGCGTCAATCGAAAATTGGGTATTCACAGACACCGAGTTCGTTCTCACGTCTCTTCTCCCGAGCTATGTTGGAGGACCTAACACGATGATTCGAGAGACGGCTCTAAGAGGGAACCCAGAAGAGAAGCCGAGTCGTCCCGGCCACACAAGAAAGCGGAGGTCAGTAAAACAACGGTGGCGGGTGTCGAAACATATACAAAAATTCGTCCCAGACAGCTACGACGACCTCCCCACCCCTGATTCCAATGCAAGATATCGTTAGAGAAGCGCTCGAACATACGACAGAAGAAACCGCCGGGGTAGATACTGATGAGGAGGAGTTTATCGACCCCAGTATCGTTGTGGTTGGCGTTGGAGGTTCGGGGAACAACACAGTAAACCGACTCAACAGTATCGGCATTGCAGGTGCCGACACAGTCGCTATCAACACCGACAAGCAGCACCTGAAGATGGTCGACGCGGACACGAGGCTCGTTGTCGGGAAGTCTCTATCGCACGGGTTGGGTGCGGGCGGTGACCCCTCCATTGGCGAACGTGCAACCGAGATGGCCCAAGGAACTATCAAAGAAATCCTCGGGGGTGCGGACCTCGTCTTCGTCACCGCCGGTATGGGTGGGGGGACTGGTACTGGCGGCGCGCCAGTCGTCTCGAAGATAGCCAAGGACCAAGGGGCCATCGTGGTCGGAATCGTCTCGACGCCGTTCAATGTCGAGCGCGCTCGCACGAAGAAAGCCGGGGAAGGACTCGACAAGCTTCGCAACGAAGCCGACTCGACCATCGTCCTCGACAACAACCGGCTCCTCGAGTACGTCCCGAATCTACCCATCGGTAAGGCGTTCTCGGTCATGGACCAGATTATCGCTGAGACCGTCAAGGGAATCACCGAGACCATCACCCAACCGTCGCTCATCAACCTCGACTACGCCGACATCTCAACAGTTATGAACCAAGGCGGCATCGCGGTGATGCTCGTCGGCGAAACACAAGAGAAGAACAAGGCCCAAGAGGTAGTCCGCGATGCAGTCAACCACCCGCTTTTAGACGTCGATTACCGGGGCGCATCCGGTGGCCTCGTCCACATCACGGGCGGTCCAGACCTCACACTGAAGGAAGCCGAGGGAATCGCGAGCAACATCACCGAACGACTCGACGCCGCCGCGAACGTCATCTGGGGCGCACGCATTCAAGACGAGTACAAGGGGAAGGTCCGCGTGATGGCCATCATGACCGGTGTCCAGTCGGCACAGGTCCTCGGTCCGACGACCCAAGAGCAGACAGACAAGTCCATCGTGGGACAGAACGTAGAGTCCAATCAAGAAATCAATGACTCGACTGCCACCGGTCGTGCTGTTAGCGAAGGGAACGTCGATGGCGACGACGACAACCTAGACGTCATTCGCTGACATCGTCCCCGGAATGAAGGGCGGTGTTTTAGCCGTGAGTGTCTCATAAGAGACGGGAGCGACGAGAGACCACAGAGAAAACTGATTCTTGCGTACTGCGTGGCGAATCCGTCTAGTAGCAAAGTCGAGGTAATTCCACCGACATTTGATAGATAAGAGAACTGTTTTGTAGGATATAACAGAATATGTCGGTCATGGGGGAGGATGCGTCAGATGAGCCAGCACCTTTCGGGGCAACAAATGACCATCCATCAACGACAGACCACCTCGGGTTCGAGCCGTACGTAGCCGCAGTACACTATTTTTTGACGCACGAGGAAACGACGCCACCGCTGACCCTGTCAGTAGAAGGAGAGTGGGGGAGTGGCAAGTCCTCGTTCATGCAACAACTCTGTGAGAGCCTCGAAGCCGAGGGAGAGACGACGGTCGAGTTCAACCCGTGGAAACACGAGCAACAGGAAGCGTTGTGGGCGTCGTTTGCGATTACCTTCGTCGATTCGCTTAAACAGAGCATTCCGCTGACGAGACGTCCGCAGAAGTTTTTCGCGATTACGTGGCAGCGACTCCTCTCTGAGACGAGCAACGCGGCGCTCATCAAATTCACAGGCGGTTTTATACTGTCTCTTATCGCGCTTTCGACCGTCCTTTGGATTTGGTTAACCGTCGGTGTCGACTGGGTCGTTACTGCTCTCTCAGCGACCGGTCTCAACCTCCGGTACTGGCTGGGAACGAGTGGTGTTATTGTCAGTGTTCTCGCAGGGATTGACCTCACTCGACGAGCGTATAGCATCTGGTCAGTTTCGATTCACCGGTCGTTCAGCCAGCGTCTAAACGACCCCACATACCAAGAGCGAACAGAGTTTCTCGAATCCTTTCAGGCGGACCTCGAGCGCGTGCTCGACGTGTACGGTGACGACGGTCCCGTGTACGTGTTTATGGACGACGTGGACCGATGTACGGTGCCACGAGCAGCAGATTTGATGCGCTCGATCAATCTGATGGTCTCCGACGACTCACAGCTTATCTTCATTATCGGACTCGACCGAGAGCGTGTCGCTGCGGGCATCGCCGCAAAACACAACGAACTGCTGGATTACATCGACGGGGAAATCGATAACGAAGAACCAATCGAATTTGGATACCGGTATTTAGAGAAGTTCATCCAGATTCCCTTCGTCGTCCCTGAGCCGAAAGGGGAAGATATCCAACGCCTCGTTCGCGGGAATATTCTCGACGCAGAGACGGAGGACGCATCGACTGACCGGGAGGACATCGCAACACTCTGGGAAGAAAACCTTGCAGCTCAATTTGAAGCAACCCTTGACGACATTGTTGCGATGGCCGCCCCTGCGCTTGGCAACAACCCTCGGCAGGTAAAGCGGTTCCTGAACCTCTATCGGCTCCGTGCTGTACTGGCCGAATCGGAGGGGCTGCTTGCAGACAGAGGTGAAGACCCAGTTGGAGATACGATTACTCTCCCCCAACTGGCAAAGTTCGTCGTCATCAGCATCCAGTGGCCTTCGTTTGTGACGGCGGTGTCGAACGACCCGACCGCGCTAGAGCGCGTCTCTGACTACGCAACTGGTGAGGAAGAAGACGCGGAGAAATACGACATTCTACAGACGTGGGCGGATACCGACCCGCTACTTGAACTGCTTGCGTATGGTGAAGGAGACCGGTATCAAATGCAGAGTGTCTCCGTGGTCGATTTGAAAAAGATATCACCGCGGGTTGACCGGCCTGCGCAGTCAGAGCAAGACGAGATGGACCGACGCGTACAGGTTGCGTTCTTCGACGATGCAACGTACGACCCCGAGAAAATAAAGTCGAAGCTCGAATCGATTTCAGAGACACTCGAACTCGACCTCAAGTTGCGGGTGTTCGAAGGCGCACGGGAGAAGCCTATTGCGGACATCGACGAACTCTACTATTGCTTTATTTGGATCGCCGACCCGACGCTTCTCGCCAAAACGTGGTTTCAGCGCCTGTGCAAACGTGCACCAGAGCAACTGCAAATCATCTCGCTAAGCCCCGATACCGAGCTACTGGACCCACCAATCGACCGTGCGGTCGAATCGGTAGATACGCTCGATGACCTTACAACGAGCCTAGAACAGGAACTCAAAACGATTGATGCAGTCGACGAAAGTGGAGAGACACAGTGGGAAGAGTGGCAGCGTTCCCTCGCCGAACTCCGCGATATCGAGGATACCGAGATTATCGACTAAGTATCGGTCTCAAACGCAGACACATCGATTACCATCAAAGTCGGTTCCGGATGGAAGCTTCCGCTGTGTCGTCGCAACACCAACGGTTGGTGAAGTAGCACCAGCGAAGTGAACGATGGGTCGGGATGGGCGGGACTACTGCATTGAACCTACTGTCGCACCATTGATACCCACTGAGACCTTCGGTACGACATCGAGATGGACCGACGAACGTATCTCAGAGTCGGTGGACTGGCCATGGGGACCGCACTCGCTGGCTGCGTCGGTGGCGTCGATACCGATTCGGACACCGAGACAGCGTCAACAGCGACTGGTCATTCAGAGTCCGGGACTACGGAGCGCACGGACACCATGCCCGCAGACCTCACTGTCGAACGCGTTGCGACGGGGCTGACATACCCGTGGGCACTCGAATCCCTGCCCGGCGATTCGCGGCTCCTCGTCACTGAGAAGGGCGGCCAGTTGTTGCTCGTCGACCGCGGTTCGGGAGCGACGACGCAGGTCGAGGGGACGCCAGAAGTGTACGCACGCGGGCAGGGCGGGCTCCTCGACGTCGCGCTCCACCCACAGTATCCGGACGAACCGTGGGTGTATCTCACGTATTCGGCTGCGCGAGACGACGGGACGTCGAGCACTCACCTCGGGCGGGGACGCCTCGACGTAGATGCGGCGCGAATTACGGGGTTCGAACGACTCCACGCCGCCGAGCCGTTCGTCGACTCGACCGGGCACTTCGGGTCACGAATCACTTTCGACAGCGACGAGCGACTGTACGTGAGTGTCGGCGACCGACAGTTCAAAAACTTCGGACCGGACCACGTCTCACAGGACCGGACCAACGAACTGGGGACGATACTACGGTTTGAAGCCGATGGCTCGGTCCCCACTGACAATCCGTTTGTCGACGACCCAGACGCCAGAGACACCATCTTCAGTTACGGCCACCGGAATCCGCAGGGGTTAGCCACCCACCCAGAAACGGGCGACATCTGGGAGACGGAGTTTGGTGAGCAAGACGGAGACGAAATAAACGTCCTCGAAGCCGGGGCGAACTACGGGTGGCCTGTCGCCGACGAAGGCTGCACCTACGGCAGCGGTGAGCCGATTGGTGTCTCGCACGCCGATCGAGACGATGTCGTCGGCCCGGTCTTCTCGTGGCCGTGTGGTAGCGGTGGGTTCCCCCCGAGTGGGATGGCATTCTACACGGGTGACGCGATTTCGGAGTGGCAAGGTGACCTCTTCGTCGCTGGTCTGGCCTCGCAGTATCTCGCTCACTTCACCGTCGACGGACAAACCGTAACCGAGGCCGAACCGCTGTTAGCCGACCGCGGATGGCGCGTCCGGGACGTGCTTTCCGTCTCCGGTTCGGGCGACCTCTACGCCGTCATCGATGCCAAGAACGCACCCCTCGTCAGAATCGGCGTGGACCGAGAGTAGCCAGTGAGAGCGGGAGCGGTAACAGAGCGAGAGCGTAGCGATAACAGACCCAGTTCTTAAGCGGCGTGTCTCGCAGACGCGACGCTCTTCCCACCAGTTTCAATTCGTCGAAACTCACCGAATGCTTATACAACAAAATCCCCACAAATAGGTCGTATCAATGTCGCACACGGGGGAGCACACAGAGGAGGCGTTCTGGCGGCACCTCAACGAAGCCGCAATCGTCGTCGACAGTACGAGCGAGACCGTTCACGATGTCAACTCGGTCGCCTGCGACCACCTACGGTATCCCGCCGAGAAGCTGGTCGAACAAGGTATCGAAGTGCTAGTCCCCGACGACGACAGCTCGACCGTTCGCAAACTATTGAAAAACGGAAACACTGACCGCGCTACTGTCTCGTTGCGCCGAGGGGACGAGACCAAGTACCGAGCCGAAGTCTCGGTCTCGGAACTCCCGCAGCGAGACAGCGACCTGCTACTGTTACTGGCTCGGAAGGCAGACACAACGGCGCAAGAAGACTCGACGAACCAGACGAGAGTCGTGCTGAAGACGATTCTCGAGAACCTCACGCTCGGGACCCTCGTCGAGGACGAAAATCGAGATGTGCTGATGGTAAACGAGGCACTGGGTGAAGCACTCGGAGTCCCGGTAGACCCAGAGAGCATGATCGGACGCGACTGTGCACAGGCCGCCGAAGAGATGAAGGGACTGTTCGCCGCCCCCGAACGATTCATCGACAGCAACGACGAGTTCATCGAGCGACGAGAACTCGTTCGAGGCCAAGAACTCGAACTCACAGATGGCCGAACCATTGTCCGTGATTACGTCCCCTATCAGCTCCCAAACGGCGATGCGAACCTCTGGATATATCGAGATATCACAGCACAGAAACGTCGTGAACGAGAGCGAGAGCGCCACCAGAGCCTCCTCGGACAGCTCCAAGAGGTAGCTGAAATCGGCGGGTGGGAGGTCGATTTCAGGACGGACGAGCTTACGTGGACCGAAAAGACGTACGATATTCACGGCCTCCCGACCGACGCAGATATCGACCTCTCGGACGCGCTCGATTTCTACCACCCCGACGACCGTGAGGCGATACGAGAGGCCTTCGAGCAACTCCGCTCTGACAACACGTCCTACGACCTCGAACTTCGAATCGTGACGACCGACGGTGCGGTTCGCTGGGTCCGCGCCCGGGGTGAACCGTGGGTCGCCGACGGGGAGACGGTGGGTGCTCGGGGAACGTTCCAAGACATCACCGAACGAGTCTCTCGCGAACAGCGGGTCGAAGACCAACGAGATAGTCTGGAGGTTCTCAATCAGGTGATTCGCCACGACATCCGAAACGACCTCCAACTGGTACTCGCGTATGCCGACCTGCTCGACGAAGAACTAGACGACGACAACGAGCATCTCGACCGCATCATCTCGGCGGCCCGCCACTCTGTCGAAGTCACGGAGAACGCACAGATGATGGCTGGAATCTTCCTCGGAGAGGACCATGAGTTCGTACCGACTAGCCTCGCGCGCCTCCTCCGAGACGAACTCGACCATCTGTGTTCGACGTACGCCGACGCGACAATCGAGATTTCCGAACCACTTCCAGACGTGACGGTGTGGGCGAACGAGATGTTACGGCCGGTCGTCCGAAATCTCGTCGGCAACGCAGTCCAACACAACGACAAAGACACAGCCGAAGTGACAGTCGAAGTTCGACCGACAGAGGAGACGGTCCAATTGCGCGTCGCGGACAACGGTCCAGGAGTGCCGCCAGAGCGACGTGAATCAGTGTTCGGGAAAGGAAACAAAGGACTGGAAAGCGGTGGAACAGGGCTGGGCCTGTACCTCGTCAAGACGATTGTCGACAAGTTCGATGGGACGGTCTGGATCGAAGACAACGACCCCGAAGGCGCAGTATTCGTCATCGAGCTACCGAAACACGGCTAACCGTCAACTGATTTCCCTCGATACTGAGTGAACAACAACCATTCAGCCGGATAATAGCAGTTCTCGACTACTTTTTTATGTTATCAAACTACATACGTACTATGGACATCCGTGAGGCCACGACAGCAGACATCGATGGCATCCGAAGCGTTGCACACGACTCGCTGGTTGCGTCGTACGGCCACGCACTCGACGAGGATGTCATCGAAACCTCGATTGACGAGTGGTACGGCGGTGGGCTCACAGGAGAGCTCGATGACGACGACGCGCTCTTTCTCGTCTGTGAAGACGACGGTGACGTCGTGGCCTTCTCGCAGAGCTATCTCGGCGGCGACGGCGTCGTTACCGGTCAAATCAGTTGGATACACGTCCACCCGGACCACCGCGACCGTGGTATCGGGGCTCGACTCCTCACCCGGACCGAAGAGGCGCTCGTCGACGAGGGGGCGACCCGACTGACGGGGAAGGTCCTCGAACTCAACGAACCGGGAGCCGAATTCTACGACCACCACGGCTACGAGGAGGTCGAAGGCCGCCGCATCGAACTCGGTGAGGAGCAGTACGACGAACGAGTCTTCGCGCGGTTCCCCGGAACAGAAGGTGACGTCGCGGCCCCGCTTGACCCCCACACGGTCGATGGAAAGACCGTCTACGTCGCGTTCGACGAGAGCGACCGCGGCTCACAAGCCCCGCTCTACGCCAGCTACACCGACGAAGACCGCACAGAACGGTACGGCTTCTTCTGTGGAAACTGCGAGAGCTTCGAAGTAACGATGGACTCGATGGGGAAAATCGTCTGCAACCAGTGCGGTAACAAACGCCGCCCGTCACGCTGGGACTCGGCGTATCTCTGAGGTCGCTGTCCGTACACTACTCATTCGCTTTTTCTCAGTTGCTGTCGAGCCTTGGTTCCCTGTGCAGACCCCGAGTAGCGCGGCCTCAGCGCGAGCCACTCTTTTTTCGACGAGTCGTGAAATGATGAACACATATTTCTTCGCCATTAGAACTTTCAATCATGACGGATAACTGAGCATCAGATGTCTGATAGACAACGCCACTCAAATGGCAACGAGCCAGAATTCAGCAGACGACAATTTCTCGGCGGACTCACGTCAGTCGCCGCGGCATCGTCGTACACGCTGGACGTTCCCGACACAATCGCGTCGGCCGTGTCGAACGCCGACGACGACCTCGTTCAAACCGTCTCGTCTCCAGACGGAGCAGTCACCGCGGAGTTCGATGTGGCGTCGGGGACGCCGACCTACACGGTCTCGTACGACGGAGAGCAAGTCGTCGAGCCGTCCTCACTCGGGTTCGAATTCGACGGACAACCCAAATTCGGAAGCGACCTGACCGTCACCGGGACCGAGCGCCAGACAGTAGACACGCGATGGACCCCAGTCTGGGACCAGTACGACGAAATCGACGAACACTACACCGAACTTAGGGTTGGCCTCGCCGAGACCACCGGCACCGAGCGGAGCCTCACGGTCGAAATCCGTGTGTTCGACGACGGAGTGGGCTTCCGCTACGTGTTCCCCGAAGACAGTGGGTTCGGCCAGTTCGTCGTCACTGCCGAACAGACCGAGTTCGCGTTCGCCGGGGACTACACGTCGTGGTGGGTCGAAAACGACTTCAACAGCTACGAGTACGTCTACAAGGAAACTCCGCTGAGCGAAATCGGCGACCGTAGCCCCTTCGGTGGTGCACACACGCCGATAACGATGAAGGCCGACGACGAGACGTATCTCAGCGTCCACGAAGCGAGTCTCGTCGATTACGCGGCGATGGCTGTCGAACCCGCGTCCGCCGGGTCGGCGACGTTCGAATCGACACTCGCACCGCTCCCTGACGGAACGAAGGTGGCGGCGACGGCACCGCACACAACCCCGTGGCGTACGATTCAGGTCGGGTCGAGTCCGGGTGACCTCGTCGAATCGAACCTCGTCGTCAACCTCAACGAGCCGCACGACCCCGCAAACTTCCCGCACGGAACCGACTGGATAGAGCCGCAGAAGTTCCTCGGCGTGTGGTGGCTCATGATTACCGGCCGTGCCGACTGGGAGTACCGCGGCCCAGAAACCGGGAACCACGGCGCGCAGACGAAGCGCATGAAGCGCTACATGGACTTCGCCAGCGAGCACGGCATTCCGAGCGTCCTCGTGGAGGGATGGAACGAAGGGTGGAGCACCTATCCCGGCGACGGCAGTGCGATGGACTTCGACGAGTCGTATCCTGACTTCGACATCGAGGCGGTGACAGACTACGGGCGAAATCTGACCCCGCCGGTCAGGATGACCGCACACAACGAAACCGCGGGGAACGTCTCGAACTACGAGTCGCAACTGGAGTCCGATTCGAGCCCGTTCGCATTCTACGACTCGCTCGGCATCCACTCGATAAAGACGGGGTACGTTGCCGACAGCGGCGTCACCATCGACGGGGAGACGTACAACCACCACTGTCAACTCCTCGTCAACCACCACCGACTCGTCTACCGGGAGGCGGCCAAACACCGACAGATGCTGGAGGTTCACGAACCGCTCAAGCCGACCGGAGAACGTCGGACCTTCCCGAACGTGATGACCCGAGAGGGCGTCCTCGGACAAGAGTACGACTCCTTCGGTCGGGTCAGCCCGTCACACCACGTCACGTTCCCCTTCACCCGGATGCTTGGCGGCCCCATCGAGTACACACCGGGCATCTTCGATACGGACTCCGGGTCCGGCGGCATCGAGACGACTCGTGCGAAGCAACTCGCCATGTATCCGACGTACTTCAGCGGCCTTCAGATGGTCGCCGACCTCCCGAGTTCGTACCTCGCCGACCGCGATTCGACCCTCGAACTCGGAGCAGTGTCGCAGGCGGAAGACGCAGAGCGTGACGGGTTCGCAACGGCCGCAAAATGGGCCGGAGCATCCGGCGGCAGGTACGTTCCCATCGACCCGAACACCGTCGACAGCGGTTCCTCCCTGTCGTGGACTATCGAAGACGTCGCAACCGCCGGCGAGTACGACCTTCATATTCGGTATGCGAGCGACGCGACGAAGAACGTGGTTCCCGAGGGAACGCCCCGAACGGCGACTGTGCGCGTCGACAGCACCGCACAGCAGGTGACGTTCCCGCCGACAGATTACTGGGACGAATGGAACACCGTCTCTGTTCGCGTTTCGCTGTCGGCCGGCGCAAACGAAGTCACCGTCACGCTCGGAGACGACGATACAGGTGGCTTCAACCTCGACTCGATAGCAGTCACGGAACCCGACGCACCGATGCCCGACCCCGAGACCGACCCGACCCGCGGCCCGACAGTCGAGGCGTTCGACTTCATCGAGTCGGTCCCGGCTGGACCGTGGGACGACACTCGCGTCCTCGACGCCGAAATCGGGTCGTACTCGGTCATCGCCCGAAAGCAGGGAGAAGAGTGGTTCGTCGGAGCTATGACTGACGAGAACGGCCGGGAGCTGGAAATTCCGCTCGACTTCCTCGACAGCGCGCCAGGAGCACGCGAAGGCCACTCGTCGAATCCGGGGCGCGCGACCGGGAACGGGCACGACAAATCGAACGGAAAGGGACACAAGAAGTCGAATGGGAAGGGCTACGGCAAGTCGAACGGCAAGGGGCACAGCAAGTCGAACGGCCTCGGTCACACGAAAGGGAAGTACGTCGCAGAGTTGTACTCGGACGGCATCGAGGCAGCGTACGACGCGAACCTCGATGCGGTCCGCGTCGACGAAGCCATCGTCACGGCCGAGACGACAATTCTCGCCTCGATGATAGAGACCGGAGGAACGGCAATTCGCCTCAGACCCGCCACCAACGAGGACGTAGAGCGACTTCCGACGTACCAGCGACCCGAACAGGACATCGACGTCTCGATTCGAGACGACCCGTTCGTTCGGGCGACGTTCGTGACCGCGACGGGGTCGAACACCGGCGACTACATCGGTGGCACGACGGTCGAAATCGTCGTCGACGGCGAGGTGGAGGCGACCTCGAACGTTCGGTTCTCACCCGGGGCGACCGACCAACAGGACACGCTCTCGTACACCATCGACACGCCCGGAACCTACGACGTCGCCGTCAGAACCACGGATGGGCAGGCGCTCGCCACCGAGACGGTGACAGTCAAACCGCCGGAGACCGTCGCCACGCTGACGGACCCGACCGGCGACGACGACGGGCCGGGTGCCTACACGTATCCGACCAACGGGGCCTTCAAAGATGGCGCGTTCGACTTGCAGTCGGTCACGGTCGATCAGACGCCGGACGAGTATCTGGTGACGTTCGAGGTCGAGAACCTGTACAACGCCTTCGGGAGCGGGCGTGGATTCTCGCCGCAACTGTTCCTCCTGTGGGTTCGCGACCCGAGCAACTCCGGCGGTGCCGACGAGAGTCTCGACGACCTCGGGGCGAACGTGTCCTTCGAAGAGTCGTGGCACTACCGCCTCGAAGTGAGCGGCTTCACCAAGAGCGCCATCGATGCGACCGGGGCACCGCTCACCGACGAATCGGGGAGCACCGTTGCGCTCACGGAGGAAGTCGATACCGAGGACAACACCGTCGCACTGACGCTCAATCGGGAAGCCTTCGACGGCGTCGACGCGAAGGAATTGGAGGTCGTCGCCGCGGTGCAGTCCGAAGACCGTGGGTCACTTCGCCCGGTCAAAGAGGAACGCGGTGCGTACGTCTTCGGCGGTGCGAAATCGGGCGCAGTCGACGATGCACCGCTCATTGCCGATGTCATCGTCCCCGACGAGGAGTTGCAGTCGTCCGTCCTCGACTACAGTGACGGCAGTCAGGCGACCCTGCCGTACGTCTCGCTGGACTGAGGGCTCTCTCCGTAGGTGGGATGGCCCTCTATTACTGTTTTGGGCTGGATTCGGAGTGTGGGAGTTCGAAATTACTGCTGTGCAGTCTGTTTCGCTTATTGCGGAGATTCAGGTGTAGCCGGAGGCGTCTATGGTCGCCAAATCGCCGTCACGGTTCCCTCGTCGGTCTCGACGCTGCGGTAGTCGAACCCCCGGTCGTCGAGCTTCGGAAAGAGGAACTTCGGCGCGCGGTCGTTCAGTTGGACGAACATCGTCTCCGGGTCGAGTTCCGCGAGGCTGTTCATCGTCTTCGTCAGCGGTTCCGGCGGCGGGAGGTCGCGCGCGTCGAGAAATTCGATAGCCTTCCCGGTCGGTGCATCGGCCTCTCGCAGAAGCGATTCCACATTCATGGTCGAAACGTCGGTCGGAAATCGTAGATAGTTCCCCCCGAAGATGTTCGACGCGAGACTGCTCCGGCGAACATCGCCAATAGGCGAACATGTTCGCCACGTGGTTCACTGGGTGTCGGTCGAAACACTCGGATACCCATGTCTCGTCCATCTACCGGGCCGGACCCCACCGCTATCGACACGAGTCGCCGTCCGTTCGTTCTCGTGTGGGAAGTCACACAGGCGTGTGGCCTCGCGTGCGACCACTGTCGGGCGGACGCAACCCCGGCGAGACACCCCGACGAACTGACCACCGAAGAGGGCAAGCGACTGCTCGATGAAGCACGCGACTTCGGGCCGGGCCAACTCGTCGTTCTCTCGGGTGGCGACCCACTGGCACGGCCAGACCTCACAGAACTCGTCGAGTACGGGACGGAACAGGGGCTCAGGATGACGCTGACCCCCAGCGGAACCTCGTCGCTCACGCCGGAGACGGTGCAATCGCTCGGTGAAGCCGGAATTCGGCGACTCGCACTGAGTATCGACGGTGGAAGTCCGGCAGCCCACGACTCCTTCCGTGGCGAAGACGGGAGTTTCGATCAGACGGTGCAGGCGGCTCGCGCGGCGAGAGAGGCCGGTGTCCCGCTCCAGATTAACACGACCGTCTGCGCGCAGACGGCCGACGAACTCCCGGCGATTCGCGACCTCGTGGCCGACCTCGACGCGGTGCTCTGGTCGGTGTTCTTCCTCGTCCCGGTCGGTCGCGGGCGCATCCTCGACCCAGTGACTCCCGAGCGTGCCGAGCGAATCCTCTCGTGGCTCACAGAGGTGAGCGAGGAAGCGTCGTTCGGCGTGAAGACGACCGAAGCGCCCCACTACCGTCGCGTGGCGATTCAACGCCGCCGCAACTCGACCGACGCGCCTGACGCAGACGGTATCGGCCGTCGACTGGGCATCATCGCCGGCAACGGTTTCGCCTTCGTCAGCCACACGGGAGACATCTACCCGTCGGGATTTCTTCCGAAGTCGGCGGGGTCAGTCCGCGAATCGAGCCTCGTCGAACGCTACCGCGAGAGCGACCTGTTTCAGTCGCTTCGCGACCCAGACCAATTCAGCGGAAAGTGCGGCGTGTGCGAGTTTCGGCATGTCTGCGGCGGAAGTCGGTCTCGGGCATACGCCCACACCGGCGACCCCCTGGCGAGTGACCCGCTGTGTGACTACGTGCCCGCCGAATACGACGGGCCGATGCCAGCCGGTCGGGCGAGCGACGACTGACGAGATACGCCCCGAACATATTCGGGGTAAT
>NZ_AOLK01000018.1 GCF_000336755.1 Haloferax elongans ATCC BAA-1513 | reverse complement strand
GTTCTAAGGTGTCCGAACGGGTGTCATTGGTGAACTCGGAAGATCGCGTGTGAGCCACCCCGTCGGGGTGGTCTCGGTCGTTAGGAGGTGATCCAGCCGCAGATTCCCCTACGGCTACCTTGTTACGACTTAAGCCCCCTTGCGAAGCCCAGATTCGACCACCGTGTGGTGGCCTCATCCGGACCTCACTCGGGTGCTTTGACGGGCGGTGTGTGCAAGGAGCAGGGACGTATTCACCGCACTCTTCTGAAATGCGATTACTACCGAATCCAGCTTCATGAGGGCGGGTTTCAGCCCTCAATCCGAACTACGACTGAGTTTAGGAGATTAGCGTTCTCTTTCGAGATAGCAACCCATTGTCTCAGCCATTGTAGCCCGCGTGTAGCCCAGCTCATTCGGGGCATACTGACCTACCGTTGCCCGTTCCTTCCTCCGCTTTAGCAGCGGCAGTCCTTCTAATGTACCCAACCAGTCGAAACTGTTGCTGGCAATTAGAAGTGCGGGTCTCGCTCGTTGCCTGACTTAACAGGACGCCTCACGGTACGAGCTGACGGCGGCCATGCACCTCCTCTCTATAGCGTCGTGGCAAGGTCATCAACCTGACCGTCATTACTATAGTCGGAGCTGGTGAGATGTCCGGCGTTGAGTCCAATTAAACCGCAGGCTCCTCCGGTTGTAGTGCTCCCCCGCCAATTCCTTTAAGTTTCATCCTTGCGGACGTACTTCCCAGGCGGCTCGCTTCTCGGCTTCCCTACGGCACAGCACAGGCTCGTAGCCTGTGCCACACCTAGCGAGCATCGTTTACAGCTAGGACTACCCGGGTATCTAATCCGGTTCGAGACCCTAGCTTTCGTCCCTCACCGTCGGATCCGTCTTCTCGAGGTGCTTTCGCCATCGGTGGTCCGTCCAGGATTACGGGATTTCACTCCTACCCCGGACGTACCCCTCGAGCCTTCCGGTCCCAAGCCATGTGGTTTTCACCGGACGCCCGCCAGTTGAGCTGGCGGATTTCCCGATGAACCTTCGTGGCCGGCTACGGACGCTTTAGGCCCAATAATATCGGTCATCACTTGGGCTGCCGGTATTACCGCGGCGGCTGGCACCGGTCTTGCCCANTGGCCGGCTACGGACGCTTTAGGCCCAATAATATCGGTCATCACTTGGGCTGCCGGTATTACCGCGGCGGCTGGCACCGGTCTTGCCCAGCCCTTATTCGCCGACCACCTTACGGTCGGAAAAAGCGAGGACTATATGCCCTCGCACTTGGGGTCCCCTTATCGCACTTGCGTGCAGTGTAAAGGTTTCGCGCCTGCTGCGCCCCGTAGGGCCCGGAATCTTGTCTCAGATTCCGTCTCCGGGCTCTTGCTCTCACAACCCGTACCGATTATCGGCACGGTGGGCCGTTACCCCACCGTCTACCTAATCGGCCGCAGCCACATCCTACGACGCCTGAGCGTTTGGGAGAGTTGGCATTCCAGCGTAACTCACCTATGACCTATTAGCCTCAGTTTCCCGAGGTTATGGGTCTTCGTAGGGTAGTTTGACCACGTGTTACTGAGCTTTTCGCCACGAGTCTAAACTCGTGCAACTAGCATGGCTAAATCGGACCCCAATAGCAATGACCTCCGGCAGGATCAACCGGAATGGGTCGCGACCATTTAAACCTGGTCGCGGGGTTTTGGCGGGTGAATGGCAGCGTATTGCTGTCAAATCACCGTTCAAAGGTCCGAGTTCGTTGACATCCGTTCGGATGTCACCGAACTACTAGGGCTAACATCAGATACCGTCTTGCGGCGTACCGCAGGGGCGGAATCCTCATTTCCTTCGGANATCCGTTCGGATGTCACCGAACTACTAGGGCTAACATCAGATACCGTCTTGCGGCGTACCGCAGGGGCGGAATCCTCATTTCCTTCGGATTTGAACCAATGCCGTTGTCGGGTATAAACCCGTCGAACTTCATTGGGTCGCTTCCGGTGTGGCAGGACGCGTTGAATCGCCCTGCAATCGCGGTGTGTCGTACGCATTCTTCCGAAATGCCTTGGACCACTTAAGGCCGTCGTATCGTCGGCGGGCCCGGGNGTTGAATCGCCCTGCAATCGCGGTGTGTCGTACGCATTCTTCCGAAATGCCTTGGACCACTTAAGGCCGTCGTATCGTCGGCGGGCCCGGGGGAGTGTATCATCCCGGTGAGCGCCAGACGGCCTTGGGTCGAGAGGCGTTCGAAAGTGAAGCCGTCGAGGGGAGTGCCCCCGTGCGCTTCTTCGCATTATTTCGAATGGCACGGGTACATTTAACCTCGTTGATTTAGTGGCTCTGTGAGAAAAATAGACACGACAAATGGCATAACTTCACGCGCGTCATTACGTGACATCAGAATGTAGACGGCCGAAATAAATTATTAGTTTCGCGCGCGTGCGAGTAGGAGACAGTAACAACCAATTGAAAGCGGTTTATAACGGGTCGCTTTATAAGGCCGGAGGTATGATTGAAAAGCGAGCAATGAGTGGGCCGGCAGACTCCATCGAGATTCAGAACGTAGTCGCATCGACCGGAATCGGTCAGGAGCTCGACCTCGAAGCCCTCGCCGACGACCTCCCCGGCGCCGATTTCAACCCAGACAACTTCCCGGGCCTCGTTTACCGAACACAGGACCCGAAGGCTGCAGCACTTATCTTCCGTTCCGGGAAGATCGTGTGTACAGGTGCAAAGAGCATCGACGACGTACACGAGGCGCTCGGCATCATCTTCGACAAGCTTCGCGAGCTGAAGATTCCCGTCGACGACGAACCAGAGATTACGGTTCAGAACATCGTCTCCAGTGCGGACCTCGGTCACAACCTGAACCTGAACGCGCTCGCAATCGGTCTCGGTCTCGAAGACGTCGAATACGAACCAGAGCAATTCCCTGGACTCGTCTACCGGATGGACGAACCGAAAGTCGTTATCCTCCTATTCGGTTCCGGGAAGATCGTTATCACTGGTGGCAAGCGTACCGACGATGCAGAGACGGCCGTCGAAGAGATCGTCGAGCGTATCGACGCGCTCGGTCTCCTTGGATAGCCGCGTCTGACACGCTTTTTTGACCGCAATACAGTGAGCGGTGCACCCAAAATTGTAATTAGTCAGACAGACGAATCGATACGATATGAGTGCGCGGTCAGATATTTCGTTTCTGGTGGGGTCAGAGAGCAGAACGGCGATACTGAATGCTCTCGCTTCTGAGCCGCAACGACCAACTGACCTTGCGAGGTCCTGTGACTGCGCGCGCGAGACGGCACAACGAACACTCGCAGGGTTCTGTAACAGGGGGTGGGTCGAGAAGTCAGATGGGAACTACCGACTCACGCCCGGTGGAAAGATGGTCTACGACCGCTATCAGGAACTCGTCGCATCGGTCGACCGAGCAGACCGATTCGGTGAATTCTTGACCAACGTCGGGGACGCCGTAATTGATGTCGAGGCTGACGTTCTCGACCAGTTAACAGTCACGACTGCCAGTGATGGCGACCCACACGCACCAATCGACCGGTATCTAACTATCCTCGGTGACGACACGGTAGACAACTTTCGTGGCGTCACCCCAATCGTCAGTCGCATATTCAACGAGTCGGCAGAGAACGTTCTTGGGACAGAGACGAAAATGGAACTCGTCATCGACGAGAGTGTCTTAGAACGGGCTAAGTCGGCGTATACCGATTCACTCGAACTCGCCTACGAATTAGAGCAGTTTTCGCTTCGAGTCACCAAAACCGAACTCGACTTTGGCTTGCTCCTGGTCGACGGCCACGGTGCCGTGGCATCGTACGATGAAGACGGAAATATGGCTGCCATCGTCGATGGGGGAGACGAAGCCGTCCTCGAATGGATCGAATCACTGTACGAGTCAATCAGAACACAGGCAGCCCCTATTGAAAGACGAGGCTAGTGTCGAAAGGGAAGTAAAGCAGTGAAGATGAGAACAGAGGACGGGTGTGACTGCTCCAATCACACGTGATTATTACAATCGCACCTGTAGCCGATAAAATATAAGATGTATCTCGTCAAACGCTGATTCGCAGCGGTGCAGAACCATGCTCCGCTTTCACTTCGGCCCTCCGAGAAGCGAGTAGGCGCAGGAAATACGCCTGCTCAGATCTCTACGTCTTCTGTAAGGACGTCTTTGACTACGTCCGGATCCTCGAGAAGTTGGTGTTTTGTGTAGCTACCCTCCGCGCTGCCGCCGCTGTGTTTCGACTGTTCGATGATATCGAGGAACGCGTGTTCTTTCAGCAGGTCGCGAACACGGCGAAGCGACAGACTATCAGAGCCCTGCTGTCGGCAGATATTCTCGTAGACTTCGTAGACACGGCTCGTTCGGAAGCCGTCTTTCTTCTGGTTCGAGAGTGAAAGTATCGCGAGTGCTTGAAGAACGTACCGAGAGTGGGGAGTCGACCCTCGAATGAGTTCACGGAATCGGTCGGTCTCTGCGCGCTGGCGCGCCTGTGTGACGAACTCTTCTTTGACTATGTTCGCACCAGTAGATTGTGCTATCTCTCCCGCATACCGAAGAATGTCGATAGCCTTGCGGGCGTCACCGTGTTCGCGTGCAGCGAGCGCGGCCGCCCGCGGAATCGTCGACGGGTCGAGTACGTCGTCGCGGAAGGCATCGCTCCGGGCGTCCATAATGTCTCTGAGCTGGTTCGCATCGTAGGGAGGGAAGACGAACTCACGCTCACAGAGACTCGATTTGACGCGTTCGTCCATCCGGTCTTTGTACTGTATCTTGTTGCTGATACCGATGACGCCAAGCTTGCAGCCAGCGATTTTCCCGGCTTCGCCAGCCCGCGAGAGTTGCATCAAGATGTCGTCGTCGCTTAGTTTGTCGATTTCGTCGAGAATGATGAGAACAACGTCGTAGAGAGCGTCGAGAATTCGCCAAAGGCGCTTGTAGTACGTCGAAGTAGAGAGTCCTTTGTCGGGAACTTTGATACTCGTGAGTGCAGGGTCGTTGACGCTGTCGGCAATCGTCTGAACGGCCTGCGTTTCGGTCGTGTCCTGTGCACAGTCGACGTACGCAAACGTTGCTTTCACGCCTTCCTCTTCGGCCGTGTCGACCAACCGCTGTGAGACGTATTTCGCACAGAGCGACTTTCCAGTTCCCGTCTTCCCGTAGATAAGAACGTTACTCGGACTCTGTCCGAAGATGGCTGGATTGACGGCTGTCGCAAGGTTCGAAATTTCGTCGTCGCGACCGACGATACGACCTTCTCCCGGGAGGTGATTGATTTCCAACAACTCCTTGTTAGCGAAGATGGGGTCCTCCCGGGTGAAGAGGTCGTCGCTGGCGTTAGGCATGTTCGCAACACACCACGTTTCCGGTGAAAGGGCTTACCATTCGCTGAGGACACACACACCGGATTTCCGGTGAACACCTACGAACCCCCGTTTCCTGTCCACACGAAATGTAGGTTTTGATTCACCGGAAACGAGGTGTGGGAGTTGGAGGGAAAGGCTGGTGGTGGACGATAGAGAGCCTTAGGAGATGGAATCGCCCGTCAGAAGTGGAGAATAGCGAACTATCAGAGAAGAGTACAAGGAGCCGATACTCGGGTGTAGACTGGAAACGGGGGTAGAAGAGTAAAAAGCAAGACGTGCCAGAAAGCGAGGATGACGAAGTACGGACAGCGATGTCGAATATCAGCGCTCTACCAACTTTTCACGGGGTACGACAGGCATATTGTTCGACTCCAGTATTCCTCGAGTGAGGAATTTATCTTTGTCTGCGAGTGTATCAATGGTCGGTAACACAAATGAACCATTTAATGGTTTCTATACATAGCGTAACAACCACACCAACTAGCACAGAGAAGAGAAAATAACGAGTGAGGAAGAGTGTGTTCGGACTATGGTTCGGACTGTGGTTCGGTTCCATCGGAAACGTCGTGACCGAGCCGTGTTTGGTGGATTCTGCACCTCAATAGGTTCCTGTCGAAAGTAGCCTATCTAGGCCCTCTTAACAATCATTTCACCGGAAACGAGGTGTGTGGGTTATAAGTTGAACGATTCGATACGGCCTCGGTCTGGGTTGTCTCCGTCAGAAAAGACAAGGCGGTCTAACCTGGTGTCTCTACCCCCGTAGACACTAAACTGTGATTCACCGGAAACCCGGTGTGTCCGTGCGTGTATCCGTGCCGACCTTCCCACACCTTTGCACCTTCTTGGGTCAGACCTCGCCACACTGTTTTATCCTATTTCACCGGAAACCCGGTGTCTGTCAGCGTTATAACGTGCTGACCCGGGTCTGTGAGCTATCGCTCTACTTCCGATAGGAGAATTCACCGGAAGCGAGGTGTGGGGGTAGACATCACGACACGCCTCATCGAATCTACTCGGCATACGTTTCCACACCGGGTTACCACCTGCACTGCTCGGTCGACCTCGCGGCCTACTGCCCGAGACTTAATTGAGTTTCGTTCCAATTCACCGGAAACGTGGTGTGTAATCGACTGACGCGTTCTGAATTCCGCGACAGGTGCGGTTCCCGACTAAGTGGCTCTCGACGGGCACCGATGTTCCCCGATACCTGACTATCCGTTACTCGTGCCGTCAATGCAATTAGCCCGGAACACGAACCTCCTAGACATGCGCATACTCGGCCGCGTGTGGGAGCGCGTCCGTCGGCTAATACCTGGATTGACCGCCTTCGACGAGGACATAGAGTGGTCGCTCGACAGGTCACGGCAGATGGAAACACGATGGACTCGCGGGGATGAGACCATCGAGTGTTTCCGATTCGACGACGGGTACGTCACGACAGTCCACGACGACCGCCGGGAGGTGACGTGGCAACTCACTCCGGGACAGGTCCCATTAGCGAGTGCGCTGGCAACAGCGCAACTCTACCTGGAACACCGACTGACGAGTCAGACAGATCGTGAGGGCCGTCCATTCATTGGTCTCACCGACAACGGGCCCGTACAAGTGTTCGAAGAGATTCCTCCAGAACCAGTCGAATACGTCTACCTCGACCAGATTCGGACCCTCGAAGAGTTTCCAGACTTCATCACCGTCGACGAGACTCTCAGAAACGTGTTCGATAGGATGGCACCCGCCCGCTCCAGTTCCAGAACATCGCGCTGACGCTCGCGACTCCACGGGTGTCGCAAGCCGTTTCCCCCTCGCGTCCCTACGACGTTCGATGACTGCCGAGGACGACGAGCACTCGACGCCTCCGGACGACCCTCGCCAGCAACCCACTGGCGACGGTGTCCTCGACCGACTCTCTGATGTAGCCGAGACAGCACCTCTGGGAGACGAGTCTTCCACCCCGGGCATCGAACACGGGGACGGTGACACGGATACGGATGGATCCCCAGCGAAGGACTCAGATGGAGAGGTTTCACTTGCGGCGTTCTACGAGGCGCTCGAAGCCGAGGGTCGCCCCGTCGTGACGGCACAACAAGTCGCTCGTCGCCTCGGATTGGCACAGTCCGACGCTGTCGAGGACCTCACCACACTCGCCGACGCCGGGCGACTCCAGAAAGTAGACGTCCAGACCGACCCTATCGTCTGGTACCCGACTGAGTGGGGAGAACTCGCTTCCCGCGAACGTGTCGTGTTGTTCCCGAAGCGCCGGGAAATCGTCGTCGACAACCCCACACAGTACACTCGTGCTCGACTCTCGCAGTTCGCCCACCTCGTCGACACGACAGGCGACCGCGACGGCCGAGGTCGAGGATACCTGTACAGAATTCGTCAGGAGGACGTCTGGCAGGCTCCTTTCGACGACGTCGCGGACCTCATTGCGCTGCTCCGGTCGGTGCTCCCCGAACGGTCGCCCCATCTCGAGGAGTGGGTCGAAGACCAGTGGAAGCGCGCACACCGCTTCCGTCTCTACACGCACGAAGAAGGCTACACCGTTCTCGAATCCGCCACCGAGAGTCTGATGGGGAACGTCGCCATGCAGAAACTCGACGAAGACCACGTCTACGCACCCATCTCCGACACGGAGGCGTGGGTCAGAGACGAGGGCGTCGCGGCCGTCAAACGAATCCTCTACGATGCGGGCTATCCAGTCGAAGACGACCGCGACCTCGAAGAGGGTGAACAACTCGATGTCTCGCTCGGTGTCGAGTTACGGGGCTACCAGCAAGATTGGGTCGACAGATTCCTCGAACAGCGTGCTGGCGTCCTCGTGGGACCACCGGGGTCTGGAAAGACCATCGCGGGCATCGGTGCCCTCGCCGCAGTCGGTGGAGAGACACTGATTCTCGTCCCGAGTCGGGAACTCGCCCGCCAATGGCACGAAGAACTCCTCGCTAACACGGACCTCTCGGCAGACCAAATCGGTGAGTACCACGGCGGTGTCAAGGAAATCCGCCCGGTTACAATCGCAACGTACCAGACGGCGGGAATGGACCGACACCGCTCGCTGTTCGACTCGCGTCGCTGGGGGCTCATCATCTACGACGAGGCACACCACATCCCCAGTCGCGTCTTCCAGCGGAGTGCCGACCTCCAGTCCAAACACCGCCTCGGTCTGTCGGCGACACCTATCCGCGAGGACGACAAAGAAGCGGAGATATTCACGCTCGTCGGACCGCCCATCGGAACCGACTGGGGCAAACTGTTCGACGCAGGCTACGTTCAGGAACCCGAAGTCGAGATTCGATACGTCGGTTGGGCTGACGACATGGCGCGCAACGAGTGGGCGTCGAGCGACGGGCGCGAACGCCACATGCTCGCGGCGATGAACCCCGCGAAGGTGTTCGAAGCCCGCCGTCTCCGGGCCCGCCATCCTGACTCGAAGACCCTCATCTTCGTCGACTACCTCGACCAGGGTGAGGAAATCGCCGACGCCCTCGATGTCCCGTTCGTCAGCGGCGAGACACGACACCACCACCGCGAGGGGTACTTCAAGTCATTCCGCGATGGCGACCTTGACACGCTGGTCATCTCACGCATCGGCGACGAGGGAATCGACCTACCCAACGCCGAACTCGCTATCGTCGCGTCCGGTCTTGGTGGGTCGCGCAGACAGGGGTCTCAGCGTGCCGGCCGAACCATGCGCCCCGCTGGAAGCGCACTCGTCTACGTGCTCGCAACACGCGGGACGAGCGAAGAGGACTTCGCACAGCGTCAGATGCAGCACCTCGCTGGGAAGGGAATTCGTGTGCGAGAGACGAGCCACGACGACCACGAACACGGTGATGACGACCACGAACACGGTGATGACGACCACGAACACGGTGATGACGACCACGACAACGATGCCGGTAGCCACGAGGATGCCGACCACAGCCAGCAAGATGATGTCGCGGGCGACACGTCGACTTCGGAGTCACAGGAGTAGGGGGGAAGGCGTAGGGCGGAGGAGTGGTTGCATCCACGACGTATCGAATGGTCGCGTCGGCGACTCAACGTCTGCAAAAATGCGGTACGGTATCGGAACACAGCCCTCATTTTCGGCACGGAATGAGAATCCTTAAGTCTCGGCGTAGACTCAGAATCTCTTGACCGCTCTTAGCTCAGCCTGGCAGAGCAGCCGACTGTAGATCGGCTTGTCCCCCGTTCAAATCGGGGAGAGCGGACTGAACTTCAACACCCGTGAGCGGAGCGAACGGTGTTGAATGTGAAGGACTTCTCGACCCAAGTTGAGCAGCGAGCAACGCGACGCGTTGCGAGTGAGTTCAAATCGGGGAGAGCGAACTCGTTTCTAACGACGACTGCACAGGGGGTAAAACAACGGTACTGCACGAGTGTGAGAGAACTCTCGCACCGAAAATCCTGACTACTACTGAACGATACCGAGAGTTCATACCAGGACATATCAACATTATAACCTCTTAAGCAGAGAGCGTTCGTAACGTGGAGTATGCCCACTCACGCTTCCGGTCCAGAACTCGTCAGCATACGCACCCCGATGAACGACCACGGCTCGATGGTCGTCGAGGTCGCCGAAACCAACGAGACGCGCCACCTCGTCGAGTACGCCTCCGACGAGATTCGCGAGACGCTCGCACAACTCCCCGAGGAAACGCTCGTCCCGGTCGAGATGGTCCGTGCTGGCTCTCGTTCGAACGTCTGGAAAGTGGTTGCCCTCCACGGCCGGACGACACCCGAAGCCAGCGCCACCGTCTCGACGGCGAACTGACCGACCAACACGACCGGGAGAGCAGACTGAAACGGGGGTGCAGTCGCTCCGAACCGCCGAGGCTATATTCCCTGCCCGTGTCGCGCCGACCAATGAGCTTCGTCGCCGAGGTTCCCGTTAGGTTCCGCGACTTCGATTCGTTTGGGCACGTCAACAACGCGGTTTATGCGACGTACTGCGAGCAAGCCCGCGTTCAGTACTTCGAGGAAGTCATCGGAGTGCCGCTTTCTGACCCGCACATCGTGGTCGCTCACCTCGAACTCGACTACCAGGCACCTATCGAGCACGTCGGAACTGTCGACGTCGCCGTCGAAGCAGGTGAACCGGGAGGAAAGAGCTTCCCGCTCTACTACGAACTCACCTTCGGCGGTGAGGTTGTCGCGACCGGCGAGACAGTCCAAGTCGCGATGGACGACTCGGGTCGACCGACGACTGTGCCCGAGTCGTGGCGCGAGGCCATCGCCAACCAACCACTCGATTGACGAGAACGAGACCGAGAACCGGAACGAGAACGAAACCGAGTTGATAGTCTAACAGAGCCGACTTTCCTCACTCGATTCACCGGCACGCATTCGGTTCGACTGCTCGTTCCATACCGCCTCCTGTGTCCAATTCGCACGACACTACCGATGTAGGCGGAATTAAGTAGTCACCAAATAATCTCAGGATATGACTGAGGGAACACCCGACTCGCCGAGCCGGGTCGCTGGCGAGAGCGACACGCGACTGGCGCAGGCGGGAAAGCGAGTCCTCCACATCGGCCGTGACCGGCCAATACGCATCAGCGCGGGGCATCGACTGCTCCATCACGACGGCCGGTGCAGCCGCCCTCACGGACACAACTACGAGATATCCGTCCGTGTCGTGGGCGAACTCACCGAGGAGGGATGGGTAGTGGATAAAGGCGTCGTGACGGACGTCATCGACGAGTGGGACCACCGCTTCCTCGTCGAGTCTGGCGACCCACTCGTGGATGCATTCGAGGCGTCTGGTGACGAAGATGGAATGGTCGTTCTCGACGCCCCGCCGACGGCCGAGGTCATGGCTGTGCTCCTCGAAGAGAAGTTGCAGGAACGACTCCCCGAGACCGTCTCCGAAGTCTCGGTCGAGGTACGCGAAACCGCCGAACTCTGCGCTGGGTACTGATGCCGGTCTCCGACTCGGTTTCCCGACCTGACACCGACGCCGCCAGCGAACGTCTTCCTATCAACGAACTGTTCGCTTCGCTGCAGGGCGAGGGAAAACTCTCGGGCGTCTCGAGTACGTTCGTCCGAACCAGCGGGTGCAACCTTCGCTGCTGGTTCTGCGACTCGTACCACACCTCGTGGGAACCAACCCATGCGTGGATGAGCGTCGACGAAATTCTCGCCGAGGTTCGCGACCTCGACCCCGACCACGTGGTCGTCACTGGTGGCGAACCGCTTATCCACGACGAGGTGTCGGCGCTTCTCGACCGTCTCGCAGACGACTACCACACTACTGTGGAGACGAACGGAACGCTCGAAACCGATGCGCCGGTCGACCTCGCGAGCATCAGCCCAAAACTCGCGTCGTCGACGCCGACAGCCGAAAACGCGCCGGAAGGCTCCGAACCCGGCGTCTGGACCGAACAGCACGAGTCCCGCCGCATCGACCTCGAATCGCTCGCGTCGCTCGCCGACCACGCTGAGGAGGTACAACTCAAATTCGTCGTCACGGGTCGGGACGACCTCCCCGAAATCGAGTCACTAGTCGACGATGTTCGGGGAGTCACCGCACGCGAGATTCGCGATACTGACGTCCTCCTCATGCCTGAGGGCCAGACTCGCGAGGAACTCGCCCGTACCCGAACCGAGGTCGCCGACCTCGCGGCGGAGTTCGGCTACCGCTACACGCCGCGTCTCCACGTCGACCTCTGGAACGACGCTCCCGAAACGTAACCGAAGTACCGTCCTGTAACTACACTACTCACTTTCGACTCCCACACATGACCGACGACACTCACGAAGACGAGAAACGCGCCGTCGTGCTCCTCTCCGGCGGCATGGACAGCGCGACGACCGCCTACGAAGCAAAAGCGCGCGGCTACGAACTCTACGCCCTACACACCTCATACGGACAGAAGACCGAGTCCAAGGAGTACGAGTGCGCCCGCGCGCTCGCCGACGAACTCGATGTGAAGGACTTCCTCCACATCGAGACGAGCCACCTGAAGCAAATCGGTGCGTCGTCGCTCACGGACGACTCGATGGCTGTCGAGGACGTAGATATGGACGCCGACGAAATCCCGACGTCGTACGTCCCGTTCCGGAACGCCAATCTCCTGTCGATGGCTGTCTCCTACGCCGAGGCGAACGAGTGCGACGCCGTCTTCGTCGGCGCACACTCCGAAGACTACTCGGGTTACCCTGACTGTCGCCCCGAGTTCTTCGACGCCTTCGAAGCGATGGTCGACGTCGGAACCAAGCCGGACACCCACATCTCTCTCGACGTCCCGTTCGTCCACGACTCGAAGACCGACATCGCCCGCCGCGGTATCGAACTCGACGCGCCCTTCGAACACACGTGGTCGTGTTACCGCGCCGAGGAACCGGCCTGCGGCACCTGCGACTCGTGTGCCTTCCGTCTGCAGGCCTTCCAGAACCTCGGCGAGCGCGACCCGATTCCGTACGCTGAGCGCCCGGACTACGTCGACGCGGAGTAAGCACGCAGCTGACCACCGACGGCCCAAATTCTCAATTATCTCTGGTGCGTCATGTTATGGCATGGCACAAATCGCAGTCATCGGAGGCGGCCCCGCCGGTCTCTCAGCCGCGTTGTTCACCGCGAAGAACGGGCTCGACGTCGACGTCTTCGACACCAACGAGACGTGGTTGCACCACGCGTACCTGTTCAACTACCTCGGAATCGAGGAGAAAGACGGAGACGAGTTCCTCGAAACGGCTCGCGAGCAAGTTTCGGGGTTCGGCGCGACGCTCCACGAAGCCGAGGTCACCGCAGTCGAGCAGTCGGGAGACGGCTTCGTCGTCACCGCCGACGGCGACGACTACGAGGCAGATTACGTCGTCCTCGCGACAGGGTCGTCACGGGACCTCGCCGAAGAGTTGGGATGTGCCTTCACCGATGACGATGTCGTAGACGTCGACGTGACGATGGAGACCAGCATCGAAGACGTGTACGCGACCGGCGCGATGGTCAGAACCGAAGAGTGGCAAGCCATCATCTCGGCGGGCGACGGTGCTGCGGCCGCTCTCAACGTCCTCTCGAAAGAGAAAGGCGAGCACTTCCACGACTTCGACACGCCAGAAGACGCCGAGTAAACCGGCCCCCGTTTCCGTCTGCATTTTCAGCGCTCGACGAGCACCACGCCAGACAGGACCAGCGCCCCGCCGAGAACCGTCACAGCCGTCACCGGTTCATTGAGCACGAGCGCGCCCAAAACCAGCGTCGCGGCCGGTTCGACGGTACTCACGATGCTGGCACGACTAGCACCGATACGGGACATCCCAGCGAAGAACGTGAAGATAGGTACAGCCGTCCCGAGGATGGCGATGGCGAGGACGACGACCCACGACCACGGCGTCGTCGGGACCGACAGCTGACCTGTTGCACCCCCGACGACGACGAACGAGACAGCAGCCGCCGGAAGGACGTGGGCAGTGAGCGTGCGGGAATCGACTGTTGTCAACTGTCCGCGACTCACGACGATGTACGTCGCGTAGATGAACGCCCCAAGGAGGACGACGAGCACGCCGCGTACGTCGACACCGGCAGGGTCGCCACCGGCGATGAGAACGACGCCTGCGACTGCGAGGACGAGCGCGAGAACGGTTCGCCGCGTGATTGGCTCGTCGAGAAACGCCGCGGCGAGCACGACGACGATGACCGGATAGGTAAACAGGACGATGCCGGTGAGTCCAGCAGTCATGAACTCCAATCCGACGAAGTAGAGGGCGCTCACTGTCGCATACCCGAGACTTCCGAGACCCAGACCGACGACGAGAGACCGACCGGATAAGGGCGTCAACTCCCCGCGAACGCCGAGCCACCCCCAGACGAGAACCGTCGCGAGAAGGAACCGAAACGAGAGAATCGTCGGAATCGAGAGCCCCGCCGCCGCAGCGAGTTTCCCGAAGATACCGAGTGTTCCAAAGCCGACGGCTGAGACGAGGACGAGCCCGGTTCCGAGGCGGTCACCCATGCACACCGAGTCGGAGTCCCGAGCAGGTAAAACGATTCGCAAGCGGTAAGCCGTTACCACACATCGCGCGGTATGTGAACACGCCGTCTCTCGGTGCACCGACTGACGACACTCCCATCTCTCCGCTTGCTGCACTCGGTATCGCGGTGCTCGCGATTAGCACGAGCGCGATTCTGGTTCGCTGGAGCAGCGCACCCAGCCTCATCAAAGCCTTCTACCGCGTCGCGTTCACTGTCGGACTCCTCGCACCGGTGGCGCTCGCCCGCTACCGCGACGCGCTCTCGACGTTCTCCCGTCGGGACCTCGTCGCCGCAACCGGGGCTGGTGTCGCGCTCGCGGCACACTTCGCGTCGTGGTTCGAGAGTCTCAACCACACCACAGTCGCTGCGAGCGTCACTCTCGTGCAGTCCCAACCGCTTTTCGTCGCCGTGGGCGCGTGGGCGCTCTTGGACGAGCGCGTCGGTCGGCGGACGGCCGCCGGAATCGCCGTCGCACTCGTCGGTATGGTCCTAATGTCTGTTTCCGACCTGTTGGCTCCGAGCAGTGCACCCCGTCCACTATTCGGTAACGCGCTCGCTGTCGTCGGTGCCGTGACTGCCGCCGCGTACGTCCTCACGGGTCGAAGCGTCCGAAGCCGGGTTTCGCTCGTCCCCTACGTGGTCGTCGTCTACAGCGTCTGTGCGGCCACACTCCTCGTCGTCGCAGTCGGAAACGGTGACCCACTGACGGGCTACCCACTCCGCGAGTGGGTCTTGTTCCTTGCGATGGCAGTCGGTCCGGGAATCTTCGGCCACACGGTCATCAACTGGGCGCTCGCACACCTCGAATCGAGCGTCGTCTCCGTTTCACTCCTCGGGGAACCGCTCGGAAGTACCATCCTCGCTCTATTTCTCTTTGGTGAGATTCCGACGGTCCCACTCGTCGCCGGTGGAGCTATCGTCCTCTTCGGAATTTACGTCACTGCGTCGTAATCTCTCGCGACCGATTTGACCGGCATCATATTCGTGTGTGATATATTGTCTTCCCGTGGTTCTGGGGGTACTCACCACGGGCCATATCATGGCTGATAATCGCAACACAACGCTCATTACTGAGACTCCACGCATGAGTGTATGGACGACGGGTCCGGTGTCGACGTTCGTGTTCTCCACGTCGACGACGAACCGAGCCTCACAGACCTCGTATCTGTCTACCTCGAACGCGAGGCGGGCGATGTCGACCTGTCGGTGACGACGTCGGCTTCTGGTGCAGACGCACTCGACCGTCTCCGCGAAGAACAAGTCGATTGTGTCGTCTCGGACTACGACATGCCTGATATCGACGGGTTAGAATTTCTCCGTGCAGTCCGTTCTGAACACCCGGACCTCCCTTTCATTCTGTTTACTGGCAAGGGTTCTGAAGAAGTCGCGCGAGATGCGTTCCGTGTCGGTGCGACTGACTACATGCAGAAAGACACTGGGACCGACCAGTACACGGTACTCGCAAATCGCGTTCTCAACGCCGTGTCTCAGTACCGTGCTAAAGAAGCCTCAGAACGCTACGGCACTGCCATAGAGGCCCTCGATAGTGGGGTTTACTCGCTCGACGACAGCGGGCACTTCACTGAAGTCGACAGCGTCTTTTGTGAGTTGACGGGCTACGAGCGCGACGATATTCTCGGACAACACGTGACTGACCTCGCGATGAAGGACGGCGACGACCTGTCGGATGCCTTCGAGACGGTCACTTCCTGTGAGGGTGCCGATACCGAACGGTTCGAGACTATCCTCGCCCCGGGACCGTACGCCGACCACGACGAGATACTGTGTGAAGGCCACCTCGCGGGCCGTCAGGACGGCGACGAAGAACCCGGCGTCATCGGCACGCTGCAAGACGTCACAGAGCGCAGTCGCCACCGCGAACGACTCCACTACGAGACGCGACTGAAAGATGCCGTGTTGGACACGTCGACGTCGCTGATGAGCGCCGAAGCGGACGAAATCGGCACCAAAATCGAGTGGACGCTCCAGACCGTTGGCGAAGTCTCGGACCTCGCTCGCTGCTCTGTTTTCCTCTACGACGACGAGACGAACGTCGCCGTGCAGATGCACGACTGGCAGGAAGATGGATGTCAGGTAAACCACCCGACACGCGTGGCGCTCGACGACGCCGATTGGTTGGTCGAACGCCTCAACCGATTCGAGAACATCCGGTTGCACAACACCTCCGACCTCCCGCCCGGGGCATCGAACACGAAAGAAATCCTCGAAACGGCAGAGACCGGCGGGTTCGTCGCTGTACCGATGGTCTCGAAGTGGACGCTTATCGGTTTCATCGTCTTCGACGTGACCGACGAGGGTCGGTCCTGGACTGATACCGAGGTCGACCTCCTCCGGTCTGTCGGCGACAACGTCGCACACACGCTCGCACGCCAGCGACGAGAACACGAACTACAACGACAGAACGAGCGCCTCGAAGAGTTTGCGTCGGTCGTCTCACACGACCTTCGAAACCCGCTCAACGTCGCCAAAGGGTTCGTCGAACTCGCCAGCGAGGAAGACGATGTGTCGCACCTCAGCCGAGCCATCGACGGCCTCACTCGAATGGACACGCTTCTCAACGACGTTCTCACACTCGCCAGGCAGGGACGGAAAGTCGGCGACACGGAACCTGTCACGGTCGCACAGGTGGCAGAGCGCGCGTGGAAGGCGGTCGAGACGGGCGATGCGGTCCTCGTCGCCGAAGACGGGATTGGCTCGACACAGGCTGATCAGGGACGACTCCAGCAAGCCTTCGAGAACTTGTTCCGAAACGCAGTCGAACACGGCAGCGACGGCGACGCCGCAGAAACCGAGACGCTCGTCCGTGTCGGCCCAACTGAAACCGGATTCTACGTCGCGGACAACGGGCCGGGAATCCCGGAAGAGGACCGCGGTACTGTGTTCGAACACGGGCATACGACCTCCGAATCCGGGTCCGGGTTCGGCCTCTCTATCGTCGAGAGCATCGTCGAGGCCCACGGCTGGGAAATTGCTGCCACGGCTCCCGAACCGGACCTCGGTGGTGCTCGGTTCGAGTTCGACGTGGGCGGCGTCCGGCCGGAAGTCGAACCGCGGTTCTCACTGAGCAACGACTGACCGTCTCGCCACCATTTCGAACTACGACTGGCTGTCGCCTGCGCTTCAAATCACTCCAGCAGTTGCTTCGTCCGCCGGTGTCTGTCGCGAAACATCGGTTCGAATCCAATATCTCCGAAGACGCCAGCGACGCCCCCGAGTGGGCCGAACGGAAGTTGATACTCGACTCGGTCTTCGACGAGTGTCTCGTCTCCGTCGGCGGTGAACCGATGCGTGTGGACCCACCGCGAGAACGGCCCGCCGACCATGTCGTCGCGGAACCACGCGGTCGTCTCGTTCTCGTCGCGGTCGAGGATACGCGACGTCCATCGCTGTCGGGGTCCGACGCCGAACGGTTGCATGGCCATCTCGATTTCGGTCCCAGCAACGAGTTCGTCGGGTGTCTCCTCCCCGTCCGGGCCGCGGACGCCTTCGATTTCGAGGTTCATCCACCCCGGAGTGAGCGCTTCGAGACCGGAGATGTCGGAGTGAAACTCCCAGACGGCTTCGAGCGGCGCATCCACGCGAGTTCGGCGCTGGTAGACCGGCATACCTGTCTATTGGAGTGAACGTGGATAAGCAGTGGTGGTAAACTGAGAGACACGCAGGCGGCTCTTGGGGACTTGGGACCGCCCACGCGACAACTCTGTGCACGGGACGCGCGGGCGACTGCAAGGGCACACCAGCCACACTGGAATTCGGGCTCACTGAGGGTGGAGACGATGGCTGGCGTCTCACCGCGAACGTGTCGCGGTATAGACACCAATTGATGGATACATTTTAATTTTTTATCATTTGTCCTTGCTTTCCTCTCGCATACAACCCGATGATGGTCGGCGATTCGGTTGTTGGCGTCTCTCTCGGGGGTGCGTTCTCACGGTGACCAGACTTCTGTCTCGGGGTTGAACGCCAGCCATGCGAACCACAGCATTGGTGCGTATTCGTTCGCCCGCCGGAGTCGAACGCCCTCGAACGGTCC
Organism: Haloferax elongans ATCC BAA-1513; assembly: GCF_000336755.1. Taxonomy (GTDB): domain Archaea; phylum Halobacteriota; class Halobacteria; order Halobacteriales; family Haloferacaceae; genus Haloferax; species Haloferax elongans. The sequence continues at coordinate 149,215 of NZ_AOLK01000018.1, read as the reverse complement.
GTCTTCGGCGACACCCGTCTGAAGGTTCCACCGCGACCCCCCACCGACCAGAACGTTGCCGTCGCGTTCGAACTGGAGCGTCGTGCCTCCAACACGGCGGTCGTAGGCGACGAGTGTGTAGCCGGGGACCGACGCGACGACGACCGACAGGTCGCCGACGACATCCTCGACGAGAGGAACCCACCCGACCTGTGTCTCGGGATACGCCCGGGCAACGTTACCGTCACGAACGCCGAGGACCAACTCACGCGGTCGAAGCCGTGTATCACCGCCCGTATCACCCGGTGCCGTGTCCGGGTAGGCGTCCCAAACTTTCGCCCACTGGTCGTAGAGGTCGAACCCGTAGTTGAACCGAACCTCTCCGACCACGGTATCCGAACGCGGCGGCGGAAGAAGTACCGTCGTCTCGGGAACTGCCTCGCGCCACTCGCCCCACGTCGTCACCGTCGAAGGCAGGAGTTCCAACTGGGCACCCGTCTCGCTCCCGCGAATTGCGGTGGCGAGTAATTGACTCCAGAGACTTTCGGTGGCGCTGTCGTACAGCACGAGGTTCTCGTGCCAGAGATAGCCCGAGACTCCAAACGTGGCTGTGTTGCCGTCTACACCCCGCCGTGCGACCATCCCGCTTTGACAGAGTGGACAGTAGGTAACGACCACCGGCACGTCACCGAATCGGTCGTTCACCACCTCGTGCCAACTCAGCACCCGAAGTGGGTACGCCCGCGCCTTCCCGCCGAGTTCCACGACGACGACGAGGTCGTCCACGCCGAGTTGCGGGCGGTACGTCCCACTATCGAGTTCGATTTCCAGGTTGTCCCAGTTCGACGCAAACGCGGGGTCGGTAATGGCCGGAATCGCATCTTTGGCAACCGACTTCCGAAGGTCGGATTTGGGAACTGGAAGCGACACGTTCTGCGGAATCGGTCGTCGTGAGTCGCCTTCTCCTCTAGATTGGCCACCAGATTCGGCGGCGTCGGTTGCTGGTGTCGCCTCCGCGGTTGACGACGCAGTGGCTCGAATGTCCCCGACAGCGCTGATTCCACACCCCGCGAGCGACACCCCGCCGGTCGCCGCGAGCGCGAGAAACGCTCGCCTGTCCATGCAGTGTGTTGTCTCCCCTTGGGAAAAACAGCCGAGCGGTCGGGTGAGCAAATTGCACGGCCGCGCTGGGTGACACGTCCTCCCGAAAAGAGAGTCTCGCGGCTCCGCTTAGAGCGTGAACCGAGAGACGGACGTTCCGGCAGTCGTCAAGTCCTCGTCGCTGGCGGCGGCGACAGTCACCTGATTCTCTCCGTACTCGATGGCGACTTCGACTTCGAAGGTCTCCTTTTTCGGTTCGACAAGCGTCGTCTCACCGGGCGTTTTCACCGCGACGATAGCGGCGTCGGTCTGCCCGGAGACGACGAGTTTGTCGCCTTTGAACCGCGTGCTCACGCGGAGGCTCGGCCCTGCCGGGCGGTCTTGTTCGACGTAGCGGTTCTGGACGAACTTCGGCATCTCGACGGGCTCGCCGACGTCGATACTGTGTGCGAGACGGACGAACTGCGCCATCGACCACGCGAGCGGCGTCGCGCTGCCGGTCCCTTCGCCGAACTCCCAATTGTAGGCAGTCGAGTGCTCGCGGTCCCAGACCTGCTCTGCGAGCATGCGCCCGGAGTTGGCGAAGGCGGCCATCGTCCGAAGCATGCTCTGTGGTTCGAGTTCGCCGTCTTTGGTTCCGGCGAGAAGTTCGTACTCGGCGCGCTCGCCCGTGAAGATGGGCCAGAGACGGCCTTTCCCTTTGGCGTCGATAGACCATGGCGCGCCCTCTTCGTTGCGTTCGAGTTCGCCGTAACCGTCGCCGTTGTAACGGTAGAACGCCGGGCCGTGCGGTGTATCGATGCGAATCGTCTCGTCGACTTCTGCCAGGGAATTCTTGATGACCTCGTCGTCGGGCGACTTGATACCAAGACGCGTCAGTTCGAGGAAGCCGGCGTCGATGACTTCGCGCTCGTCGAGCGTCGGCCCGTTGTTGGCGAGCGTTCGGAGGTGGCCCGCATCGGGTTCGCCGTCGCGGGTGACGCGGACGTAGTATGGCGTGTTGTCGTGGCGGTCGGTCCCCGTCTGTGTCGCAGTCCAGTCTTCGACGCGCTCGGTCCAGTCGTCGGCGAGTGCAAGCCAGACGAGGGCGTCGGCCCGCTTTCCTTCGTCGAGAGCGATGGCTCCGGCGGACGCGAGGCCGGCGATTTCGGCCGCGATGGACGACGGCGAGTAGCCCGCTTCTTCCTCCCAGCGTTCCTGTGCGGTCGGCGGCCCGTTTCGAGCCACGTAATCGGCGGAGCGTTTGACGTTCACGTAGTCGTAGTCGACGTCTTCGAAGCCGAAACCACGCTCTTTCAGCATGTAGGCCATCACCTGCGGGAACGAGATGTTGTCCATCTGCTCGCCGCCCCAGCGGGTGCGCCCGTTGAGGTAGGTGTTCTGCGGGATGAACCCTCGATTGTCCTGCTGGTAGGTGTAGATGTACTCCAGCGCCTCGATGGCCGTCTTGATGTCGCCGACCGCTTCGAAGACGGTAAAGACCTGATAGAGGTCGCGCGACCAGACGAAGTTGTAACCGTACCCCTTCGACTCTTCGGCCGGGACCGCTTCGCCCCACGGAACCGACGGCGAGGCGATGCCCGCCCCGAGATAGGTCTTGTCTTCGACCGCCCGCAGGCTCATGAGGCTCGTCTTGTACTGTTCGGTGAGTTCCGGGTCACCGCTCACGGACTTGGGAAGTTCTTTGTCGACGAGGAAATCCGCCCACGTGTCGGTGTAGGCCGACCGGACCGTCTCGTAGCCACGGGTCAGTGCACCCGCCGCTTCACCGAGTGCGGCCGCGGTGTCGGCGTGTTCGGCGAGGCCGAGCGCCAGCGTCTCCGAGAGGTCGTCACCGGTCCCGATGCGACCGACGAGGACGACGTTCTCGTCGTCGATGCGCTCTTGCGGCGCGGGCAGTTCGCCCTTCGAGAAGAACTCTGCGAGGTACTTCGACCCGGCGACGCCGACCGTGGCCCAGTCGAATCGCCCGGCGGTGGTGAGCGCGATAGCGACACTGTACTCCTGTCCGTTCTCGTCGATGAGGAGCGGTTCGCCGGTAGTTCCGGCGTCGAACGCACCCGCGTCGCGGGCGACGAGATGGTAGCTCCCAAGCTGGCCGAGGCGGATACCGCGGTCCATCGCCCCGGTGTTGGCGAGCGCCGTGTCTGCAACGGTATAGAGTTCGTATTTACTGTCGTCGAGTGCTTCGAACTGCACGTCCGCGAGAAGCGCGTCGTGCTCGGGGTCGATTGCGTACTCGACGGTGAGTTCCCACTCGTGGCCGCGGCCGTCGCCCGTCTCGGTGACGACGTGGCGGAAGACGAGCGCGTCTTCGTCGACGATTTCCGCCCGACGTTCGACCGTGTCGGCGTGGTCGTCTCGGCGCGTCTCGTTGTGCGTCCGAGCCGTGTAGTCGCTCTTCGGGTCGGCGTTGACGACGAGGAAGTCGAGCGTTCTGAGGTTCATCAGGTCGACCCGCGGGAAGCGAACCTCGGTGAGTGCGCCTTCGGTCAACGTGAACCAGACGCGCGAAGGGTCGTCAGCCCGGTGGTCGGCGACGGTCGCGATACCGTATTTCTCACCGGTCGTCCATCGCGGGCGGTTCTCCGGACCGGTCGGTGCCGGTTTCGGTGCCGGAAGCGCGTCGAGTTCCGAGAGAATCGCTGTCGTCTCCGTTCGGATGGCGTGCGGCCAGCCGAGCGGGGTCGCGCTGTCGAAACTCCCGTCGTCGAACACTTGCTCGGCGAGGTAGCCCGCCTCGGTCGACAGCGGTCCGTCGGGTTGCAGGAGTTCGTACAGGTTGGTCGCCCGCTCGACGAACCGGCGGCCGTCGAGACCGAGTCGCTCGCAGAGTTGTCCGAACTTTGCGGCGGCGTTCGCACCCCACGCAGTCGAGACCGACCACACCTTCTCGCCGTCCTGCCCGTCGGCGCGCCAGTAGTCGTCTTCGAACCGGACCAAGCCAGCAACCTCGCTGCGTGGGTTGCGGTACAGCCCCTTCAGCGTCGCGGCCATGTGCTTGACGAGGCGCGTCGCCGTCTCGTTGTCGACCTCTTCGACGTCGGCGTAAGCATCCATGGCGTCGACGAGGGCGAACGTCGCGGAGTCGAGGCGGTCGTCGAGGGTGCCGTTCTGGTCGATTCTCAGCGCGTACACCTCTCTCTCTTCGGACCACAGTTCGTCGAGGCCCTCGTAGACGGTGGTCGCCTGTTCGCGGGCGTGGTCGCGCAGGTCTTCGTTGAGCGGTGCAGTCGCGACCGCTGAATACGCTTGCAAGAACGTCGCAGCAGTGTGGGTGAACCGCCCGGCCATGTTCTCCCAAGCGTTCTGGCAGACTGTCGGCAGGCCGTCGTCCTCCAAACTGGAGTCGAGACCGTCAACACCAGCGGCAATCGTCGAGCGAATGCGCCCGACGAGTTCGTCGTCGAGTTCGTCGCGTCGTTCCGCGAGAAGCGTCGCGAGATACGTCAGGACACTCGCCGTCTGGTCTGCTTGGTACTCTTCGTCGCCAGCGCCCTCGACGCGGCCGTGTGCCCATCCGGGCGCGAGCGACCCATCGACGGCCCAGGCGCGGTGGGGCCACGTGCCGTCGGAGAGTTGCGTCTCGCAGTAAAACTCCGCGCTCGTCGCGAGTCTGTCGCGAAGGTCGAGGTCGAGCGCTGCGTCGGCGTGCAGCAGGGCGCGCGAAACCTCTGAGTCGTCGCGGAACCACGTGTAGCCGTAGCCGCCGGAGTGGGCGTAGAAGGGGTCGAATTCCGGACCGGCGATACGAGCCCCACTCGGCGCGGTCAGAAGCGACAGCGCCCGGAGGTCCGAGCGCACGATACGCTCGCGCGGCGTGTCCTCGGGGACGTACACCTCGGCTTGCTCACGGGCAGCAGCACGGAGTGCATCCGCCGTCGCGTGCTGGACCGAACAGTGCTGGAGGTCTGCGAGGGCGTCCTCACGGCCCATCTCGGAGTGGTCCGACAGCTGCGTGACGAGGGTCGTTCTGGCGGCGCGTCCCTCTTGTTCGAGCGGGGCGCTCACGACGACATCGCCCGAGAGGTGCGTGTCCTCGTAGCGTTCGAGGACGGCCTCTCGTGGGAAGTCGAAGGTCCCCTCGGAGAGAATTTCGTCGAATCGCTCGGGAATCTGGCCGCGAACGTCGTCGAGGCCGGTCGAGGCGGTGACGTAGTCGTGTTCCTCTCTGTGGAACACTTCCACGGCCTGCGTCCCGTTGGGTCCGCCTTCTTCGTGGATGAGGCGGCCGACACGAGTCTCTCGCCCTTCGGGGGCGAACGTGAGGAAGGCTGTGAGGTGGGCGTCTGTGGGGATTGCACCGCGCAGCTCCACGTGCGTCACGTGAGCGCGCCCGAGTGTCAGGTCGTACTGGTGGACGGTGTACTCGCCGGCATCGTACTCTGTCTCGACGAGCGTGGTCTCTCGGTAGTAGTGCTGGCGGACGGGTTCGAGTTCGTCGAACCAGTGGGTCTCGCCGTTCGTCTCGATGCCGAACCGAGACCGGTCGATTCCGTAGAGGCCCGACAGCGAAGACGAGTAGTCCCGCAGAGACCCGTCGGGGCCGACGTAGACGAGTCGGTCTCCGTGGCCCGAGAACGCGCCTGCCGAGGTAGGACACTCTTCGGGGAAGCGTCCACCTCGGCCGCGCTTGTATTCATTCAACGCGGTCCGGAGTCGCATAGGAGGTAGACGATGGCCTCGAACCATAAGTATTGGCCGTCAACCAACCCAGTTTACCTCTATTTGCCGAGAGATTCGGCAGACAGCGTCGTACCAGATAGAGAGCGTCTCGCGTCCAATCAAGTATTCTCACGGGAGTAAATTCAAAGTCACACGGCACGTTCACTACGTGTATGCATCACCCAGGACCGCCGCAGTTCATGGCTGTCGGTGAGTCGGTCCAACTCGCTCCGCGCGACCCCGACCCCGACGCGACGTACACGTGGCGTGTACACAGTGCCCCCGTTGCTAGCAGTCTCGAACTCCCCGAAGAAACTGCTGTCGTCCAGTTCGACCCCGACGCAGCGGGGAGCTACGTTCTCGAACTCGACGCCCCGGACGGAACGCACACGCTCACTATCCGCGTCTTCCCCGGAACGTACCTCCCGGCAGGCTCCGCCCGCAGCGGCGCGAGTGGACAGAGTGGTTTCAGCGGATTCAGTGGACAGAGCGGCTCTGCCCGACCGACCGGTGTGAGTGGCGGCGCGTCTGGCTCTGGAAGCGGTGCTGGCGAGGCACAGCGCGGTGAAGGCGGTCGCCCGCGCATCCGCCTCGACGCCAGTGTCGAAGACGACGTAGTCGTCGTCCGCGCCGACCCGCAACCGAACCCCAACAGCGACACCGACCGCGACGACCTCGTGGTCGAGTTCGTCGTCGACGACCGCGACGACGTCGACGAGTCCGCAGTCGAGACCGATGGGTGGGAACTCCGCGTCCCGCTTTCGGCTATCGGCGACAGAATCGGCGTCTACGCCGTCGCACTCGACGAGACCTACAGCGTCCCCGATTCCGTCGTCGTCGAACGCGACGCGCTCCCGGACGGTGGTGCCGAAGCAGACGCACTGCCGGACAGTGGTGCCGAAGACGTTGCCACCGACGGTGGCGTCGCCGAGGCCGAAGTCGAGCAGACGGCACAGAGCGATGGCGCTGGCGGACACGCGACGTCCGTCGCCCGCCCGAACGACCCTCCTGAATGGGCACAGAACGTCACGCTCTACGAGATTTACGTCCGCGGCTACGCATCTGATGACGAAGAATCAGACACTACGTTCGAGGCGCTCGAACAGCGACTCGACTATCTCGAATCGCTCGGCGTCGACTGCCTGTGGCTCACGCCCGTCCTCCAGAACGACCACGCCCCCCACGGGTACAACATCGTGGACTTCTACTCTATCGCCGACGACCTCGGGTCTCGCGAGGACTACGAGCAGTTCGTCGAGGCCGCCCACGACCACGGGATGAAGGTCCTCTTCGACCTCGTTCTCAACCACTCCGCCCGCGAGCATCCCTTCTTCAAAGACGCCTACAAGAACCCCGATTCGGACTACTACGACTGGTACGAGTGGCAGGACAACGGCGAACCGGGCACGTACTTCGACTGGGAGTATATCGCCAACTTCGACCACCGAAACCTCGATGTGAGACGGTATCTCCTCGACGCGGTGGACATGTGGGCCGACGTGGTCGATGGGTTCCGCTGCGACATGGCGTGGGCCGTCCCCGACACGTTCTGGCAGGAGGTCCACGACCGCGTCAAGTCCAAAGACCCCGAATTCCTGCTGCTCGACGAGACCATCCCGTACATCGCGGACTTCCACGACGGGATGTTCGACATGCACTTCGACACGACGCTGTACTTCACGCTCCGGCAGGTCGGCCGCGGCGACGAACCCGCAGAGCGCATCCTCGATGCCATCGAGCAGCGCGCCGAAGTCGGCTTCCCCGACCACGCGGCGTTCATGCTCTACATCGAGAACCACGATGAGACGCGCTACATCGTCGAGTGCGGCGAGTCCGCGGCGATGGCTGCCGCAGGTGCGCTCTTTACGCTCCACGGTGTGCCGATGGTCTACGGCGGCCAAGAAATCGGCCAACGCGGCCGTCGTGACGCCCTCGCGTGGAAGCACGCCCGCGACGACATCCGCGAGCACTACGAGCGACTCATCGAAGTCCGCGACGAGACGCCTGCACTCGGATACGAAGGTACGTTCCGCCGCATCGACTTCGAGACCGACACCGACCACGCCGTCGCGTTCGTCCGCGACCACGACGACGGGTCGTACCTCTGTCTGCTGAACTTCGGCGACGACCCCGCGACCGTCGACGTCGGCGACCTTGCGGTCGATGCGACCGATATCGTCTCGGGCGACGCCGTCGCCGCCGAGGGCGGCATCCACGTCGACGACGTGGCAATCTGTCCACTCGCGTAAGCAGCGCCCGAATCCCTCTCTGAAGCCCGCTTTCATCCGACCACCTGACACACGATGCGCACAGAATACGGCACTCCGACCCAACTGCAGGACCGAACCGACGACCTCGTCTCGTGGCACGAGTCGGTCGTCGAGAATCACGACGACTCCTTCGAGGCCGCGAAAGAACTCACGACGCGACTGGGCGCGCACGTGGTCGACCGACGAGACTCGGACGGCCGACCTGACGGCGACACCCCACACGTCGAATTCGGCTTCTGGACGCCCGAACTCGTCGAGGAAGGCGTCCCTGAATCGGCGGTCGAACTGGAGATTCTCACCCCGCCTGCCGACCTCGACCCCGGCGACACCGACCATCGGCGTGTCACCTTCCAGCGCGACCGCGTTCCGATGCGACGAGTCGGCGAGTACCACTGGGCGGTCGTCGCGGACGTTCGACCGGGCACGCGCGAGACGCTCGGGTCGCTGTACCAACTCGTCTACGAGGACGACGACGGCGAGGAACACACGATTCAGGACCCCGTCTCGTACTCGGTTCCGTTCGGCGCGTTCGCCCCTGCGGAGGTCTACGACCTCGACCGCCTCGACGAGACACGCGCGGACCGCGAGTACTTCGAAGCGCTCGGAACCGACGACGAACGCGTCTCGACCAGCGACGACGACGGCCTACCGCGCATCGACCCCGCGACGAGCATGTTGGAGATTCACCCCGGAACCGCGACCAAACGTGGCTCTCTCGCAGGCCTCGCCGAGGTGTACGAGGGAATCGCGGAGAAACAGCGCGCCGGCGGCGACCTCGAACCGTGGGAGCGCGCGTTCGCGGGCTACGACGGCATTCAGGTGATGCCCGTCGAACCGCTGACCGAAAACGAGGGGGAACACGATTTCTGGTCAGTTGCGTCCGGGGAAGACGAAGAACTCACCGTCGATGTCGCCCGCCCCGACATGATTAACTGGGGCTACGACATCGTCGTCAGCGCCTTCTCGGCACCGAACCCGGCCATCCTCGAAAGCGGCCGCCCGGACGAACTCGTGGACTTCATCGCCGCCTGTCACGACCTGCCGCGTCCAATCAAGGTCGTCTTCGACGTTGCGCTCGGCCACGCCGACGACCGCGGTGCGGAACTCCTCTCGGACCGCTACATCCTTGGCCCGGGGATGTACGGCAAGCATCTCGACTACACCGAACCGACTGCTCGCGCCGTCTTCCTCGAAATGCAGCGCCGAAAGATGAACTTCGGTGCTGACGGCATCCGTGTCGACGGCGCACAGGACTTCACCTCCTACGACCCCGAGACGGGTGAGATGTACCACGACGACGACTTCCTCGCGGAGATGGACCGCGTGACGCAGGAAGTCGCCGGAACCGAGTATCGCCCGTGGATGATTTACGAGGATGGCCGCCCGTGGCCGCGCGAGGACTGGGAACTGGCGTCCTCCTATCGCGCCCTCATCGAACAGCATCCCCACTCGTTCCAGTGGTCACCTATCACGTTCGCGCACAACACGCCCGCACTGCTCACCTTCTGGGCGACGAAGTGGTGGCGCGTCCGCGAAGTCGGCGAGTTCGGCGGGAACTGGCTGACTGGCGTCGCCAACCACGACACCGTCAGGCGGGGGACACAAATCGACCCGACCGTCGAATTCAATCAATCACCGGTCAACCCCTATCTCGGCGAGGGTTACCCCGAAACGCTGGACGAAGCCTACGACAACGCCGCGTCGTCGATGCTCTTCCACTGCTTCCTGCCCGGCGTCCCGATGGACTTCGTCCACGCGAACATGCGTGCTCCGTGGGGGTTCGTCCGCGACACCGACCCGACGTGGAACGTCAAGGTCGTCTCCGACGAGTCGAAGTTCCTGTACTGGCAGGTACGCGACGAGGACTTCGAAGACGACCGGTTCTTCCGCCGCGTCAAGGACCTCGGATTCGACTCGTGCGAGGAGCTTTTGACGTTCATGAACGCCCTCTCGTCGGCGGTCAACGCGACCGACTACGACCTCGACGTGATGGCGGATATGCTCTCGGCGATGGACCAACCACTCGGTGACGACCTCTCGGCGGCCGACCTCGAAGCCTACGGCTACGCGTGGATGCGCGACGTTCACGACTTCGCCAACCTGAGCCACTGGCACGACGCGCAGGACGAGGACCGAAGCACGTTCCGTATCCAGACGCGCGAGTTCCGCCACGACCGCCCGTGGCTCTTGTCTGACCTCGACGAGGACGACGACTACTTCACCTACCGCCACCCGACCGACGGGACAGTCCTCTACTACGGGTTCCGCACGTCACCGACGGGCGACGAGCAACTCCTGTTCGCCGCCAACATGGAGGGCGTCCCGGTTCGGGTGTCGCCCGAGTACCTCGCTGAAGACGCCGACGAGGACGCCAACGCCCCCGCGATTCCGACCGATGGATGGGAACCCGCCCTCGTCGCTCCGGGCGTCGAAGTGTCGGTGTCGGGTGCCGATTCGCTCACAGTCGAACTCGATACTGGCGAGGCAATCGTCTGGCGGCGCGAGTCATAGGCGCTTTCAGCCCTGTAGGACGCTTTCAGCCTTATTTTATCAGTTTTCTCGCGTTCACACGCGACGCTGTGGTCCCGCCTTCGCACAAAAAGGTACAGTCGGTTAGGGAAGCAACACGCCATCGATGACGTGAACGACACCGTTCGACGCCATGATGTCGGTGGCGACGATTTCGGCTTGGCCGTCGTTCAGTGTGGTTCTATCGACGGCAATCTTCTCGCCGTTCAGCGTCGGCAGTTTCTTGACCGGAACGACGGACTGTGCCTTCCGCCGACCCGGAATCACGTGGTACGTCAGAATCTCGCCGAGTGACGCACCGACCGCCGCCTCGAAGTCGATGTCGCCGACGTTGTCCTTTGTCACACCCAACGCGGCGAACGCATCGTCAGTCGGTGCGAACACGGTCAGTTGGCGGTTTCCGCTGAGGGCGTCTACGAGACCGGCCTCGACGACCGCGGCGACCAGCGTTTCGAAGCCGGGCGTGTTCACTGCGATGTCGACTATCGTCTCTCCGTCACGGGGCGGCTTGGCGCTTGCCGCACCGACGCCACCAGCCGCGAGGAACAGCCCTGCACCACCAATCGTCTTCAGCACCTGCCGCCGCTTGGGATTGTATGTCATATCCAGACACAAGTACAACCGACTCGGTATTGAGAGAGATGCCCCATCAGTTAGGTTCAAAAAGAAATTGCTGAAATAAAGCTAAGGAATACTGAAATTCAGTATTTCGACACAGTCTGGCCGGATGGCGAGTCGTCAGTCACTCTGCGACTGTCGCGTTCGTCTCCACCGACACGCCCGCTACGTAGTCTCCGTCGGGGCCGACCCACTGCCCATCCGACCCGCAGTCGAGGCTCAACCGACAAACGCGGGTCTCCGGCGGCCAGATGGCGCGAACGTCGCCGTCCGCCCGCTCGACCGAGACTGTCTGCCGATAGGTCACAGTCTCGCCGAAGTCGCCGACGTAGGTCACCGCGAGGTCGACGTCGCTCGCACCCTCTGGAATCGGCACGCGCCGTACGCCTCCGGCGTGCGGATAGTTCGTCACTCGGACGCCTTCGGCCGTCATCTCCCAGTCGATGGTGTGGTTCTCGGCCATCGGCACGTCGTAGCGGGCGTATTCGCCGCCCGCCTCGACTCTCACGGAGACAGTCCGTGTCTCCTCCGGCGCGCCGAGAGTTGTCGTCGCCGTGACCCGTTCGCCCGACAACACCCTGAGGCGGGTGAGTTCGGACGTCACCGGGTCCTCAGCACCCGTCCACGACCCCTGGTAAGCGAACCGATAGGGCGTCCGGTTCGTCGCGTCGAGTACGGTGAAATCCTGTTCGGGGCCGTCGTCGATGGCGTAGATGACTCGCCCGTCGAACCCGGGGTCGTTTCGGAGCGTCTGGAACGGGTGGGCTGACCAGTCGCCGTACGGGTCGGGATGGAAGACGAGCGCGTTTTCTGTCTCTGCCGCTTCCCCGCTGAAACTCGGGCCCGTCGGTGTCAGTGGCGGCGACTCGAACCCGGCTTCGAGCAGTGGTTCGTAGGTCGATTCGAGGTTCTCGGTTCGGAGTCGGTTCTCGTCGTACGGTTCATCGACCGCACCGAGCGTCACACCCCCGGCGACGAGGGCGACCACGAGTGCGACGGCGAAGACGACGCCCCGTGTCTCTGATGGTGAGAAGCGTCCGCGTGCCCGCTGTCGAACGACCCGGAGGCCTCCGACGAGTCCAGCCGCGGCGAAGACGGCGAGCGGGACGAGCGCGTCGAAGTGGTAGAACGGCCCGAGAAGGTCGATAAGCCCGTTTCGAAGCCCGTTGTGCGTCCCCCAGAAGAAGACGTTGCCGACGAACACCGACCCGAAGACGCCGAGGACGATAGCCGCGAGCGCGTCGTCCGAGAGTTCGACGAAGGCCCGGTCGCGTCCGCCTAATCCGTGTGCTTGGCGTCGCTTGCTTCCGTGGAGGTTCGTGCCGGTTTTATGTCCCCACCAGCGGAGCACCGTGAAGCCGAGGCCGACGAACGCCGCGACGGTGCCGAGCCATCCCATCGGCCCCCACTGAGTGACGAGCATCTCTAGCGCCTCGACACCCGTTTCGACCCCGAGCTCGGGCGTGTACACGAGGTCGTACCCGAGAATCTCTCGGTAGCCGAACCCAACCCCGTCGAGTGGCGCGAACGCCATGTACGGAAACTCCAGTGGGTCACCGGTCACGACAGCGTTGTACGCCAGCGTGACCCCTACGAACGCGAGGCCAGGAAGCCCAATAGCGAGGTAGCGGCGGAAGACGGCCCAGCCGGTTCCGGCGCGCCACGCAGTTCCGAGCGCCCACAGTGAATGGGCGATAAACGGAAGCGCGAACAGGACGGCGGTGTACGGCCGAGCGAAGAACGCGAGGCCGACGAGACTGCCCGCGACGACGGCGTAGCCCGAGGAGTCGCGACGGGCCGCGCGGACGTAGCAGACCGCGAATGCCAGATTCAGCATCGTCGTCGGTGCGTACGCCAGAAACGTCGCGGAGTTGATGAGGAACAGCGGCGAGAAGCCGAGCAGTCCGGCGGCGACGATGCCTGTCTGCCGGTCGAACACGTCTGCGCCGAGCACGTACACGAAGGCCGTGTTTGCGGCGGCGACGACGCCCAACACGAGATTCGGAAGTCCGACCGCCAGCCCAAGGGCGAACATCGTCGGGACGACCGGCGAGTACTTCGAGTACATCTGGACGCCACCGGGAGCACTCGGGGTCTCTTCGACCACGAAGAACCACGGTCTGACGGCCTCTGCAAGCTGACCGGGGTATAAAAACAGCTTTCCTTCGAGCAGCATCGCCGCCTGTATCAGGTAGACGCCTTCGTCGTCGTTGACGGTGTGGTACGGAAAGAGGTCGACCGCGAGCCACGTCACGAGCAGCCCGACGGCGAGAGAGACGGCGGCGGCGACGAGCCACAGCTGGGTCTGTTCGGTTTCGATGTCGAAATCGACCGATACGGCGCCGACGATATCAGAGAGTCGTGGTCCGGTTCGACCCATTCTAGTCGGAGTAGAGGCCGGACTCGGGACGCTGTTCGCTCGGGAACCACGCGAGTTCGTGACCGGCGTCGAGGCTCACCTCGACGCGGCCGTCGGTCGGGACGGTCTCGTCGTGGTTGTGCATACAAAGCAGGTTGTCGCCGCCGTCGAGTTCGACTTCGTAGAGGATGGTCGGCCCGAGGTAGCGCTTGCCGACGACTTCGCCGTGTCCTGACCCGTTGCACGCGTGCGCGGACACGTCGTCGGGGCGCACGAGAATGTCGATGTCCGTCTCGTCGTATTCGGGCGCAAGCCCGTGAATCTGCGCTCGTGGAACCGTCCCGAGTTCCGTGTCCACCACGTCACCCGCGACGTGCCCTGGAAGGAACCCGGCGTAGCCGAGGAAACTGGCGACGAACCGCGATTCGGGGTGCTGGAAGACCTGCTCAGGTTCGCCGATTTGCTCGAGTTTGCCGTCGTTCATGACCGCGACGCGGTCCGAGATAGACATGGCTTCTTCCTGGTCGTGTGTAACCGAGACGGCCGTCACACCCGCTTCCTTGAGGATGCGGCGAACCTCTTCGCGCATCTGGACTCGTAGGTCCACGTCGAGGTTGGAGAACGGCTCGTCGAGGAGGAGAATCGCCGGTTCTGGAGCGAGCGAGCGCGCGAGGGCGACGCGCTGTTGCTGCCCGCCGGAGAGTTCGTCCGGGTAGCTCTCACCTTGGGTCTCCAGCCCCACGAGGTCAAGTAACTCGTCGACGCGCGCCTCGCGCTCGGCTTTCGAGAGGCCCTTTAGCCCGAAGGCGATGTTCTCGGCGGCAGTGAGGTGCGGAAACAGCGCGAACTCCTGAAAGACGACACCGACGCCGCGCTCTTCGGGGGCGACGAAGGAACCGTTCCCAGAGACTGGATTCCCGTTCAGACGGACTTCGCCGCCGTTCGGCCGGTCCAGCCCGGCGATGAGCCGAAGCGTCGTCGTCTTCCCACACCCGGAGGGACCGAGAAGCGTGAGAATCTCCCCGTCTCGAACCGAGAGCGAGAGGTCGTCGATGACCGATTCGGTCCCGTAGGACTTCGAGATGCCGTCGAGTTCGAGGACGATGTCTGTTCGATTGTTCACGTCACTTGTGGTGTCGGTGGTGCTGTCTGTATCGGAGCGAGACTCCTGTGTGGTCGAATCGTTGGACGTGCCGAGTGTACTATTTGACATCGTATCCCTCTTGTGTGATAATGACGAGCATTGATAGCCCGGAGACGAAAAGCAAGATGAGCGCGGGGACTGCGGCCTGTCCGAAGTACCCTGACTCGTGGGCTGTCCAGATGTGCGTCACGAGCGTTTTGAACCCCGCGGGACGCAAGAGCAGCGTCGCCGGGAGTTCCTTCATGGTGGTCAAAAAGACCAGTGCCGCGCCGCCGAGAAGGCCGGGTGCGACGAGCGGGAGCGTCACGTGACGGAAGGCTCCCGTGGGCGTCTCACCGAGCGTCCGTGCCGCTTCCGGGAGCGCCGGGTCGACCCTGAGGAACGACGCGCGGAGCGACCCGACAGCCTGCGGAATAAAGCGGATGACGTAAGCGAAGACGAGGAGATAGAGCGTCTGGTAGATGGGTGTCGCGTAGGAACTGCCGAAGAAGACGAGCGCGAGACCGAGGACGACGCCGGGAACCGCGTAGCCGACGTATGTCGCGCGCTCGAACAGTGTGCTCACCCGAGAGGAGTGCCGCGCCGCGAGGTATGCCACCGGGAGGGCAGCGAGCGTCCCCACGACCGCTGTCGCGGCGGAGACGAGCACGGAGTTAAACGCGTATTCTGGCTGGAACGCGAGCGAGCGACTCGTCGCGGCGACGCCCTGTGCAAACCACGTGAGCAGGATGCCCAGCGGAACGACGAGCGCGACGACGCCGACGAGTGCCGCGAACCCGACCGCCGGGTACTTCCAGTGCCCGAGTTGCATCACGCTGCCCGAGCGCCCACCGGTCGTGGTACGCTCGTCACCTCGAATCATCGATTCGAGGGTGAGAATGAGGAGCGTCACGCCGACGAGTTGCAGTGAGAGGAGTGTCGCCGTGTCGCGGCCGAACGCTCCGAACTCGACGTAGATGACACGGGTGAAGGCGTCGAACCGCATGATTGCGGGCGTCCCGAAGTCAGAGAGCGTATAGAGTGCTGCGAGGAGTGCCCCGGCGGCGACAGCCGGGCGGATCTGCGGTAGCGTCACCCGTTTGAACGCCTCCCAGCGGGTGTGGTTCAGGGTCCGTGCGGCGTCGATGAGCGTGGTGTCCATCGACTTCAGCGCGGCCCGTGCGGTGATGAACACGTATGGGTACGTGTAGAGTGTCAGTACCAGCACCGCTCCCGGGAGGCCGTAAATTTCGGGCAACGACTCGACACCGAGGGGCGCGAGAAGGCGCTGGAACACGCCGCGCGGACCGAACGCCGACACGAACGCGAACGCGCCGATGTAACTCGGGATGACGAGCGGCAGCGAGACGACGACGGTCCAAAAGCGTCTGAACGGCAGGTCGGTTCTGACTGTGAGATACGCGAGCGGGACGCCGAGACCGACACACGCAGCCGTCACGAGGACGACGAGGATGGTACTGTTGATGAACACCTGCACCGTCGTCGGGCGCGTGACGAGTGCAAGCGCTTCGGCGAAGCCCACGTCGAGGGCGGTTTTGACGAGCCACAACAGCGGGACGATGACGGCAGCAGCGACAGCACCGCTGGCGATAGTCAGTCCGAGCGGTTGCTCGTCGTCGCCCCCGCCAGTCGTTGTCTGCTGTTCGGTCGCCATGAGTGATTCAGTTCAGAGCACGCCCACCTCACGCAAGAGTCGTACGGTTCCCTCCAGGTCCGACAGTTGCGTCAGGTCGAGCCCTTCCGGCGGGCTGAGTTCGTCGATACTGGGGAGTTCGCCGATTGGGTCGACGCCCGAGACCAGTGGGTACTCGAACGTCGTGCGGGCGAAGTAGTCCTGCGCTTCGGCCGACAGCAGGTGACGGACGAAGTTTTCCGCGAGCTCGGAATCGTCGGCGGTGTCGAGGACGAGCGCGCCCGCGACGTTGAAGATAGAGCCGGCGTCGCCCGCGGTGAAGGCGGTCGAAAGCGGCGCGTTCGGTCGCCCGGCGAGGATGCGCTGGATGTAGTAGTGGTTCGCGAAGCCAGCGTGAATCTCGCCGTCTGCGACGGCCTGCGAGACGAGGAACTCGTCGTTGAACTGGGTGACGCCGAGGTCCTGCATGCCCTGGAGCCATTCCTTGGTCGCCTCGTCGCCTTCGAGGACGCGCATCGCCGTGATGAACGCCTGGAACGACGAGTACGTGGGTGCCCAGCCGATGTTGTCGCGGAAGGCCTCCGTTTCGGGGAACTCCATGATGTCGTCTGGAATCTCCGACTCGTCGAACTGGTCGGTGTTGAACGGGATGGTTCGGGCGCGGCCCGAGGTACCAGTCCACTGGCCGTCGGGGTCTTGGAACTCGTCGCGGACGAGGTCGAGAACCTCGCTCGGAAGCTCCTGTGTCCGGCCGGCGTCCTTCAGTGCGCCGAGCGACCCGGCGTTGACCGAGAAGAACACGTCGGCGGGGCTGTTCTGCCCCTCGGTCTGAATCTGGTTGACGTGTTCGGCTGCGGAGTTGTACCGCGGAACCACGTCGAAGTCGTCGTAGTAGTCTTCGAAGAAGGAGATGAGTTCGCCGACGAGTGCCTCTCCGCGACCGGAGTAGAGCGTAAGTTCTCCAGAGAGGTCCGGCATCTCCGCAACGGAGACGCCACCGGTGATGTCGCGGTCGCCAAACGGCGAGCGACCAGAGCCAATCTGTCCGACCGGCTCAGCGCTGGTACTGTCAGCTTCCGTCGTCGTTGCCGTCGATTCTTCGTTACCGCCAGTACAACCGGCGAGTGCGCCGAGACCCAGCGCCGCCGTGGTTGCGACAAACCGACGACGACTGTGGACGCAAGGCTCTCGGTCGTGGTCTTGCATACATGGATTTAGGTAGGCCTAAAACATAAATACCTGCCGGTTCAGCGCCCCAAGTCGGTGTAAAACGAGGAATACGTGTCAGTCGTCTGCAGTGACTGCGGCGCGGGGTGCCGCCAGCGCGTCCAGACACGCGAGCCAGTCTTGCATATGGCTCCCGACGTAGTTGAAGAACTCGCCGTTTCGATAGTCGGACCAGTCTCCGTCGGCCAGTTCGTCAGCCATCGCTTCGAACACCTCGGCGTAGGAGTCGGCGTCGTCACCGACCGCGTCGACGACTTCCCAGAGGTGTTCGTTGAGTTCGAGACCCGGAACCTCGTTGTTCAGGTCGTCGAACGTCGGCCGGGCGGCCTTGTTGTGCTCACACAGCGGGTAACCGGTGAGGATGTCTTTCTCCAGCACGTCTGCGGCGCGCTTGAGGAAGACGCCCGACCAGATGTCGTCGAATCGGCCGACTTCCCACTCGTTGTCGTCCATCGGCAACTGGTAGAACGCGGGGATGACCTCGCGCTCGAAAGCGAGGTTCATCGAGCAGACGGTGAGGTACTGGCCCGGTTCGGCGACGAAGTCGCCGTCGAAGTCGTCGAAGTCGGTTCGGGTCTGGGCCTGTCCCTGCAGGTCGCCGTCCATCAGGATGCGCACGGCGTCGAGGTCGGGAACGTTCGTCCACAGTCCCTGCGAGGCGACGACGTCGCGGAGTTCTCTGGTGTCCGTCTCGACCGTCTCGCCCATCGCCGAGTAGGGGTACCCGCGGGGGTACAGTCCGTGCTCGTCGGCGTTCTGGTAGAGGACGTTCACCCAGTGTTCGTCGCTGGCGACAGACTCCACTTCGTCGGTGCGGTGGAGGTTTTCCATGTGCTGCCCGAAGAAGTCCCACTCGTCGTGGGGGAGGGTGTCGTCGTCGATGAAGAAGCCGTAGTCGAACTCGGGGTGTGCCCACATGTACAGCAGGCCAAAGCTCGTCTGCGCGTGGCTCGCGGCCGGGACGAGATGCCCGTACTCCGAAATCCCTTGTTCGTCGTACCACTCTTCGCGGTCCGATTCGTCGAAGACTGCCCCTGAAACTCCCTCGTCGTCGAGCATCGCCGCCATCTCCTCGGTGTCGCAGAAGTCCTCCGTGACGAGGAGGACGAACAGACGGTCGAGGTCAAATCCGTGTGCGCGGGCGTTGTCGAAGTACGCTCGCATGCACTCGAACTCGCGGATGGTCGGAACGACGACACAGATATCCGAATCCATTGCCAGTACAATTTTAGGCAAGCCAAAAATACCTGTTGATACGTGTTTCAACGTTTCAGACGGTCAACAAGCTGGTGCCGGGTGTCCCTTTGCTCTCCTCAGGGCGAGTCTCGAATCCCCGTCAGAGACTCCAACAACAGCACCGCGGTCTCTTTCTGCAGCGGGTCGTTCGCGTTCCCGCACTGCGGCGACTGCACACACGAGGGGCAGCCATCTTCGCAGTCACAGTCGGCAATCAACGCCGCCGTCTGCCGCATCAGTCGTTCGACGATATCGTAACCCGCACGCGTCAGCCCCACGCCGCCGGGGTGCCCGTCGTAGATGAAGATGGTCGATTGGTCGGTGTGGCTGTGATACGGCGTCGAGAGTCCGCCGATATCGCCGCGGTCACAGAGCAGGGTCAGTGGGAAGAGCGAAATCATCCCGTGTTCGGCGGCGTGGATGCCGCCATTGAAAGCGTAGTCGCTGCCGACGCTCAAGCCACCGTCTTCCTCGCTGTTGCCTCCCAACTCGCGCATCTCTGACTCCACGTCGCCGGGGACGGTGAAGTACAGTGCTTTCGTCCGCAGGCTCGTCTCAGGCAGGTCGAGAAGCTGTTGGCCGATGGTGGTCCCGCGTTTCGGGTCGCGGCGCTCGAACCCGGTAATCTGCTTGCGCATCGTCACCTCGGCGAAGCGAACCTCGACATCCGAGCGTGCAGACAACGGTTTCGATAGGATGTCGCGTTCGACGGTGATGTGCTTGTCGTGGAGGACGCGGGTGTAGTAGTCCGCCCACGTGGGTTGCAGGCGGGCTACGTCGCGGTCCAAATCGAGGTCGGCGACTTCGTACGTCTGGCCTTGATGGTGGTACACCGCCCCCGGATGGGCGTCGCGCAGGGCGTCCTCGAACGCGAGTTTCGCGATGGTCTCGTTGTTCCGCGAGTCCATCAGTCGAATCTCTCGGTCCGTGATGGTTCGGAGACTCATCGCGTGTTGTGGGCTTCCGCCGCCGTCGTGGGTCCACCGCACTCCGTCGTCGGTGTCTCGCCGCGCCAGCGTCCCGTCGTCTTCGAGGGTGGAAACCACGTTCGGGAACGACGACCCGAAGTACTCCTCGTCGGCGGTCGAGAGCCAATTTTCGGACGCAGCACAGGCGACGTGACTGGGGAGCAGGTGGTCGTTTTCGGGGTCGGACACCGCCCGCTCGGGGTCGCCCTCGAAGAACTCACCGGAGTGTTTCATGAGGTACTGGTCCAACTGGTCTTCGCCGCCGACGAGGACGACCAAGGCCGGTCTGTCGCCGCGGCCTGCACGCCCGGCTTGCTGCCACGCGGACATTCGTGTGCCGGGGTAGCCATCGATGAGAACCACGTCGAGACCACCAACGTCCACCCCGAGTTCGAGCGCGTTGGTACTCCAGACGCCCGTGATGTCGCCATCGTGCAGCCCAGATTCTATCTCCCGCCGTCGGTCGTGAGTGAGTGCCGCTTGATAGGCCGCGACCTCGCCTGCAAGTCCGTGTTCGCCGCGACTTCTGAGGTCGTTCGCGCTCTCGGAAGCGTACCGCTCGGCGGCCTGTCTGGCCCGAGTGAACGCGAGCGTCTGGTGACCACGTGAGACCAAATCGACGAACAGGTTCTTCGTCTCGACGTGGGCCGAGCGCCGGCGTCCCGACCCACCAGCGTCGGGGTTTTCGTACTCCGGTGGATTCCACAGCAGCCAGTGTGTCTCGCCGGTTCCGCTCGCGTCGCCATTGACGAGCGTGTACGACTCTTCCGACTCACCAGTGATTCGCGCGGCGTGTTCGACCGGGTTGCCGATGGTCGCAGAACAGCAGATGAACTGTGGGTCCGACCCGAAGCGTTCGCAGACGCGCTTGAGTCGCCGAAGCAGCAGGGCGACGTGGCTCCCGAAGACGCCGCGGTAGCCGTGTACCTCGTCGATGACGACCGTCTCCAGCGAGGAGAAGAACCACTCCCAGAGACGGTGTGCGTGCGGCAGGAGTGCGTAGTGAACCATATCCGGGTTCGAAAGCAGGACGGTCGGTCGTCGCTTCCGAACCTCCCGCTTTTCCGACTTCGACAGCCGACCAGTGTACTGGTCGACCGAGACGCGACTGCCGAACCCGAGGCCGTACGCGAGGTCCGAAAGCGTGTCCAACTGGTCAGACACGAGGGCGTTCTGCGGGCCGAGATACAGCGTGCGGCCGCCGTGGTCCATCGCACGCTCGAACGCTGGAACCGTGTACGCGAGGCTCTTCCCGCTCGCGGTTCTGGTCGCAAGGACGACGTTGTCTCCGTCACGCACGGCGTCGACTGCCTCGGCCTGATGGCGGTACAGGTGGTCGATACCGCGGTCGTCGAGAGCCGACGCCAACCGCGGTTCGAGGTCAACGTCGGCGAAGGTGGGGTCGCGTGCCTCGAACGTCCGGTGGGCGCGAATCTGCCCCTCGTAGTACGGACGCGTTCGAAGCCACTCGATGATGTCGTCCACGCTCTCACCTCGGACTTCGCCGTCCTAACGCTGTCGGAGATTGCTACACGATAGCATGACTTTCCCATCCGCCGCGCTATTTTTGTCCTTCGGGTCCTCACGAGAGCGTATGAACGCGGACGCCGTCCTCATCTACGACGGGGAGTGCCCCTACTGCTCCGTGGCCGCGACTGCCCTCAAGCGCCTCGACGACGTGGAGGCAATTTCGTGGTACGACGACGCCGCTCAGGAGTTCCTCGCGGCCCAGTTCGACGAGGTGCCCTTCGCGATGGTCCTCGTCGACAGGACCGAAGGGCAGGTCTACGCGGGCGGTGCGGCCGCAAAAGAACTCGCCGACAGGGCGGGGACGCCCGGCATCGTCGGCAGCCTCGTCCGCGACAACTACGACACCATCGCCAAAGCGGTCGGCCTCGCGAGCGGTCGCGGACGCGACCCGGACGACTTCCACAGCGTCTACCCACTCGAAACAGCGGCCGCCGACCTGTTCGAACGTCTCGCCTCGAACGCCGAACCACATCCCGCCGACCTTTCGTAGACTCCGTTTCAACTCCCGTCAGTGACCGTCCACTCGCTCGCACCCGAAACGTTCGGTACTGACGACGACCCGCTCGAACTCGACACGCACTCGCCGAGTGGAACCTACGCACTCGTCTTCGACGTGCCCGAACTCACGACCGAGGTCGGTGCCCTCGGAGAGCAGCGATTTCCGGCAGGGAGTTATGTGTACCTTGGAAGCGCCTTCGGAACAGGTGGGCTTCGTCGGGTGCTTCGACACCGGCGCGTCGCAGAGGGAGACCACGATGCGCGACACTGGCACGTAGATTACCTCGGCGGCCACCCGGACGTCACGCTCTCCCGTGTCGTTTGCGTGGTCGACAGCGACATCGAGTGCGATGTGGCGGCGGCGCTCGCCGACGGGCCAGTCGATGGCTTTGGCTCGTCAGATTGCGACTGCACGTCACACCTCGCCCGATATGAGACCGTAGACGAGGCTCTCGATGCGTCAACTGCGGTATTTCGTCAGAAAGGGTGAGGGAATTCCCTCTGTCGTGCCTGCCGGACCGGGCACCCCGGGAGGCACGACGTTGCCGGTAGTCAGAGGCACCCCGGCGAACCTACCTACAACGTGGAAGGGCTTTACCTCATCTTTCGGCGATGGCTCCCAAGCGGTGACTATCAGTATATAAAAATTTTGGCTTTTTATATGAAAACGGCGGTTTTCAACGTTCTTTTATATGGGTGTGATTCACAATGGCACTGTCGTCTTCCAGTAGTGGTCTTCGAACCCGTTCGGTCGACCCCAACGACTTACGCTGCGGCTTTCGAAGAGGTGGCAAATGACGACGACGTTTCCCTCGATTCCCTACCTCGACTGGATTATCGGCCGCACCGACGAGGTGACACACGACCTCGCAACGAGCGATTTACGACCGACGTCAGAGTTCGAGGGACTCGTTCCACCGTCACTCGCCGGACTGCCTGACCCGACCGATGCAACGCTCACCGGGCAACTTGCCGACCGATACGGTGTTTCCGAGTCGAACGTTCTCGTCACCGCGGGCGCGACGCACGCGAACTTCCTCGCAGCCTGTGCCCTCCTCGACCGAGTCGAGCGTCGGAGCCACGAGACAGATGCGACCGACGCGGCCGACGCGACCGACTCACCCGACTCACCCGACGCACCGAAACCACAGGTTCTCGTCGAGAAACCGGGCTATCAGCCACTCTGTGAGACACCCGAGGCATTGGGTGCTCGCGTCGACCGATTCCTTCGCCCGCCGGAGTTCGACCACGCGCTCGAACCGCATCGCATCGAGAGCGCGGCCATCGACACGTTCGCCTATGCGATGGTCACGAACCGACACAACCCATCCGGTCGCCTCGCGACCCGCGCCGAACTCGCGGAGATGGCACATCACGCCGCCGATGCAGGTGGGTATCTCCTCGTCGACGAAGTGTACGCACCCTACGTCGACCCGGCCGACGACGGCCCGTTCGGTGGCGTCACCGCTGCCGGATTGCCGAACGTCGTTGTCACCGGGTCGCTGACGAAATTCTACGGGCTGGGTGGCCTTCGCGTCGGCTGGCTCGTCGGCCCGGAGGCGGTCGTCGCACGGGCGCGTCAGGCCTCGATGCACCTCCCATCGGTCGCCGACCCGAGCATGAAACTCGCGCGGCGCGCCCTCCACAACAGCGAGCAACTGGACGCCGCCGCTCGCGAACATCTCTCGGCGAACCACGAGTTACTGGCGTCGTTCCTCGCCGAGCGACCGAACCTCGACGGTCGAATCCACGCTGGCGGGTCGTTCGCCCTCTTTGAACACGAGACACACAGCGGTGGCGAAGTGGTCGAAGCCGCCCTCGATGGTGACGTACTCGTCGTTCCCGGCCGGTTTTTCGACCGTTCGGACGCGTTTCGCATCTCGCTCGGCGGCGACCCGGACGCGATGGCCGCCGCGCTCGATGCCTTCGGCTCGGTCCTCGACGAGTTGTGAGAAGAGAGAATCGAGAGAGTCGAGAGAGGCGAGTGTGAGTGTGTGCCGACTCGGACCAGCCCAGTCCGAGTCAGCAGATTCCAGCCCCGTGTGTACCTCAGTGCCGAATCCTGCTTGATTCAGTGCCAACGTCCGGTCGCGTCAGTGCCGAGGCTCGCTTGCCTCAGTCGTTCACCGAACCCGTGCCCATGGGTTTCGACTCCGTGTCGAGACGGGTGCCACTCCGTGAGAGCCGACTACACCGTAATGGCGCGGTCGAGCATCTCGACGGGGTGTGGCGGTTCGTCGTCGACGCCCATGTCTTCGAGTTGCGACCGACAGGATGCCCCCGGCGCGACGACGACGTCGCCCGGACTGTCGGCCACCTGGTCCGAGAGGATGTTCCCGATAGCCATCGACATGGAGTAGTGTTCGGCCTCGTAGCCGAACGAGCCCGACATTCCACAGCACGTCGAGTCCAGCGGGTCCACGTCGTAGCCAGCCCGTCGAAGGACGCCAACCGCGTGGTGGTCCTTCTTCGTGGACTTCTGGTGACAGTGCCCGTGGTACGTCAGGGAGTCATCTTGCGGGAGGAACGAGAGCTCGTCGTCCAGTCGGAACGTGTCGAAGTACTCCATGATGCCGTAGGAGTTGGCCGCGACGGCCTCCACGTCGGCACCGGAGAGCAAGTCGAGGTAGTCCGACTGGAACATCACCGCGTCCGAGGGTTCACAGAGGACGATGTCCCATCCTTCCTCGACGAAGGGTTCGAGCACGTCCACGTTCTGTTCCGCGTCGGCGCGGGCACGGTCGAGGAAGCCCTTCGAGTGTGGCGGCCGACCCGACCCGGCGACGCCATCGGGAATACGAACGTGGACGTTCGCGGCTTCGAGCGCCCGCACGGCAGCTTTCCCGACGTCCGGGTGGTTGTAGTTCGTGTAGGTGTCGGGGAACAACAGCACCCTGCGGTCGGCTTGCGCCTCTGGGATGCCCGCCGCCCCGCGTGATTCGAACCACTCGACGAAGCTTGTCGAGTGGAACTCCGGGAGTTTGCGCTCTTTCGCGATACCGATGGTCTTCTCCATCAGCGTGCGTGCACCCGGAATCTTTGTCGCGCCGTTTGCGAGCGGCGCGAACTTCGACCCGAGTTTCGACAGCGCGTCGATGTTGGCGAACACCTTGTCGCGGAGGCTCGACCCGTTGCGCTGGTGGTACTCGTGGACCACTTCGGCTTTCATCTTCGCCATGTCGACACCACTCGGGCAGTCTTTCGAACAGCCCTTACAGCCGACACAGAGGTCCAGTACCTCGTGGACGAACTCGTCTGTGAACATCTCGTCTTCCGAGAGGCCGCCGCTCATCGCTTGCCGGAGCATGTTCGCCCGGCCGCGCGTGGACTGAATTTCCTCTTCGGCCGCCCGGAAGGTCGGACACATGACGCCACCGACAGTGGACTGCTGGCCGCGACAGCCTGCACAGCCGTGACAGAGTTCGACCATACCCTCGAAGCCGTTGTCGTTGTCCCAGTTGAGCGCGGGGTCGAACCCGGCGTCGAAGTCGTAGTCGGGTGAGAACCGGAGGTTCTCGATCATGTCGTAGTCGCCGCAGATGTTCCCCGGATTGAGGAGCCAATCGGGGTCGAACGCAGATTTCAGGTCGCGGAAGACGTTCCAGAGGTGGTCGCCGTACAGTTTGCGGTTCCACTGCGTGCGCGCACGGCCGTCGCCGTGTTCACCCGATACCGACCCGCCGTACTTCACGACGAGGTCGGTCACTTCGTCGGCGATGGCCTCGAACGTCTCGACGCCCTCGGCGGTCTTCGTGTTCACGAGCGGGCGAATGTGCAGGACGCCCGGCCCGGCGTGGGCGTAGTACGAGGCGAAGGTGTCGTGTTCGTCGAGGATGTCCTGGAAGTCCGAGACGTAGGCAGGAAGGTTCTCCGCCGGAATCGCCGTGTCTTCGATGTAGGCGATGTGCTTTTCGTCCGAGGTCCGCGAGAGGAGAATCGGAAGCCCCGACTTGCGCATCTTCCAGAACTTCGCGCGCGTGTCGGCGTCGTGGGCCTCCATGAAGTCGGTGGCGCGACGTTCCGTTTCTGTCACCGATTTCGCCCCATCAGAGGGGTCGAACTCGGTCGCGCCCGCATCAGGAACGCGGTCCGCAACGAGGTCGGCGACTTTCTGCTTGCCGTCCTCGTCGGAGTCGGCGTAGAACTCGACCAAGAGCGTCGAATCGGTCCCTTCGGGCAGCATCCCGACAACGTCCGCGAACTCGGCTGTGTCGCGGGCCAAATCGAGAAGCACGTCATCCATGACCTCGACCGCGGCCGGTTCGTGTTCGAGGATGGGGGCGACGTCGTGCATCGCGTCGATGACGTTGTCGTAGGTCAGGAGCGCGACAGAGGCCGTGTTCGGAATCTCTGCCAAGGAGACAGTCGCCTTCGTGACGATGGCGAGCGTCCCCTCCGACCCGGCGATGAGACGACCGAGATTGACGTGCCCCGCGTCCCAGTCGTCGTCGATGCCGGTGTCGTCGGGCGTCCGGCGCTCGCCGCGCATCTCGTCGACGAGCATGTCGAGGTTGTACCCCGAGACGTTGCGCTTGAGGTCGGGGAAGCGCTCGGAGATTTCGTCGGCCTCTTCGTCGAGAATCTCGGCGACTTTCGCGTAGATTCGCTCTTCGATAGTGCCTGTTGGGTCGCCCTGTTCGCGGAGTTCGTCGACGGTCATCTCGCCGAACGTCGTCACCGTGCCGTCGGCGAGGACGACCTCGACTTCCTCGATGTAGTAGTCTGTCTTCCCGTACTTCAGCGAGTGCGCGCCCGTGGAGTTGTTTCCGATAGCACCGCCGAGCGCCGAGCGGTCGCCCCACGCCGGGTCGGGGGCGAACTTCAGTCCGTGTGGTGCCAGTTGTTCGTTCAGGTCGCCGAGCCGAACCCCGGCCTGTGCCGTGGCCGTCCGTGCCTCGGGGTCGACAGCCTCTACGTCGCTCATGTAGCGGACGAAGTCGAGGACGACTGCCTCGTTGACCGTCTGTCCGGCGAGACTCGTCCCACCGCCCCGCGGGAGGACAGGAATCTCACGCTCGGCGCAGTACTCCATCACCGCCGCCACGTCGTCCGTCGATGTCGGCATGACGACGCCGATGGGCATCTTCTCGTACGCGGACGCGTCCGTCGCGTACATCGTTCGCGTGTACGTGTCGAATCGCACGTCGCCCTCGACGATAGATTCGAGGTCTTCGACCAGCCCCGGCCGTTCTACGTCGTCGTTGACGTAGTCGTAGTTCCCCTCGGTCGAGGGGTCGGCGGCCGCGTCGTGCGTGTTTGATGCCATTGTCAGTTGCTCGCTAGTAGTCGATTTGTGTGACACAATAAAGACACCCGAGAGTGGGTGAATCTGCTCGAAATTCGTTGCCGATACGCCATTCCGCCGCCACCGTTCAGAACACGCCCGGGAACAGCACGTAGCTGAACAGGAGCGTCAGAATGCCGGTGGCAGTCCCGTAGTAGACGAGCGGGATGAGTTCGAGGCGGATGACCCGACCCTCTTCGCCGACGAGGCCGACGACCGCGAGCGCGGCGACGACGTTGTGGACGGCGATGAGGTTCCCGATGGCACCGCCGACCGCCTGTGCCCCGAGCATGATGGTCTTAGGCGTGCCAATCTGGTCTGCGACACCGTACTGGAAGGTGCCGAAGAGGATGTCTGAGACGGTGTTCGACCCCGCGAGGAACGCGCCGAACGCGCCC
Source organism: Haloferax elongans ATCC BAA-1513 (assembly GCF_000336755.1). Lineage (GTDB taxonomy): Archaea > Halobacteriota > Halobacteria > Halobacteriales > Haloferacaceae > Haloferax > Haloferax elongans. Next base: position 121,776 of record NZ_AOLK01000018.1, on the reverse strand, counting down.
ACGTACGCGGCGAAGAACGGGTAGGCCGAGCCAGCGACGCTCGCCATGCCCTCCGAGAGGACGATGAGCATGCTGTCGGTCCCCGTTGCTGCACCGGACTGCAACATAATCTGCACCGTCGCGACCGCGAACAGCAGTGCGACGACCGCCGGAGTGACCTTCTCGATGGTCTCTGTCCACGACGCCTTGATTTCCTTGCTTCCCATCCCGTGAATCGGAATCGTCAGCAGGTGGACGGCGATGAACACCGCGCCGGGCAGGTAGAGGAACGCGAAGTCGTTTCCGAGACCTGTCCCGAGGATGTTGCTCCATCCAACGACGAACAGGTCATTCGTGATGAAGGCCTTGACGGGGTCGGCAACGCGGGTAACGACGAGCAGGAGCGCGACGAGCGCGTACGGCGTCCACGCCTTCAGAAGCGACATCTGTCCGGCGGACGCGGGCATGCTCGATTGAACGCTCCCACCGTCGGCGGCGACAGAGACGTTGTCGCTGGTCGATTCGCCGGGCTGGATGTCACCGACCCAGTGGTCGGGCCACGCCGACTCGGGTTCGAAGTCCCACTCCTCGTCGGGGTGGAAAAAGCCCGCCTTGAGCGCGGCGACCGTCACGGCCAGTCCGACCATCGAGCCGAGCAGCCCCGGGAACTCCGGTCCGAGGAAGTACGCGGTGAGGAAGTACGGGACCGAGAACGACGCCCACGCGAAGAGCGTGAGTGGGAGCACTTCGAGCGCCGGCTTGATGGACCGCTCTTCACCGAAGAAGCGCGTCATCATCGCGACGCCGATAAAGGGGAGTGCGATGCCGACGATGACGTGGTGCATCGCGGCGAACACGGCGATTTCGCCAACCCACGCCGCGATAGTCTCGAAGTTTCCGGTACCGAGTACTTCGGTGCTGATGGATTCGACGCTCTCGAAGATGTCTATCATCCCGATGATGAGCGGCGTGCCGACTGCGCCGAAGGTAATCGCCATCAGGTTCCCCGTAAGGGCGACCACGACGGCGGCCAGCGGCGGGAAGCCGAGGCCGACGAGAAGCGGGCCGACGATGGCTGCGGGCGTCCCGAAGCCAGCGGCCGACTCGATGAACGAGCCCATGAGGAACACGAGCAGGACGACCTGCACGCGGCGGTCCTCGCTGATATCCGCGAACCCGCTGTTTATCGCGTCGAACGCGCCCGTCTGCTTGAGCGTGTACAGGAGGAGGATTGCCCCGAAGACGATGTACAGGATGTTCGCTGCCGTGATGAACCCGTTAATCGTCGATGCCGCGATCCACTGTACCGACATTCCCCAGCCGACGACGCCAGCCCCGACTGCGACGACCCACGCGACGGGCATCGCCCGCGTCGCGGGCCAATAGCGCCCGACCATGAGGTACGCGATTGTCAGAAGCGGAAGCAGCGCGATGAGTGCGTCGGTCGCACTAACCATGCTGTCCACCACCATTGTTGATTCCAGCCGATGCCATTCCAGTTCCGTGCCTGATTCCGTGCATCGTGGAATCTCGTACACAACTTTTGTGATATATACCTATCGTTCGTCCCGATTTGTGACATGAAATTAGGTTCTCAATTCCTGTCCTATCGAGACCAATACACACGTGTGAAGGAACCGAAATAGACGATTAAAAGCTCAAAAACAGGCGTTTCAGCGGTTCTAACCCATTCACAATTTTTCCAACTTAAACTGTGTTCTCTCGTCACATACAACCAGTATACTCGTGTGAAATGGCCATTACACACGAATGAATTGGCAATTCACTCGTGTGTAAAGGCTTTTACCCTCGTGTGCAAAGGACAAACCATGGAAGACGAGGCTGGCGCGCGCCCCCGAAACGAGCACGGGCAGTACGTCGGCCGCATCTCGCTCGACGCGGTGTTGACGGTCTTCGACGACCGGGACGACGCCGCCCGACCACTGACCGCAGCGGACGTGATGGGGGAACTCGACTGCTCGCGTCGAACGGCGCACAACAAACTGAACGAACTCGAAGAGCGCGGCGACCTCGCGACGAGGAAAGTCGGGGCACGGAGTCGCGTCTGGTGGGTCCCGATTCCTGCATCTCCCGAGCAGGCGCCCGAGACGACGCAACAGACTGCCGATGGGCAGGCCGAATCGGCTGCGACACCCGCTTCCGAACCAACTGACGCTGCAAACACGAGCGACCACCCGCCGGCTGTCTCGAACGCTATCGAGGCCGCTGACCTTCCGGGTAGTGGTCCGATGCTCGACTCCCGGCGCGAGGCGCTCTCGGCCGCATACGACTACCTCACCGACCACCCGGAGGCGAAGAAAGCGGACTTCCTCCGCGACGTGTATCACGACTACCCCGCGGGGTTCGAATCCGCCGAAGGCTGGTGGAACGCCATCCAACCGGCGTTGAAGCAACTTCCCGGTGTCGACCCGCCAGAAGAACGTGGCCACATCTGGCACTTCCTCGGCGGCTAAACTCCGTCACTGCTGGTGCCACATCCCACGATTTTATACCATGAGAGGAACCATTCACGGCAGACGCACCGATGTCCCACGATTTACCGGGTATAGCTTCTCTCGATGGGGATGTCGATGAGCGACGGTGACGCTGACCCCGGGGCCGGAGACGGCTCTCCAAGCGACCCGTCAACGACAGAGACGAGCGCCGGCGGCGACCATTCAGCGACAGAGACGGCAGACACCCGTGAGTGGGAAGACGCCAATCGGTCGCTGGACGACCACCCCACCGGTGGCGACGACGTGTACGCCTCCGAAGTAGAGGGGAAACAGTACCGCGGAACGTGGTACCTGCCGCTTCGGTACGAGGACCTCGACGAAGCACCGGAGTCCGAGGAATACCCCGACCAGGGGACCGGCGGGTCGTTCCGAGTCGCCGACCTTCCTCGCGTCCCCCGAGTCGGCCACGTCGTCGGGCCGTCGGCTATCATGCTCGGCGCGTCGCTCGGAAGCGGCGAGACGCTCTTTTGGCCGGTGTTGACCTCGCAGTTCGGGTGGACGCTCTTCTGGGCGTTCCTCGTCGGTATCCTCACGCAGTTCGTCATCAACACGGAACTCCAGCGGTGGACACTCGCCACTGGTGAGAGCATCTTCCGCGCCTTCGCGCGCGTGGGAACGTATTGGCCGTGGCTCTTCCTCTTCGGTGGCCTCATCAGTCTCGGGTGGCCCGGGTGGGCCGCCGGTGCCGCACAGGTCGCCACGGTCGGACTCGGCTTCAGCGGGACCGTCGAAGTCCTCGGCTTCGCTGTCTCGTCGTGGAAACTCATCGCCGCGGCGTTGATGGGCGTCATCTGGCTCTCGTATCAGATGTCGTCGGTCATGTACAACGCCGTCGAGGTGTTCCAGATTGGACTCCTGTTCGTCGCCATCGGGGCGGCGTTGATGCTCGTCGCCGTCACCGGGTCGTGGGTCGAGTTCGGGTCCATCCCCGACGCTGCAGGGTCGGTCGGAACCCTCCCCGAGAGCCTCGATATCGCGTTGTTCCTCGGCGGGCTCGCGTTCGCCGGTGCCGGTGGGTACCTCAACCTCTCCCAGAGTCTCTGGATGCGCGAGAAGGGGTACGGCATGGGCAACTACCAAGGCCGAGTGAAGAACCCGCTTCGCGGTGACGACCCGGAACCAATCGAGCGCGATGGCTTCACGTTCCGGCCGACCGTGACCAACCTCCGTCGCTGGCGCGGGTGGTGGAAAGTCGTCCAACTCGAACATCTTCTGACGTTCGTCGTCGGATTACTTCTCGTCGCACCGGCGCTGATGAGCGTCGCCATTCACTACTCGCCGGGTGAGACGACCGACGCGATTCAGATGTGGCTCGGAGGCATCGCTCCGATGGTCGGTCCCGTCGGGACGTTCCTCGTCTTCGCCATCCTCTTTGTCGCCCTGTTTACGACCGAGTACGCCATCGTCGAATCCTTCGTTCGAAACAGTGCAGATGCGCTCTACGAATCCTTCGGCCGTGAGGCCGGATGGGACCTCCCCAAACTCTTCTGGCGACTGCTCACGGCGTTCTGCCTGTGGGGGCTCATCATCATCTTCGCGTTCACCTCGCCGTTCGAGGGGCGCGAACCGTTCTTCTTCCTCGTCGTGGGTGCTGCCATGTCCGGCATCATGATGTGGCCCTACACCGCGCTCGTCCTCGTGATGAACACGACGCGTCTCCCCGAACACGTCCAGCCCGGGTGGGCACGCGTCGCGGCCATGTGGTGGGCATCCGGCTTCTACGGCTACTTTAGCGTCCTTCTCATGGGGACGACGCTCGTCGAACTCGGGTTCCCGGTGTTCGACACCGCGCCGACGATTCTCGGAAGCAACCCCGGCGGGTACGTCCTGTGGGTTGGATTCCTCCTCGTTCAGGGGTACACTGTCGGACGCTCGGCCGTCGGAAAACATCAATCATCTAATACTGTTCCGGGTGCAGACGAGGCGAAAGGCCGGTTCTCGTGAATAGCTGAAACCTTCATAATTAACCGACACAGGGCTGTTCGAACCCGAAGAACGATTATGCAGAACATGTAATGCGAACACATGTCAACCGGCACGGTTGCGACGTTCGAGGACTCTCTCGAACGGCTCGAAGTAGGCTGGACACACACGTCTTCGGACGAGTTGGGCGACGTCCTCCGCGAGGTCTGTGACGACCCGGCGGTGGGTGTTCCACTTCCGTTCGGCGCACCACTCCCGGAATGGGTGAACACGAACCCTACACCGGCGGACCTCCGTGAGGCGAAGGCTGGCGTCACGGCGGCAGGAATCGGCATCGCGGATTACGGCAGCGTCGTCGTGCAGGGCACACCCGACGGTGTCGAACCCGTGAGTCTCTTTTGTGACCGACACGTCGCCGTCCTCCGGCAGTCGGACATCGTCTCCGGCATGCCCGAGGCGTTCGAATGGCTGGGCGAGGAGTTCCGCACGGGTCACTCTTCGGCTATCATTGCGACGGGACCCAGTGCCACCGCCGACATGGGCGCACTGGTCAAGGGCGCACACGGTCCCAAAGACGTTCACGTGGTGATTCTCGATGAGTAAGGCGCGCGAGGCCAAGGCGGCCAAGATTCGGCAGTTGATGGAGACCGAAGGCGACGCCGTCAACACCGGCACCAGCGGATTCAACCAGGGTCGATACGAGTCGGTTCAGACCCTCGACGACTACGAGGGGCTGAAGTCAGAAGCTCGGGCCATCAAGGAAGACGCCATCGAGCGCCTGCCAGAACTCATCGACGAACTCCGCGAGACGGTCGAAGAAAACGGCGGCACGCTCTACATCGCCGACGACGCCGACGACGCGAATCGCTACATCCGCGAGGTCTGCAAGGACAAAGACGCCGAGCGGGTCGTCAAATCGAAATCGATGACCTCCGAGGAAATCGAGGTCAACGAAGCACTCGAACACGCCGGAACCGAGGTCATCGAGACGGACCTCGGCGAGTGGGTGTTGCAGGTCGCCGACGAGGCACCCTCGCACATCGTCGCGCCCGCTATCCACAAGTCGCGCGACGCTATCGCCGACCTGTTCAACGAGACGTTCGACCCCGACGAACCGCTGGAGACGGCCGAGGAACTCACCATGTTCGCCCGCGAGCAACTCGGCGAACTCATCGAAGACGCTGACGTGGGCATGACCGGGGCGAACTTCATCACTGCCGACACGGGAACGATTGCCCTCGTCACCTCGGAGGGGAACGCCCGAAAGACGGCCGTCGTACCCGACACGCACGTCGCTGTCGCGGGTGTGGAGAAACTCATCCCGACCGTCGAAGACCTCCAGCCCTTCGTCGAACTCATCGGGAAATCGGGGACCGGACAGGACATCACCTCCTACATCTCGCTTCTGACCCCGCCCGTCGAGTCGCCGACGGTAGACTTCGACGACCCGGACACCCCGATTACAGACGGCGAGACTGACCGCGACTACCACCTCGTCCTCATCGACAACGGTCGCATGACCATGCGCGACGACGACCAGTTGCGCGAGACGCTCTACTGTATCCGGTGTTCGGCGTGTTCGAACGTCTGCGCCAACTTCCAGCACGTCGGTGGACACGCCTTCGGCGGCGAGACTTACTCCGGCGGCATCGGAACCGGGTGGGAAGCGGGCGTCGAAGGACTCGACTCCGCGGCCGAGTTCAACGACCTCTGTACCGGCTGTAGCCGGTGTACCACTGCCTGTCCCGTCGAAATCGACATCCCGTGGATAAACACAGTCGTCCGCGACCGCGTCAACCGTGGCGACGTCTCGGAACTTGACTGGCTGGTCGAGGGTCTCACCCCCGACGAGGAACCCGGCGGAGTCAGCTTCCAAAAGCGGTTCTTCGGCAATTTCGAGACGGCCGCGAAGGTCGGGAGCTTCTTCGCGCCCGTCTCTAACTGGGTCGCCCAGTCGTCCATCTCGCGAAATCTCATGGAGCGCTTCCTCGGCATCGACGCGCGCCGGGAACTCCCGGCATTCCAACGCGAGACGCTGGTCGAGTGGTTCGACGCTCGGGGGTCGCGCGTCGAGAATCCGACGCGAACTGCCGTCCTCTACCCCGACGTGTACACCAACCACGTGCAGGTCGAACGCGGCAAAGCCGCCGTCCGCGCCCTCGAAGCCCTCGATGTCGAGGTCGTCGTTCCCGACGTTCGGTCGTCGGGTCGCGCCCCGCTCTCGCAGGGCATGATTTCGACCGCCGAAGACCACGCTCACGACGTGTACGCCGGCCTCTCCGAGTACATCGACGCTGGCCACGATATCGTCGTCATCGAGCCGTCGGACCTCGCGATGTTCAGAGGCGAATACGAGAAGTTCCTCCCCGAACAGTCCTTCGAACGCATCGCCGACAGCAGTTACGAGGTTATGGAGTACGTGTTCGGACTGCTCGAAAACGGGGCCGATGCCGACGCGCTCTCGGTCGTCGACGGCGACGAAGTGGCCTACCACAGCCACTGCCAGCAGCGTACCCTCGGTCTCGAAGGCTACACCGAAGCCGTCCTGTCAGACCTCGGCTTCGACGTGGCGACCTCCGATGTGGAGTGCTGTGGGATGGCTGGCTCGTTCGGCTACAAGTCCGAGTATTACGAACTGAGCATGGACGTCGGCTCGGAACTCAAGTCACAGTTCCAGACCGACGAAACGCGCGACCGAACTGTGGTCGCCAGCGGGACGTCGTGTCTCGAACAACTCGATTCGCTCCTCAGTCGGCCGACCCAACATCCGGTGCAACTCGTCGCACCGAGTCGGTAAGCCGCCTATCGACTCCATCGACTTCCCCCGGCTTCACCGACTTCTCCCGACTGCACCAACTTCTCCCGACTGCACCAACTTCTCCCGACTTCCACCGACATCTCCCGACTTCTCCGACTCTTTCAGCCCCCTGTCAGCTCTTCATCTGTTGTGCCGTCTGACGCCCGTCAGCCATGCGTCTGCGTCGATTGCGGGGGGCTACGAACAATTAAGGCCCGGCATCTCATGATGGCGGATATGGACGGGACGCCCGAAGAGATTACGACGCTCGTCGGCCGCGAGGTCTACTCGAACAGCGGTATGTTCGTCGGTGAAGTCGAAGACGTCCGTCTCGACTTGGACCACGAGTCAGTCACTGGAATGGCACTGACCGAACTGAATCAAGAACTGTTCCGCGGACAAATCGAACCCGGGAAGGGAGTTCTCATCCCGTATCGCTGGGTTCGCGCCGTCGGCGACGTCATTCTCATCAACGACGTTATCGAGCGCCTGAAGACGCCCGACGAAGACGAAGAGTCGCTGGCTGTCTGATTAGCTACCGTTTCCGCTCTCCCCGCTTTCGACACCCATCGCACGGAAGAGCTTCCGCTTTACCGCTTCTTCGGTGAGTTGCAACAGCGTATCGCGGTTGTCGTCGCTGGACTCGATACCCGTGAAGATGCCGAGCGGAATCTCGACGGACCCCTGTGTGGAGTGGCCACCCGCTTCGCCGATTCCCGTGAAGGCGTCCGAGAGAATCTTCCCGATGTTCATGCGGATGTCCTTCGACCGCGCCGCGAGGTAGATGGTGTCGTCGGCGATGCCGAAGACGGCCGTCGTGGTGATGCCCTCCAGATTCAGGAGGTGCTGTGCGGCCTGCGAGAGGGCGTCGCGGTCGCGGATGAACCCGGCGTTCGAGACGAGGTGCGACCCCTGAACGTCTCGGTTTTGAATCGCCTCGGCGAGCACGTCCAGCGTCTCCGGCGACATCGACGGCGACTCGACTTTTTCGAGGATGTCGTGGTCGGCGAAGGGATAGAGGTACGCCGCCGCGGTCAGGTCCGCGGGTGTCGTATCGCGTTTGAAGTCGAGCGTCTCAGCACGGATGCCGTACAGGAGTGCTGTGGCGACCGCCTTCGAGGGGCTGAGGTCGAACTCCTGGATGTACTTCGTGAGGATGGTCGACGTCGACGAGACGTTCGGCCGAACGTCGGTAAACTGCGCGTCGATGCCCTCGTCGGGTTCGAAATGGTCGATAAAGACGGCGATGTCCGCATCTCCGATGTCCGGCAGCCCCGACTTCATGTGGTCGACGAGCGCCAAGGCACCGTACTCGTCGAGCGCTTTCGCGTCTCCGCGCGGCGTGAGTTCGATACCGAGGATGTTCACGAACGCCCGGTTTTCTTGGTGGCCCATGTCGCCCGAATAGAGAATATCGGCGTCGACGTCGTACTCGTCGGCGATGGCTTGCAGCGCCACAGCCGAGGCGAGTGAGTCCGGGTCGGGGTTGTCGTGGGTGAGAATCGCCATTCCGTGGTCCGTCTCGCGCAGGAGGTCTGCCAACTGGCGCGCTTTGTATTCGAGTTCGCCGGATTCGACGCTTCGAAGCGCGGAGTCGGCGATGACCTCCGAGGGGTTGATGACCACGTCGGCCCCGAGTTTCGTGAGTTCGTCCTCGGAGACGGGGTCGGACGCGCGGACGACGATGAATTGGTCGTCGTTGCGCTCGCGGATGGCCGAAACAGCCGCCTTGTTCGCTTCGACATCCGACGCGAGGATGAGAATGACGTCTCGGCCGGCGACGGCGTCGGCGACTTCCTCGTCGGCAATGTCTGTCGTCTGCGCGTTTAGGTCCTGGTCGCGCAGGGCTTCGACGCGGCTTTCGTCCTTATCCAGGATGAGGACGTCTTTCCCTTCGTCTGTCAGTTCCTCGGCCACCGCGTGCCCGACGCTCCCGCAGCCGAGAATCGCGTAGGTGGACATCGAGGAGACTGTAACCCCTGCACTCATCGTTGGCGGCTACTCCGGTGGGCCGACACTTAACACCCACCGTTCTCTCTCATGGACGGCACCCGGACACCACCCCTTCGCCGTGTGCGTCTCTCTGCCGTTGCCGTACAGAAAGGAAAGTCATTTTACCAACCGGGGGTTACGAGGAAGCGCAGGGCCGGTAGCTCAGTTAGGCAGAGCGTCTGACTCTTAATCAGACGGTCGCGTGTTCAAATCGCGTCCGGCCCACTTCCTTTCCGAAACAATGCCCTCGAGAGCCGAGCGTCTCGATACGTAGGACGTTCCCGATAACTTATACCACACGACGGTGTGGATGGTCTCATGCCCAAGAGCGACCGGACCGGACTCATCCTCGTCTTCATGACGTTCCTCGTCGCTGGCGTCTTTGGGCTCGCGGTTGGCATCCCCGACCACTTTCGGGCAGACCGGTTTCTCGTGTCGCTCACGCCAGACTTCGCCGTCTTGTTCGGAAGCGACGTCATCGCGGGGACGGTTCTCGTCGTTCTGTTCGCTGGTCTCGTCGGCGGTGCCAAGATACTACTCGGACCCTAGCAATCGAGCGCGAGCCACGTGTTTCCGCGTCCTGGCGTCGGCGCAAGCGTGAGCGTCACCGTTTCTCCCGCTGCTGTCCGTTCGAGTGCACGACGAACACTCGGTGACCCGTACCCCACCAGTGTACGGCATTCACCGGAATCGACTACGCGGACAGTCATTGCTCGATGGTCGTTCATCTCCCGTTCCACCCTAACACGCCGTGTTTCGGCTCGCTCGGCCGGCTTGCTCCCACCACTTTGACTCATGTTAGCATGTCTAGACACGGCTCAAATAAAATACCTGGCCACAATACAGAGTGCATTTACCAGCGTCCTCACGCCGGCGACAGTTTCGAAATATCTTTTCGGTCGATACCTAGAGACGACGTATGGACCGCACCCGCCTCAGGTTCTGGGCGCTGTACTTCACTCGGTTCGCTGGCGGGTTCGGTTTTATTACCCTCGTCACACTCCTCCCGAAATACATCAACGAGCTAGACCCGACCGCGTTAGTGCTCCCCGAAATCGCAGTCGGAAGCGTCGTTCTCGGCGGCGCAACGCTCTCGCGCGGATTCGTCATCGGGATGTACACGACGGGGTTCACGTTCGCACAGACTGTCGCCGTCGTGCCACTTGCGTGGGCGGGCGACCGCTACGACAAACGGTTAGTTCTCGCTGGAACGGTCGGCGTCGGTGCTGTCGTCTACGCCGCCTTCCCGCTCGTCGATTCGAGCCTTTCGTTCGTCGTCGCACGTGCCGCTCAGGGGGTTGCTGTCACCGGTGCTGGTCTCATGTCGCTCGCGCTCGTCGGCGAACTCGCGTCGCAGGGCACTCGTGCGAATCACATCGGTAAGGCGAATGCCGCCCGATTCGCGGCGTCGATTCTCGGGAGTCTCAGCGCGGGGTTCCTCTACGACGCGTTCGGATTCACGCCTACCTTCGTCGTCATCACGGTCTTGATGACTGTCGCAACCATCGGTATCTGGGTGTTCCTCCCACCGGACGAGACGACAGTCCACGGCTTTCCCTTCACCGACCTCGCGCTCAACGAGCGTATCTTGACGATGGCGACGTTCCGGGTGCAGTACGCCGTCTCTGTTACACTCGTCCGCACGTGGGTTCCTATCTACGCGGGCGTCGCTGCCGCGTCGGGCGGCCTCGCATACGGTGGGATTGCTGTCGCGGCCACAGTCGTCGCGGAGAAGTTCACCAATATGCTCTGTCAGCCCTTCACCGGCCGGGCTTCAGACACCTATGGCCGAGCCCGATTCGTCTTCGTCGGCGGCGGCCTCTACGGCTTGGTCGCGCTCGCCGTTCCATTCTCGCCCGCCATCGGTGAGGCGCTCGGGCTTCCGTCGATGTTTCCCGTCTTCGGTCCACTCTCGCCTGCGTTTCTGCCTCTCGTCGGATTCGCCGGCCTCCTCGGAATCGCGGACAGTATCCGCGAACCGGCCAGTATGGCACTGTTCGCTGACGAAGGCTCTGACGGCGCAGGTGTCGCCAGCAGCTTCGGTATTCGCGAGTTGCTGTGGCGACCCGGCAGCGTCGTTGCACCCCTCCTCGGCGGCTACCTCATGACCGACGTGGGGATGGAGTGGGTGTTCTACGTCGGCGGTGGGTCGGCTCTCACCGGTGTCCTCTCCTTCCTCGGCGTGCTCGTGTGGTCCCACGGGACTGGCGCGCTCGGACAGTGGTGAGTCTGGCCCTGACTTCGTAGTTAATTCTTCTCCTGCCGTACGGTGTGCATGACTGACGAGCCAACGCGCACACCGATACGTGACCGGCCGGTGACAGAGCCAAGTTACGGGATTCCAAAGCGGGAGTCGGGCCTCATCGAGTGGTCGACAGTCGAGCAGACGTTCGACCGCGAGCGGGTGTTTTGGTATCGACGACGCGGCCGGACGGGCGTCCACACGCACGCCCAGTGTGGGGCGTCTGGGTCGACGGCGCGTTCCACTGCGGCGGTGGTGAGCAGACACGGTGGGTCCGAAACCTCGACACGAACCCGAGGCTCACGGTTCACACCGAAAGCGGAACCGAGGTCGTCATTCTCGAAGGTGTCGCCGAGCGACTCGGCGCGGAACGAACCGACACTGAGACAGCCACCGAAAAGACACTCACCCGAATCGACGACGCGTACGAAGCGAAGTACGACGTTCGTCACGGTACGCCCGTGTTTCGAGTTCGCCCACAGCGCGTGCTGGCGTGGGCTGACTTCCCGACGGACGCGACACGCTGGCGGTTCGAGGAGTGAGATTGTTGCAGTGGTACTGTTCGTCGTTTTCAGGTGACGCCAGCACCATTTGATATAGCGATAATAAGTTCATCTATTAGTCTTCGTGCAAATTCACAGTTGATGCTATCCGGTCCCCAATTATCCGAGAAATAGCACGTCGACGGTTTCACCGCCGCTCTCGCAGCGCACACTCCTTCGAGTCAGTCCCTCGCCAGCAACTCGTCGAAGTACGGTTTTCCATTCCCGCGGTGGACTCGCGAGTAGTTGAAGGTGAACACCTCATGCGTACAGGTTCCCGTCCAGTCGGTGTCGACGAGTGCGGCAGCGAGCGGTTCGAAATCGACCCGTCCCAGTCCGACAGGCAAGTGCTCGTCGTCCGATTCGATTCGGGTGTCGTTCAGGTGGATGTGGGTGATTCGGTCGCCGTGGTCGCGTAGCAGCTCGGCTTGCTCGCCCCCGTCGACCCCCGTTACGAATGCGTGGCCCGTATCGAGACACATCTTGGCTTCGGGGTGGGCGTCCGCAAGGAGTTCTGGGAGTTCGGCCGCATCGACGAGCCCCTTCAGATTCTCGGTGACGACTTCGAACCCTCGCTCGGCACCGTAGTCTGTCATTCGGCGGACCGTGTTTCGGATTCCCTCCCGAATCGGTTCTTCCCCGATTCGACCCGGTCTCGCTAGGGAGTCAGCGTGGATGACGCCCTTCTCTGCGCCCATCTCAACCGCTACATCTATCGCCGCCTCCAACTCCCGACACGCCCCGTCGCGAACGTGCTCGTGGGGCGAACACATGTCGAACCGGTACGGGAGGTGGACCGTGAGGTCCAGATTGTTCGCCGCTGCGGCCTCACGGACCGACGTGGGGTCGATTCGAGTTCGGTGGAACGCTCCTTCCATATTGAGTTCGACGTAGTCGAAACCGGCCGCAGCAGCGTCTTCGAACACTGGTCGATACTCTTCGGGCGAGTCTGCCCACGAGACGAGGAACCCTTGTCGGACGGACATGGTCGGTACCTAGTAGCAAACTAGTTATAAATATAACATTCTTCTGTTGCTATCGCACGCCCTATTCTCGATTCTTATTCTAGAAAGCGATAGCAGATGATAGTGTATTTGTGCTAAACCACAGTAGATGGTGTTTGGATGCGGTTCTATGGTGGTTGAGTTATGAGTATTACATTATCGTTATTGATTCTGAATTCCCTAGAATTATGTTACTCGATTGTATTGTAAGCGCCACTGTCTCTTTCATTCTGCCAAGAGGATGAGGGACCGACCAAACGATTCACAACACATGTTCGAATCACTTCGCAACGACGGCCGTGGTCAAGTCGGTATCGGGACACTCATCGTGTTCATCGCGATGGTTTTGGTCGCTGCAATCGCGGCGGGTGTTCTCGTGAACACTGCCGGGTTCCTGCAAGCGACTGCGGAAGATGCCGGACAGCAGAGTGTGAACAAGATAACAAACCGAGTCGAGGTGCTCAACGCACACGGCGTGGTCGGGACTGCAAACAACATCAAGGATATCAAGATGAATCTCCGACTCGCTGCGGGGTCTGGAAGCGTAGACCTCAACACCACGACGATTAAGTATATCAGCACTACGTCGGTTCAGACGCTGACGAATCAGAGCACGACCGGGGGTGACGACGGGACTCCACAAACCCCGGACGCGAACGAGTTCGCAATCGAGAAAGTGACTGCCGACGATGGCACCTTCGGTGTGTTGAACACGATGGGTGACCGCTACACCATCACAATCGCCGCCTCAGACGTCGAAACCGGAACTAACGGCGCAGCAGACGACAAGGGGCTCTCGACGGGTGACCAACTCACGCTCGAAGTAACGAGTCGAAACGGCGGCACGACACCTGTGATTCTGAACATGCCCCAACAGTTAGCGAGCAGAGACGACGGCGACCCGGTCAAACTCTGAATTTTTCCCTCTCGTGTCGTTTTCAGACGCTTGGCTGACATCCATCTGAACGACGCTACTTCGTTTTCCGTCCAGTTCTCGCCTTGTGACAACACGGGCCTAGGGTCATTAACGTGTCACGCGTATCACAACCCATGGACCACCTCGAAACGTCCGCGGTGCATCGACTGCTGACCTCTCCCGCTGGGCGATTATTCACGTCTCGCCCCTTCGAGGCGCTCAAGACGCGGACGCTGCCGCGCGAATTTAGTGTCGTCCGCGCCCGCGCTGCCGCCGACGTCGCACTCAGCGCGGGGCCGGATGCCTTCCTCCGAGAGATCGATGCCCCACCTGCACCGCACCTCCACGACAGAATCGAGCGCGCACTCGCCGAGTACGCCCGTATTCGGGACGCCTACGACGAGACTATGGAACGCTGGAACAGCGTCTTCTGGGGAGACTACGAGTCACTCCCAGACGAGCGTGTCGCTATCGAACGTGAACGCCGCGAAATCTCACAACAGCGTGCGAAACCGAGTGACGTCTTCGGGTTCCTTTCGAAAGACCACTTCGTGCCGCCGGTCAAGTTCGAGACGCCAGACCCGGAGGCTGCGAAGGTTCGATGGCACCACGAACTTGCCGAGCCGGAGCGTCTCTACGGCTTCGCTGAAGCGCGGGTGACAGAGGAGTTCCCCCGGGTCGAACGCTCTGCGACCGTTCGCGGACCGGACACTGTCGAGTACCTTCTCAGGTTCACGTCGCCATCGCCGCACCTCGGCGACAAGGCGACTGCGCGGGTGTACGAACCGGACGACGCAGACGGCGACCTGCCGACGCTCATCTTCCACTCCGGCTGGGGGATGTTCGACGACCAACTCGTCTACTGGCCCGAAGAGGAGTACCTCGGACGGACGCTCGCTCCGGAGGGATTCCGCGTCATCCTCCCGGATGCACCGTGGCACGGCTGGCGCGAACTCTCGGGATACTACAGCGGCGAACCGTACATCGCTCGCGCACCCGTTGGGTTGTTCACGCTCTACTCGGCCGCGGCGCTCGAAACCGGCGTCCTCGTCGATTGGGCGCGAACCGAGGGCGCACCCGCTGTCGGTGTCGGTGGCGTCAGTTTGGGTGGGATAACCGCCCTCCACGTCGGCGGTCGCTGTGACGACTGGCCGGAGTCGATGCGACCGGACCTGCTGTTCCCCGTTGGAATGCCGGGTGCAGTCGACCAGACCCTCCTTTCGGGCGAACTCACGAAGCTCCTCGGCATCGATACCGTCCTCGACGCCGCCGGCTGGACCGGCGAGACGCTTCACGAGTTTGCACCGCTTCTCAATCCGCCGAAAGAGCCAGCAATCGCTCCCGAACGTATCTTCTCGTATATCGGCACCCGAGACGAGATGGCCCCGTCGCGGACGGCGCGCATCCTCCTCGACGAGTGGGGCGTGCCGACGCAGAACCGACGCCAGTGGAACTGTGGCCACTTCGGCGTCCTCTCGAAGTTGATTCGCGGCGACGAGTTCCAACAGACCGTCAGACGGGAACTCGGGGCGGCTGCACAGGGCGAACACCCCCGAGTAACCGCCTAAAAACCAGCGCTAGAGGTGAGAGTCGCCGTGCCTATTCCTCGTCGGCGAGGAAGTCAGGCTCGGGGCGCTTTTCGGCTGCTTCGCCTTCGAGGTGGTCGCGGAATTCCTCCACGGTCACGTCCTGTTCCTCGCGTTCCTTGCGGTCACGCACGGAGATGGTTCCGGCTTCTTCCTCGTTGCCGCCGACGATGACCATATACGGGACGCGGTCGGTCTGCGCCTCGCGAATCTTCCGGCCGAGCGTCCACGAGCGGTCTTCGATGGTGGCGCGGAAGTCGCCGAGTTCGTGCTTGAGCTTCTTCGCGTAGCCGATTTGGTCGTCCGAGATAGGCAGGATACGGACCTGCTCGGGGGCGAGCCAGAAGGGGAACTTGCCGTTGTAGTGCTCGATGAGGACCATGAAGAAGCGCTCGAAGGAGCCGTAGAGGGCGCGGTGAATCATCACCGGGCGGTGTTCTTCGTTGTCCTCGCCCGTGTACGACAGTTCGAACCGCTCGGGCATGTTGAAGTCGAGTTGGACCGTCGGGCCGTCCCACTTGCGGCCGAGGGCGTCTTCGAACGCGAAGTCGATTTTCGGGCCGTAGAAGGCACCGTCACCGGATTCGACGACGTAGTCCATCTTGGAGGCGTCGAGGACGGACCTGAGCTGGGATTCTGCTTGTTCCCAGATTTCGTCGGAGCCGACGGACTTCTCGGGGCGCGTCGCGAGCGCGACTTCGTAGTCGAGGTCGAACGTTTCGAGGACTTCGAGGATGATGTCCATGATGTCCTCGACTTCCTGTTCGATTTGGTCGGGGCGGACGAACAGGTGGCCGTCGTCGATGGTGAACGCCCAGACGCGCGAGAGCCCGGAGAGTTCGCCGCGCTGCTCTTTCCGGTAGACCTTCCCGTTTTCTGCGTAGCGAACCGGCAGGTCGCGGTAACTCCAACTCCCCTGCTTGAAGATGGTCGCGTGACCCGGGCAGTTCATCGGCTTCAGGCCGTATTCCTCGTCGTTCACGTCGAGGAGGAACATGTCGTCCTGGTAGTTGTCGTAGTGGCCCGACTGCTTCCACAGTTCCGTCCGGAAGAGGTGTGGCGTCTCGACGTAGTCGTAGCCGTAGTCGTCGTTCAGGTCGCGGCCGTAGTTTTCCAGCGCGTCGAGGACCTTCTTCCCGTTGGGGTGATACAGCGGCAGGCCCGGCCCCGTGACGCTCGGAATCGAGAACAGATCGAGTTCCTGTCCGAGTTTGCGGTGGTCGCGCTCTTCGGCCTCGGCGCGCATTTCGAGGAACTCTTCGAGGTCGGATTCGGACTCGAAAGCCGTCCCGTAGACGCGCGTCAGGGTGTCGTTTTCTTCGTCGCCGCGCCAGTAGGCCGCGGAGATGTTGAGAAGCTTGACAGCACCGATTTCGCCCGTCGATTCGACGTGCGGACCCTTACATAGGTCTTCGAACTCGCCCTGTTCGTAGAACGAGAGTTCGTCGTCCCCGGCGGCCTCGGTTTCGAGGATGTCGCGCTTGTAGGGGTTGTCGGCGTACTTTTCGAGTGCTTCCTCGCGGTCGATAAGGGTGCGCTCGATGTCGAGGCCTTCTTCGATGATGTTCCGCATCTCGTCTTCGATGGCTTCGAGGTCCTCCTTTTCGAGGTCGACGTTCGTCACGTCGTAGTAGAAGCCGTCGTCCGTCCACGGGCCGATGGTCAGTTTGGCCTCGGAGTAGAGCCGCTGGAGTGCCTGTGCGAAGACGTGGGCCGCAGAGTGGCGAAGCACGTCGAGATACTCATCAGACTGGTCGGTGACGATGACGAGATTCGCGCCGTCGTGGAGCGGCGTCTCCTTGTCCACGAGGTCACCATCGACGACGCCGGCTACGGTGTCCTTGCCGAGGCCGGGGCCGATTTCGAACGCGGCGTCTCGCACCGTCGCACCCTCCTCGACGGAGAGTTCCGTTCCGTCTGGGAGGATGACAGCGATATCACTCATACGCGCACGAAACCGACGGGGGAGAATAAGTGTTGTTGAGACGGGCGCGCGAAACGCGCTTACGCGGCCGAATCCGTGCTATTTGGTACCGAATATTGGAACGTGTGAATGACCTGTCCCGACCCAAAGGACCAACTGGGTTGCACCCCGTGCAATTGGTATGCGATTCACCCGACAGAGCGGCGTCTTCATGCACGTCACTTCGCTGCCCGGCGCACACGGCATCGGTGACCTCGGAGACGGTGCCCGCGAGTTCGTCGACTTCCTCGCGGACGCCGAGCAGTCGATGTGGCAATTCTGTCCCCTTGGGCCGACCTCGCCCGCGCACGCGAACTCACCCTATCAGTCCTCGTCGTCGTTCGCCGGAAACCCACTTCTCATCGACCTTACGGACCTCGAACCCCGTGGTTGGCTGACCGACGACGACCTCGAACCCGTTCCCGACTTCGACGACCACGCCGTCGAGTACGAACGCGTCGGCAACTACAAACGCTCGCGCCTTCGGGCCGCCTTCGACCGATTCGAGGCGGAAGCGTCCGAAGACGACCACGCTGCGTTCGAGGACTTCTGCGAGTGCGAAGCCGGATGGCTCGACGACTACGCCCTCTTCGCAGCGTTGAAAAACGAGTTCGAAGGCGCGTGGATAGACTGGCCCGAGGAACTGAAAACCCGCGACTCAGACGCGCTCGAACGCGCCCGTGACGAACACGCCGCCGAGATTCGCTACCGCAAGTTCGTCCAGTTTTGCTTCGACGAACAGTGGCACGACCTCGCCGCCTACGCCGACAAGCAGGGCGTCACGCTCGTCGGCGACCTCCCAATCTACGTCGCGCTCGACAGTGCAGACGTGTGGGCCGCCCCGGAAGCGTTCGACCTGAACGACGACCACGAACCGGCCGTCGTTGCGGGCGTCCCGCCGAATCCGAACGATTCGGGCCAGCGCTGGGGCAACCCCCTCTACGACTGGGACTATCTCCGTGAGAACGGCTACGGCTGGTGGCTCGACCGCCTTCGTCGCCTGTTCGACCTCGTCGACGTGACCCGCATCGACCACTTCAAAGGCTTCGACGAGTACTGGGCTATCGACGCCGACTCGGACGACCCCGCAGACGGCGAGTGGCGAGACGCCCCCGGCCACGACTTCTTCGAGGTGGTCGACCGCGAACTCGGCGAACTCCCCTTTATCGTCGAAGACCTCGGCTTCCTCGACCCCTCGCTCGTGGACCTCCGCGACCGCTTTGCCTTCCCCGGCATGCGCGTCCCGCAGTACGCCGACTGGTGCCGCGAAGGCGACATGTACCAACCGATGCACTACCCCGAAAACTCGGTCGCCTACACATCGACACACGACACCGACACCTTCGTCGGCTACTACCAGTCTCTCGACGACCACACCCGCGACTGTCTGCACTACAATATCGGTGCCGACGGCTCGAAAATCGAGTGGTCGATTATCGACGCCGTCTGGAACTCGGCGTCCGTCCTCGCGTTTACGACGATGCAGGACCTCCTCGGCCTCGACTCACACGCCCGGTTCAACACGCCCGGCACGCAGGACGGCAACTGGGAGTGGCGCGTCACTCGCGATGGCCTCGGCGACGATGTCGCGGCCCGTCTCGCCGACCTGACGGACCTTCACATTCGGAACTGAGCTGGAAGCCTGCTTTTCCGAACCTCTGGCCCCGTCGAAATCACTCTCGCCAGCGACGCTTTGGCGAAACAGGTCAGTACGAGTGAGATACCACGCAGTGTCGCGTGCAGCGTATCACGACAGGTCGAGCAATTCAACGTCGAGATGTGGATACCGGTGTAGTACCACAGTGACGAGACCGGCAGCCAGTGCGACGAGCAACGCCCAATTTGGCTTGCCGGATAGCGCCGCTGGAATCTCGACCGCAAGCCCCACGAGCATGGTGGCTGCTGCAACTGTCCAGAATGTAATGGCCACTCCCCCACTGCTTGTGGATGTCATATGCGAGAGGGAATTCAGAAACACACTAAATTCTTATTAGATAGTCGACCACCGACTGACACTTTCTGCGGAACGTGCCTTTTCCAACGAGTCTCAGAAATTCCGAAACGCTCGGTTTACGAGGCTCACAGCGGTAATTATCCGGATTGCCGACCTACGTTATCGTATGGACTCCGACGAAGGGATTCCGAGCACAGTCGACGTGCCGCCAACCGAGGCCGACGCACCACCAGCCGAGACCGGTGCACACGAGATAGACATCGAAACGACCCACCGACGTCTGCTCTCGCCACTCGAATCAATCGTTCGAACCGACGCCCGAACTGTCTACGGCGACCCTGTCACCGTGGGCGAGAAGACGGTCATCCCCGTCGCGCGCGTTGCGTTCGGAGTCGGTATGGGCGGTGGGTCGGGAACCGACGAATCCGGCGCAGAAGGCGGTGAAGGGTTCGGTGGTGGCGGCGGTGCACAGGCCACCCCACTCGGCGTCGTCGAAGTGACCCAAGACGAGACGAAGTTCGTCAGATTTGCCGACCGGGGTCGACTCGCCAAAATCCTCGCGGTCGGTGTCGCCTTCGGTCTCCTCCTCGGTCGGCTGCTCCGGCGATAGCGCCAAAACGCGCTCTCGGAGCCGTGGTCCGGCCACATCTTTTTCATGTACCCACCCGACGGCGACGGTATGTCTCGCCGTCTGGGTCTCGGTGCCTTCGTCGCAGGTCTCCTAGCCGCTGTCCTCGCGGGAGTTGTACGGGCGACGACGCCGCTTTCGGATTTCGCGATTCCGAACGCAGACGTGCTCTTCTCGAAGGCACTCTCCGCGCTCGCCGTCGCGCTCGTGACGTACGGCATCTACCGTCTCCTGATAACCGTGTTCGTCGACCGCCTCTCCGATAGACGCCGCGCCCACGACGCCCGGAATATCCTCAGATTGGTCTTGGGTCTCGTCGCGCTCGTCGGCGTCCTCGGCGCGTTCACAGAGCAGTGGCTCGGCGTCCTCGTCTCGTTCGGCGTCATCGGGTTCGCAATCACGTTTGCGCTTCAGCAACCGATTCTCTCGCTTATCGGCTGGGTCTACATCGTCATCAAGCGCCCCTACGCCGTCGGCGACCGGGTGACGGTTGCGGGCGTCTCCGGCGACGTGGCCGAAGTCGATTTCCTCGTCACGACGCTCTGGGAAGCCGGCGGCCAACTCGCGTCGAACCAACCGACCGGCCGGACGGTCACCGTACCGAACTCGCTCGTCCTCTCGTCGGAAGTCGTCAACCACGGGGACCTGTTTAATCGGGTTTGGGCCGAAGTCCCCGTGCAGGTCGCCTATGAGACGGACCTCGCGTTCGCCCGCGAGGTGATGTTGGACGTGGCCGAAGCGGAACTCGGCGACGACATGCGGGCTGCCTTGCGGCGGTATAGCCGCCGACTCGACAACTCGCCACTCGAGTTGGACGTGGCGGACGGTCCGACGGTCAACCTCGCACAGGAGGAGTCGTGGGTCGTCCTCAGACTTCGGGTGCTCGTCCCGCCGACCCGGGGCCAACGCGTTCGAAACCGTCTGTACGAGCGTATCCTCTCTGAACTCACCGACCACCCGGAGCGTGTCCAGTTCCCCGTGGGGCGCAACCGCTGAGAGTCGGGCACGTACTCCCGAGTCACGAGTGGGGTACGGTTCGGACCCGCCCCGGCATCGAAACCCGCAAATCCCCCGCGCCCAAGGTGGAAGCGATGGAGACGGGTGTCATCGACCTCGCGGACCTCGACGGCGCGTTCGACCTCCAATCGACGCTGGAGAGTGGCCAGTCGTACCTCTGGGACCGGCCGGACGGCCGGATGTACGAACGCGACGCGGCCTACGGCGGCGACGCGTGGTATCAGACGGTCGTGCCGCCGCTCGATGGCGTCTCGGACGAGACAGCGGTCGTCCGGGTTCGCCAACGAGACGGCCAGTTGGAGTGGAAATCGACGACCGACGCGGTCCCGATTTTGACGCATCTGCTCCGCCTCGACGACGACCTCGACGCGATTCGCAACGCAATGCCCGACGAACCACTGGTCCAGCGCGCGTACGACGCCTACCCCGGCATGCGACTCGTTCGTGACCCGCCGTTCGGGTGTCTCATCTCGTTTATCTGTTCGGCGCAGATGCGCGTCTCTCGTATCTTCGGCATGCAAGAGCGCCTCCGAGAAACCTACGGCGAGGCAGTCGAGTTCGACGGAGACACCTACTACGCGTATCCGCCCGCCGAGCGACTCGCCGAAACCTCCGAGGACGAACTCCGCGACCTCAGTCTCGGGTACCGTGCGCCCTACGTCCAGCGGACCGCAGAGATGGTCGCGACGGGCGAGGCGGACCCAGCGGACGCTCGCGGGCGCGACTACGAGAGCGCGCGTGAATTCCTCACCTCGTTCGTCGGCGTCGGCGACAAGGTGGCCGACTGCGTGCTTTTGTTCTCGCTTGACTACCTCGAAGCGGTGCCACTCGACACGTGGATTCGCTCGGCCATCGCCGACCACTACCCCGACTGCGACCGCGGAAATTACACGGATACGTCACGAGCCATACGCGAGCGCCTCGGCGGTTCGTACGCGGGATACACCCAGACCTACGTGTTCCACTACTTGCGCTCTGGCGGCGAGTGAGTCCGTTTTTCATCTGGCAAGAAGGTTGATACCCTTCGCGCTACAACTTCGTACCAATCATGGACTGCAGAGTCGTCGTCGAAGCCGCGGTCCCGGTGTACGACGTCGAGAACGAAGACGAGGCGATTCGCATCGCCATCTCGAAGACGGGTGAGATGCTCAACCCGGACCTCAACTACGTCGAAATCAACATGGGGACGCGAATCACTCCCGGCGGCGAGGAGTTACCCCCGGCATTCATCGCCGCAGACGAGGCCCTCGTTGCCCTCCAACTGGAGATGACTGTGTTCAACGTCGAACAGGAAGAACACGCGTCCCGCATCGCTCGAAAAGAAATCGGGCAGCGCCTCGAAAACGTCCCACTGAAAGTCCTCTCTGTGGACCGTCTCGAAGTCGAAGAAGAGACGAAGACAGACGGAAACGGCGACGGCGACTCCGACCTCATCCCTGAGTTCGACGACCTCGTCGAAGACGACTAAGACCCTTCGACGCTCGCCGTCGAGACTCGTCGGTTCGATTAGTGGGGCCTGCTGCCGCTCGCGGTTATTTCTAGAACACTATCGACACAGAACACTCGCTGGTGGGTCGTAACTTCGTGGAGGAGAACGCGTAGTCGTTGCCTTCGATTCAGTCTGCTTGTGGGGCGACGGGTTCCGGTTCGGCTGCTTCCATCGCTCCAGTGATTCCCTTTGCTAACTTAAACACGGCTGCCTTGTGGTCAGTTTTGGATTTATGGATAGATGTCGGTCGGACACCAAGAGAATTGTATTCGACGAGTTCAATCTCTTCATCTTCCCATGCTTCCATCTGCGTGTGTACCTCGGCGAGCAGGCCGTGCAGGTGGATGAGTTCCTGCTTCTTCATGAGCAACGCTGGCTTGAAACCGGAGGGATATAGTATTATCTTGAGTCACGTTAGCATGCAACTTTCTTAAACGCCCGATTATCGGCGTTTCAGGCAAAATTAAGTGTTAATAATCTTCCAATTAGTTTCCTGTTTTCGGATTCTGTCGGAAAACCCCGTCGAAATCTCCGGAGCCCTTTATACCAATATGTACCGCGCGCTCTCTCGCGCAGTTGGCGTGAATGTTTTAGGCGGCGCTGTGAGTATGTCAGATATGGGCTACGAAGACCACCTCGACCGGGCGCTCTCTGAGACGCCGGACACTGCCGAGCGAGGTGACCGATTCTCCGTCCCGGACCCGGTCGTCCGCCAGGAAGGGAACGCCACGGTCTACGAGAACTTCGCAGACACACACGACACGCTGGCGCGAGAGCCGAATCACGTGCTGAAGTTCCTCCAGACTGAAATGGGAACGAGTGCCCAGATAGATGCGGCGGGTCGCGCGCGACTCACCGGCTCGTTCAAACAGCGCCGCGTCGCCGACGCCCTCGACGAGTACGTAGAGTCGTTCGTTCGCTGTAGCGAGTGCGGCTCTCCCGACACGCGATTCGTCACCGAACAAGGTGCGAAAGTGATGAAGTGCGATGCGTGCGGCGCGCTCTCGGCGATTCCTGATATCTAAAAACTGTCCTGATCGCGGCGCTTTTACTCGAACTGCTTGAGTGTCTGAAGATCACGCTCCGTCCGCATGAATTCCGCAGTTCGCCGTGTCGTTCCGCACCCCTGACACGAGAAGTTGTCACGGTGAGGAGGAAGGTCGGTCGGAGTAGTCTCCCAGTCCTTTCCACATTCGGGGCACAAGAGTCGGACGAATGCTTCGACCATACCCCGATATGCTCCGGGAGCGCGGATAAATCTTGTTACGAATTCGCACAATAAAGAAGTAGCTCGTCCACCGGGTCCACCACGAACGCTTAGGCGAGCATGTTGCTGTCTTGGACCTCGAGCAGTTCCTTGTAGCGGTTGCGGATGGTCACCTCTGAGATGTCGGCCACCTCAGAGACCTCACTCTGGGTCACCTTCTCGTTGGTGAGGAGCGCGGCGGCGTAGACAGCGGCCGCTGCGAGTCCGACCGGGGACTTCCCGGAGTGGACGCCGGTTTCTTTCGCCCCGCGGAGCAGCTCCCGCGCCTGTCGCTCTGCTTCGTCGGAGAGTCCGAGTTCGCTGGCGAATCGTGGGACGTACTGCTCGGGGTCGGCGGGCTTGATTTCGAGCTTCAGCTCGCGGACGATGTAGCGGTACGTCCGCGTGAGTTCCATCTTCTCGACTCGGGAGACCTTCTCCAGTTCGTCGAGCGACCGTGGGGTATCGGCCATGCGGGCGGCGGCGTAGAGGGACGCCGTCGCTACGCCCTCGATGGAGCGGCCGGGGAGCAGGTCGTCGTTGAGGGCGCGGCGGTAGATGACCGAGGCGGTCTCACGGACGTTCTCCGGGAGGCCGAGGGCCGAGGCCATGCGGTCGATTTCGCCGAGCGCCTGCTTGAGGTTGCGTTCCTTGGAGTCTCGGGTGCGGAACCGCTCGTTCCACGTGCGGAGGCGTTGCATCTGCTCGCGCTGCCGCGGCGACAGGGACTTCCCGTATGCGTCCTTGTTCTGCCAGCCGATGTTGGTCGACAGACCCTTGTCGTGCATCATCTTGGTTGTCGGCGCACCGACGCGAGACTTGCTGTCGCGCTCGGCGGCGTCGAATGCACGCCACTCGGGACCGCGGTCGACCACGGTGTCTTCGACGACGAGTCCGCACTCACCGCAGACGGTCTCGCCGTGTTCGTTGTCTTGGACGAGGTTGCCACCACATTCGGGGCAGACCTGTTCTTCGTCGTCTACTCGCTGCGATTCGTCTCGCTCGGGCTCGATTACGTCTCGAGCCGTCGCGTCTTTGCTGTACGTTCGGGTGGTGGTGTCAGTCATTATGGGTCGGAGGGCGCGGACACGTCTCGGCCGGTTGAAATGAAGAAGACGAAAGAGGATACTCCGGCGGGGGACGTGTCCTTACCAGTAGTAAGTTCGAAAAGTATTTAAATCTTTCTACGTTGTGAGAGGAGAAATCGAACGAGGTAGCCGTTGTGTTGGCTCAAAACGGACGTGAATCGCGACCGGCCTGCGGTCCACGGAATATGTTAATACTTTCGTTCAGACTACAGCCATCCCTCCCGTCGAAAGTAGACGAGAAGGATGCCTGCGACCCCGGCCATCCCGAGCATCGTGGCGAGGTACCCGTATCGCCAGCCGAGTTCCGGCATATTGAACGAAGACGCGGCAGGGTCGAAGTTCATGCCGTACACGCCCACGACGAATGTGAGCGGGAGGATGATGGTCGCAACCACGGTCAGTGTCTTCATCACCTCGTTGGTCGACTGCGAGAGCGTGTTGAGATACATCTCGCGGGTGCCACGAGCGAGGTCACGGTACGTCTCTGTGAGGTCGACCAGTTCGACGAGGTGGTCGTAGACATCGCGGTAGTACTTCTCGGTCGGCTGTCTGACGAATTCAGGGTCGCCGCGAGCGAGCACTGCGGCCGCTTCGCGAGTCGGCCAAACCGTCTTTCGAAACGAGAGCAGGTCGCGTCTGACGGCGTTCAACCCCTCTAAGACCGATTGGTCGGTCCCTTCGAAGACGGCGTCCTCGATGGTCTCTATCTCTTCGCCGACCTCGTCCAACAGGTCGAAGTACCCGTCGACGATACGGTCGACGACACGAGACGCGACGAAGTCGGGACCGAAGCGAAGCATCCGCTGTTCTTCGCGTTCGATTGCATCCCACACGTGGTCGATTGGGGAGAGTTCGCGCCGCGTGAACGTGACGAGCCAGTCGTCGCCAAAGCAGAGGCCGACAGGTCTGGTCAGAACCTCTTCTTCGAACGGCTGGTCTCCCTTTCGTAACGTCGCGATTCGAACCAGAACGAAGGTGTAGTCGAGATACTCTTCGGTCTTCGGCCGGGCGTCGTTGCGGATGTCTTCGACCGAGAGCGGATGAATTCCGAACTTGTCGGCGACCCGGTCGAAGTCGGCTTCGGCGGTCGCTCGGACCCACGTCGTCCCGTCGGCGTCGCGGGCCGCAGCCAGCTCTTCGGCCGGGTAGGTGGTCACGCCGCCATCGCCGTAGACGAGCGCGGATATCACGTGTCGCCTCCGATGGCCCAGAGTGTAATACCGATCATGAGCGCGGTTAGGGAGAACGCACGCCCGGGATACGCGAACGAAGACGCCGCTCCCGTAGCCGACCACCCCGAGGGCCGTCACGGCTACTCCGACGTTTCGCATGCGACTCATAGACACACCGACCGGCGGCGACGAGAAAAAGTCTCGCTCAGTAACGGGGTTTCAGCCTTCTGCTTCCGCCGGGTGTTCGACAGAGCGCATCAGTTCGAGGATATTACTTTCTTCGTCCCCAAGCTGCTGCGGGTAGAGGCCGAGTGCGACGATGAAGTCGTCGTTGTGGCGGACCTTGGTGACGTGGACGTAGACGTCGAGCGTCTGGCCCTTGACGCGCGCAGTGGCGCTGTACTTCGTCACGTTGGCCGTCTCACCGAGAACCTGAACGTTCCGCGAACTCACCTGCTCGACGTCACTGAGACCCTGGTAGCGACTCTGAATGAGTCCGACTAACTGGTCGTTCGAGTAGTCGCCGATGGGGTTCAGCGTCTCGCCAGCGACTTCGACCGCCGGTGTGGAGATGACACTGAACACACCGAGTTTCACGTCACCGAAGAGCCCGAGGTCGAGCGATTTCTCGTAGGTCGTGACGTGGTTGCTCGCGACTACTTTGCGTTCCTGTCCGGCGACAGAAAACGAGCGGTTGACTTCGAGGGTCTGGGTGCCGTTCGTTTTGTATCCGGCGTCAGCGGCCACTGTCGCGTCTGCGGCCGCAGGTTCGGACGACAACTTCAGCGCTTCCTCGCCTGTCAGGACACCGAGACACCCGCTTGTGACCACCAGCAACGCGAGTGCAGCGACAGTTGCGAAACGTTTGGTACTCATCACCGGTCGTTCCGTGCCGTGGTGTATAAGTTCGGTGGCTGGACACTGTGAGACCCTGAAATGTCAGGCCAAGAGGAGTCAGCGACTCACTCCGCGACGTCACGCGACTCGTTTTCGCGGCGAATGACGCGACGACTGTAGAGGTAGTACGCCGGTGCGACAAACGGGAGCGCGAAGGCCGCACCGAACCAGATGTGCCGCGAGAATCCCCAGTCGAGTCCCTGGCTTCGGAGTGACTTGATGTCGGCTCGGATGAGCCCAGCGTAGAACAGGTGCGTGACGAGATAGACTGCGAACGCCGGTTCGGGGCCCATAAAGAGCGAGACGACGACGAAGATGACCAGTCCGATGCCGTAGATGACCGGCAGTACACCGCGATACCGACCGTGAACCGCCCGTTGCTTCTTCTCACGTTCGCGTTCGACCGCCCGCCCGCGGCGGTACTCGTCGGTGCTCATGTCCTGACCGTCTCGCTGGCATCGAAAAAGTGGTTCGTTCGAGAATGACTGTCACGCACACGAAGCTGGCTAGCCGAGATACTTCACCGCGACTTCGTGAGCGCCGGACTGCGTCGGAATCGAAATGCTGTCTCGAAGGTGGTCGCGCACTGCTGTTCGCCACTCCGAGACAGCCGCTGTGTGTCGCTCGTGGTGGGTCTCCACGTCGTACGGTTCGGGGCGCGTCTCGTGTGTCTCTGGGTATGGCGGGGCCGTTTCGGCGAGAAAGTTCTCTGGGGAGAGATGCAGCGGCGATGGCTCTCCGTAGTCGCTTGCCTCTCCACCGGCGAGGTGAATCCGCGCTCGCATCCGCCCGTAAAACGGCGGTGTCACCCGAAGGACGGCCGTTTGGCTGCTTCGCTGGTTCGCTTCGAGCGCCGTTACGAGGTCGTCAGTCGTTACTGCAAGCGAGCGGATATCAGTCGGGTCCGACGACGTTCGCGGACCGCTCACCCACCTGCTGGGTGGCGGTTCGTCGCCGACCCGGGCCGTAGTTCTCCTTCGCAATCCGGACAGTTCGCTCGGTACGACGACGCACTCACCGTTGTCCGACAGTTCCGACAGACGTACGATGCCCGTTCCATCGAATACTCGTTGGAAGTGGTATGTGTTAAACCTTACCACGGGTGAACAAAGGAGTGGGACGGCCCTCGGTCCGAGTCCTTTTACGTGGACCGGACACAACCCGCCACCATGACAGACGCATGGTTCGCCGGTGTGGACCCAGATGACCCCGCTGCAGGAGCGACAGGGGTCCGTGAGGGGAGCGCAGACGCCCCCGCGGACTGGCCTGCCGAGGCCGTCCAAAGCGGGTTCGTAGCCGACGAATCCGAGTATTACGAGCGTCTCCGGGAGGCGACTATCGAAGCCGCGAGCGACGAAGTCGCCGAACGCGAGGGTGCAGACGACGTACAACTCACACACGCGGTTCGCGCCATGGACGACGCCGAGCGAACCGCCAACGAACTCGCCGAGCGCGTCGTCGAGTGGGCGGGAACGCTCTACGAGGACGTCCCACGCGGACTCGACGGTGTCCGCGATATCGCCGACCGCGACCCGACGACCCCCGCGGAAGAACGGGTCGTCTCGTACGCGACTCGTGCGGTCGACCTGCTCGACGAGCGCGACGAACTGCGGGCGTTCATCGAAGAACGCGCCCCGTCGGCCGCGCCGAACCTCGCCGAGATGGCCGGTCCAGTCCTCGCCGCCCGACTCATCTCGCTGGCTGGCGGGCTCGACAAACTGGCCAAGGTACCCAGCGGAACCGTGCAGGTACTCGGTGCCGAAGACGCCCTCTTCGCGCACTTGAGCGGCCGCGCGTCGTCGCCGAAACACGGCGTCATCTTCACCCACGAGTATGTCAACGGGACCAGACCCGAAGACCGCGGCTCGGCCGCGCGTGCCTTCGCCGGAAAGCTTTCTATCGCTGCCCGAATTGACCACTACTCCGGCGACTACCGCCCGGAGGTTCACGCCGAACTCACCGACAGAATCGAGACGATTCGCGCCCGCGCCGAGGAGGGAGACGAATGAGCAACGACCTTCCAGCGGGCGTCGAGCGCCGGACCTACGACGGCCGTGAGCGACTCGCCACGCAGGGCGAACCGGTGTACGGCGAACCAACCGATTCGGACGGCTGGCGGGCGTGGGACGCCGGGCGGTCGAAGCTCGGTGCGATGCTCGAACTCGATATGGATACCGGTCTCGACGGCGGCGAGACGGTCTTGTACCTCGGTGCCGCGTCGGGGACGACCGTCTCGCACGTCGCCGACTTCGCCGGTCCGACCTACGCCGTCGAGTTCGCACCGCGTCCCGTCCGCGACCTCGTCGGCGTCGCCGAGGACCGCGACAATCTCTTCCCGCTTCTGAAGGACGCGCGCGACCCCTCGTCGTACGCACATGTCGTCGAAGCTGACGTAGACTGTCTGGTGATGGACGTCGCGACGCGGGGACAGGCGACGGTCGCCATCCGCAACAAGCAATTCTTGGCCGACGACGGCCGGTTGCTGATGGCCGTGAAAGCCCGCAGCGAGGACGTGACTGCCGAGCCGGACGACGTGTTCGACGACGTGGTTTCGGACCTCGAAGCCGAGTACGAGATTCTGGAGACGGCGCAATTGGACCGATTCCACGCTGACCACCTCGGTATCGTCGCTCAGCCGAAGTAGGCCGCCGAGGGAGACGACCGCCCGTTTCACTGGTGGTCAGACCGGTTGCGGTTAGGCGAACGGTTCGCCGGGGTCCACGACGTTTTTAATTCGGCGACTCTAACCGCGTTTCGATGGAACTTGGGTCGGCGGACGCCTTCGAACGGATGGGTACACTCGGTGTCGAAGAGGAGTTCTACATCGTCGATGCCGACGGCCGGCCGGTGTCGGGAACTGAAGACCTCGTCTACGGTCCGACACCGCCGGAGCCGCTCGCCGACCGCATCGACCACGAGTTGTTTCAGTTCACTATCGAGACACAGACGCCACTTATCGAGGACCCCGCGGAGGCTGCCGACGCGATAACGACAGTCCGCGAGGCGCTCGTCGAACACGCGTCGAATCAGGGCTACCGCATCGCCGCGGCGGGCCTCCACCCGGCGGCGAAGTGGCGCGAACTCGACCACGCGACGAAGCCGCGGTATCAGGCACAACTCGACCGAATCCAGTATCCACAGCACCGAAACACGACCGCTGGCCTGCACGTCCACGTCGGCGTCGACGACGCTGACAAGGCCATCTGGATTGCCAACGAACTCCGCTGGTATATCGCCCCGCTCTTGGCGCTCTCTGCGAACTCACCTTTCTGGAACGGCTTCGACACCGGCCTCGCCTCGGCGCGGGCCAAGATTTTCGAGAACCTCCCGAACACGGGAATGCCGACTGCGTTCGACGACTTCGCGGACTTCCAGACGTTCGAGCGCCGGATGGTCGAACACGGCTCTATCGACGACAGAGGCGAACTCTGGTACGACGTGCGCCCCCACACCGGCCACGGCTCGGTGGAGATTCGCACCCCGGATGCCCAGACCGACCCCGACCGAGTTGCGGACTTCGTCGAGTACGTTCACGCGCTCGTCATGGACCTCGCGGACCGATACGAGTCCGGCGAAGACGGCCACGACATCCGTCGTGAACTCCTCGACGAGAACAAGTGGCGAGCCACGCGCTACGGCCGCGACGCGAGCTTTATCGCGCCCGACGGCGAGGGCGTCGTCTCTCTCGAATCGTTCGTCGCGTCCGAATCCGACCGCCTCGGTACCTCAGCCCTCAGAAACCTTCTCGATGCCGAGTCCGGGACCGAGATTCAGCGGCGTATCCACGCCGAAGAAGGACTCGACGCTCTGTGTGAGTATCTCACTCTCGAATAGCCGAAATTCTACGGGTGGAGGGTCCAAACGGCGGGTCTGACGAGAAACATTTTTTACCGCCTGTGTTTTGTCCTTTTCCGTAGCACAAATGCCTGCGAATCAGCCCACCGGGAAGCACGCAGAGTCGACGGACGAGAAACAGGACGACAGCGCGGCGGACCGTGCTGTCTCCGAATTCGACGACGGGTTGGTGGACCTACTCGCGTGGATTCTCGACACGGAAACGCGGGCGCGCATCTACGTGTACCTCCGGAAGAACCCCCACTCGACGAGCGAAGAGGTTGCCGAAGGAACCGGTCTCTACCCGAGTACCGTCCGCGAGGCACTCGCCGAACTCGCCGACGACGAGACGGTCGACCGACGAAAGCGAAAGAACTCCGGCGCGGGGAACAACCCCTACGAGTACGTCGCCATCCCACCGAGCGAACTCGTGCATGGTGCCGTCGGACAGGTCCAAGAGCAACTGAACGCGGTGTTCAACATCGACCGCCGTCTCGGTGCCGACTGCTCTGACGAGACCGAGCCAGTCTCGATTACCGTCCGCGAAGAGTAAGTCACGCACTCTCCTCCCGTCGTGCGTAAACTCCAGCAAATTTCACTCCAGTAACCCGACCCGCTTAAGTTGCGGGGCCTCTACCCCGAGTGTATGCACGTCGCGCTGGGCGGGACGTTCGACCCTGTCCACGATGGACACCTCGCGCTCTTCGAGCGCGCGTTCGAGTTGGGCGACGTTACGGTTGGACTCACGAGTGACGAACTCGCGCCGAAGACCCGCCACGTCGACCGCTACGTTCGGCCGTTCGAAGACCGGAAGGCGGACCTCGAAGCCGAACTCGAACCACTGGCCGAGGAGCACGGCCGCGAGTTCGAGGTTCGACAACTGGACGTTCCCACCGGCATCGCAACCGAACCCGGATTCGACGTTCTCATCGTCTCACCTGAGACCCGCGAGGGCGGCGAGAAGGTCAACGAGATTCGTGAAGAACGCGGACTGAAGCCCCTCCAAATCGAGGTCGTCGACCACCTCCCCGCCGATGACGGCGAACGTATCTCTTCGACCCGAATCGTCATGGGCGAAATCGACCGCCACGGGAACCTCACACCCGACCGAGAGGGCCGCGGCCGAACCCCACCAAGCACCGACGAATAGTTTTCTCGGTGCACTTCTGTAACGGAACGGATATCGTGGAATTCTGGCGGCCTGCGGCTCTTGTCGTGGCTTCCGACGGCAACTTCATCTCGTGTGCTAGTCTATTGCTAGGGGGATGCCGACCGTTCAGACGAACGACATCGAGACCTTCTACGAGGTGCGTGGAACTGGTCCACCTATCATCTTCATCCACGGCGCACTGGCCGACCACTCAGCAGCAGTACGACAGTTAGCGGCGTTCAGCGACGCGTACTCTGCCACTGCATACGACCTTCGGGGTCACGGAAGCACCGCAAACCCGAAGCACGAACCGTATTCAATCGACTTGTTGGCAGCGGACCTCCACGCGTTCATCACCGAACTGGGTCTTGAGAACCCGGTTCTCTGTGGGGTCTCGATGGGCGGGATGGTCGCGCAAGTTTACGCAAGCCGGTATCCGAATCAGCTTCGTGCCCTCGTGCTCGCCGACACCTTCTCCCCAGCGTTCCTCGGTTGGCGCGACCGCATCGAGCGATTCAGTCTGGTGAACGCCATGGCGGGACTCATTCGACTTGTGGGGTACAACCGCGCGAAGGGGATTCTGCTGTGGTTTGGACGGAAACTAGAGCGGGACCAGACGACAAGTCTCCGACCCGAGGGCTTCCCGGATATGGAGACTGTCGATGCCGTAAATTCCCTCAAGGCAGCCGCCGGCTTCCACACTACCGATATCGACCTCACCTCGATTACCGTCCCGACGCTCGTTCTCTACGGCGAACACGAACCCTCCGTAATCAGCCGCCATGTGCCGGTACTCTCTGCCCGAATACCTGACTTGACCGTCCAGGAAGTCCCCGACGCAGGCCATGCATCTCCGTGGGATAACCCGGAGTTCTTCAACAGCACAATTCGCGCGTTTCTCACGAACCGAACCCAAATCGAAGTCGAGTAGACTGGCACGTGCTTGCTATATCCTCGTGCTGCATGTTGCAGTAGCGCTGTCTGACAAGGTTGGTTTCAACAGAGACGTTTTCTGCCACCCTTTCGTAGTGTCATCCATGCGTCACCCGCTTTTCGCCAGCTTCGCGGTCGGCCTCATCTCGGCTTTCGTGGTCGGCATCGGCGTCACGGAAGTCGCGTCCCGATGGATTGCCTTCTCGCTTTTCGTCGGCATTCCCACCGGTCTCGTCGCTGGCGTTGTCGGCGTGGCCGTCGCCTATGCGATTCCCACGCGGAAAGTGGCTCCCGTCGTAGAGAAGACGGACTGAGTCGTGCTGCCGGGGGTCGAGCACGGCGCGCTGTCTTATCGCTTCACCAACTCGGCGGCCGGAACCCGGCGTCGCGGAGGAGGTCTTTCCACCGCTGTTGGATACTGAGTCGCGACACGTCCATCGCGTCGGCGACAGCGCTTTGGGAGCGTTCGTCGCCAGCGATGAGCGCCCCGGCGTAGAGGCTCGCCGCGGCGACGGCGTTCTTCGAGCGGTCTTCGTCGGGGAGTTGCGAGAGAAACAGGTCCGAGGCGAACGACCGGGCTTCGCTACCGAGTTCGAGACTGTCGGCCGCGGCGTCGATGTTGGCCAGCCACTCTTCGTTGTCTCGTTGGTCTCGGGCGCTGTACATACTCGGCGTTGCGGCCGGGCGTACATAACCCCGACGGCGAACGACAACTTGATAGGCCGGATGGAGTTACTCGAAGATGCGCGCGGGTAGCCAAGTGGCCAAAGGCGCAGCGCTTAGGACGCTGTGGTATAGACCTTCGCAGGTTCGAACCCTGTCCCGCGCATACCGTCTCGAACACCGTGAGAGACGTGTCTGCGCGCCAAAGGATTCGAATCAGGGAGCAACTCGGAGAGTTGTGACCGTGGTTCGAACCCTGTCCCGCGCATTTTCTGTCTGAACACCACGAACGGCGACGCCGTGAGCGACAGCGAGGGCGAAACTCGTGGCTCATCTGCCAACAGGACTATCACCGACCCGCACGCCCATCCTCGTGAAGCGGGAGAACTTCGACATAGGGACGAGCTTCCCGCTTCGTTCCTCGTTATCGGACCGAAGTCGACGACACCCGGCGACCGATGGTGCCAAAACTCATTCGTCTGTCGTCCATCGACTGAAACGAACGATGGGCCGGACATTCGAGATTTCGGGTAACCCGCTCATTCTCGTGCTGTATGTGTCCCAACTGGTCGCGGTTCTGCTGGCCCTCGGCTTCGTCGTGTTCCCGCTCGATAGTTCGGCCAACGTCGTGTTAGGACTCTTATTCGGAGCCATCACTCTCGCGGTGGTGTTCGGGATGTGGCGGCGGGCGACCGGAAGCGATGGAGGTAGCCACCTCGGTACTGCGGAGGATATCACCTACGACCCCTTTGCAGACCCCGGACAGGCGGCCAAAGACAGATGGGAGAAGGTTGTCCGCCGACTCCCCGGTAGTGACGACGTCCGGGACTGAACACTGTCGCCAGCAGCGACGCGTGCACACCCGAACTGGAATTCCGAATTCTGAATCACCTACAGCCAAATATGTGGTATGATACCAATCATCATTTAAATACCTGTTTTCGTCATTACTCAAAAGCACCCCGAATTTGTTCGGAGTCAAACTTACTGGTGCGATGGACAACCCACCGATGGATGCAAGACCAGTCCCTCTACAGTGAAATCGGTGGCCACGAGGCCGTCGACGCAGTCGTATCGGACTTCTACGACCGCGTGCTCGCCGACGAGTCTGTCGCCCACTACTTCGACGACACGGACATGGCGAAGCAACACGCTCACCAGGTGCAGTTCATCAGCGCCGTCGCCGGTGGGCCAGTCGAGTACGACGGCGAAGACATGCGCGAAGCACACGCGCACCTCGGCCTCACGGGCGACGATTTCGACGCCATCGCCAACCACCTCGAAGTGGCCCTCCGAGACAATGGTGTCTCCGAGTCGAATCGGGCAGCGATTCTCGAGGAAGTAGAAGCGCTTCGCGCCCCAATTCTCAATCAGTGAAATAGCGTCGGCCGGGCGCACGACAAGCGTCAGACACGACACAACCCTTTTTCTCACCCGGCGTGTGTCTCCACCAATGGTGGCGCTATCCGAAATATTGGACGACCTCGTGTCGGATGTCGACGGGCTGTTTCTCTTCACGCCGAGCCACTCGCATTACGAGCGGTTCGACGACCTCGATGTCCCGACGGTCGTCATCGCCCCGGAGAACACAGTCGAGGCCGAGCCGTTCGTCGAACTCCCGCTCCAATTCCAAAATGTGAAAGACCGCATCCGATTCGGGGTCGAGGGTGCGATGGAACAGAGCATCGTTGAGGCGGGTGACGACATCGCGTGCAACGTCGGCATCTTCGGCGGCGACCCCGACTCGGTGGTCCGCGTTCGCGTCGAAGAGAACATGCGCTCGGGCATCTACGACTTGTTCGCCAACTCCCGCGCGGACCCCGGCGTCATCCGTGACGTGTTCGAGGTCGCTATCGAACTCGGAAAGAAAGGACAGAAGGGCGAACCCGTCGGCGCGCTGTTCATCGTCGGCGACGCGGGGAACGTGATGAACAAGTCCCGCCCGCTTTCGTACAACCCCTTCGAGAAGTCCCACGTCTACGTCGGCGACCCCATCGTGAACGTCATGCTCAAGGAGTTCTCGCGTCTCGACGGCGCGTTCGTCATCTCCGACTCGGGGAAAATCGTCTCCGCCTACCGCTATCTCGAACCCTCCGCCGAGGGCGTGGACATCCCGAAAGGCCTCGGCGCGCGCCACATGGCTGGCGGCGCAATCACCCGCGACACGAACGCGACTGCAATCGTCCTCTCGGAGTCTGACGGACTAGTTCGCGCGTTCAAGGGTGGCAAGATGATTCTCGAAATCGACCCGGAGGATTACTGAAATGACGGGGTTCGTCGCGCCCCTCCCACTCCAACCGGCCGATACCATCGTCACACGAATTGTCGAGTTGGTCGGCCTGCGATTCATCGGCGTGCTGGCTGTCCTCTTTGTCGGGCTCATCTTGGCCTACGCGACCGGGACAGCCGTCCAGCGACTCCTGGTTCGCGTCGGCCTTCCCGACGCCATCGAGGGCACGGCGTTCGAACGGACCGCCCGCGACTTCGAGACTTCGACCGTCGAAATCCTCTCGTGGTTGACGCGGTATTTCCTCCTCGGCGTCACCATCTTCGCCGCACTCTCCTTTGCGGGTGTTAACTACGCAGACAGGTTTTGGAACCTCGTCATCGCCATCCTCCCGCAGCTGTTCATCGCCATCATCGTCCTTATCATCGGCATCGTCGTCGGCGATAAGGTGGAACTCCTCGTCGCCGAGCGGTTCCGCGGCGTGAAACTCCCACAGGTGAACATCCTGCCGTCGCTCGCGAAGTACACCATCTTCTTCCTCGCGGCACTGGTGGCACTCTCGCAGGTCGGCGTCGCGACGCTCGCTCTCGTCGTCCTCCTCGGTGGGTACCTGCTGGGTCTCATCGTCCTCAGCGCCGTCGCGTTCCGTGACCTCCTTCGGTCCGGTGCGGCCGGGACGTATCTGCTGTTTTCACAGCCCTACACCATCGGTGACGAAATCGTCGTCGGCGACGTTCGCGGTGTCGTCCAAGAGTTCGACGTCTTCGTCACGCGCATCGAGTCCGAAGATGAGGAATACATCGTGCCGAACGCCCGCGTCTTCGACACGGGCGTCGGACGCATCAGGTAACGCTCCCTCGGCGTTTTTGACTAATTTCGTCGGCGGATTGTCGTTTCATTTCAGCACCACAACAGTTTAGAGCGGTACCGCCGATTCAGTCATATCGGAATCCCTGAATTCGATGATGACAGAACTGCCGACTCTCGATGCGTCGCCTCCAACGACCCGCGCTCTCGACGCGGCTGAGTCCGTCCTTTTGGGGTTTTACCATCAGGACCTCCGCGAGACGCATCTCTCTAACTGCGAGTTCGATGCGGCGCGAGCGGCCGCCGAGAGCGCCGAAGCACACATGTCTCGGGCGTTCCGCTTCGAATTCCCGGACGCTCCAGCGGCGAGGGCGGACCGAGCAGGCGAGTTATTCATGCGTGCGCTCTTCGTGCAGGACGAAATCGAGAATCAGGAGTCGTTCACTCAGTGTTTTACCCACGAGGTTCCCGACGACGTCTTCGTCTCCGACGTGGAGGCGATGGTCCAGACCAGTATCGACGACGACGCTCGGTGGGCAGACTGCGAGCGACTCCTCGAAGCGGCGTGTGATGAGGTGGGTATTGACCCCGAGTACGCCACGCTTCACGTCCGTTTTTGGCGGATGCACGGACAGAAACGCGAGGGATGGCGTGCTGCCGCTCGTCGTGCGCACCGCATCAAACTCGCTTGCATGGTTCCAGCAGCAGATACGGACACCATCGAGACGCTCGCCCAGTACTTCGTCGCTGGCGCAGAACGCCACGACGAGTGGGCGCGCCGAGACGTCCATCAGGAAGTCGGTTCGGCTCTCGATATCGTCGCCACGTACTATCAGGCTATCTTCGACCTGAGAGACAGGTGACATTATTTTCACCATCTGAACCACCGCTGATAATAAGTATTGGTGGGGCAATCGTATCGCAGGAACAGCATGGTGGACCACAATCCGGGGCTGTATCACGAAGTCTTTCACAGCACGGGCGTTCCGATGCTGATTACGGACACGAACTTCATGTTCCGGGATATCAACACTGCCGGACTCGACCTCCTCGGCTACGAGTACGACGAAATCGTCGGGGAGTCGGTCGGCATCATCGCCGGCGATACCGAGACGTACCACCAAATCGTCGAGGAACTCGCCGCCGGGGAGACGTGGTCCGGTGAGTTCGTCGTCTGCAGACGCGACGACCGTGTCATCTACGGAAACGGGTTCGCCACTCCAATCGTCGTCGACGACGAGGTCAGAGGGTTTCTGGCGCTCTTTCTCGACAACACGAAGCAACAGCAGTACGAGAGCACGTCCGAGGTCCTCAACCGCCTTTTGCGACACGACTTGCGTAACGAGTTGAACGTCATCTACGGCTATACACAGCAAATCGAAGACCGAGTCGAAGACGAACAGGCACTCAAAGAGCTCCGACTGGTCCAAGACCGGGTGCTCGATATCGTCCACAAATCGGAGCGTGCCCGTAACCTTCGAGACCTACTTGAACGATCTCACGGCTCGTCGAATAGACCGGTTCGACTCGACGTGGTCCTCCAAAATGCAGTCGTCGATGCCATGATAGAGTTCACTGATGCGGAGTTCGAGTTCGGCGAGGTTCCGACGCTCTCGGTCGTCGGCGACGACTTGCTCGGTGAAGCACTCGAATGTCTCCTCGAAAACGCCGTCGAACACAACGACAAGGAGACCGCGACCGTCGAAGTCGGGGTCGAACGCGACGGCGACGACGTCGTGGTTCGTGTCGCCGACAACGGTCCGGGCGTCCCCGAAGACCAGCGTGACCTCATCTTCGGCCGCGAAGAGTACGACCAACTCCACCATGGCACGGGTATCAGCCTCTTTTTCGCCGACAGTGTCATCTCGTCGTACAACGGCGACATCTGGGTCGAGGACAACGACGACGAAGGCGCGGTCTTCTGTCTTCGCCTCGAAGTCGCAGACGAAGACCCGACCGAGTGACCGCTGCTCGCAGGGTTACTCGTCGTTTGGTTCGTTCGCTTCGTCCGCTCGGTTCGTTCCCTCCGACATCGGTCGCGCCGGAACGCCCGCCACGGTCACACCGGGCGGCACGTCGCGCGTCACAAGTGAGTTCGCGGCCACCTGCGCGCCCTCGCCGATTTCGACACCGGGGAGAATCGTCGCTTTTGCACCAATCATCGCCCGTTCGCCGACGACCACCTCGCCGGTTCGGTACTCGTCTTGCAGGAACTCGTGACAGAGGATGACTGAGTCGTAGCCGATTATCGCGTGGTCTTCGACAGTCACTAACTCCGGCCAGAACACGTCCGGTGTCGCCTCTAATCCCCACGAGACGCCCGTTCCGACCGTGACGCCGATTTGCCGGAGCGCCCAGTTTCGAATCCGAAGTGATGGGGCGATGCGGGCGACGAGAACGAACACGTAGTTGAGCATCACCCGCCAGACTGGCTTCGCGTCGGTCCAGTACTGCAGCGAGTTCAGCGGTCCGGGTGTTGGATGGTGGTCGATGCGGTCGTGTCGAGGGGTGTCGTCGTCGGTCACGCCAGTCGGTTCGGTGGCAATGGTAAAAGTGGCACCGTCGTCCGTCGGAAAAATCGCGGGGCTGCTGGGGTGTCACCCGCCGCAGCCTACTGGGCCGTTCTCGTCCCGGCCTGCTGGGCTGTTATTCGTCGCGGAGGTCGGCCATGTGGTCGATGCGCTGCTGGACGAGCGCCTCGGTACCGATGTCGTGGCGAATGTGGAAGCCGTCGCCAGCGGCGGCGAGAGCGTCCTCGGCGAGTTCTTCCGCACCGGAGATACTGTCTGCGACGCCGACGACGGCGAACGACCGAGAGGTCGTCGTGTACAGGCCGTCGTCGCGGGCGTCGACGCTCGCGTAGTAGAGGAGCGCACCGGCGTCCTCGTCCACCTCGACTTCTATCTTCGCGCCCGCCTTCGGGTCGGTCGGGTAGCCCTCGGGGACAGCATACTTGCAGACGGTCGCCTGGTCGGCGAAGTCGAGTTCCGGAAGCGACTCGCCTTCACGCGCCGCGACGAGCACGTCGAGGAACGGTGTTTCGAGGACCGGAAGCGTGTTCATCGCTTCCGGGTCGCCGAAGCGGGCGTTGAATTCGATGACCTTCGGTCCCTCGGTGGTGAGCATGAACTGACCGTAGAGGATTCCCTTGTAGTCGGGCAGCGCGTCCACGACGGCTTCGATGACCTCGACTGCGGCCTCGTAGTCACCGTCTTCCATGAACGGGAGCGATGGCGTCACGTCGGTGTAACTGCCCATGCCGCCGGTGTTCGGGCCTTCGTCGCCCTCGTAGGCGCGCTTGTGGTCCTGCACGGCGGGCGTGACGCGGAACTCGCCGTTGGCAACGAACGCCTGAATGGTGAACTCCTCGCCGACGAGGCGCTCTTCGAGGACCACGCGCTCGTAGTCGGAGTCGCGGAGGTACGCCTTGGCTTCCTCGGGCGTCACCTGGTCGCCGATGACTTTCACGCCCTTACCGCCGGTCAGCCCGGCGGGCTTGACCGCGAGATCGCCGTCGTACTCGTCGATGTAGTCGCAGGCGGCTTCCATGTCGTCGAAGGTGGCGAAGTCCGGGTTCCCCGGAATGTCCTCGTCGCGCATGAACCGTCGCTGGAACGCCTTGTCCGTCTCGATGCGGGCCTCGGCCGCCTGCGGGCCGAAGGTGTAGATACCCGCCTCGTCGAGCGCGTCGGCGACGCCCGCGGCGAGTCCCGCTTCCGGGCCGACGATTGCCAGCGTCGCGTCCACGGACTCGGCGTAGGCGACGATGTCGTCGGCGGCCGTCTCGGAGATGGTTTCGAACTCCGCGGCCAACTCCGCGATACCGGGGTTTCGGTTGCTCGCACAGGCGTACAGGTCGCAGTCGGGGGCCAGCGCGCGGGCAATCGCGTGCTCGCGGCCGCCGCCACCGACCAGCAGGACGGTCTCGCTCATACTCGCATACCCTGCGCACGGGAGTGTAAAGATTGCTCTTCTACTACAATGAAATATGCATGATTGTGGTTATTGAGTGCTGATGTCTCACTCTCTTGCGGACTCGGGGAGACGCGTTGCAATCGGCCGTCTCCACGCCGCTTTAGTTCACGGGGTCCCGACTTCGAGACATGACCGACCCGGTGGGACGCAACCGACTCGACGACGAACAGAGTCCCTATCTTCGCCAGCACGCGGACAACCCCGTCAACTGGCAACCGTGGGACGAGACGGCGCTCGAAGCCGCCCGCGAAGCGGATAAACCCATCTTCCTCTCTATCGGCTACTCGGCGTGTCACTGGTGTCACGTCATGGCCGACGAGAGCTTCTCGGACCCCGACATCGCCGAGACGCTCAACGAACACTTCGTCCCCGTCAAGGTTGACCGCGAGGAGCGACCCGACCTCGACCGCATCTACCAGACTATCTGCCAGCTCGTCACCGGCGGCGGCGGGTGGCCGCTTTCGGTCTGGCTCACTCCACAGGGCAAACCGTTCTTCGTCGGGACGTACTTCCCGCCGGAACCCCGACGCGGTGCGCCCGGATTCCGAGACCTCGTCGAAAGCTTCGCCGAGTCGTGGCAGACCGACCGCGACGAGATAGAAAACCGCGCCCAGCAGTGGACCAGCGCTATCCACGACCAACTCGAAGACACACCCGACACGCCGGGCGAAGCACCCGGTTCGGAGATTCTCGACCAGACGGTTCAGGCGGCCCTTCGCGCTGCCGACCGCGACGACGGCGGCTTCGGCGGCGGCCCGAAGTTCCCGCAACCCGGCCGCATCGACTCGCTCCTTCGAGGCTATGCAATCACCGGTCGCCGCGAAGCTCTCGACGTTGCGGTCGAATCGCTCGACGCGATGGCAAACGGCGGCCTGCGCGACCACCTCGGCGGCGGCTTCCACCGCTACTGCGTGGACAAAGACTGGACTGTCCCGCACTTCGAGAAGATGCTGTACGACCAGGCGGGACTCGTTCCTCGCTATCTCGACACCTACCGACTTACCGGAACCGAGGCATACGCCGACGTTGCGGTCGAGACCTTCGAATTCGTCCGCAGAGAACTCTCCCACGACGACGGCGGCTTCTTCGCCACGCTCGACGCCCAGTCCGGCGGCGAGGAAGGGACGTTCTACGTCTGGACACCCGACGAGGTTCGTAGTCTCCTTCCCGAACTCGAAGCCGACCTCTTCTGTGACCGCTACGGCATCACGCCCGGCGGCAACTTCGAGAACAAGACGACGGTGCTGAACGTCTCGGCGACCGTCTCCGACCTCGCCGAGGAGTACGACCTCTCGGAAGACGAGGTCGAGGACAAACTCGCAGAGGCTCGGAAAGCCCTCTTCGCCGCTCGCTCGGGCAGAGAGCGCCCCGCCCGCGACGAGAAAATCATCGCTGGCTGGAACGGCCTGATGATTTCAGCGTTCGCGCAGGGCGCAGTCGCCCTCGAAGACGACTCGCTCGCCGACGACGCTCGCCGCGCGCTCGACTTCATTCGCGAGCATCTCTGGGACGCGGATGCGGAACACCTCTCGCGGCGCGTGATGAACGGCGAGGTCAAAGGCGACGGCTACCTCGAAGACTACGCCTTCCTCGCCCGCGGCGCGTTCGACCTGTATCAGGCCACCGGCGACGTCGAACCACTCGCCTTTGCGCTGGACCTCGGCCGGGCGATTCACCGCGAGTTCTACGACGACGCGGCCGGGACGCTCTACTTCACGCCCGAAAGCGGCGAAGCTCTCGTAACGCGCCCGCAGGAAGCCACCGACCAGTCCACGCCGTCGAGTCTCGGCGTCGCCACCTCGCTGTTCCTCGACCTCGAACACTTCGCGCCCGACGCTGGCTTCGGCGAGGCCGCCGACGCCGTCCTCGAAACCCACGCGAACCGCATCCGCGGCAGCCCGCTCGAACACGTCTCGCTCGCGCTCGCGGCCGAGAAAGCCGCCAGTGGAGTTCCAGAACTCACCATCGCAGCCGACGAGATACCCGCCGAGTGGCGGGAGACGCTCGCCTCGCGTTACCTGCCGGGACTCGTCGTCGCCCCCCGGCCAGCCACCGACGACGAACTGGACGCGTGGCTCGACGAACTCGAATTGGACGAGGCACCGCCCATCTGGGCCGCCCGCGAAGCAGACGGTGGCGAACCGACCGTCTACGCCTGCGAGAACTTCACCTGCTCCGCGCCGACTCACGACATCGACGAGGCGTTGGCGTGGTTCACGGCGGGACAGGACGCCTGACTCGCCTGCTCCTCATGCCGTCTCGGTGGACTCGACGCCGACCACGTCGCCGCCCTCGCCCGCCCGGTACGACGACAGATACACCCGATTCTCACCGGCAACGGGCGCAAAGCCCATCTTCCCGTCGAGTTCGACCGACCACCGCGGTTCGCCAGTCGCCCTGTCGAGGGCGTAGGCGACCGCAGCATCGCCGCTCTGGGGGTTGTCTGTCGCGGCGACGACCGAGTTCGCAGTCACCATGGGATGGGAACGAAGGTACGTGTCGGCGTCGTAGCGCCAGCGAACGTCGCCGTCGTCGCGATCGAATGCGACTGCTTGTGTGCCGCCGGTGGCGTACACGCGTTCGTCGTCGACGGCGAGGCGGCCGAAGCGATGGTCGCCGGTTGGTTGCTCCCAGACGCGACTCCCGTCGGTCATTTCGAGGGCGTGAATCGCGTTCGCACCGGAGAGATAGAGCGTCCCGTCCGCGGCGGTAATCGGGTTGATGTTCTCGCCGCGGGCGGCTTCCCACACCACGTCGCCCGTGTGGAGGTCGAGCGCCGCGACGACGGACGCGTGGTCGTCTTCCGCTTCGTCGTTCTCGCCGTCTGGGCTGAAGACTGAGCCGACGTAGACCGTGCCATCGACGATAGTCGGCGTCGTCAAGAAGACGTGTCCCGGCTTCGAGTAGCGCCACAGTTCCTCGCCCATCGTGTCGAACGCGATGACGTGGTCCTGCTGTGCGAGACAGAT
This sequence comes from Haloferax elongans ATCC BAA-1513, assembly GCF_000336755.1. Lineage (GTDB taxonomy): Archaea > Halobacteriota > Halobacteria > Halobacteriales > Haloferacaceae > Haloferax > Haloferax elongans. Next base: position 78,267 of record NZ_AOLK01000018.1, on the reverse strand, counting down.
GACGCCGTCCGCGGCAACAACCGGGCGATTCACCGACCCACCGAGTTGCGCGTGCCACCGAATCGCTCCGGTTCGGGCGCTCACCGCATAGAGGCTGTAGTGCCCTGCGTCGCCGACGTACACCGTCCCGCGGTAGACGACCGGCGGGCACCCGGCGTACGCCCCATGCGGGTCGCCGAAGTCGGTTCGCCATCGTTGTGCTCCCGTCTCTCGGTCGAAGGCGAAGAGCGCCCCAACGGGGAACTGGTCGCTCTCGTCGTCACGTACTCCGGCGGAGAGATACACGGTGTCCCCGGATACAGCCGGTGTCGTCACTGGACCGTCGTTCTCGATACGCCACGTCTCGGTTGGGTCGGTCACTGAAACCGACGGAGCACGGCGCTGGTTCGCGGGCGTGGGTCCCTGTTGGGGCCAGCCGGCGTCTTCGTTGGGGAGGGGCTCGGTGTCTCGTGGGCCGCAGAGGTTCGAGGTGCTACACCCCGCGAGGGCGGCGGCACCGAGTGACGCGAGGACCTGTCGTCGTCTCATCTGGTCGGCGTACTCGGCCGTCTCGTATCAGTCCACCGACACCGTAAAACAGAGAGAAATCGACTGCGACTCAGTTCGACAACTGCGCTGCGAGGTAGACCGCAATTGGATCGGCTTCTTCCTCGACGAATCGGGCGACTTCCTCGCCGTCGAGTTCGACGACGACTGTCGGGATGTACTCGATGCCGTACTCCTCGACGCGGGGGCCGATTTTCGACCCGTCGTCGGCTTTCTCGACCGGGTAGTGTTCGATGCGGTCGGAATCGACGCCAGCGGCGTCTAGGGCCGCGCCGAAGTCCGGCAGTTGGTCTTGGCAGTCGCCGCACCAGTCGCCGCCCCAGACTTTGAACGTGTAGTCGTCGCTGCCGAGGGTCGCAACGGCGTCCTCGTATCCGTCTGCGTCCCACTCGGGGTTCGGTTGCATCGTCTCCAGCGTCTCCGCCTGTGCCATGGGCGGGACTAACGAACGCGCGGATTTAACGGGTGCGCTCGCGGCGGGGTTCGCCACAGTCGAATTGGTGTCCTCCTCGCGACAGCCACCGGACAGTGGCCGAATCGTCCGGCTCCGCCAGTCGTTTAGGTGCGCATGGCGAACCGGAGAGCGATGGACGACAGTATCCTCGACGCTATCGGGTCCCCCTTGGTCCGCGTCGACTCGCCCGCCGGGTCGACCATCGCAGCCAAAATCGAGTCCAAGAATCCCGGCGGGTCGGCGAAAGACCGCCCCGCGCTGGCGATGGTCGAGGCGGCGGAAGACGCAGGCGACATCGAACCCGGCGACGAACTCGTCGAACCGACCTCCGGGAACACAGGCATCGGATTGTCGGTGGTCGCGGCCGCGAAGGGCTACGACCTCACTATCGTCATGTCCGAATCGATGTCTCCCGAGCGTCGAGAGATTATGCGCGCTTACGGTGCGACAATCGAACTCGTCGAGGGTGGCATCTCCGACGCGAAAGACCGCGCCGACGAACTCGAAGCCGAAGAGGGAATGTACCAACTCCGGCAGTTCGAGAACCCGGCGAATCCGAACGCCCACTACCGAACGACCGCAGAGGAAATACTCGACCAAATCGGCGACCGACAAATCGACGCCCTCGTCGCCGGTATCGGCACCGGTGGGACGATTTCGGGGAACGGCCGCCGCCTCAAAGAGGAGTTCCCGTCGATGACCGTCGTCGGCGTCGAACCCGAACAGAGCGCCGTCCTCTCGGGCCACGAAGTCGGCGACAACCAGTTTCAGGGGATGGGCCCGGGATTCGTCAGTCCCAACCTCGATACCGACCTGCTCGACGACGTGGAAATCGTCGCGGTCGAAGACGCCGAAGCCGAGTGTCGACGACTCGCCCGCGAGGAGGGTATCCTCGTCGGCCAGTCCTCGGGTGCGTCGCTGCTCGCCGCAAAACGCGTCGCCGAGCGTATCGCGGAGCCTGCTGCTCCCGAATCTGAGCAACCGCTCGTCGTCACGGTATTCTGGGACTCCGGCGAGCGATACATGTCGACCGGAATGTTCGACTGACGTCTTCTACAGTTTGTTTCGGTCGCAGTGTCGCTATCGGCCGAATTCGTCTTCACCGACGCGGACGACCACCGTCTCTTCGACGTCTCGAAGGTCGTAGGAGGGGACCGACCCATCGACTCGCGTCACGTACATCGGTTCGACGAGACGGCCGTCTTCGACGCCGTAGATTGCGAGGTGGTCGCCCGTCTCTTCCGGCGAGACGTGACCGTCTCGAACGTCGCGGGCGAGGTCGCGAGAGAGCCACTCGTCGGCTGAAATGGAGGGTTCGAGGACGAGGCAGGCGTCTGCGAATCGGACGAGATACCAGTTGAGGTCGTTGAGAAGCGACACCGCCGCGCCGATGCTTACCGTCTCGACGCACAGCGAGTTCTCGAACGGCTCGGTGATGTCGTACGTCGAGAGCGCCGCGCGGGCGGTCTCTCGCGACAGCAACTCGTACTGGAGGTGAACGTCTTCGGACCCGACGATACAGACCTGCGTCACGTCGGAGAGGACGGTATGGATGCGGTAAAGCGGTTCCGATACTCTGGTACCGTCAGGAGGTTCCGGCGCTCTAACATCACCAAGAAAAGAGCCGGGTTCAGGTTCGCGTCCGGTTTCGCGCCGCCTCGGCCGCGAGGTCGAAAAGGTCGTCCGGTTCCGCCCGCTCGACGGCGGCGAGAGACGCATTCGTCTCGGGATACGATGGAGCGACGCGCTCGCACCCCACCGGAAGCGTGGAGTCGTGGAAGGTGCCCAATTCGCGCGCTTCGGCGACGATATCGGTCTTGTCGCGAGTCAAAAGCGGCCTGTGAACCGGGTACTCGGTCGCAGCGGACGTGACGGCGAGGTTCTCGCCGGTCTGACTCGATTTCTGGGCCAGTGATTCACCGGTCACGATGGAGTGGGCGTCCTCGTCGGCGGCGACTTCGGCGGCGATTGCGAGCATCACCCGGCGAAGCGAGAGCATCCGGGTGTCGTCGATGGTGTCCATCAGGCGCTCGACCACGTCGCCGCCGGGGACGACGTGGACGCGCATGTCGAAGTTCGGCGCGCGGCGTCCGATAGTTCGGACAGTCTGGACGGCCCGTGCTCGGTGGTCGGCACCGCCGAAGTCGCCGAGGTCCACGTAGACGGGGACGATTTCGCACCCGCGGCGCATCAGCTCCCACATCGCGACGGGCGAGTCGATGCCGCCAGAGATGAGCGCGACGGCCTTCCCCTGTGTTCCCAGTGGAATACCGCCCGGGCCATCGAATTTCTGAATCGAGACGTATGCAGTGTCCTCTCTGCACTCGACGCGATAGGTGTGGGCTGGATTGTCGAGGTCGACGGGCGCGTCGGTGGCTTCGACGACGGCGCTGCCCGCGTCGCGCTCGATATCGCGGACTGAAAAGCCGTGATTCTCTTTGGGACCGATTCGGTCGGCGTCGATGGCGAAACTCGCACCGTCTGGGTGCTCTGCAGCGAAATCGCGGCACACCGTGACCATCGAATCGAGCGTCGGGTCGCACTCGACAGTCGGTCTGGCCCAGACGACGCCGGGGACCTCGGCACACGCGGCGGCGACTGTCTCGGGGTCGTCGGCGCCGACGACGCGAAGCCGAGACCACGTTCGTTCGACGCGGCCCGAGAGGTCTCTGTCGTCGAGTACCGCCTGAAGGTTCTCTCGGAGGCGTTCCTCCATCTTCGCTCGGACGCTCGAACTCTTCGTTCCGACCTCGCCGTAGCCGACGAGGACGACGTGTGCCGTCTCGTTCACACGCCCGCTTCTCGGTCACCACGCTTCAGCGTCTCGTTCCGCTCGTCAGATGTCGTGTCAACAGTGATAATATAGTTATATAGTTGCACATAGTACCCTTTACTGAACTGTAATCAGTGGTCGAACCAATATAAACCGCTTAATACGAAACCGGCCGTGTACTGTTTGTAGATACGACCAGAGCGGCATGTTGTCATATGACAGTGTCGACGACGCCGCGACGGTTCGCAAGTCGCCATTACCCAACGATGCTATGACCAACGAGTCGCCTGCCGATATCGACCTTTCCGACCCGCAGTATTATCTCAACCGCGAGCTGAGCGAACTGGCGTTCCAGTCACGAGTCCTCAACGAGGCGCTCGATGATAGAAATCCGCTTCTCGAACGTGTCCGGTTCCTCGCCATCTTCACGAAGAACCTCGACGAGTTCTTCATGAAGCGTATCGGCGGGCTGAAACAGCAAATCGACGCTGGGGTGACAGAGCGAACCACAGACGGGCGGACTCCCCGCGAACAGTGGGAAGAAGCCATCGACAAGGCTCGTCCGATGTTCAAACAGCAGGCGGCGTGTTACCGCGAGGACATACTGCCGGCGCTCGCTGCCGAGGGCATCCACATCTGTGACTACGACGAGTTGACGGCCGACGAGCAGTCCGAGATGCGCGACTACTTCGAGATGTCCGTGCTGCCGACGCTCACCCCGCTTTCGTTCGACCCGGCGCACCCGTTTCCCTTCATTTCCAATCTCTCGCTCTCGATGGCGGTCCTCACGAGCGGTGACGACGACGAACCGACGTTCACTCGCGTGAAGATACCGCAGAACCGCCCTCGACTCGTCGAAGTCGACACCGACACTGACGAGATCCGGTACGTGCTCCTCGAAGAAGTCATCCGTGCGAACCTCGACTTACTGTTTCCGAACGTCGAGGTGCTCGACACTGCGGTGTTCAAGCTGACGCGAAACGCCGAAGTCAGGCGCAACGAGGAGGTCGCAGAGGACCTCATCGACATGATAGAAGAGGTGCTCGAACAGCGCCGGTTCGCGACCGTGGTGCGTCTCGAAATCGAAGACGACGCGCCCGACTCGGTGAAAGACCTCCTCGTCGAGCAGCTAAACCTCGACGAGCGAGAGGTCTTCTCGCTCCCCGGCCCGCTCGACTACCGTGAGTTCATGGACCTCACCGACCTCGACAGGCCGGACCTCAAACTCGACTCGTGGACGCCGCAACCGCACCCGCGACTGCACGACTTGGGTCGCAACGAGGCTGGTTTCAAAACCGACAAGGAGACGATATTCGACGAAATTCGCCGGAAGGACGTGCTGTTGCACCACCCGTACCACTCGTTCGGTGACACGGTACAGCAGTTCCTCGACGCCGCGGCGAACGACCCGAACGTCCTCGCTATCAAGGCCGCCATCTACCGGACGGCCTCGGACTCGAAGGTCATTCAGGCGCTCATCGACGCCGCCGACAACGGCAAGCAGGTCGCTGCGATGGTGGAACTCAAAGCCCGGTTCGACGAGCAGAACAACCTCGAATGGGTTCGCAAGCTCGAAGAGGAGGGTATCCACGTCGCATACGGAACTATCGGGCTGAAGACGCACACGAAGACGGCGCTCGTCGTCCGCGAGGAGGAAGACGGCGTGCGTCTCTACTCACACGTCGCGACCGGAAACTACCACTCTGAAACTGCCAAGGGGTACGTCGACCTCGGTATGCTCACCGCCGACCGCGACATCGGACAGGACCTCGTGAAGGTGTTCAACTTCTTCACCGGTCCCTCGCTCGACGAGGAGTTCCGCAAGCTCCTCATCGCACCGGTGACGATGCGCAACGAGTTCACGAAGTGCATCCGGCGTGAGGCTGAGCACGCTCGGGCGGGCCGCCCCGCCCGAATCGTCGCGAAGATGAACGCGCTCGAAGACCCCGGTATCGTCGAAGAACTCTACAAGGCGTCGATGGCGGGCGTCGATATCGACTTGCTCGTCCGCGACATCTGCCGCCTTCGTCCCGGGATCGACGGGCTCTCGGAGACGGTGACGGTCCGAAGCGTCGTCGACCGCTTCCTCGAACACTCCCGTATCTTCTACTTCGAGAACGCCGGCGACCCGGACTACTACATCGGCTCTGCGGACTGGATGACTCGCAACCTCGACAAGCGCGTCGAGGCCATCGCTCCGGTCGAAGACCACGATATCCGCGAACAACTCCGATTCATCCTCGAACTCGGGTTCGCCGACAACCGTAAGGCGTGGGAGATGAACACCGATGGCACGTACGACCAACTGACGCCGGGCGACGACCCCGAAGTCAGAATGCAGTCGATACTGATGGGCCAGGCGCTCGCCGCGAACACGCAATCGGAACTTCCCATGGGAATGCCAGCGTTGCACCCGAACGTCCCCGAGACGCTTCTCGTCGAGTCGAACCCGACGTTTATGACGTCCCGAGAGGACACAGACCAGCTAACAGCCGATATCGAGAACGGTTCTCTACGGCCGATGGAAGTGTCCAGTGATACGGCCGCCTCAGAGCCCACTCTCGTCGACGAATCGGGACAACCACTCGACGATGTATCGGACCAGTCCCGAAGCGGTGAGGCAACCGAGGCGGTCGCCTCCGAGAACGGTGACCCGCGTGCGATTCTCGACCGCTTCCCCGAGAAGTGGTACGTCCCGAAGAGCAACCACTACGAGTACGCCGTTCGGACACCCGAGGGCGACCGCGACTACCGCAAGACCGCAGCGGCGGCCGCGAAGCTTCTCACGAAGTACTACGGTTCGGACGCGCAGTAACCGGTTTTTCCACTGGTCGACTCCATATTTTCACGGTTCGAACGAGAGAACAGCGCTGTGCTGCGCCGACTCGTCTTCTTAGAACGTGCTGAGTTCGCCTTCGATAGTGCGACGGGTGATGTCGGTCACGTCAGCGAGTTCGCGGTCCATGATTGCGACGACGTCGTCTTCGATGTCGGCGATGGTGACGCCGTCGTGGGTGACGACCTTCGCGTCGGCGACGTGCGGTTCGTCGATGGGGCGACCGATTTGGGAGAGCAGACGGACCTGCAGGTCGCGGATGCCGTCGACTTCGTCGACGACCGTCTCGGCGATGTGGGTCGAAAGCAGGTTGTAAATCTTCCCGATGTGGTTGACGGGGTTCTTGCCTGAGGTCGCTTCCATGCTCATCGGGCGGTTCGGCGTGATGAGACCGTTGGCGCGGTTGCCGCGGCCGACAGACCCGTCGTCACCTTGCTCGGCCGAGGTGCCGGTCGTCGTGAGGTAGATAGAGCCTTCTTCGTAGTCGTCGGCGGTGTTGACCTCGACGTTGACCTCGCGGTCGGTGTACTCGGTTGCGAGGTCCGAAACGAACTCACGAACGTCCTCGACGGCGTCGATGTAGTCTTCCATGCCGTCGATGTAGGCGTCGACCATGGCGGCGGCGACGGTCACGTCGATAACGTCGCCTTCGCGCTTGCCCATGATTTTGATGTCCTGTCCGAGTTCGGGGTGGTCGTCGCCGTAGCGTGCGCCGTTGAGGGCGCGTTCCGCCTCGTGGACGATTCGCTCGGTCTCGGTGAGCGGGGCGTGACCGACACCGAAACTGGTGTCGTTCGCCATCGGGACTTCCTGGGTCTCCTCGCCGAAGACGTCTTGGAGGTCGCCGGACCCCTCGCCGAGTTTGACGTCGACGATAACGTCGGTGCCAACGTCGAGTTCGGGGAGGTTCTCAGCCAGATACTCGCGCGCCGCGCGAAGGGCGACGGAGTCGACGGGAAGCTGAAGCGTCTCGCCGTCTTTCACGTACTTCTTCGTCGCCCGGCCGACGATGAGGAGGTAAATCGGCTCGATGACTTCACCGCCACCGAACGCGGGGGCGGCAGTGCCGGCGACGAGCTGCGTCTCGTCTGTGTTATAGTGGAGGACTTTGCCGACGCGGTCGAGATAGAGGTTCGACAGCGCACGAGAGACACTTTCGGCGATACCGTCGCAGATAGAATCCGGGTGACCGATTCCCTTTCGTTCGACGATTTCGACCTCTTGGTCCTCGATTGCCCGCTTGTCGGCGGATTCGAGGCGGATGTTTCGGTCGCTCATTGGCCAGACGTACCCAGCGGGCCGTTCTATAACTTGCGGAAACCTTGCCTCAAACGTGTATTACTATGGGGTATCAGGGTGGCAACGGTTGCCGTTATTCTTCGGGCGCGCCGAGTAACATCCCGAGGTAGGAGGTTCGAATCTGGTCGTCGGGGTCGAGTTCGAGTTTCTGAAGCACGTCGAAGGCACCGTCGCGGGCGTCGTCGAGGCCGGTCTCGACTTCGACCTCGACCTCTACGAATTCACCGAGGCCGGAGACGGCGTCGAGAGAGACGGTGTAGCCGTCGAGTGCGAAGCGTTCGCGCTCCTTTTCGACGGTCGCTGCCGGTTCGAAGCCGACTGCGCCGCAAATAGCGTCCATCGTCTCGCCGTCGTCGACATCCGTCTCGTACTCGCGGCGAGTCTTCGACGATTCGTCGACGAGCGGCCCTTTGTAGGTGAGTCGGGTCGTCTCGGAGACGACCTCGTCGCCCTCGTATCGTTTCTCACGGCGAAGACGCAGCGCCTCGTCGGTCTCGGCGAAGTCCTTGTGCGGTGCGTCGTAGTAGGTGTCGGTCTGTGTGACGCGATTGACCTGTTCGGCCCCAGTCGCTTCGAGGCGCTCTCTGACCGCCTCGTGGTTGGCGCGAACCTTGACCTCGACTTCGTACATCGACCGGAAGGTAGGGTCGCGCGACAAAAACGTCGGTGACTCACGAGAGTGGTGGAAACGAGAAAATATGTTTGGGTTGACATTGGGCGTGTTGGAGCTCCATCGTCCGAAACGGAACACTACGTATTTCTGCTATGTCAGTTGTTACCCTTTATCGTGGGGGCTATCGTAATACGAGGAGACGATGAGCCAAGAGACACCGAATCCGGCCGTGGGTGGGGTAGAACAACCAGCAGGCGAGACGCTCGAACCGGAGATAACCGGGCGCGTCATCGCGGCGGCGATGGGTGGCGGTCTCATCGGGACGATACTGATGTTGCCGGTCCTCGTCGGCATCCCCGGGGCACTCGGGCTGTTCGTCACCGAACCGGTGACGCGGTTCGCCGGGTTCGCGCTGTTCTTCGGGTTCGAACCGACGGTTACCCTTGGGGTCTTACTGTTCGGTATCGGCGGTGTCATCGTCCTCCCGTTGACGTTCGTGGTCGTCGGTGCGTTCCTCCCACCGGAGTCGCCCGAATACCTTCGGGGTGTCTCGTTTGCGACACTGTACTGGCTCGGCTTCGTACCGGCGTTCTGGCCGGGGACGGACCTCGCCGTCCTCGCGTCGTTCCTCGTGTTCTCGCTGGCCGCACACTGGATTTACGGCCTCGCACTCGGGTACACGCTCGACTTCGTGGCCGAGATTCCACAACACCAGGTCTAGTCGGCTTCGAAACAGGCCACCGCTGGTAGCCACCACAACCCACATTCTTCCTGTTTTTGCCACCTAGCGCCAAGTGACCGCCGTTCGCCGAAACAGTGATTATCATGAACGTTAATTAACATGGGTGGGTGATGTTATCAATGGGCACAACACTCGTCGGCAGTAGCCCGCTTTTCCTCCAGTCGGGTCTCGTCCCGCGGGGGTCGCGCATCATCGTCTTCGAGAGTATCTTCGAGGTGTTCCTGCTCCTCGGGACGCTCGTCGGGGTGGTGGTCATCGGCTATATGCTGTACAACGCCTACAAGTATCGCTCCGGGGCTACAAAGGGAGACGAGGAGGTCGGAGACCGCCCCGTGCTGGGCGAGCTTCCGACGGGCAGTGGGGGCGGGAGAAAACTTGCCACGTCGTTTTTCATGAGCATGATTATCGTCGTCTCGCTGATTTCGTGGACCTACCTGACGCTTCTGTACGTCGAAGAGGGTCCGTCGGCGGACAACTCGTTGGATATCGAAGCCGAAGGCTACCAGTTCGGATGGCGATTCACCTATCCGAACGGCCACACGACCGACGGCGTCCTTCGCATCCCGGCAGAACAGCCAGTCAGGTTGCAAGTGACGTCAGCCGACGTGTTCCACAACTTCGGTATCCCAGAGTTGCGCGTCAAGACCGACGCAATTCCCGGTCAGGAGACCGAGACGTGGTTCGTCGCCAACGAGACTGGGACGTACACTGCCCAGTGTTACGAACTGTGTGGCGCTGGCCACTCGTACATGTCCGCGGAGGTCATCGTCATGCCTCCTGACGAGTACGAGGAGTGGTACGAAAGCACCGGGAACGGGAGTAGCGAAAGTGTGAGCACCGAAAACCAGACCGCATTCGTGGAGGCACGACCAGCATGAGCGACACGGACCCAGAACGGACAGACGGTGGCACAGAAGTCGGGAGTGAAGTCGTCGCAGGCGGCCACGAGGACGACCACGACCACGGTCACGACTTCCCGGGGACGGGCAGTATCAAGCGCTGGTTCGTCACGACGAATCACAAAGACGTCGGCATCCTCTACATCGTCACATCGCTTTTCTTCCTCGTCCTCGGCGGCGTCCTCGCGTGGTTGATGCGCATCCAACTGTGGGCACCGCGTGCACCGGGTGAGACGATTCTCGCCCCGGTCGCGTACAATCAGGCCGTCTCGGCCCACGGGCTGTTGATGGTGTTTTGGTTCCTCTCTCCGTTCGCGTTCGGCTTTGCGAACTACATCGTCCCGCTCCAACTCGGCGCGAAAGACCTCGCGTTCCCCCGACTGAACGCGCTTTCCTACTGGCTCTATCTCTTTTCTGGCATCCTCTTCGGCGTCTCGTTCTTCCAAGGCGGCACCTTCTCCGGCGGGTGGACGATGTATGCCCCGCTAAACGTCCCGACGTTCACACCGGACGTTGGGGCGTCGACGGCGGTGTTGGCACTCGTCTTGTTCGTCGCCTCCGTCACCGTCTCGTCGGTCAATTTCCTGACGACGATGCATCGCATGCGGGCGGAGGGGCTGACACTCCGCAATATGCCGCTGTTTAGCTGGACGATTCTCCTCACCGTCTGGATGATGCTCTTCGCCTTCGCGGCGCTCCTCGCCGCGCTGATGGTCCTCTCGGCGGACCGACTGCTCGGGACGACCTACTTCGCGATGGAGTCGCCAGCGGGGGCACTCCTCTGGACACACCTCTTTTGGTTCTTCGGCCACCCCGAGGTGTACATCGTGTTCTTCCCGGCGCTCGGCGTCATGGCCGAGGTGTTCCAGACGTTCACCGGCCGCCGCATCGTCGGGCGGAAGTGGTTCATCATCGCGATGGTGCTCGTGGCGATTCAGAGCTTCGTCGTCTGGATGCACCACATGTTCCTGACGAGCATCAACCTCCAGGTGAAGACGCTCTTTATGATTACGACCATCGGCATCTCGCTGCCGTTCGACCTGATGGTCTTCGCGCTCATCTACACCATGTTGAAGGGGAAGATACGCTTCACGACGCCCTTCCTCTTCGTCTTCGGGGCGCTCCTGTTGTTCATCATCGGCGGTATCACGGGCGTCTTCCTCGGTGCTGTCGTCCTCGACTACGAGTTCCGCGGCACCTACTGGGTCGTCGCGCACTTCCACTACGTGATGGTCGGGGGTGTGACGGCGCTCGTCGGGGGCCTCTACTACTGGTTCCCGAAGATTACCGGCCGGATGTACGACGAGTTCCTCGGGAAGGTCCACTTCGCGGCCTACTTCGTCGGCTTCAATCTGCTGTACTTCCCGCTTTTCGTCGCGTGGGAGACGCCGCGCCGCGTCTTCGACTACGCACCGGAACTCGCGCCGTGGCACCAACTCGCCACAATCGGTGGGTTCGTCCTCGGGTTGTCGTTCCTCATCATGTTCTACAACCTGTTCAAGAGCGCCTTCACGGGCGACCCCGTCTCCGACAACCCGTGGGAGTACGCGACCACCGCCGAGTGGGCCGTCTCGTCGCCGCCACCGCTCGAAAACTTCGAGGGCACGCCGACCTACCGCGACGGCCACCTGTCATTCATCCTCGACAGAGAGTCTGACGTGACAGGCGGTGCAACGGCTGCCGACGGCAGTGGGGGTGCAACCGCAGGCGGCGGCGTGGCTACGTCGCCACACACCGCAGTCACGACAGAGTACGAGCCGACGGTCGAGGCCACCGAGGTCGAAGGGCCGAGCCACGCGAGCATCTGGCCGTTCGTCCTCTCACTGGGCGCGTTCCTCATCTTGCTCGGTATCTCCCCGCTGCAAGACGCTGCGTTCCCTGAGGGGATGATGGGGGCCGCCTACGCGACGACTGCAGTCGCGGGGTTCGGCGTCACGCTCGGGTCGCTCATCGCGATGGGCCTCGAACCGTTCCACGGTCCGGTCTTCGACGAGGGCGAGGCGTGGCCGTTCTCCGGCATCGACAACGGTAAGGTGGGGATGTGGATATTCCTCGCGTCCGACGTGGTGCTGTTCGGCGGCTTCCTCGGCGCGTACATCTTCACGCGATTCGCCTTCGGATGGACCGGGTGGCAACCCGTCCCGGACGACCCGATTCCCGGCCTCGTCAACACGTACATCCTGTTGACGAGCAGTTTCACCGTCGTCCTCGCGCTCGTCGCCGCCGAGAAGAAGCACAAACTGGGGCTCGTCACGAGCCTCGGTGCCACCTTCGTCCTCGGCATCGGCTTCCTCGTCAACAAGGCGTTGGAGTGGCAGCACCTCTTCCACGAGGGGCTGTGGCTCTCGACGAACGTCCGGACATCGACGTTCTTCCTCACGACGGGGCTGCACGCGGCCCACGTCATCGCGGGGCTCATCATCGCACTGTATCTGACCGCACGCGCATGGAGAGGCGCGTACCTCGAAGACAACCGGTCGGTGGAGTACTTCGGCCTCTACTGGCACTTCGTCGACATCGTCTGGTTGTTCCTCTTCCCGCTGTTCTACATCCTGTGAGGTGACGAAGATGGTATCAACAAAATTCTATACGGCGATTTACGTGGTATTGTTCGTCTCGGCGACGGTGCAGGTCCTCGTCGAGTTCGCGGGGTTAGCCTACTGGACTGCCTTCGGCATCATCATGGTCCTCTCGGCGGCGAAGGCCGTGCTGGTCGCGGCGTACTTCCAGCACCTCCGCTGGGAGCCGCGGTCGCTGACGTATCTGGTCGGCATCGGCCTCGTGGCAGCACTGGCGCTCACGGTCGCAGCGTCGTACTCGCTCCTGTGACCGTGACGCGTTCAGATTCGACAGCCGACGTTGAGGCCGACTCTGGCCCTGCCCCCGCGGTTAGCGACAGCCCCTCGCTACGCACGGCTGTCGCCTACGCGCTCCTCTTTTCGGTCCCCGTCGGCGTCGGCGTGACTGTCATGATGACTCGCGTCGTTCCCGGCAGTCTCACCACGCCGCTCGTCGTCGGCCCAGGACTCTTGCTCGGTATTGCCGTCTTTGCTCTCGTCGTTGTCGCGGCCAGAAGCGGCGAGAACGCAACGAATTGAGTCGCTTGCGAGACGGTCTTCGGGCATACCTTCTTGACGACTGGTGTGGTATCATTGTGCATGGCTGAACACTCGGTCGAGCTTGGCATCTCGTTCGTCGGCGTCGTGCTCGGACTCGTCATTCTGCTCGTCGCGGAGGCGGTCGGCGCGGGCGAAGTTGTCATCGCTGCGGGCGGTGCGGTTGCGATTCTCGGCGTCGCCGTTCTCACTGCGGTCGTGATGCGACTACCTGAGCCGGCTGATTCCGACAGCGACCACGAACACGGCCACGCGTGACGCTGACGGCGAAGTCCCGTCAGCGTAATGCAAGGTGGAGCCTCCGGCCTCAAGGAGCGACCGAAGCGTAGCGAAGGGAGCGAGTAGGCCGGAGAGGAAACCGACACGGTACGACACAACCGGCATACTCCGACCGGCCGACTCCCGGACGTATAAGTACCGTCGAGTCTTCTCTGAAGTGTGGGCGTGCGTCGAACCGCCGTCGTGAAACTCGACCTTTCCGACGAGCAACGCGACGCACTCCACCGAACCGCCGAGCAATACCTGTACTGCGCGAACCGAACCGCTGACTACTGTTGGTCCGACACCTCCTACAGCGAGTGTAAGACCAACAAGCGAGAGGTTCGTGACGCACTCTACTCCGAACTTCGAGAGGAGACGGACCTACAGGCACAACTCGTTCAAGCCGCCATCAAACGCGCTGTCGAAGCCGTCAAGGGCGTTGTCGAACGGTGGAAGAAGGGACAGCGTGTCTCTTGTCCGACGTTCACCGCCGAAACGATGGACTACGACGCACGGAGCGCGACGTTCTACCGAAAAAAGGTGTCGCTGGCAACTGTCGAGGGCCGGGTCGAACCGTCGTTCATTCTCCCGGCAGACAGTCCGACGCCCTACGAGCGATACGTTCTCTCCGAGGATTACGAGTTCCGCGAGAGTACGGTTCGGTACGACGCGGTGGATGACGAGTTCTACATCCAACTCTCGACTCGGCGGACAGACGGCGACGACGCAGAGGTTCCGGCAGATACCGGGCACCCCGACCAAACGGTCCTCGGTATCGACCTCGGCGTCAACTCACTCGCCGTCTCCTCGACCGGCACGTTCTGGCAGGGAGACGAGTACGACCATTGGTGCCGCGAGTTTGAGAAGCGGCGTGGAGAGATGCAACAGCGCGGCACGCAAGCCGCACACAACGCCTTGCTTCGACTCGGGAAGCGCGAAGAAGCGTGGCGAAAGCAGTACATCCACACGCTCGCCAACGAGCTTGTCACGGAAGCCGTCGAACACGACTGTGATGTTATCGTGTTCGAAGACTTGACCGACATTCGTGAGCGGCTTCCGCAGGCGAAGTGGCACCACGTCTGGGCGTTCCGACGCCTCTACGAGTACGTCTCCTACAAGGCACCTGAGCGGGGTGTCTCCGTGGAGCAAGTCGAACCGAACCACACGTCCCAACGCTGTTCTCGGACGGACTGTGGGTTCACGCACGAGGACAACCGCCACGGAGAACGCTTCAAGTGCCAGAAGTGCGGGTACGAGGTGAACGCGGATTACAACGGTGCGAAGAATATCGGGCTACGCTACGCTCGAAAGCGGATGCACAAACTCCGTTCCTCGCCCACGTCGGGGAGCGGAGACGCAGAAGTAGACCTGCGTATAAATGGTGGGACGTTGAACGGCGAGAGTCACCAGCCTATTGCTGGCGACTGATTGCCGGGAGTCCACATCAAAGCCCCACCCTCAAGGACCGAGGCGCGTATGCGCCGAGGAAGTAGGGTGGGGTAGTTTACAGGCTGAATCCGACCACTGCGAGCAAGAACAGCACCGCGTAGGTCGCCCCGAGTGCCCCCGCGACCTTCAGGTGGTACTGAAACAGGTCTTCGGACTCGGCTTCGACGGCCACCTCGTATGCCTCCCGTTCTGCTTCTGTCCACTCCTCGTGCACGTCACCGACGTGCAAGTCTCGGAGTCGCTCCCGGCGGAACGGTCGGTCGCAGTAGGGACACGTCGCGACTGGCTGTTCTCCCTCGGGGACGCTCGTCTCGGGGGTCGGCGTCGTCATCTTGTGTTCTCTCAGTCGGCTCATCCCGCGACACCTCCGAGAGTCGGCTGCGCGACGACCCAGAGACTCGACGCCGTATAGCAGATGGTCACGACGACGAACGGGTACTGGCTCCGAAGCGGTTGCAGTCGCCCCGGAAACACGTCGAACGACCGCGTGTGTGCTACCCAGACGGCCAGCAGATGCCCGAGAACGACGAACACGAGCTGTAGACTACCGAACCACTCCGGGATAGCTAACACCGTGATGTTCGCCGGTGGCGAGAGAGGGTCGAATGCGACTGTCGCCAGCGCGGGCGCGAGACCGACGACGTAGCCCGCGAAATGGGCGAGATGGTAGCCTGCGGCGATTGGAACCAACGCGGGTGCGAACCATCCGGCGATGAAGTCGCCGGTGACGTACGTCTCGGCGGTCTTGCGGGCCGAATCGGCTGCGCGATGGTAGACGACGAAGAAGACGAGAAAGCCGGCGACGACGCCGACGAGGTTCACTACCCACGAGGGAACTGGAGCGAGCGCGTCGAGGACGCGCCCCCACGCGACGGTCGAGACGAGGCCGTCGTACGTCGTCACCCACAAGAGGGCGATGACGAAGGCAACGTCGTCGGTGTCCATCGCCGCCTCGACGCGGGCCAACCCCGCTCCGGGGAACGACACCGAGAACCCATCGTCAGTTCGCTGAACCGGTGCGAGCAGGCCGTAGAGTCGGAACACCCGGGAGACGGGGTCGACGTGGTCGAACCACGCGTCGCCGAAGACGACGGCCCCCGCGACCGTCACGACTGAATACCCGAGTACGACGACCGCAAGCGCCTGCGGATTGGCCGAAAGCGGACTGACGACCTCGACCCAGACGAGCGCGAGCAGGCCCACGACGCTCGGCCACGACCCCACTGCCTCCGGGATGGTGCGCGTCGGAAACTCCCCGAGCGACCGGACTGCTGTGCCCAGCGTCCGCGTCGGATTCACGAGCGGCCACACGTCCACGACGAGGTAGGTCAGCATCGTGAACCCGGCCCACCAGCCGACCCAGACGAGGAGCACGCCGAGATTCGCAATCGCGGCTTTCGGCCCGAAAAAGCCGACTGCGACGACCGTACCCAACCCAACCACGCCGCCGATTTGGAGTCCTCTTCCGACGAGTTCGACGGGGCGACCGAGCGCAACGCTCCGGCGGGCGAACGCGCCGAGTGTCTCGTCGTCGGTCACGAACGCCGAGACGAGAAAGGAGACGCCGACGACACCGCCCCCGGAGACGACCACCAGCCAGAACGGTGCCGGAACCGACTGGAGCGACCCGCCAAGCGACCCGGCGTGGGCTACCACTGGCCGTGTCGCAGCCGCGAGGCTACCAGTGAGTACTGCCAGTGCGACGAGGGTGCGGCGGACGCGGCCCAGCAGACGTTGGAAACTCATCGTTCGGTGACTGTGGTGAGTCGCCTTCCAGAGGCGGTCACGTCCCGTCTTTCAGCGCCGTCCACGTCTCGCATATCTCCCACATCTCAGAGGAAGCCGAGGAGTCGCAAGGAGAGGGCGACGATGAACAACAGGCCGAGTACCCACGACCCGAGAAGCGCCGCCTGCGACCGTTCGAGGCCCCAACTCCGGGCGGCATGGTACGTCCCGTGAAAGAGGTAGGCGACGACGACGAGGACCGTGGCTGCCACGAGGACTGCACCAGCGGTGTTAGTCATCTCTTCGGACACGCCCCCGCCGCCGACGAAGAGGACAGCTATCAGGCCGAACCCGAGTGCGAGGAGGAGGAACGCGAGCGAGAGAACTGTCGGGTCCTCGGTCCAGTTCGACATGGTACTGCTCGTTTCCCCACTGCCGCCACCCGAGCCACCGCCACCGACGGGTGCACTGACCGTGTACTGTCGCCACCCGCGACCGACGTACGCCACGACGAACGCCAGTAGTACCACCCCAACGACGAACCCAAGGAACAATTCTGTCTGAGCCATGTTGACACACCTCTATTACTATAAACCGTGATAGTAACATAAACGATTCGACGGATATCGTCTGTCGTGCCCGAGTTTCGGGGGTACGTCCGACGGAACATCTCGCACCGGCGAAACGTGATTCTTAAGGGTCGCACGAATCACGTAGGGTGTATGAGCGACGAACAGCAGGCGGAGGCCGAGCAGGTCGATGAAGAAGTCGAGTCCGGTATTCAGGACGGCGACTTCGTCCGCCTCGCGTACACGGTTCGCACGGTCGAGGACGGCGACGTCGTCGACACTACGAGTAAGGAAGTGGCCGAAGAGGCCGAGATTGACGTCGAAGGCTACGAGTTCGAACCCCGAGTCATCATCGTCGGTGCGGGTCACGTCTTCCCCGCCGTCGACGACGAACTCATCGGCGCCGAAGTCGGCGACGAGGGCGACGTCGAGATTCCGGCCGCCGAAGCGTTCGGCGAGTACGACGAGGACGAAGTGCGCACGGTCAGCGCCAACAAGATTCCGGAAGACGACCGCTACCCCGGTGCCCAGGTCACCATCGACGGCGACCAGGGTCGTCTCGAGACCATCATCGGCGGCCGCGCCCGCGTCAACTTCAACCACCCGCTCGCGGGCAAGGACCTCGAATACGAGTACGAAGTCCTCGACGTCGTCGACGACCGCGAAGAGCAGGCCTCCGGCCTCCTCGGAATGTACCTCCAGCAGGCTCCTGAGGTCTGGGTCCAGACCGACGAAGTCGAAGAAGAGCAGGTCGTCGAATCTGACGACGACGAGGAAGACGAAGACGCAGAACCCGAGACGGAACTCGTCACCGTCGAGAAGGACACGCTCTACATCGAGGCGACGCCGCAGATGACGATGAACCAGCAGTGGCTGTTCTCCAAGCAGCAGATTGCACAGGACGTCATGCAGCGTCTCGACCTCGACCGCGTTATCGTCCAGGAGACCATCGAGGGCGGCATGGGCGGCATGGGCGGCCTCGGCGGCATGATGGGCGGCGCAGGCGGCGCTGACATCGAGGAAGCTATCGAGGACGTCGACATCGACGCCGACGAACTCGCTGCCGAACTCGACGCGGACGAAGAATAAGCGAGCCTCCCGTCGGTTCTCTCGAATCGGCGGCTTCTTGATACTCGCCTCCAGACCGCTTCGTAGCGATGGCTTCGTCAGACGACACTTCGGCGCTCGAGTTGCGTGACGCGACAGACCTGCACGTCGCACTCGTCGCCGGTGTCTGTACCGTTGGACTGACGCTGGCGCTCAAATACGGTGCCGGCGTCGAGGTTTCGTTCGTCTACCGCCTTTCACCCCTCGCTCCCTACTTCGCGTACGTCTTTAGCCGTGGTGCGGGTCTCGGTGGCCGCACGTGGATGGGACTCATCGTCGCTATCACGCTCGGCACGTTCGGCTTCTTCGTCGTCTAACAGGCTACTGCGTTTTCCCTGTTCGCGACGGCGTGTGATTCAGGCGATGTCGCGACTGGTGTCGACCGAGACGCGCTCGGCAAGCCGGAGTTTGATCGTCTCGTCGAGCGCCTGTCCACCGCGGAACTTCGGCACTGCCAGCCGATTTTCTATCTCCGACCCGTCTATCTTCGTGTCGAGGTCGAACACGATGTCGGCCATGTGTTCTGTCAGGTCACGGTTCTCCGGGACTGACTCGCCTTTCAGGCCGTGGAGAACGGTCAGCCCTCGCGTGTTGACCATATGGGTCTGGAGGTCGTTGAGGAACTTTCTGAAGCGAGGCGGCTCGGCTCGTTCGAGCATATCGACGACGTCGATGACGAGATTCGCACCCTCTGGGAGGTCGCGGACGAGTTTGTTCGCCACGTCGAGCGGTGCGTCGCCGCCGACGTCTCGAACCGTCGGATTCCCGGTCGGCATCGGACACCGGTCGAGCGCATCTCTGACGGCGACCTCAGAGCGAAGGGTCGTGAGCCACAGCGTCCCTCGGGTGGACGTCAGTTCGTAGAGGAAGAGTTCCGACTGGCTGGCCGGGTCTGCCGTGAGCAGAACCACGCTCCCTGCCGGGATACCCCCACCGAGTTGCCGGTCGAGGATATCGATGCCCGTCGCCAGCCGATTCATACCACGTGCTACGACAGTCAGTCATAATAGACCTTCCCCCCGAATACCGTCTGCAAGCCGCCGATACGCGGCTTTTACTGTCGGATTTGTAAGGACTGGCGAGGTCCCATCGGGAATGGTGCCGAGCAGTGGCGCGTCGAGCACGTCGCCGACGGCATCCGGGGCGACTCGCGCACGGGAGACGACGCCGCCCACGACTGGCGTGCCGAGCGCCCTCGCCATCGCGGCCGTCTTCGCGGCATCTCGGAGCGCTGGTGTACACAACGGTGTGACGACGAGCACTGCGTCAGCGGCGCGGAGCGGTGCTGCGGCGTCCGGCCCGGCACCCGCCGGACAGTCGACGAGAGCGAGACGGTCGTCGCTGGCGAGCGACTGCAACCACCGCTCGAAGGCATCGTCGTCGACCCCTCGCGGGGCGGGTGCGACCGAGACCGATGGGTCGTTCGGGTGCGACTGTACTGGTGGGATGTCGTCAGTCGGTCGCTCCACGCCAGCCATCGCGTGTAAATTCGGCATGTCGCGGTCGGCGTCGACGGCGAGGACGTCACCGTCGAACGCCTGCGCTAATCCGAGTGTCGTGGTGGTCTTGCCGCTGCCGCCTTTGCCGCCCGCGATTGCCAACATATGCGGGGCTGGTCCTGTCTTGGTACTTGAACCTGCGCCCGCGAAAACGAGTGTTGTCGGCGCGTCCGTCCGTGCGTCCGTCCATCCGCCCGCGTCTCCAGCGTGCTCGTCAGTCGTTACAGCACCCGCCAGCCTCGCCGCCGAAGTCGACTGCGAGTGGCTCGGAGATGGCTTCGTTTACCTTCTCCAGTTCGCCGACCATCTCGGCTTGCGCGAGCAGGAACTCTTCCATCACGGGAAGCGAGTGGAGTTCTTCTTGTGCCTCTTGGACCTTCTGGAGGTCCGCTTTGGACGCCTCGCCCATCTGTCGGGCGACGTTGAACTCCTCGCGGAGTTGCTCGAACTCGGAAATCTGCGCTTGGGCTTCGTCGTCGGCCTCGACCGCCGCCTTCGCCTCCTCGTAGGCTTCGTACTTCGGGTGGTCGGCGATGGCCTCGCCAAGTTCGCGGCCGAGTTCTTCGAGCCGCGTCGTCTGCGTGCTCATGCTCTCGCCTTGGGAATCGAGCGATTTCAACCTGCCGAACGGGGAACTCGGTCGTCCCGCCGCGACTCAGGCGTGTTTGTCGACGAATTCGACGGCGTCGGCCAACTCGTCTGGACCCACGCCATGTGGGACTTCGTACGTCTGGAACGTCACGCCGGCACCGAGTTCTTCGAGACGGTCTGCAGCACGCTCTGCTCGGGACGCGGGAATCACTTGGTCCATCGAGCCCGCACCGACGAAAATCGGCTTGTCGGCGATGCCGTCCGGCCTGTGGCCCGCGTGCGACTCGGCGAGGTAGCCGTGGAGCGCGACGACCCACGCGTAGTCGTCCGGGTCGTCGAGGAGTAGTGCGAGACTGGTAATCGCCCCCTGACTAAAGCCGAGCAGTCCGATTCGGTCGCGGTCGAGGTCGTACTCGTCGATGGCGGCCTCGATGGACTCTCGGACGAGGTCTCGCGACCGCTCGAACTGTTCTGCGTTAGGTTGGCTTTGGTGGAGCCCGCCGCCCGACAGGTCGAGGTCATACCACGTGTAACCGCCCTGTAGGCGGTCTGGCGCGCGGAGACTCACGACGTGGAGGTGCGGTGGGAACTCGCGTGCAATCTGCAGGAGGTCCTGTTCGTTCGACCCGCGACCATGGAGGAGAACGACGGCCGGTGCCGGTTCCTCGGTCGGTTCGGATGGCTCGACGTGAACGTGTTCGAGCGGGAGGTCAGACATACCTGCCGCTAGGCGGTCGCGCCGCTTCAATCCACGAGTGACAGGAGGGTAACCGGGTGACAGCAGGACTGCCTAGTCTCGAACTCGGACACCCAGTGTCGCGCCGCACCCTTTGCACAGCCAGAGGTCGTTCGGTTGTCTACCGACCATCACGCTCCGTTTCCTAATCGACCGAATCTCGGGCACCGAGTCGCCGCGGACGATGTCGTCTGCACCTCTGATTGGTTCACCACAGCCGGGACACTCGGTCAACTCGATTTCGTCTGCCGGTTCGTGGCTGTGTTCATGGCTGTGTCCGTGGCTGTGTTCGTGGTGGTCTGCGGGTTCGTTGTGTCCGTAGTAGTCGTGGTGGTCGCTGCTGTCGTGTGTGTCGGTATTGTCTGCCATGGATTTCGCTAGACGCTCTCGCCGGGAAGGCACTCCGGGGCTTGGTGAGGCTGGCGCACAAGGGGCGACGGGGTAGCGATTTGAGGTGTGGAGCCGACAGTCGAAGGCCGAAAATTCGCCGCGTGTGCGGGTATGTGACGCCCAAGCGTGGGGAAGCGCCGTCGTTATACATCTCCATCGGTAAGGGTGGTCCAATGAGTCAGGACGCCTCCTCGGAGGGGGACCTTCGAAACACCGGGATGTCGCTGAAGCACGACCGGGAGTGGGACTACGAACTCGAACAAATCGTCGACGCCATCGAAGAGCGCGACGCCAAGCGCGTCGGCCTCCAGTTCCCTGAAGGCCTCAAGCGCCGCGGCCCGGCGGTCGCAGACGACCTCCGAGAACTCTGTGACGACGACGTGACGTTCATGCTCTCGGGACAGCCGTGTTACGGCGCGTGCGACCTCGACACCTACCTCATGCGCCGGACGGACGTGTTCGTCCACTTCGGTCACTCCCCGATGAAGGAGTCTGACAAAATTATCTACGTCCCGCTGTTCTCCAACGTCGACCCGTTCCCCATCATGGAGGACGCCCTCGACGAAATCGAAGGCGACGAAGTCGGACTCGTCACCACCGCCCAGCACATGAACCGCTTCGAGGACATGTGCGATTGGCTCGAAGAGCGCGGCTACACCGTCCAGACGCGGAAGGGTGACGACCGTCTCACCTACGAGGGGCAGGTCCTCGGCTGCAACTACGCCTCCGCGGACATTCCTGCCGACAACGTCCTCTACGTCGGCGGCGGCAAATTCCACCCGCTCGGCCTCGCGATGGAGCACCCCGAAAAGAACGTCATCATCGCCGACCCCGTCAACAACGTCGTCACGCTGGCCGACACGCGCAAGTTCATGAAACAGCGCTACGCCTCGGTTCACAAGGCGATGGACGCCGAGAAATGGGGCGTCATCTTCTGTACCAAAATCGGGCAGGGACGCATGGAAATCGCCGAGAAGATTCTCGAAGACAACGAGAACGCCTATCTCATCACCATGGACGAGGTGACGCCGGACCGCCTGCGCAACTTCGACATGGACGCGTTCGTCAACACCGGCTGTCCGCGCATCACGACCGACGACGGCCCGCGCTTCCACAAGCCGATGCTCACGCCGCAGGAGTACCGCATCGCCGTCGGCGACGAACCCCTCGACTCGCTCTCGTTCGACACCTTCCACGGAACCTGGTAACGCGCCGCCGACTCCCCACTCTCGAACTCTCTTCTCTTCACTCTCGAACTCTCTCTTCGCGACACCACGCGGGTGGCGTCTCTCTTTGCGTACTCGTTTTAGGTACGTTTGCAGACTCGTTTTACTACGTCTCTGGCCGGAACGCTGCCGCCCGCAATCCGAGAACTGTCGTTCAGAAAACCTTTGTCGCCTGAATCTGCTAGGCTACCTATGGTCCCCCCTCGAAAATCGACCTCGATAGGGCTGACGCTCCTCAGCGTGCTCGCCCTCTCAGGTGTCGCCTCCGCACAGTCCGTCGAATCGACCCCACAGTTCTCTCCTGTGGTTCAAGCGGCCGGGTCGTTCGCCTTCAACCTCGTCGTCGGCGGCCTGCTCGTCGCTGCGGCCCCAAAGTTCACGCGAAACATCATCGACGAGATACGGTCTGACCCCGGTGAGTCGTTCATCTGGGGGCTCCTCGTCGGAATTGGCGGCCTCATCGTGCTCCTCATCCTCGCCGTTACCATCATCGGTCTCATCGTGGCGATTCCGGGATTCATCGCGTTCTTCATCCTCGCAATCGTCGCTGGGGGCATCGCGACAGTGCTCATCGGGTCGCTCGTGGTCGGCATGACGACCAGTGATTCGCCGTCACTCGGCATCTCGCTCGTAGTCGGCGCACTCATCACCGGCGTGTTGTCCGCTATCCCGTTCCTCGGTGGACTCGTGCTTTTCATCGCGAACACCCTCGGACTGGGCGTTCTCGGTCAGAAAATCTACGAATCGCGGTCCTGACGCTCGCCCGGAACAATTCACCACAACATTGACGGCATCTACCGAGAATCGGTGAGACAGATGCCGACGACCCACCTCTCCATCCTCGGACGCGACGTCCAGCGGGTCGTCACCCCGCTCGAAGATGGCGACTTCGACGCTGACCGTGTTCGTCTGGTCCGTGCCGAGTCTGACCCCGAGCAGGGTCGCGACCCGGACGACTGCGCTCCCGGCACACCACAGCTACACGCTCGTGTCGCCCGCACAGCAACTGAAGCGCTCTCGACCGCGCTCGACGCTCCCATAGACGAGGTCAGACTCCCGTTCGACTCGTCGTTCCCAGCGTTGTACGCCGCGACGACAGACCTCCTCCGTGAACTGGCGGCTGACGGCACTGTCGACGTGAACCTGTCGAGTGCCTCGCCGCACGTCGCGGCCGCGTTCTATGCGGCCCGAACCGCCCTCGTCGACGCTGGCGACGTCGAGACAGACGCGATTACGCTCTTTCACGTCCCGGCGACCGAGTCGCTCGACCTCGACGTAGTCTCTGACCTTCGGGCTGTCGTCGCCGACGTTGAGATGACTCGCTCGGCGCTCGACGGGTTCGAGCGCGTTGCTGACGGCCCCGGAGCAGCCGCCGTAGTTGAACCTCTCCGAATCGCGCTCGAAGACCTCCGCATCTCTCTCGCCGACGCGAGCGGCGACACCTCGACAGCCCGCCAGCTTCGTTCTGCGCGCCCCTCACCGAGGCGGGGTCAGAAAGGATTGAACGCCGTTCTCGGCCGCGCACGCGAACAAATTGCCGACCTCGTCGAGTCCGACCAGCAGATTCCAGACCCGGCGGAGACACGCGACCCGGACGCCGTCCTCGACGCCATCGAGGCGTGGGTCGATAGCGAAATCGGACTGCTTTCGGACGTCGAAGAAGACCCGCGTGAACTGGTCACTCGGTTCCGCGAGAGCTGTGAGGCCCGTTTCGGGAAGTTCGAAGACGAAGCGACCGTCTCGCTGTTCGAGTCACTGGGCCGCTTCGAACGCCATCTCGACGCGTATCTCGACGCGCGCGAACACCTCGGTGCGGCGTACGAATCGGTTGCGACGCGGATGGCAGAACTCGACGAACGTGCCGACACGGCGTCAGACCGACTGGCCGCCCTCGACGAGTCCGGTGTCGCCCGCGGGTCGGGGACGTACACCCTAGACCGGCACACGCTCGCGCCGCTCGACGACCTCGAAGCGCTCGTCCTCAAGATACTCTCGACCGGCCCACCTCGGTCGCGCCCGCGAACACGCCGAGCGGTCGCGTCGGAACTCCGCGAGCGGGCCGAACACCACGGAATCGTCGCTGCTGCCCGTGACGGCGGGCCGAAGTCGTCCTTCGAGGCGTTCTGTGTCGGTGTCGCTCGCAACGCCACCGAAGGCGAGAGCTTCGAGAAACGACTCTCGAACGACCTTCGCGCGCGTCTCGACGTCGCGTTGGAAGCGCTGACCGCAAACGGCTACGTCACCACGGTCGAGCGTGAGGCGGGGCGCGACGCCGTCGAGCCGACCGACGCGGGCCGCCTCTGGGCGGAGACGACCGATTGGGAGACGTTCCGCGACGAAGTCGTCGACGACCTGCTTCGTGACTGCGTGGAACGGGAACTCGACTAAGGAGCTAGCTCCGACGTTCCTGTTCGACGTATGCGACCGCTTCTTCTGGTGTCGAGCAGGTCTGAAACCCGTCGAGTCCGTCGATATCGTGCGTTTCGAGACCGGCGATTGGTCGGTCGAAGACGTGGCCGAAGCCAATCTCTGAGAGCGTGCCACCCGCGCCGTCGATGGCGATGACGGCGTCGCCGTTCATCACGACGAGCGCGTTGCGCGCGTGACGGAGTCCGGTCGCGATGGGCACGTCTATATATTCGTTGGCGTCGGTTCGGTGCTCGCTGGGAAGAATGCCGATAGTCGTTCCGCCGCCGTCTTTCGCCCCGCGGCACACTGCTTCCATGACGCCACCCAACCCGCCGCAGACGACCGTGTGGCCGCGCTGAGCGAGTCGTCGCCCGACTTCGACCGCTATCTCTTCGGCATGCTCGGAGGTCGACCCGCCACCGATGACGCTTACGCGCACGACTGGCCTCCGTCCGGTGAGTGGTCACTGACTGCGTTCATGGTCGTCTGCACTTTGCGCCAGAGCATAAGCTCCCGGGCGTGAGAAAATCGAGAGAACAAGCGGGTAACGAATGCGGGGACGTGAGTCGCGTCGGTGCGGCTGTCAGTACTCGTCTCGTCCGAGAGCGTCGTCTTCGAGCGGAGACTCTGGCTCCCACGTCCCGCACGCGCGCATCGCCTGAGCCATCGACGAGAAATTCGCCGTTCGTTTGTGAGTGCCTGACATTGTGAACTACATGACGTTGGTATACGATAAATATCTTATCCGGGTAGCACCTTATATTCCAAATACCTAGGGGTAGTCTATTGTGATATACCGTATCAGGACGGATAATTGGGCAATTGTCCGCCGGATATTTGTTCGACGGCTGGGCCGGACGATACGGGGACGCAACTCGGATGCGGCGGCTTTCGGAACCTGGTGAGAGTGACGAGAGCGCAACGCTTAGCCCCCCCGCGCGAAGACTGGTGTCTATGACGGTAAGCGACTGGAGTGACTGGCTTCCGCGCGCGGTCGAGTCGGCCGACCCGGAGACAGTCGCAATCTGGTATCTCGGGTGCAACGGCTTCGTTCTCAAGGGAAGCGACGGAACGACGGTGTTCATCGACCCCTACGTCGGTCTCGGCGACCCACCGCGGACGGTTCGGATGGTCCCGGTCCCGTTCGACCCCGAAGACGTGACCGAGGCGGACGCTGTCCTCGCAACCCACGAACACACAGACCACGTCNTGCGACCCACCGCGGACGGTTCGGATGGTCCCGGTCCCGTTCGACCCCGAAGACGTGACCGAGGCGGACGCTGTCCTCGCAACCCACGAACACACAGACCACGTCCACGGCCCGAGTCAGGCCCCGATTCTGGAGAACACCGGTGCCACATTCGTTGCCCCCGACGACTCACTTACGGTCGCCTACGACGACGAAGCGTGGCTCGACGACTACGACCTCTCGGAGGACCAGTTCGAGGAAGTCTCCGAGGGCGACACCATCGAAATCGGAGAGTTCACGGTTCACGTCGAACCCGCGTACGACGCCGACGCGACCCACCCGGTGTCGTACGTCTTCGAGCACGAGTCGGGAACGTTCTTCCACGGCGGCGACACCAAACCTTCCGACGAGTTCACCGACATCGGCTCGCGCTACGACATCGACCTCGGCGTCCTCGCGTTCGGAACCGTCGGCAATATCGCCGACAAGGAGACTGGCGAACCCGTGCGGACGAAGTGGTACAACGACGAAAACCAGATTGTCGAGGCCGCGAGCGACCTCGACCTCGACCGTCTACTCCCGTCGCACTGGGACATGTGGAAGGGAATGACGTCGGACCCGAAGGTGCTGCACCACCACGCGAAGAGTTTCGCGGCCCCGCGGTCGCTCGAACTCGTCGAAATCGGCGACCGAGTCGACCTGTAACCGTCGAACCCCGACTCGCGAATCGCAAGACAGCGCCGAGGTGGGTGGTTCCTCCCCGGTTGTTTTATAATGTATGTCGCGGAAGTGGCGGCCATGAGCCGCGAGTCTGATGGGGTCGTCACAGTCTCGGACGGCGAGGTAGCTGTCGAAAAGACCTTCGCCGCCGACGAGTTCCCCGTCCCAGCTGTCAAGTTTGTCATCTCTTCTTCCCTCGACGAACCGACTCGGATTCGAATCATCGACCGAATCCCCGAGTCGTTCCCGATGGAGAGTGTGGGCTTTCACCCCGACTACGAAAGCGAGAATTGGACCGCGTACAAGGACAACCGCGTCGAGTACGAGCGAACGCTCGACCCGGACGAAGAGGTCGTGACAGTCTACGGAATCAGACTCACGAACGGCGAAGACCCCGAGTCGTTCCTCGAAGAGCCGACGCTCGAACGCATCCCGGTCGATGGCGGCATCGACCCGGGCAACATCGACGACATCCTCGGCGAAGACCGGAGCCAGCTCGTCCGCGACGTGCTCGCCGGAAACCGAAGCCCCGGCGACGAGCCCGCGGATGCTGACCAGGACGTGCCGACAGACGTCGGAGAAGGTGGACCGTCCGACGACGACCTCGCTGCCGCGTTCGACAGCGACGAGTCCGACGCCGACGACTCAGCGCCCGAGCCCACCGACGAGGACGCGGTCGTCGCGGCCGCAGCAGCCGACTCGGACGCGCAAGAAGAGCCCGAACCGGCTCCCGACGCTGACGTCCTCGACGACGATGAAACGGAGACTGAGCCGCACGCAGGAGACGAGGATGCACCCGCCGCTGTAACCGAACACGTCGACGAACCTGCTGTCGGTGACGCCGCCGAGGAAGCCGACGTTGACGCCGATTCGGACACGGCAGTCGAAGCCGAGCCAGAGCCGGAAGGCGAAGCAGAACCAGCCGAGACCGACGCAGAANGAGGGGACGGCACTCGACGACGCCGCAGTCACAGCCAGCGCCGCCGCAGCCGAAGCTGACACGCGGACTGCCCCTGACACGCCCGCAGAGGGACTCGCCGCAGCCCTCGCCGACGAAATTCGCTCGGGGTCGGTCGAGGACGACGACCTCGACGTCCTGCGCGATGCCCTCGATATCGACACTCGGCGGAGCACCGAGGTTCGTATCCGACGGCTCCAATCGCAGGTACAGGACCTCGAAGCCTACTCTGACGCGCTCGAATCGTTCATCGACGAAGAGGGAACCGGCGAGGAACTCATCGCCGACTTCCGCTCCGAAATCGAGGACGTCCACGAGGACATCGACGCGCTCGACACGATGGTCGACGACGCGGTCGAGAAAGTCGACGATACCGTCGTCCGCCTCGATTCGGCAGAAGAGACGCTGGCGACCGTCGACGACCGAAGCGACCGACTCGCAGGACGTGTCGGCGATGTCGAAGGTCGCGTCGACGACCACGGCGAACAACTCTCCGAGCAGTCCGACCGGTTCGAGGCCGTCGGCGAACGCCTCGAAGACTTCGACGGGCGACTCGAATCCGCATCGCGTAACATCGACGCGGGTGCCGCGCGCCTCGACGACGTCGAAGAGACCGTCACAGCCCACGGCGACTCGCTCGACCAAATCGACGCTCGCTTCGGCGACCTCACCGACCGACTCGACGAGATTGCCGGTCGCATCGAGAGCGTCGAGGAAGACGCGGCGGCGGCGACCCAGACCGCCTCGAACCTCGACGACGAAATCGGCGAGATTCGCGAGGACATCGCCTCGCTCGACGGCGACGTGGTCGACGTTCGCGACGCGATGGAAGCGCGACTCACCGACCTCGAAGCGAGCATCCAAGACGTCTCCGTGGAGGAGGAACTCGAACCGCTCCGGAGCGATATCGACGACCTGAACGACACCGTCGAAGAACTGGAGACCTTCCGCGACCGACTCGCCGGTGCGTTCGGAACCGGAATGGGCGGAAACGGCGGCAATGGTGGAAACGGTGGAAACGGTGGAAACGGTGGAAACGGTGGAAACGGCGGCGACGAACACGAAGAATAAGCCACCAGCCCACGGCGACCCGTTTTTATTGGCTACACGTTTTCCCGAAGCGCAACCTGTTTAGCGGCCCGCCACAACCTTCCGATGATGACAGAGACGGTGCGCGTCGCCGTTCCGCGGAAGGGACGCCCCCTCGAAGCGGTACTCGAACGATTCGCTACGGCCGCCGACTTCGCCGAGGTCGCCGACGAGATAACCTCGACCCTCAGGTTCGAGAAATCCGTGACGAAGGGCCATTCACATCCCGACCAGAACGTCTACGAGCGACTCGCCGCCTACAGCGACCTCGACGCGGCGAGCGCACCGGAATACACGCTCCTCCGAGACGACCGCGAAGGGATGCCCCGTCGAATCGTCTTCGACAGCGTCACCTTCGAAACCGACGACGTGGAAGTCCACCTCGTCGGCCGCGAAGAGCCTTTCCGGGCGCTTCGCACCCACGAGTTCGCACTCGGATTCGACAGCGCCGACCTCGTCCTCGAAGAGGTCGTCCAACTGCAACCTGACGGCCTCGGGAGTATCGAGGACGTCAACGCCCGTATCGACCCGATGGACACCGACGTTCGCGTCGTCTCGGGACTCGGCGACACGGTGTACCACACGCTCATGGCCGACCCCGAACTGCTCCCACCGGGTGCCGACCTCGACCGCGACTTCGTCGCCGACTACGCAGGCGACCTGTGTATCTCGCCGCGATACGAGCGACTGGTCGAAGCCGTCCTCGGGACGCGCTGTCTCGACGACGTGACGTTCGCCTATCCCACCGAAGGCCCAGAAGAGGAAGCCGCAATCGCGGACACCGGACTCGGCGTCTATCTCACGATGACCGGGTCGACAGCCCGCGAACACGGCCTCGTACTCGGTGAGCACCTCTTCCCGAGCGAGACGGTGCTCATGGAGAACGTCGCGGAGACACAACCCGCCGCAGAGGCGGTCAAGGACATCGTCGCGTCGCCGGACCTCGAAACCGAACTTCGCGTCTGACTGGGCCTTCGGGCTCACGCCGACGACATTCGTTCCTTTTGTACCCCGTACTCTCTCACTGTTTCCGACACACCCAACGACGTTCTCGAAGTGTGAAATGTGTAGATACGTTGATGATTGTTCAGTGATAAATGTTAGCACATGGACTTCGGCGAATTCACTGGACAGGTGACGCACCGACTCGAACTCCCTGGTACCGGGAAATCAGTCCGGGCGATTCGCGCGACGCTGATGACGCTCGGCCAGCGAATTCAGAAAGACGAGGCCAAGGACCTCGCAAGTTCGCTCCCGATGGAAATCGACTGGTACCTGACGGGCGCGGTCCGAGAACACGGCGAGCGCTTCGACTGGCACGAGTTCATCGACCGCGTCAGCGAAATCGAGGGAATAGACCGGTCGAAAGCGGCGTATCACGCACGAGTCATCATCGACCTCGTCGCCAGCATCGTTCCCGAATCGGAGATTCAGCAGGTTCGAAATCAACTCCCCGAGGGTGACGACGGTGAGAACTGGGACCAACTGTTCTCTCTCGTCGACAGCGGCGGGTGGGGAGACGCACAGGAAGCACAGACCGGCGGCGGCCCGCAACCGACCGACGAGAGCGGAGGCGACGCGAGCGCCTGAGACGCCGTCAGTCGGGAGCGCGGTCGAACCTACTCCGGTTTTTGACAGGCCATCAGCGTCGAGGCCGTCGCCGACGTGAGACCGCCGGTGTCGTCGAGTGAGATGGTAGTCTTCGAATTGTTGCAGTCGAACACCGACTGGTCGAGAGAGACCGTCTCCTCGGTGTCGCTATCGAGTCGCACCACTCGTGCGACCAGTGCGCTCTGTTCTGTCACCCGAACGTCGACTCGGGCGTCCGATTCGAGTCGGTAGCGACCACCGAAGGCGACTCGACCCTCGTCAGTCTCTATCGCCACGTCGACCAGCGTCGTCTCGTCGGTCGCGTTTCCGACCGACACCGCGTGGGGCTTCGTGTACGACTCACCGGAGAGCGAGCCATCACCGACTGTCACCGAGAGCGCGTCGTCTCCGGCGATTGTCGGCGGCGCGCAGGCCATCCGCGTCGATGCACTTGCGACAGCGATGTCGTCGCCGTCGGGCGAGAACGCGGTCCACGACTGGTTGCAGTCGAAGTCGTCCGGCGACAGCGATTTCGTCGCCGTCGCGCCGCTCTGTTCGTCCGTGACACGCACGTCGTAGTCTGCTGGCACTCGGAGCACGACCGACACCTCGGCGTCAGGGGCGAGTTTGTACGTTCCCGCGTGGGGGTGTGCGAGCGTCGGCGTCACTTCGATTCGGGCGACCCACGGCTCTTCGCTGTCGTTCGTGAGTCGGAGTCGGTGCGGAACGAACCCACTGTCGCCGTCCGGTTCTGTTCCGACGACCGCAGTCACCTGTTCGCCCGCGTCGACCGCCACGGAGTCGTCCGAGCCGTCGGTGTCTGGCTCGTCGGTCGTGGGCGGCGCGTCAGTCGTCTCGTCGTCACCGGTAGAGCCACCGTCGTCGGCGCTTGCCAGACAGCCAGTGACCGATGTGAGTCCGATTCCAACAGCAGAGAGGAAGGCTCTTCGTTGCACACAGTACCCGACGGACTACCGTATCATCTCCCTATGGTTGGCTCAAGCGCGTCTTTGAGTCCATACCATCGCAAGGGTCACTGCGAGGACGAGGGCCGCGCCGACTGCGAGAACGACAAGTCCCGGCCCGTCCAGATATGCCGAGAGGAACGTCGGCGGCGTCGGTTTGGGCTCGGCCCGGGCAACGAACGTCCGCACCGGTGGCTGCCGGGTCATCCAGACTGCTTGTACGGCGAGACTCGCGACGACGGTCCCGGCGAGTCCACCGACGAGCGTTCGCAGCCCAGACGAGAGTCGAGGCTCGGTCTTCTCGGCCCCAGCAAACAGCACGACAGCCGTGTTCGTCGGCCCGTAGACCGCCATCTCGCGCCCCTGCGCGGAGAGCCACGTCGTCACCTCCTCGACCAAGTCGGCGTCTTCGAGGCGTTCGAGGTGATAGCTCACGGTCTGAAGCGTGGTGTCGAGCGCGGACGCTAACTCGGAGGCCGGACGCGGTTTCTCGTAGATGGTGGTGAGGATAGTTCTCGCAGTCGACGACGAGAGTGCCGAGAGGATGTCGTCGGCGGCGGGGTCGTCGAGTGCGACGAGAAGCGGGTCTATCTCCCGGTCGTGAATCGATTCGGCGGCGGGTTTCAACGGTAGCAACGAACTCACGGTCTCGCGCCACGTTCTCGCCCGATTAATAAAGGGCTGTGCAAGAGTCAAATGGTCGTTGTAGTTCTCTGGTGGTCCCCCGTGGTGTACACAGCTTTGCCGCCCAGAGTCGTCTCACTCCTCATGGGAACTGTTCCCGACGAGGCGGCGAGACTCGTCACGAGCGAACCGCTGATGGCGCATCTGGCGACGTGTCGCGACGGCCGCCCACACGTCGCGCCGGTGTGGTACGTCTACGACGAGTCCAACGCGGTTGTCGAACTCGTCACTACCGGCCGAAAGCTTGCGAACGTCCGGCAGAATCCGCGTGTCGCCCTCTCGATTCAGAAGGACGTAGCGGGGCAGGCACAGTGGATGGTCTCGATGCTCGGCACGGCGACTGTTGTGGACGACGACGACGCGACACGTGACGCGACGAGACGAATCAACGAGAAATACGGTGCTTTGGAGTCAGCGTGGTCGGAAAACGTGCTGGTCAGCGTCGCTATCGGGTCGGTCTCGTTCCGAACGTATTGAACGAGGTGGGCTGTGAACGAAGGAGGATGCGAACGAGGTGAACTGTGAACGGAGGAGACCGACTGGCCGCCCAGTTACTTGCTGCCACCTCGTCCGAAGAGGACGTAGATGGAGACCCCTGCGAGCGCGACGAGCAGGAGCAGCATGACGAGTGGTCCGCTTCCGCCGTTGTTCTCACCGGGTGCGTCCGGGTTTTCGACAGTCGTCGCTGCGGCCTGCTCTTCGGCCTGCTCGGTCACGATACGCAGTTTCCCGACGGACTCTCCGTCGACAGTTAGTTCGTACGTTCCAGCTGATTCGAACGCTGCACCGAGTGAGACGGTGCGTTCTTCGCCAGCATCGAGCGTCACGGTCTCGGTGGCAATCGTCGTTCCATCGCTGCGCAGTTCGAGCGTGTGCGTGCCCGCTGCACCGCCGAGGTTCGAGAGCGTCACGTCGACGATTGCATCGTCGCCGACGACCACTTCGTCGTTCGACAGCGCCGTCTCCGTCACTTCGAATGTCGGGGCCGTCGCGCCGATGACGAACTCTGAGAGGCCGGGCGATTTGGCCTCGAAGACGTACTCCGTCTCCGTCTCGCCAACGAGCGTTGTCGACAGTTTGTTCCATCGGACCGTCTCGTTGCGGTACAGTGCAACCGAGTCAGCTGTCACCCGGGTCGAGTCGAGGTACGCCTTACTCACGCGGAACGTGAACGTCACGTCGTCGATGCTGTCGTCAGAGAGGTCGTCGTGGTCGACGATGACGTACCCTGCTGGTCGCGCACCGGTCTCTTCGAGGAATTTGCGGTCGGTGTCGGACATGCCGCGCGTCGTGTTCGACGGTCCTGTCGAGTCGGCTTGAGCCGTCGTCTCTTGTGCGCTGCCATCCGCTTCCGAGTTGGACGCAACCTCTCTCGTCGTGACGTTCAACGAGAAGTCTCCAGACCGGCTGACGTTCATCCTCATGTTCGCCACGGAGATGTTCGACGGACGCTGGCGGTCGGTCGCGTTCGCGGTTTCGTTCCCGACGTCGGAGGCCGTCTCGTTGCCAGTACTCGTCTGGTTGATCGTGGCTGTGCTGTTTTCGAGGTCGGTACTCGACGTGTTGTTCGCGCGGTCTCCAGTGTCAGAGTCCGCTGTCTCATCAAACGTGATTTCGACGGTGACGCCGGGCGTCACGTTCTCGACTTTCACGTCTGCGGATTCGCTCTTTTCTTCGTTCGAACCGGACTTGCGTTCGACACTTACCTTCGTTCCGCTGCTCTCACCGGCCGGTTCGTCGTTCGAATCGTCCGTTTCCGGTGCGGTAGTGTCCGAGCGTTCTGATTCCGAGTCATCGTCGTCGGAATCGCTGCTCCCAGAGCTGCCACTGCCAGACCGATTCTTGTCCGGGTCGACGACGGTCACGACGAGGGTGTCGTTTTCGCTGTTTCCGGCGGCGTCAGTGGTGGTGAGCGTGACGGTGTAGGTCCCGGGATTATTGTATGCGTGTGCGGCGCTCTCGCCGATTGCGCTGTTTCCATCGCCGTAGTCCCATTGGTAGCTGACGATACCGACATTGTCGGTGGAGTCACTCGCATTGAACTGCACAGGTCTGTTCTTGCTTATCGTCTGGTCGGTCCCGGCGTCCGCAGTCGGGTCGGTCGTGTCGTTGACGGTGACCACGAGGGTGTCGGTGTCGTTGTGGCCAGCGGCGTCGGTGGTCTCGACGGTTGCGGTGTAGGTGCCGGGCTGCGTGTAGGTGTGCGAGACGTTTTCGCCGGTGGCGTTGGAGCCATCGCCGAAGTTCCACTCGTATGAGTCGACGCCGACGTTGTCGGTGGAATTACTCGCGTTGAACTGCACGACTGTGTCTTCGTCGACAGTCTGGTTCGAGCCAGCGTCGGCGACGGGAGCAGTCGTGTCGTTGACCGTGACGACGAGGGTGTCGGTGTCGGAGTTCCCAGCCGCGTCCGTGGCGGTCACCGTCACGGTGTAGGTGCCGGGCTGGGCGTAGGTGTGCGAGACGTTTTCGCCGGTGGTGCTGTTTCCGTCGCCGAAGCTCCACTGGTAGGAATCCACGCCGACGTTGTCGGTGGAGGAACTTCCATTGAACTGGACGGCGGTATCTTCGTCGACAGTCTGGTTCGACCCAGCGGCCGCAGTCGGGTCAGTCGCGTCCTCGACGGTCACGACCATCGTGTCTGTGTCGTTGTTTCCGGCTGCGTCAGTGACGTTCAGCGTGACAGTGTACGAACCGGGTTCCGTGTAGGTGTGCGAGACGTTTTCGCCAGTTGCGTTGGTGCCATCACCGAAGTCCCATTCGTAGGAGTCGATGCCGACGTTGTCGGTCGAGTTGGTGCCGTTGAACTGGGCTGTCGTGTCTTCGTCGACTGTCTGGTCCGCCCCGGCATCTGCCGTGGGTGCGATGCTGTCGACAGTGACTGCGGCATCGCCCTCGGAGTAGTGGATGTCGAACTCGACGTACGCGCCACCGCCCGAGACGGCTGTGATGGTCGTCGCCCGAGAGGCACCGTTCAGTTCACCGGCGAGTTGGTTCGCACTCACGCCCCAGTCGTCGAGGAGTTGCTGCGGCAGGAAGGCCTCGAAGAAGCCGGTGTTGTTCGCGCCGCTTGTCGTGAAGTGCGGTGCCTTCACGCGCAGTTCGACCTTGTCGTTCGTCCCAGAGGTGTTGTACTGCGGCGACCCGAACTCCTGTGCGTCAGTCACCATGACCGAGCCGTTGAGTCGCTCGCGGTGCGTACTCGATAGCACGCCGAGGTCGTCGACGGCGAAGGTGAGTGCGGCCGTCTGCGACTCGTTCGCCTGAATGGTCCCCGGCCACGAACTCGGCGAGGAGCCGTTCGCGTAGAAGAACGACTGCACTTCGGCTGGCGTGCCGGTAATCGAGAGCGTCCACGTGCCGTTTTGGTTCTGGGTCCGCGTCCAGTTCACGTCGTGGGCGCTCCCGATGAGTGCCCGCGGGGTGTATCCCTGCACGGTCACGTTCGTCCGAAGGACTGTCGTCGAGTCGGCTCCGAGTCCGGCGAGTTCGTAGTCAGCTTCGGTGCTGAAGTCCGAGATGTTCGCCGTGGCGTTCTTCGCTTGCAGTTGGAGCAGGCCACTGCTGAACCACGCGTCTAACGTGACGTTGCTCATGTCGGGTTGCGACCCCGAAACGTACTCGATGCTGCTCGAAACGACTGCGGTCCCAATCGAGGCGCTCGCCGACTCACTGGACGCACCGTCGTTGTTGAAGGCGTCCATCGCCGAATCGAGCGTCGCAGTGTAGGTCCCGTTGCTAGAGCCGTCGTATGTGGCTGTGTAGGTGTACGGGCCACTACCGGTCTCAGTGAAGTTTTCGAGCGAGAGCGTCGTCAACTCTGGCCCGCTGAGAGAGACCTGCGTACTTCCCAGTTGCTCGCTCGAATTGAACGAGATAGTCACGTTCTGCCCCGACGACTCCGTGGCACTGAAGTTCGTAATCGTCGGCGGCGTGGTGTCGACGACGACGCTGTCGGAGTTTCCTGACGCCTTGTTGTCGCCACTGCTGTCGTTTGCGACGGTGAGCGTCGCGGTGTAGGTGCCGTCGGAACTCCCCACGTAGCTTGCGCCGTAGGTGTAGGTTCCGTCGCCGTTGTTCATCTCCGTGAAGTCGTTCTCGGTGAGCGTTGCCGACTCGGCACCGCTGAGTGTCATCGATATATCGACGATTTGGTCGTGGGTGTCGAACGTGATGGTCACGTTCTGACTCGATGGGTTCGAGACGGCGAAGTTCGACACGCCCGGCTCTTTGAGGGCGTGGAAGTGGCTGCCAGAGCCGTAGTAGAGGGTTCCGTTCCACGCGAGGGGTGTCGGGTAGAGGACTGATATCGGCGAGTCGTACTGCCACAGTTCGGTCCCGTCGGTCGCGTTGAAGGCATGAACGGTCCCATTTCCGTAGTCGGAGATGTAGAGAACGTCGCTGGCGACGACGGGGGCACCGCGGAAGCTGGCCCCCGAAACGTTCCAGATTTTGGTCCCATCTGCGGCGTTCAGGGCGACGAGGTCGCCGCCGCGACTACCAGCGTAGAGTGTGCCATCGGCGTAGACCGGGCTGCCGTCGACATCGCCAGTCAGGGTGTAGTTCCATCGCAGCGACCCATCAGTCGCGTTCAGGGCGTAGACCTGCCCGTCTCCGCTTGTCTCCCCTGCTGTGCTGTCGCTGCCGACGAAGACGGTGTTGTTGGCGACCGTCGGGTCCGACTGGCTCTCGTCGATTAGCGTGTAGTTCCAGAGTTTCTGGCCGGTCGTCGCGTTCAGCGCCGTCACGTTGTCGTCATCCCCTGTGATGTAGACGACGCCATCGACGACTGCGGGATTCGATTCGACGAGAACAGGCTGATGCATCGTGTAGTACCAGAGTTCCTCGCCGGTGGTGGCGTTCAGCGCGGTCACGTTCCCGTCGTTGCTGCCGAAGTAGACGACGCCGTCGACGACTGCGGGAGCAGAGCGGACGTTAGTCTGCGTGGAGTAGTTCCAGAGTTCGGTTCCGTCGGTCGCGTTGATGGCATGGAGTTTGTGGTCGTTCGAGCCGAGGAAGAGAACTCCATTGGCGTAGGCGGGTGTCGTCCACGTCGACCCGGAGATTCCACCCGGTGTCGCGTTCCATTTTTCCTCGCCGGTCACGGGGTCGACCGCGTAGAGTTTTCCGCCATCGTGGAAGGCGAAATAGAGCGTATCGCCGACGATTGTCGGTTGCATCACCATCGGCGTCCCGCCCGAGATGTTCCACGCCTCGACGGGTGCAGACGTTGGGCCCGTCTCGTTCGGGTAATACCCGAGGTTCGACAGGCTTCCGTGGAAGTTCGCGTTCGCCGATTGGACAGTCACGACGACTGTGTCCGTGTCTGTGTTCCCGCTTTGGTCGGTGACAGTGACGGTTGCCGTGTAGGTCCCGACCGCCCGGTAGGTGTGGTTGTGAACTGCGCCAGACGCGGTGGTTCCGTCACCGAAATTCCACGCGTAGCTCGACACGGTGTTCGCGTCAGTCGAACTGCTCGCATCGAGTGTCGCCCAGCTTCCGAGATACAGTGTCTGATTCGTTCCGGCGTCGGCAGTCGGGTCGGTGGTATCGACGAGGACGCTGTCAGACTCTCCGTTCGCGCCGTCCTGTGCCTTCGTGTTCGCCGCGGTGTCGACCGTCGCCGTGTAGGTCCCGTCTGAGCTTCCTTCGTAGGTGGCAGTGTAGGTGTACGGCCCGCTGCCGGTCTCTGTGAAGTCGCTCTCAGTGAGCGTCGCGGACTCCGGCCCGCTGAGCGAAACCGCGATGTCGAACAATGATTCGCTCGAATTGAACGTAATCGTCACGTTCTGGCCCGACGGGTTGGTCGCGTTCACGTTCGAAACCGTCGGTGCGGGCTCCTTGATTGCGTAGAAGTGGCTTCCAGAGCCGTAATAGAGGATATCGTTCCACGCGAGAGGCGTCGGGTAGAGGCTCGCTACCGGCGAGTCGTACTGCCACAGTTCGCTTCCATCGTTGGTATTGAACGCGTAGACCGTTCCGCTTCCGAAATCGGAGATGTAGAGGACGTTGCCAGCGACGACAGGCGCACCGCGGAAGCTGGCCCCCGAAACGTTCCATACCTTCGTTCCGTCAGCCGCATTCAGTGCGACGAGGTCACCACCGCGACTGCCAGCGTAGAGAGTGCCATCGGCGTAGACCGGGCTGCCGTCGACGTCGCCAGTCAGGGTGTAGTTCCAACGCTCGGTGCCGTCGGTGGCGTTCAACGCATACACCTTGCCGTCTCCGCTTGTCGTCCCTGCCGTGCTGTCACTCCCGATGAAGACGGTGTTGTTGGCGACTGTCGCGTCGGACTCGATTTGGTCGATAACGGTGTAGTTCCAGAGTTTCTGGCCGGTGGTGGCGTTCAGCGCCGTGACGTTGTTGTCGTACGCACCGAAGTAGACGACACCATCGACCACCGCCGGGTTTGATTCGACGAGAACAGGCTGATGCATCGTGTAGTACCAGAGTTCCTCGCCGGTGGTGGCGTTCAGCGCGGTCATGTTGCCGTCGTTGCTACCGAAGTAGACGACGCCGTCGACGACTGCGGGAGCAGACCGGACGTTAGTCTGCGTGGAGTAGTTCCAGAGTTCGGAGCCATCTGTCGCGTTGATGGCGTGGAGTTTGTAGTCGTTCGAGCCGAGGAAGAGCACTCCATTGGCGTACGCGGGCGTCGTCCACGTCGACCCGGAGATTCCACCCGGTGTTGCGTTCCACTTCTCCTCACCAGTCATTGGGTCGACCGCGTAGAGCTTTCCGCCATCGTGGAAGGCGAAGTAGAGGGTGTCGCCGACGATTGTCGGTTGCATCACCATCGGCGTCCCGCCCGAGATGTTCCAGAGTTCAGTGGGTGTCGAGGTCGGTCCCGACTGGTCTGGGTAGTACCCGAGATTCCCCGGCCCACCGTGGAAGTTCGCGTTCGCCGATTGGACTGTCACCGTTTGGCTGGCGAGTCCTCCAACCGAGACGTCGCGGCCGCCGGTGTCCCAGAGCGTCTTCGTGAACGAAACGGTCGTCGTCTCGCCTGCGCTCAGACTCCCTGTCTTGGAGGCGACGACCGACCCGTCGACAGCCACAGTTGCGTTGTAGTCCTGTTGGGAACTCCCCGTGTTCTCGACGGTGACGGTGGCGTTGATAGCACTCCCAGTGTACAGTGTGTCGGGTGTCACGGACGCGGAACTGTATACGATATCCGGTCCGTCCACCACGGCGAGCCGCGCAAGCCCCGCGAGTGACTCTGTTTCTTGTATATCCCCGCCCGCGATTCGATGCTGATACTCTGGCGTTGCGCCGACTGCGGTCGGATAAAAACCAGCAAAAGTAGCTGTGGACGAAACGACTATCAATAACGTGAAAATGAGCTTCCAATTTATCTGATTATCATCATTCATGACGTATCAACTGACGAACCATATACCGTTGTCTAGAATATAATTTGACCGGTTGGTATGTGCTGGTGGTATTCTGAAACAACCTCTCCTGTCTGTAGTGTGGATATATCCAATATTCGGTTGTGTAGACGGGAAAGCCTCTATTACCCACTGTGTGGATGTCCGGGTGAGTGGCTACTAGCCGACGGTTACCAGACCCCACAAGCTTTGAAAATATATTGGTATGTACGTCTTCAAAAATAACCAAATACCTTGACACATAGGTCACCGCCGTGTCTCGGTTTCGAATGGACAGTCACCAACTCCCGCGAGGCGCTCGTCCGTTGTTCGAGCCAGGTTCTGATTTCGTCGATGTTGTGGTACTCCGACACCGGGCCGAGGACGAGTAATACGTCCGGGTCGGCTTCGAGAAGGAGTTCGTAACCCAGTGTGATGTTCCGGCCATCGTCCTCGTCCCCCGGACCGACGGCAGTTGGGCAGTAAGTCACCGCGGTGCGCCACAGTGCGGACACATCGGCGGCCCGGATTCCGGCAACGCGACGCCACAATGAGGGCATTCCTCGTCACTCTTGGGTGAACTAATCGCATCGACGGCTTCACTCGTCGTCCTTCGTACGGACTCGATGGTTCCGAACTCGTCACAGTCACTCTCCAGCGTCCCACTTCTCTCCTGCGCCCCACTTTCTCGTACCGCGTCGAGAGCGAACTGTACGCGGTCGCTGACGAACGAGCCATCGTCGCCGTCGGGTGCTTCGAGCGTCGCCTCCAGCGACGACTCCTCGTAGACTCCCTCACGAGCAAGCACACCGAGAGCTTCGGCGGCCCGGCCTCTGACGTGAGCGTTCTCGTCACCCAGTCGCTCCGCGAGCGCGGCTGTGACACCGCTGAGGCGCTCTGGGTGTTCGTTTCCGACTGCGACGAGTGCTGTCGTGAGATGGTATCGAACGAGTTCGTTCTCGTTGTCGAGGTGCTCGCTGAGCCTCGATGCGTGGTGGCGAAGTCGCTCTGGTTTCCCCACGGCGACGTATTCTATCGCTTTCGCCAGTTTCTCTTTGACTTCGGACTTGTCGAACGACAGGCCGACGCGAAGGTTGGCGAGGACTTCCGGTGAACTGACCTCGTCGGGGTATTCGAGTGCAACGTATCCGAGAACCTCGGCAGCACGGGCCCGTACGTAGTAGAACTCGTCTTCGTCCGCGAGACGGGCTGCAACTGACTCGACGACCGGGACGACTGCGTTCGGGTTCGATTCTGCGATAGTGACGAGTAGCCTCGCGGTCGTCAACCTGATAGACCGCTCGGAATCGGTCAGAAATGGAGTGAGTGCCGGAACGACGCCGTCGAACACGCCCATCTGCTCCTCTGCAAGGCTTCGGAGTTCCCGGAGAGTACGCTTTCGGGCCTCAGGTGCTGCGGCTTCTAACTCCTCCAGTGACTTGACCACCCGACCGTACTCACCAGCGGTGATGAGCGAAGTGAGGGAATCAACTGAAGATGACTGGCTGGCGTCTTCCATCGGCAGTTCAGTATGTCAGGAATGTTTCTCGTCTACAATGAATCCGGTGGTTTGTGGTGTGCTGTCGCACACCTGTTTCATTCTTGGATATCGATGTAACTTCCCCTGACAATCACTGAGACAGTAGACTAGTTTGTACAACGCAGAGTGAGATATCGACCCGAAAAGCAATATTTTCGCGGTCTACGACGTGTCTACTCGGCGAACATCTTCAACACACCCTGCGGCAGTAATTACTGCAGAGACGGTCTCTTCGTCCATTGAAAACTGGACCTCCACTTCCAGTGGGTTCTCTGAGGTCGTCCGAACCTCTGACGAATCGAGAGCACGCCATACCTGCGTTGGGTGTTGATTGTGGGTCTCAAGCCCATATTCACGAAAGAATCCCTCAACGACCGGGTGAAACGTCACTAATGTCGCTCCAGACACCGTCGCGCTGGCACCGCAGCGGCGACAGTCAAACCGAACGACCGACGGCGTCGGCGCATCGGCTTCGGGGTCGACTCCCTCGACGAGTCGGCGGTCTGTTTGGCTCGAACAGCGGTGACAGAACCCAGCACGGAGCTGTTGTATTCGACTCCGATACCATTGGATAAGGGTTGTGGGGAGGTTCTCTTTCGAGGTCGAATCCACTGCACTGGGTGGAACCGAGATGGTACTCCCAGACTCGCAGGTATCGCACCGGAGATGAGCGCGCGTATCGACACACCTCACAGTAAAGTCCCCTCCACATTGGAGACACTCCCAATTGGTTGGAATCGGTTCTATCGAGAGGTCAGCATCGAAGGTCCCCGCCACCAGTGCGCCGAGGATTGCCGTGCCAGTTGGTGTGATTTTGTAAACCCCATCGTGCTTCTGTACGAACGACCCGGTCAATTGGGTGAGATGGTAGTTGAAATTCCCTGTATCGTCGATAGGGACGGCTTCGTACAGTTGCGAAAACGATAGTCCGACGGGCGCATCTGCGAGTACATCGAGGATGGTGAGTCGAGTCTCGTTGGCGAGCGAACTAAACGTTGAGACAGCCGACTGCCGATCAACTGTCGGCATGTCACAACCTGTCGAATTAGAGCTGTCCATGTGTCATCCCGTTGCCTGATGAGCACCGCGCAAAGAAAACTCACAGTGTCTCCCGCACAGCCATCCAAG
This sequence comes from Haloferax elongans ATCC BAA-1513, assembly GCF_000336755.1. Taxonomy (GTDB): domain Archaea; phylum Halobacteriota; class Halobacteria; order Halobacteriales; family Haloferacaceae; genus Haloferax; species Haloferax elongans. The sequence goes on along the minus strand of NZ_AOLK01000018.1, from coordinate 35,794 downwards.
AGACGTTAGCTTGACTACTGTAATCGATTGCTGAAAAATCATTTCTGTCGACTGGGCCACAGTGTTGTTATGTTAGACGATAGCAGTGACGAGGAACAAGCACGGACCTGGTGGAATGCGTGGTCTGAGGATTTTCAGGAAGCAGGCGGTCATTCGATTGCGGTCGCGTTTGGGCCTGGTGCCCCGGAAGGAGATGACTTAGGATTGCTCGGTGACGTATCGGGACGAGACGCTATCGAACTCGGCTGTGGCGGTGGGCAGTTCGGTATTGCTCTCGCACAGCAGGGAGTGACCGTCACGGGGGTCGACATCTCCGAGGAGCAACTCGACTATGCCCGAACCCTCGCTGAGAAACACGATGTTGATGTCGAGTATCTCCACCGGAGCGTGACGGACTTATTCGACATTCCAGACGACGCCTTCGACCTCGCTTTCTCTGCGTTCGCGTTCCAGTGGGTCGAAGACTTGGGAGCCTGCTTCACCGAGGCGGCGCGAGTTCTCCGAGATGGTGGCCGACTAGTGTTCAGTGTTGACCATCCGTACTACAAGATTGTCGACACCGATAGCCACGAGGTCATGCGGAGCTACTTCAGCGACGAACCACGTCGAGAGTACAGTGAGTCGCTCAACGCTGAGATGGTGGTATACTCCCGAGGAATCGGGGAGACGGTTCAATTGTTGACCGAAGCAGGATTCACCGTCGAAACGATTCGGGAGCCGGGATACGAACAGCCTGAGAACTACGAGTCGGAGTTCGGTAGTTTCGATGCAGACCTCATGGCGAAGGTCCCTCCGACGGTTGTGTACGCTGCCCGGCTCTAAAGACGCGCATCCGATATTGGGCCTTGAGGGAGGGTGACCGCGCGGAAACTCTCCAAATGGACGTATTCAGAATAACCCCTGCCGTCTCGTGCATCCTAGTGGTCTATCACCTGCGTCGTCGCACCTCGGCAACCACTGATTGAATATAGCGATATACAATTTATGAGTTGGCGCTCGGACAGAGTATTCACAACTCAGAGTAGTGAATAGATATTCGATTCGTACGTTTTGCGCACTCTATCGCCCCAATTGTGGGTGTAGGTGTCGATGATGTCGCCGCCGACGTCGCCACGGAGGTACTTGACGATACCTCTGTCACCGGTTCGGTCTCGGAGGTGTGTCGTGAAGAAGTGCCGAAAGTAGTGGGGCGTGACGTTCTCTTCTCGGTCGCCACCCTTGCGGTACCACCCGAAATCGGCGGCGTGAGCGGTGACGACGTGGTGGACTGCGTCCGGCGTCAGTCGCTTTCCCCACCCGGACGCAGTGCCGAGGAACAGTGGTTCCGCAGGCGAGGTCGTATCGGGGCGAATCGCCAGCCAGCGTAGCAGCACAGTCTCTAACTCGCCGTCGACGGGGACGACTGTCGAGCGCTTCCGTTTGTTGGAGGCCGTTCGCTCTTCACCGTTCGAGGTAGCTCCAACACTCGGTTCTGCCGAGACGTATATCGACGGGCCGCGACCGTCGAGTGCCGCCCGAGTCGATACATCGGCGAGTGGTTCATCGACTGAGAGTGAGATGTCACGAAGGTCGAGGTTACAGAGTTCGCCGACACGCATCCCTGTCTTGAGCAGTGTGACGACCAGTGCGTGGTCCAGTGGATGCCGTATCTGGTGGACGAACCCCCGCATCTCGGGCACCGAAACCTCCCTTCGCGCCGGGTTGGTATCGATTCGCTCGTCCATCTCCTCGACGACGAGGCTCATCGGATTCGAGTCGAAGACACCGATTTGGGCCATGTAGGCGTAGAACCGGTGCAGGTAGGAGGCGTACGTCGCGACCGTGCTGGGTGCGACGTCACGATTTCGGAGGGTGTGAACCCACGCCATACAGTCGCGATGGCTCGCGTCTTCGACCGCCGTCGCCGACCCGGTGGGATTCTGCGATGGGTTCCCGAGGAATGCTTCGAATTCCCGGAGGACGCGCTCGTACGCATCGCGGGTTCGGTCGGACTTTCCGTGATAGGTCATATCTTGGAGGAAGTACCCGACGGCGTCCTCGACTTCGGACGGTTGCTCAGCGGCCATCGTCCTCCGCTAACGTGTACCCGCCATGGCGGCCACTGTACACGACTCTCCCCGACGACTGGAGCTCTTGGAGGGTCGATTCGAGTCGGTCTTCGATGTTCTCGGTGAGCGTCGAAACGAGGTCGTCCCACGACTGATACGATTGGGCTTCTAACGCGTCGACGACGCGGTCCGAGAGCCCACTATTATTTCCGCTACTCTCTTCCTGATTTGAACTACCGTTCTGAAGGGGTGTTTTCGCCCCATCAACCCCAGGGGTTGCGGCCGCTTCATCGCCTCTCTCAGGAACGTCGAAATTCGCCCGGCCAGCCTGTACCATGGTTCTGACAAATTCGCTCTGACTCATCCCGAGTTGGTCGGCGTGCTCCTTCCAAATGTCCTTCTGGTGAGACGGTACGTAGGTTTGGACGGTCGTTCGGTCGCCCTCGTCGCTCATAGTCGGGTCGACTCGGGGGGTGATATTCAATTTACCGGCACTGTCGCGGATAAGGGAATTTATCTGAATATGTGCTAGTGCAAACCGCAGCGAAATATCGGATTATGCTGAATTATGGGGGCGTCAAAATCGGTATCTGATTGCACTATCCAGGATATATAAAATCGCTCGAAACGCCTGAATTCGGCGTTTTCGAGAGGTTTGATTTGAGAGGGAAATTGGATTGCTCCAGAAACAACAAATTAATTCGAAATGATCCTCATATCTGGTATGCAACTCACATTTTGGATGGTGGTGTTGTGTGCGTTTACCCTTGGAGTTTAGATGCGAAAATGTCCTTTCACGGGGTTCGTTTTTCCACAGAAAGTATTTCTGAACTATTATACGTTGGCTAACGATGCCTACTCCGGCCGTGATTAATTTCGAAACGGAGACTTGCGAATAGTATTTGGTTAATTTCTGTCCTGATATAATTGTTATTCATAGGGTTGTGGTTGCACATAACTGGTAAAAACCGATGGATATATTCAATCTATGTGGTGTGAAAATAGTAAATAGAATGTAGTTTTGTCTTCTCTGAAATTATGTTAGTAGTTGTCTTTTGTTCCGATATGACTGTTTCAAAATAATATTCGCCAGTCACGTCCTAATTAATGGGGAGAGCGTTGTCGATTCAAGACACAATATGCCGGTGGACGCCGATTAGATTTCTCAGAATACATCTCCAAATATAGCGATTTCTAGTGAAAAATTACTATCTGATTTCCATTGGGTGATCAACTCACCAATCAAAAAAGAAATGGTCTACGTCGATGCCGACTCATCGACCGTCACGCTACTGGAGTCGTCGGAGTTCGAATTGCTTCGCCACCGAAGGAACGCGGCACCGACGAGGAGTCCCCCGCCGGCAATGAGCAAAAACGGCTCGGCTCCGAGGACGATTCGAGTCACGCCGCCGTCGTGAGTCGGGACCTCGGTGTAGAGCTCCGGGCTGCTCGTCCACTGAACGATTGCTCGGAGGGGGTAAAACAGGACGATAGCCCCAGTCACGGCTGGAACAACTGCCAGATGTCGCCACCGAAGTGCGGCAACACTCCCGACTGCACCGAGAGCACCGAGTCGTGCCAGCAATCGCTCTTCGTGATTGAGGCTGCCGCCCCATCCCGTCTCGATTGTTCCGTCGTACATCTGGGCAACGTGCAGTGCGTCTTGGTATATCCCGAATACAATCGCTCCGAACCCGGTCACGGCGAGGGCCGCAGCGACGACGTGCTGTCGATTCATACTCTCTATTTCGTTGACGAATTGAATAAATCTCTTGACGGCGTGCTGGCTCGGGAGATGATTCCTCGCCAGAGGCGTTGCTGTGCCACTCTATACTTCGAGTACACCAAACTCTCCTCGGTCCTACTCGGTGACGAACGAGCGCTCAGACGCCGTCTGCGGCGCTTGAGTCCCTTCGATAAGAGTTCGATGGGAACGGTGTAATTGTCCTTCAGAGCGCCGTGTGGCGCGCAGGACTACCAGTGGTGAAGTAGTTTGCCGCGTGTTGCTCCGACCAGCCGGAGTAGTTCAGTCTCAACAGTGTGAACTCTCGCCAAAACTCGCTAAGAGTGGTGTTTTCGTGGGTATTCGGTACTCTCTGGTGTCTCTTCGCCCTGTTCGACACCGTTCGGTGCCAAACTCGTAAATCACATGCTGCTATACACAACTGGTGGTACTGAGATGTGGCCCGAAACGAATCTGTTGGTGAGTCTCACTCGGCAAGCACGACGACGCGCGGGGAATCGAGTGACACGTCTCTGCCAGCGAACCCACCGAACAGCGAGATATCTTCGAATCCGGCTCGTTCACACATCTCCCGGAGTTCGACGGGCGCGTACAGTCGTGGCTGGAATTCTATCGTGTCGAGATAGTCGTACTCGGAGCCCTCGGACTCGAACACGTTGACTGTGGTCTCGAATCGCCCCGTCTCCACGTCGAAGTGCTTTCGTTCGGCGTGGAGTTTGTCGCCCACTTCTTGGACGTTCGAGGCCTCGAAGTCGCGCACGTAGAACTCCTTGTTGCTCGTCTCGATTGCTAACACGCCGTCTTCCGAGAGAAGACGCTGTATCTCTGACAGCATCTCAACGTCGGTCTGTTTGTCGTAGTACCCGAGGGAGTTCCAAATGATAGTGACGAGGTCGAACGGCCCCTCGAACTCCTCTAACTCCCGCATGTCGTGGACGTGGAACTCGGCCTGTCCGGTGAGCTCTTCGTCACTGGCTCGCTCTTGGGCTTCCCGAATAAACTCCGGGGAGAAATCCAGCCCCTCGGCGTTGCACCCCTCCTCGGCGAGTGCCAAGACGTGTCTTCCGACGCCACAGGCGACGTCCAGGGTTCGCTCCGGGCGCACTCCTCGCTGGTCTTCGACGAGTCGGAGAAGCTGTTCGACTTCCTCCGATGCCTGTTCGAATCGTCGTTCGAGTATCTCACCGAACGTCTCTGCGTTCTCGATAAAGAGCTGCTCTGTCCAGTGTGTCATCCCGATATTGAAATATAATTGTCAACATCTGGGAAAAGTATAGTGGCTGTTACAGCGAGGGATTCTGTTTCGGGTGCAAAAATGACCGGTCGCTCGCGTGCTCGGCTATTCGCGCACTCGAATGCCGGGCCGCGAGGTGTGTTCTGTCTGGCTTCCTTCCGGCGTCGGCAGTTGCGGCTCGACAGGCTCTCGTTCGCGTAGGAGGTCGTTCAGCGTGTATTCGCTGAAGCTCCCCGACTCGCAGACGAGACACTCTTCCGGTGGTGTCGAAGACGCGGTCCCGTGGACGACCCCACAATGTCGACACACGTGCAAGTGATTTCTATCCCCCATCGCGTCTTCCTAGTCGAGCGAGAGACGCTTGGGTATAGTCCGTGATACGGCTGATTGTGTTGATTAAGCTGATTTAGACGACGACCATCCCAGATTGTCGTTTGTCTCGAATCCCGGTGGGTCGAAATTCTATTTCTGCTCGCGTCTCCCGGTTTCACACGTCGACTGGTTCGATGAGGTCTCGGCCGTCGTTTGCAGGGCTGTTCACCCGCGTCGAGACGGGATAGGCAGTCATCTCGTCGCCGGGATACGTATCGAGCAACGGCTCGACCTCGTTGATGTCGCCGTGGAGCCACGTCTCTTCTTCTTCGGGTGCGAGGACGACAGCCATGCGGTTGTGGAGGTCGGAGATGAGGTCGTTTGGCTCGGTCGTGATGACGGTGAACGTCTCCAGCGGTTCTTGCTCGCGGGATGGGCCGATCTCCCCGAAATCACCGAGTCCCGTCTGCTTCGTCTCCGGCGTCCACCGCTCCCACAGGCCAGCCATCGCAAACGGGCGGTCGTCCTCGAAGGCGACGCGATACGGTTGTTTGGAACCGTCGCGGTCGACCCACTCGTAGAACCCGTCGGTGGGCACGAGACAGCGGCGCGACTCGTACGCGTCGGCGAAACTCCGCTTTCGGTCGACCGTCTCGGCGCGGGCGTTGATGCGGTCGTTGCCGACGCTCGCGCTGTCGGCCCACGACGGAACGAGGCCCCACTTCAGGAAGTGAAACTCGTCGGGGGCGTCGTTCGTCACCACGGGGAGTTCTTGACCGGGCGCGCAGTTGTACCGGGGTTCCATCGGCCGCGTTGCGGTCGCCCCGAATCGTTCGCGGAGGTCCTCGGGCGACGTAAAGAGCGTATACCGGCCACACATGTCCCTGCGTTCGTGCTGTGTGGGTAAAACGCCGACGGCGGCGGCCCTCGCCGACACATGTGTCGAAACCGACACTCCCCCACGACGACGGATTTAGGGTTGCCACCGCCTCCACCTCTGTATATGCGAATCGAGAACAGTTTCATTCCCGTTCGCGGTGTGGGTCCGCAGACGGAGCGAAATCTGTGGTCGTCGGGCGTTACTCACTGGAACGAGTTTGACCCCTCATTCGTCGGCGAGAAGACGGCCGACCGAATCGAGTCGTACGTTGCCGAGGCCGCCGAGCACCTTGACGACGGGAACTCGCGGTTCTTCGACGACTCGTTTCCGTCGGGCGAGCGCTGGCGTCTCTACGAGAACTTCCGCGACGAGACGTGTTATTTCGACATCGAGACGACAGGCCTGTCGCCCGAGCGCGACCAAGTAACGACGGTCTCGTTCTACCAAGGGGGCGAGACGACGACGCTCGTCAGTGGCGAGGACTTGACTGCTGATGCGCTCCGAGAGCAGTTCGTGGACGCAAAACTCGTCGCGACGTTCAACGGGGCAAGATTCGACATTCCGTTTCTCGAAACGTCGTTCGACCTCGATATCGACGTTCCGCACGTCGACCTCATGTATCCCTGCAAGAAACTCGACTTGACTGGTGGGCTGAAGCAAATCGAGCAGGACGTCGGCATCGACCGGGACCGCCCGGATATCTCTGGCCGCGATGCGGTTCGCCTCTGGCGCGAGTACGAACGCGGCGACGACGACGCCCTCGACACGCTCGTATCGTACAACCGCGAAGACACCGTAAATCTGGAACGCCTCATGGAGACTGTGACCGGCAGCCTGCACGACCGAGTCTGTGACGGCCTCGACGCTGACTTCGCTTGAATCGACGACGGAACCACCTTCTTTTTCACCCCCGAAAGCGACGCGCCGCACATGGCCGACGACTCCGAGGCCGATGCCGACGCGACGCTTGAGGGTGAGATGGACGAACCGACTGACGACGAGGTGGAAGATTCGACCGCTGATGCTGAGCATCTCGAAAACGGCCAGCAGGCCGCCGCAGGGGAGGGACCAGACCACGCACGCGGTGACGAGACAGTTCCGCACGTCGAACTCGAACTGTACGAACTCTCTGTTCGTGTGAGTGGACAGTCCACCGACGGCCTCGACGAGGTCGAGGAATCGGCGACTCGACTCATGGACGTGCTTATCGAACACGCCAGACAACTCGAAGACGAACCCGACACGCGCGGCCTGGGCTAAGGCTTCATTTCGGCGAATTGGCACTGTTTTTGGCAAACCTAAAAGCTCAAGGGCAGCGGTCGACAACCCCGCGCAATGAGTTCGTACACGTTCGACGACCTCGCGGTCGTAATGGGCACCTACAACGAGGAGCAGGCTATCGGGTCTGTCATCGCAGATATCGACCGCATCACCGACGGTCGGGCCGAAGTCGTCTGTATCGACGGTTCTGACGACCGAACGCCCGAGATTGCCCGGAAGATGGGCGCACGAGTTATCGAACAGGAGCCACAGGGCTACGGTGTCGCGGTCGAGGAAGCCGTCCTCACGCCCGACCGTCCGGTCGTCGTCACCACCGACTGCGACGACACCTATCCAATGGAGTACCTCCCGAAGTTCCTCGACCTCATCAACGATGGATACGATGTCGTCTCCGGCGACCGAATCTCGAAGGGGGCCGAGACGATGCCGACGCTCAACCGCTTCGGAAACAAGGCGTTCGCCCGGATAGCGAGTTCCCTGATGGGCGCGACCGTCCACGACACGACCACGGGGATGCGAGCCTACCGACGCGAACTCCTCCACGACATCGACTGGACGGAGAACACGGGCCTGTCGGCCGAACTGCTTATCCGCCCCGCGATGCGCGGGTACAAAATCGCAGAAGTTCCCATCCCGTACCGCGAGCGCGCGGGCGAGACTAAACTTGACCCCTTCGCTGGCGGCGCTGCCATCGCGAAGTCCATCGTGAAAGTCTGCCTCGAAGAGCGCGCGCGCTGGTAGGCGACTGTCACACGAAACCGGGATTGTACACTTCCGGCACCGGTCGTGCACCACGCCACCAGACCGCATGGAGTTCATGCGTCGGTCGAACGAATCACTGCTATGGACCGACGCCGCTTCCTCGTCGCACTCGGGGGTGTCAGTGCGCTTTCCGGCTGTCTGGAGGGTGGCCCACCCACGGCGGACGGAAACACACGGGGGGACACAGACGACGCTGGAGGCTCGACAGCCGGCGGCACGACGACTCCGTCGCGAGCGTCGGCGTTCGACCTCCCGATTCCGAAAGACGAACTCCGGCGCGGGGCACCAAAAGACGCCATCCCGGCTATCACCGCGCCTGTCTTCTCCGACGACTGGACCGGATTCGACGAGGTGAACGTCACCCTCGAAGACTCCTTTGAGGTCGTCGGCGTCGAAATCGACGGTATCGCCCGGGCGTACCCACTCGCCATCCTGAACTGGCACGAAATCGTCAACGACACGTTCGACGGTCGGCCTGTCGTCGTCACCTACTGCCCACTCTGCGGGAGCGCCGTCACCGCCGACAGACTCGTGCAGGGCGAACCGACGTACTTCGGCGTCTCGGGATTCCTCTGGATGTCCGACCTCGTGATGTACGACGACCGCACAGAGTCGCTGTGGAGTCAGGTGCTCGCCACCGCCATCCGTGGTGAACTGACCGGCGACACGCTCTCGCTTATCCCTTCGACTATTTCGACGTGGGGCGAGTGGAAAGCGTCGCATCCAGAGACAGAGGTACTGGTACCGCCACCGGTCTCCGGGACGATTAAAGGACGACAGACCCGCCGGTACGGCGTCAACCCCTACAGAGGCTACCAGCAGTCCGGCGCTATCGGCATCGGATTCAACGAGGAAGTCGACGAGCGACTCCACCCGAAAACCTCTGTCATCGGCATCACGTCCGGCGGTGTCGCGCGGGCGTACACGCTCTCGACTGTCAACGACGAGGGCGTCGTCAACGACGAGGTCGGCGGGCTTCCGGTCGTCGTCGCGTCGTCGAAAGACGGGACACTCGTCGCCTACGTCCGCCGGGTCGATGGCGAAGTCGTCGAGTTCGAGCGCGACGGCGGCGACCTCGAAGCGGCCGGGTCGAAGTGGGACCTCGTCACCGGGCGCGCACTCGACGGCCCACACGAAGGGACCACGCTGACGCGCGCGAACGACCGCTCACCGATGTTCTGGTTCGCGTGGGCCGACTTCAACCCGGAGACGGAGATTTACGGGCGATAGACCCCGTGGGGCTTCGTTTCCGGCGCTCCGGTGACGGACTCTACTGAGTGGCACTGTTTGACAAGAGACTTATCGCAGCACCTGCGACCTCTGCGCTACAGTGTCTTCGCAATCACGTGCCCTCCTCGTGTTTCTCCTCCTGATTGGAACACTCGGAACCGTCGCCTCCTATGGGTGGGCGTACGACTCGCACCTCGGCCAGCACACCGTCAGCGTGATGTTCGAACCGGCCGACTCGACGCCGAACGCCGAGGTCGAGACGTTGGACGACCTCCCACCGGAAGCGGCTGAAGCAGTCCGAACTGGCGTCGAAGACGGCTCTGTCACCGTCCACAGAGACGACCAAGACGAAGTAACCGATGCCCTCGAATCGCTTTCGGGGGCCGTCCGCGTCGATGGCGAAACCTACCGCGTCTTCCAGGTCGCCGACGAGAACATGACGCTTCTCGGGGCGCTCCCGCAACTCACAGCCGTATTCCTCTCGCTGGGCGTTCTCGGTATCGGCGTCGCAGCACTCCGAAACGGGGCACTCAAACCGCTTTCTATCACTGCCTCGATGACGATTCCGGGCGTGGCGCTCGCCGTCGATGTCGCCGTCACACTCTTCAGTTCGATGGTGACGTTCTCGGGCGGTGCCGACCTCCCAGTGGTTCCGGCTGCGACCGGGTTCGCCGTCGTCGGCGTCGCTGCGCGGAAGCGCGACTGGCCGCTCGCGGTCGGTGGTGCTGTTTTCGTGTTGCTCGCCGCGCAGTTCGCGTCCGTCCTCGATGGAACCTCGCTCGGTCCGCTCGCGTCGCTCGTTCCCGGCGTCCCACTGTTTGCACTCGGCTATCTGTTGGGTGGCGGACGCCCGCACGACGTGAACGCGGGTGCGACCCCGTCGGCAGTCGCGTCCGAGTAGTTGCGGGGTCGTTGCGGGCGACGACTTCCAGTTGCGGAGTCGCGGAGGTTTACGACGACTTCAGAATGTCGCGGACGCGACGCGGTTCCCCGTTGAGGGAGGGCTGCTTTTCGACGATTTTCAGCACTTCGTGGTCGGTCACGTCAGGGTACGATTTCCCGATAGCCTCCTCAATGAGCGCCTTTTCGAGGCGGAACTCCGTGCCGTCGTAGACAACGTCGACGCCGTCTTCGTCGAAGGAAAGAACCGTCATAGCTGTCCATCGACGCCACGGCTATTTAAACGCACGCCGTCGCCCTCGAAATCACAAGCCAGCGTCACGTCAGACACCCGTCTTGCGGACGGTTTATTATCGCCGAGGTGGTGGTTCGGAGCGTGTCACTGGGCACAGACCCACTCGAGGCGCTCGAAGTCCCCGACGGGACGACGGTCGAGGAACACGACCTCGTAACCGACGGCGACGTGGTCGTCGGCGGCCAGAGCACCGTCGAGTTCGGCGTTCGCGGACGGAACGTCGTAGCCGGCGAGCGCGTCTCGTTTGGCGGCGACATCGAGGCGGAAGGCGACTGCCGTCTCGACCTCATGAGTGACGTGTCCGGAAACGTCCTCGTCGGTAAGGACGCCTACCTCGGCGAGCGCGTCCATATCGCCGGTCGGCTCATGGTCTCGGGCGACCTCGACATCGGCGACGACGTAGATATCGAAGAGGGATTCGAGGCAAACGGCTGGATTGTCATCCGCAACCCCGTGCCGACGCTCGTCTTTTATTTCATCATCCTCTCGCAACTGCTTCGACTCGGCGAGGAGGACGCTGCGGGCGAACTCGCGGAGTCGCTGAGCGGCGAGTCACCCAAAGACCCGCTTGTCATCCCGCGAAACGCGACCGTCTCGGACGACGCGTGGCGGGTTTCGACGCCCGCGTTCATCGGGTCGGAGTGCCGCATCCACGGGAACATCCGCGCCCGCGAAATCGAGTTCGAGTCCGACAACAACGTCTTCGGCAGCCTTCGCGCCCGCGACGACGTCGTCGTTGGCTCGGGAACTCGAATCCACGGCGACGTGACGACGCGAAACGGAGAAGTTCGTATCGAAGAAGGCGCACGCGTCCTCGGCGACGTCTCTTGTCATGACCTCGTTCTCGAAGAGGGAGCCCTCGTCGACGGGACGATGCGCGCCCGCGGCGAGATGCGTATCCATCGAGACAACCTTTCGCGCGACGCCGAGTAGGAAGCCGAAGTCGTCGTTCGTTCTCGCCGCTCCCGACACTGCGAGAAAGGCACAAATCAGCCTTTGTGTCAACCCAATCATTAACCCTCGACGTGGCGAGTGTCAGCTATGGACAGAAGATTGAAGCTTCTCTCTGTCGCCCTCCTCGTCGTCCTCGCCGGGTGTACCGGCGCGAGTAGTGGCGGTGGCGGCGACGCTGCAGCCGGTGAGAGCGTGACGCTCGACGCGGGCAGTGGCGCTGCCGAAGAGGCACAGGCGTCCGATGGAGACGACCTTGCTCAAATCCAGAACCGGCAAATCATCAAGACTGGTCGCGTTCGGTTGAGCGTCGACGAATTCAACTCCTCGCGCGATGCTGTCGAATCCACTGCCGAGTCCTACGGCGGGTTCGTCAGCGATTCGAACGAGCGGGTCAACCGCCGCGGTGGGTCGACCTACCGGTCCGGCGAACTCGTCGTTCGCGTCCCCTCGGAGAACTTCTCGGCGTTCATCTCCGAGACGAAGACGCTCGGACAGGTCGAGAACGTCGAGACCAACTCGCAAGACGTGACCGACCAGTTGGTCGATATCGAAGCCCGGTTGGAGAACCTCCGCGCGCAGCGCGACCGACTTCGCGACCTCTACGAGTCGGCCAACACGACCGAAGACGTGCTCGCGGTCGAAGAGCGACTCACCGACGTTCAGACGGAAATCGAGCGTCTCGAAGCCAAACAGGCCTCGCTCGAAAACCGGGTTGCGCTCTCGACGGTTCGTGTCTCCCTGTCTGAAGAACCGCCGAGCCCCGCCCAGTGGTACGACGTGCCTGTCTTGCAGGCGTTCTTCGACTCCGTCAGTGGGGTCTTCGTCGCCCTCAGAGCCATGGTGGTCGCACTCGCGTACGCGCTGCCGTACATCGTCGTCTTCGGCGGGTTGGTGACGCTCATCGGCGGTGGCGTCGTCGTCGCGGGTCGCGCCGCACTCAACCGACTGTCGTAGCGTCCACCTGACTGTCGTCGCGTCCCACGTTTGCGGGAATTTTTCGGCCGCCTTCCGCCCGCCTTCCGGCTAGTCCTTTTCAGCATCGCCACCATTCGTACAGTCATGCTCTCTCTTGCACTCGCCGGCAAGCCGAACGCCGGGAAGTCGACTTTCTACACTGCGGCGACGCTCGCGGACGTCGACGTGGCGAACTACCCGTTTACGACCATCGACGCGAACCGCGGCGTGACACACGCCCGAACCGAGTGTCCCTGTCTCGAATTAGACGAGCGATGCGGTAACTGCGAAGACGGGGTTCGGTACGTTCCGGTCGAACTCGTCGACGTGGCGGGTCTCGTCCCCGGTGCGCACGAGGGACGCGGCCTCGGCAATCAGTTCCTCGACCAGTTGACGAACGCCGACGCGATTATCAACATCGTCGACGCCTCCGGGGGGACGAACGAAGAAGGTGAACCCGTAGAAGTCGGCACCTACGACCCAGTCGAGGAGGTCGATTTCATCGAAGCGGAACTCGAACAGTGGCTCGCGGGCATCGTCCACGACAACTGGGAGACTGTGGTCCGAAAGTCGCGCTCGCCGGATTTCGACCTCGACGACGCGCTCACGGACCTGCTGACGGGTGTCGGTGCCAGCGAACACGACATCGCGGCAGTGCTTCGGGACGTCGAATACCCGCCGAACCCCCGCGAGTGGAGCGACGACGACCGACTGCGGCTTGCCACCGCGATTCGCCAGCGGACCAAGCCCATCATCCTCGTCGCGAACAAGATGGACATCGCGCCGACGGAGAACCTCGAACGACTCGCGGAGACTGGCAAGCCCGTTATCCCCGCGACCGCCGACGGCGAACTGGCCCTTCGTCGGGCTACGGAAGCCGGTCTCGTCACGTACCATCCCGGCAACGAAGACTTCGACCTCGTCGGCGACGTGAGCAGCAGCCAGCGCAATGGTCTCGAACAGATTCGAGAACTGATGACGACCTACGGCGGCACCGGAATGCAGGAGGCTATCAACACCGCCGTCTACGACCTCTTGGACCACATCACCGTTTACCCGGTCCAAAACGAGTCGAAGTGGACTGACGGGACGGGGAACGTGCTGCCCGATGCCTTCCTCCTTCCTGAGGGGTCGACGCCGCGTGACCTCGCGTACGCCGTCCACTCCGATATCGGCGACGGCTATCTCCACGCCGTCGATGCGAAGTCGAAACGCCGCATCGCCGAAGACCACGAACTCAGCGAAGGCGACGTCATCAAAATCGTCTCGACGGCGAAGTAATTGATTTCTGGCTGATAGCTTTTGACTCTGTGTTTTATTTCAGGGGACAGAATCTCGTCGCGTCTGCCACAAATAAACTATATTTTGCTATACAAAATGGTGGTGCTGAAGGACCGGTACATCAGAGATAGCTTGGACTGTGCAGCCCCCAGCCGTACTACTTCGAGGCGTTAATCCCGGTTTACGACCCCGGCAACGTGAACAATCCACTCATCGTATCCAGTACTATCGTCCAGAATTGACTGCCAACTTGTCAATGAATATTCACATTGGCACCGTTTACAAGAAATACCTCATGCCTTGGTCACGGCGGCACATTCTCGGACTTGGTGGGTTATCTGTCCTCTCTGGATTCGCTGGCTGCACGTCAGTCCCGTTCGTCGGGACAATCGGACTTGTCCTCCGAAACTATACAGAGAACGCCCACGACGCTCGAATCGAAATTCGAGTCGCTAATCGAGTCGCGTTCGAACAGACGTATCAACTCCCAACTGCGAGCGAGGCGAAACCATACGTGGTCACAGAGGCCGACGCTGTCTCCAACATTCCGAAGGGGATGACGTACACCGTCTTCCTGTTCCTCGATGGGACGGAGGTTGACACCCTCGAAGCGACCATGGACTGTACCAAGAGAGACTCACACTCGGTAGAAGAAGAAGTTAGCATCGACATCGGATTCCCCGGGGAGAAGACTGTGGATATGGCCGACTCTCAGTGTTAATTCCGAATGCGCTTCTGATTTGATGATTCGTGGCGATGATGAGAGAGATAAGCCACGCACCAAAATCATCCTCCGTGGTCGTGTACTGGTCTCAGAGAAATCTGACCGACAACTATCACGGCGCGCATATGTGAGCGGAGCTGAGATTTCGAGCAATGAGCGACGAACGCGACGATACCGACGACGCGAAACAACTCCAAGACGCGCTCGAAAAGGTCGATTTCGACGAATTGACTGACTCACTCGCAGAAGGAATCCACCGGGCCATCGAGATGGACGAAGACGTTGAATCCGGTCCCAAGGGACCAGCCAACGAGAGCGAGTACGTCCTCCATCAAGACCGTCTGCCGTCCGACCGATATCACGAGTTGGCCCGAATCGTCACCAAAGAAGTCCTGAGTGTGAGTCCCCGAGCGGTGGCCGAAGTCGAGGTCGGTGGCATCGCAGATTTTCTCCGGAACCGGGACGAAACAGCCGTCGAAACGCTCCTCGAAAACGGTGCCTCGTACGTCGAGTCCGCGACTAACGACGGGACTATCGAAGGGCGGTGTAGTGCGAACCCGGGTGTCGTCGAGGCGGTACTCACAGTCTACATGCCCGGACTTTGGCAGGCACACTTTCTCGATGCAGAAGGGGAGGCGATTGCGGCGCGGTACGACGATAGAGTTCAACATTACTGGCTCCCGGAACCAGCGTATGCCGAGTTGGGTGAGCGTCTCGACTCGGACCTGTTTTCGGCGGTCGTTCCCCGAGACAGGTAGCCCGTTCACCGCCGCTTTCTCCGCTCTCTCCGCTCTCTCCACTCCTGACTCTGTGCTAGTCATTCACAGTGTTCGCTGCACTAGCTCTCGACATGAAGCACCTCGTTCGACTCTGGGGGTGGTGGAGCGGATGACCGAGACGATTCGACTCGGGTTCACGGGCGACGTGATGCTCGGTCGCCTCGTCAACGAGCGACAGCAACACCGGCCCCCACACGCAGTCTGGGGGTCGATGCGGGAGCCACTGCAATCGCTCGACGGCCTGTTCGTCAACCTCGAATGCTGTCTCTCGACGCGGGGACAGCAGTGGCAACGCACCCATCGTCCGTTTCACTTCCGCGCCGACCCCAAATGGGCGATTCCGGCGCTACAGGACGTGGGCGTGGCGTGGGTCACGCTGGCCAATAATCACGTGCTGGACTACGAGGAAGTCGCGCTCGAAGACACCTTCGACGCGTTAGAGAACGGAGAGATTCCGTACGCTGGCGCGGGACGAACTGAAGCGGATGCGTGGGAACCCTCGCACGTTCAGGTCGCCGGACTCGACGTGGCACTCGTCGCCTTCACCGACAACACGCCCGAGTACGCGGCCGACGGCGAGAGTCCGGGGACGGCGCACGTCCCAATCGACCCTGATGACGACGCGGTTCTGGAGCAGGTCGAGGCTGTACTCGATTCTGCACGCAAGGCCGACCCGGACGTGCTCGTCGCCTCGCTGCATTGGGGGCCGAACATGCGAGAACACCCGCCGCAATCGTTTCAGGACTTCGCGCACTGGCTGGTCGAACGCGGCGTCGATATCCTCCACGGCCACAGCGCCCACGTGTTTCAGGGCGTCGAGGTGTACGACGACTCGGTGATTCTCTACGATACGGGCGACTTCGTGGACGATTACGCCGTCGACGAATCGTTGCGAAACGACCGGGGTTTCCTGTTCGAGATTCGCGTGTCGCCGACGGGTTCTATCCACGACTTGCACCTCCACCCGACTGAGATTGGGGAGCTTGCGGTCCATCGTGCGTCGCAACCCGCCGCACAGTGGTGCCGGACGCAACTCCGAGAGCGTTCTTCCTCATTCGGAACGAGGTTCGAGCGAGTCGACGACGGACTCCGTGTCGAGATTCGGGAGTGACCACCCCGGCGACAATTATGCCCGTGGCGAGCGTATGGCTCGTATGGCCACCGAATCGCGGACTGTTCCGGCACGGGGACTGACGTTCGACGAGTCACGCCTGCTGTTGGGGTTGGGGCTGTCGATTGCCCTCGTCGCCGGGGTAGTGTTCCGTGTCGTCGGGCATCTCGTGTTAGACCCGTCGAACCCGGCTGTCGTCGCCGCCGTCTTCGTCGTGACAGTGCCGACCATGTGGGTGCTCGCGGCCGGCATCTTCCGCTGGCGCGGTCATACTGATGGCGCTCGGCGGGAGGCGGCAGCGGTGCTCGTCGTGCCCGGAATGCTCGTCGACGCCGCCTCGACGGCACTGTTTCAGGTCGTCTACCCGAACATGGTGGTGAGTGCGGCCGGGCTCTTCGGTGGTCTCCTGTTGCTGGCGTACGCGACAATTCTCGTCGCGGGGTTCGTCGAACTCCCGCTCGGGAATCGGAAGACTGGGGCGGCGGCCGAGCCGTGACATATCGGTTTTGTACTTCCACTCACAGGAGAACGTATGGACTACCGTCTCGACGAGATTGACCGCCTAATCTTGCACGCGTTGATGAGCGACGCGCGCGGAACGTCCGCGCCGATGATTGCAGACGAGGTGAGCGTCTCGCCGGGAACGATTCGGAACCGCATCCACCAACTCGAAGATCACGGCATCATCACCGGCTACCACGCTAACGTCGATTTCGAACAGACGGGCCACCGATTTACGAACCTCTTTATCTGCACTGCGCCGGTCCCCGAACGCGAGCGCCTCTCGAAACTCGTCCGGGAGATTCCGGGTGTCGTCAACGTCCGTGAACTTCTCTCGGGGCGCGGCAACCTCCACGTCCTCACCGTCGGCGAAGACATGAACGACGTGACTCGCATCGGGCGCGAACTGTCGAACCTCGGACTCGACATCGAAGACGAAAATCTCGTCCGTCGGGAGTCGTTCGAACCGTACAGTCCGTTCAACCCGAACGACCGGCCCGGATTCGGTGCGCTCGCCGACGCGGTGAGTCTCGCCAGTGGCTCGGAGATGGTCGAACTCGTCGTCTCGACCGACACGCCAATCGTCGGGAAGACGCTCGGCGAAATCGGTGACGACGACCTGCTCGACGACGACGTTCTCGTGGTCTCTATCGAACGCGACGACGACATTCACACGCCGCGCGGGGAGACGACCATCGAACCCGACGACGTGGTCACGTTGCTCTCGCGTGGCGGCGTCAGCGAGGAGACGATTCGGCTCTTCGCGTCGCCCGAGACTGACGACGCCGACGTAACTGTGGCGTCCGACGAGAACGACGAGGAGTGAGGCAGGGGCTCTCGCGGCCGATGTTTGCGCACAGCCATGCCTGTCTTGGGGAGTCAGGCTTCGAAAGAAGGGGTGTTCGTCTTCGCCGCGTTAGTCCGACGACGAGCCGAACGTAGTTGGGACGCTCACGTCTGCGTGCTCGGAGAGGTAGTACGCGACACCGAAGAGCGCGACGACGCCAACCGGCAGGAGCAGGAGCGGGCTCAGGCCGTATCCACTCGCGAGGAACAGGCCAGTTGCGACCACACCGCAGAGAAGCGCGTACGGAATCTGCGTGTTCACGTGGTCGACGTGGTCTGCACCGGCGAACATCGACGACATAACGGTCGTGTCGCTGATGGGCGAACAGTGGTCACCGAAGAGCGACCCGGTGAGGATTGCGCCGGTTGCGCCCGCAAGCGGTGCGCCGAGTTGGACCGCAAGCGGCACTGCGACGGGGAACATGATACTCATCGTCCCCCACGACGTCCCGATAGCGAACGAGATAATCGCCGCCGTGACGAACACGACTGCTGGCAGTATCGGTGCGGTGATGATGCCCTGCGAAACACCGACGACGAATTCTCCAACCTTGAGTGATTGGCTGACAGAGCCGATGGTCCACGCCAGCGAGAGGACGGCGACCGGGAACATGACCATCTTGAATCCCTCGAAGATGGAGTCACTGATGGCGTCGAGCTTGACGCGGGCGTGACCCACGAGGATTGCGAGAAGCAGTGCACACGCCGAGAACACACCCCAGAGAATCGCGTCTGCGGTGGCGGCTCCCTTCAGTGCCTCGACGGGGGCCTTCGATGGCCAGCCGCCGGAGTACAGGAGACCGAATCCGGTGATGGCGACGAGTGCGACGATGGGGGCCGCGAAGTACCACCAGCGGGCGTCGACGTGGTCGGGCGTGATGATGTCTTCTTCGCGCGTCTCGATGAGGGGGTCCGCGTCGTCCTTCAGGACCTTCCCTTCCGTCCTCGCGCGTTCTTCTGCTTCCTTCATCGGACCGAAGTCCCATTCCATCACGATGAGGATGAAGACGAGCGCAATCGCCAGCAGGCTGTAGAAGCGGAACGGGATGCTCTCGAGGAACACCACGAACGCGCTCTTGTCCACACTGGCGATTTGGTTGAGCTGGTCTCGAATCAGGCCGACTTCGAAGCCGACCCACGTGGAGACGACTGCGACACTCACGACCGGCGAAGTCGTCGAGTCGAGCAGGTACGAGAGTTTCTCACGGCTGATGTCGAACTTGTCCGTGATGGGGCGCATGACCGACCCCGTAATCATCGTACTCGCGTAGGAGTCGACGAAGATGAGCATCCCGAGGATGCCCGTTCCGATTTCGGCCTGTTTCCGGGTCTTGATGCGAGCGATGATGCGCTGTGCCAGCGCGTTCATCCCACCCGAGAGGAAAATCATCCCGAGCATCGCACCCGAGAGGAACGTAAACAGGAGCAGTTTGCTGTTAAACGGTGACGTTACGCTGTTGATTACCAGTTGGAGCGAGTGCGCCCCCCCTGCGATTGGGTTCCATCCCACCAGGATGGTCGCACCGATCCAGATGCCGGTAAACAGTGACAAGAGTACCTGTCTGGTGACCAGCGTCAGAAGGATTGCGAAGAGCGCTGGAAACAGACTGATAATCCCGTACGATTCTGCTGGCATGACAAGAGTTATCTATCATCTTCCCATGTTAAAAGTTTCCAATTTAGACTAAAATAATAATACAAATTAAATAATGAGGTATGCCTAAAAACAGTGATGTAATCGAAAGATGGCGTCGGGATTAGCCGATTATATCACTGCATCGTACGCTTGGTGCATGATAGCAATTGCCTCTTTCAGCGATTCGGTGTCAGTCGCGTACGAGAGGCGGGCGTAGCCCTCACCGTGCTCACCGAACGCTTCGCCCGGGACGATGATGACGCCGCGGTCGAGACACTCGTCGACGAAGCCTTCGGGGACCTCAGGCATGGCGTAGAACGCGCCTTTCGGCGAGGGAACACGAAGGCCGATGTCTTCGAGGCCATCGACGACGATATCGCGGCGCTCGCGGAACGTTTCGGTCATCTCGTCGATGCGGTCCTGTGGTCCAGTGAGCGCTGCTTCGGCGGCGAACTGCGCGGGAGCCGAGGCGCACGCTTGCACGTACTGGTGGACCCGAACCATGCGCTCGACGCGACGCGACGAGCCGTAGACCCAGCCGAGTCGCCAGCCGGTCATCGAGAAGAGCTTCGACGCGGAGTTGACGACGACGACGTTGTCGGTCTCCGCGAACTCGATGGGCGACCGGTGTTCGCCCTCGAAGACGGTGTATTCGTACACTTCGTCGGAGATACAGAGCACGTCGTGTTTGTCGGCGATGCGGGCGAATTCTTCCATGTCCTCCGGCGGCGAGACTGCGCCCGTCGGGTTGCCGGGGCTGTTCACGATGAACGCCGCCGTGTCCTCGGTGATGGCCTCCTCGACTGCGGCGGGGTCCAGCGTCAAGTCGTCGCGGAGTGGGACTGGAACCGGCTCACCGCCTGCGAGCTTCGTCAGCGCGTCGTAGGAGACGAATCCCGGGTCGGGGATGATGACCTCGTCGCCTTCGTTCACGTGGGCTTCGATGGCGAGGTGGAGCGCTTCGCTCCCGCCCGCGGTGGCGATGACGTTGTCTGGGTCGAGGTCGACGCCTTGGTCGCGGTGGTGCTTCTCCGCAATCGCCTCTCGGAGGCTCAGAAGCCCCTTGTTCTCGGTGTAGCCATCGGCTTCGCCGGATTCGATTGCCTCGATTGCCGCCTGCCGCGCGTGGGCTGGCGCGGGAAAGTCTGGCTGGCCGAGACCGAGGTTGATAGCGTCTTCACTCGCTGCTTCGAACACCTTGCGAATCCCGCTGATGGAGATGCGCTCGACTCGGTCGGAGAAGTGCGTCATAGTCTACCCGGCGTTGGCATCCGGGATAGTTCTTCCCACGCATGCCCGGACAACACTGCCCGACTCTGTCGTGTGTTCTCAGCTCGCACTCATCGTTGTTCGCGTGTCGTTGGCGTCGCGTGCAACGCAGACGCTATCTGAAACTGTAACGCTGGCTATTCGCGCGCTTCACGCAACTCTTCGACGTGCGAGTCGATGACCGACAGCGTCGCGTCGGCGTCGACGTAGCCTTTGTCGTACTCGCTCATCGCGCTGTTGTAGTCGCTGAGGAACTTCGCTACGGCGTCTTCGAGGTCGTCGCTCATACCGAGTCGTTGTTCGGCCATGTGATTTGAACCTTCGGACGGCTGGCGGTCGGCCGGTCCCAAGCACGTCACCGAGGCCCCAATCGGACCGTCGATTTATCACCACGCCTCGCCAACCCGCCGGTAGTGACGACACTGCGTTTCGAAGACGGGACCGTCCACGTCGCCGCCGACGAGTCCCTTCCCGTCGGTATCGACCTCCCGGGCGTGGAATCCGACCCCCGAAGCGGCGGCTTTCGAGCGCCTGCGATGCGATACGCTGAGATTCGAGACGCACTCGACGAGGCTGGTGTCGCATACGACGACCATATTGCGACCGGTTCCTCCTCGCTCTCCCTCTCGACTACCTACGACCTCCGCGAGTACCAGCAGGCCGCGTTGGATGCATGGGTCGACACCGACAGCCGCGGTGTTGTTGAACTCCCCACCGGCGCGGGGAAGACGGTCCTCGCGGTCGCCGCGATAGCCCACCACTCGGTTCCGACGCTCGTGGTCGTTCCGACCATCGACCTGCAGGACCAGTGGATACGCGAGTTAGAGACCGAATTCGACGTGCCAGTCGGCCGCTTCGGCGGTGGCGAGCAACGACAGGAGGCGATTACGGTCTCGACGTACGACTCGGCGTTTCTCCGCGCCGACGACGTTGGCGGCGACTTCGGCCTCGTCGTCTTCGACGAAGTGCACCACCTCGGTGGCGAAGGATACCGCGACATCCCGCGGTTTCTCACCGCCCCCGCTCGCCTCGGCTTGACGGCGACGTTCGAAAGACCAGACGGCGCACACGAACACGTCGAATCGCTCGTCGGGCCGCGCGTGTACCACCTCGACGTAGACGACTTGGCGGGCGAGCACCTCGCCGACTACGAGATTCGGCGGGTCGAAGTCGAACTCACGGCCGACGAGCGCGACGCCTACGAGGAGGCACAGGAGACGTTCGTGAACTACCTTCGAACCTCGGGGCTGTCGATGAACTCGGGCAGCGACTACCAAAAGCTCGTCATGCGCTCCGGGAACGACCCGAGAGCGCGGGAGGCCCTACTGGCCAAGCAGCGCGCCCGCGACGTGATGATGAACTCCGACGCGAAGGTGGACAAACTCGGTCGCCTCCTCGACCGCCACCGCGACGACCGCGTCATCATCTTCACCGCGTCGACCGACCTCGTCTACACCATCGCCCAGCGGTTCCTCGTGCCGCCAATCACGAGCGAGACGGGGACCAAAGAGCGCCGCGAGATTCTGTCGCGATTCCGCGATGGGACCTACGACACCGTGGTCGCGGCGAACGTCCTCGACGAGGGCGTGGACGTTCCAGACGCGAACGTGGCGATTCTCCTCTCGGGGTCGGGTTCGGAACGCGAGTTCACCCAGCGATTGGGTCGCGTCCTCCGGCCGAAGACCGACCGCTCGAACGCGATTCTTTACGAACTCGTGAGCGTCGAGACGGCAGAAGAACGGGTTGCGGACCGGCGGCGGTAGGAAACCTGCGTTTTCAGGTGAGCGTCACGTCTAAGTTGCCGCCCTTGACGAACGCGTCGAACGAAATATCGAACTCGACCGCGAATGGAACCGTCTCGCCGGAGGGAACCGTTACGCCGACGGTTCGAGTCGATTCCGTTTCGCCCGCCTTGACGCGAGCCTCGACAGTGACGACACGTTCTGTTTCGGAGTCGTTGACGACTTCGCCGACCACGCGGAGACGGCCGTCGTCGGTCTCTTTGGCGTCGAACGTCGCGATTCTGACGGGGGGTGTCTCCGGCGTGTAGCGCTGCTCGCCAGCGGGGGCTGAAGGCGGAGTTCGCGGGCCAGTCGAGTCGGGGAGGGAGCCGAGACACCCCGACGACAGGCCGACGGCGAGCAGTCCGAGGAGACGGCGGCGCTCCATATCTTCGCCTCCGTCGCCGGTGGCATGAACTTTGCCGTCCGGTCCGCGACCGCCGCCCCGTGGTGCTTTTGTCGCCGCCGCGCCTCGTGTCGCTCGTGCTGACGAAAGACCTCCTGCGCGTCTCGCGGGCGGGCGGCGGCTATCACCCGCAGTTTGCGACTCGCGAGGACCGCCCGCTGGCCGCCAAGGCACTCGGCGTCTTTCAGCGACACGTCGGCGAGCGGCGGGCCGATTTGGACGAGGCGCTGTCTGCCCTCGAATCCGAGGCGGACGACTTCAAACTCGCCCGCGGGTTCGCGTCACTTCTCGACCGCGACGCCGTCTTCGAGACGCAGGCGCCGCTGCCGCCCGCCCGTGCTCGACGCGCCGCGTTCGAGGCGGCGATGGAGGTCGGCGGTGTGACGACCCGCGAGGAGCGACAGGCGGCCCTCGACAGCGCAGCTGATGCGCTCGGTTCGACCCCAGAAGCCGTAGACGACTCGCTCGTCGCCGACCGGGAGGTCGAACAGGTTCTCGCCGCATTCGACCCGCGGTGGACGCCCGACGAGTTGCTGGCACAGTACAATCTCTCCTTGGCGCAGACGGCCCTGTTCGACGCGACCGAGGTCCGAGTACGGAGTTCCGACCCGAAGGCGCTCGTCTCGGCCGTCAAACGGCTTCGGCTGATGTACGAAATCGAGAAGACTCCGAACGGCCGGGAAGTGGTCGTCACCGGGCCGGACGCGCTTTTTCAGCGAACTCGGCGGTACGGAACCGCCTTCGCACGCCTGCTTCGAACGGTCGCCACTGCCGGGGACTGGACGCTGACGGCGACTATCGACGACCGGGGCCGCGAGCGCGAGATGACGCTGACGAGTGACGACGTGGCCGTTCCGGGCGTCGAACCGATGGCCGAACCCGGATTCGACAGCGACGTCGAGGCCGACTTCGCGGCCCGGTTCCGCGGTCTCGACCTCGATTGGACGCTCGTCAGGGAGCCGGAACCGCTGGAGACTGGGACGAGTGTGATGATACCGGACTTCGCTTTCGAGTACCGACACGCCGACGCTCGAATCTTCTTCGAGATTATGGGCTTTTGGACCCCGGAATACGTCGAGAAGAAACTGGGTCAACTCGCGGACGTAGAGGACGTGGAACTGGTCGTCGCCGTCGACGAGTCACTAGGCGTGGGCGAAGAGATTACCGCCCGCGACCACCGCGTCGTCCCCTACACCGGGTCGGTTCGGGTAAAAGACGTGGTGGACGTTCTGCGAGAGTACGAATCGGACCTCGTCGCCGACGCGGCCGCGACGCTTCCTGACGCCCTCGCGCCCGACGAAGCCGTGCTTTCGCTGGCCGCCGTCGCCGAGTCGAACGGGGTCGCAGTCGATGCTCTTGACGGCGTCTCCTTCCCCGACCACGAACTCGTCGGCCGGACGTTGGTTCGACCGCCCGTCCTCGACGAACTCGGCGAGGAAATCGAGGCGGGGATGTCGCTCTCGGAGGTTGAGTCGGTCCTCGACGAATGGGGTCTCGACGACGCCAGTGCGGTTCTCTCGCACCTCGGCTATCGCGTCGAGTGGGAGGGACTGACCGGCGGGACAGTCAGAGAGAAATAAGGTCCGAGAGAGTCGCTTAGTCGAGTTCGACGAGGTCTTCCTGTCGTCCTTTGGGAACCGTCGAGCGCAGTTCGCCGTGAAGATACAGACCGACACCGAGCGGTTCGCGCTCGCCCGCAATCTCGTGGGCGGCGACGAGGTAGCCCCAGTCGCCGTCCCACCAATCGAGTTGTTGGTCGTGACCCGCGACGAACGCCTTCGCCTCGCCCGGACTGAGTTCGATGACGTTCTTCGTGGCATCGCGGCAGAAGCGCTGCACTGCGTTCGTCGAGGGCTTCCAGTGTCGCTGGCGAGTTCGGAGGATGCGCATTCCGAGGCCTTCGATTTGAATCGGGTCGACGACCTCGCCGTGGAAGGCCCAAATCTTCCCCGCTCCTTTCTCCCAGAAGGTGTAGCCCTCGAACAACTCGGGGTCGATATCGAATCGCTCGACCCACCAGTCGATGACTTCTTCTCGGGACGGTCGTCCCTCGACGACGCGGTCGTCGGGCGTCGCCGGGAGACGGTCGAACTGCTGGCCCCAGTTTTCGTCTTCGGCGGTCTCGTCTTTCATGCCTCTACCTCCAGTTTCGCGGTGAAGAACCCGCCCGTGTCGTTCTGGTGGGGGTAGACGCGGCGCGCCTTGGCGACCGAGGGGTCGTATTCGGCGTCTTCCCACTCGGTGACGCCGGACGACGTTTCGAAGCCGTCGGGAACGTCCCACTCGACGAGTTCGCAGTCCTCGCGTTCGAGGACGAAGTCGAGGACCGCTTCGTTCTCCTCGGGCGCGAAGGTACAGGTGGAGTAGACCACGGTGCCGCCGGGTTTCGTCACCTGCACGGCGCGGCGGAGGATGCCCTTCTGGATGCCTGCGACGCTCTCGACGTGACCCATGTGCCACTCGTCGAGCACGTCGGGGTTCTTCCGGCAGGTCCCTTCACAGGAACACGGCGCGTCCACGAGGACGCGGTCAAACTCCTCGAACGCGCCGGATTCGTCGAGGTTGCGTTCGCCGAATGGCTTCATCGAGAAGTTGCGAGCGTCCTGATTCGTGACCGCGAGGTTGGTCACGCCCAGTCGCTCGGCGTTGTGGCGGAGCGCCGAGAGGCGGCCGAGATTGTTGTCGTTGCCGACGAGGACGCCTTCGTCGTCCATCATCGCCGCAATCTGGGTCGTCTTCGACCCCGGTGCCGCGCAGGTGTCCCACACCTTCTCGCCCGGTTGCGGGTCGAGCGCGATAGCGGGAAGCGCGGAGACTTCTTCTTGGCCGTGGAGCCAGCCGTGGAAGTACGGCCAGTTCGTCCCCGGACTGCTGTCTTCGAGTTTCAGAATACCTGGATGCCAGTCGGTCGGTTCGTACGCGACGCCCTCGTCGTCGAGGGCCTCACGGGCACGCGCCACGGTGGTCTTGATGGTGTTGACGCGAACCACCGACGGAAGCGGGCGCTCGCAGGCTTCGAAAAACGCCTCCTCGTCGTCTACGAGGGGCGCGTACCGCTGGAGCGGGTTCATACCACGTCGATTTGATGGGGGCGTGTTTGTCGGTTTCGGAGTGCGCGGCGAGCGCCG
Organism: Haloferax elongans ATCC BAA-1513; assembly: GCF_000336755.1. GTDB lineage: Archaea > Halobacteriota > Halobacteria > Halobacteriales > Haloferacaceae > Haloferax > Haloferax elongans. The sequence goes on along the minus strand of NZ_AOLK01000018.1, from coordinate 9,738 downwards.
AGAGCCGTGCCTCGGGGATGCTTCCGTGACGCCGAGAACCGCGCTTCCAGGCCACCCTTGCGACGTGGATGGCTGGGTGTGACCGGCCCACCACCCCGGCGGTTTTACTTTCACTGGGTGTCCATGTTCACCTATGGCACGACTTTCCGTTCTCGAAGACGAACTCACCGACCAACTCGAGTCGCCGACGCTCATCGAGGGGCTACCGGGTGTCGGACTCGTCGGGAAGATTGCGGCCGACCACATCGTAGACGTGTTCGACATGGTCCACTATGCGGACGTGTACTGTGATGGCGTCCCGGACGTCGCGGTCTACATGGAAGGCGACCCCACACTCCACCCGCCGGTTCGCCTGTACGCCGACGCGGAACACGATTTGCTCGTGTTGCAGAGCGACGTCCCAATCCGCCCGGACGCGGCGACTGAACTCGCGGTCTGTCTCGAACCGTGGTTCGACGACCTCGACGTGATGCCGGTGTTCCTCTCGGGCATCGCTCGTGAGAAATCCGATGCGCCACCGGCGCTCTACGGCGTCGGCTGTCACGACGCCCTGTCTCGACTGGACGACGTTGACATCGGAAAGCCGACTGAATCCGGTCTCGTCTCGGGGCCGACGGGTGCACTCCTGAGCAACGCTGTCAAATCCGGCCTCCCGGCACTCGGGCTCATCGTCGAGTCTGACCCGCAGTTCCCGGACCCTGAGGCAGCCCGCATCATCATCAAGAAGGGCATCGAGCCCTTGACGGGTATCGAGGTCCCGGTCGACGACCTCATCGACCGAGCAGCCGAGATACGGCAGGCCAAAGAGCAGTTCGCCCGGCAGATGCAGCAGGCCGACGAAGAAAGTTCACAGGCACGGCCGCTCGGGATGTATCAGTAATCACCGCTTGCGAGAACGCGGGGGCGAACTCCCGTATCTGGTGCGCCCCGGTGAGAATGTTTCGGCCGCCTCGCAGTCTACACTCTTAAGCCCTATCGGACACTTCACCCGTCCATGAGCGACGACCCTGCCGAGTCGGTGACGGAACCGACTGCAGAATCCGACGACGAGACGGCCGCGAGCACGGACTCGCAGTCGAACGACGAGGACGCGTTCGACTTCGACGACGAGGTCGTAGACGAGAACTCGGGTGCCGACGAGGGGGCCACCGGGTCGAAGGACGCCGGCGAGACGGCCGCTGACGACGCGGAAGCGACAGGCGAAGTCGAGACGCTCGCCGACCGCGTCTCGGAGTACGACGACGACCTCGCCGCCAAGGTCGCCGACCTCGAATCCCGTGTCGAAGCACTCGAATCCGAACGCGACGAGGCCACAGAACGAGCCTCTGAACTCGAAAGTCGTCTCAAGCGGACGCAGGCAGACTTCCAGAACTACAAGAAGCGCGCGAAGAAGCGCCAACAGCAAATCAAAGACCGCGCGACCGAGGACTTCGTCGAGCGCGTCGTCACCGTTCGCGACAACCTCGTCCGCGCGCTGAGTCAGGACGAAGACGCCGACATCCGCGACGGCGTCGAATCGACGCTCAAAGAGTTCGACCGCATCCTCGAAGACGAGAACGTGTCGGTCATCGACCCCGAACCGGGGACCGAGGTCGACCCGAACCGCCACGAAGTGATGATGCGCGTCGAGAGCGACCAACCGGCAGACACCATCGCTGACGTGTTCCAACCCGGCTACGAGATGGCCGACAAGGTCATCCGCGCCGCACAGATTACGGTCAGTAAGGACGAGTAACGAACACGGCGAGTCGCAACCGACACCGACGCGTCTGACGCCAGCGAGGACTTTTCTTTGTACCGCCCGTCAGTCGTGATATGCGACTCCGTCCCCGTCGCCGACGCCCGACGGTCCGCGTCACGCAACACGGCGACCCCCTCGACGACGACCTGCTTTTCGTCCTCGGGTGGGGGAACAAGCCCGACCACCGAAGCGTCGAGTGGCTCGTCGACCGTCTCACGCACGCCGGCTACCACGTCCACGCAGTCGAACTCCCGACGAACGGCTGGGACTTCGACAGCCAGTACGTCGACCCCGTCAGGGCGTACGTCCTCGACCGGGGCATCGACCTCGTACTCAGCCACAGCACTGGCGGCCTCGTCGGTGCGCACCTCGACCTCGCGGTCAGACAGGTCTTCCTCAGCCCGTGGTGGGGGATGGCACTCGACGGCTTCGACAAGATGCTGTTCCCACTGATTCGTCGACTGCCGACGACCCGGCGACTCGTCCCGTCTGGAATCACCCGGGAGTCACTGGGCGAGTTGAAACTCGCTGCCGAAGTTGCGGACGCACCCGACCGTGTCTCGCCTGCGTTCCTCCGGACGATTCGGGAGGCACAACAGACACTGCCGCCGTTTACGTCGCGGAACGTCGTGTTCTACTCGCCGACAGACAGCGTCGTGGACGTTCGAACTATCGGGGAACGAACGCCAGCGTCGAACCTCGTCCCGTACGATGGCGAACACGAGTTCTTCGCCAGCGAGGCGCGTGAACGGACGCTTTCGAAGGTCCTCGACGTACTCGACGCTGGGGTCGAGGCAGTTCGACCTGGCGCGGCGGATGGTGAGCACTCGGAGCCGCCACGGTCGGCAGACTGAGATTCGGGGCGGTCATAAGCAACCCCCGTTTTGCTGACTGATTGTTCGACAGGGCACTGTCTAGTTAACCTCCTGAGCTGGCGGTCGTCCGTCGAGCGATTGATGCGGTCGCTGAAAGTTATAGTAATGAACGAACACTGCNGGCACTGTCTAGTTAACCTCCTGAGCTGGCGGTCGTCCGTCGAGCGATTGATGCGGTCGCTGAAAGTTATAGTAATGAACGAACACTGCAAGCCACTGGCGGACGCTCAGCCGACTGCCCACCCATGAATTGTGGAAACGGTCAACTCTCATTTTGAACGTCTGAAACCACTTTTCAATCAGGTTTCGGTCTGTGTAGTCGACCCGACCGTTCAACCTTAATCGAGAGAAGGCAGTCCGATACCCAAAGGCATCAGCCAGAAACACCGTCTCTGAACAGTCGTGTTTCTCACAGACTCCGTGGAGAAACGCAGCTGCTGGATCGGTTCCATGACGCTTGAACAGCGCAACGTCAAGAATCACTTTTGTGTCGAGATCTATTGCAGCGTACAACCAAGACCATTCGCCATTGATCTTGACAGCGGTCTCGTCGACTGCAACCCGCCTCGGCGTCGCCTTCGGCGGGTCTGAAACGCTGTCAGACAGTCGATGTACCCACTGAAAAACTGCCTGAAACGAGCGTTCTACGCCGAGTAACCGAAGAATCGCTTCTGTCTCTCTAAGCGAAAGACCGGCAGCATGGAGCCGGACGGCGAACGCCCTCACGGGCGTCGCCGTCCGCTCCCGCTGCCAACATTCAAGCGTAGCTGTGTCCAAACTCTCCTTGAGCAGGTCTGAGAGTAGCATAGGAAACTAGCTCTTCGACCTGTTCATCCCTTAACTAGACGGTGCCTTNGCTCCCGCTGCCAACATTCAAGCGTAGCTGTGTCCAAACTCTCCTTGAGCAGGTCTGAGAGTAGCATAGGAAACTAGCTCTTCGACCTGTTCATCCCTTAACTAGACGGTGCCTTCGACAGAGATACGTCAGGCGGTTCTACATAAATTCCCCGACCTGTTCTCGGTGTCGTTCGTCTAATCGCAAGACGGCGTCGACGTGGTTTGTGCATGTGTGTCGGAGTGTCTAGTAACCTTTAACCGGCAAAGGACGGTATCTGTGCGCAAGATGGCGAGCAATAAGATTCTGGGTATCGACCTCGGTACCACGAACAGCGCGTTCGCGGTGATGGAAGGGGGCGACCCGGAAATCATCGTCAACGCAGAGGGCGACCGAACGACACCCTCCGTCGTCGCGTTCACCGACGACGGTGAGCGATTGGTGGGCAAACCGGCGAAGAATCAGGCCATTCAGAACCCTGAGCACACGATTCGCTCCATCAAGCGCCACATGGGTGAGGACGACTACGCCGTCGAAATCGAGGGCGAAGAGTACACGCCCGAGCAGATTTCGGCGATGATTCTTCAGAAGATCAAGCGCGACGCCGAAGACTATCTCGGCGACGAAGTCGAGAAGGCGGTCATCACCGTCCCCGCGTACTTCAACGACAAGCAGCGTCAGGCGACGAAGGACGCCGGCGAAATCGCGGGTCTCGACGTCGAGCGCATCGTCAACGAGCCGACCGCCGCGTCGATGGCGTACGGTCTCGACGACGAGTCGAACCAGACGGTTCTCGTCTACGACCTCGGTGGCGGTACCTTCGACGTTTCCATCCTCGACCTCGGCGGCGGCGTCTACGAAGTCGTCGCGACGAACGGTGACAACAGCCTCGGTGGCGACGACTGGGACGAAGCCATCATCGACTGGCTCGCCGAAGAGTTCCAGAACGACCACGGTATCGACCTCCGCGAGGACCGACAGGCCCTCCAGCGCCTGAAGGACGCGGCCGAAGAGGCCAAAATCGAACTCTCCTCGCGCAAGGAGACGACCATCAACCTCCCGTTCATCACGGCGACCGACTCCGGCCCGGTCCACCTCGAATACGACCTCACGCGTGCGAAGTTCGAGTCGCTCACGTCCGACCTCATCGAGCGCACGGTCGAACCGACCGAGCAGGCTCTCGAAGACGCTGGCTACTCGAAAGACGACATCGACGAGGTCATTCTCGTCGGTGGCTCGACCCGCATGCCGCAGGTCATCGACAAGGTCGACGAAATTCTCGGCTCCGAGCCCAAGAAATCCGTCAACCCCGACGAAGCGGTCGCACTCGGTGCAGCCATTCAGGGCGGTGTCCTCGGCGGCGAAGTCGACGACATCGTCCTCCTCGACGTGACGCCGCTGTCGCTCGGTATCGAGGTCAAGGGTGGCCTCTTCGAGCGTCTCATCGAGAAGAACACGACCATCCCGACCGAAGAGTCGAAGATTTTCACCACCGCGGCCGACAACCAGACGACGGTTCAGGTCCGCGTCTTCCAGGGTGAACGCGAGATGGCCGAGGACAACGAACTCCTCGGCGAGTTCACGCTCTCGGGCATCCCGCCGGCACCCGCCGGCACCCCGCAGATTGAGGTCGGCTTCAACATCGACGAAAACGGTATCGTCAACGTCTCTGCCGAGGACAAAGGCTCCGGCAACGCCGAGTCCATCACCATCGAAGGCGGCGCTGGTCTCTCCGACGACGAAATCGACCGCATGCAGCAAGAGGCCGAACAGCACGCCGAAGAGGACAAGGAGCGCCGTCGCGCCGTCGAGGCCCGCAACGAGGCCGAAGGGGCGATTCAGCGCGCCGAAACGCTCCTCGAAGAGAACGAAGAGAACGTCGACGACGAACTGCAGGCCGACATCGAAGCGGCCATCGAGGACGTCGAAGCGACGCTCGAAGACGAAGACGCCTCGACCGAGGAGCTCGAAGACGTGACCGAGCACCTCTCGAAGGAACTGCAGGAAATCGGCAAGCGCATGTACCAGCAGCAGGCACAGGCCCAAGCAGGCGGTCCTGGCGGCGCTGGTGGCGCTGGTGGCATGGGCGGCGGTGCCGACCCTGAGGACTTCGTCGACGCCGACGCCGACTTCGACGAAGAAGACGACGAATAACGCCGCCGACGCGCGCTCGCTCGGGGTGACCCCGACGCGGGCAGGCGGAATCTCGTACATCCGGGGACTGTGAGACCGCTCGCACTCGCATCCGCCGGAGACGCATTTTTCAAATACCTTCGACGGTTACAAGGTGATAACTGATGAGCGAGGACTTCTACGACGTACTCGGGGTCTCGCGGGACGCCTCCGAAGACGAGATCAAGAACGCGTACCGCAGAAAGGCCGCCAAGTATCACCCCGACGTCTCTGACGAGGACGACGCCGAGGAGAAGTTCAAGAAGGTCCAGAAGGCCAAGGAGGTCCTCACGGACGACGAGAAGCGTCAGATGTACGACCAACTCGGCCACGAACAGTTCCAGCAGGCCCAGAAACGCGGGGCTGGTGGTGGCGGCGGCCGCGGACAGGGCAATCCCTTCGGTGGCGGCGGCAACCCCTTCGGCGGTATGGGTGGCGGCGGCTTCGAAGACATCTTCAACAATCTGTTCAACGGCGGCGGCCGTGGCCAGCAGCGCAACCGACCGCGGCAGGGCCGCGACGTCGCCCAGCGCATCTCTATCGACCTCGAAGAGGCCTACCACGGGGTCGAAAAGGACGTCACCATTCGCCGCCGCGAGGTGTGTCCCGAGTGTGACGGTGCAGGCCATCCCGACGACGCCGACGTGAACACCTGTTCGCAGTGTAACGGACAGGGCCAACAGACGACCGTCCAGCAGACGCCGTTCGGTCGCGTCCAGCAGACCCAGACCTGTCCCGCCTGTGACGGCGAGGGCAAGACCTACAGTGAGGACTGCTCGGAGTGTCGCGGCAAGGGCCGCGTTCGCCGCACCCGCGACGTGACCATCAACATCCCCGCCGGGTTCCGCGACGGCCAGCGGCTTCGGTACCGCGGCGAGGGCGAACCCGGCGAGAACGGCGGGCCGAACGGCGACCTCTTCGTCGAGGTCACCGTCCGCGGCCACGACGAGTTCGAGCGCGACGGCGACGACCTGTACTACACCCATCCCGTCTCGTTCCCGCAGGCCGTCTTCGGCGCGACCGTCGAGGTGCCGACTATCGACGGCGAAGAAGAACTGGACATTCCGGCCGGAACCCAGAGCGGAACGACGTTCACCGTCTCGGGTGCGGGGATGCCGCATCTCGACGGTCGAGGCAGCGGCGACCTGCACGTCGAGGTCCACGTCGTGACGCCCGAAGACCTCAACAGCGAGCAGCGCGAGGCGCTCAAGCAGTTCGCCGAGGCCGGTGGCGAAGAGGTCAAAGAAGGCCTCTTCCAGAAACTGAAGAACTCGCTCTAAGCTCCACTTTCGAGCCGGAACGTCGTTTTTTACGTCTCGGTTTCGCCACTACGTTCACGTTTCTTCGGCCCCGAGTTCCTAGGGATGTCCTACACGAAGGCAAACTACCGCGACGTGGACGAACTCGCCGGGGCGCTGCACTTCATGCGCGGGCCGCTGGAGTGCGACAAAGTGGGGTTCACCGTGGTCGAGTGCGACCCGAACTGGGAGGGAAAGAAACACGACCACGTCGAATTGGACCACGAAGAGGTCTACTTCCTCGTCTCGGGGAGCGCAACGATGGTTGTCGAGGGCGAGACGGTCGAACTCGAACCCGGCGATGCAATCCGCGTCTCGCCCGAAGACACCCGGCAGTTGCGAAACGGCGACGAAGAGAGTACGCTCATCATCGCTGGCGCGCCGTGAGTTGCGAACGGCTTGTCCGTGGGGCCGAGAGGCGACACCCGGGCGCGCGCGAACCTCGGCGGCTTTTTTCACACCGACTCCGTACGGCCGCCTATGGACGTTATCGGCGACCTCATGGCACGGGACCGGCGGAGCGACCGACTCGCGCTCCGGGTCGATGGCCCCGGTCGAACCTACACGTACCACGACCTCATCACGACATCGTACAAGGCCGGTAACGTACTTCGCTATCTCGGCGTCCGAAAGGGCGGCCACGTCGCTATCGAACCCACCCTGCTCCCCGAGCCGATACTGACGTTCCTCGGGGCCGCGCAACTCGGGGCTATCACGGCGTTCGACCCGCAGTTCGAGGCCCGAGCGACCGTCGTGGATGTCGAACGCGAATCTGAATTCGACGAGTTGCCCCCGGGTCAGAAACTCGCTGTCTTCGGTGGCCCGCCGACCGACTCGACAACGACGCACTGGGAGAAAGAAGTGTGGAGCGAGAACCCCGCGGTCCACCCCGAAATCGTTGATTCTGCCGACGCCGCACTCGTCGCCCACGGCCGGGAGTACACCCACGGCGACCTACTCACCGCAGCGAAACGTGTCATCGCCGACTACGACCTCGGCGAGGACGACACCGTGGCGGTTCGCGCGTCACTCTCGAACCCCGGAACCGTCGCTGCGGGGATTCTCGCGCCGCTTCTCGCCGGTGGGACGATTCGCGTTCCCGACGGCGACGACCCCGTCGATGCTGCACTCCTCGTCGCCGAGCACGGGAGCGAGCCGAACGCGCTCACGCCGGACGAGATTCTCGACGACTGAACCACATCGAACGTCAGGTTCGGACTGACTTGGACAGTACCGCCCGAGTCTGGACTGTATTCGACCTCCGCGCAGATAGTTGTCTCATGGCCAATATGTTTATCAGTATGTTGTCTACTTAGTGACAACACACGACATGTCAAACTCTGACACTAAATCGGTGTGGCAGCAGTACCGGTCTGTGAGTATCGTCTACCGAATCGGGGTGGCGTTCGTTCTGGGGTCGATTCTCGGCCTTGTCGTCGGTCAACCCGCAACCGCGCTGAAGCCAATCGGTGACTTGTTCGTTCGGTTGCTGAAGATGCTCATCGTCCCCATCGTGGTGTTCACGCTGCTGATGGGTGTTCGGCAACTCTCTCCGTCCTCACTCGGGCGGGTCGGGTTACAGGCCGTTGGCCTCTACGCGGTCACGTCGGCGCTCGCAGTAGCGATTGGACTGGGCGTGAGTAACTTCATCAGCCCCGGTTCTCGCGGGCTCGAACAACTGCTCGCACAAGCCGAAGCCCGGAGTACCGAGGCACCGAACGCGGTCGAGGTCGTCCTCAACATCGTCCCGACGAACCCGCTGGGTGCGATGGCCGAGGGCAACGTGCTCCCGACGATTTTCTTCGTCGTGGTGTTCGGACTCGGCCTCTCGTTAGTCTGGGAGGAGACAGACGACGAAGCGGTTCGCTCCGGTATCGAGACGTTCTTCGACCTCGCAGACGCGGGGGCCGAGGCGATGTACAAGGTCGTCTGGGGCGTCATGGAGTTCGGCGTCATCGGCGTCTTCGCCCTCATGGCGAACGTCTTCGGCAAGGCCGGTGTCGACGCGATTCTTCCGTTCGCACTTCTCATCGGAACGATGCTCGTGGCCGCCGTCGTCCACATCGGCGTCGTCTATCTCGGCGGTCTCGTGGTCGGATTCGCCGGTCGCTCGCCGTTTGCGTTCCTCTCGGGGTCGCGGGATGCGATGGTGACGGCGCTGAGCATTCGGTCGTCGTCGGGTACGCTCCCGGTCACGATGTCCGACGCCGACGAGAACCTCGGCATCGAAGAGCGCATCTACGGCTTTTCGCTCCCGCTCGGTGCGACCATCAACATGGACGGGACGGCGATGTATCAGGGCGTCGCGGCCATCTTCGCGGCCAACATCATGGGCGTGAGCCTCTCGCTCGCCGACCAATTCGCGGTCGTCGCGGTGGCGGTCCTCGCGAGTATCGGGACCGCAGGAGTTCCGGGGTCCGGCCTCATCATGCTCACGTTGGTCCTCACGCAACTCGGCTTCCCCCTCGAAATCGTCGGCCTCGTCGCGGGCGTCGACCCCATCCTCGACCGGATTCGGACGATGGTGAACGTCACCGGCGACCTCGCGGTGACGACGGTCGTCGCGAAGTGGAACAGTGCAGTCGACTTCACGGCCGAGGCATGGAACGACGGGGTGGTTCCGTCGATAGCTGACTGACGCGGCGCGCGTCAGGAAGCCGCGCTTTTCGGCACCCGCTCGAACATCGACTATTTGTGTCGATGCCGCATCGCCTCACCTATGAGTGACACGACAGTTATCTCGGGCGAGCGCGTCTCGCTTCGTCCCGTCGAGCGCGACGACGCGGACCTCCTCCAGCGGTCGATGACCGACCCCGA
>NZ_AOLK01000017.1 GCF_000336755.1 Haloferax elongans ATCC BAA-1513 | reverse complement strand
AGCCCGCTCAGAGATGTGTATAAGAGACAGGCCTCACGCCCGTTCGACCGGAACTCGTCTACTGGTTCTTACCCGAGTATCACGGACAGGGGTACGGAACGGAGGCCGTCAGTTGCTTCGTCGAATACGTCTTCCGCAACGTCGATTGCCACGGCGTTCACGCCGGCGTGTTCGACTTCAACGAGGGGTCGCGCGCCCTCCTCGAAAGACTCGGATTCACCGAAGAAGGACGGTTCAGAGAAGCACGATTCGTCGATGGGTCGTACGTCGACGTGGTTCACTTCGGCCTGTTGCGCCGCGAGTGGGAAGCACGCCAGTCAGACTGACGGGGCAACTCCTTGCAGGAGCGCCCAGCGGGACCCCAGCCTCAGGACGCCTGTTCGAGCTTTTCGAGCGCTTCGGGGTTCTCGATGCTGCTCATGTCGCCGAGTTCTTCGCCCGCGTAGATGGAGGCGATTGCCCGGCGGATAATCTTGCCCGACTGCGTCTTCGGGAACTCGTCGACGAAGAGAATCTCGCGCGGGCGGAACGGCTTGCCGAGTTCCTCGCCGACGACGCCACGGAGTTCCTCCCGCAGGTCGTCGCTCGCTTCGACCCCGTCTTCGAGGACGACGTAGGCGACGACGGCGGTTCCGGTGGTTTCGTCGTCGGCACCGACGGCGGCGGCCTGATTCACGGTGTCGTGTTCGATGAGCGCGCCTTCGACTTCGGCGGGGCCAACTTTCCGACCGGCCACGTTGAGGGCGTCGTCGGCCCGGCCGTGGAGGAACCAAAAGCCGTCTTCGTCTTTCTGCGCCCAGTCGCCGTGGTCCCAGAGGTTCTCCCACGACGACCAGTAGGTGTCGAGGTAGCGCTCGTCGCCGGACCAGAGGCTCTTGGTCATCGACGGACAGGAGTCGCGGGCGACGAGGAAGCCGCGTTCGTGGGTGTCGGCGATGGACTCACCGGCGGAATCCACGATGTCGATGTCCATCCCGAGGCCGGGGCCGCCCAGACTGCACGGTTTGAGGGGTTGGGTCGGCATCGGCATGAGGAAGCAACCACAGATTTCGGTGCCGCCGGAGATGTTGATGATGGGTGCCTCGCTCCCGCCGACGTTCTCGTAGAACCACATCCACGATTCGGGGTCCCATGGTTCGCCCGTGGACCCGAGGAGCCGCAGACTTGACAGGTCGTGTTTCTCGACGTGTTCGTCACCGTACTTGCGGAGCGCGCGGATTGCCGTCGGCGAGATGCCGAAGGTCGTGAGACGGTGGCGCTCTATCATGTCCCAGAAGCGGTCCGGTTTCGGGTAGTCGGGGGCACCCTCGTACATGAAGATGGTTCCGGCGAAGGTGTGGTTCCCGATGAGCGTCCACGGCCCCATCATCCAGCCAATGTCGGAGACCCAGAAGAAGCGGTCTTCGGGCTTTTGGTCGAAGCCGAAGTGAATCTCTTTGGCCGTCTGCATCTGGACGCCCGCGTGGGTGTGGACGATACCTTTCGGCTTGCCGGTCGTCCCCGAGGAGTACAGGAGCATCGACTCGGCGTCCGAGGGGAGTTGTTTCGTCTCGTACTCCGTCTCAGCCTCGCCGACAGTGTCTTCCCACCACTCGTCGCGGTCGTCGTTCCACGGGATGTCAGTTTCGCCGTTTTCGTCGTCCTCGAACCGCTGGTAGACGACCGTGTGTTCGACACAGCCCGCCTCCTCGATGGCTTCATCAGCGGTCTCTTTCAGCCGGACCTCCGACCCCCGGCGGTAGAAGCCATCTGCGGTAAAGAGAACCGAACACTCGGGGTCTTCGAGACGGGTCGCCGTGGCGTCGACGCCGAATCCAGAGAAGATGGGGACGGCGATAGCGCCGACTTTGAAGCACCCGTAGAGGATGGAGATAACTTCGGGAACCATCGGCATGTAGAGGCCGACCGTGTCGCCGGTTTCGATGCCGTAGGATTCGAGGACGTTGGCGACGCGGTTCGCCTCCCGGTAGAGGTCGTGGTAGGTCTGTTCGACGACGTCACCGTCTTCGCCTTCCCAGATGCAGGCGACGCGGTTTCGGTCCGGTGAGTCGACCGCCGCGTGGCGGTCCAGCACGTTGTGGGCGATGTTGATTTCACCGCCGGGGTACCAGTCTGTAAACTGCGGTCCCTCGCTGTTATCGCGCACCTCGTCGTAGTCTTCGTAGAAGTCGATGCCGAGATAGTCGACGAGTTCGTCCCAGAACCAATCGACGCCGGAGGCCCCCACACCCGGCATCTCGGTCGTGGTCCGCTCGATGAGTTCGTCGTAGTCGTCGATGTCGTACGCCCGCATGAACTTCGTCACGTTGGCGTCGTCGACGAATTCCGGGTCCGGTTCGTGCACCACCGTGTCGGTATCGGGTACGTCCATAAACCGACATACCGCGACGGCAACCAAGAATCTTTACTGTCTTTCATTTGGAATCGCCGAGACCAACGACGATTGGGTGGTTCGCCCGGGGTGTTTTTGTCGGCCCGTCAGCTATACTGCACTATGTACGTCCGGGATGCCAAGAACCGAGACGAGGCCTGGTTGCTCGACGCGCTTGAGGAACTAGGGTTCGACGATGGCGCGTTTCGGTCCCGCGACTACGTCATCGCGCTCGACGAAGAAACCAACGAGAAGGCCGGATTCGGCCGGATTCGCGTCCACAAGAGCGACGAGCCGTTCTGCGAGATAACGTGTGTCGGCGTGCCCGAGCGGTGGCGACGACAGGGTGTTGGTGCACACGTCATCGAACGTCTCGTCGACCGGGCCCGAGCCGAAGGGTTCGACACGGTCTACGGCTTCTCGTCGGCGTATCGGTACTGCACGCAGTTGGGGTTCGACCCCGTTGACGTCACCGACCTTCCGACTCCCGTGAACGAGCGCCTCCAACAGGTCAGAGAATCCGACGACGACGCCATCGCGGTGCGTCTCGACCGCGACGAGTTCGCCATGCCGGAGCGACTCCGGGAGCGATTCAAGTCGGCGACGCCGATGGCCGACCCCGGGGCGGGAGAGCCGGAACTCTCGGCGGAAGACTTCGGCTACGACGAGGAGACCCCGACGAAGTATTCGACGAACCTCCGGCGGTAAACCCGGATTTCAGGTCCGGTCTTCGAGGAAGTCGGTGCTGAAGACGATCCACGACAGCACGCTACAGAACAGAATCGGCGGGAGGATAGCGAATCCCCACAGGGGTTCGAGCCCCTGCAGTAAGATGAGGACCACGTCGGCGAGTCCGAGCGCCAGAAACGGTGCTGTCGCCAGCGCGGCACGTTTTCGGTTTTTTCCGCCCTCTTCTTCCGGGAGCGGACCGGGTCCAGACTCATCGGACGAAGTCGGCGTCGACGTCGACGAGGGCGCGTCCATGCTCGTCCCTCGGGCGTGGACGGAAAAAAGCAGTGCCCTTTCGCTCTGCGACGCGTTCGATTCGGCCAGTGCGTCTCAGGCCTCTTCGAGACGCGACGCGAACTCGACGAGACCGAACAGCGCCCCGAGGGCGACCACCGAGACGACCATCCCGTAGAGGGCAAAGGCGACGGGCGTCGTCGGCAGTGAGAGTACGCCGAACAGTTGTATCGACTCGGCGACTTGCCCGCCGTTTTCTCCGATAAACACGCCGAGGATACCCGAGATGAGGACGACGCTCACGCCGATGACGAGGAAGACCCGCCGACCGCCCATTCTATCGCTCACGACGCGGGGTAGTGGCCGAACCGTATAGTCCCTTGCGGGATTGGGTAGCCTAAGTGGTGACTGCCCACGAGACGAACCACATAAGCGACACCGCACGAATTCCGCGACACGATGCCCGAAGCACTCGTCGAACGCGCTCGCGACGCTCTCGACAACGCCTACACCCCGTACTCTGAGTACACCGTCGGTGCGGCTCTCCGAACCGCCGACGGAACCGTCTTCGTCGGCTGTAACATCGAGAACGCGAACTACTCGAACAGCCTCCACGCCGAGGAAGTCGCCATCGCCGAGGCCGTCAAGAACGGCCACACGGAGTTTGACCGTATCGTCGTCACCTCGGGGGCACGAGACGGCGTCACCCCCTGCGGAATGTGTCGCCAGACCCTCGCGGAGTTCGCCGACGAAGACCTCGAAATCGTCTGCGACCTCGGCGGCGAGGAGACGGCCGAATACACTCTCGGCGAACTGCTCCCGAACACCATCTCGCTCGACACGCTCGAAGCGGCCGCCGAAAAGCGCGACGCTGAGGAGTAGACTACGAGAACGCAAGAATTTCCACCGTCCCCCCGGGAGTACCTACATGAACGACAGTGAGGACCCGAACGCGGAGGTCCAGTACCACCTCGAAGTCGGTCCCGAGGACCTCGCAGACGCTGTGTTGCTCCCCGGGAACCCAGAGCGTGTCGACAAAGTAACCGCCCTCTGGGAAGATGCTGAGGAGAAGGCCTACCACCGCGAGTACCGAACCGCGACGGGAATCTACGACGGGACGCCTATCTCTGTCACCTCGACGGGTATCGGAAGTCCGTCGGCAGCTATCGCCGTCGAAGAACTCGCTCGCGTCGGCGTCGATACCTTCATCCGCGTCGGGTCGTGCGGTGCGATTCAACCCGAGATGGACGTCGGCGACCTCGTCATCACGTCCGGTGCCGTCCGGCAGGAAGGAACCTCGAAAGAGTACGTCCGCGAGGACTACCCCGCCGTCGCCGACCACGAAGTCGTCTCCGCCCTCGTCGCTGCCGCCGAGCGTCTCGGCTACGACTACCACGTCGGACTGACGATGAGTGCCGACTCGTTCTACGCCGGGCAGGGTCGCCCCGGATTCGAGGAGTTCCGCGCCGCAGGGTCTGACTCGCTCGTCGAGGAACTCCAGAACGCGAACGTGAAGAACATCGAGATGGAGGCCTCTGCACTCCTCACCATCGCCAACGTCTACGGACTCCGCGCTGGTGCGGTCTGTTCTGTCTACGCGAACCGCGTCACCGGCGAGTTCCGAACTGAAGGCGAGTCCCGCGCGGCCGAAGTCGGGAGTCTCGCCGTCCACCTCCTCGCGAAGATGGACGAGGTGAAACGCGAGGCTGGCGTCGAACAGTGGCACCCGGGCCTGTCGCTGGACTGAACACACACGAACCCGAGTGAATCGACAACCGTCGAAGTAGAATTTCGACGGCTCGGGCGGTGTAGCGGTCAAATCGGCGCGAATTGGGAGCGCGTTTCAAAGCCCCTTTATCTAATGACGACACAGACGACGACATGAGTACACAGGTCGTCGTTCTCGGCTCCGGGTACGCCGGTGCCGGTGCCGTAAAGCGCCTCGAAGAAGAACTCGGGTATGACGCTGAACTGACGTGGGTCGCCGAACACGACTACCACCTCGTGCTGCACGAGGTCCACCGTTGCATTCGCGACCCGAGCGTCGAATCGAGCATCGCGATTCCCATCGACGACGTGAAATCGCCCGAGACGAACTTCGTCAAGGGCCGTGCCACGAACGTCGACATCGACGAGCGCGTCGTCGAACTCGAAGGTGGCGACACGGTCGACTATGACTACCTCCTCGTCGCTATCGGCTCTTCGACCGCGTTCTTCGGCATCGAGGGCCTCAAGAAGTACGCCCACCAGCTCAAGGGCCTCGACGACGCTCGCGAGATTCACCAGGACATCAAACAGGCGTCGGCCGACGCCTCCCGTGACGACCCCGCGAAAGTCGTCATCGGCGGTGCCGGTCTCTCCGGCATCCAGACGGCTGCCGAAGTCGCCGAGTACCGCGACCAGAACCGCGCACCCATCGACATCCAACTCGTCGAGGGGATGGACGAAATCTTCCCAGGCAACGACCCAGAACTGCAGGGTGCGCTCCGCAAGCGCCTCGAAGCGCTCGACATCGAGATTCTGACGGGCGACTTCATCTCGAACGTCGACGAGGAGACGGTCTACATCGGTGGCGGCGAGGACGAAGACCCCGACGAACTCGCCTACGACGTGCTCGTCTGGACCGGCGGTATCACCGGCCAGCCCGAAGCACAGGATGTCGACCTCGAACAGGACGAGCGCTCGCACCGCTTCTACGCGGAAGACGACTTCCAGACGAGCGACGACCGCGTCTTCGCGGTCGGTGACTGTGCCCTCGTCGAGCAGGGGTCCGACAACGTCGCGCCCCCGACTGCACAGGCCGCCTGGGACGCTGCTGACGTCGCTGGCGAGAACGTCTCTCGCGCCATGGACGGCCGCCCGCTCAAGCGCTGGTCGTTCACCGACAAAGGGACGGTCATCTCTATCGGTCACGACGCCGTCGCTCACGCGGTCAAGTTCCCCGTCGTCGGCGAGTTCCCCGTCAACGTCTTCGGCGGCCCGCTCGCTCGCATGCTGAAGAAGGGCATCGCCGCGAACTGGATTGCTGACGTGACGACGGTCAACCACGCGCTCTCTGCGTGGAGCGACCTCTAAGCAGCGCCGTCCCGACTACGCTGTCTCACGTATCGGACTGTTTTTTAACGGACGTTTGATTATTCGGCCAGCCAGCAAAGCACCGATTCGACCCGACGATAGGTCAGATTGAGCAGTGGCTCAGAGTGGAGAAAAGAGAGAGAGAAAGAAAGACGGCAGTTAGTGCTGTGCGTCGCCGACAGGAGCCTTCATGTCGTCGATGCGCAGGATGAGAATGTTGCTGGTGTCGTCCTTTCCGTCGAGCGTCCCGTCGACGACGAGACGGGAAAGCGGCGTCGGGCCGACGCGGACCTTGTCGCCTTCGTGGAAGTCGCGGACGGAGCCCTGCACGTGAATTTCGGCGCGGCAGAGTTCGGGGTGGTGAACGCTCGACAGGTCGACTTCGTCGACGTTTGCGCCTTCGACGAGTTCGTCGTTGTGGAACAGCGGGACCGACGCTGGCTCGTCCATCTTTTCGACGTCGAGTGCTTCGTATGCGTTCGCCGTGGGCTTGTAGCCGCCTTTCGGACCTGGGACACCTTCGACGAGCTGCAGTGCCTTCAGGCTCTGCATCTGGTTTCGAATCGTCCCGGGGTTACGGTTTACCTCTTCGGCGATGTCTTCGCCCTTGACCGCATCTTCCGACTCGCGGTAGAGATTGATGAGTGCCGTGAGGATTGTTTTCTGACTCGATGTCAGTTCGATTGATGACATGGAGAGTGGTTGGCGACATACGTCCTTAAATGCGATGGATGAGGGGTCGAATCTACCGTTTGTCTAATTTACAACCATTATACACTCATGAATGTTTATTTTGGACTGTAGATTCAGTGGTGGGATGACGATAGCACTTTACGTCAGACGAGTGTTGAGTCGACCATGAACGGAAGGCGAGTCCTCGTCACTGGTGGTGCTGGCTTCATTGGATCGAACCTCGCGAACCACCTCGCGGAGGAAAACGAAGTCGTCGCCGTCGACGACCTCTATCTCGGTACGCCCGAGAATCTCGACGACGGCGTCGAGTTCCACGACGTGAGCGTCCTCGATGACGACCTGCCGACCGAGGGCATCGACGTGGTGTTCCACCTCGCGGCCCTCTCGTCGTACACGATGCACGAAGAGAACCCGACGAAGGGCGCTCGGGTCAACATCGAAGGCTTCGTGAACACGGTCGAACAGGCTCGTGACGACGGCTGTGACACTGTCGTCTACGCCTCCACGTCCTCGATTTACGGGTCGCGAACCGAGCCGTCTCCCGAAGACATGCCCGTCGAGGCACGAACCGGCTACGAGGCGTCGAAACTCGCCCGTGAGCGCTACGCCGAGTACTTCCATAACCACTACGACATGCAGCTCGCCGGCCTGCGATTCTTCTCCGTCTATCAGGGCTTCGGCGGAGCAGAAGAACACAAAGGCGAGTATGCCAACACCATCGCACAGTTCGCCGACAAAATCGCCAACGGCGAGCGTCCCGAACTGTTCGGCGACGGAACCCAGACCCGCGACTTCACCCACGTCGACGACATCGTTCGCGGCATCGAACTCGCCGCCGACCACCGTCTGCAGGGCATCTACAACCTCGGAACGGGCGAGAGCTACACGTTCAACGAGATGGTTCGGATGATAAACGAGACACTCGGCACCGACGTGGACCCGAAGTACATCGAGAACCCACTCGACGTGTACGTCCACGACACGATGGCCGACAGCACGAAGATTCGCGAGGCGACCGGCTGGGAACCCCAGATTCCGTTCGAAGAGGGTGTCCGCCGGGTGTGCGAACCGTACCTCGACGACTAGCGTCCCGAACACCGGCGTCGTATTCTCACGCACCAAGCGACTATTTTCGATACGTAGACGCACGGAGAGGGGTGAATACTAAATACAATAGTTTAGTATTCCGATGCCACTAAATCACGTGCCCGATAGCTTCAACCATGAACCAGCAGACCCGGATTATCGGTGTTCCGACCGACTATGGAGCGAATCGACGCGGCGTCGACATGGGTCCGTCTGCCATCCGCTACGCCGGATTGGCGACGCAACTCAAAGCCGCCGGTGTGACCCCGACCGACGCGGGTGACCTCGCGGTCCCCCACCATGCGATTCGCGACGCAGATGCGGGTGGAGAAAACGCGAAGCACATCAACGAAGTCGAGGAAGTCTGTACGGCACTCGCCGACGCCGTCTCAGGTGCCCTCGCTGAAGGTGCGACACCGCTCGCTATCGGTGGCGACCACTCCATCGCAATCGGGTCGATGGTTGGAAGCGCCCGTGACGCCGACATCGGTGTCATCTGGTTCGACGCCCACGGCGACTTCAACACGCCGGAGACCTCGCCGTCGGGTAACGTCCACGGCATGCCGCTGGCCGCTGCGCTCGGTATCGGCGACTTCGAGGGCGTCGAGTGGGCGAACACCGACGGTCTGAAAGAAGAAAACGTCGCTATCGTCGGTCTCCGCGACGTCGACGAAAACGAGACCGCCGCCATTCACGACAGCGATGTGACCGCCTACACGATGTCCGATATCGACGAGCGCGGCATCACCGAGATTACGCAGGAAGCACTCGATGTCGCCACGGACGGCACCGATGGCATCCACGTCAGTCTCGACCTCGATTGGCTCGACCCCCGCGAGGCACCCGGTGTCGGAACGCCCGTCCGGGGCGGTGCGACCTACCGCGAGGCCCACGCGGCGATGGAACTCGTCGCCGACTCGGGGGCGATGCGCTCGCTCGAACTCGTCGAAGTCAACCCTATCCTCGACGAGCACAACGAGACGGCCACGCTTGCGACCGAACTCGCCGCCAGCGCCTTCGGCAAGAGTATCCTCTGATGGCAGCCCCCAGAGAAGCGCCGGCACCCCACGACCTCGCCGCGGGCGTCGTCGTCATTCAGGACGACGCCATCCTCGCGGTCTACGAGAAGGGTCGCTGGGGATTGCCGAAAGGCGGGTCTGAACCCGGGGAGTTCTTCTTCGAAACGGCCTCCCGCGAGGCTGAAGAGGAGACCGGCGTCCCCGTCGAGGTGCAGTCGCTCGCGTTCACCAGCGAGATTCGCGGGCCGGACCGCCGTATCTACCTCCAGCGGTTCTACCACGCAACCCCCACTGAGGACGTCGAACCTGCCCCGAGCGACCCCGACGACGAAATCGAGGAGGCAGCGTACCTCCCGCTTTCGGAACTCGGCTCGACGCTCACCTATCGCCCACGGGTCGAACCCCTCCGCGAGTGGCTCAGAGACCGCAAACCGCGGCACTACACCTACGATCTGACGAGCGAACCGTCGCACGTCGACGAGTAGGGCGTCGGCACCGTGTCGCCGGGCGAGACGGTGACTATTTACAGCCAAATTGTCAACTTTCGGTGATGAGTCACAGAACGCTTCCGTCACTCGTTGGTCTTCTCGTGGCGGTGTTCGTCGGCGGTGGACTCTACTGGTTCGCCGAAAACGTCGGGCTGGCGCTTGCCACGGGGGTTACATGGGGTGGAGGGGTCGCCATCATGTTGTACACCGCGCGGCGCTTTCCGTCTCTGTACACCAGAGACACGGGTGACAATACACGATGGCTCGTACTCGGAACTGGACTTCTCACTGTCCCCGCTACTGTCGGCATTGATTCGTCGCTACCCCTCCCGTTCGAACTCCGTCTCGGACTCCAATTTCTCGTTATCGGAACCGGGGTCGTCGGAATCGCGGTTGCGACGGTGGCTGAGTTGGAGCGAAACACGGCGTAAGCCGGGATATCGAGTCTTTTGAATTGTCGAACGTTGGGGGTGAGAATAGCTGGTCGTGGAGTCGCTCTCACAGCAGGCTTCACGTCGAAAGGGGGCAGTTATTTATCATCGAATTAGGGTTACTGGCCGTATGGAGCGCACGTCTCTCGCTTGGCTCGTTGGCCTTCTCGTGACGATACTCGTGAGTAGCGGACTCTACTGGTTTGCGAATACTATCGGGTTGGCGGTAGCGACGGGACTGGTTTGGGGAACCGGGGTCGCAACCATACTGCACATCGGATGGCACTATCCATCTTACACCACGGGAGACGAGTGGGGAGACAAACGGTGGACTGGACTGAGCACCGGTCTCGTCACGCTTGCTGCGACAATCGGCGTGAGTCCGACGCTCCCCGTCTCGGCAGAATTACGGCTTGGACTCGGATTTCTCGTCGTCGGCGTCGGGTTCGTCGGCTACACGGCGGCCACCATGGCAGAGATAGAACGAAACACGGCGTGAGACTGCGTCGTCGCCACTCACGAAACAGATACTAAAAGAAAATCCCGGCGTCTCCGGGGCTCGAATTACTCTTCGTCCGCGACTGCTTCGGCTTCGGCGTCGGCGTCAGCCTCGGTTTCCGCGTCCGCGTCGTCTTCGAGTTCTTCGTCTTCGGTCGTCATCTTCGGTGGTATCACGTCGACGGAGGCGACGAAGTCGCCCGCATCGAGGTCCATGACGATGACACCCATCGTGTTGCGGCCAACCGTCGAGATATCTTCGACGGGTGTCCGGACGATTTGGCCTTCGTCGGACATCACGACGAGGTGGTCGCCCTCGCCGACCGTGTTGATGGCGCAGACGGGACCGTTGCGCTCGTTGGCCTTGATGTCGATGAGGCCCTTCCCGTTCCGCGATTGGGCGCGGTAGGCATCGAGGTCGGTGCGCTTGCCGTACCCGTTTTCGGTGACGGTCAGAATCCAACTGTGGTGATCTTGGTCGATGGCGGCGACACCGGCGACCTTGTCGTCGCCTTCGAGTTTGATACCGCGAACACCGCGCGCGGAGCGGCCCATCGCCCGGACTTCGTCCTCGTGGAAGCGGATAGACATCCCCTGCTCGCTGCCGATGACGAGGTCTCGGGTACCGTCTGTGACTTCCACGTCGACGAGTTCGTCGTCCTCGTCAAGTTTGGTAGCGATGATACCCGTCGAGAGGATGTTCTGGAACTTGTCGACGTGGGTGCGCTTGATGTACCCGCTCTGTGTCACCATCGTCAGGTATCCCTCGATTTCTTCGAGGTCGTCGCAGTTGACGACGGCCGTAATCTCTTCGCCGTCGTCGAAGTCCAAGAGGTTGACCGCGGACTTCCCGCGGGCCGTACGGGACATCTCCGGCACTTGGTAGGTCTTGAGTTGATAGACCTGTCCGTGGTTGGTGAAGCACAACAGGTCGTCGTGGGTGTTCGCGACGAACACCGACGAGACGCTGTCGCCTTCCTTCAGGTCCGTGCCGATGATACCCTTTCCACCGCGTCGCTGGGCGCGGAAGCGCGAGACGGGCATGCGCTTGATGTAGTCGTCTTCGCTGACGACGACGACCACATCTTCCTCGGCGATGAGGTCGGCGCGGGTGACTTCGCCCGTGTTAGCGACGAACGAGGTGCGCCGGTCGTCGGCGTACTCGTCTTTGATGTCGAGAAGCTCGTCTTCGATGACGGCGTCGAGTTCGTCTTGGTCGGCGAGGATGGTCTCTAAGCGCTCGATGGTCGCTTGGACCTCCTCGTACTCGTCTTCGATTTCGGCCGCTTCCATCGAGGTGAGCGAGCCGAGTTGCATCGCGACGATGTGGTTCGCCTGGTCGTCCGAGAAGTCGAACGACGGGAGCGGTTCGCCGTCGACTTCGACGACGACGTCGCCGCGGAGGGCGGCTTTCGCGTCGTCGCGGCTCTCGGAGTTCCGAATCGTCTCGACCACGGCGTCGATGTTTTCGAGGGCCTTTAGCCGGCCTTCGAGGATGTGCGCGCGGTCTTCGGCCTCGGCGAGTTCGTACTCGGAGCGGCGGCGAACGACCTCGCGGCGGTGGTCGAGGTAGTGCTCCAGCGTCTCTTTCAGCGTGAGGACTTGCGGTTGGCCGTTGACGAGCGCGAGGTTGATGACGCCGAAGGTGGATTCGAGGTGGTTGTCGAGAAGCTGATTCTTGACGACCTCGGCCATCGCGCCGCGCTTGAGTTCGATGACGACGCGGATACCGTCGCGGTCGGACTCGTCGCGGATGTCGCGGATGCCCTCGATTTTCCCGGCGTTAACGTCGTCGGCGATGCGCTCGATGAGGCGGGCCTTGTTCTCCTGATACGGGAGTTCGTTGATGATGATGCGGCCTTCCTCTTCTTCGACCTCGTAGTCGGCGCGGACGCGGATGCGACCGCGACCCGTCTTGTACGCCTTGTGGACCGCGTTTCGGCCGACGATGTTTGCGCCGGTCGGGAAGTCCGGTCCCTTGACGTGCTCCATCAGGTCCGAGACGGTCGCATCGGGGTCCTCGATGAGTTCGACGGTCGCGTCGATGACCTCGCCGAGGTTGTGCGGCGGGATGTTCGTGGACATCCCGACTGCGATACCCGACGAGCCGTTGACGAGCAGGTTCGGGAACGACGACGGGAGCACTGTCGGCTCCTGCTTGCGGTCGTCGTAGTTCGACTGGAAGTCGACAGTGTCCTTGTCGATGTCCGCGAGGAGTTCCTCGGCGATGGGGGCCATGCGGGCTTCCGTGTAACGCATGGCGGCCGGTGGGTCGCCGTCGACCGAACCGAAGTTCCCCTGTCCGTCCACGAGCGGGTAGCGCATGGAGAAGTCCTGCGCCATACGCGCGAGAGCGTCGTAGATGGCGGAGTCACCGTGCGGGTGGTAGTCACCCATCGTCTCGCCCACGATGGACGAGGACTTCCGGTGCGAGGAGTGGGCGGTTACGCCCGCTTCGTTCATCGCATAGAGGATGCGCCGGTGGACCGGCTTGAGACCGTCGCGCACGTCGGGGAGGGCGCGACCCGCGATGACGGACATCGCGTAGTCGATGTACGACTGCTCCATCTCGTCTTCGATGCGAGCGTTCTTTACTTCCGCCGCGATGCCCGCGTCGGGTTCGAAGGAATCTGGTGCGTCAGAACTCATATCAGATATCTACCCACTCGGCGTCCGTCGCGTGGTCCTTGATGAACTGCTTTCGAGGCTCCACTGCGTCGCCCATTAGGATACTAAACATCCGGTCGGCCGCGGCCGCGTCCTCGACCGTGATACGCTTGAGAACACGGTTTTCGGGGTTCATCGTCGTCTCCCAAAGCTGGTCTGGGTTCATCTCTCCGAGTCCCTTGAACCGCTGGACCTGCGTGGGGTTGCCGTTGCATTTCTCTTCGATGATGCGGTCGCGGTCTTCCTCGGTCATCGCATCGTAGGTGTTGCCGCGGTAGCGAACGCGGTACAGCGGCGGTTGCGCGGCGTACACGTAGCCCGCTTCGATGAGGGGACGCATGTGCCGATAGAGAAGCGTCAGGAGCAACGTTCGGATGTGTGCCCCGTCGACGTCTGCGTCCGTCATCAGGATGATGCGCTGATAGCGAGCATCGTCGATATCGAACTCGTCGCCGATACCGGCGCCGATGGCGGTGATGAGTGCGCGAACTTCGTTGTTTTCGAGGATGCGGTCGAGACGGTGTTTCTCGACGTTCAGAATCTTCCCCTTGATGGGGAGAATCGCTTGGAACTCCCGGTCTCGGCCCTGCTTCGCAGAGCCACCTGCGGAGTCGCCCTCCACGACGAACAGTTCGGACTTGGAGGGGTCGCGACTCTGACAGTCGGCGAGTTTACCGGGGAGCGCAGTCGATTCGAGCGCAGACTTGCGGCGCGTCAGCTCTTCGGCCTTCTTCGCGGCCTTGCGGGCGCGGGCGGCCTCGACTGCCTTCGAGATGATGGCCGTCGCCACGTCCGGGTTCTCCTCGAAGTACGTGCCGAGTTTCTCGTGCGTGATGCTCTCGACGATACCCCGAACTTCGGAGTTGCCGAGTTTCGTCTTCGTCTGGCCCTCGAACTGCGGGTCGGGGTGCTTGACGGAGATAACGGCGGTAAGCCCTTCGCGAACGTCCTCGCCGCGGAGGTTATCGCCGTCGAGGTCAGAGAGCATCCCCTCGGAGTTCGCGTAGTCGTTGACGACTCGCGTGAGGGCGGTCTTGAACCCAGTCAGGTGAGTCCCGCCTTCGCGGGTGTTGATGTTGTTCGCGAAGGCGTGAATCGACCCCTGCAGTTCGTCGGTCGCCTGCATGGCGATTTCGACCGCGATGCCCTCGGTCTCGTCTTCGTAGTAGATGATGTCGTCGTGCAGCGCCGTCTTCGTCTCGTCGAGGTATTCGACGAACTCGCGGATGCCGCCTTCGAACATGAAGGTGCTCGACTCCTCGCTCCGTTCGTCCGTGAGCGAGATTTCCACACCGGAGTTGAGGAAGGCAAGTTCGCGAAGACGCGTTTCGAGCGTCTTGAACGTGAAATCAGTCGTCTCGAAGATTTCGTTGTCCGGCCAGAAGGTGATGGTCGTCCCCGTCTCTTCGTCGGGTTCCATGTCGCGGACCCGCTCGAACGCGCCCTGGACGGGTTCGCCCTTCTCGAAGCGGTGGTGCCAGACGGCTCCGTCGCGCATGATTTCGACTTCGAGTTCCGTCGAGAGCGCGTTGACGACAGAGACGCCGACGCCGTGGAGGCCGCCGGAGACCTGATAGGATTTGTTGTCGAACTTCCCACCGGCGTGGAGGACGGTCATGATGACCTCGACGGCGGGTCGATTGTACTGTTCGTGCGTGTCTACCGGGATGCCGCGGCCGTTGTCGGCGACGCTCACTGACCCGTCTTCGTGGAGGGTCACTTCGATAGCGTCGCAGTACCCTGCTAGTGCCTCGTCGATGGAGTTGTCGACGACTTCGTAAACAAGGTGATGAAGACCACGGGAATCGGTAGAACCGATGTACATCGCCGGACGTTTTCGAACGGCTTCGAGCCCTTCGAGAACCTGAATTTGTCCGGCCCCGTACTCGTTTTCCTGTGACATCTGAACAGGTCTAAGACACCTCGTCCCTTAAAGGCTCGCACGCGCGGGCGCGTACTACTTACCGAATCGTCGCTTGGGACAATCTACTGGAATTTGTGACTCTCTGTCACTGGCGGTGATGTCTGAAAAATGCTAGCAAGCGGCGACATCGCACCGCTGTTCACTTTCACTCTGCTGCCGGTGGGTACTTAACGTGGGACTGGGTAGATGCGCAACAGGAAATGACCTCGTTCCAGTCGACACTCGGCGACGAGTCGGAGATCGCAGAGGAGCTGGCGAAAGGCCAGCGAGAGATCTCCATCGCCGAGTTCTTCGAGAAGAACAAGCACATGCTGGGCTTCGACAGCGGAGCCCGAGGGTTGGTGACCGCCGTCAAGGAGGCTGTGGACAACGCGCTCGACGCCACCGAAGAGGCGGGTATTCGGCCCAATATCTACGTCGAAATCAGCGAAGTAGACGACTACTATCGTCTCGTCATCGAAGACAACGGGCCGGGCATCACGAAGGAACAGGTGCCCAAAGTGTTCGGGAAACTCCTCTACGGTTCTCGTTTCCACGCACGCGAACAGTCTCGCGGTCAGCAGGGTATCGGTATCTCTGCGGCGGTTCTCTACTCCCAACTGACGAGCGGGAAGCCCGCCAAGATTACCAGCCGTACGCAGGGGTCCGCCGACGCCGAATACTTCGAACTCGTCATCGACACCGACAAGAACGAACCGGAGATTCGTGCCGAGAAGACCACCTCGTGGGACCGACAACACGGCACTCGCATCGAACTGGAGATGGAGGCCAACATGCGGGCCCGCCAGCAACTCCACGACTACATCCAGCACACGGCGGTCGTGAACCCGCACGCGAGCCTCACGCTCATCGAACCCTGTCTCTTATACACATCTC
>NZ_AOLK01000016.1 GCF_000336755.1 Haloferax elongans ATCC BAA-1513 | reverse complement strand
CCTCGCGCCATCAGAGATGTGTATAAGAGACAGGAGGAGTTCACCCGCGTCGGCGCGAAGACGACCGAGAAAATCATCGACTCGTTCCGCGACCGACACTTCGGCCGCGAGATGACGTGGAAGACGCCCACGTCCCACGAGACGACCGAACTCGTCGAAACTGTCGAAGACGCCGTCGCCAACAAGGGACAAGAGGCGACGACCGCATTCGCCGAGGAACTGGTCGATATCGTCACCGGAAAAGACCGCATCGCACACGGTGAACTGCTCACCATCGTCGGCAACGTTGCCGAGTCGGTCGGTGACGACACGGGCAAGACCTTCGGCGACACAGTCCAGGAGAACATCGTCGAGGCGGTCTGGCCCGTCCTCACCGAGGACCGCGAAAGCGACGTGTACGCCATCGTCGACGACGTAACCACGACCCAGAAGGACGACGCCGGCAAGGTGTCGATGGCGCGTTCTATCGCCACGCAGTTCGCGGAGACGACCGGTCCGACCGACCGCGCTACCTACGATGACGTGGAAGACTTCGTCTCGTGGGCGGCCGAGCGAACCAAGGAACGCGAAGACGAGACCTACGGCGAGACGGCCCGCGAGAAGATTGCGGACGCCGTTTGGTCGCGGATGCGCACGGTCGAAGACGACGTGCCGAAGGTCCGCGACATCGCCGACGACCGGAATATCGCCCGCGACTTGCTCGAAGCGATGCGCGAGACGGACATCCTCGCGCCGCCGACGGACTGTCTGTCGCCCATCACGTCCGAACTCGTCGAAGCAGGGCTCAAAAAGGAGTTCGACGCCGACTTCTACGCGGCCGCGACTCGCGACGCAGAAGTCCACGGCGGCGACCCGTTCATCGTCGAGGCCGGTATCGCCTACGGCGGCGACATCAAATCCGACGGCAGCATCGACCTGCTGCGCTTTGCGAACCGCGTCCCGCTCGTCTACCAGCGCGGCGCGTGTACCATCACCCACGTCGTAAAGGACATCGGCTGGCGGAACTACGGCCTCGACCAACCCGGCGGCAGCGGAATGCCGAAAGGACCGGCCGTGCTCATGGTCCACGTCGCATCCACGAACGTCCCCTTCACGAGCGAGTCCAAGGACGCGCTCGCGGACGTGCCGGCGATTCAAGACGAAGTCGAACTCGCCATCCGCGAGGCTGCCCGCGAACTCAAATCGTACCTCTCGAAGCGCCGGTCGCTCCAGAAGCGTCGCCAGAAACAGGACGTTATCGGCCGCATCCTCCCGCAGATGGCGACGAAGCTCTCGGAAGTTACCGGCCGCGAAGAGCCGAAAATCGACGGTGCGCTCGCCCGCATCATGAACAACGTCAGCGTCGAGCGAACCGTCGAAGACGGGACGGTCACGCTCACGGTCACGAACTACTCGAGTACGAACGAGTCGCCGGATATCACAGACATCCTCGACACCGAACCCCTCGGGTTGAACGGCGAGGCGAACGTCGTCGACCTCGACGGCGAGTGGTTCGTCAAGTGGAATCCGACGGTGGCCGCGGGTGAGTCCGAGACGCTCACTTACTCGGTCGAACAGGACGCGTCGTTCGACATCAACGTCGACGGCGTCGAGACGGAGAAACTCACGGTGAACGCATAATGGCATCCGATTCAAAAACCGACGAGGAACTCGCCCGCGAACGACTCATCGACCTCGCGGCGGAGTTCTACGACCAGTTCGACGACGGGGAGATTCCGACGATGACGCTCCCCACGCGGACGAAAAGCAACATCGAATACGACGAAGACTCCAACGTTTGGGTCTACGGCGACCGAACCTCGACCCGCTCGGCCAACAGTGTCCGCGGGGCGCGGAAGCTTCTGAAGGCCGCCTACACCATCGAGTTCCTCGCTCGACAACTGGAAGAAGACCGTTCGTCGACCCTTCGTGAACTCTACTACCTCTCCGAATCGTGGGACGCAGAAGAGGCCCACTTCTCGGACCAAGACGAGTCCAACCAACTCATCGAGGACCTCGAAATCGTCTCGGAAGTCACCCGCGAAGACTTCCACATGCGTCCGGAAGAGTCGGGTGCGACGCTCATGGGGCCGCTCGAACTCCGCGAGCAGACCCGCCGCGGCGAGCGCGAGATTCACTGCCAGAAGGACGTCGGCGAAGGCGGCTACCAGATTCCGAACAACCCGGACACCATCGAATTCCTCGACCACGACATCGACTTCGTGATGTGCGTCGAGACCGGTGGTATGCGCGACCGTCTCATCGAAAACGGGTTCGACGACGACTACAACGCCCTTATCGTCCACCTGAAGGGACAGCCCGCTCGCGCGACGCGGCGCATCACGAAGCGCCTGCGCAACGAACTCGACCTGCCGGTCGTGGTCTTCACAGACGGTGACCCGTGGTCGTACCGTATCTTCGGCTCTGTCGCGTACGGGTCGATTAAGTCCGCACACCTCTCGGAGTACCTCGCCACGCCGGACGCTCGGTTCGTCGGCATCCAACCGCAGGACATCGTCGACTACGACCTGCCGACCGACCCGCTTTCGGACTCGGACATCAACGCCTTGGAGTCGGAACTCGAGGACCCGCGCTTCATGAGCGACTACTGGACCGAACAAATCGAACTGCAACTCGACATCGGCAAGAAGGCAGAACAGCAGGCACTCGCGGCCCGCGGCCTCGACTTCGTGACCGACGAGTACCTGCCCACCCGTCTCGACGAGATGGGCGTCATCTAACCCGCCCTCGTTTCGCTCTCTCGATTTTTAGGGATAGAGTCCGTCGCCGCGGAAGCCGTCGAAAAAGCGCCGGACGATACCGTTGAGTTCGTCCGCTTCGCTCACTGCGAGGTCGTGTCCCGCTCCCTTGAACAGCGCCAGCGTCGCGTCGTCGATGCCGTCTTTCATCTCGCGGAGGCGCGGTTCGGGGAAGAAGTGGTCGGCGTCGCCCGCAGCGACGAGCGTCGGCGCGTCGATATCGTCGAGCACGTCTCGGGAGTCGTGTTCGAGACTGGCAGAGAGTGAGACGACCACGTCGGCGGGAACCGCCGGGCGGAGGTCGGCGAACGTACCCGCAAACTCGACGAGCAGCGGTGCGACCGTCTGTTTGACGCCGGTCGCCGATTCACGCTCTGCGTCTGCGGCGAGTTCGGCCCACTTGCCTTTCCCGGCGAGCGTCCGCCAGTCTCGGATGACCTGTTTGCCGTGGCCGCCGAGTCGCGTCGCCGACGACACGAGCGCGAGCGAATCCACGTAGTCGGCGTAGTCGGCGGCGAGGTACTGGGCGATGAACCCGCCCATCGACACGCCGATAACGTCCGCCGGCCACAGGCCTTGCTCGTCGATTACGGTCGCGTACTCGGCAGCCATATCCCGGGTGGACGACCCGACCGGGATGTGTCGTCGGCGTCCGACGACCCACACATCGCGGTCGGAAACGCCGCGATAGAGTCTTGACAGAACCGCCGCAGTCGCGCGGGAGGGGGCACCTCGCTGGAACGCATCCGAGACTCCCGGGAGGACGAAAAGCGGGTCACCGTCTGGGTCACCAACGCGATAGTACGGCCGCCGACCGTCGAGCATCCCGTAGTCGAGTGTCATACACGGCGGTACGGCGTGGGCCGAGAAAAACCGTTCCGTCTGGTTACATCTCTGGGCGGGTGGGTTACGGAAGGCGTTCTGCGCCGCTGGGTGTTACAGAAAGAGCCCCGCGCCGCTCAGACCTGTTCGGGGTCGTCGAGGACGACTGGAATCCCTCGGCCCGCCACGTCCACGACGAAGGCTTCCTCGTCGGCTTCGAGAATCGGGATGGTGTCGTAGTGGATGGGCAACACGAGGTCGGGGTCGAGTGTCTCTGCGAGGTCGGCCGCCTCGTGGCGGTCCATCACGACGGTCCCGCCGATGTTGGCGAGGAACAACGAGACTTCGAGGTGGCGGAAGCCTTCGAGCACGTCCGAGTCGCCGGGCCAGAAGACGGTTCGGTCGCCGATAGAGATGTGGTAGGCGCATCCGAGTCCGCGCGGGTGGTAGGGGTCGCCGTTGTCGCGGAGGTGCGGCCCATCGGGGTCGTTGAACGCCGGCAGGGTCCACACCTCGACCTCGCCGACCGTGAGGAAGGCCTCGTCATCGACGCGAACCGTCTCGTACGGCAGGTCTTCGACGGGCGTCACGTCGCGGTCGATGTTCGCTGCGTTCACGCCCTCGTAGGCGACGACGGTGGCATCCTCGTCGGCGACCTGCTCGATTGCGTCGGAGTCGTAGTGGTGGTCATGGGTGACGAGAATTAAGTCGCCGTCACGGGCGTAGTAGTCGTCGAGGACGCCGTACCGGCCGGGATCGAAGTAGACGACGAAGCCGTCGGGGGACTCGATTCGGACCGTGGCGTAGCCGAGCCACGAGACGTCGAGGCCGTCGTGTTTGATGGTCATATCTCAGACGAGGTGCTGGCGGCTGAAAAACGCGACTACTGCAACTCGGCTGCGAGTACCGTTTACTTCGGTTCGATAACGCGCCTTCTCGACTACTGCGACTCGACTAACCGCTCCACACGCGCCAGCGAATCGGCCGTCTCGGGCGTCTTGTCCTCGCGAACGGTGACGAATCTCGGGAATCGAAGCGCGTAGCCAGACGAGTACGTCGGCGACTCCTGAATCTCCTCGTAGCCGACTTCGAAGACGACCGAGGGGCGGATATCCACCTCTTTCCCGGATTCGCGTTCGATTTCGGGTTCGAGCAGGTCGGTGAGTTCGACCAACTGCTCGTCTGTGATGCCCGTGGCGACCTTGCCGATGGTTTCGAACTCGTCGTCACCGGATGCGTCCTCGACGCGGGCCGAAAGCAGGAACGTGCCGAGGAACTTCGCCCGGCGGCCTTCACCCCACTCGGCTCCGGTGACGACGAGGTCGAGCGTCTCCACGTCGGGTTTGCGCTTCAGCCAGTTCTTCCCGCGGTCACCCGGCGAGTAGGCCGCGTCGGGGTTCTTGAGCATGATTCCTTCGTGGCCTGCGTCGAGGGCGTCGGCCTCGTAGCCGGCAATCTCGTCGGAGTCGTCCGAGAGAAGCAGGTCGGAAACGGCCTTCGAGTCCTGTCCGAGGACGGTCGCAAGTCGGTCGTGGCGCGTCGTCAGCGGGGCGTTCAGCAGGTCGTCGCCGTCGGCGTGGAGGCAGTCGAACGCCCGGAGTTCGACCCGGACCTCCTCGCGCATCTGGTCGACGTCGTGTTTGCGGCGGAAGCGACGCAGAATCTCCTGAAACGGCAGCGGATCGCCCGCGTCGTCCATCGCGACGACTTCGCCGTCGAGGATGACTGGGCAATCGACCGCGTCTTCGACGAACTCGACCACTTCGGGGAGTGCGCCCGTCACGTCCTCCATGTTCCGCGAGTACAGCGACACCTCGCCGGACTCGTCGCGGTGAACCTGCACGCGCGCCCCGTCGAACTTCGTCTCGATAGCGGCGGTCTCCCACTCGTCGAGCGCGTCTGCGGCGGTTCCCGCCTGCGCGAGCATCGCCTGAATCGGCCGCCCGACTTCGAGGTGGACGTCGTCGAGACCGGCTTTTCCTTCGTCGCGGGCGACTTCGGCGACCATGCCGTAATCGTTCGACACCTGCAGGGCGCGGGCGACAGTTGCGATGTTCTCGTCTCGGCGCTCGCGGGCCGCCGCCTCGGTGTCCGTGTCCGCATCGTCGTCGCGGATGGCGGTCGCGTCGGCGTCGGCGACGAGGAACGCCTCTGCAATCGCGTCGCGGACGCTTCCCTCGCCGACGCCGATGCGCATCTCCGAGAGGACGAGCCGTGCGAGGAAGCGCGCCTCGTCGGGGTCGGTTCGGTTGAACAGTCCGTAGAGCGTCTTCAGCTTCGTGTCCTCGCTTCCGGCCCCAGACGCGGCGGCGAGGGCGCGAAGCTCGGAATCGACCTCGGCGACGGTCAGCCCGTCCTGACCGCCTGCACCGAAGGCTGCGAGGCCGCGTTGGCCGCCGAAGTCGTAACTCGCGGCGACAGCGCCGATTTCGCCCTGCTCGGCCAGTCTGTCTTCGACGTCGTCAGCAGAGACGTTCGGTCCGGCAGCGCGAGCGATGGCCTCGTGACAGAGGCGGGGTCCGATATCCAGCGTAGTCGAGTCCCACGCGGGGAACACTCGCCCTTGGACGAAGCGGGCGACCGTCGCGAGGTCGTCGTCGGCATCACGAAACAGGTCGGCAAGATATGAGACGATAGTGAGGTCCGCGCTCTCGGCTTCGATTTCGGCCGCGCGCTCGGCGAACTCGGCGAACTCCATTGGGCGTGAGTATCGCCGCCCGCACAAAAAGGGTCTCGACAAGCGTCGGTGGTGTGAGACGCTGACGAACGAGGGAATTGCCGGGGACTTAATGGGGATTGGGGTCCGAACGGGGGGTATGAGCGACGACCTCGCGGAGCGTGTGCAAGACGTGCTCGCGGTCGACGCGGACGAGTTCGAAGCGCAAGCGAAGGCTGATGCGGAGGTCGTAAAGCGCGAACTGCGCGAAGGAACCTTCGACAACCACCAGTCGATTATCGGGCTCGAATACGAGTTCTACGCCGTCTCAGACGGCCGGTGGTCCGTAAACGGCGAGGGAGCCAACGCGCTCATGCGCGTCCCACGTCGGTTGCTCGAACTCATGGGCTTCGAGAAGGAACTGGGGCTCCACAACGCCGAGATGACGACGAGTCCCCAGCCGTTGAACCCACACGGACTTCGCGCACAGAGTTCCGAGGTTCGCGCTCGACTCTCCGCCGCACTCGACTGCGCCGGTGCCGAGGGAATGCGCCTCGTCTCGGATGGGATGTGGACGATTCCGCCGGTTGGCGAAACCGCCATGGAGTACCTCACGGACTCCATCTCTGACAAGCGCGTCCGACTCGCGACCAACATGTCTGGCTCGGTTCGCTACCACGCGATGGCCAACGGGCCGACGGCCCCGCCGTCGCGGACGCTCGAAGCGCCGCACGTCACGCTCGAAGCCGACACCGTGATGCCCGAGTCGCTTATCACCTCGATTCAACCGCACTATCAGGTCTCTCACGCAGTGGACCTGCCGCTGTTTTTCAACTACGCACTCCGCGCTGCCGGGCCGCTGCTCGCCCTCGGTGTCAACTCGCCGTTCTTCCCCGCCGACCTCTACGACGACGACGCGACACCGGACGAGATACTCGAAGATGGCTGGGACGAAAACCGTATCGCGGTGTTCGAGACGGTTCTCAACGCTGGTGACCACGAGAAGGTTCGCTTCCCGGACGACCTCGGAACCGTCGAGGACGCCGTCGACCGCGTCGCCGACGACTCGACGATGGTCCCGATGTCGGTCACACGTGGCGACCGCTTCGACGACGAGTTCGCGACGCTCCGCCGAAAACACGGCACTTACTGGCGATGGGTCCGTCCGGTGTTCGACGGTGCGACCCGGTCGTCAGCGAACGCCCGCATCGAGTTCCGGCCGATAGCCGCCCAGCCGACAGTTCGGGACTCGCTGGCGTTCCAAGCCGCATTCGCGGGACTGATGGAGCGACTGCCGCGACAAGAACACCCCGCCATCAACATCGAGTGGGAGACGGCCAAAGAGAACTTCTACACCGCGATGCGCGAGGGGCCGCACGGCGATATCCACTGGCTGGACGCCGATGGCGACGCGGTCGCCGGTGCAGAACTGTACGAAGACGTGCTCGTCCACGCCCGCGACGGGCTTCGGTTGGCTGGCTGCTCCGAAGAACAGGCCAACTACTACCTCGAACCGCTGCGAAAGCGCGTCGAAACGGGCGTGACCCCGGCCGATTGGAAGCGCCACCGCGTCCGCGACCACCTCGACGACGGTGCAGATTTCGAGACGGCACTACAGGAGATGCAACGCGAGTACGTCGAACAGCAGTCTGAGACGCTCCTCGAAGGCGCGTTCTCGGACTGGTTCTAAGACTTTCTTTCCCGTTCGTCTTTGTCCGCTACGCCCGAGAGAGCTGTCGCTGTGTCGGTGCGAAAACGGAGAGAAACGGCCGAAGCCCTATTCGAGGCCTTCGAAGTTCTGGTGGCGCTGGACGTCGACACCCTCGTCGGTGACGACGGCGATGTTGATACCGTTACCCGAGGCGAGGTCACGCTCGACCGCGGCACGGATGGCGTTCGTGGCGACCTGCTTCGCTTCGTCGACCGTCAGGTCGTCGCTGTATTCGCGCTCGAGGACACCGAGAGCGTACTGGCTGCCGGAGCCAGTGACGGTGTACTCCTCTTCGAGAATCGACCCGGCGGGGTCGATGCTGTAGATGTGGCCGCCGTCTTCGTCGACGCCGCCGAGGATGGGCTGGACGACGAAGAACGCGCCCGAACGGAGGAAGTTGCCGACGAGCGTCGAGAGCGCCTGCATGCTCATGTCCTCGCCGCGACGGGCTTCGTAGAGGCGGACCTCTGCTTTGAGGTTGCTGATGAGCGACTGTGCGGCAGAGACAGAGCCAGCGATGGTCAGGGCAGCCGTCGGGTGAATCTCTTCGACCTTCTGGACGTCCTTCGAGGAGACCATGTAGCCCATGCTCGCGCGCATGTCAGTCGCGAGGACGACGCCGTCTTCGGTCTTGATACCGACCGTCGTCGTTCCGGTCTTCGTCTCTTTGTCGCCGAGTTCGGTGGCGCGTCGCTCGGCGTGAGAGAACTCGCCGAGTTCCGGGCCGAACACGTTCGAGTGGTCGCCGTTGAGCGAGTCGAGACGGCCAGAGAACTCGTCGTGAGTCGGGGTACGCATTGTCAGCGATTGCACTTCGGCGCTGATAAATGCAACCCTTCACCTCGCCGTTGCCGGTGTCGTGGTGTCTGACGCGCGTCGTCAGCGCCGCCGCTCACCAGTCGGCAGCGAGACAAAACGTATGGTATTCCCTGTCTTAACGGGTCGCGGCGCGCTCGTAGGCGTCGCCGGTGGTCTCAACGAGACGGTGAACTGGGAGGGTCACGCCCATGCGGCGGGCGGCGAGTGCAACCGGGAGCAGCGCGATGCCGGTGGCAACAGATAGCTGGTAGGCGGCGAGTAGCGTGGTCTTCGTCAAGCGATGGAACATTGCCGTGTCCTCAGTTGTGGGTCGAGACGTCCCCAGTGATAAGCTTTCCCTCCGCGGCCGGATCACCACCCCGGCGCTGTCGGGCGATTCAACTCTACTTGTCTCTGTCCCACCACGTGCGACTATTCGCCGTGCGTATTACATGACGTGCTGACAGCTTTCGCATAAGTTATGACGATTATTGAAGTGGCGTGCGCCGGAGTTCCGCATTCATTTCGAGCGGTGTGACTCTCGGTCAGCCGCGACGGTCACTCACAGTAACTCGTCTCCAACACCAGGAAACCCCGTGTGGAACTCTCTGGCACCCGCGCGCACGAACCACAAAGCACGAAACCCCCTCGTCTCGTACGTCCACTATGAGCAACTATCTCGTCGCGATGGAGGCGGCCTGGCTCGTCCGGGACGTCGAGGACATCGACGACGCCATCGGCGTCGCCGTCAGCGAAGCCGGAAAGCGTCTCAACGAAAAGGACAAAGAGTACGTCGAAGTCGAAGTCGGTGCGACCCCGTGTCCCGCCTGTGGCGAACCGTTCGACTCGGCCTTTATCGCCGCTAACACCGCGCTCGTGGGCCTGCTTCTCGAAATCAAGGTCTTCAACGCAGACGGTGAGAAGCACGCCTCGCGCATCGCAAAGAGCGAAGTCGGCGGCGCGCTCCGCGACGTTCCCCTCGACGTCATCGACGTGATGGAGTTCGAGGACGACGACGCCTAAGCGACCAGAAGCTTTTTTCCATAACCGTGGGTTATTCCCTCGGTATGGAACTCCCTACGCCGAACGACCTCCGGGAACGTCGGAAGTCGTTAGAACTGACTCAGAGCAAACTCGCCGACATGGCGGGCGTTTCACAGCCCCTCATCGCCCGTATCGAGGGTGGCGACGTAGACCCCCGTCTCTCGACGCTCCGCCGTATCGTCGAGGCACTGGACGAGGCGGAAGGCCGCATCGTGCGCGCAGAAGACGTGATGAACACCAACGTTCGGAGCGTCGCGCCCGACGATTCGGTTCGCGAAGCCCGCGACCTGATGCTGGACGCCGGGTTCTCTCAGCTTCCGGTCATCGAGAACGGAATGCCGCTAGGGTTCATTTCGAACAGCGACATCCGTCACGTACAGGAAGGCGACGTGACACAGCGCCCTGTGAGCGAAGTCATGTCCGAGGGCCTCACGACGGTCGAACTAGACACGACGCTCGACGAGGTGAGCAGCGGTCTCGACCACAACTCGGCTATCCTCGTCGTCGAGGGCGGCGAGACGGTCGGTATCATCACTGACGCCGACATCGCCGCGCACATCTGAGCCGCGACGGTCACAACGGGGCGCTCGGTACCGACCGACGTCAGCGACGGCGGACGGCGAGCGGTGTGTCACCGACCGGTTGGGTCGTCATCTCCGGCGTGATATCCAGCGGTTCGTCTCGGCCCCACTCGAGGTGGAAGTCCCGAAGTACGCTCGCGAGGACGATTTTGGCCTCGGTGAGTGCGAACGCGCGCCCGAGACAACTTCGCGGTCCCGCACCGAACGGCACGTAGGCGTACCGCGGGCGGTCTCTTTCTTTCTCCCATCGCTCCGGGCGGAATTCGTCGGGGTCGTCGTACCAGCGGTCGTCACGCTGTACGCGAATAATCGAGAGGTGGATATCCGTCTCCGCGGGAATCGTTCGGTCTCCGACGGAAAACGGACGGGTTGTCTCGCGCGGAAGCGTGTGAACCGGCGGGTAGAGTCGAAGCGTCTCTTTGATGATGCGTTCGAGAACGGGCAGATTTTCGAGTGCCTCTGTGCTCACTGGGCCGTCACCGACGACGCGAGACACCTCTTCGACGGCGCGTTCGTACGGTTCTGGATTCGTCGCCAGCGAGTAGAGCGCAAACATGAGCGCGAGCGCCGTCGTCTCGTGGCCTGCGAAAATCATCCCGACGAGTTGGTTCTCCATCGACTCGACCGTCTTCGGATATTCGGTCCCGAGAGCGTCGGCGAGACGGGCAGTGAGGCTCTCCTTGTCGGCCGTCTCGACGAGTTTTCGGACCTCTTCGCGGAGAGTCTGTTCTGACTTGTCGAACCGACGGCGACTCGGCGTCGGCACCCACGACGGGAGCACCCACGACTGCGGTGCGAAGCGCCCGTTGAGGCCGTCGGCAGCAGTCCGCATTCGTTCGTCGCCGTCGAGTCTGAGTTCGCGGCCGAGGATGGTCGCGAAGATGACGTCCAGCGTGAGGTTCTTCATCTCGCCTTCCGCCGATACTGTCCCCTCGTCGGGCCACTCAGCGAGTCTGCGCTCGACTTGGTCGCGCATGATTGGTGCGTACTCGGTCACCCGTTCCCAGCGAAAGAAGGGGTCCAGTTCGGCTCGTTGTGTGCGCCACTCGTCACCTTCGGCGGCGATGACGGCGTCACCGAACGCCGCGTCGAACTCGTTTCCCTTCGAGATGGCGTCTCGCTCCGTCACGAACGCTCGCTCGAAGTGGTCTGGATGTGCGAGAACGTACAGCTTGTCGATTCCGAGCAGGTCGAGGCCCACGGCGCTGTCCACGCCGTGTTCGGCCAGCATGTCGGCCACGAACTGGAATGGTTCGGCGGCGAATCCGACTGTGTGTCCGACAAGCGGCCACCCGCCGGGTGTCGGTGGTGTACGCATCACACGATGTACACACACAGCGACATGATGAAAGGTTCGCTTCGTTACAGGTCGAGACCGCGAATCGCGACGCCGCCGCCTTCCTCGACGTGGCCGATAATACGGCCGTCTGTGGCTTCGACGAGCGATTCGGCGTTCGTTTTGGGGACCGCCGCGACGAATCCGGTTCCCATGTTGAACGTCGTGTGCATCTCTTCGTCCGAAACGCCGCCTCGCTCCTGGACGAACTCGAAAACTGCGTGGGGTTCGAAGGCGTCGTCGACGACGTAGCGGAACTCACCCATGCGTTCGAGGTTGGTCCAACCGCCGCCGGTAACGTGGGCCGCGGCGCGGGTCTCGGCCGCGCGCAGGTCGTCCAGCAGGTAGGTGTAGAGGCGCGTCGGTTCGAGAAGCGCCTCGCCGACGGTGTCGTACTCGTCGCCGTCCCACTCGTCTGTGTACTCGCCGTCGCTGGTCGCGGCCTTGCGCGCGAGCGTCAGCCCGTTCGAGTGAATCCCTGACGACGGGAAGCCGACGAGCGCGTCGCCCGGTTCGGCCTCGCCCGGGAAGATAGCGTCTTTCTTCGCAAGCCCAGCACAGGTACCGGCGAGGTCGAGACCGTTGATGACCTCCGGCATGACGGCCGTTTCGCCGCCGACGAGTTCGATGTCTGCCTCCTCGGCACCTGCGGCGAGGCCCTGCCCGACCTGCTCGGCGAAGGTCTCGTCGGGTTCGTCCACCGCGAGGTAGTCAACGAACGCGACAGGCCGGACGCCAGCGGCGACGAGGTCGTTCGCGTTCATCGCGATGCAGTCGATACCGACCGTCGAGTAGTCTCCGAGCGCCTCCGCGACGAGCAGTTTCGTCCCGACGCCGTCGGTGGCGAGACCGAGATACCGGTCGCCGATGTCGAGGAGACCGGCGTAGTCGCCCGACCCGCCGCCGACTTGCGCGACGAGTGCGGCCGTCGCGGCTTCACTGGCTTCGATATCGACGCCCGCGTCCGCGTAGGTCATCCCCTCGGAATCGTCCTTCGTCATGTTCGTGTACGAGAT